>CAVUHX010000039.1:0-1058838 GCA_963741405.1 uncultured Alphaproteobacteria bacterium
GCGATCGGAGGGGGAGCCGGACTGACCCTTGCCGCGCGCAGGCTGAACCGGGGAGCGGAGGCCCATCGGGTCGCCGGGCTCGGCGCGCTGGCCGGGATTGTGGCATTTGCATGCGTGATCCTTTCGGCCCCCCCGAATCTCCTCCGCTCTTCGGCCTCGGGGTGGCGATGATCGGCTTCGGTGGAGGACTGTTCGCCCACGGCACGATGACGGCCTCGATGATGCTCGCAGAGCCCGAAGACCGCGGGCTCGCGCTTGGCGCATGGGGCGCCGCACAGGCGACCGCCGCAGGGCTGGCCATAGCCGTCAGCGGCGCCGTCAACGACCTCGGCTCGTGCCTCACGATGCGAGGCGTTCTCGGCGACACGCTCGTCAATCCCGCGACCGGCTACACGTCTGTATACGGGATTGAGGTCATTCTTCTCTTTGCCGCGCTTATCGCCGTCGGTCCGCTTGTGCGGCCGCGCGACGGCGAGCGTTCCGCCACGACCGCGAAATTCAGCGTGTCGATCGCGGCGAGACTCAACTCAGGAGGGTTGCGATGATTCGAGGCGCAGTAGGAAACCTGGACGTCGCCCAGATCGTGCTCTACGCATTCTGGCTGTTTTTCGCGGGTCTGATTTTCCATTTGCGGCGGGAGGACCGCCGCGAGGGCTATCCGCTCGAGAACGAGGCGGCGGGCCGGCTGAAGCCGCGCGGCGTCATGCTCATTCCCGCTTCAAAGACGTTCATGCGGTCGGACGGTCAAAAAGTCCTGGCGCCGAATTTCAAGGCCGACGACCGACGCATCAACGCATCAAAAGTCGAACCCTGGCCGGGTGCTCCGCTGCAACCCGACGGCGATCCGATGCGCGCGGCTGTAGGGCCGGGCGCATATGCAGAGCGCGCGGATGAAACGTACAAGACCTTCGACGGCCACGATCTGATCGTGCCGCTGCGGATCGCGACGAACTATGCGGTCGCGGCGGAAGGCGGAAACCCGATCGGCTTCAGCGTCATCGGCGCCGATCGCGCGAAGGCGGGCGTGATCAAGGACCTCTGGGTCGATCGCGGGGAATTGGTCCTTCGCTACTATGAGGTCCAGCTGGCGAGCGGCGGCCGCAGCGTCCTGCTGCCGGTGACCTTCTGCAATGTCGATTTCAAGCGGCGCCGCGTCGACGTGTCGGCGCTGCTCGCCTCGCAGTTCTCCGGGGTCCCGGCGACTCGGAACGACGACAAGGTGACCTTGCTCGAGGAGGACAAGATCACTGCTTACTACGGCGCCGGCACGCTTTACGCCACGCCGGACCGCGTGGAGCCGCTGCTGTGAAAGCGGTCAGCCTCGAGAAGCTCCTTCCGGCCGACATTCCGGCCGGAGAGCAGATCCTCTGGCACGGTCGCCCGGGCTGGCTCAGCCTGGCGCGGCGGGCGTATCGCGGAGACTTTGTGACGGCGTATTTCGTCGCGCTCGGTATCTGGAACGTCGCCTCTGCCGCGGGCTCCGGAGACGCGGGAGGCGTGGCGGCGACGGCCTTGAAGACCTTTGCTCTCGCCGTCGCCGCCATGGCGCTGATCGGCTTCCTCGCCTACGCTTCGGCGCGCTCGACGCTCTATGTCGTGACAACGAAGCGGCTCGTGCTCAAGGTCGGCGTCGCATTGCCGATCTTCATCAACGTGCCCTTCACCAAGATCACCTCGGCTGCGGTGCGGGTGTACGGCGATGGAACCGGCGACGTTCCTGTCTCGCTCGCGCCCAGCGAACGCGTCGCCTATTTCGCTCTTTGGCCACACGCCCGACCGTTTCATTTCGCGCGTCCGGAACCGGCGCTCAGATGCGTCCCCAACGCGGCGCGTGTCGATGACATTGTGGGCCACGCGCTTGCGGCTGCGGCTGGCGAGACGGCCCTGGCTCGCGGCGGCGCGGCGGTCGTGGAGGCGCGGGAGGTCATCTCCGTCGCCTCCGGGCACGCAACGGCCTGATGAGGCGACGATGAACGGCATCGCGGTCGCAAGACCTTCCGGACTGCCGAGGGGCGTCCTTCTTGGCGCCGGCGCGCTGATGGCGTTCACGATCGTGACGGCCGGGGCGGTCAGACTGTCGGGCCAGGGCGCCCTTCAGGCTCCGGAGGGGAGGGTGGTCGAGACGCTCAGCCTCAAGTTCGAAGACCGCGACGATGGCGCCGTGGTGGTGCGAATCTCCAGGACCGGCGATTTGATCTTCGTCGCTCAGCCGGGAACCAACGGGTTCATGCGCGCAACCGTGCGTGGGCTGGTGCGCGAGCGCAAACGCTCGGGCATCGGCGACGGGACGCCGTTCGTGCTCGAGCACTGGGACGACGGCCGTCTGTCGCTCGAGGACCGGACAACGGGGCGGAGCGTTGCGCTGGAGGCTTTCGGAGCCACCAACGCGCGGGCCTTCGCCCAGCTCTTCGGCCGAAGCGGAGGTGCAAAATGAACCCTTTCGGCCCGCTGCGACGAACAAGTTTTGACACCCCTTGCACTGTCGAGATCGAGCGGTCGGCCGACACTCTGGAGGCGCATGTGTCGATCGACAGCGATTATCAGGTGCGGCCGGGCGACGAGGTGCTGGTCCACGACGCGCCGACCGACGCTCCGTTCGGCGAGCGCCTGGCTGTTCGCCGAACCGCGACAATCACGCGCGCCGGGCTGCCTGAAAGGCTGTGGACGCGCCTTGCCGGCCACTTCGAGATCACCGAGCTCTACGACGTCAGCTTCACCGAGAGGAGACGCCTGTGACTGCTTCCCCGCGCGCCGAAACGCCGCTCGACGCAACGCGCGTCGCGCAGCAGAATACGGTCCTCAGTCCGCGATTTTACACAACCGATTTCGATGAATTGGATCGGACAGATGTCAATCCCGTCCGTGCGCAATGGGACGCGTTGATCGCCGAGATGCGGTCCGACCCGAACAAGAAGCACTTCACCAGGACCGAAGAATTCAACGCCGACTTCTCGAACCTCCGCCCGATCTCGACCGAGAATTCCGCGACTTCCTGATCACTTCGATCACAGCCGAATTCTCGGGTTGCGTTCTCTACGCCGAGATGAAGAAGCGGGCGAAGAACAAGGACATGCGGGAACTCTTCACCTTCATGAGCCGGGACGAGGCGCGGCACGCGGGGTTCATCAACGACACGCTCAAGGACTTTGGTGTGGGGGTCGATCTCGGTTTCCTGACGAAGGCCAAGAAATACACCTACTTTCGGCCAAAGTTCATTTTCTACGCCACCTATCTCTCGGAGAAGATCGGCTACGCTCGCTACATCACGATCTATCGGCAACTCGAACGCCACCCCGAGCGCCGCTTCCATCCGATTTTCAAGTGGTTCGAGAAGTGGTGCAACGACGAATTCCGGCACGGCGAAGCGTTCGCCCTGCTCATGCGGGCAAATCCGCGGTTGATTACGGGAATCAATGCCTACTGGATCAAGTTCTTCGTGCTCGCGGTGTTCGCCACGATGTATGTGCGGGACCATTGCCGGCCGGCCTTCCACAAGGCGGTCGGAGTCGATCCGACGGACTATGACTTCGCCGTTTTCCGGCTGACCTCGGAGA
This sequence comes from uncultured Alphaproteobacteria bacterium, assembly GCA_963741405.1. Taxonomy (GTDB): domain Bacteria; phylum Pseudomonadota; class Alphaproteobacteria; order Rhizobiales; family Beijerinckiaceae; genus Roseiarcus. Next base: position 3,555 of record CAVUHX010000039.1, read on the forward strand.
TCTCGCGCCAGACGTTCCCGCTGACCCTCAATCTCGACAACCCGGCGTTCAAGCGCGGCCTCGATCGGCTGTTCGCGATCGCGAGGTCGATCGAGCAGGCGCAGTCGCAAGGCGGCGTCATGGGGGCGTTGAAGAAAGCCGGCCTCAGCGCGGCCGCCTCAGTGGTGTTCGCCCGCCTCTATGTGATGCCAAGCAAGACCAATGCGCCGCCCGCCGATATCCGGCTGGCGCCGATCTGGTAGGGAGTCCCCGATGCTTGCGCATGGGTTGCCGATCCTCGCCACGCTGGCGCTCTGGTGGGCCTCGACCGGCCTCATCCTGCTGCTCGACGGACTCGACCGCAGGACTTTCGGTCCAAGCATGGCGGCGGCGACGGCGGCGCTAGCCGTCGCAATCTGGTTCGTTGTCGACAGCGCGAGCCAAGCGACGTCGGGAGCAGCCTATGTCGCCTTCGCCTGCGGTCTCGTCGCCTGGGGATGGCAGCTCCTGAGTTTCTACACCGGGGTTCCTCAGCGGGCCGCGCAGGAGTGCTTGCCCGCCCGACTGTCGTGGGCTCGCGCGGTTCGTCGAGGCTGTGCGCGCGAGCCTGTATCACGAACTGGCGGCGGTGCTTGGCGCGCTGATCCTCTTCGCTTTGACTTACGGAAAGCCAAACGCGGTCGCTCTCTGGACCTACCTCATCTTCTGGTGGATGCATCAGAGCGCGAAGCTCAATGTCTTCTTAGGCGTTCCGAACCATGGCGAGGAGATGCTGCCGGACCATCTCGCCTATTTGACAAGCTTCATGCGCTGTCGGCCGATGAATCTTTTCTTTCCGGTCTCGGTCACCGTCTCGACAGTTGCGACGATGCTTCTCTGGCAATGGGCGTATTCAGCAAGCGCGAGCCCGTTCGAGGTGGTCGGCGGCACGATGCTTGCCGCCCTCATGACGCTTGCCGTCGCGGAACACTGGTTCCTGGTCGTGCCGTTGGACGCCAATGCGATCTGGCGCTCCTTTCGCCGCCGCCCGGCCGATCAGCCCTTCCCGCCTGCGGAGGAGATCGTTCGAATCGAGGGCACCGCCTTCGCCATCGATGCGGACGCCGAGACTACGACGCTCGTCAGAGAAATTGATTCCTGGAGCGCAAATCCGCCGGCGATTTGCGACGCGCGCCACGTCGCCAGCGTCCTCGAGCTGATCGCGGCCGGCGCATTCGGCGAAGTCGATAGCGTTCATGGCCTCGTACGCACGAAGGTCGACTGGGTGAGTTTCGAACTGAACGGTCAGACGACTCGAATGGCCACGTCCGCACCGCGGCGCCTTCAGGAGCCGAAGGTCGTCGCCAGGGGACACAGGTTCGATCGAGTCCGGTTGCAGGCGGCCTTCGACGGCTGCGCCGCGCTCGCCTGAAGGCAGGGGATTGAGTTTGGTAGGGAGGGTCAAATGACCGTAGTTGCTTTAGGCCGCAGAACTCACTTCGAGGGGGCGATCCGCCGGCTGAAGGAGGAGAAGCGGTATCGGGTGTTCATCGACCTCGAGCGCGACCCGGAGCGCTTCCCTACCGCAGTTTGGCGGCCCGGCGGCGGAGAGGAGCCGCGCGACGTCACGATCTGGTGTTCGAACGACTATCTCGGCATGGGAGCACATCCGACGGTCCGGGAGGCGGCGATTGGCGCTGTCGAGCGGCATGGCGCCGGAGCCGGCGGCACGCGAAACATCTCCGGAACGCACCATCGGATCGTCGAACTCGAGGAGGAACTCGCCGACCTCCATCGCAAGGAAGCGGCGCTCGTTTTCACCTCCGGCTGGGTGTCGAATCTCGCAGGCATCTCGACCATCGCCTCTCTGTTGCCGGACTGCCTGATCCTGTCCGATGCGCTCAACCACAACTCCATGATCGAAGGCGTGCGGCGTTCGGGCTGCGAAAAGAGGGTGTGGCGTCACAACGATGTCGCCGATCTCGAAAGACTGCTGGTTGAAGCGGGGCCCGATCGGGCGAAGGTGGTCGTTTTCGAAAGCCTTTATTCGATGGACGGCGACATCGCGCCCGTGCGGGAGATCGTCGAGCTCGCCGAGCGGCACAATGCGCTGACCTACATCGACGAGGTGCACGCGGTCGGCATGTACGGCGAGCGGGGCGGCGGCATCTGCGAGCGCGAAGGTCTGATGGATCGCATCGACGTCATCGAGGGCACGCTCGCCAAGGGTTTCGGCGCGCTCGGCGGTTATATCGCCGCCGATGCGGCGATCGTCGACGCCGTGCGAAGTTACGCGCCGCAGTTCATCTTCACGACCACGCTGCCGCCAATGGTGACCGCGAGCGCCTGTGCGGCGATTCGCCACCTCAAGACCTCTTCCGCCGAGCGGGAAGGGCACCAATACATGGCGTCGCTGACCAAGCACGCCCTTCGCGCCGCGGGCCTGCCGGTCATGGACAATCCTTCGCATATCGTACCCGTATTCGTGGGCGACGCGGAGCTGTGCAAGGCGGCGAGCGATCTCCTCATGCGCCGGCACAGCATCTACATCCAGCCGATCAACTATCCGACCGTGGCGATCGGGACCGATCGGCTGCGCATCACGCCGACGCCAAGGCACGGAGAAGCCGACGTCTCCTACTTGGTCGAGGCGCTGGTCGACGTATGGAAGACCGTCGGGCTGCCCTTGACGGAAGCGAGAATCCTTCCGCTGCGGCCGCGCAAGGTGACGACGCCGGCCTGTGCCTATCCGGAAATGCGCAAGGCGGCTGAATAGGTCCAGACTCAGCGAACGTTGCGGGACTGCCAATTTTTCCAGGTCGAAGCGCGTCCGCCGGCGAGATGCCCGAGAGCGCTTTCAAAGGCGCTCCCCGCCGGCGACGCCTCAGTCGATGCTCAATGTCGCAGCGGCGAAGGAGGGCGGAGCCTGACAAAGAGCGGCCCATGCCGCCGCGCGCAAAGGCCAGGCGAGGAGGGCGTGGCGCAGGCGGTCAAGCCCCGGAACCGGCCGCACGAGATTGGCGCCGCGAGTCGGGCGACGCGTCAGCTGCAGATGAACCGTCTAAGTCAGAGAGTGGTGAGCATCTGGTTGGGCCTTGGGCCCCGCTTTCTGCCGTTCGCAGACGCAGCGACGCCGGATCTGCCTCTTTCGCGACTCTTCGGCTCTCCCTGTTTCAGGTGACCGTCGGCATGGCTCTGGTTCTGCAAATCGGAACCCTGAACAGGGTCATGATCGTCGAACTGGAGGTCCCGGCTTCCCTGGTCGGGATCGTGATTTCGCTCCCTCTGATTTTCGCGCCGTTCCGCGCCCTGATCGGATTCCGCTCCGACATGCACAAGTCTGCGCTCGGCTGGAAGCGCGTGCCCTTTATGTATCGAGGCACAATGGTCCAGTTCGGCGGTCTCGCAATCATGCCGTTTGCGCTGCTGGTCCTCGCGCGCCAAGGCGACGCGGCTCACGCTCCCTTGTGGATCGGCTATCTCGGCGCCGCTGTCGCTTTCCTTCTGGTCGGGGCCGGGCTTCATACTGTTCAGACGGTCGGACTCGCGCTGGCGACGGATTTGGCCCCCGTCGAATCGCAGCCCAAAGTGGTGGGGCTGATGTATGTCATGCTGCTGTTCGGCATGATCGTCAGCGCCCTGGGATTCGGAGCGTTTCTTGCTGATTTCACTCCCGGCCGGCTGGTGCAGGTGATCCAGGGCGCGGCGGTCGCGACGATCGTCCTGAACGGCGTCTCCTTGTGGAAGCAGGAGACTCGAGGTCAGGCCCGCAGGGCGTCGGCGCGTCAACGCGAGCCGGGCTTTGTCGAGTCCTGGGACAGCTTCACCCAGGGGGATCGCGTGATCCGCCGGTTCGTTGCCGTTGGCCTCGGCACCATGGCGTTCAGCATGGAGGACGTTCTGCTCGAGCCGTACGGCGGACAGGTTCTCCGGCTCGCCGTCGGCGATACGACGAAACTGACGGCCGCACTCGCGGTGGGCGGGCTGCTCGGGTTCTGGCTCGCGTCACGGATCCTGAGCCACGGCGCCGACCCCTTCCGCATGGCGAGTTTCGGCGCGCTGGTGGGAGTGCCGGCCTTTTGCCGGGTGATCTTTTCGGCTCCGTTGATGTCGCAGTGGCTTTTCGGTCTGGGCACGCTGCTGATCGGTTTTGGCGCGGGACTGTTCGGACACGGGACATTGATGGCGACCATGAATCTCGTGCCCGAAGGTCAGACCGGGCTCGCTCTCGGCGCATGGGGCGGTACAGGCGTCAGCCGCCGGCATTGCGATCGCGCTCGGCGGCATTATCCGAGATTCGGTCGCAGGATATGTTTCGGCAACCGCATTCGGTACCGCAAGCGCCTATGATATCGTCTACGCGATCGAAATCGTTTTGCTGCTTGCGACGCTCGTCTTGATGTCGCCGCTCATTCGACGGGTCCAGGCCTATGCGTGAGCAGCGCAGCGACGGGCTACCAAGCCAAACTCCTACGACTGGCAGAACCTGAGCAGGGCAACATGACACAGACAATTTCGCGCATGTACGCAACCAAGGCCGAGGCGGATGCGGCCGTCGGGGATCTTGCGAAGCACAGTTTCGGGCCCGAGGAAGTCTTCGTCGTCGGTCCTCCAGCGATAGCCGCCGGCGGAGAGCCGGGCCAGGGGATAGTCGCCGACGTCGCCGCGGAAATCGTGCGGGGCTACGTCGTCACAGCGCGCGCGGCGGTCTACGCGCAGAAAGTCGCGCGCGGCGCCACCCTGGTCACGGTCCACGCGCCATTTGGGGTCGGATTCAAAGCGACGCTCCTTCTCGATCGGCACAACCCTATCGACTCGGGCATACCGGAGCCAGCCTATCCTCGCTCGAGATATGACGAGGCGGCGCCGTTGTCGTCCGGGTTGATGATGCCTGTCCGGTCCTCGGACCCGACGCCTTTCGCCACTTTCTGGAACCTGCCAACACTTTTCTCATCGAGCGCGCCCTTGTCGGATTGGCTGCGCTACAGCACGCTTTCACGCTCGCCCGCGCCCTTGTCGCTGCTGCACCTGCCGATTTTGTCCGACCGTGCTGCGCCGATGTCGTCGAGCTTCGGGTTACCGCTGCTGCGGTGAATGCGGAGCGCTTCTGTCGGCGTCGTCTGTCGGCCGGGCAGGCAGGCCCGGATTCGGCTCCGGTTCCGGCTCGCTCGCGGGCGGCGGGGATGATGGCGCTCGGCGAGCGCCCGGGGACTTCACCCGGAATCGAGGCGGGCTCGACTGCCGGCGCACGTCGCCCTCCTTTGGCGAACTGAGCGCCGATGCCATCGTTTCGCGGCTCGCGCTGGGTGCGCCACACGGCGATGGACATGTTCGATCTGGTCGCCGATTTCGAGCGCTACCCCGAATTCGTCCCTCACTGCCGGACGGCCCGGATCACGCAGCGATCGGTCGACGCATCGGGCATCGAAATGCTGATCGCGGAAATGGGGGTGGGGATGGGATCGATCCACCGGCGTTTCGTCACATCGGACGTGCTGGACCGGGCGCGGCTGAAGATCGTCATCCACAACTTTGAAGGCCCGTTCCGGCGCTTCGAGTCCGCCTGGACTTTCCGCGACGACCCGTCGAGCGGCTGCTCCCGGGTCCAGTTTGCGACAGACTACGACTTCGAGAGCGCGACTCTCGGCCTTCTGCTCGGATCGATCTTCGATGCGGTGTTCAGCGAGCTTTCACAGGCCTTCGCAGCGCGCGCCGACGCCGTCTACCGCCAGGGTCGGGCTCGCTAAGGCGGAATGACGGAAGCGGACGGAAGGGCGAATAGGAATACAGATCGACGCGCTATGTAGGGCGCGCTCGCTGAGCGCGCCGGCGGGGTCGACTACCGCGCCCCGCAGAGGGCCGACCGCTTAAGAGCACGAGGCGGCGGAGTTCGCCCGGCGGCGGAGGCTCCCGCCTGATCAAACGAGTCGGGCCCGAGAGGGTCTTCGGAAAATCCGGCGTATCCCATCTGCGTAGCCGTATCATCGCACGCCGGATTCCGACAGCTCCCCCCACGGCCCGTCGGTTCGCGCCTGGGTTGCATGAGCGCAGGGCAGTTTCGGCTTTTCCCTGCTCCAGCGGCAAGGGGCCCTGTTTTTATGCGTAAGAGGGCAGAAACTTGCTCTGTTACTTGTTACAAACCGCTTATGTTACGTCATGGCAACTTGTCAACTTGTGTTCCAACCAATTGGTAAAACGTATAAATTCCGGCCGAAGTCTGTCTGGCGCCGTGCGCGGCTTGCCCTGTTACCTTCACGGGAACAGGCCAAACAGGGGAAAATCCCTAAGCCCCGGGGCCCCGTCCGTTGTCAAGAAAAGCAAGAAAAGCCACCGAATGGACCCGGCATCGCGCGCCGGCTACTCTCCATATTTCCTGATTCTCCGTCGTACATTCGGTTCAGCGGAAAGGAGCTCGCGCCCCTCCTCAAGCCGAGACGCAATTCCGGTCTCCCTGACGACGGCAACTCGACCCGATCGCATGCAACTCATGCCGGAATGATCGCGATCGCGACCGCGGCCCTTACCCGGGCCTCGACCTGGGTCGAGGCGCTCCGCCGGCGGATCAGCGATCGAATGCGACGACCTGATAGAGGCCGCCGAAGACCGTCTGGCGCGCGACGTTTCGCATCGTATAGGACGCCGGCATGAAGCTCGCGATATCGTTGCGCCACAGATCGAGCGCGAACGGCTCAAGCAAGCGCAGCGCCGGCGGAAACAGGTAGCGAATGGGATTCCATCGCTGAGGCAGCGCATATTCGACGATGACGATCCGTCCGCCAGGCTTGACCACCCGCAGCGTCCCCGCGAGCGTCTTTCGCCGCCATGAATCGGGCTGCTCGTGCAGCAGAAAGAAGAGCAGCGCGCGATCGTAGCTCGCCTCCGCGAAGTCGAGATCCGCCGCATCCATAACGAACGTGCGCAGGGAGTTGCATGGCGGGAGCTTCTTTCGCAGGTTCTCGATTTGCAGGGGAAGGACGTCGATGACATCGAGGCGGCCGGCCCCCTTGAGAACGCGCTCGTACAAGCGCTCCGTGACATTGCCGTAGGCGCTGGCGACCTGGAGCGTCGATCCGGGCAGGGCCGGGCCGAGCGCCTCCATCGCGGACTCCCGCAATTGCGCATAATTGCCGAGCAGGATCAGATTGATCAGCCACTGGCGCTCAAAGAACCGGATGGCGTTGGGATGGACGTAGGCCCACCAATAGTGCTTCGGGAGATAGTCGGGTATGGACGCGGGAGGGCGCGGCGAGACGAGCGAGCAATGCGATGAGGCGGTGCGTTGATCACGCTGCGTACCGCCTTCGGCCGGGGAGGGGGCGGGAGGCGGAGGACCGTCGTCTGTACGTCGTCCGAACTCGCTGGTCAGAAAATCATCGAAAGCCATCATCAATCTCACATGGGCGCGGCTCTCACGCCTATGACAGGCGCCAGAACCGCTGGTTGCTCAGGTCTTAGCCGATAAGCGCTAGACAAAGAAGGGAGCGGCGAGCCCTATTTGGGCGACGCCGATCCACCGAGCTCCGGATAGTCCTTCGCAAGGCTTACGCCAAGTAGCGGCTTGCCCGCGCCCTGGTGGCAGGTTGCGCAGTTCGCCTTTGGCGCGTCGCCCAGCGGCCCAAGGCGGTTCGCCGGATAGACATCCTTCAGCGGATCGAGGTACGCATCGTTGAGATTCCGGACCATCTGAATCCCGTGCCAAGCGGTCACCCGCTGCGGCGTGCTCTCAGACCATTGCCCAAACTCCCGCGTGTTGTGGCAGAAGGTGCAATTGACCCCGAGGGCAGTCGAGATGGCCATCATCAGCGAATAGGTCTGCTCGGTCGACTGGATCGACGCGCCGACTCCCGCCGGAAGGGCCTTTGTCGCCTGAACCCGTATGACGCCGGCCTTTTCCAGCAGAGGCGGATAGGGATCCTGCGACAAGGCGGTCGAACCGTTGGCCTTGTCCGGGTGGCCCATGCCGTCATTGGTTGCGGTAAAGCCGCCGGCGTGCGGCCAACCGGAGTTTTCGAACCAGACATTGGCCGGAACCGGTTGGCCCCGGTGGCACGTCCAGCAGACCACGCCGGTCGCCTGGACGTGCGTCTTCCAGTCGGTGTTGATGTGGCGGGTCATCTGCAGCATGCGGCGGGAGACCGTCTTGGCGTAAATGCCGTCGTCTTCCATCTTGTCGATGTTGTGGCAGTAGGCGCAGCCCTCCTTTGGCGCGACCCAGGTGGTGATCGCGGCCATCAGGGTGTTGAACTGGTCGACGCTCAGATCGGTCAGCACCTGGACGTTCTTGTAGACGTCGACCGCGCGCGGACCTTCCGGAGACGCGGGGGGGATCGCATCCGGCAGGGCGTTGGCGCGTTTCAGACGCTGAACCGCCGCAGGCGTGGTGATCCGATCCATGGCCAGGCCGCGATAGCCAATTTGCTGGCCGACAATCGGCGGCCGTGACCAACCCGCGGTGAACAGCATCGCGACCGTCAGCAAAGCGAACACGATGGAACCGAGGAAAAGGGCTGCGATCCTCATTGGACGGCTCCCGATGCTGGGTCGACGACCGGCGGGAACATCTGCGGATAGGCAGGAGCAAGTCCGTGATGCACGCCCCAAAGATACCAATTGTCGACGACTGTCCCGGTGAGCAGGATTCCGATGCCCCCGGTGAACGGAACAAGCACCGCGAACCACCACGCCCAGCGATGGATCGATTCCATCGTGGCGTTGAAGCCCATGGTCCACCTCCAGAACAAGGCGGCGCGTTCGGCGGCCGTGCCCCGGTCAAGCATCTGTTCGACCTCGCGCTCGCCGCCATACCGGCCGACCGCGAGGATGGTCGCGCCATGCATGGCGAACAGCAGGGCCGAGCCGTACAGCAGCAATTCTAAAAGAGGGTCGGGATGATTTTTTCGCTGGGGGATTCCCAAATCAGCGGAAACATGATTTACGCTGGGGATGGAGATCTTGGCGTCGCTTTTGTCTGGCCTGAAGGCGGTTTGCAAGGCGTTTCCGGACCCTCGCAAGGGGCGGAGCGGCAATATTGCGATGGCGGATTTCGGTCTGTCGGCCTTCGCGATGTTTTTCATGCAGAGCGCGTCTTTTCTGTCCTTTCAGCGTAGGCTGGAGAAAGGTCAGGGACGGTCGAACTGCCAAACCCTTTTTGGCATCGAGAAGATCCCTTCCGACAATTATATCAGGGACATGCTCGACGGCGCGGATCCTGCTCTTCTTTCGCCCTGCTTCGAGGACACGGAGCGTCTGCTGCTCGAACCGGCGATGCGCGAGGCTTTCGGCCGGCTGGGCGGCCGAGCGCTCGTGGCCCTCGACGGGACCGAGTATTTTTGCAGCCAGAGGATCGCCTGCCCGCATTGCCAGACGCGCAAGCGCAGCAACGGCAAGGTCGAAAGCTATCATTCCATGCTGTGCGCGACGGTTGTCGCGCCGGGACATTCCAAGGTGGTCCCGCTCGCGCCGGAGTTCATCGTCAAACAGGACGGCGCCGAGAAGCAGGACTGCGAGCGCAACGCGGTCAAACGCTGGCTCATGCAGCACGGCGCGCGCCTGAAGCCCCTGCGACCGGTGTATCTGGGCGACGATCTGTTCGCCTGCCAGAGCGTGGTCGAGAGGCTCGCGGACAACGGCGACGATTTCATCTTCACCTGCAAGGAGACCTCGCACAAGGCGCTCTACGACTTCATCAATGGAGCCGAACTCACGCGTCATGAGGTCCAAGTCCGCAAAGGCAAGACGCGCCAGACGCATCGCTACCGGTTCGTCGAGAAGGTTCCGCTGCGCGACGGCAAGGACGCCGTGCTGGTCAACTGGATCGGCTTCGACAGCCTCAACGCCAAGGGCGCAGTCACATACAAGATGGCCTTCGTTACCTCGCTGCCGGTCGCCAAGAGCAACGTCGCCGAGATCGCCGCTTGCGGCCGCGCAAGGTGGAAGATCGAGAACGAAGGTTTCAACGTCCTGAAAAACAACGGCTACGAGCTTGAACACAATTTCGGGCACGGCGAGACCAATCTGGCCATGACGCTCGCCGCGCTCAACTTGCTCGCCTTCGCCTGGCATACGGTTCTCGACCTTCTCGAACCGCCCTGGCGAAAAGCGAGAGAGGCGGCGGAAAAGCGAACGAGCTTCTTTGCTCATCTTGCAACCCTGACCACCCTGGCGGTCTTCCCCGCCTGGTCCGATCTCCTCGAAGCCCTCGCCACCTTCATAATCCCACCCCACCTCCTCACAACCCAAAAAATCGAATAGGACCCTCGCCACGGCCGACTTTTAGAATTGCTGGCCGTACAGGAACGCGATTGAGAGCATGTGGAAGGGGTTGTAGAACAGGTTGCCGTAGCGAATCGAAAACGCGGCAGTCCAGTCTAGATGTGGGAAGATGCCGAAGGGAACAGCTTCGCTCCAGTGTCCCATCAACAGCGGCCGAATGAATCCGAGCACGAGATAGAGCCAGATCGCCGATGCGAAGGCCCAGGCGGTGTGCGTGCCTAGCCCCAGCTCTCGGGCGCGCCGGTACATGCGCGCCCACCACAGCAAGATCGACGTCGTCAGGAACAGGCCGGCCATCAGCCACCAGCCGCCCTCGTTGAGCGGCGGGATACGCAGGCCGTACTCCGGTTTTGGAGGCTCGAGCGCAAGCCAGGGGAGCTGGCGTACGAACTCGATCGGGCTCCAGTGGACGGAGGCCCACATGTTGAGGCCGATGATCTCGAACGCCGCAAATCCGAAGATGAGCGACAGCATGCCGAGGTAGCCAAGGTAGATCGGACCGATCTGGGCGTTGCCGATGAAGCCGAGCAGATACACGAACGCGCCCGGACCCAATCTCTCGATGCGAGAGGAGGCGACGCCCATTTCCGGTTCGGCAGGCCGAACCTGAACCTGAGTGAAGATGTTTTTGATAAGTGGACACGAGAACGTCTCCTCTTCCGCTAGCGCCAGATCGGGAGGTTGAGCCACCAATCCCACCACTCGGGCCAGCCGCGGGTCCAGAACGGACCACTGATGATGATACAGACTGCGCTCCAGAAGACTGCGGAGAGCGCAGGGAAAAGACCAAGCCGGTGGATGCCCAGCGTGCCGATCGAGTAGCCGATCGCATCACGGAAGAAGCTGTCTTCGTATTCGGTCGGACGAACCGCGTCTCCTGGCGGCGGATTGGCCGCCGAAAGGATCAGGGCTCCGTGCATGGCGAGCGCCAGCGCTGTCGTGAAGAAGAACGACACCGCGAGCATATGCGCAGGATTGTAATGGAAGTGGAGGTACTGATAGCCGGTGTTCGACACCCAATCGAGGTGGCTCAGGATCCCGTAGGGAAATCCATAGCCCCACGCGCCCATGAGCATGGGCCGAACCACCACGAGCGCGACATAGGCGAAGATCGCCATGCTGAAAGCGAGGGGAACGTGCAGGCCCATGCCGAGCTTGCGGCAGATCTCGACCTCGCGCAGCGCCCAGGACACGAAGGCGCCGATTGCGCACACCGTGATGATCTGCCAGAGACCCCCCGCCTTGAGTGGGGCAAGCGCCAGTCCGTAACTTATGTCCGGAGGGGCGATGCTTATGCGCCAGATGTTCCAGGTTGGGCCGATCGCCGCCCCGTAGACGATCATCGCCGTTCCGACCGCGGCAAAGATGATCGTCGTCACCCCGAAGAAGCCGACGTAGAAGGGTCCGACCCAGAAGTCGAACATATCGCCACCGACGAGGGTGCCCCCCCCCACTCGGTATTTGCGTTCAAAATTCAGCATCGCCACGGTCGTTCTCCGTGCTTGTGTTCAAATTGCCTGCGCCATGTGAGGGACCGCCTGACGCATTTGAGGCACTTCGCGACTCGGTCGCTTGCGTCCCACGCTCATCTTTCTCTGATCCTCGCACGCGCTGACGCGTCTTCGAGTTCGTCCAAGGGACGTCTTGCCCAACGCCGCGCCTGCTCACCCGCTCGACGAGACGGGCGCTTTCGCTTTCCTTGCGGCTCGAAAGTCCCGTTCCGTCGCCGGCGGGCGCGGTGTCCGCGCCCGCCGGTGAAGCCCCTTTCGGAGCCTCCGGTCATCCGATGTCGGTCAGCAACAGCGATTGGGTCGTCTGATTGATCATGCCTGTCTTGGTGGCGTGACCCTCCAGCCAGTTGAAGCGATCGGTGCTGAGGAGAATGAAGTGGATGACGAGCGCCAGCACGAGCAGAAACGCGAACACCCCGATGAGCGCCCTTCGGGGATCGAACAGCAGCCATACCCGGTACATGCGTGTTCCTCCCTAGCTCAGCAGCGACAAAGCGCTGTGGACCGTGCTGACGGCGCCATCGAGCAATGCGTAGCCCTTGGGGCCGGGGATTCACGGCCGCCACATCCACACAAGAATGTGCGGGACGATGGCGATCACCGTGAAGAAGATGAAGCTGGTGACGCATGGAATGGGCGCTCGCTCGCCGAAGAGCCGATCGTCCGATTGATCCTTGACGGAACGGTCGCGCGTGTCCGGCTCGACAAAAAGGCGACCTCGATCTCGTTGCTCGTCGCGCTCGGCGTACGCGCCGACGGCCAGAAGATGCTGCTCGCGATCAAGAGCATGGGCGGTGAGAGCGAGGCCGCCTGGCGCGCGCTGCTCGACGATCTGGTCCGGCGCGGATTGCCAACGCCGGAGCTGGTCGTGATCGACGGCGCGCCGGGCCTCGAAAGGGCGCTGTCGGCGCTGTGGCCCGACATGGCTGTCCAACGCTGCACCGTGCACAAGCATCGCAATCTCCTCGCCCATGCGCGAGCGCCTGCACGAGGAAATCTCGAACGACTACCGCGACATGATCTACGCCGCAACGCGCGGCGAGGTCGAGACCCAGCGCAAGGCGTTCATCCGCAAATGGCGCCTCAAATGCCGCGCCGTCGCCGACAGCCTGGAGGAAGCCGGCGACAAGCTCTTCACCTTCACGCGGTTCCCGCCGAGCCAATGGAAGTCGATCCGAACCTCGAACGCGATCGAGCGACTGCACGAGGAGTTCAAGCGCCGGATCAAGACCCAGACCGTGCTGCCCTGCGCCGAGACCGCCGCCATGCTGTTCTGGGCGCTGCCGCCTCGGGTCAGATCACCATGCGCAAGGTCGACGGATGGCAGACCCTCGCCGAGAAACCCGTCGATCAGATCATTGACCTCGCCGCATGATTGGATAACTTCATGTCGCCCGAAGACGCGCCAGATCAATTCCAACACAAGTCGCGACGGGACCGACGAGCGCCAGCACGAGCAGAAACGCGAACACCCCGATGAGCGCCCTTCGGGGATCGAACAGCAGCCATACCCGGTACATGCGTGTTCCTCCCTAGCTCAGCAGCGACAAAGCGCTGTGGACCGTGCTGACGGCGCCATCGAGCAATGCGTAGCCCTTGGGGCCGGGGATCCACGGCCGCCACATCCACACAAGAATGTGCGCGACGATGGCGATCACCGTGAAGATGATGAAGCTGGTGACGAACAGGGAATGGAACTCCTGCGCCTCCGCTTCACCGACAGAGACGATCTGTCATCGTTAGTGGCCATATCTTGACCTCCGTTTGAGATACCGCGCACGCCCTACGCGGCGAGATTGTCGAGACTCTCCGTCACGACAGGCGTTCCGGGCAGTGGCGCCGCTCGGATGAGTGCAACATCGATCTGGCCATCAGCGCGTATGATGCGGCGACCGACGCTTGGGACTGCGCTTCGGCAAGCAAGGCTCCGCGCGTCGGGTTTTCGTCCTCGTGCCTGAGGCCGGCGACCAGACGGCGGCCGCCTTCCGCCAGAACAAAGAGGGGCAACAGAGCGCAATAGATCATTCGGCCGTCCACCCCCTCATGGCGATGCGCCGGGCTCGTGTTCAATGCGATCTGCATAACCGACCTCCTCGATCTTCCAGGCGTGCGCGCTCGGTTCGACGCTCCAAGCGTCTGCCGACCGCACTCACGCCACGAGTTCCTTCCGTCATCGCCCCATGCGCCTGGGCGACGCGCGCCGTGCTCACCCGATCCTCTCCGGCCCGTCTCGCTTCGTGCTCAGCGAGATCGCGAAGACGCTTGGCGGCAGAAATGCGGACGAGCACAGGGTTCGTCTCGACGATCGCGTCGAATCGCGCCATTGCATCCGCGTCCCACGCGAGCTCGCGACGCAGCCGGGCCGGCGTCGGGTCGACCTTGTCGAGGGCGACTCCGAGCGGGAGGATATTGAACAGGGCGTCAAACAGGGCGTTGCAGACTTCCTGCACGATGTAGGTCGCGCCCGAGTAGCCCATGAAGGGCGTCCCCGTGTGGCGTCGCACGATCGCGCCCGGGAACGACGCCGGGATGAACATCGCGCGCACGCCGCATTCGGCGAGATAAAGGCGCTCGTTGTAGCTGCCGAACATCACGATTGGCGGCTTGCTTCGGATCAGCTCCCGGACGTTTTCGTTGTCCGGCTTCTCGCCAGGCCGGCGGCCGACCGCGAACTGGCAGGGCAATCCCATCTCGTCTTCCAGGAAATGCCGCACGCCGCGCGCATAGGTCTCGTTGGCGACGATGGCGAAGGCCGCGGTGCCGAAGAAGTCCTGCGTGACCGATCGCCAGAGGTCCCAGACCGGCTTGATTGTCGTGTGCTTCTCGCGCTCGATGAAGGGCTCCGGATCGAGTCCCACCAGCGTTCCGAGGCTCCTGAGGAACTTTGTCGTGCTGTGCAGTCCGATTGGGGCCTGAAGATAAGGCCGGTCGAGCGCCTCACACAGGAGCCTGCCGAACTCCCGGTAGAGGCAGACATTCGCGTCGGCCTCCGCGAGCTTCGGAACGTCCTCGACGTGACTCCCCAGGGGAAAGACGAGGTTCACCTCGGCCCCGACGCCCTCGATCAGCCGCCGAACTTCGGCCAGGTCGGACGGCATGTTGAACATGCCGTAGGCCGGGCCGACGATATTGACGCGCGGCTTTGCACCAGGCGCACGCGGCTTCTGCTTGGCGGCGCGGCCCTTCCTGGGGCCGAACTCGCTCCAGAGCCACGCCATGGCCCTGTCCGCGCTCTGCCACTGATCCTCGTCGATCGTTCGCGGGAGGAAGCGCTGGAGGTTCGTGCCTTCTGGTGTCACGCCGCCGCCGATCATTTCGGCGATGGATCCGGTCACCACCACGCTCGGCAGGTCGGGATCGAGTGTGGCGTGGGCGCGCTTCATCGCGCCTTCGGTGCCGTGCCTCCCGAGTTCCTCTTCCGAGAGGCCGGTGACGACGATCGGCAGTTCGTGCGGCGGCAGGGCGTCGGTGTAATGCAGGACCGCCGTAACCGGCAGGTTCTCGCAGCCGACCGGCCCGTCAATGACGACCTGAAGCCCCTTGATCGCCGTGAAGACGTAGACGGCGCCCCAGTAGCCTCCGGCGCGGTCGTGGTCAATGACTAGCATGCGCCCATCTCCACGATGGGCTTCGTTTGAGCCGCTCGACGCCTGGCCTTGAACTCGGTGCGCGCGCGCGGCGTGTCGTCCCAGACGCCGGCGGCGTCGTCCAAGCCGACCCCTTCAAAGAAGGCGCGCATCTCGGCGAAGCGACCCCTGCCGGCAAGGGCGGCGTTCACGACGGTCGCCAGCGAGCCCGCTCCAGCGACGCCCATCAACTGCCGCGCGGAGATCAGATTGGTGAAATAGAGAGCGGGAACTGCCTGTTCCTTGGCTTTCTGCACTACAGGTCATGCCGATCGCAAGGTCGGGCTGGTATTCGGCGAGCGCCGCCAGGTCCTGCTGCAGGGAAGCCCGGAATTGGACGTGGATGCCTTTCGCCTGAAGCCAGGTGGCATCTGCCTCGGATAGCTTCGTGCGGGGACAGGCCGTGCCGACATAGCGAACGTCGGTGCCGCTTTCGACCAGGAGACGGGCAACGAGAAGCTCCGAGCCCTCGTAACCGGAAAGCGTGATCCGGCCCTTGATAGGGGTCTTCGCCAGGGCCGCCGCGATCGCCGGGAGAAGCCGGTTTTGGCCGCCCCGACCACATCGCGCGTGACCCCACAAGCCTCGCCGATCGCCTCGAGCCATGCCTCGGTTCCTTCTAGACCGACCGGGGCCGATCCGAGGATCGGCCGTCCGGCGAGCTCAAACTCGCGCACGCAGGCAGCGTAGAATGGATGGATCGCCGCCACCGCCGCGCAGTCGAGCGCGCCGTAAAGTTCGCGCCATTCGCGGGTCGGCACGACCGGCCCGGCGGCAAGGCCCATCAACTCGAGCATCGAGCCGATCTGCACCGGATCGGCCGGGAACATTTCTCCCAGCAGGGTCACGGTCGGCCTCTCTGCGCGCTTCACGCGCGGCGCCTGAACCGGTCCTTGCTCGGCCTCGTGGCGGGCGAAATTGAGCATCGCACCCGACAGGACGTCCTTTGCCTCCGCATGCGTGGGCGCCAAAGCCCGGAACGTCAATGCCGATGATCCGGACGCCTTCGACCTCTTTCGGCAGGAGCCGAAGCGGGACGCCCGAGGCCGTCGGAACGCAGAGGTTGATCACGACGATCGCGTCGTATTTCTCCGGATCGGCCAGCTTGAACACCGCATCGCGCAAGTCCTCGAAAAGCCTGCCGGTGACTAGTTCATCGATTTCGAAATTCGAATCATATCTTGCCAATGGAACTCCAACAATTCGAACGCGATGGCCCAGCCGCGAGCGTGAAGTTTCAAGGAATTGCTATACTAGAGTCTCGGAATTGAACGGCACGTAGCCGACGGAGCGTTTCGCGCCGTAGAAATGAGAGGTGAACGTCAGTCCATAGACGCAGCAGGCAGAGCCGCAGAGGACGCTCGCGGTGCGTCGCATGCGCAGCCCGACGCGAAGCGCGCCGAAGGCCGGACACATGCTCTGGGGTTGATCATGCGGGCCGACAGGATAGTCGCGGGCGTAGCGCTCGAGCGTCTCGCTCGCGCCCGCGGCTTTGGCGGCCTCACGCAAGACATCCTTGCCAGAGTGACACCCCCCGCAGCCGACGCTCCGGCGAGCGCTCCGGCGACGCCCGGAGCAGCAGTTTCGAGCGCGGCCGCATCGATCGGCGTTCCGCTGGAACCCTTGAATGGGGCGATCTCGGTCATGGTCCTTCACACCGTGTCGTAGATGACTTCGAGCGAAGGTTTCGGCTTCAGCGCCACGCCGCACATGTCTTCCATCGTCGCCGGCTCCAGGACGTAGCCGCGTCCCACAGCCTCTCCTTTGAAGAGGCCGAGCAACTGATCCTGGGTGAGAGGCTTCGGACGGTTCGGCTCGGCCTGCGCGACATTTCTCGCCAGCACGTCGAACAAAGGCGCCCAGCGGGTCTCGGGCCGGCCTATGATTTCGTAATTCGCACTCTTGCGGCGAATGTCCTCGTCCGCCGGAATCGAGGCGAGGACCGGGATTCCGACTGCCGCTGCAAAGGCCTGCGCTTCCCCGGTTCCATCGTCCTTGTTGATCACGAGGCCGCCGACGCCGACGTTGCCGCCAAGCTTGCGGAAGTATTCGACGGCCGAGCAGACGTTGTTGGCGACGTAGAGGGACTGCAGATCGTTCGATCCGACGACGATCACTTTCTGGCACATGTCGCGCGCGATCGGCAGGCCGAAACCACCGCACACCACGTCTCCGAGAAAGTCGAGCAGGACGAAGTCGAACCCTCATTCATGGAAGCCGAGCTTCTCCAGGAGCTCGAAGCCGTGAATGATGCCGCGTCCGCCGCAGCCGCGGCCGACCTCGGGGCCGCCGAGCTCCATTGCAAACACGCCCTCGCGCTTGAAGCACACGTCGCCGATTGCGACCTGGTCGCCCGCAAGCTTCTTCTTCGTGGAGGTCTCGATGATCGTCGGGCACGCGCGTCCGCCGAACAGCAGCGACGTCGTGTCGCTCTTGGGATCGCAGCCGATCAGCAGGACTTTCTTGCCCCGCTGGGCCATCATGTAGGAGAGGTTGGCGAGCGTGAAGCTCTTGCCGATGCCCCCCTTGCCATAAATGGCGATGATCTGGGTGGTCTTTGTCGCCCCGGTGGGGACCGGGTCAGGCTCGACCGCTGCCTCGGCGCGCAGAAGAGGCGTCTGCGGGCTGGCGGGGCGGGGCTTCGTCAGGACGTCAAGTGACACTCACGAGCGCGTCCTCCAGTCCAGAACCATCTTGAGGCACGTCGGGTCGTCGAACGCCGTGGGATAGGCGGCCTGGGCCTCGCTCGCCGGGCGGCGATGGGTGATGAGCCCGTCGAGGGAGAGGCGCCCGGACTCGACGAGCCGCGCCGTTTCTGCGAGGTCGCCGTCGCGCCAGATCGCCGCGACGCGGATCCGCGCCTCGCTCATGAAAGCGGGAGGAAAACTGAAGCTCAGGCGATCGTAGAAGCCTGCAAGCACGATCTCGCCTCCCGGCGCGAGGCGCTGCATTAGCGTGTCGAGGATCGTCGCGTCGCCGCTGACGTCGAAGATGGCGCGATAGTCGGCGCGCCTGTCTTCGTTCGGAGGACAGACGGCGTAGCCGACGGCGCCGGCGCCCGCGCGCACTGTTGCGCTCCCAGACGACGGGTGGCTTCTTGCCCAGAACCGCGGCCAGGCGCGCGAGAAGGCGACCGAGGACGCCGTGGCCGACGATCAAGGCGCCATCATCGAGATCCGTCCCTTTCAGGGCGTGGAGGGCAGTCGCGGCAAGGGCGAACAGCACGGCCTTTTCGCCGAGCAAAGCGGAAACCGGCACGACACGCGAGGCCGGAGTCACCAAATGGGAGGCTGCGCCGCCGTGCAGTCCGCGGACCGAGCCGAAGCGGCGGGCGCCAGGAACGAAAACGTGCGCGCCGACCTCCACGCCCGCGTCCGGGCCGGCTTCGATCACCGTTCCGACGGTCTCGTAGCCCAGCACCAATGGGTACCCCATGCCCGGAAACGATGGCATGCGTCCGTCGAACAGCAATCGCTCCGTGCCGGTGCTGACGCCGCTCCATTCCGTTTCGATGACGACGTCCTGAGCCGCTGGCGCGTCGAGCGGCAGTCTCGACAGCGCGATGTGCTGCGGCTGCTCCAGGACGACGGCGAGGGAACTCAACATTGGCCGGCCTACTCCCGCGAATTGCGAGGCCTCTTCTGGAATGTCACTATAAGACGACATCAAAATTCGTCAAGTGAAATTTACACTCGGGACCGCACAAATCGCGCTTGTCCGGACGGGATTGCGCGTCTTCAGGCGACGCACGCGAGCAAAGCCGGCTTGATTCAACAGATTGACAGATTCCTCGAAAGTCCGGGGGCGGCCGCGCCCCATGGCGAACAGGTAAAAGCCAAAATAGGCGTCTCCCACGGCTTCGGCGCCGGGCTCGCCGGCCATCGGTTCGGCGACGACGACGACGCCTTCGCGCGGTAAGGCGTCATGGACCGCGGCGAGAATGATGGCGGCCGATTCGTCGTCGTGGTCGAGCAGCACCCGAACGAGGGAGATGACGTCGGCGCCTCGCGGAAGGGCGTCGCTCAGCATGTCGCCGCCGATCGCCTCGATCGTTCGGACAGTCCGAGACACGTGGGCCCGTGCGGCGACCTGGGGCAGGTCGAACAGCTTGAAGGCGAGCCGCGGAGCGTATTTCGCGACTGTCGCGATGAAAACGCCGTCACCACCTCCGACGTCCATCAGGCATCGGCGCCTATGGAACGGATAGGCGCGCGCCACCTCTTCCGCGACGAGCGCCTGCGTATGCGACATGAGATCGCTGTACGCGGCGAATTCCGCGCTTTCCCTCGCGGGCCGTCCAGCGGCGCCCGGGGGGTCGTCTGGACGGTTGGCGGCGTAGGGCCAGAAGCGCGAGGAGGCGGGTTTCGACCTCGCCACGCAGCAGTCTCACCGGGTCTGCGAGATCGGTGTAAAGGAGATCGTGATGAGCGACCAAAGCCGCTACGCCGGGGTTGCCGTTGATCGCTGCGCCCAAGTTCGTCGAGGGCGAAGCGGTCGCCTGGCAGGGCGCGCAAAAGGCGCAGGGACGTCGCGGCCAGGAGCAGGCGGCGCGCGGCCGGCGCCGTCAGATCCATCCGCGAGGCGAGCCAGACCGTCTCGCGAGGGCCTTCGCGCAACAATGAGAGGACGTCGAGCTGTATGCAGGCTCGCAAAATCTGCGAATAGACGAACCCCGCGCAGAGGTCGAATAGCGCGCGGGCGCGGCGTTGCGCCACCCTCCGAGTCAGTGGTGACCGAGCCGCCCAGCGCTGGAAACGGGGATCGGCGATCAGCCGATTTCGCCACTCGCTCAGGCGTTCGCTGAAGGAGAAACCGAGCGCCTTCCCCGCCGACGTGGTTGCGGCGGTCCGTGGCACAAGCTTCACGCCGCGACGAGGGCCAGCTGCTTGGGAAAGAACTGAGCCGTTTGCGCCTTGATGAGACTGCGGAGGTCCGAGCCGCCCGGGCAGGCCGGAATGGAGTTCGACCGCGGCTTTGACGAGGTCCTCGAGATGCGCCTTTGCGCCGACGATCCCGAGCTGCGCCGCGGCGTTCGGCCGGAAGCGGACCGCATCCCGGCCGATCGGCTTGCCGAGTTCGTCCGCGTCGCACAGCACGTCGCGCAAATCGTCGGCGACTTGATAGGCTTCCCCGAGCTTTTCGCCGAGCTCGCGCCACGGCTCGGCTTCCACGCCCGCCGCCGCGGCGCCGGCCTGGGTCGAGCCGACGAACAGCGCGCCTGTCTTCGCCTTCTGATAATCAGCGAGCGGGACAGCGGCTTCACAAGGCCGGCGACAATGCCTCTCGGCGCTCCGACGGCGGCAGCGACGATCGAGACGAGCATGGCGAGCCGCGACGGGGTCGCCGCGACCTCGCGCGCCAATGTTTCGAATGCCATGACGATGAGAGCGTCTCCTGTCAGAACGGCGATCGGCGCGCCAAACCGGGCGTGAACCGAGGGTTTACCGCGCCGCGTGGCGGCGTCGTCGAAACAGGGCAGGTCATCATGCACGAGGGAGGCGCAGTGAAGCAATTCGATAGCGGCGGCCCCGGCGTCGGCCGCGCGCGGATCCGCGTCGCCGCAGGCCCGTGCAACCGCCAGGCAAAGCTGGGGCCGGATCCGGTGGCCTACCGGGAAGACGGCGTAACGCAAGGCCGAGGCCAGCAGCGGCGGCGCTCCCGACCCTTGAGCCAAATCGATCGCGCGCTCCAGAGTTCGCTCTATCCGATCCGACGGATGCATCGCCGCTCCCATGTGTCTCATTGCAGTGACATGCAAAATGTCAAGTATGAGTGACACATCTCTTTCGTCCGATCAATCCTCTTCGGATGGAGGCCGGTATCGCTTGGACCCGAGAATTGTCATCGTTGGCGCTGGAATGGGCGGGCTTGCCGCAGCCGCATTGCTTGCCGCGCGTGGCGCGCGGGTCACCGTGCTCGAAAGCGCCCTTCGTCCCGGCGGGAAGATGCGGGAGGTCGAGGCCGGGGGGAAGGCCATCGACGTCGGACCCACCGTCCTCACGATGCGGTGGGTGTTCGAACAACTCTTCGAAGAGGCTGGCGCCGCCCTTTCTGACGCCGTTGGCCTCACGCGCACCGACAGGCTTGCGCGGCACGCCTGGGGGAACGGGGCGCGGCTGGACCTTTTCTCCGACATTGAACGCAGCGCCAACGCGATCGGCGTGTTCGCCGGGGCCGGCGAGGCGGAGGGTTACCGGCGATTCTGCGCGCGCGCCCAATCCATTTACGAGACGCTTCGCGACCCCTTCATCTGCGGCCCGCGGGGGGGCCGGTCGGGCTCGCGGCGCGCCTGGGCCTCACGCGACTACCCGACCTGATATTTCCTTCGCCATTCACGACTTTATGGCGTGCGCTCGAGGACTATTTTGCCGATCCGCGTCTGCGTCAGCTGTTTGGCCGGTACGCGACCTATTGCGGCTCGTCGCCGTTCCTCGTGCCGGCGACGCTGATGCTCATTTCGCATGTCGAGCGTGAAGGCGTCTGGCTCGTCCAGGGCGGCATGGCGCGCCTTGCCGAAGCGATCTGCGGCCTTGCCCGATCGCGGGGCGCCGAATTTCGCTTCGGACAGCGGGCGGCGCGGATTCTTGTGGCAAACGGCCGCGTTGCGAGCGTCGTCACCGATTCCGGTGAGCAAATGCCCGCGGACGCTGTCGTGTGGAACGGGGACGTTTCGGCGCTCGCGGACGGCGGTCTCGGCCCGGAGGCCGAGCGTGCGGTCATGGTCGCGCCCGCAGGCGAAAGGTCGCTGTCAGCCCTCACCTGGGCCATGCCGGCGCGGACCGATGGCTTTCCGTTGCTCCGTCACAACGTCTTCTTCTCGCGCGACTATCCCGAGGAATTCTCCGACATCTTCGGACGCGGTGAATTGCCGCGGGCGCCGACCGTATATCTTTGCGCTCAGGACCGCGACGATTCCGAAACCGCAGACCGCTCACGTGCGACAGAGCGGGTCTTCCTCCTCGTCAACGCGCCGGCGAACGATGACGAGGGCGCCCTTTCCAAGGCGGAGTTACAGACATGCGAGCAAGCGACGTTCCGACTCCTCGAGAGGTGCGGCTTGCGGATCTCGTGGGATCGGGCCGCGATGTGCCGTACCACGCCGTCAGACTTTGCGCGCCTCTATCCGTCGAGCCAGGGAGCGCTCTACGGCAGGGCGACGCACGGCTGGAGGGCGTCGTTCCTGCGGGGTGGGTCGAAGACACGGCTTCCCGGGCTTTACCTTGCGGGCGGCAGCGTGCATCCGGGGCCTGGGGCGCCGATGGCGGCGTTGTCGGGGCGCTTGGCGGCGAACCAGGCGATGGCGGACCTTCGTTCGATCAGGCGGTCGTGGCCGGGGGCTACGCTTGGTGGTATCTCGACGCGATCAGCGACGACCAGAAGCACGGCCTGACGATCATCGCCTTCGTCGGAAGCGTCTTCTCGCCCTACTACGCCTGGAAGGGGCGCGCCGATCCACTCGACCATTGCGCCGTCAATGTCGCGCTCTACGGTCCGCGCAGCTCCCGCTGGGCAATGACGGAGAGGGACCGCGCCGCCGTGACGCGCGACCGCGATTGGCTCGTCATCGGCCGCAGCAGTCTCCTCTGGAACGGCGAGCGACTCACGATCGACATCGACGAGCGCGGTTCCCCGCTACCCTTGAGCATTCGCGGGCGCGTCGAGGTCCGGAGCGAATCGATCAATCTCCGGCCCTTCGTTCTCGAGTTGCAGGGGCGGCACCTGTGGCGACCGATCGCGCCGCAGGCCCGTGTCGCCGTCGACTTGGACAGGCCCTCCTTGCATTGGCACGGCATCGGCTATTTCGACCATAACCGCGGCGATGAACCGATCGAGCGGGCCTTCTCGGATTGGACCTGGTCGCGCGCCCAGACGTCGGGCGGCTCAGCGATCCTCTATGAAGCTGGTCGGCGCCGGGAGGAGCCGCTGTCGATGGGACTGCATTCCGATCGACGGGGCGGCGTTGAGGAGCGGCCCCTCCCGCCGAGCGCGGCTCTGCCGACCACGCGCTGGCGCCTCGCTCAATCGACGCGCGCTGACGACGGAAAGGCGTCCTTCGTTCGCGTCCTCGAGGACACGCCGTTTTACGCGCGAAGCACAATCTCGCACCGACTGTTCGCCGAGCAGGTGTTGTCCGTGCATGAGGCGCTCTCGCTTGACCGCTTTTCCAATCCCGCCGTACGCCTGATGCTGCCGTTCCGGATGCGCTGGCGACGGAGCCCGCGCCATCTCGCGTCTCCTCGTTGAGAAAGACGGGCAGGCGTCGCGGGTGTTATCGCTTGTCGCGGTCGGCGCGAGCACGCCCCGCGCGTTTTTTCTTCGCCTTCGTGACTGAATGGAGTTGCCAGAATCCGATCGCGAGAACGACGCCGAACGAGAACGCCATCTCGACGATGCCGAAATAGTCCTGGTCCATACGTCAATCCCCGCAGCGCTCCGCGCGCTCCAGGCGCTCGAGCGTCCCGAGCACGCCGAGGAAGGACTGGCGCGCATCGACGATCGGGCGGATTGCGCGCCTCGGCTCGACGGATCTTCGCTCGACGGCCTCGATCAGCGGGCGCGCGCAGGCGGGCGCGGGGACGGGCTCCTCGGCGACCAGGAACGGCGCCGCCGCCGCCGCCCGGGCGAGGAGTTGCGCCTTGCGTAGGCCCGACACGCGAGCCCGTTGCGTGACGGAATCATGCGCGTTGCGCTCGACTTCGACGCCGATCTCCGCGTAGATCAAGGCGGCGGCGAGTACAGCGGGGCGGCACGCGGGCGGCAGCGCGGCGATTCCGCTTTGCGCCCGGATATAGAGCGGCCGGGCGGCGGCGATGACCCGCGCGACGACGGACCGAACGCCTTGATCCGCCGTCGGCGCTGCGATGAGCGCCCCCGCGTCGACGCCGGCCTCCCGCAACCACTGTCTCGGCAAATAGAGTCGGCCCAGCCGCGCGTCCTCGCCGACGTCGCGGGCGATGTTCGTCAGCTGCATTGCGACCCCGAGGTCGCAGGCGCGGGCGAGCGCTTGGGGCGTACGCACGCCCATCAGCAAGGTCATCATGACGCCGACCGTGCCGGCGACGCGCATGGCGTACTCGGTCAGCGCATCGAGCGTATCATAGACGCGACCTTCGGCGTCCCATGCGAGCCCTTCGAGCAGCGCTTCGGGGACGGAACGCGGAATGGCGAACCTGCGCATGAGATCGGCCATCGCCCGGTCTGCCGGGAAGGCCAGAGGCTGACCGACACTTGCGCGGGCAAGTCGTTCGCGCAGGTGATCGCGCGCAAGCTCCGGATTGTCGCCGCAGTCGATCGCATCATCCGACATGCGGCAGAACGCATAGAGTCCGAAGGCGGGATGGCGAACGGACGGCGGAAGCAGACGGGACGCCGCATAAAACGAGCGGGACCCTTGGCGAATGGCCGCCCGGCAGGCGTCGTAGTCCTGGCCGCTGGCCAGCGGCGGGTCAGGCGAAAACAGAGGCATGGGGCACGATCTTGTCCAGAACCCGCGCGGAGGAGAGCACGCCTGGCAGACCGGCGCCCGGGTGGGTGCCGGCCCCGACGAGGAAGAGGTTGCGGACGTCCTCGCTCGCATTGTGTGGGCGGAACCAGGCGCTCTGCATCAGCGTGGGCTCGAGCGAGAAGCCCGCGCCGCGGAACGAGTTGAGCCCGTCCTGGAAATCGAGCGGCGTCGCCACGCGCGATGTCGCGAGCGCGCCGGTCAGTCCGGGGAGCAGTGTCGCCTCGAGCGCCCTTGCAATGGCCTGGCGATAGGGCTCGGCCTCGACGCGCCAGTCCTGACCGCCGGCCAGGTTGGGCACCGGCGACAGTGCATAGAACGTGTCGCATCCCTTGGGCGCCAGCGAGGGATCGGTCGCGGTCGGGCGATGCAGATAGAGGCTGAAATCCGGAGCGAGACGCTTCGCGTCGAAAATGTCTCGAATCAGTTCCCGATACCGCGGGCCGAGCAGAATCGTGTGATGCGCGACGTCATCGTACCTTCGATTGACGCCGAAATACCAGACGAACAGTCCCATCGAATAGCGCGCCTTGTCGATCTTCCGGTCCGTCCAGCGTTTGCGTACTGTGCTCGGAACGAGGCGCCGGTAGGTCCAGGCCGAATCGGCGTTGGACACGACAATGCTCGCCGGGACGGAGCCCCCCGACGCCAGTTTCACGCCAGTCGCTGCGCGGTCCTCGACGACAATCGATTCGACTTCCTCGCCGCACCGGATCTCGCCGCCCTGCAACTCGATGAGATCGACAAGCCCGGCGACCAGGGCGCCGGTTCCGCCCATGGCGAAATGAACGCCCCATTGCTTTTCGAGCGAGGAGATCATGCAGTAGATGGCGCTGGCGCGGAACGGATTGCCGCCGATCAGCAGCGGGTGAAAGCTGAATGCCGCGCGCAGGCGCTCGTCGCGAAAGTACTTCGACACAAGGCTGTAGACGCTCCGGTACCCCTCGAGCCGCGCGAGATCTCCGGCGATGCGCGCCATGTCGAAGATCGAACTGAAGGGCTCGTCGCCGAGTTGTTCGAATCCGATGCGACGGATCTCTTCGCTCCGCCGCATGAAACGCTCAAATCCATCGACATCGCCCGGACTGAACCGGGCGACCTCGGCTCGCATTGCCGCTTCGTCCTGGTCGGCGTTGAAGACCTCGCCGCTGTGGAAGCGGATTTGATAAAATGGCGACATGGGGCGAAGGTCGATGTCGTCGGCCAGCCTTCGACCGCACAGGGTCCAGAGTTCCTCGAACAGGAACGGCGCGGTGACGATCGTCGGCCCGGCGTCAAAGGTGAACCCGTCCTGGCGAAACACCGCTGCCCGGCCGCCGGGACGATCGAGCTTTTCGAGAATGGTGACGCGGTAGCCTCGCGCGCCGAGGCGTACGGCCGCGGCAAGGCCGCCGAACCCGCTGCCGATCACGACGGCCCGGGGGCGCGCGTCGAGCGACTGCGAAGCCAGGCGGGGCCGATTCAGCGTCAATATAAATTGACACTATAAGTGTCAATCGACATTGATCAAGAGGGCAGATGCGCAGAATGCGAATGCGGCCGCGGCATTGGCCGCTCTGGCGATGGTACCGCGGGGCCACCCGTCGCCATGGCGCGGCGGTCAGGCTGGTCAGATCAGCTTTCGAAAATCCAGCTCACTTTACCGGCCGCGCCTTCACTGTCGCCATGCCCGAGCTCAAGGAGCGGACCAAAAATCGCGACGAGGCCAGCCGCAGGCCGCCCAAAGGTTTCTGAAGACCAACCGGTTCGAGGGGTAGGGGACGCATGTCGGGCGGGGTCGCCGACCCCGCCGGGGCGCAGCCGGTCGTCGGGCTACAACCACGCCCTGCAGAGGCTCGGTGCAGGCTTGGCGCCGACGGGGCGAAATCAAACTGTTAGGCGCCAAAATTTGTCGCGTCGACGGGGTCGCTTTGCGAGGCCGCATGGGTCAACGCCAGCGCAGGCGCGGGCAGGTCCATATCCGCGGGCGCCGAACGGACCGGATCGGTTCGATCATTGGGCCGATGATACCGGTCCAGGGCGGCGACGACCCTCAGGAGTGGCGCGATCGCCGCCAATTCGCCCCGGTCGAGCCGATTGTCGGCCACGCGCAGCGCCTTGGTGAGGCGCGCGACCTGGAGATGAACGAAGCGATCGGGCGCATCGAGCCGACGTTCCGCGATTGCTCGGTCGATCTCGCGTTGGACGGTCCGCACGCTCAGCTTCCGGGCGTCGGCGATCTGCTGGACGCTCCAGCCGCTTGTGAGCGCGTTGAAGGCGCTCTCGGACAGGGCTGCCTTCGCCACCCGCCGATCTTGCGCGGCCTTTCGCGCATCGGCGCGTTTGGAAGAGGGCTCGGGGTCGTCGGCCATTGGCGCGTTTCCTTCGCATGGGAGGGCGGATCACGGGCGCGTCGTCTGCAATGTCGCCTGATCCGAGAGCGTATTCATCCGTTTAACTATAGCGAGGCCAGCCGTCTCATGTCAAGAACAAAAAAAGAACAGTAGCAAATAAAGTTAAAACTATCAGTGCCTTATATGGATTGGGTTAACGTCCAAATCGGCCCAGATCGCGGTTCCGAACCAGGTCTCCTGCCCGCGCTCGGAATCAAAGAGGCGAACACTTCGTCCCCGAGTGAGAATCCCGCGCAAGGGACGGATACCGGCTGTTCGCCTGTCGCGCCCGCGCGGAACGTCCCGGCGCAGCAATCCAGGCCCACAGCGCGTTTTCAGATGGCCAGTATTGGCGGCGGTCATTCTCGCTCGTTAGAGTTGCCCCTGCCGGCGCGCCCACGACAGCGGGGAGAGTGGCCATGCGCAAGCGTTCGATTTGGGGCGAAATGATCTGCCATTGGGCAGGCTTAATGGTCCTTTTCAACCTGGTCGGCCCCGCTTCCGCGGCGACCCACGAACAGATCGTCGGAGCGTGCCGAGAGGCCGCGCGTCCGACGATGGTTGCGTGCATGCAGCGAGGGCAGGGCGAAGGCGATCGCGCCAAGCGGCACGAGCAGTGCCGCCAGGCGGTCGGCATTGGTGGAAGTCCGGTTCTCGTCGGCGCACGTAGCTTGACCCGTTCGCGCGCGGACGGCCTCCTTGGCGCCGCCGTCGCCGGAGCGCGAAGCGATGGATGACGGCTGGACGCTGATCGGCGCGCTCGCCGCGGGGACTTTTGCGATCCGCTTCGCCGGGGCGCGGCTCGGCCAGGCGATTCCCACCCGCGGCGCGACAGCGCGGGCGCTGAACGCCCTGCCGGGGTGCCTGATCGTGTCGCTGGTCGCGGTCTCCATGCTGACCGGCGGCTGGCGGGAATGGGCGGCCGGGGCGCTGGCCCTCGCCGTCGCCGCCGTCGCCCGCAGCGTTCCTGTGACCATGGCGTTCGGCATCGCGGCGATCTGGGCGCTGCGGCACTGGGCCTGAGCCGCCGCCAACGACGCTCGGCGGTCAGGCGGAGCGCCCGACCTGGGTCCGAAGGCGCGGCCGGCGGCGGAGCGGCCAGGCGATCAGGTGCGTCGCCGTCCAGCCCAGAACGCCGCCGACGCCCGCGGCTGTCAGGGCCTCGAACGTCAGGGGCGCCGCCGGCTCATAGGAATCGAGCGTGCGACGCGCGATCTGCGGATCGAAGTCCTCGACCATCACGGCGAGGCGCTTCAGCGGGCCGGCCGAGGCCATCGCCTCGAGCTGCCGCTCGAGCCGGCCCTCGCGCGCGATCGTCCGCTCCATGGCCTCCCCGCGGCGCCGGGCGAGCGGATCGCCGTCGGCTTCGAGGCGCCTGACGCCCTCGGACGGCGCCAACCGCTCGGCCGCAACCTCCGCCTCGAACTCGGCCACGATCCTTTTCAGCTCGTCGAGCGCGCCGCCGGCCCGTTGGCGGTATTGCTGCGCGAATTCCGGCCCTTGCGAGCCAATCAGGCCGGCGACCAGGGCGATCGCAAGGGCAAGTCTGCGTGCGAGCATGGGGCTGTCCCGTTCCGTGGCGAAACCCTACGATAGGAGCGCCGGGCCGCCGCGTCACCATCGGCGCCGACGCCGGCCTCGGGTGTTTGGCGAAGGGACTGCTCCGATCAACACGAGGGGGTTTCGACCATGCCGCGTTCCGCGTCCCCCGATTATCGTTTCGGAAGCTTTCTCTCGCTCTTCACCGCATTCCTGCTGGCGACGCAGGAGCCGTTTTCCTTTCTCGCCGCGCGGCGCCTCACCACGCTGCAGTTCGTCTGCCTCACCCAGATCGCGCTCCTGATCTCCATCCCGCTGGTGACGCTCCACCCGATCAGCCGCCGCGATTTCGTCGCGCTCCTCTCCGACGCTTCGAACTATGGAAAACTGGCGGTCATCCTGGCGATCGGGCTGAGTGGCCTCCTGCTCTATAATTTCGGCCTCAGCAACGCTCATCCGATCATCGTATCGGCGGTCCTGAACCTGACGCCCTTCTGGGCCGCCCTGGTCGCGCTCGGTCTCACCCGGGTTCCGATCCCGGTGTCGCCGGCGGTGTTCTTCGCCTGTTTCGCCGGCGCCTTCGCCGGGGCGATGGCGGTCGCCTGGAGCCAGCTCGGCGAGGGCGCGACGGCGACGACGAGCAAACTCGTCGAGAACCTTCTGCACGGCAGCTGGCTCTACATCGTTCCCGTGCCGATCTGCTCGGCGCTCGGGGGAACCCTGGTCGGCAAATGGTTTTCGAAATACGACGAGTCGGCCGCAGTCGCGGCGAATTTCTTCGTCGCCAACGTCGTCCTCATTCCCGCGACCGTGGCGATCCTCTACCGCCGCTCCGAACTGCAGTTCGACGCCCAGTTTGTCGCCGTCGCCCTGATGATCGCGGGCACGATCATCGCCGCCTCGATCGGGCGGATTTTCTACCAGATCTCGCTGACCGTGACCGGCGGCGACAACGGCTTCGTCACGATGTTCTGGAACCTGGTGCCCGCGCTGACTGCCCTGATCTCGTTCGCCATGTCGCGGTGGATCGCCGACCTGCACTTTGCCGCCGACCCGATGTTCTTCCTCGGCCTTGCGCTGATTGCGGCCTCACTGACTGTTTTCTCGCTGAAGTCCTGGCGCCAGCCGCCGCGGCCGACGGCGGCCGACCGCTAGGCCCCAGTCTGCGGCTTATCCCGGCCGAGCGTGATCGAAAACATCCGCCCGGCGATCGCCGCGCCCAGCGCCGGCGTCACCCGGAACGGCAGGCAGGAGCCGACCGCGCGCTGCGCCTCGTCAAGAAAACGGCTCTGCGCCTTTTCGTCGCCAACGATTTGCGAGTAGCTGATCCGCGGCTTGCCGAAGATCGAGCCGTCGCGCTTCGTCATGAAGACGATGGTCACGCGCGAGCCCGTCGGGGCGATCGGCTTGCCGGCGAGGCAGGCGCCGAACTGGCGGCGCATGTCCATCAGCGTATTGGCGGGCTGCGCCTGTTCGGCGACCGCCGCCGATGCGGCGAGCAGGGCGGCCGCGGCCGCGGCGCTTCGGGTGATGATCCGCCCGGCCGTGGCGCTCATCCGAACAACGCCTTGCGCCGGGCGAGGCTTTCCGCCGGCCAGAGCGCCTTCGAATCGTAATAGGATTCGAAGGCGGGAACGCTCGGGGGCAGCGCCACCCAAGGCAGTTTCGAGCGGGTATAGATATGGACGTCGGGGGGCAGCGCGGCCGGTTCGTCGAGTGTTCCGACGCGCACGAAGCTCAGCGTCGGGCCGCCGCCATAATGGCTCCAGACCGCGATCTTGCAGACCGGGCAGCGGTGGATGACATGCGGCCGGCCGCTTTCGGTCGGGACGGGAACGCCTTCGGTGTCGCCCGCCAGGCGCTCGACCCGGTCGGTCTCGATCAGCGCGTTGAGCACGAAGGCGCTGCCGGTCTGCCGCTGGCAATCCCGGCAATGGCAGCAGTGGACGAACATCGGCTTCGAGCCGAGCCGGTAGCGCATTCGCCCGCATGCGCAGCCGCCTTCCATTGTCGACATCGGCTCCTCCTCGATCAGCGTCGAAGGCGCCATTATACGCGGCGGGATCGCCACGGACAGGGTTCGCGCCGCCTCTTGCTCGCGACGCCAAACCCCGCGAGGGCGCCCGGTCTCACCCCCTGATGAACGCCAGGAGGTCCGCGTTGATCGTCGGCGCTTCGGTCGTGATCATGCCGTGGGGAAAGCTTTTGTAGGTCTTCAGCGCGCCGTTCTTGAGGAGCTTCGCCGACAGCGGGCCCGAGTCCGCGTAGGGGACGATCTGGTCGTCCTCGCTGTGTATGACCAGCACCGGGGCGTCGATCGCCTTCAAATCCTCGGTGAAGTCGGTCTGAGAGAAGGCGACGATCCCATCGTAATGCGCCTTGGCCCCGCCCATCATGCCCTGGCGCCACCAGTTCATGATCACGCCCTGCAGGGGCTTCGCACCCGGCCGGTTGAACCCGTAGAAGGGGCCGGCCGGCAAGTCATAGTAGAACTGGGCCCGGTTGGCCGCGAGCTGCGCCTGCAATCCGTCGAACACCTCTTTCGGCAGCCCGCCCGGATTTGCCGTCGTTTTCACCATAAGCGGGGGCACCGCCGAGATGATCGCCGCCTTGGCGACCCGTCCGGCGCCGTGGCGCGCGATGTAATGGACGACCTCGCCGCCGCCGGTCGAATGGCCGACATGCACCGCGTCCCGCAGGCTCAAGTGCTCCGTCAGCGTCGCCAGATCGTCGGCGTAGTGATCCATGTCGTGGCCGTCGGCGGTCTGGGTCGAGCGCCCGTGGCCGCGCCGGTCGTGCGCGATCACGCGAAAGCCCCGGCCGAGGAAGAACAGCATCTGCGGATCCCAGTCGTCCGCCGACAGCGGCCATCCGTGGCTGAACACGATCGGTTGCCCGCTGCCCCAATCCTTGTAAAAAATCTCCACTCCGTCACGCGTCGAAATCGTCGGCATGGCGTTTCTCCTGTCCTGGATGGCGTTTGGGTTAAAGACCGTCTGGGAAGACTGCGAGCGTCGTAGCGTCGGGCGCCATTATGCGCGGTCAACTTTGCGGCCCGATTGCGGCGCCAATCGGGACGTGAAATCCTGGCTCGACACAGAGCAGGGCGCGTCATGCCGGACCGGTCCACCAGACTTCGCAGAGCCTACGCCGCCTCGATCGCGCGGAGCGCCGGCGTCGCCGATCCGCGTATCGAGGCCGCCTTCGCCGCGGTTCCGCGCGAGGACTTTTCCGGCCCGCCGCCATGGTATGTCTCCTCCGGCGGGTTCGGCTCGGCGAGCGAAAGCGACATCGCCCGGCTCTACGACGACGTCCTGGTCGCCATCGACGCTTCGCGCGGCATCAATAACGGCCAGCCGTCGCTGCACGCGGCGAGCATCGAGGCGCTGGCGATCGGCGAGGGCGAGACCGTCCTGCAGATTGGGGCGGGAGCCGGCTATTACACTGCCATCCTCACGCATCTGGTCGGCCCGTCCGGCAAGGTGATCGCCTACGAGATCGAGCCGGACATCGCCGCTCGGGCGCGGGACAATCTCGCCGCTTTCCCGCAGGCCGAGGTCCGGGCCCTTTCGGGGGCGGGCGAGGGCCTGCCGAAGGCCGACGCGATCTATGTCTCATGCGCGGCGTCGCATCCGCCGCGCGCCTGGCTCAACGCCCTGAACCCTGGCGGGCGGCTCATCTTTCCGCTCCAGGCGGCCCATTCGAGCGGGGCCATGCTGCTCGTCGCCCGGCCGAAGGAGGAAGCGACCGCTTGGCCGGCGAAACTCCTCGGCGGCGTGGTGTTCATCGCCTGCGACGGCGCGCAGGATGCAGCGATGGGCCACAGGCTCGAAGAGGCGTTCCGCCGCGGCGGCGCGCATCAGGTGCGGTGGCTGCGGTTCGACGCCGGGGCCGGCGCGGGCGCCTGGTTGCGGGGCGACGGCTGGGCGCTGACAAAGGAGGCGGGGTAAGGAGAAAAATTCCCTGCGCCGCAGCGAAGTTGCAGCGAACTCACGCCTACGGGGGGAGAATCCGCGCCGAAAAGGCTTTGTATTTCAGACTATTGGCGGAGAATTCCGTAAGCGGAGACGCAGGGAATTTTTTTGTGCCGAGCACGGAAAGCGCGGGGAATTTTTCATGCGGAGCAGGGATTCCGGGCGCCAGGCGAAAAGGGCCGCCCACGGCGCCTCGGGCCGCGATCCGTCTTCTTGAGGAGACTCCTCCGCTAGCGTCTGTTAGTCATTGATATATTGAGTTTTTGCTTTCGTTGTTCGCGCGCGACCTGGCTCATATCGGCGACGCCGCGCTCCGCGCCCCAGGCCGCCGCCGCGACGGCAGCCCGTCGAGCCCGGCGAAGCGGGCGTTCGCGCCAAGCGCTTCCTCGATGCGCAAGACCTCGTTCCATTTCGCCATCCGCTCGGACCGGGCGAACGAGCCGACCTTGAGCTGCCCGGCGCCCCAGCCGACCGCGAGATGGGCAATCGAAACGTCCTCGGTCTCGCCCGAGCGGGCGGAGACGATCGTTCCGAAGCCGTGGGCGAGACCCTCGTCGAGCGCCGCCTTGGCCCGGCTGACCGTGCCGGCCTGGTTGACCTTGATCAGCACCGCGTTGGCGCTCCCGGTCCGAGCGGCTTCGGCGACGCGGGAGGCGCTGGTGACGAGGAGGTCGTCGCCGATCACCTGGACGCGATCCCCGACCGCTGCGGTGAATCGGTAAAATCCTTCGGCGTCGTCCTCGGCGAACGGGTCCTCGATCGACACGATGGGATAGCGCGCGCACCAGCCGATCAGCAGGTCGGCGAGCCCGTCGCGGTCGAGCACGCGCTTCTCGAGGCCGAGCCGATAGAATCCGCCGGCGCCGAATTCGGACGCGGCGACGTCGAGCGAGATGGCGACGTCGTCGCCCGGCGTCAGGCCGGCGCGCTCGATCGAGAGCATCAGCGCCTCGAGCGCCTCTTCGTTGCTGGCGAAGGCCGGCCACCAGCCGCCTTCGTCGGCGACTCCCGTGAGGAAGCCGCGCTCGGCCATGAGGCGGCCGGCGGCGTGATAGACCTCCGCCGTCGTCTCCAGCGCCTCGGCGAAGGTTTTCGCGCGCGGGGCGACCACCATGAAATCCTGCACGTCGGTGCGCCGGCCGGCATGGGCGCCGCCGCCGAAAATCTGGATTTCCGGCAGGGGAACCACCGCCGGCCCGTCGCCGGCGAGATGGCGCCAGAGCGGGAGCCCGCGGCTCGCCGCGGCGGCGTGGAGGGCCGCGAGCGAGACCGCGGTCAGCGCGTTGCCGCCGAGGCGGGAAAGATTCTCCGCGCCGTCGAGGGCGACGAGGGTCGCGTCGAGCGCTTCCTGGTCGAACGGATCGGCCCCGATCAGCGCCGGCGCGATTTCCATGCGGATTCCCGCGAGCGCCCCGCGCACGTCGAGCCCGCCGAGGCGCGGGCCGCCATCGCGCTTCTCGACCGCCTCCAAGCTGCCGCGCGACGCGCCGGCGGGCGCGATCGCGCGCCCGACCGCCCCGTCACTCAAGGCGATTTCCGCTTCCACCGTCGGACGACCGCGCGAGTCCCAGACCCGCCGCCCGATCAGCGACTGGATGACGGGATGGCTCATGGCGTTCGGTTCCAGGCGTCGGCGATTTCGGCCAGGGTTCGCGGCGGCGCCGCGATCAAGGGAATCGCGCAACGCCTGACCGCCGCGCGCTCGCCCTCGCTTGTCAGATATTCGACCGGCGACTTGCCGTCGATCCGGGCGAGGAACAGGGCCGGCAACAGGGCGGCCGCGCGCGCTTCGAGGCCGCGCGGCTCCTCCCAGTCGACGCCGTCGAGATAGGCGGAGGCGAGCGCCGCGAAGGCCGCGAGATAGGGCGCCTTGCCGGCGCCCGCGCGCGCGCCCTTGAGCAGGAGGTGGTTGAGGCAGAAGGCGATGTCGAAGGCCGGGTCGCCGAACCAGGCGCATTCGGCGTCGAGAAGGACCGGGCCGTCCGGACCGATCAGGATGTTCTTCGGGCTGACGTCGCCCTGGACCAGCGCCTGCTTGGTCGAAAGCGTGGTCGCGGCGATCGTCTCCAGCCGGGCGGCGAGGGCCGGATGCGCCCGGGCGGTCGCGCGCAGGTACGGCTCGATGCGGATCGCCTCGAATGTCTCGTCATGGGCGAAGGCTGTCCGCATCTTCGGGCTCGGCCGCGCTCTTCGCATGGATGAGGGCGAGGTCGCGCCCGACCGCGGCGGCGAAATTCCCGTCGACCCGGCCCGCGAGAAGCTCGGCCTTCCACAGCGGGAAGCGTTCGGGCGGCAGGTAGTCCATGGCGAACAGGCCTGCCTCGGCATCCTCGGCCAGCACATGCGGCACGGCGTGCGGCAGCCACCGCGCGACTGCACGCAAATAACCCGCCTCAGCGGCGTTGCGCTCGACCGGCGCCTCCCACAGCGCGGCGACCTTCAGCCTCGCGAGCGCCCGCTTGACGCAGAAGCGCCGCCCGCCGGCCTCAACGAGGCTGATGTCCGACGAGACGCCGCCAGTCAGCGGCGTGACGCGGACCGCTTCGCCCGGCCGTGCGAGGCCGAGGCGGCGCAAGGTCTCTTCCAGTTCTCGGGGCTGGGCGGATGGCTCGCGTTGGTCGCTCACGTCTTCGGCCCGGGTGACAGGAACGCGCGCATCGGCGCTGAAGGGGAAGCCCTCGGCGCAGGCTCCGGTGCGGTACGCTCCTTCAGAAAAGCTGGATACCGCGCTGCTCCCTTGATAAGCTAGGCCGGTCTAGCCTGATCGGTCAAGCCAATGCGAGAAGTCGGGGCCTTCGAGGCAAAGAACAAGCTCGGGCAGCTGCTCGATCTCGTCGAGGGAGGCGAGGAAGTGACGATTACCCGTCACGGCAGAGAAGTCGCGCGCCTCATTCCCGTCCGGCCCGCGCACGGCCGCGATCAGGCTCGTGCCGCCCTTCGACGCATTCGCGAGCGCGCTGAGGCGCAGAAACTCGGCCGCTTCGATTGGACGGAATGGAAGGCCTACCGGGACGAAGGTCGCCCGTGAGTCTGGTGCTCGACAGTTCGGCGACTCTCGCCTGGATCTTCGCCGACGAAACCACGGACGCCATCCGAGAGCTTTTCGATGCGGTGGCCGACCATGGCGCTTTTGTCCCGTCGCTGTGGCGGCTCGAAATAGCAAACAGCCTGACGGGGGCGATGCGGCGCGGACGCATCGACCCGGAATTTCGTCGCGCCGCGCTCGCCGACCTGGCCTTTCTCGAAATTTCGGTGGACGATCGCACGGATTCCAACGCCTGGGGTGTAACTCTGGACTTCGCCGATCGCTTTCGATTGACCGTCTATGACGCGGCCTATGTTGAACTCGCGGTCCGACGTGGGATTCCGCTCGCGACGCTCGATATGGACATACGAGCCGCCGGCGCCGCTCTCGGGCTGAGTCTGCTGGGCGTATCCTGAGCCCTCCCGAGGCGGTCCGCGGCAATCAATAGGTCGCCCGCCCTCCCGACAGGTCGAACACCGCCCCCGTGCTGAACGAGCACTCGCGGCTGGCGAGCCAGCAGATCAGCGACGCGGCCTCGTCGAGAGTTCCGAAACGCTCCATCGGGATCTTGGAGCGCATGTAGGCGATGAATTCCGCCGTGACCTGTTCGAGGATCGGCGTTTCGATCGTCGCCGGCGTGACCGTGTTGACGGTGACGCCGGTCTTGGCGAGCTCCTTGCCGAGCGACTTGGTGAGGCCGATGACCGCGGCCTTCGACGCGCTGTAGGCGGAGGCGTTGGGGTTGCCTTCCTTGCCGGCGACGGAAGCGATGTTGACGATCCGGCCGTAACCGCGCGCCTTCATCGAGCGGGAGACGAACCGGTTGCAATAGAAGAGGCCGTTGACGTTGATGTCGAACACCCGCTTCCACTCGCCGATCGGATAATCGATCAGGCTCGCGGTCGGGCCGGCGATCCCGGCGCTGCAGACGAGGGCGTCGATCCGGCTCATCGCGGCCTCGGCCTCCTCCGTCGCGCGCTCGACGTCGTCGGGGTCGGTGACGTCGACCCGGCGCGCGCGGGCCTGGCCGCCGAGCTTGGCGGTCGCCGCGTCGAGGCGCTTCTGGTCGATGTCCCACAGCATGACCTCGCCGCCCTCGGCGATGATCCGCGCCGCGACGGTGTAGCCGATCCCGGAGCCGCCGCCCGTCACCACGGCTTTCGTTCCTTCGAACCGCTCGCCTGCCGCCATGTCGCGCTCCTCGGATCTGTCTTGGATGGGGCGGCGAGGACATCGAGTCACTCGCCCGCCGGCCGCGCTACGTTAGCAGCGCAAATCGTTCTGGGAAGAGCTCGCAGACGCGGACGCCCCGGATTTGGCGCGCCCGTCCTGGATCGGCGAGCTCGCAAAGCGCACGAATGTTTTTCGACCGGCGCATCGCATTCGCGATGGTCGCCAGGGATGGAGCGTCCTCACGGCTTCCCTCGCCTCCGCCGGCGCTTCGCCGAAAGCTGCGACGCCAAGCGGCCTCGACTAATGGATCGCTGCGTACATGATCTTCTCCTCGGTCGCCTCCAGCGCCGAGAATTCTTCCACCACCTTGCCTTGCCGCGAGACGAGAATTCGGTCGGACAGCGCCATGATCTCCGGCAGGTAGGACGAAATGACGACCACCGCCTTGCCCTCGTCGGCCAGCCGGTTGATCAGTTCGTGGATCTCGACGATCGCGCCCACGTCGACGCCGCGCGTCGGCTCGTCGAAGATGATCAGGTCCGGCTCCTGGACGAGCGATTTCGCGATCACGATCTTCTGCTGGTTGCCGCCCGAGAGCTCGACCACTTTCATCTCGTCGCCGGTGGCGCGAACGTTCAGGCGACGGATCCAATCCGATCCGACCGTGTTCGCTTCGCGCCGGGAGAGGAGCGTGCGTCCAGCCGGGAACTTGGTGAGCAGGCCGATATAGACGTTCCGGGCGATCGAGGCCGTTTCGAAGAACCCCTCGACCTTGCGGTCTTCCGTGACATAGGCGACGCCGGCGCGAACGGCCGGGGCGGGAACGCGAAACCGCACGGGTCTGTCGCGCAGTATGACTTCTCCGCCGTGAAAGAAGTCGCGCTTCAGGACGCCGGAGACAATCTTGAAGGTTTCGGTCCGCCCGGCGCCGACGAGGCCGAAGACGCCGGTGATCTGCCCGGCGAAGACGGAGAGCGAGTTGTTCCTCACCATCGGCGCCATCTTGAGATTCTGCACGGTCAGCACGCGCGGCCCCGCCGGGCGGACGGTCGCTTTGCGCACGCCGTAGAGGGTATGCGACAGGTCGCGCCCGACCATCGCCTGGACGATGCGGGCGCGGTCGAACTTTGAAGCGTCGTCGGTCACGACTTTCTTGCCGTCGCGCAGCACGGTGATCCGGTCGGCCAGCATCAGCGCCTCTTCGAGCGCATGCGAGATGAAGATGATCGACACGCCGCGTTTCTTGAGGTCGCGCACGAGATCGAAGAAGTATTTCTTCTCCTCGGGCGTCAGCGTCGCGGTCGGCTCGTCGAAGATGATCACTTTTGCCTTGTGCAGCACGGCGCGCGCGA
Organism: uncultured Alphaproteobacteria bacterium; assembly: GCA_963741405.1. Lineage (GTDB taxonomy): Bacteria > Pseudomonadota > Alphaproteobacteria > Rhizobiales > Beijerinckiaceae > Roseiarcus. The sequence goes on from CAVUHX010000039.1 coordinate 41,859, forward strand.
TCTCGACCATCTGCTTCTTGGCGGCGCCGAGCGCTCCGACCGTCGACCGTCGGGGCGACGTCGAAGTTCAACGATTGCAGGAACTGTTGCGCGGCGATGTAGATGCCGCGCAACCGGTTGTAGAAGCGCTCCTGGCCAAGGAAGAGGTTCTGGGCGACGGTCATCGTCGGCACGAGGCTGTTCTCCTGGAACACCATGCCGATGCCGAGCTGGCGCGCTTCGAGCGGCGACTTCGGCGCGACCTCGACTCCTTCGATGGTCATTGTCCCTGAGGTGAGCGTGACCACCCCGGCCATGACCTTGGTCAGCGTCGACTTTCCGGCGCCGTTCTCGCCGACCAGGGCGTGGATCTCGCCGCGCCGAAGCTCGAAATCGACGCCATCGATCGCGGGAACTCCGCCATAGAGCCGGGTCGCCTTGTTCAGGGCGAGTATGGTGTCGCTCATGCGCCAAACTCCCTGTCGAGCGGGGCGATCGGGAAGCCTCAGGACGCGTCCCGGCCCCTTTGCGATCATGATCAGATCGCCGTCGGCCTCGATCGCCGACACGACGCCATGGTTCGTTCCGTCGGCGCGGCTGTGCAGCGAATAGAGCGGCGCGCCGTCGGCGTTCAGGCGGATGACGAGGCCGTAGGATCTCGGCGGCGCCCAGGGTTTGATGACCCCCATGGTCTTGATATGCGCGCCCTGCATCGGCTCCTTGAACGACTGGCCGGAGCGCAGGCGCGGCGCGATCCAGTACTTGGGCTCGATCTCGGCCATCATGCGCCGGCGGTAGGCCGGCTCGCGGAGCACGAACTCGACAAGAAGGCTGCGCGCGACGAAGGCGGTCAGCCAAAACCCGCCGGCGGCGGCCGGCGAGAGGCGCGAGGGATAGACCGGCAGATGGGGACAGACGACCGTGGTCGATCGCGCCGGGCACGACGGATATCACGCGGTGGCGCCAGCTTTCGCTGACCAGCATCCCGTCGCGCCGTCGCGCAGGCCCCGAAGGCATAGCCGAGGCCGCTGGCGATCGCCTTCACCGACCCGCTTGCCGGGTCGAGGAGGAGGACGCGGCCGCTTCGTCCGCGCTCCAGGAGGTCGGTCGCCCACTGGTCGACGCCGCGGGTCTGCGGAACCGTCGGTCGCGATCAGCGAGCCGTCGGGCGCGGGCGCAAGCGCGTTGACGCAATGGAGGCCGTCGGTGAAGACCGCTCGCGGCTTTGCCGCCGAGGGCTCCGCATAGAGCCGGACCTCGCGTCCGCCGAGCGCGACCGCAAGGCCGCCGTCCCGCCATGCAGGCGAGCGCGGAGATCGGCTGATCGAAGCTGCGGATTTCGGTCGGGGCATCGCCGTCCGAGACGCAGAAGCCTCGCGCCGTCCGCGAGAAACAGGTTCGTGCCGTCGCTCGCAAGATCCTCCGGCGCGGCGCACTCGAAAATCGTCTCCGCCTGCTCGAGCTTCTGGTTCGGCTTCAGTGCGCCGTCGAACGACGGGACCGTGATCGTGGCGTCGCCGCGGCCCAGAACCCGGTTGGCGAATTCCCTGATCGCCGCAATCACGCGAGCCGCCCCCATCGCTTCTCGTACTGGATGAAATTCGGGATCGGCGCCTTCGAGCTTGTAGCGCCCGATACGATTGTTGGAGATGCCGCCGAGGTAGAGATAGCCGCGATGCTCGCGCATCGAGGTGATCATCGGATGGTTGACGCCATTAAGGTCCCAGAGCGAGTCGAGGATCTCGCCCTTCTCGTTGAACTTGACGACGCAGCCGGTGTTGATGTTCGGGAAGAGCCATTCGTCGACCGGAACGCGCTTGGCCATGCGGGTGCGGAAGGCGGGCATCCGCCAGGCGAGGTCGAGGGCCGGGCTGCGCATCCCGACCAGCGCGAGCCAATAGTTGCCGTCGGAGGCGAGATTGATGTTGTCGGGATAGCCGGGAAGGTTGTCCATCACGACCTCGATCGCGCCCTTCTTCGGACCGTCGAACCAGTAGCGCTTGACCGAGCAGCCGAAGGTCTCGGCGAACAGGATCGACTGGCCGTCGCTCGCTACGCAGATGCCGTTCGGGAATTTCAGCCCGCGGACGCGCTGTATGGGTCTCGCCCGGTGTTCGTGTCGTAGCAGATGATGCGGCCGTTGCCGCGCGCCTCGAGCCCGTCGATCGGCCACTCGTCCATCTCGTAGCGGATCGTCGCCTCGGAAAAGAAGATGAGGCCGTTGTCGGTGATGTCGAGGTCGTCGGCGAGGCGCAGGCGGCTGTCGTCGTTGACCGACGTGCAGGCTGCGGTTGGTTTCGTCGGTCGCCTTCTCGACCTTGCCGTCGGGCGCGATGCGATAGAGGCCCATGCCGCCGATGCAGATGTAGAGATTGTCGTGCGCGGTCGAACGCCATGCCGAGCGGCTGCCCGCCGATGTGGGCGAAGACCTCCATCCTCTGGTAATCCGGCGCGAAAAAGCGGATGACGTCGCCGTGGCGCGACCCGGCGTAGAGATTGTCGTGACGATCGAGAATGACGTCCTCCGGGCGCCTCGATCCGGCCGAGCCCGATCAGCGTCACGTCGCGCAGCTTGTCGTTCTGCTCGAACGGTCCGCCCTTGCCGATCTCGGTCGTCGGCGGCGGCGGCAGGTCGTGGTAGGTCGGGCTGACATAGACCTTGCTGATGATGCGGGCGCGGTTCTTCTGCCAGCGGATGTCGATCACCGCCGCGACGAGCAGAATGCTGGCGAGCGCCATGCGGTTGAAGCCGCCGCGCGCGTTCATCGTCGTCAGGCCGTTGGTGATGAGCAGAACGATCAGCGTGCCGACCGCCGACTTCGTCACCGATCCCTTGCCGCCGCCGAGCGTGATGCCGCCAAGCACGGTCGCCGTCAGCACGATCACCTCGAGCCCGACGCCGATGTCGCCGCCGACCGTGCCGAGGCGCGCGGCGAAGAACAGCGCCCCGACTGCCGTCAGCGCGCCGCAGGCGACGTAGCAGAGCGCGATGGTGCGCCGGACCGGGATGCCGGAATTGTAGGCCGAGCGCCGCGAGCCGCCGATCGCGGTGATGTGCCAGCCCGGGCCGCAGCCGGGTCAGGAAGACGTGCCCGAAGATGGCGACCGCGAGATAGACGATCGCGATGCTCGGAACGCCGAACACGTCGCCTCCGCCGAGGAAATTCCAGGTCGGAAAGTCGGGGAAAGCCGAGGCGATCTGGTTCGAATAGCGCTGGATCAGCAGGTCGAAGGTCGAACGGTAGACGATCAGCGTGATGAGCGTGGTGATGAAGGCGCGCAGCCTGAGATAGCCGATGAGAAAGCCGTTGATCGCGCCGAGGAGGGCGCCGCAGAGCAATGGTCGCCGCCGCGACCGCGACGACGGGCCAACCGAGAACGTCGAGCGTGTAGAGCGCGCAGAAGTCGGTGAGCGCAAACATCGATCCGACCGACAGGTCGATGCCGCCGACGATCACCACCAGCGCCTCGCCGAGCGCGATGAAGCCGATCTCGCCCGCCTGGCGCGCGGTGTCGGCGAGGCTCGACGGCGACAGGAAGTTGTCGATCATGCGGCTCAGCGCGAAGCCGACGATCAGGAGGACGATGACCGGGATCGCCGTCTCGGTCCACCGCTTGGAGAGGATCTCGCCGAGCAGGTGATCCGGCCAGTACCGGTATCGCCAGCGGGTCAGGGTTTCGCGCATCGACTGCCGATCGGATGAAGGCTGATGGATCGGGGCGCGAGCGTCCGGAGCGCAGCCGCTCCGAACGCCCGACCGCTCGAACCTGGGCTATTTCTTCAGATCGCTGAGATTCCAGCAGGCGATCTGCGGAATCCGCGTTGTCCTTGGTGATCGGGATCAGCGTCGTGTAGGACGAGCCTTTGACGGAGCCCGGCTTCACCCCCGACGAGATCAGCCATTTGATCAGGCCAGCCATCTGCGCCGCCTGGGTCGGGACGTCGTAGCTGAGGTCGAGATCGAAGGCGCCGGTTTTGACCTGCTCACAGGCGCCCTTGCGCTCGCCGCCGCCCGAGGTCGCGACGAACACTTTGCCGGTGAGGCCCGCTTCCTTGACCGCGGCGGCCGTGCCGATGTCCATGCCGTCCCAGAAGCCGACGATGCCGCAGAGATCGGGATTCTGCTTGAGCACGGTCTGCGTGATCGCCTTGGCCTTGGCCGCGTCCCAGTCGGCCGCCTGGCTCGACACGACCTTGATCTCCGGATGCTTGGCCAGCACGTTTTCGACGCCCTTGAGCGTGTAGGCGCTGGCGGCGGCGGAAAGCGCGCCCTGCACGACGGCGATCTTGTTCGACTTGCCCTCGCAGGCCTTGACGACCGCCTCGGCGTCCTTCTCGCCGATCTCGATCCAGTTCGCGCCGACAAAGCCCGTACTGCGATAGGCAGAACCCATGTTGATCTGGATGACGTAGATGCCTTCGTTTTCCGCGCGCTGCAGGAGCTTGGCGTAGGTCTGCACGTCCGGATTGTGGACGACCATGACGGCGGGCTTCTCCGAGATCAGCGAGGTCACCGCCTGCGCGCCGGCATTGGTGTTCCAGTTCGGATCGCGAAGCTCGAACTTCACGCCATACGGTTCGAGCTCTTTCTTGAGACCGGCGAACCATCCCTCGGTGAGGTCGAAGTTCATCGCCACCGGAATGAAGGCAACCGTCTTGCCCGGCGAGCGCCTCCTTGAACGGCTTCTGGAAGGGCTCCTCGAGCCCCTGCTGCGCCAGCGCCGGCGCGCTCGCTGCGGCCGTCAGTCCGAGCGCCGTCAGACGCCGCTATTGTAACCCGATTGAACGCCATCGCTTCCTCCATGCTTGCGCTTGCCTTCGTCTTGCTTAAATGTCGCCCTGCTGCGCCGTTTCCTCATTGCGCGGATTGAGGAACGAGTCGGTGATGACGGCGAGCAGCAGCACAACGCCCTTGATCAGATTTTGCCCGGCGTAGGGGATATCCAGGATCGTCATGCCGTTGAGCATCGTTCCGATCAGCAGGGTTCCGATGATGACGTTGAGGACGCCTCCGCGGCCGCCGGACAAGCCGATGCCGCCGAGCACGACGACGAGGATGACGTCGTAGATCAGCGTCGAGTTGAAGATCCGCGTCGGCATCGAATTGACCGACGCAGCCAGGACGAGCCCGGCGAAGCATCCGATCAGTGCGGCGAGCACATATTGCAGGACGATGATCGGCCGCGTCGGAATCCCGGTGACGCGCGCCGCGTAGGGGTTGTCGCCGATCGAATAGATATAGGCGCCCCACCGCGTGCGCCGCAGGAAGAACGCCACCACGACGCAGGCGATCGCGAACATCACGATCGGCGTCGGCACGCCGAGGATCGAACCTTGGCCCAGCCGCTGGAACCCCTCCATGCCGCGGGCTCCATTGCACGACGTCGACCGAAAACAGAGCCGCCTGCCCAAAGCCGGCGAGGAAAAGTCCGGTCGCCAGCGTCGCGAACAGCGACGGCACCTCGGCGTAGGCGATCAGCCAGCCGTTGATCAGCCCGAAGGCGATCGAGAACAGGAGCGCCGTGACAATCGAACCCATCAGCGAGTGGCCGTCCTGAACCATCTGCAAAACCAGGCCAGGCGGCACAGCGAGCGCCGCGATCAGCGAAATGTCGATCCCGCGGCCGAGGACGACGATCGCCATGGCGAGGCCGAGAATCCCGAGCACAGCCACGTTCTGCAGCAGGGTCAGCATGTTGTCGGCGTTGAGAAACCCGGGCAGCAGGATGGAAAAGGCGACGAACAGAACGGCGAAGACTGCGAACACGATCTCCTGCTGGGTGATCCGGAACCGTTTCATCGCGGCGCTCCCTTTCCTGCCCCTCGGAGACGACGCCGGGTCATGACCCGGTTCCGGCGGACGCCGCCGATCCCGGCGCCAACGCCGCAGCGACGAAGGCCGTCACTGCGGCGACGTAGGCCTCGATCGACGTGCCGCGCTTGCGGTATTTGGCGCGCTTGACATACCAGTCCTGCAGGAGCGGCTTGATCAGCGAGGCCGTGAGTCCGATCTCGCGAGCGGCGAATGCGCCGCTGGCAATTCCGCGTTCGATCACCTCGGCTATGATCCTCTCGGTCGTCGCCTCGCTGTCGACCGCGATCTTGCGCTCCGCCGGAGGAAAGGATTTCGCCTCCATGAAGGCGAACACGAACCACGGCTGCATCGCCTCTGACAGCCGGACATGGGTGTCGACGACCCATGCGAGGTGGGCGCGGGCGTCGTGAGCCACGTCGTCCGGCGGATTGCCGAGGACCTCGGTCGCCGTCGCGGCGACCTCGCCGAGGATCATCGACAACAGCATCGTCTTGTTGTCGAAATAGCAATAGAGGCCGCCCATGCTGAGCCCGGAAGCCTTGGCGAGATCGCGCAGGCTCGTCGCGTGAAAGCTATTCCTGTTCGAGAGCTTCAGCGTCGCGTCGATAATCCGTGCGAGATTGGCGACCGCGAGGTTCGCATTGCGGACGCGAACCGCCTCGCGATGCCGCGCGAGGATGCGCGCACAAAGCGCCTCCGTCGAGACGGAGCCCGTCCATGGCCGATGTCGCGCGAAATTCACGCGCCCTCCCGCAAAGTCCGCATCGCGCCGTCCGGCACGTGCGGTTAGACGGAGGATGACAGACAATCGTGAGCGGCGGAAGGGGGGAGGCGCCTTAAAAAAGGCGAGCGCTCGCTCGCTTTCCGGGGCGCTCCGGCGGCCCTCGTTGGGGAGGCGCCTTAGGACGTCAATCCGCGTCGCCTGACAGTGGCTCGGAGGCCATCGGTTCGCGGCGCGGAATGGGAATGGGAACGGCCTTCATCAGCGCCTTCGTGTAGTCCTCGGTCGGGCTCTCGAACACGCGCCGCCGCGTCCCGTATTCCACAAATGCGCCGCCGCGCATCACGGCGACTTCGTGACTCATCCGTTCCACGACGGCCATGTCGTGCGAAATGAAGAGATAGGCCAGGCCCATTTCTTCCTGCAGTTCGAGGAGCAGGTCGAGCACCTGGACGCGCACCGACACGTCGAGCGCCGACACGCTCTCGTCGGCTACGATTAGCCGGGGCTCGAGGGCGAGCGCGCGAGCGATGCAGATACGCTGGCGCTGTCCTCCGGAAAACTCGTGCGGATAGCGGCTTGCATGGTCGGGCGACAGGCGGACGCGCCTGAGCAGCATGAAGACGCGCTCGCGCCGCTCGGCGGCGGTTCCGACGCCGTGAATATGCAGCGGCTCCGCAATGGCGGCGCCGACCGACATGCGCGGGTCGAGCGAGGCATAGGGATCCTGAAAGATCATCTGCGCCTTGCTGCGCACCGGCTTCATTCGGGCGGCCGACAGGCCTGCGATCTCGACGCCGTCGATGACCACCTGGCCTGTGAACGGGATGAGGCCGAGCACAGCCTTGCCGATCGTCGACTTGCCTGAGCCGCTCTCGCCGACAAGGCCGATCGTGCGTCCCGCATGGAGGTCGAAGCTCACGCCCGTGACTGTCGGGGCGGGCGCCTTGCGACGGCCGAACCAGCCTGCCGGGCCGCCGTAGGTCACGGCGAGATCGCGGACGAGCAGCACGGGATCGCTCTCGGCGACACGAAGCGGAGCAGGGGTCACCCGTGGCGGCCCGTTGGTGCCCGTGAAGGCGCCGAGCCGCGGCACGGCGTCGAGCAGTTCGCGCGTATGGGCCTCGCGCGGCCGCTCGAAAATGTCGACCGTGGCGCCATGCTCGATCAGCCGGCCCGATTTCAGCAGCGCGACGCGGTCGGCCATTTCCGCCACCACGCCCATGTCGTGGGTGATGAGCAGGATCGCTGCGCCGAACTCGCTCCTGAGCTCCCGCATCAGCCTCAGGATCTGGGCCTGGACGGTGACGTCGAGCGCGGTGGTCGGTTCGTCGGCGATCAGCACCTTGGGTCGGCAGGAGAGCGCCATCGCGATCATCACCCGCTGCCGCATGCCGCCGGAGAGCTCATGGGGATATTGGCTCATGCGACGGGCGGGCTCGGAGATATGCACGGCCTCGAGCATCCGGCGCGCGCTCGCCTCGGCGCCTTCCGCCGCCCTCGGCGTCGTGGGTGCGAATGGCCTCGGTGAGCTGCGCGCCGACCGTCATGACGGGATTGAGCGACGTCATCGGCTCCTGGAAGATCATCGCGATCTCCCCGCCGCGCACGCCTCGCATCGCCCGTTCGCTCAAGGTCGTCAGTTCGCGGCCCGCCAGCCGGATCGATCCCGCCCGTTGCTTCAGCGACAGCGACAGGAGCCGCATGATCGAGAGCGCGGTCAGGGACTTGCCGGAGCCGGATTCGCCCGCGAGGCACAGCGTCTCGCCGGGGTCGATGGCGAAGCTCACGTCTTCCAGCACCGGGCGCAGGCCCTCCGGCGTGCGCGCGTCGATGGACAATCCCTCGACAGTGAGGATCGGCTTCGGCGTTCCTGTCTCCGTCACGAGAAAACGATGCGGGGAAAGTAGAACGAGACGACCCAGTTCGGCATGTCCACGATTTCGCTGATGCGCAGATCTCCACAAACGGACAGCAGCATATAGGCGTCGACCGGGTTCAGGCCGTGCTCTGCCGCAATGAGGTCGATCATGCGCGACACCGCTTCGCGTGCGGCGGTCATCAGGTCGGGGCCGACGCCCGTCGTCGCCTCGTAGCCGGCGCCGTCGAGATGGCGGCTGACCGGGCCGGGCGTGGTGAAGCGCGGGCTCTTGAGATTGGCGCCCTTGACCAGGTCGAGGGTCAGTTCGACGTCCATCTGGCTCTCGATCGCGGTGCCGCACACTTCTCCGTCGCCTTGCGCGGCATGGGTGTCGCCGATCGAGAACAGGCCGCCCGCAACCTCGACCGGGAGATAGAGGGTTGAGCCCTCGCTCAGGTCCCGGATGTCGAGGTTGCCGCCGACTGCGCGCGGCGGGACGACGGAGTGCTTGCCGGGCTCCGCGGGCGCGAGGCCGATCTCGCCCGCGAACGCCTTGAGCGGGACGCGGCCTTTCGGTCCGTACAGGGCCGGCGCCATTGTCGCCGCGTCATAGGTCCAGATGTGGAGCGCCGGGTCGGGGAACTGGTCGGCGAGCAGGCCGAAGCCGGGGATGTTGGCCGTCCAGCCGACGCCCGAGGGGATGAATTTGCGGAAGGTGATCTTCACCGCATCGCCGGGCTCGGCGCCGTCGATGAAGACCGGGCCGGTCACCGGATTGACCTTGGCGAAGTCGACCGTCGCGACATCCGCCACGGTCGAATTGCGGGTGAAATGGCCGGCGCCCGAAGTCGAGACATTCGAAATGGATCGTCTCGCCGGGCTTGCAGGTCAGCGCCGGAGCGAAATCGCGGCTCCAGGCGAAATTGTGGTCCTTGCGGTGGACCGTATAATTGCAGGCGACGCACATGGCTTCTTGTCCTCGCAGTCTTGTTGTTGGCGTTCATCCTCGACGGGCGAAGGCGAGGAGCGGGAGGGTCGACGACCCCCGCCCCTTCCCGCGCCTCGCCGTTGCCGATGCGGAGCGCACGCGCTCCGCTATCGGGCTCAGGGCTTGATGTAGATCGCCTCGTAGTCGATGACGCGGGTCGGATCGATGTAGATCTGATCCGGTCCGCCCATGCGTTTGGACTTTGCGACGACGCGGCGTTCGTTGAGCACCGGCGCCCAGGGGGCCTGCTGCTCCTGGATGTCGGTAAAGATCTGGGCCCAGACCTTGTACCGCTCGTCCTTCTGCTCGGGCTTCGACATCGCGTCGGCCTTGGTCGCGCGGTCCTCGAAGCTCTTGTCGCAGAACCACGACCAGTTCCATCCGCCCGCCACCGCGCCGCCGCAGCCGAGGATCGGACCGTAGAAGTCCGACGGATCGGGGAAGTCGGCGATCCAGCCCATGCCGCCCGACCAGATCAGCGGCGACTGGTCCTTGTTGCCGCCCGCGGCGATGACCTCGGGCTGCGCCAGCGCCTTGATCTCCGCCTTGATGCCAATGGCCGCCAGATCCTGCTGGATGGACTGCGCGATGCGCGGGTTCGGGTCGGTGTTCATGGCGTAGAGCGTGGTCGGGAAGCCGTCCTTCAGGCCCGCCTCCTCCATCAGCTTTTTAGCGCCTTCGACGTCGTACGGATAACCCTTGTAGGCCTTGTCGTAGCCCGGCATCAGCGGCGGAAGCACCTGGTCCGCCGGCGTCGCGCGGCCGTTGATGATGCGGACGATCCGGTCCTTGTTGATCGCCATGTTGATCGCCTTGCGGACCCGGACGTCGTCGAGCGGCTTCTTGGTGGTGTTGATCGTGACATAGCTCGTCTCGAGCTGGTCACGGTCGACGATCATGTCCTTTGCGTCCGGCGAATTCTTCATCTCGAGATATTTGGCGGGCGGGATTCCGTCCCCGGCGATGTCGACCTCGCCCTTCTGCAGCCGGAGGATCGCCACCAGCGGCTCCTGGCCGATTTCGACCTTGAACCCGTCGAGGTTGGGGCGGTCGCGGAAGTAATCCGGGTTGCGCGAGAAGACCAGGCGCTGGCCGGAAACCCATTCGTCGAGCTTGAATCCGCCCGAGCCGACCGGCTTTTTGCCGAAATCCGCCCCTTCCGCTTCGACCGCCTCCTTGGGAACGGCGGAGGCGAAATTCAGGGCGAGCACGTTGAGAAAGGTGGCGTCAGGCTGGCTCAGCGTGAACTTGACGGTCGAGTCGTCGACAGCCTCGATGCCGGAAATGGTGGTCGCCGAACCGTCCGCCATCTTGTCCTGACCGACGATCGAGTGGAAAAAGCCGCCGCCCGGCCCCTGCGTCTTCGGGTTGACCGCGCGCTCGATCGAATATTTGACGTCCGCGGCCGTGACCTTTCGACCATTGGTGAACTTGGCCTTCGGGTTGATCTTGAACGTGTAGACGAGCCCGTCGGGCGAGACGGTCCAGCTGTCGGCAAGCGACGGAGCGAGCTCGGTGGTGCCGAACTTGTAGTCGACGAGGCGCGAAAACAGGCTGTTGATCATCGACCAGTTCTGCCAGTCATAGCCGATCGCCGGGTCGAGGGTCGCGATGTCGTCCTTGTAGGTGACGACGATCGTGCCGCCCTGATGGGGCGTGTCGGCGCGGGCGAGGCTTGCGAGCCCCGCGCCGAGAACGAGCGCGACCGCCGCGCCCTTCAACCAATTTTTGTTCATGACAATTCCCTTCGGGTTTGCGCTCATCGGATCCGGATCTTCGGATCGAGCAGCGGGGCTACAAGATCGGCAAGCAGATTGCCGAGGACGATCGCGAGCGAGGAGACCAGCGTGACGCCCATGATGATCGGCACGTCCGCCTGTTGAATCGCCTGCCACGCCAATTGCCCGATGCCGGGCCAGCCATAGACCGCCTCGACCACCACGACGCCGCCCATGAACTGGCCGATGTCGATGCCGACCATGGCGACGATCGGCAGGAGCGCGTTGGGCAGCGCATGCCGCAGAACGACGCGCGAGCCGGCGAGCCCCTTGGCCCGCGCCGTCCGGACGTAGTCCTGGTGAAGCACGTCGATCATCGCCGAGCGCACCATCCGCGCGTACCAGCCGGCGCCGAGCAGGCCCAGGGTCAGCGCCGGCAGGACGACATGAGCGGGCGTGCCATAGCCGCTCATCGGAAACCATCCCAGCCGAGCGGCGAAGACGTAGAGCAGCAGCAGCGCGACGACGAACTGCGGCGACGACACGCCGATGAAGGCAAGCATCATCACCACCCGGTCGGCGGCGCCGTTGCGGCGCAGGGCGGCTATGACCCCGAACGTCAGCCCGAGCGCGACTTCGACCGCGATGCCGCAGGCCATCAGGACGAGGGTCGCCGGGATGCGCGCCGCTATGAGCGTGAGGACCTCACTGCGCTGAATGTACGATCGGCCGAGATCGCCGCGAACGAGTCCGGTGAGATAATCCCAGAACTGCAGGGGCAGCGGCAGGTCGAGCCGGAGCTGGTGGCGGACGCTGGCGATCATCTGAGCGTTGGCGCTTCGTCCAGCGACGAGCGCCGCGGGATCGGCCGGGAGGTAGTGCAGCAGGAGGAACGTGATGATCGCAACGCCGAACAGCACGCCGATCGACTGCAGGAGCCGCTGGGCGAGCAGGGCCGCCATCAGCCGCGCCCCCGCTGGGTCGGGTCGAGAAGGTCCCGCAGCGCGTCGCCGACGAGATTGAAGGAGAGAGCCGTCGCGAGGATGACTGCGCCCGGAATGAAAACGAGCCAGGGCGCCGCCTGAAAGTAGCTCTGGCTTTCGTAGATGATATTGCCCCACGAGGGCTGCGGCGGCTGAACGCCGACGCCGAGGAAGGACAGGGTCGCTTCGAGGAGCACGGTCGTCGCGATGCCCAGCGTTCCCCATACGATCGCGGTCGGCAGGAGATGCGGTGCGATATGCAGCACGAGAATGCGCGCATGTCCCGCCCCGAGCGAGCGTTCGGCAAGGATGAAGTCGCGCTCGACCAGCGCGCGCGTCTCCGTGAAGACGATTCGCGCCACCTGGACCCAGTTCACCAGTGCGATCACCATGGCGACGATCCAGAGACTCGGGCGGAGGAGGGCCGCGAGCACGATCGCCAGAAGAAGCGCCGGAAAGGCCATCATCAGATCGGTGAAGCGCATGGCCGCATTGCCGAGGAAGCCGCCGAGATATCCCGCCACGACGCCGACGATCATCCCGATCAGGACAGCGATTCCGTTGGCCACGAGGCCGATGACCAGGGACGTTCGCGCCCCGTAAAGGAGGCGCGAAAGGAGATCGCGCCCGAGCGTGTCCGTGCCGAGCCAGTATTTCGGCCCGGGAGGCAATGGCGCGCCTTCCATTGACAGACCATCGAAGGGCTGGGCGTCGGGCGGGAAAGGCGCGAGCCAAGGGGCCAGGACCGCGGCGAATACGACGATCCCGATCACGACGAGGGCCAGGAAGGTCGAGGGCCGGCGCCCGATCTCGGCGACGATCCGCTTCATCCGACCAGCCTTCCGGGACCGGCGAGGATGAGGGCCGCCGTCTCTTCAAGCGTCATGCGGCGCCGCATCGCTTCACGGCGCAGCCGGCTGTAGGCCTCCTCTTCGCCGCATCCGTCGCCCGTCATCAAGGTCCGGACAGCGGCGTGGACCAGGGGGCGGAGCCGGACCCGCTCCTCGAGTCTTGCGATCCGCCGCGCCGTCTCGCGTCCTTCGGCATGCCGGCGCGCGGCCATCACCAGGGCCGGAAACACGGTCGAACCGGCGACGGGCTTGGCGATCAGCGCGTCGGCGCCCTGGTCGAGCGCCCAGGCGATGCGGCCGGGCGCCTCGGATCCAAGCAGGGCGACGAGGGGCGCCGGCTTATCGGGCGCGGCCCAGGGCAGGAGTCCGTCCCATCCTTCGTCGGCGTCGACGAAAACGATATCGACGTCCTCGATGGCGCGGAGCGGCTGCCAGCGCACGTCCGCGCGGATTCCGAGCAGTCCGCACCGGCGGACGAGGCAGTCCGTCGCGTCGCCCGGACGGTGCAGGATGACGGCTTTCTGGCCGAGGAAGCTTGGGGTTGCGCTCATGAAACGATCCTGAGCTGCGCTTGCGCGCCCCGAGCTTGAATGAACGGCTGCGCGCGGGTCAAGTAAGGATCGGCCGAGGCCTGGGGCCGGGACTGAAGGATGACGAAGTCATCGCCTTTGACTTGCCCGAGCAGGAACGGCAGATCGGCGTGGTTGGTGGCCGGATCGATGCGAAGCGGACCGAGTGCGCTCGGCATCTCGAGACCGGCTAGGGCGGAGCGGACCTTGACGGGATCGTCGGTTCCGCTGCGGGTCACGGCCTCCACGCAGAGGCGGGTCGTCGCGTAGCTCGTGGCGAAGAAGCTCGACACGCGCCGGCCGGCCCCGAAGCGCGCCGCGACCCGGGCCTTGAGGGCGCGGTTCAGCGACGTGTCGATGCTGTCGAAGTAGGAAGCCGCGGCGAGATGGCCGTCCGCGACGCCAGTCCCGATTTCCGGCAGCTCGCACTCGGTCAGGTCGCAGCTCGCCACCGGGCAGCGATCGGGACGGAATCCCGGATCGCGCTCTCCAAGCTCGCGCATGGCGCGCAGAAAGGTATGGTTTGACGGGCCGATCATGTTGCTGAGGATGAAGTCGGGTCTGCAAGCGGCGATCTCGGCGACCATCCGGTCAACCTCCGTGTCGCCGATCGGAAGGTAGCGCTCGCCGACGATCCGGCCCTCGGCCTTCGTCACGATCTCCCGGGCGAGGCGATTCATTTCCCAGCCCCAGACATAGTTCGCGCCCGCCAGATAGACGCGCCGCCCGAAGGCGGGGAGCAGGTGCTCGAACAGGGGCAAAAGGTGCTGGTTCGGACAGGCGCCCGCGTAGATGACGTTCGGGCTGGCCTCGAAGCCCTCGTACGGGCAGACGTACCAGAGCTGGGCGTCGTGCTTTTCGACGACCGGAATGACGTCCTTGCGCGCTTGCGACGTCACCGTGCCGATGATGTGCCGGCACCCGTCCTGCTGCACCATTTTTCGGGCCAGTTCGATATAGCGCTCCCCCAGTCCGGCGGGATCTCCGGCGACGGGTTCGATCACCACGGAATCCGCGGCCTGCAGATCCTCGATCGCCGTCACGGCGCCATCACGACAATCGCGCCCGAGCGCGGCATAATCGCCGGATGTGGAAAACAGGATGCCGAGACGGAAAGTCAACATCTGGACCCAAAACAAAAGCCCCACTCCGCGGGCTCGCTCTGGAGCCGCGGCGTGGGGCGCAGGTGCCCAAAACCCTTTTCGGACGAAATTCGAACCGGTCGCGTCAGCGCGACCGTCGCCTGTCAGCATTGCAGGTTCAAGAGCAGAGTCAAGGCGTTCAATGACCAAACACTGTGCTTCCCTCGCTGATCTTTGCGGCAATCCGCTGATTGAAAGACCACGAGTTTCGCCACATTCACGCGATCTCGAATGCTCCGACGGCGCGATCGTCGAACGATGCGAGTTCGTCCGGGGTCCTGTATCCCGGCGCGGAGCCAGGTGTTACACCTTTGGCCGGTGACGCTTCCCGCCGGCAGGGGGCGTCGAACGGGAGCGGCCGGTGAGCTTCGGCATGGCTCGGATACGCGCAATGGCAGGTTGGGCAGGACTTGTCGGGATTGTCGTCGCGGTCGCGACGATGATCGCCGGGGGCGACGCATGGGCGGCGTCCCAGACGCTCGACGCCGTCAAGGGGCGCGGGTTCCTGATCTGCGGCGTCAACGAGGGCCTGCCGGGCTTTTCCTATGTCGACGAACGGGGCGCATGGTCGGGGTTCGACGTCGACTTCTGCCGTGCAGTCGCGGCTGCGATTTTCGGAGATCCGCACAAGGTCAAGCTGGTCCCGCTCTCCGCGGACGCGCGGTTCAAGGCGCTGGCCGACGGCAAGATCGATGTCCTCTCGCGCAATTCGACCTGGACGATGGGACGCGAGACCGAGTTCGGGCTCGCCTTCGTCGGCGTGACCTACTACGACGGGCAGGGGTTCATGATCCCGCGCGCGCTGAAGGCCCATTCGGCTCTCGAGCTCGACGGGGCCACGGTCTGCGCGCAGAGCGGAACGACGAGCATCGACAATGTCGCCGACTTCTTCGCCGCCAATCATATGACGCTTCTGACGGCGGCGACGTCCTCGACCGACGAACTCGATCAAGAAATATGAAACGGGACAGTGCACGGTCCTGACCAGCGACCTTTCGCAGCTCTATGCCTTGCGCCTGCGCCTGTCGAAGCCGAGGGATCACATCATCCTCGCCGACGTGATCTCGAAGGAGCCGCTCGGGCCGGTGGTGCGGCAGAACGACCTGCAGTGGATCGAGATCGTCCGCTGGGTGTTCTTCGCGATGCTCAACGGCGAGGAGCTCGGCGTCGGCCAGAAGACGATCGGCCAGGCGCTCCGGTCGCAGAAGCCCGAAGTGATGCGCCTCGTCGGAACAAGCGGCAATTTCGGCGAACAGATCGGGCTCGGCAAGGCCTGGGCGACGAACGTCATCCGCTCGGTCGGCAATTACGGGGAGATGTTCGACCGCAACCTCGGCGCCGGCACGGCCCTCGCCATCCCGCGCGGGCTCAACCAGCTGTGGAACGCCGGCGGCATTCAGTACGCCCCACCGATACGGTGAAGTTTATTCCTTCGCCCGCAACGCGGGGAGAATGTGGCGCAAAGCGCCGGATGAGGGGCGGCGCCGACGTCAAAAGGAAACGGGAACACAACGAAGACGAAGCTCGTACAAAGGCCACTGCAATCGTCGCAGCGACGACGAAACATCTCCACCCCCGATGACGCCGCAGCCCTCGTCCCTTACATCCAGCAGAGTCTGCGAGACGCGGGCGGCGACCGCGCCCATGATCCGCAATCATTGGAGAAAGACATGACCGATGCGCCGGAATACGCGCCGCCGAAAGTCTGGACCTGGACGAAGCCCAGCGGCGGGCAATTCGCCAACATCAACCGGCCGGTCGCGGGCGCAACGCACGAGAAGGAGCTTCCGGTCGGCCGCCACCCGCTCCAGCTCTATTCGCTGGCGACGCCGAACGGAGTCAAAGTGACGATCATGCTGGAGGAGCTGCTGGCGCTCGGGCATGCCGGCGCCGAATACGACGCCTGGCTGATCAGGATCGGTGATGGCGATCAGTTCGGCAGCGGCTTCGTCGCGATCAATCCGAACTCCAAGATTCCGGCGCTGGTCGACCGCAGCGGGGATAAGCCGATCCGAGTGTTCGAGTCGGGCGCAATCCTCATGTATCTGGCCGAGAAATTCGACGCGTTCCTGCCCAAAGAGGCGGCCGAGCGCGCCGAGTGCCTGTCCTGGCTCTTCTGGCAGATGGGCAGCGCGCCTTATCTGGGCGGCGGCTTCGGCCATTTCTATACTTACGCGCCGGTCAAGATCGAATACGCGATCGATCGCTATGCGATGGAGACGAAGCGCCAGCTCGACGTCCTCGACCGGCGTCTCGCCGAAACGCCGTATATCGCGGGCGACGGCTATACGATCGCCGACATGGCGATCTTCCCCTGGTATGGGGGGCTGGTGAAGGGCTGGAACTACAATGCGGCCGAATTCCTGAGCGTGCAGGACTACAAGAACGTCCTGCGCTGGGCCGACCTCATTCTGGAGCGGCCGGCGGTGCGCCGCGGGCGCATGGTCAACCGGACGTCCGGCAAGCCCTCGAGCCAGCTGCGCGAGCGCCACGCCGCGAGCGACTTCGAGATGAAGACGCAGGACAAGCTTACGGCAGCGCCGTGAACCAGGCGCCGGCGCCGGGGCGGAATATCCCTTCGCCCCGCGACGCAGGGACAAGGTGGCGCGAAGCGCCGGATGAGGGGCGGCGCCGACTTCTCAGGCAAATGAAAACAACAACACCATGGACGCACAAAGGTCACGAGCCGTCATCGTCTCGCAATAGCGCCTGCAGCAGAGCGTGCTGCGGCGAGCCGAAGGGATTGACCACCGTCACGCCAGCCCAGGTGAAGCCGTCCTGAAGATCCTCGGACAAAAGCAGCCGGCAGCCCGACCGCGCGGCGGCCGAGAGGATGACCGCATCCCAGATGCCCAGTTGATGGTCCGTCGCGAGGTCGGCCGCCGCCAGCATCAGTTCGGATGAGGTGTCGACAATGGACAGCGCGTCGCGCCAGCCTAACAGAGCGTCGCGCGCGTCGCTGCGCGACCTTCCGCCTTTGCGAACGAGCACATTGAAAAGCTCACCGAGAACCTGCGCCGGCGCGACGGCGGCCTCGGGGGGCAGTCTCCGAATCAGAGCGAGCGCTGCGTCACGCCGCTCGGCTCCGTTGACCCCCTCCGCATAGGCGAGCACGTTCGTATCGAGCGCGACCCTCACCGATCATCCTCGTAGAGCTCATCGCGCGTCCATCGCGGCGCATTCACGACGGGCTGCCTTTCGAGGCGCGACAGCAGCGCCTCACGCGCGCTCTTCGTCACTTCGTCGCGCCCTTCGGCGGGAATGAGCCGCGCGACGGGCTTGCCATGGCTGGTCACCACATAGCTGCGCCCCGCCCGAACCTCACGAAGGAGAAGCGAAAACTTGCGGTTGGCGTCGGCGGCGGACACCGCTTCGTCCATGAGAGGCTCCATAAAGTAGTTATATTGCCTACTATAATGGCCGCCCCGACAATTTGCAAGGCTAAGCGGGTCCCCGATCTCGGAATTGAGCAGGCCTTCCCAAACGCTCTCGTCAACGGTGCCCAGAGAGCTTTCGGGCGGCGGACCCTGATCGATCACGGGCGTCGGGTTCGGGCGCCGCCCGCTCGGGGTTCTTGCCTGACGCCCAACTTCGTTCCCCGCATTCCCGTTCCCGATCAAAGTGAGTCGCCCGGACGCCCGCCGGGCGCTCCACCTGCATGTCGTCACGCTCGGCGCGGGGGCGGAGGGACATCGGAATGGTTCGGAACGATAGACAACATGTATATTATGTAAAAATCACGCGCAGAAAACCCCAACGCTAAGCGGGGTCGCAAGCCTATGATTTCGCTAGGGGTCGCCGCTAAGCTAGCGCCAAACCGTCAGACCGAGAAGCTGACACCGCAGCCGCAGGAGGCGGTCGCGTTCGGGTTCTTGACCCGGAACGACTGGCCCATCAGGTCGTCGACGAAGTCGAGTTCGGCCCCCTTCAGCATCTCGAGCGAGACCGGATCGACGATGACCGTCGCCCCGTCGCGGGTGGCGACGAAATCATCCTCGGCGCGACTCCGGTCGACGTCGAAGGCGTACTGGAAGCCCGAGCACCCGCCGCCCTTGACCGAGATCCGCAGGGCCGCGCCCTGCTCGCCCTTGAGAATCGCGTTGAGGCGCCTGGCGGCGCTGGCGCTGATCGAGACGGCTTCGGCGGTCGGGGCGTCTGCGCTCATGAACGAATGACCTTCCATCCCGGTCGCCCTTCGGGGCGCCTTCAAGAGATTGCCCGCATAAGATATGGACGCCGGGCGGCGCGCGCAACACGGGGGAACGGAATGGTGAACGAACCGGGGAGGGGAGGCAGAGCGCCCTATGCGGCCGATCCGTCGCGCGCGCCCGGGCGCCTCGTTCCCGAGCCGCCGTCGGCGACCCGCACCGAGTTCCAGCGCGATCGGGACCGCATCGTCCATTCGACCGCCTTCCGCCGCCTCGCCCACAAGACCCAGGTGTTCGTCCATCACGAGGGCGACCATTTCCGCACCCGCCTCACCCATACAATCGAAGTCGCGCAGATCGCCCGGGCGCTCGCCCGCGCGCTCAAGCTCGACGACGACCTCGCCGAGGCGGTCGCCCTCGGGCACGATCTCGGCCACACCCCGTTCGGCCATACCGGCGAGGACGCGCTCGACGCCTGCATGGGCGCCCATGGCGGGTTCGACCACAACAGCCACGCTTTGCGCATCGTCACCGACCTCGAGCGCCGCTACGCCGATTTCGACGGCCTCAACCTGACCCAGCCGACTCTCGCCGGCCTCGTCAAGCACAACGGCCCGCTGCTCACCGCCTCGGGGGCCCCGACGGAGCGCTATCGCGCCCGCGGCGCGCCGGCGGCGATCCTCGCCTACGATCGCCTGCAGCCCCTCGACCTCGCCCTCCACGCCAGCCTCGAGGCGCAGGCGGCGGCGCTCGCCGACGACATCGCCTACGACGCCCATGACATCGACGACGGCCTGCGCGCGGGCCTCTTCACCCTTGCGGAGATTCGCTCCGCCGCGCCGTTCGTCGCCGATCTCCTGCGCGAGATCGACGACCGCCACCCCGGTCTCGAGGAGGCGCGGGTCATTCACGAGCTCAGCCGGCGCGTCATCACGCGCTTCATCGAGGACGCGATCGGCGAGAGCCGCCGGCGGATCGCCGAGGCGGGGGTGGATAGCCCGGCTGGGGTCGCAGCCGCCGGTCGGGCCCTCGTCGGCCACTCCGCGGCGAAGGAGGCCGCCGACCGCGACGTGAAGGCGTTCCTGTTCGCGCGCATGTACCGTCACCCGTCCGTGGTGGCGGTGCGGGACAAGGCCGACGCGATCGTCCGGCGGCTGTTCGCCGCCTATATGGCGGACCCGTCCGTCATGCCGCGCGACTGGGCGACAAGGGCGGAGCAGGGCGATCGCGCCCGCGCGGTGGCCGACTACATCGCGGGAATGACCGACCGTTTCGCGATCCACGAGAACGTCCGCCTTTTTGACGGCCCCGCGGACTTGCGTTAGACGCGCTGCTCTTCGAAAGCAGCGGAAACAATGAACATTTTTGCGGATTTCCAGTCCCGGGTGCGGACGCTGATTGAAAAGCGGATCGCTGCCGGCGAACTGCCTGGCGACATCGACCTCGGCCGCTTTCTGGTCGAGCCGCCGCGAGACGCCTCGCACGGCGATCTCTCGACCAATGCTGCGATGGTCTACGCCCGCGAAGCGAAAGCCTCAGGGTCGAGTCCGCGCGCGCTGGCTGAGGGCCTCGCCGCCGACCTCGCCCGGGGCGGCGACGTCCTCAGGGCCGAAGTGGCAGGGCCGGGATTCATCAACATCGTTCTCCGCGCCGAGATCTACGAGCAAGTCGTGAGGCGCGCTCTCCTCGAGGGCGCGTCCTTCGGCGCCGGCGCGCCGGCCCCGGACCGGCCTGTCAATGTGGAATATGTCAGCGCCAACCCGACCGGCCCAATGCATGTCGGACACGCCCGCGGCGCCGTGTTCGGCGACGCCCTGTCGAACCTCCTGAACTTCGCCGGGCGCGAAGCGACGCGCGAATATTACATCAACGACGCGGGGGCTCAGGTCGACGTGCTCGCCCGCTCCGCCTTCCTGCGCTACCGCGAGGCGCTCGGGGAAGACATAGGGACGGTTCCGGAAGGCCTTTATCCGGGCGATTACCTCAAGGCCGTCGGAGAGGCGATGGCGAGCGCGTTCGGCGGCGCGCTTCGGAACAAGCCCGAAGAAGAGTGGCTCCCGGTAGCGCGCAGCCGCGCGACCGAAGCGATGATGGCCATGATTCGCGACGATCTCGCGGCGCTCCGCATCACACACGAGGTGTTCGCCTCGGAACGCGAGTTGACTGGCGCGGATGGAGGCCCGGACCGGGTGCGGGAGGCGATCGACTCGCTGCGGGCGAAGGGCCTCATTTACGAAGGCCGCCTGCCGCCGCCCAAAGGCGCACCGTCCGACGACTGGGAAGATCGCGAGCAGACCCTGTTCCGCTCGACCCTTTTTGGCGACGATGTCGACCGTCCCCTGATCAAATCGGACGGCGGCTACACCTATTTCGCCAGCGACATCGCTTATCACAAGACCAAGATCGACCGCGGCTTTCTCGATCTCGTCGATGTCTGGGGCGCGGACCACGGCGGTTACGTCAAACGCATGCAGGCGGCCGTCGCGGCGCTCTCCGACAACAGGGCGAGGCTCGAGGTCCGACTGTGCCAGCTGGTCCGCCTGATGCGGGCCGGAGAGCTGGTCAAGATGTCGAAGCGTTCCGGTGACTTCGTCACCCTTCGCGAAGTCGTGGACGAGGTGGGATCCGACGCCGTGCGCTTCATCATGCTGATGCGCAAGAACGATGCTCCGCTCGACTTCGACCTAGCGAAAGTCATCGAGCAGAGCCAGGACAATCCGGTGTTCTACGTCCAATACGCGCACGCGCGTGTCCGCAGCGTTCTCAGACAGGGGAGGGCGGCTTTTCCGGACATCGACGTCGAACCGCGCGCCCTCGCCGAAGCCGACCTGTCGCTCCTGACCGATTCGGGCGAGCGGGACCTGATGCGTGCGATGGCGCAGTACCCGCGCCTGATTCTGCAGGCCGCCGAAGTCCACGAGCCGCACCGGATCGCATTTTTCGCTCATGAGCTCGCCACGCGCTTCCACGCTCATTGGAATCGGGGCAAGGACTTCCGCGATTTGCGGTTCGTTAACGAAATGAACCGAAATCTGTCGCATGCTCGGCTGGCAATGGTGGCTGCGGTTGGCCTGGTTTTGGCCTCTGCGCTGACAATTTTGGGGGTTAGCGCCCCTGAAGAGATGCGTTAGCGGATCGCCGCAGTGGAATTGACGGGTATGAGGCGCGTCAAAGAGGCCTTCCGCCTATAATGAGGACGACATGAGCGTTTCCGGAACTCGAGCGGTCACGGACTTCAACCTTGACGAATTCGAGCGCCGCCTGCGCACAGCGGGCTCCCTACCAACAGGCGTCGACGACCCGCTGTTCGAACTGGCGCGGCTTGTCGAGTCCTCGAAGCCTGAGTCCGCGAAGGGCGCTGCGGCGGCGTCGACCAAGTCGGGCGAGCCGGCGCCCCTCGAAGGGACCGCCCTCCGGCCGGCGCTGGAGGAAGCGGAATTCCACGGTGAGCCGGAAAGCGCGGAAGAGCCGCAGCCAGCGCCGGCGACGATCTCTGCCGAACCCGAGTTGCGCGGCCACGACGGGACCGGTTCGCCGCCGAAGCGACGTGCGATTGGCTGGACAATGAGAATTTCGGCGCTTGCGGTCGCGGGCGCCGCCATGATCGGGGCGGTCGTCGCCCTCAAGGGGAAGGTGCCCGGCCTCCCCAGACAAGCGCCCTACATCGCCGCGACTCAGGGCCCGACCAAGGTGGCGCCGCCGAGCGATGATACGGTTTCCGCCCCGAACGAAGTCGGTGCGAACCTATTGAAGGACAACACGCAATCAACTCACGTCAAGGTCGTCGCCTCGGAGGAGCAACCGGTCGACCTGAACGCGCTGGCGTCGACGGCGCCGTCTTCGGGAGCCGCAGCGACTCCGCCGGCGCCCGTCGCCTCATCTGCCGGATCCGCGGTGATGGCGACGGCCGACGCCCCCGTTGTCGTCGCCCAGCCCGCTGTCCCCTCACCGGCCTTGTCGCAGTTTCCCGACCCGAAGCCGGTGAGGACAGTTTCCCTGAGACCCGACGGCACGCTGATTCCCACGCCCGCGGTGGCGTCAGAAGATTCGAGCGTAGCTGTCCCACCCGTCGATGCGCCGAAGCCGATGGCGAAAGCCCCGCCAAAGCCTGCGGCAGATGCTGCCGCGGCAGCACAACCCTCCACACCGCGGCTCGATCTGCCCACCAAGCTCTCGGGCAAGTCTTCAGCTCGCGTAGCCGTGGCCAAAACCGATACGACGGCGCCGGCCTCGATCGCGGAAGCTTCGAACGAGCCGCTTCAACTCGGCTCCATGACGAAGCCTGAGAAGGCGGCGAAGGCTGCGAAGGCTCAGGTCGCCGCCGCCGAACCCGCCACGCCGGCGGCGCCGGACCAGACGGTCGATGCCGCCGCGACGAAGTCGGGTGGCTGGGCGGTCCAGCTCGCCGCGCCAAAGTCCGAAGCCGAAGCCAAGACCGTGATGAGCCGGCTCAGCGCAAAATATGCTTCGGCCCTCAACGGATCGGCGATCGGCGTGCATAAGGCGACGGTCAACGGCGAGACGATCTACCGATTGCGGGTTGCGGGCCTGTCGAAGGCCGATGCGGCTGCATTGTGCGCGCGCCTGAAAGGCGACGGCGCCGACTGCTTCATCGCCAAGTGATTGGCGAGGCGACTGGCGAGTAACCGGGAGGCGCCGTCCGCCTCTCGCGGTCGGTAGGGGGCGATCATGCCGAAGGCATTCATCTGCGGCTGCTCGGGTCTGACGCTCACGCCGGAGGAAATGTCGTTCCTCTGCGCGAGCGATCCGTGGGGTCTTATCCTCTTCAAGCGCAATATCGCCGATCGCGATCAGCTCCGTGCGCTGACCCGATCGTTTCGGGAATGCGTCGGTCGGGCGGACGCTCCGGTCCTCATCGACCAGGAAGGGGGTAGGGTCCAGCGCATGGGGCCGCCGCACTGGCGGGCTTACGCCGCGGCGGCCGCAATCGAAGCGGGTCTGCCTTCTTCCGATGCAGAGGCAGCGGCCCATCTCAGCGCGCGTCTGATCGCAGACGATCTGCTCGAGGTTGGGATCACGGTCGACTGCGGGCCGGTGCTTGACGTGGCGGAGACGGAGACCCATGCCGCCATCGGGTCACGGGCCTATTCGCAGCGGCCGGAGCGCGTCGCAGCGATGGGCAGGGCTTTTGCGACCGGCCTGCTCTCCGGCGGAGTCCTTCCCGTCATCAAGCACATGCCGGGCCACGGCAGGGCGCGGTCGGACAGCCACCATGAACTTCCCGTCGTCGCAGCCGCGCGCGAGGATTTGAATCGGGATTTCGCGCCCTTCACGGCCCTCCGAGACTTGCCCATGGCGATGACGGCGCATGTCGTCTACAGCGCCCTCGACGGGGAGCGCCCGGCCACGACCTCGCCCGTCG
This sequence comes from uncultured Alphaproteobacteria bacterium, assembly GCA_963741405.1. Classification (GTDB taxonomy): domain Bacteria; phylum Pseudomonadota; class Alphaproteobacteria; order Rhizobiales; family Beijerinckiaceae; genus Roseiarcus. The sequence continues at coordinate 66,018 of CAVUHX010000039.1, forward strand.
TCGTCCGCGACATCATGCGCGGCGAAATCGGGTACGATGGCCTGATCATGAGCGACGACGTTTCAATGAAGGCTCTGCGCGGCCCCTTTGCGAAGCGCGCGGAGGCCATTTTCGAGGCCGGACTGGACGTCGTCCTCCACTGTAACGGCGACCTCGACGAGGCGCGGGCGGTGTCGTCCGCTACGCCCGAACTGACCGGAGACGCGCTGCGCCGCGCGAAGGCGGCATTGGCCATGCGACGGCCGCCCGATGAACTCGACAGCCGAGATGCAGAGGCGAAGTTCGCCGCGTTCATGGCGAAGCTCGCCGCCTGAATCCGCCGTTCGTGATAAAGGCGAAGCAGATGGGGTCGGCTCAAGCCCCGCGGGACAGGAAATGGTCGATCGTCTCGAAAAAGCGGGCGACCGAGATGGGTTTCGACAAGTAGGCCTCGCAGCCGCCCTGCAGAATTTTCTCTTCGTCTCCTTTCATCGCGAACGCGGTGATCGCGACGACGGGGATTGCCCGAAGCTCTTCGTCATCCTTCAGCCACTGCGTGACCTCCAGGCCGGATACTTCCGGCAGCTGGATGTCCATGAGAATGAGATCGGGCCTGTATTTGCGCGCAAGCTCGACAGCCTCGATTCCGCTCCGCGTCTGCACGATGCGGTGGCCGCGAGTCTCGACGAGATCGTTGAAGAGCTTCATGTTGAGCTCGTTGTCCTCGACGATGAGCACCGTCTTGGGCATGGACCTGTCCCTCCGCTTCAGGACAATAACGCCGAGACATTGACGAAAGGAGAACCCCTGGGATGCGTCGACCGTTGAAAGAAGGGTTATCCACAGACCGGGCAGCCGGCGAATCGATGGCGGTGTCGGGGCTGTCGTTTTTGGCCGCGGACCGCGAGCGGCTGGAAAGGTTCCTGTCCGTCACCGGGCTGGGGCCGGACAACCTCAGGGCTGCGGCTGCCGGTCCGGGCTTCTACGCCAGCGTCCTTGCGTATCTGGTCGCGGACGAGCCGCTGCTTGTCGAGTTCGCCGCCGAAGCAGGTTTTGCCCCCGAGGAGATCGCTCGCGTGCTGGCGCGTCTCGAAGGTCCGCCGTCTTCGGGCGAGCCGTGACGAGCTCTGCAGTCCCGCGCTACTTCGTGCAGGCCGCCGCCGGGAGGATCTCGAGCTTCCTAAGGCGAGCTTGCAACGCGAAGGTCCCGTAATCGAGCTTGAGGCTGCCGGAGACGCCGTTTTCGTAAAGATCGAAGGACAGCGTGTATTCGGGTGAGGAATCCTTGGAGGATTCGTCGAAATAGGAGACGACTACCGGCCAGCGACGGACCCCCTTCAGTTCCGCCGCGGAATCCGCATCGTCGCTCGGCTTGCCCGCTTCCTTTCCGACGATCGCCATCGTTGCGTAAATCTTGGCTCCCGTGTCGGAACCGTCGTAGACCCTGGCCTGAATTGCGCCACCCCCGTGCTTGGCGGCTTCGATCAGCCGTTCAATGTGCTGGGTCGGGAACAGAACATTATGGCCGAAGTCGATCGCCTTCGGCGCCGGCTTCGTCAGTTCGACGCGCATATCGTCGTCCACTCCGCGGGTCGCGGTTCCGGCGATCGGCGGGGTTTGCTGCACGCCCTTCGAATTCACCTGGAAACGCATCGACTTGCCGTCTGCGTCCTCGAACGACATCGCGCTGATGTCCATGGAAAGGGGGTCGCCCTCGTTGCGCTCCATTTGGGTCATCTGTCGGAAATTGGAGGTGTAGCCCTCGCAGGCCGAACCGCGGAACTCATAGGCGATGAGACCGGTCGCGGCGATCGGCGTTTGAGTCGAGCTGGCCGTGGGCGAGGCAGGATCGACCAGAGAAAGCTCATAGGCGGCGCGATGCGAGACCAGGGGCAGAACTGCCGAAGGGTTGGCGAAAACCACCGCCGGCGTGAGGAGGAGGGCGGCGACGCTCAATCCGAACTTGAAAACCATGATTTCTCCGGAGCGGAAGTTCGAAGCAAACTCCCTCGCGTTTTCGGCGCTTTCGTGGCGTTTGACCCGTGGTTCCGGTCAACTGTTGTCGTCGATCGGAGCCGGTCCCCAGACCTGCTCGAGCGGATCGGGCCCGTCGAGCGGATCTTCGTCCGCCCGCAAGGCTGAATCGTCGCTCGGCTGGGGAACGCCGTAGCCAGTCGGCAACCTGCCGTCGAACAGGCCCGCCGTCTGCAAGTCGTCGAGGCCGGGCAGATCGCCGATCGCGTCAAGCCCGAACTGGATAAGAAATTCGGTGGTGGTGCCATAGGTGATCGGTCGCCCGGGGGCCTTGCGGCGTCCGCGCATGCGCACCCACCCTGCCTCCATGAGGACGTCCAGGGCGCCTTTGGATACCGCGACGCCGCGGATCTCCTCGATGTCGGCCCGCGTCACCGGCTGATGATAGGCGACGATCGCGAGCGTCTCCAGCGCCGCGCGCGACAACTTGCGCTTGTCTTCTCCTTCGCGCGCCAGCAGCCACGACAGATCCTCGGCCGTACGGAACGCCCAGCGCCGCGCGACCCGCACCAGATTGACGCCGCGGCCGGCGTAGAGCCGTCGCAGTTCTTCCATCACCGTCCCGACGTCCGCGCCGTCGGAGAGACGGGCGGCGATCGACGATTCCTCGAGCGGCTCCGCAGACGCGAACACCATCGCTTCCGCTATGCGGACGTCCTCCGGGCTCGGACCCGGCGCGATCGCGTCGAACAATTGAGCGACGTTCGTCCCGACTGTCATCCGGGCCATGGGTCACCTCGTTTGGCGCTCGCAAAAAAACCGATCACGCAGCGACGCCTTCATTGGAGGACTGCGATGCGGCGCGGATCCAGATCGGCGCGAAAGTCTTTTCCTGCCGAAGCTCGATCTTGCCCTCGCGCACCAGTTCGAGGGACGCCGAGAAAGAGGAGGCGCGGGCGCTGCGGCGCATCCTTTCGTCGAGACACGCCTCATGAAGCCAGTCATCGAACGCGGTCCAGTCGCTATTGCCGCCGATCAGTCGCGCCAGCGCCTCGCGTGCGTCGGCGAGCGACCAGACCTCGCGCACCTTGAACCGGACCCGCGCCCGTGCGTGCTTCTGGGCCTGGCGGGCATAAGCCGCGAGGAGATCGTAAAGATTGGCCTCGTAGACCGAGCGGCGGGCGATCTCGACGGCTTCGGGCGACCCACGGGCGAAAAAGTCGCGCCCAAGCCGCGGACGATTCACGAGGAGCTCGGCCGCCTTGCGGATGGCCTCGAGCTTGCGCAAGCGCTGCGCCAGCGCCTCGGCGAGCTCGGAAGCGTCAGGCTCCGCCGCCCGCGAAGGGGCTGGCAAGAGCAGGCGGGACTTGAGAAAGGCGAGCCAGGCGGCCATGACCAGATAGTCTGCCGCCAGCTCCAGCCTGAGCTTCCGCGCCGCCTCGATGAAAAGGAGGTACTGCTCCGCGAGCGCGAGAACGGAAATCCGTGCGAGATCCACCTTCTGCCGGCGGGCGAGCTCGAGCAGGAGATCAAGCGGACCTTCAAAGCCGTCGAGATCGACCGTAAATGTCGGCGCGTCGGGCGCCAAATCCGTTTCGAAATCGCCGCGAAATTCCTGTGCGCCAAGCACGAATCACCCTCCGCCGGACACCGTCCTGTTTGGCTCAGCCCCAGTACCGGAGCAAGGGGCTCTCAAGACGGCGTCAACAGGCGAACGCTATATTCGGAACCCTCAGCCTGGCGGGATAGAGTTAACGTTTGGTGAGAACGTGGCGGAGGCTCCCGGGCCCTCAGTAGCGGCGAAGAAGGCTGACCATCTTGCCCTGGACCTTGACGCGGTCGGGCCCAAAGATTCGCGTCTCGTAGGCGGGGTTCGCGGCTTCGAGCGCTATCGAGGCGCCACGCTTGCGCAAGCGCTTGAGCGTCGCCTCCTCGTCGTCGATCAGCGCAACGACGATGTCGCCCGTCTCCGCGGTGTCCTGCTTGCGGATGATGACCGTGTCATTGTCGAGGATCCCGGCCTCGACCATCGAGTCGCCCCGCACTTCGAGGGCGAAATGCTCGCCGCCGGCCAGAAAGTCGGGCGGCATCGCGATCGTGTCCATCCGAGTCTGGATCGCCGAGATCGGGGTGCCGGCTGCGATCCTGCCCATGAGCGGCACCATGACCGGAGGTTCGGCGCCGGCCTCGCGGGCCGCCTGGGGGGGCGTGCGCAGCCGTCCGAGATTGCCGTTGATCACGCTCGGGGAGAATTTCTGCGGCCGGGACGGGGCGACGGTCGCCGACTCCGGCAGCCTCAACACCTCGATCGCGCGCGCCCGGTTGGGCAGACGGCGGATGAAGCCTCGCTCCTCGAGCGCCATGATGAGTCGGTGAATTCCGGATTTCGAACGCAGGTCCAGGGCGTCCTTCATCTCCTCGAAGGACGGCGGGACGCCTTCCTCCTGCAGACGCTCGTGAATGAAGCGCAGCAACTCGTTCTGTTTTCTCGTCAGCATTTTCGATCTCCGTACGGCCGCCGCGACTCGGCTCTTGCTGGCGTTACGGCGTGAGAATCGCCGGTCGCCGTAAACAAATCGCGAACAGAAGGTAGCCGTTCATGCTGTGTTCGGCAAGCGGAATCTCGCGCTTCCTGCGAAGAAGGCGATCGGGTGGTGACGGATGGAGCGGGATGATCACTTGCCCGGCCCGAATCCGCGCTCTCAGTCGACATGGACGGAGGTTCGGCCCACTTGGCTCGATCGGTTTCGAATATTCTCTCTTCATTCAGATTGTCGACAGACGGCCGTAACGGCTGCCCAGATGGGCGCGGCGGCAACCTCTCCGGCCGCCTGCGGCGCCGCCTGTTCGCGCCCTGCGGGGCCCGGGCGGTCGCCGACGCGCACCCGTTCGACCGGATTCCCATCCCGCTCAGCCGAGCCTCATCTCCGGCGGATCGCCCTCCAGGATCAGGTAGGCGCCGGTGGACTCTTCGATCTCGCGGACCGAGACGCCCGGCCCGCGTTCGCGCAGGACAAGGCCCTGTTCGGTCGGCTCGATCACCGCCATCTCGGTCACGATGAGGTTTACCCGGCGAGTCGCGGTCAGGGGCAGCGAGCAGCGCGAGACGATCTTGTGGCTGCCTTTGGCGGTATGGACCATCGCGACGACGACCTTCTTGGCGCCAGCCACGAGGTCCATTGCTCCGCCCATGCCCGGAACCATCTTGCCCGGCACCATCCAGTTCGCCAGATAGCCGCGCTCGTCGACCTCGAGGCCGCCGAGCACCGTCATGTCGAGATGGCCGCCGCGGATCAGGCCGAAGCTCATGGCGCTGTCGATCGACGCCGCGCCCGGCAAGGCGGTGACGAAGCCGCCGCCGGCGTCGGTGAGGTCCTCGTCCTCCATTCCCTCGGGCGGGCGGGGGCCGAGGCCGATCACGCCGTTTTCCGCCTGGAAGAACACGTGTATGTCCTTGGGCAGATAGTTCGCCACCAGGCTCGGCAAGCCGATGCCGAGATTGACCAGCATTTCGGGCTTGATCTCCTGGGCGACGCGGCGCGCGATGATGTCCTTGGCTTCCATCAGTGTGCCCTTTCAAGAAGGTGGGTGACCAGCACGCCCGGAGTCTTGACGTTGTCGGGGGGGATCACGCCAACCGGCACGATGTGATGCGGCTCGGCGATGACGACGTCGCCGGCGAGCGCCATGATCGGATTGAAATTGTGTGCGGTCAGCGAATATTCGAGGTTGCCGTAATAGTCGGCCTGCTTGCAGCCGAGGAGGGCGAAGTCGCCCTTGATCGGCTTCTCGAGGAGAAACGGCTTCCCGTCGACCTCGACGATCTGCTTGCCCTTTTCGACGAGCGTGCCGAGGCCGGTCGCGGTCAGCACGCCGCCGAGGCCGACGCCCGCGGCGCGGATGCGCTCGACCAGCGTCCCCTGGGGCACGAGCTCGACCTCGATTTCCCCCGAGATCATCTTTTTCTGCGTCTCGGGGTTGAGCCCGATATGAGAGACGATGGCCCTGGACACCGCGCCGGCGGAGATGAGTTTGCCGATGCCCTTTCCGGGCATCGCGGTGTCGTTGGCGACGACCGTCAGACCCTTCGCCCCGCGTTTCGCCAGCGCGTCGATCAGGCGGTGGGGCGACCCGACGCCCATGAACCCGCCGATCAGGCAAACGGCGCCGTCGGGTATCAGCGCCGCCGCCGCCTCCGCGCTAATCGCGACTTTCATCCCGTGCCCCTTCCCCTGCCTTCGCTCAACGAGCGGACCCCGCACCGCTAGCGGATTTTCGCGTCGCGGGGAACGCCTCATCGGCGCAGCATGAGGTCGCGCCCGAGGCATGGCGCCAACCTCGCCGGGCGATCTGACGGGCGCATAACGGTTGACGAAAACGCTGTGTCCCGGGCAAATGTGGGCGAAGGGCGCGATCGCCGATCGGGCCTGCAACTTTCGAGGACTCCTTTCGATGGCCGACGGCGCTTTGCGTGGCGGGGCGATGTGGGACGAACGCTATCGGGCGGAGCCATACGCCTACGGCCTCGAGCCGAACGCGTTCCTGGCCGCCCAGCGTCATCGACTGAAGGCCGGCATGAACGCGCTCGTTCCGGGCGACGGGGAGGGGCGCAACGGCGTTTGGCTCGCCGGGCTGGGGCTCGAGGTCGACACGTTCGATCTGTCCGCAGAGGGCGTCGCCAAGGCCAGGCGCCTGGCTGGCGAGCGCGGAGTCGCCGTCAACGCGGTCCAGGCCGATGCGCTTCATTGGGACTGGCCGGAAGCGCATTACGACCTCGTCGCCCTGATCTTCCTGCATCTCGCCGAGCCCGAGCGGCGCGCCCTGCACGGAAAAGCGCTCGCCTCGCTTAAGCCCGGCGGCCTTCTCGTCCTCGAAGCCTTCCGTCCCGAGCAGATCGAGCGGCACGCGGCCGGAGCGCGCGGCGGGCCCCGCGACACGGCGCTGCTCTATGCGCTTGATGCGCTCGAGGCGGATTTTGCCGGGCAGGAGGTCCTTCTGCTCGAGGCGGCCGATTCGCCGATCGAGGAGGGTCATCTGCACGTCGGCGACAGCGCTGTCGTGCGGGCGCTGGTGCGGAAGCGATAAGCTTGCGATCGCGCCGGTTCGGCCGCGTCCCGCCTGATCCGGCGGGCGGCGGCGAGCGTTTTCGACGGTGACGTCGTCGCCTTGTTCGCGGCGCGCGCTCGTGTTAGCGACGGTCGCAATCGGGGTATAGCGCAGCCCGGTAGCGCGGAAGTTTTGGGTACTTCAGGTCGCCGGTTCGAATCCGGCTGCCCCGACCAATAACCTATTGAAATCGTTGAGCGCGGTGGGGACGCGGGGCGATATAGGTTCCCCGTCTGCAGTTCAGGGACTGCTCCAGAGTTGTTTTCGGGCCCTCGCGACTGGCGGACACGGGCGGACGCCGGGTGGCCGTGCTCAGTTCTCCCTTCTGGCCTTCTGCCGCGCCGCGGCGACGGCGGCGGGACCGCTCTTCACCTCCTCTTCGCTCTATCTCCGCGCAGCCACGGCGCAGGGCTCCGCCGCGAAGGACAAGGTTTCGACGATCGCCTCGTCCGTCCAGGCCCTCGTCCGGGCCGGGCGAACGTCCTTCCCTTCCGCAAGGCGGCATGACGCCGAAAGACGGGGCCGCCATGAACCAGACGTCGATCCTCGACCCCGCCTGGCTCATGGCGGCGGCCGCGCATCTCTTCGACGTCCTGGGCCTCGGGGGGCTGGCGCTCGCCTGGCGCGCCGGCGGGAGGGTCGCCAAGGTCGAGCAGGCGCTCGCGCTGCAGGACAAGGTCAACCTCGAGGTCAAGGCGCGGCTCGACCAGCATTCCGCCGACCAGACAATGGTGCGCGAGAAACTCGCGGCGCTGCCGACCCACGACCAGGTCGCCGGCATGATCCGCGAAGTGCGCGAGGACATCCGCGAGCTCAAGCGCACCGGCTAAGCATTTCAGTTTGCGCTTTTGCGCAAATCCGCCCCGCCGGCTTCGGCCGGCGGGGCTTTTTTGCGTTCGGAAGGTTGTCAGAACGGCGCGGCCGCTTTAAGTGTCACTAAGGTCAATTTCGTAGCCGAATCCGCACAGTATCTAGCGATTTCAATGGGTTGGCTCAACTTCGATCCAGTTGCCTCTACCAGCCGATCTGCCGGTCAGACAGCTGGAATTGACCCGTTGCTGTCCTTGCCAAGCAGCCTCGTAAGTGCGGTGAACGCCGGAAACCGGCGTAGGCTCAACGCGTCAGAGGTACCATTGAGCGGGCGTCAAATGGCGGTCGAGATGTTACTGTGGTTTGGCCTTTTCCGTACTTCTGAACAATTTGAGCGCCGGCAAACCTCATTCGGTCCTTCTGTCCTAATGTTGTAAACCGATCGCTTACAAAACGCACATGGCAAATAGTAACCACCCTCATCCTTCTGCAAATCCGACATGTAGCCGGATCTGACATCTAGAAGGTCTGGTCGCCATTTGTGAATTAGATCTCCAGGCACCACGAACCAACTGCTGTCGGAGACCTGCCCGTCACTCGGCATTGGGGTAAGGTTGGAACGAAGAGTTATGTTGGATCCAAACACTGAGTTGGATGGCGCAGCCCTAGAAGTTGATTTCTTGACTTTAGTACTTTCATTCTTACCTGATGAGCCTCCCTCGCTTTCCGAACTAGCGTGCCCTTCCGGCGTTATTCCTGAAGGCAGAGCCAAAGCAAATTCCAACTGGTGGAATTCGAATCGCGCCGACGCTCGGCGTCCTAAAGCTCTTAATGTAGCGTGCGCAATGTAGTTGTGATCAATTTGGAGCTCGCACTCAAGGCGTTCAAGCAAAGGTCTCGCTCCGGGATCGACAGGTACGTTGCCTACGCAAATTGTTTCTCTTTCATCCGAAGGTTGGATTAAGCCAACACTTTTTGGCTTCGTGAATTGGAAGCTTGCAACACCATCCCGCGGGTCCACGCAAAAAAACCTTCGGTTTGGAATGGTGATCGAGGAGTTTTCGACGGGCATTTTGATGCCTGCGGCGGCAATTGGGAGGTAGGCCCCCCTACTAGTCCCATCGGCAACTAGTATTTCAATAGGCTTTGCCAGAGTCGGGCGAAGCCCATCGTGAGCAATTAGCGCCGCCCCCTCGGCGATGATTCTGTCTGCATTCGGTAGTTTAGGAACTCGGCCACCGAAACGCTCAATTAATCCAGCCCACACTGCCGGCATATTTATCATCCCGCCAGTTGCTAGGCAAAGCTCGATATCTCGACGGTCCAGCCGAGCTTTCTCCAAAATAGAATCAATTTCGGCCAGCCCGCGATTAACAATGTCTCTAGTACCATCCTCCAATTCTGATCGATTTATAGCAATGGAAAGATTTCTCTCCTTGCCGCTACCGCGCATATAATCAAGCAACAGCACCGTATGTGTCTTTTTAGCGGAAAGCTCAATCTTAGCGAGTTCACATCGAACAGCTAAAGCTGCCGCAGCTCCTGGCTGCTCTAGTGCCTTTGTATCCTGCAGACCATACTGAAGTGAGTGCTTTTCGCGAACCAGATTCAGCAAACGGTCGTCAAATCGGTCGCCACCAACATCGTTGTTCCCGCGCGTAGCAATCTGATAGATCACGCCGCCTGCAATTCGGCACAAATTTAGATCGAGGGTCCCGCCACCCCAATCGAAGACGAGGACATTACGATTTTCAAGGCTTGCGAAAACGCGCTGCATGTCTCTTTCTGATTTAAGTGAGACGTTTGGCGTTTCGCGGTTCGACCTCATAAAGGCGTAGAGCGCCGCCGCGGGTTCGTGGACAAATTGAATGACACCAATATCGGCTTTGCGAGCGGCGTCGCGTAAGTCTCGGCGCTGTGATCCTCCAAAGTCGACGGGAACAGTCATCACGGCGTGCGACAGGCCATAGCCCCCACGTCCGCGTGCGGCTGCATCTTTGCGCAGATGCCGTAGAACTTGTGCTATTACATCTGTCGGCTCAAGAGCTTGTCCTTCTATGTGAAGTGGACCTTCCCGCCGGAGCGCCATCTTCGGTGAACGCACAAACCCTTGAGCCATCTCGGCATGCATAGTATCGAGATGATTTCGAGCTTCTCGACCTACTATTGTGTCTGTTCCGCGATACCAAACAACTGAGGGGTGTGGTCTGCCGTCTTGCTCGTTGACTAGAGATCTGACCTCGCCACCCTCGACGAGGGCTGCGAGGCTATTTGTCGTCCCAAAGTCGATACCGAAGAGTTGCCTAGCCATTGTGTCTCTTCACTTCTTCAACGATGGTTTCCCTAGCCGCGTTAATTCGTTGCCGCGCGCCGTCGACGTGCGGTGGTTCGAATTCTAATGCGTCCTGGGCGTCGGATAGGAGAAGGCCGAGTCGGCCGGTCAGAAGGTTTCTCGTTCGGCCAGCGGCCTCAGAAGCATCAAGCTCTCGAAGCCGACGCTGCGCTTCGACCTCATTCTTGGAAGCATCGAGGTCCCCTCGTAGCTGTTTGAGTTCATCTAACATTCGTTCCAGGTCGCGGTCTTTGGATAGAATAAGCTGTTCAAGTTGGACTAATCGCGTTTGCAGCGTGTCCCGCGCTCGAATTGCTTGTTGCAGGCTCTGATTGGCCTCCTTCAATTCGTCTCTCCGCAAGTTAACGACAACAGAGAGAGCTTTCCACTGATTTGGATTTGCCCGCAGCAACACTTTTTGTGCCTCACTACGACCAGCTCGGGGCAGCGGCGTATTTTCAAAGAAACGTCCAAACGCGTCCAACGCCTGTATTGGATCCAGCGACCGCCGCCGGATTAGCCAGTTCAAACTCAATTTTACCAAATTGTAGGCGCGAGAGCGAATTGGTTTATTCGCGGAACGAAGAGAAACGGCTAGCTTGGCCAAGATCCGTCCAAAAGTTGCTTCGGCACCCGAGTTCTCTGGAAGCAACACGTCCGGGTCAAGAGATCGAAGCGAGAATACAGTAGCATCCATAACCCAACGCTCTATCGCCTCAGGCGTATGAGTCCCGGCACTGAGGGCAACAGTCCGTGTTAAATCTGGATCAGTATCAGTTAAGTTCGTTTGAGCAGACTCTAGGTCAACCGAGTCGAATGCCTTTATTTTGGCCGCACGCACAGCTTTGAAGAATTCAGCGGGTTTTAGCGTATGAGTTGCATAGTACCCACAAATGGTTATTTGTGGATCGGTAATGCTGCCAACTTTGCTTATAGCTGTTTCACTCACAATAAAACCTCATCAAAACTTCGTAGTTGTTGTTCTGCCCACCCTCCAAAAGGGAAAGTCGCTCGAAGTTCTCGCAATGGCTCAAGAGCTGCTTGGTTGATCTTGAATCGGACTGCGGTAGCTGCCCAAATAGCCAGTATTTTCTGGCGATCGGCGGCTTCTAGAATTGAGGTTGAAGCCGCGCTGCGACACTCCTCATTTAGAACCGGTCCCCAATGGCTCTGCGCTGCCAACAATTCTCCCAACCGGAGAACCCGGTCAACGGCGTGATCGATGGGACACAACGCAATTGTCTTCTCAGCTGCCGAACTCCGGGATTGTTCTGATGTTAGGTCCTCGTCGGCCGGCCAGTGGGGCGAGCAGCATCAATGCCTTGTCGAGGCGCACGACTCCCGTCGGCTGTTCAGCGGCACTGAAATCGTTGATTGCGAATCGAATTAATCCGCAAACTACGCTTGGGAGCAAGCGTTGAAAACCTTGAAGCCGAGATAAGGCATCCCCGTACAAATCTCGGGCTTGAGCTGGACGCAAAGTGACGCCCGATGTCATGTCCTGGTCCTTTATCAAGAACTCCGCGTGCGTAGGCAGCCAGAGCGTCAGAGTATTCGCGCGCAGTTCCGCCGCACCGGATATCCCCCAAAAAATTCGCCACCAAGTCCATGTGCGGAGCGGCCGTTCCAAGATGCTCAACGAATGCTCTATCCACATTGTCAAGGGCGCGTTTATCGGGAATCAGAATCACGATGCGGTAGGATTGGCGTAATGGCTCGGCTAAGGGCTCGAACTTGTTCTCAAGTTCAAGTTCGACCACGGAGTCATCTTGGTTCGCCAAGATGTAACCAATTTCACTCAATGAAGCACTATGTTGACGCCCGTTTATCCAAATACGAGCGTCCGTACAGTTCTGAATGGCGATTTTCTCTTGGTAAATTCGATGGCCGATATGGGAATACCGGTCGGGCTCACGGCCATCCATAAGAAGAAGCGGCCGTCCGCCTCGATGAACATCGGACAAGTGGGAGATTAAACCCGACTGATCATCGAATTTAGCGCCACAGAAAGGGCAAAGTTCGACGCGTTTCGAACTCAGTGCCGACTCGTTCAGCTATTTGATCCGTACTCTCCAAGAAGCGGAAGAAAATATCCTCCCTGTACGAGGCGACCCCCATTGGCTGGTTCCGTGACTAGAGACTGTACACACCGTACGCCGTGTGAGCCGATGATGCCTAGCCCTTCCCCCGGCGGGGTTGGCGCGTGGATTGGCGCAAATGGGCCGCTCCCCCTTCGGCTAAAGACTCTGCCTCCAAATGTCGCATGAGACAACTTGAGTTTGCGTCCCCTCAGGGCGGACACCGAGCCTACAGGTTTTGGCTCGAACGCCCGTAATTCCGCCCGATCCGCCGTTTGGCCAACGGTCGCTCTCACCGCTTCTGCCGTTCGACAAGCCGCTATTTCAGCGTTGCGACGACAGGCGCGCAAAGCGAACGGTTCGGGCGATGGCTACCTAGCACGCCAGCCGGGATGCGGACCGCAGTGAGGCTTCCAAGTCCACGCCGGTCCACCACCGGTCCACCAAAAAAACTGTTGGCGCGGCGATTATGGCCAACTATTTGATTTTATTGGTCGGAGTGAGAGGATTCGAACCTCCGACCCCCTCGTCCCGAACACGGTGATGCAAGCCACATCTTTCACGATTCCCCGGCCTGGCGCGCCGGCAATCGGGTCGCCAAGGTCGAGCAGGCGCTCGAGGCGCAAAAGGAGCTGAACGGCGAGTTCAAGACGGCGATCGCCGCGCACGCCGCCGAGACCCCGCTGGTCCGCGAGAAGCTCGGCGATGGCGACGCGCGACTAGGGCCTGTCTTCAGTTGAGGAGGATGGCGGCGCAGGCGAGCTGAACGCCGGCGAGGAAAATCTTGGCGAGCTTGTCGTAACGCGTGGCGATGGCCCGGAAATGTTTGAGCTTGTTGAAGAAACGCTCAATGAGATTGCGTTCGCAGTAGAGGGCGAAATCGCACGGGCGCGGGGTTTTTCGGTTGGATTTGGATGGGATGACTGGCGTGATCGCTCGAGCGTTGAGGGCGCCGATGAAGGGGTCGGCGTCGAAGGCCTTGTCGGCGATCAGAGCGCCGGGATCGACGGCTTCGATCAGAGGTTCGGCGCAAGTCAGATCGTGATCCTGGCCCGGGCTGAGCATCACCTCGACGGGATTGCCGAGGGCATCGACGAGCGCGTGAATCTTGGTGGTCAATCCGCCGCGGGATCGGCCGATGGCTTGCGCACCGTCTTTTTTTTGGCGCCGGCGCTATGCTGGTGAGCGCGCACGATGGTGGCGTCGATCATCATGTACTCGTTGTCGTGATCGCTGGCCAAGAGCCTGAAAACCCGCTCGAAAACGCCGCTCTTGGCCCATCGGTTGAAGCGCTGATAGACGATCTTCCAGTCGCCAAAGCGCTCGGGCAGATCACGCCACGGGATGCCGGCGCGAAACCTGAAGAGAACGGCTTCGACGAACAGGCGATTGTCCGCCGCCGTGCCGCCCACATGGCCTTCACGGCCCGGCAGAATGTCTTTGATCCGATCCCACTGGTCGTCGCGCAGTGCATATCGTCGCATCGGTCGGCCCCTCCTCGGGCCGACCACTCACGAGTTAGACATTTGCTGATTCGGGAATCCCTCGCGTATCCGAAACACCAAACGTTCTGCGTCCGATTCCAATCCGTTCTCGCGTCAACTGAAGACAGGCCCTAGCAGCCTGTCGAACTCGAGGTTTTCTCGACGCGCAACATGCTGATATTGTTGCGTTTTGTGTTTCTCCGAAAAGACGAAAAACCCAATGATATCAATGGGTGTAAAGTTAAGTCCGACAGGCTCCTAGGTCGACGGCCTGATCCGCGACGTGCGCGCGACATCCGCGCGCTCAACCCGGGCGGGCAGGGCGCAGCCGTGCGCGCTTTTTCAGTTTGCGTCTTTGCGCAAATGGGCAGCGGTCGCCCGGTTCGCAGAAATTGAGACAGGCAAGCTCGCGGACGCTCTCGATCGCCGCCCGCAGCTCGCCGCCGCACTGGCCGAAGCCCGTCGCAACGGAAAGCATTGCCCCATCGTCGTCGCCAAGCTCGACAGGCTATCGCGTGACGTTCACTTCATCAGTGGGCTTCATGGCGCACAAGACGCCGTTTCTGGTCGCCGATCTCGGCCCGGACGTGGAGCCGTTCCTGCTGCACCTGTACGCCGCCCTCGCTGAGAAAGAGCGCGCAATAATCTCTCAGCGCACGAAGGCCGCTCTCGCCGCCGCAAAGGCCCGTGGACAGGCCCTCGGCAACCCCGCCTCGCCGAGGCCCGCGCCACCGTCAACGCCGACCCGCACGGCCGGGGCTGACATGTTCGCCGCCACTGTCGCGCCTGTCATCGCCGAGGCTCAGGCCGCCGGCGCGAAGTCGCTTCGCCAGATCGCCGCCGCCCTCAACGGACGCGGCGTTGCCACGGCGCGCGGGGGCAAATGGGAAGCGGCGACGGTGGCGAACGTTCTGAAACGGGTCGCGGCCTAGCGCGGCGACGGGTGGCTCTGCACCCATTCCTGCTCGCTCGCCTGGGCTGAGCTTGCGCATGGGGCTTCGACTTTCACCCTGAGTCATTCTTGCCAGGGAAACAGGTTGTCATTGACAAATCGAATGTTATTATATAAATACAGAATTGTGTAACAAATCATGTTCGGAGACAAAAATGGCTAATGGATCGGCCGAGCTTCGTTCCTTGCTCAAAGACGTAGAACTGAACGGGGTCGTTGTGATTGCGAAGAAAAAACTGCTTTGGCTGCTCGGTTGGGGCCAAGATCGAGAGGGAGCATGGAAGGACCTCCTCAGTCAGTGGGTTGAGATAAACCCAGATCGCGGTGCGCTTCACGGAATTGAGATGTGGGACAAGATTGTATTGACGATGCCACCAGCGTCCAAAGTGAAGTGGGAACCCGTCGAAGTGTGGGCGGGCGAACAGAAATAACCTTCCGGCAGAACATCAGATCACACTGATGTCGCCTGGGATTTCGTGGCCGCTTTCTTTTGGCCGACCCGCTGTTTGACCTCGTGAATATGGATTTGTGGCGGTGCGGACCGAAGGGTTTCCGCCACTGAACGACCACGCCCGAGCGGTTCTCGGGCAATTACAACAAATCGACGATGGGAGAACCGTATGCATAACGACAGAAATTTCCCCGCAATCCATTTGGCGGAAGACCCGAAAAATCGATACGCCGACCGAACTCCATCAGCACAAGCTCAAAGAACTTGCAGAGCGGCTGGACCAGTTTCACCGCTTCGCCAAGGGTCAGTTCGTCAAGTGGAAACCGGGCCTGAAAAACAGAAAATTTCCGGACTATGGGGAGCCCGTTATCGTGACCGCCGTCCTGCCGAGCCCGATATTTGATCCCGGTGAAGGCACTGCGGGTAGCCCCTACTTTCAGGAGCCTCTGACATTCGTTGTCAGAATGTGTAGGGAAGACGAATTTCTTGAATTTCGCCTCTAAAGCCGCAGATTTGAGCCGTTCGATTGCTGACACGCCCGGAACCGCCGTGATGGAGATGAAAATGGAGGCAAGACGTGACTGATGGCCTCTGCTCCCCACACAATCCAGCCAGGGCGCGCAAGCCCGCGCCGCGCCCGGTTGGTGGCGAAGTCCTACGCGCGGAAAGTCCTACGCGCGGACGGCTAGATGCAACCGCAAGCCCAGCCCAAGGGAGACCTCGCAATGCCAAAAAAGAAGCCCGATATCACGGCACCGAACGAGGAAGACGTCGAAGACGATTTCGGTGATTTCACTAACGAGCCCGTCGATGGCTGCGAAGAGTCTTGGAACGGCGACGGAAACATCGAGGCCGCCCTCGAGCCAGCCTACCAGAACGGCTTTCGCGCAGCGTTGGAAGACGGGCGTGAGCCGGGCAGGACCCGAACCCCTACAGGGGAACAGCTGACGCTGCGCTGTGGGCCCAAGGATACGCAGCCGGGTCAGCCCCGTAGCCAGCCCCCGAGACACCGCGCGGCGGGGGGCCAGTGGGAAACAGGGTGTGAAAAGGGTTCTCCCTTGTCCGAAAAGTTCCCGGACAGGGTTCTTTCTTGGGAACGTCGCGGAGAAAGGTCAATTGTTATGCTGAAAGTTGAGCTTGAGAGAGAAGTAGAACGTCTAACAAGATCTCTCACTAGGGCGAAAAATCGTGTCTCTAAGACTTGAGGATCGCGTGAGATCTCTAGAATATGATTTGAATCAGAAAGATAAGCTTTTGACTAAGAAAGAAACTCAGAATATAGAGCTTAGGAAGAAAATCACCAATCAGAATATTGCTTCTACTTATGGAACTCCTGTTCCTATTACTCCGGACTATAACATCGACCCCAGTCTTGTTGTTTCACTAGGTGGTCACTGGCGTCCACCACGTGTTCCACGTGATGATGAAGGGCGGAAAAATCTAGGTTATAAGACTACCCGTTGAGTAATCGGAGAGTGAAATGAATAGTGGCGATCGTGACGAGTTTCTCAATACTGGGTTGATAGTCGCAGATTTGAACGCTTCGGGCGGCAAAGGCAGTCATGAGAAATGGACGAGGCCCGATGAGCGCGCCTTCATTCTTCCAAAACAATTCGAACCTCCGACCCCCTCGTCCCGAACACGGTGATGCGAGCCCAATCTTTCGCGATTCCCCGCCGGCGACTGGGTCGCCAAGGTCGAGCGGCCGCTCGAGGCGCAAAATGAGCTGAACGGCGAGTTCAAGGCGGCGATCGCCGCGCACGCCGCCGAGAACCCCTTGTCCGCGAGAAGCTCGGCGCTGGCGACGCGCGACCAGGTCGACGGCCTGATCCGCGATGTGAGCGCCGACATCCGCGCGCTCAACCCGGGCGGCCGGTTGCAGTCGCAAGCGCTTTTTATCAGTTTGCGCCTTTGCGCAAATTCGGCCGCGTGGGCTCCGGCCAGCGGGGCTTTTTGCGTTTCGGGCCATCCCACCGGGGCGGCCCCTATGGGAGACGTTTGGAGCTTCTTTCGCAGAAAAGTCCCCACGCCTCTCAATGATTTCAACTGGTTGGCTCCAATATCATGGGAGATCCCCCGGCTTTGCCGGGGAGGCAGTAGCGCAAAGCCCGATGACCTCCGCGATCGCGAATGGGAGATCCCCGGCTTTGCCGGGGAGGCAGTAGAAGTTTGACATATCCGGCAGTACGCGCGCCCGCTATTCGCTGTCACTAAGAACGCGAACCCTTGGAAGCGCGCCCGTTGATTCTGCGCAAGGGCGAGCTCCTCACCAATGGTGAAGCGATTCCGACAGCGTGATCAAGTGTCCCGGCAAGCCTGTATTCGCGGGTTGTCAAAGGTTTGGAATTGGGCCCCTTTGAGGGGCCCCCGTCCTTAAAGCCCCCGGCTTTGCCGGGGGATACTTTCTTCGAATCCGGCTGCCCCGACCATTCATCCCCTTCCCGGGCGCGGAACACCCGGGCGCGGACGGTTGTCAGACAGCCGCGGCTGTCCTAAAAGCCGGCTGAAGGCCTCCGGGCGCGACCGCCAGGCATTGGACGTCGATTTGTGAAGAGCCGCACATGACCGCCCGCATCTATCTGCCCGCCCGCAGCGCCACGCAATCCGGCCAGGCGAAGGACAAGTGGGTGCTCGAATACGAGCCGGAAGTCCCGCGGGCGATCGAGCCGCTGATGGGCTGGACGAGTTCGAGCGACATGAAGTCCCAGGTCAGGCTGCGGTTCGACACGAAAGAGGAGGCGGTCGCCTACGCGCAGCGCAACGGGGTGGCCTACCGGATCGAGGAGCCCAAACCGGTAGTCCGCCGGATCCTGTCCTACTCCGACAATTTTCTGCCGAACCGCGTCGTTCCGTGGTCGCACTGAAGCCATAGGCGGGGGTCGGCGATCGGGATTCGGCTCCGTAGCTCAGCTGGATAGAGCAGCCGCCTTCTAAGCGGCAGGTCGCAGGTTCGAGCCCTGCCGGAGTCGCCACTTCAATCCCAGAAGCATATTCCGTCGGCGAGGCGCGTCCGTCGACGCCTCGTGCAGGACATTAAAGGATTCCCGGATGCGTTTGATTATAGCCCTGCTTCTGCCGTGGCTGCTGTTTTTCACCATCGGCCGTCCCGTTGCGGGAATCATCTGCCTGATTCTCCAGATTACCCTGATCGGCTGGCTGCCGGCGGCGATCTGGGCGGTCTACGCGCTGAGCCAATTCAAGACCGACCAGAAGATCGCAAAGGCTCTGCAGGAGAGGCGGAGCTAATTTCCCTCGAATCATGGACGTCGCATGGCAGTTCGTCGCGGCTCACGGCAACCCCGCCGCGCGGCGGTCGGCTGTTTGATCGGTCGGTGCGACAATTCGCGCGCGGGAAAGCGCATCCGGGCCACTTCCGCGCCGGTCCCCGGCCGCGTTATCCTGATCGCAGGTCGTCGGGGTCGAACTGCTAGCGCGACCGTGCGCGGCTTAGACAGCTCCGGGCGGTCTGCAGGCCGCCCGGTGCGGTCGTGACACGGGCGATCTTGTCCGGCGAGAGGATGATGACAAGTCGCCTCGAAATCTTGGGTTCTCTCCTGACGGCCTGTCCCATGCGGGCATCCACCATGATCATTCCCGACCCCGGAGGCGGCCGACGCAGCGCCGCGCGCCAATCACAGTGAAGTCGATTACAGGGAAGGAGATTGGCTCTCGAGTCGGGATATCGACGTCGCCGGTCAGGCATCGTGAGGCGCGCGCTGATTTTTCGGAGATCTCGGGGGAAACCGGCGGCGGTCCTCGCCGCTCTATCAGAGATATCAGAGACATCAGAGACGCAACTTCTTGACAGGGCAGTGCATTTGTTCTATATCTGTTCTCATAGTCCGAACGAGAAAGCCGAGTGCCCGGTTCCCGTCGAAGCGAAATCCGCTGCCGCCGCTTGCGGCCCATCGGACCGCGCCTGGTGACGGCTGTGCGGCAGCGGCAGGATGCCGCTTTCCTGACACTTGCGTCTCGATCGCCGAGCTTCGCGCCCGAGGGCCTTGCGGCGCGCGATCGCGCGGAAATGGCAGCGCAAGGGCTTGAAAAGATTGAATCCGCGCCCGGAAACAGATGCACTGGGCAAACCAGGATCCGAATGTGGCGCCCCAGCGCCGCCCCGTCGCCTCTCGCGGGGCGGACAGGGAAAAAACAACTTGGGCGGCCTCCGTTTCGGCGGCGCCGCCGCGAAGCGCTCGGAAATGGCGCCGCAACAGCTTGAAATGATTGAATTCGAGCTCTGGACGGGAGCGGTCTGGTCTCGGATATGCTTTCGGAAAAGGCTCGAACCCATGATCGCGGGCCAACCGAGGGATGAGCGGAAGAAAGACGCGCTGGCGTGATTCATCAGCATTCGTTCGGCCACATTGGAATGGTCCGGCATAAACGCCGAGGCGACGACGAACAATTTGGCCACTTTCTCGCCGCGATTAGGCGTCAGTTGTGGCGCGCGCGGAAGCCGGGAGCTCGGCGCCGCGCCGGGAACAGCGTGTCGTAGGGCGGCTACGGCTTGACGCGGCGAAAGGCGAGCGGAGGACGTCGGACCGACCGCCGGAACAGGCAGGGTCCGATCCGCCAGGCATCGTTAGCGAAATCGAAACGAAGCGGGTTGAAGAGTGCCAAGCGGTACGGATGGTTCGGAAGGCTGCCGCGTGGGCGGAGGCTGTTGGGAATACCGGCGCGAAACCGCGTCCACGCGGCCAGCGAGTGAGAGCCGATGAGCGTTTCTCGCGTTGGAACGCTTTCGCTCGCGGCCAGATGGGCTTGGCTTGGGACGGCGGGGGTCGCGGTTGCGCTATCGGGTTGCGCCAACGAGACGGTCCGCCAGCACTATGCCCACGGGCACGAATATTTCTCCCAAGCCAAATATGGGCATGCAAGCCCGAAAGTCATCGCGGACGGGCAGCCGGTCCCGAAGGGCGGCGGCCAGTTTCTCCTCGGTCACCCCTACCGGATCGCCGGCCATACTTACGTTCCGGCAGAAAACGAATCCTATACGGCCGTCGGCATGGCGTCGTGGTATGGCGCGGCCTTCCATGGCCGCCGCACCGCCAATGGCGAGGTCTACGACATGGCCTCGATCACCGCGGCCCATCCGACCATGCCGCTGCCGAGCTACGCGCGCGTGACGAACCTAAGCAACAGGTATTCGGTGATCGTGCGCGTCAACGACCGTGGCCCCTACCACGGCGGCCGGGTGATGGACGTGTCCTCGCGCACCGCCGACGTGCTCGGCTTCAAGGGCGAGGGCACCGCGAAGATCAAGGTCGAATATGTCGGCCGCGCGCCGCTCGAAGGGTCGGACGACGGGGCGCTGCTCGCCTCGCTGCGGACCGACGGGTCGCCGGCCAATCTGAATGGCTATTCGTCGCCGGTGATGGTCGCCAGCGCTTCCGAACCGGGGGCGTCGGTCTTTGCCGGCCTGTTTGGCTCCGGTCGGAGCGAGCCCCTCGCCGCCCGGCCGGCGCCGCCGCCCGAACCCGAGTCCGAGCCGATCCGGATCGCTTCCGCGCCGCCTCCTCCGGAGCCCATTCCGGAAGCGCGGCCGGAGGTCGGCCAGGAACCGCCGCGAGCCAGCGCCGTGGCGGCGCACCAGCCGCGCGGCCTCGTTCCCCTTCCGCCGCCGCGACCGTTCGAACTCGGAGCTTCACATGTCTCGGCCGTCGTCGCCATGGCGTCGCAGTCGAAGCCGACGCCGACGGCTATTGCGGTCCTGCCGCCGCGGCGACCGCTCGTGCAGGCGACCGCGGAGAAAGCGCTCTACTATTCCGCCGCGCCCTCCGACCGCTTCAAGCCGCTGGCGAGAGGCGCCTTCGACCGGATGAAGCCGGGGCGGGGGCCGTCGAACGAAGATTAGCGCTCGAATCCGTCGACGCATCGGCGATGTTGCGAAGACTTCCCGATCCATGCTGTTAAGGAGACGTTGGGGCGGAGCGGGCTTCTGGACGACGGTCGTGGAAAAATCTTTGGGCTTCGTCAGGCTCTGTCTCGCGTTCCTCGCCGTGGGCGTTCCAGCCTTCGACAGTCCGGCGCGCGCGGAAACATTCACGACCGCCGCAGAGGTCGCCCTGGTCGAGGATTATGACACCGGCGCGATCCTTTATGAAAAAAACGCCGATCAGCCCACGCCGCCCGCCTCGACGGCCAAGCTGCTCACTGCGGAAATGGCTTTTCGCGAACTCAAGGAAGGCCGCCTCCACCTGGACGACGTGTTCGAAGTGTCCGAGAAGGCATGGCGCGAGGGCGGAGCGCACGCGCATGGCGCCGCGACGTTCCTCGCGGTCCACAGCCACGTGCGAGTCGAGGATCTGTTGCGCGGACTCCTGATCCAATCAGGAAACGACGCGGCGATGACCCTGGCCGAAGGCCTCGGCGGCACGGAAGATCATTTCGCCGATATGATGAACAAACGCGCCGACGAACTCGGCATGGCCCATTCCCATTTCGCCAACGCGCGGGGCAAGGCAAACCCCAGCCAAAATGTGACCGCCCGCGACATGGCCCTGCTCGCGGCGCATGTCATCCGCGACGACCAGGACTATTACCACTATTTCGCCGAGAAGGAGTTCACCTGGAACAAGATCCGCCAGCTCAACCGCAACCCCCTGCTGACGATGGATATCGGGGCGGATGGCCTCAAGGCCGCCGACTCCGGCGACGGCGGCTTCGGTATCGTTGGCTCCGCGGTTCAGGGCGGCCAGCGCCTCATCGTCGTGATGTTCGGCCTCAAGTCAGCCATCGAACGCGTGGAGGAGGCGCGCAAACTGTTCGACTACGGCTTTCATTCGTTCGATCGCCGCATGCTGTTCGATGCGGGTCAGACGATCGGGACCGCGTCCGTGTACGGCGGCCGGACGGGCGAAGTCCCGCTCGTCAGCGAGCGTCCGGTCACGCTTTTCGCCCCGCGTGGAGAAAGCGACAAACTCGTCGCCAAGATTGTCTATAACGGCCCGCTGGTCGCCCCTGTCGGGAAGGGGCAGGATGTGGGGCGGCTCAAGATCTGGCGAGACGACATGCTGGTGATCGACGCGCCGCTGAAGACGGGCGCCGCCGTCGCGCTGGGCGGCCTGACGAGCCGCGCATTGGACGCCGGGATCGAGCTTGCGGGCGACGCCCTGCGGGACGCGATGCGCCGGGCTCTGGCGCACAAATAATGACTGGCGCGCAGCGGGGCCGTTTCATCACGTTCGAAGGCGGCGAGGGCGCCGGCAAGTCGGTGCAGGCGAAACGTTTGGAGGAGAAGCTCGCGAGTTTGGGGCTGAAAGTCGTGCGGACGCGCGAGCCGGGCGGATCGCCGCACGCCGAGGACCTGCGTCAGGCGATCCTCAGCGGATTCGCCGCCCAGCTCGGGCCGGACGGAGAAGCGCTCTTGTTCGCTGCGGCCCGTATCGACCATTTGGACAATACGATTGTCCCGGCGCTCGAGGCCGGCGCATGGGTCGTCTGCGATCGCTTCGCCGAATTCGACCCGTGTCTACCAGGGCGTCGCCGGCAAGGTCTCCGCGGACTTCATCGCCCGCCTCGAGGACGTCGTCGTCGGAGGCAACCGTCCGGACCTCACGCTCGTTCTCGACATTCCGGCCGAAGCCGGCCTCGAGCGCGCGCGGCTCCGGAGAGGGACGGTGACGCCGGATCGCTTCGAGGCCGAAGGAGTCGAGTTTCACGAGACGCTGCGCCGCGCGTTCTGCGAAATCGCGGCCGCCGAGCCGGGGCGATGCGTCCTCGTCGACGCACTGAAGCCGGAGCAGGACGTCGCCGACGCCATCTGGACCGCAGTCGAGGAGCGTCTCAATCCCGCAAAAGCGACGGCGAGACGCGCGTCATGAGGAAGCGGACGGACGACGAAGAGCTTCCGGAGTCCGACGCGCTCGCCGGCGCTGCGCACCCCCGCCACGCGCTGACCCTGGTTGGCCATCGGGCTGCCGAAGCGGAGATGCTCGGCGCCTATCAGGGCGGCCGGCTTGCCCATGCCTGGCTGATCGGGGGGCCGAGGGGTGTCGGCAAGGCGACGCTCGCCTGGCGTTTTGCCCGCTTCGTGCTCGCCAATCCCGACCCGAACGCCGCAATGGTCCAGGAGGCGCGCAACCTCGGCGCCGACCCGAAATCGCAGACGGCCCGTCTTCTCTCGGTCCTGGCCCATCCGGATTTCGCCCTCATCCGGCGCGCCTGGCTGCCGGACAAGAAGAGGTTTTCGAGCGACATCCAGGTCGAACCCGCGCGCGCGGCGCTGCAGGTGTTCCAGATGTCCGCGGCGTTCGGCGGCTGGCGGGTCTGCATCGTCGACTGCGCCGAGGACCTCAACCGTTCGAGCGCCAACGCGCTCCTGAAGATGATCGAGGAGCCGCCGCAGCGCTCCCTCATTCTCATCGTCTCGCATCGGCCGGGGCGGGTGCTGCCGACGATCCGTTCGCGCTGTCGCCGGATCCGGCTCGATCCGCTGTCCGAGGACGACATCGTCGCCGCAATCGGAGCCCTCGGCCCGCCCTGGAGCGAAGCTGATCCCGCCGCGGTCGCGGCCGCCGCGGGGCGCGCCAAAGGGTCGGTTCGCGAGGCGCTCGCCCGCCTGTCGCCGGACTCGGAGGCGGTCGACGCGCTGATCGAATTCGACTATCGCCCGCCTGCCGCGGCCCGACCCGCGCGCGGTGCTCAAGCTCGCCGACGCGCTTGCCGACCGGGCCGGGGCGGCTGAAGCCTACGACGCCTTCCACCGCGAGCTCTACGAATGGCTGGCGGCCTACGCGGCGAGGAGCGCGTCCTCGGCGGAACGGGCGGAAGAGCTCGGCGGGCTGTGGGACAGCATCCGCGCCGCCGCCCGCGACACCGAAGCGATGAACCTCGATCGCCGGCTGCATATTCTGGCGACCTTCGCCCAGATCGCCGCGACGGACCGCGTCCGCCGGTAGACTTCCGCGGCCCGGGGCGCCCGCGCCGGTGCGGAGCAAATCCCCGCTTTGGCGCCAGTTTAGCGTCGGCCCCCAATGATTCCAAGAGTTTGCGAACCCGCTTAGCGTCGATCCCTTGACCAATTTATACTGTAAATTTATGTATAACTATCGGCGAAGGCGCAGAGCGGGCGACAGGCGCTCGGGCAGCTGCAGCAGTTCCGCGCGCCGAAAATCCGTCGATGGCACAATTGTGAAGCGTACTGTCACACGGATCACGATTTATTTCGGCGGGCGCCGCGAACAACGTCCGACGCCGCCGGCGAAGCGATCGCGCCAGCCGTCGAGGGGCTGGGGCTTTCCAGGTCGTTTGGCGGCGTCCGGGCGCTGGACAGCGCATCCTTTTCGGCGACGAGAGGAGAAGTGCACGCTCTCGTCGGCGAGAATGGCGCCGGCAAGAGCACGCTGATCAAGCTTCTCGGCGGGCGGCTACGTCCGGACGGGGGAGAAATCCGGGTTCACGGCGCTTCCGTCCAGATCAACGGACCCGAGCGCGCTCATGCGCTCGGACTTTGGACGGTGTTCCAGGAACTGACGCTGTTGCCCTGGATGACGGTGGCCGAGAACCTGCTCATCCGCCGCGAGCCGCGCGGACGGTTCGGCGTCCTGATCGACCGCCGCCGCATGACCGACGAGGCGGAGGCGATCATGGCGGGCCTCGGAATCCGCAACATCGACCCGCGCGCGCTCGTCGAGGACCTCTCCCTCGCCAAGCGCCAGATCGTCGAGATCGTCCGGGTCATCGCGCAAAAGCCCGAAACGATCTTGCTCGACGAGCCGACGTCGTCGCTCGGCGACAGCGAGGTCGAATGGCTTTTCCGCCTGGTCCGGGATTTGCGGGCGCAGGGCCGGTGCATCATCTTCACCTCGCATCGCTGGAACGAGATCATCGATATCGCGGATCGGATCACGATCTTCCGCAACGGAAAGGATCTCGGAACGTTCGCCCAGATCGACGAAGGCCAGGCGGTGACCCTGATGACCGGCCAGAGGGTGGAGGCGCACTATCCGAGGCCACCAGCGCTCAAAGAAAACGCGCGGACGATGCTGGAAACCCGGGGATTGGCCGGGCCCGGGCTTGCCGACATTTCGTTGACCTTGCACGCCGGGGAAATCCTCGGCGTCGGCGGTCTGGCCGGCCATGGGCACCGCGAGCTGTTCTTTTCGCTATTCGGCGCTGCGCCCGCGACCGAAGGCGAGATCGCCGTCGTCGGAAAGCGGGCGCGCATGAAGAGCCCCCGCGACGCGGTCCGCCTCGGGATCGCCCTCGTTCCCGAGGACCGCAAGACCGAAGGGCTTTTGCTGCCGATGTCGGTCGGCGTGAATCTGACGCTCGCGGTCCTCGGCGAGATATCGGCGATGGGAGTCTTGCGCCGCGGACGCGAGCGCGATCTGGCCGGCCGGATGATCGAGGCGCTGAAGATCCGGACGCCGGATGCGAACAGTCCCGTCGGAAGGCTCAGCGGCGGCAATCAGCAGAAGGTTCTGCTGGCGCGATGGCTGCTGGCCAACTCGCGCATCGTCCTCCTCTACGACGTCACCCGCGGGGTGGACATCGCCACCAAGCACGAGATCTACGAGCTGATGATGCGCCTTGCGGGCGAGGGCCGCGGCTTGCTCGTTTATTCGAGCGACGCAGAAGAGCTGGCGCATCTCTGCCACCGCGTGATGGTGATGCGCGAGGGACGGATCGCCGCCGAACTCGAGGCGCGGGGCCTCACGGCCGAGCATATCGTTTCCGCTGCGGTCCGAGAGCCTCACGGTGTCCACTGAAGCCGTAGTCGGGCCCCGCCGGCCGACGGCGGTCGCCACTTTCGTCGGCCAAAACGTCGGCCTCGTTCTCGCACTCGCTATGCTGGTGACCGCGATCGTGGTCTACTGCGCCGTCTACTGGATCGCCCAGTCGACGCTGCCCGGCAATTTCGAGATCACCTCGACGGTGAACAACACCATGCCGCTTGTTCTGGCGGCTGTGGGGCAGGGCTTCGTCGTCGTGGCTCGCGCCCTCGATCTCTCGGTCGGGGGCGTCATGGACCTGTCCAATGCGCTGGCCGCCCTCCACATTCACGACAGCCTCGCTAGCATGGTCGGCTGGAGCGTCCTCATCCTGCTGATCGGAGCCGCGCTCGGCCTCGTCAACGGGTTGCTGGTCGGAATCGGACGGCTGCAACCAATTCTGGTCACGCTTGCGACGCTCGCGATCTATCAGGGGCTGGCGATCCGCGTCCTGCCGCAGCCGGGCGGCGCCATCCCGCCGGCCTACACCGCGGCCCTCGTCAATCCGAACCAGCCTTATGCGCTCCTCACCGTGCTTCTTATTGCGTTCATCTGGTACGCGTTCCGGCGAAGCTCGATCGGCGTCGCCATATTCGCGCTCGGCAACGACGAGGCGGCGGCGCGCGCCAACGGCGTCGATGTGGTGCGGGCGCGCGTGACCGCCTTCGTGCTGAGCGGGTTGATGTCGGCGGCGGCAGGTCTCTTTCTCGTCGCGACCGCGACCGCCGGCGATGCGACGACCGCAGACGGTTACACCCTGAGCTCGATCGTCGCCGTCGTCCTCGGCGGCATGAATCTGTTCGGCGGCCGGGGCAGCGGGGTCGGAGTCATCGCCGGCGCGTTCGTCACCACCATGATCGTCAACATCCTTTTCTTTTCCAACATCGATCCCCTCTACCAGTCGTTCTACGAAGGGCTGTTTCTGGTCATCGCGGTCGTCGCCGGCGGCCTCATCGGCCGCATCCTGAAGCGGCGCCGATGACGCGGCGAAGGGTCCCGCGCGCAGGCCCGCTCGAGCGGTTCGGACTGACCAAAGACCGCCGACGGATCGTCTACGCCTATGCGGCGGCGATCCTGCTGTTCGTCGTCGGCGCGATCGTGCACCCGGGATTCGCGCGCCCGGCGAGCGTCGCCGCCATTCTAACCGTCGCCTCGTTCGTCGGTCTGGTCGCGGCAGGACAGACCTTCGTCGTCCTGATCGGCGGCATCGACCTCTCCGTTCCCTGGGTTCTCAACGGCGCGGCGATCCTGCTCGTCACCAGCTCGCTCGGACAGGACGGCCGGTCCCTCTATGCGCTGGCTCTCACGCTCGGCATGGGCGCCGCCGCCGGGCTCGTGAATGGCGTCGTCATCGCCTTTCTCGGGGTCCCGGCGGTGGTCATGACGCTCGCCATGGACGAAATCATGGAGGGCCTGACGCTGGGACTGAGCGGCGGCATGACCTGCGGAGCCTGCGCGTCCTACGCGCCGCCGATCGTCCAGGGCGCGGTGCACGGGACCTTGCTCGGCGTTCCGGCCGCGGTCGTCCTGTGGATCGTCGTGATCGCCGTCGTGTCTTTCATCCTCAGTCTGACAACCTTCGGCCGCAAGACCTATGCGATCGGCAACAATCCGCTGGCGAGCTACCTCGCCGGAGTCGACGTCCGCTTCGTGACGATGCTCCTCTATGTGCTCAGCGGCTTGTTTGCGGCGCTGGCCGGGGTCCTGCTGGTCGGTTTCGGCGGCCAGGCCTCACTCGGCATGGGAACCCCCTATCTCTTCCAGTCGATCGCCGCCGTCGTCATCGGCGGCGTCTACATGCTCGGCGGCCGCGGACACTATCTCGGGGCGGCGGCGGGCGCGGTCACGCTGGTCGCCCTGGTCAGCGTCCTGCTCGCGATGAATATGCCCGATTACGGGCGCAACATCATTTATGGGGTCGTCATTCTTGTTCTCCTGCTTCTCTATGGCCGCGAGGAGAAGGAGGAGTGACCGGGGCCTTCCGCCGGTCCTGAACCCCTTCACGCAAGGGCGGCCAATACGGCCGAGGCTTCCTGGAAATCCAAGCCCATTCGATGCTCAGAGACCGCGTCCACGATCGGCTTCAATACATCGTGCGCCTTGGTTCGGTCTCCATCCTCGGCGAGGAGCTGAGCGAAGTCACGACCCGCCCGCAAGAGATAAAGTCCCGCGTCCTGCTGGCGCGCGGTCGCGACTGCCTCCTCGAACGCGCGACGGGCTTCGCTTCGGCGCTCCTGCTTCAGCCGCAGACGTCCAACCAGCCTCTGCAGCTCGGCAAGCGCAAAGACGTCGCCGTGTCTCTCGGACGTTTCGATCCCGTCCGACAAGGCTCTCTCCGCGGTGTCGAGATCGCCGACAACGAGGGCGGCTTCGGCGAGAAAGGACGACCAGGTCGGCACGTGAAGCTCGGCGCCCGTCTTCCTCCAGTTAAGGATGCCCCTCTCCAACTCCGCCACACCCGCTGGGTCTCCGTTCAGACATGCTCGCGCGGCGCCGTGAAGAATTTCGAAGCCCGCTGACCAAAATACAAAACGATGCTCGGAGCAATAGCCGATCTGCTCCCGCGTGAGCGAAGCGCAAGCCTGACCATCGCGGCGCAACAGCAGGACGGAGGCCAGAATGGTCGAAGTAAAGGCCACAATGAGGGGAAAATCCATGGATCTGGCCAGCGACATCGCAAACTCAACATGGGCCAGACCCGAGTCGGTAAGACCGCGAACCGTGAGTACGTACCCCTTGTATTGCAGAGCGACAATGTGCGGCTCCTCACCGTGGCGCGCGAAGCACGCGCCGAGCGGCGCATGCCCGCCTTCGGCAATGCATCGGTCGAAAGCGTCCGTGGCTCGTGCAAATTGCCCGTTGCTCATCAGCGTCGAGCCAAGGGCCCGAAGCGCAAGGCCGCGTTCTTCAACGCTCGAGTCCTCCGTGGAGACGGCCAGCAGTCGTTCGGCGAGCGCGAGCGCGCGATCGAGCTGCCCGCGGTCATAGAGGTAGTGCCACAGGCCGCGCACGCTGGTGAACACGGCCTCCCGGTCGGCCAAGCCGTCCGCTAGCCGGCTCGCCTCCTGGTAGTTGTGCTCGACCTCGTCGGAGGCATAGCCGCGCGCGGCGAGCAGCGCCGGTCCGAGCGCGAGACGGAACGCGAGCTCTTGCCGGTCCCGCTCCTCGCTCCTCGGCAGATCGGCCATCAAATTGAGAGCGTTGGCGTAACTATAAACGGCTTCGTGATTGGCGAAGCGGCGCTTCGCCTGCGCCCCGGCGCGACTCCACCATTCGATCGCGGTCCGCGGCTGGCCCGCCTGGGTGAAATGATGCGCGATGATCCCCGGCTCGTTCTCGGCGCGCTCCGGGAACCGGTCGCGCAGCGTCTCGGCGATCCGCTCATGCAGCTGCTGTCGCCGGCTCTTGAGGAGCGTGGCGTAGGCGGTGTCCTGCACCAGCGCATGCTTGAACGCATAGGTCGCTTCGGGCGGCGCGCCGTGGCCAAAGACGAGTCCGGCGGCCATGAGCTGGCCGAGCGCGTCCTGCAGCGCGGCTCCCCGGACGGGCGACACCGCTTCGAGCAGGTCATAGGGAAACTCCCGGCCGATCGTCGCTCCGATCTGCGCGATTTCCTTGACCGGCGCCAGGCGATCGAGCCTCGCCATCAGCGAATCCTGCAGGGTCGAGGGAATAGCGAACTGCGTCAGGGCGGAAGCGAGAACATAGGACCCGTTTTCCTCGCGCAGGAGCCCGGACTCGAGCACCGTCTTGGTCAGTTCCTCGACGAACAGCGGGACGCCGTCGGTCTTGGCCACGATCTGCTCCAAGACCTCGGGCGGAAACGCCTTGCCGCCAGCGACCCGGTCGATCATGGCGAGCGCGTGCCGTCTGCCGAAGCAACTCAGCGCAAGCAACTCGACGTGCGAGCGATCAAGCCAGGGCGCGACGAACTCCGGGCGGAACGTAATGACGAAAAACGCGCGCAGACGCGGCGAGCGGTCGATCAGCCGGGAGAACACGTCGAGCGACGACGGGTCGATCCAGTGCGCGTCTTCCAGTAGCGCCAGCACGGGCGCTTCCCTGGTCAGCCCCTCGAAGAGCGCGATCAGCGACGCGATCGAACGCTCCTTCTGCTCGCTCGGCCCCATCTCGAGGGGCGGATACCGCTCCTCGAACGGGACCGAACAGAGCGCCGCGACGAAGGGCACGATCTCGTTCGCCTCCAGCCTCGAACGAGCGGCCATCACCTCGAGCTTGGCCAGTCGCGCCGACGGCGCCTCTTCAGTCGCGAATTGGGCCGCGCGCCAGATCTGGCTGACGATTGGATAGAAGGCGTCGCTCACGTGGTGCGGCGAGCATTGATAGCGGATGGTGATATGCGGCTCGCCGGCGACTCGTTCGCGCAATGTGGCGAGGATGCGGGACTTGCCGATCCCGGCCTCGCCGGAGAGCAACACGACCTTGCCTTCGCCGGCGCTCGTGTCCCTCCAGCGCTCGACGAGCAGCGCGACCTCGGGCTCGCGACCGACGAACGGCGTCATCCGACGCGAACGCGACGCCTCGAAACGGGAGACGTTCTCGGCCTCGCGCAGGACCGTCCACGCCGGCGTGGGCGCGCTGAACCCCTTGAGATCGAGCAATCCGAGCGACTTGACCTCGAAGGCGTCGCCCAAAAGACGGCGGGACGAGTCGGCGATCACGACGGCGCCGGGCTGGGCGGCGGCTTGCAGGCGCGACGCCAGATTGGGCGTGTCGCCGACGACGGCCTGTTCCTGCGACGATCCCTCGCCGACCAGGTCGCCCACGACGACGATCCCCGTCGCGACGCCGACGCGCGCCTTCAGGGTTTCTCCGGCTCGGGTTTCCAGGCTCCCGACGGCGTGCACGAGGTCGAGCCCGGCGCGAACCGCGCGTTCGGCGTCGTCCTCATGGGCGCGTGGAAAGCCGAAATAGGCGAGGACTCCATCGCCCATGAACTTCGCCAGGAAGCCGTCGTACCGCGCCACGACGCGCGAGCAGGCATCCTGATAGGTTCGAATGATTTCGCGCATGTCCTCGGGATCGAGGCGAGTCGACAGCGCGGTCGAACCGGCCAGATCGCAGAACATGACGGTAAGCTGGCGGCGCTCCGCCGCATCACGCGCGACCTCGACGGCGGGCGCGCGATGGGCAGGCGCGGCGGGCGGGGCTGACAGCTCCGATATCGTGGTCAGCATCTTGCGGCGATGCCCCACGATGGCGACGCCGAGGTCCTTCAAATCGTCCGCGGTTAGCTTCGGCAGAATCTCCTCGTCGATCTCGTTGTTGCGAAAGGCCGGCTCATATTGCTCGAGGCCGATGCTTCGCAGCCACTCTCCTATGTCCATGGTCGCGTCCTCACGTCGGGCTTCGACACTCAGACGGCCACTCCGTGTGTCGCGATCCTGCGGCCGAGGCGAAGAGTCTCGCGGACGAGCAACTCGAGGTCCTCCTCGCGGGTGCGATGATTGTTGATCGCCGCGCGCAGGCAGTGCTGGCCGTGCACGGTCGTATCGGATACAGCGGCAAGACCCTCCTCCTGCAGTCTCAGCATGATCTCGGCGTTGATCGCCTTGAGCGCCACATCGTCAAAGCCCGCGGGGCGAAAGCGAAAGCAGACGATATTGATGTTCGTCGGGGCGACCAGCTCGAGATCGGATTCCGAGTCGATCAACGCGCTGAGGCGACGAGCCTGTTCGATGTTCTGGTCGATCAGCCGCCCAAACTTTTCGACGCCGTGCTCCTTGAGCGCCATCCATATCTTGAGCGCACGAAATCCTCGGGACGTCTGCAGACCCCATTCATGCAGCCACTGTCCGGACGCGAGGCCGCGCGGAGTCGAACTCGAGATATTCCGGCGTCACGGCGAAGGCATTGCGATGGGCCAACGCATCCTTGACAAGCGCGCAACCCGCCTCGAACGGCGCGTGCAGCCACTTGTGCGGATCGAGGGCGAGCGAATCCGCCTTCTCGATCCCAGCGACCCGGTAAGCATTCTGTGGAGCGATGGCGATGAGCGCGCCGATGCACCCGTCGACGTGGAGCCAGAGATCCTCCTCGTGGGCGAGAGCCGCGAGGGCGGGCAGGTCGTCGATGGCGCCGGTATTGACCGTGCCTGCGGTCGCGATCACGCAGCAAGGCGAAAATCCGCGCGACCGGTCTTTCACAATTTCGGCCCGGAGGGCATCGACGTCGATTCTGAGCGCGCGATCGGTCGGAACGCGGCGCAGCGCACGATTGCCGAGGCCGAGCGCCTCCACCGCCTTGCGATGACAGGAGTGAATCTGGTCAGACCCGTAGAACCGCAGGGGCTTTTCGATCGCCGCGACACCGAGCTCACGCACGTCGATGCCCGCCTTGACGTTCCTGGCGACGGCCAAGCCGATGGTGTTGGCCATCGAACCGCCGCTGACGAGCGTCCCGCTGGCGGAGCGCGGAAAGCCGACCATGGCCTTGAGCCAATCCACGACCTGCTGGTCCATCAGAGCGGCGGCGTGACTGCCGCCGCCGAGATTGGAGCCCTGGATCGCGGCGAGAAAATCGCCGATCGCGCCGGTGAAGTTGCTCGAGCCCATATACCAGGCCCAGAAGCGCGGATGGACGTTGCCCATCGGGAAGGCCATTACCGTCTCGGCCACCTCTCGATAGACCGCAGCGAGCGCTTTGGGCTTCGTCGGCACGGGGGCGTCGAAAAAAGCGCGCACGTCCGGCGGCATTTCCTTCCAGACCGGGCGGTCGCGAACGTCGCGGAGGTAAGCGACCGCGTCTTCGAGGATGCCGCCGGACACGGCCAGTGACTCGCTCCAATCGTCCGGATCGAGCGTTTCCGCGCCGTGAGCTGCGTCGACGGTTCTCCGTTCGACCGGGCGGGCGTCGCGCGCTTTCATGAGGTCACGTACTGCGCCGAGGGCGTCGAGCGCGACAACGCCATTTCCTCGTCGTTCATGTCGGCTTCGATCCCTTCGAACAGAGGCGTGGTTATGTAGCGTTCGCCGGTGTCGGGAAGCATGCAAAGGATCACCGAGCCGGCCGGCGCCTTGTCTGCGATGCGGCGCGCGGCGGCGAAAGTCGCGCCGCCCGAAATTCCGGTGAAGATTCCTTCCTTGCTGGCCAATGCCTTCGCCGCCTGGACGCCCTCGGCGCCGGAAACCTTCACGATCTCGTCGAACAGCTTGTGGTCGATCGCCTCCTGCAAGACCTCCGGGATGAAGTCCGGCGTCCAGCCCTGGATCGGGTGCGGTTCGAACGCCGGATGGCTCGAGGCGGGCGAACCGTCCGGATTTCGCTGTTGTGGTCGCCCGTCGGCGACAAGGGATGCGTTCGCCGGTTCGCAGAGCACGATGCGCACGTCCGGGCGTTCCCGGCGCAACACGCGCCCGACGCCGGCCACAGTTCCGCCGGTGCCATAGCCGGTCACGAACCAATCGAGCCGCGAGCCGGTGAAATCGCCGAGGATTTCTCGCGCGGTCGTCGCCTCGTGAATGGCCGCGTTGGCCTTCGTCTCGAACTGATGGGCGAGAAACCAGCCGTTGGCTTCCGCCAGTTCGACCGCCTTGACATACATGCCGAAGCCTTTCAGCGCCCGGGGCGTCAGAACGACCTTGGCGCCGAGGATTCGCATCAGCTTGCGGCGCTCGATGGAGAAGCTCTCGGCCATGGTGACGACGAGCGGATAGCCCTTCTGGGCGCAGACCATCGCGAGTCCGATTCCCGTGTTTCCGCTGGTCGCTTCGATGACGGTCTGGCCCGGCTTCAGCGCGCCGCTGCGCTCGCCCTCCTCGATGATGTTGAGCGCCAGCCGGTCCTTCACCGAGGAGGCCGGGTTGAAGAACTCCGCCTTGGCATAGATGGTCGCGTGTCCGACCCCGAGATTGTTGATCCGGATCGTCGGGGTGTCGCCGACCGTCTCGAGGATGCTGTCGAAGAGGCGGCCGCGTCCCGACGTCGTATAGATGCTCGATCGAACCGGCATGGGTGAGCCTCCAGAATGCGCGACCCCAGCCGACCGGACTGTTGGAGATATCACCGGTCCTGTCAATCCGGACTTGGCCGCGCGCTCGTCGGCGGTGCACACCGCCGCATCCGCCAATGCGCGAGATAGGTCTCGTCGTCCGGCACGAACCCCGCGAGCTGCTGGAGCGAGGTGCGATCGGGTGGAACCGGGCTTAAGGCGTGAGGCGAATCCGAAACCCGGCAAACGCCGTGCGCTCCTGTTTCCCCCTGTGTTCTGCCGCGCGAGGCGTGGCTCTCGATCGGCCGACGCGCTTCCTAATCAGGAGGGTTCTCCCTGTTTCTCCCTGGTAACAGGGAGAAACTCGATAGCCCGGCGCGCGCTGCGGCCAGCTCCAGCGAGGAAAATCTGCGTTGTCTCAGAAGTTTGAAACAAACTCCTGAACCATTAAGACACTAATAGAACGTGGAAATAGCAGGAAAATTCCTGTCCTGTTCCGAGACGGAACAGGCCGCGCTGCGGCGGCCTAAGAGTTTGCCGCCGCGCTCGGCTCGGAAGCCGGTTACGCCTGTCTGTTGACAAACTGGATGACGGGCGGATTTTTCGAAAACCGGATCTGAAGCGTCGGATTGAACGTCTGTCGCTTGTTGCGACGCCCGACCCCGGATTCAGGTCGACCTGAAATCGACGAGCCTCGAAGGGGGCAAGCCGGAGGAAACAGAGCCACGCCAGTTCCCCCGCGCCTCCAGCAAGACTGGGGGAGGCCGGTTCGAGCTAAATTCACCCCGCGATACCGTTTTATGTCGTCCCGGGACCAGGAAATTCCAAAAAGCGAAACGGATGTCGGTTTTCGCAATTCGGCGAGCCTCGCGCCGTCCGATTTCAGGACCCGGTCCCGCGCCTGATCTCCGCGAAGGCGGCGAGCGCCCGGGCGCGGGCGGCGGCATGGTCGACGATCGGCCTCGGATAGGTCCTGCCGAGGGTGACGCCGGCCCGCGCGAGGGCCTCGCCGGGCGCCTTCCACGGCGCATGGATATGCGGCGCCTCGAGCCTCGCGAGTTCGGGAACCCAGCGGCGGACATAAGATCCCTCGGGATCGAATTTCTCGCCCTGCAGGACGGGATTGAAGATGCGAAAATAGGGCGCGGCGTCGACGCCGCATCCGGCGACCCACTGCCAGTTCTGTGGATTGCTGGCCGGATCGGCGTCGCAGAGCGTGTCCCAGAACCATTCCTCGCCGCGCCGCCAGTCGATCAGAAGATGCTTGGCGAGGAAGGAGGCCGCGATCATGCGCACGCGGTTGTGCATGTATCCGGTGCGCCAGAGCTGGCGCATGCCGGCGTCGACCACCGGATAGCCGGTTTCGCCACGCGTCCAGGCGCGAAAGCTTGTCGGGTCGTCGCGCCAGGGGAAGCGCTCGAACTCCCGCCGCAGCGGACGCTCCGCCATGTCGGGATGGGCGTAAAGGAGGGCCGCGGCGAAGTCGCGCCAGCCGAGCTCGGCAAGATATTTCTCCGCCGGCTGAACGAGACCCGGATGCGCCGCCGCGGCGCCCTCCGCCGCAGCGGCGCCCCGGCGGGCAGAGATCTCGCCAAAGCGGAGATGAGCGGAGAGGCGCGAGGTCGAGTCGAGCGCCAGCATGTCGCGCCCGTGCGCGTATGAAGGAAGCGCGTCGATCATGAAGCGCGCCAGCGCCGCGAGGCCGCCGTCCTCGCCCGGGGTCTCGCCGAGCGCGAGTTCGGCCGACCAGTCGGGGCCAATCGGGGTCAGCCGCAGCGCCCCGATCGGGACGCGCTGGGGAGCATGCTCCGGCCACGACGCCGCGCGAAAGCCGGCGGGAGCGGGCAGGGGCCGCGCAAGCGCGCCGAGCGCGCGATGGCGACGCCAGAAGGCGGAGAACGCGCCGGCGGGCGCGCCGTCCGCTCTGGCGACCTCCCAGGGCTCGCGCATGAGCCGGGCGTTGAAGCTCAGTCCCTCGACGCCGCGCTCGCGCAAGGCCGCCTTCACCCCGGCGTCGAGCGCCATCGCAGCGCCCTCATAGCGTCGGGTCCACAGCACGCGAGCGGCGCCGGCCGCTTCGGCGAGGGCGAGGATCGTCCGGTCTGCGGCGCCCCGAACGACGTCGAGCCGCGCTCCGCGCTCCGCCAGGCGCTTCTGCATGGCCGCCAGGGATTGGGCGAGGCGCCATTTGGCCGCTCCGCGCGGCGGCCGGCCGTTCCGAGCCGAGTCGTCGTGGACATAGAGCGAAGAGCGCCGGTCGGCCTGCCGCGGCGGCGATCGCCGGCTGATCGTCGAGGCGAAAATCGTCGCGCAGCCAGACGATGTCGATGCTCATGAGCCGCCTCCATTGCGAATTGGGACGCAGTTCATGCGCGGAAGGATCTGCCACGCAACGTCGCCTTGCCCCAAATAACGCAAGGAAGGAGAGTTGGATGGGAGTTTACGGACAAATGCTGCGGTCGGGTTGCGACTTCTTGCGTGCGCCGGTTGCGTGCGAGAGGCGCCCGAAAGAACGGCGTAGGACCGCCTGACCGCCTCGTTGAGCTTGTCGCCCTCGACCCGGTTCTTGACCGCGTCGTCGAGGCCATAGGTCGACAGGAATTTTTCGTCGACGATCTTGTTCAGGCTGTCGAGCGCGGCCATCGCCGCCGCGGAGTCCTTCTCGATCCTGTCCGGCCGCTTCTGGTAGGTCCAGCTCCGTTCCTGGAAATAGGAGCTGATGGCAGCACCAGGCCCTGGCGTCGACGCTGGAAATCGTCATCGATTCCCAATTCGGGATTGACGATCTTGCGGCGGCCGGCCGGGCGAAGACGGTCGACTGCAGGCATTACACGCTGGAGGGCCTGCAGGCCGGCGGCGGCGCGGCGCTCACCGTCCGCGCTTTGCTTGAGATTGCCTATGCTTGCCACACGAAGTTGAAGCAGAGCATTCAAAGCCAGCTGCGGGCCCGCGACGACAATGGCGGCGCCTGGTCGACGACGACCGTCGAACCCGATCCGGGCCGGCTGATGCTGGGGCACGTCTGGCGGGTCAACAATGTGCTGCAATGCATGATGGTCCAGCGCGCTGTCGAGATCCGCAACCAGTCCCTGGGGACATCGATCCTGCCCTTCGCCCAGCCTTCGACAGCGGTTCCCTATGACGCCTCGGAGAGCGACCACGTCCGGGAGGAGCGGTGCGTCGAACCGTATCGCAGCGATCCCGCGTTCGGGGTTGCGTCCGTCGGACCATGACCGGCCGCTCTCGCTGACCCGGGCGCGCCCGGGTTATGCCGCGCCGGAGGGGCGGCCGCGCGGCGGCCGCTGGTGACAGTTGGAAAGGCGTCAGGCGTTGGCGAAGGCGCCGCAGGCGCCGCCGCCGCAGCACATGCCGCCGCTCGAGCAGGCGCCGAAGTCTGCGTCGGAACCTGCGCCGGCTTCGCCGCCCTTGTTCGGCGACGCGATCAGCGAAAGCTGCTGCTCGAGGTTCGCGCTCTCGCAGGATCGGCAAACCGGCGTCTCGCCGGACATCACCAGCGTTTGGAATTCTTCACCGCAGGAGCGGCAGCGATAGGCGAAGATCGGCACTTTCAGGTCTCCATGTCACATTCAGTTTTTTGCATATGTTGTCCGCTAGGCTTCGCGTCAAGTCCGAGTGGGATTTCAACGGTAGGCCAGGAGGTATTGCTTCTCGAAAGCCCGCTTCGCCCAATGGAAGAGGCGGGTCTGCGGGCTGACGAAATTGCGCGAAGGACCGCGGTAGACGAGGATGCCCGACTTCATCGTATCGACGATGCAGATGAGCTCAGACTTGAACTCGGTCGTCGGCTCGCGTCCCGCGAGGCAGGCGGCGATGTTGGCCGCCGCCGCTTTCGCCTGAAGATCCGCCTGGTGGGCCTGCTTGGCGAGCCAGTCCGGGCCGGGGTAGCTGCCCACGTCGCCGACGACCCAGACGTTCGGCCGGTCCTTGACCCGGCAGAGGGCGTCGGCTGCGATCATTCCGCCGGGGGAGAGCGGCAGGTCGGCCTTGTCGAGCCAGGCCGGGCCGGTGAGGCCGGGCATGAACAGGATGAGGTCGGCGGCGAATTCGCCGCTCTCGGTGACGACCTTCGTCTCCTCGAAGCGGACCATCTTGGCGCCGAGATGGG
Organism: uncultured Alphaproteobacteria bacterium; assembly: GCA_963741405.1. Taxonomy (GTDB): domain Bacteria; phylum Pseudomonadota; class Alphaproteobacteria; order Rhizobiales; family Beijerinckiaceae; genus Roseiarcus. The sequence continues at coordinate 103,976 of CAVUHX010000039.1, forward strand.
TGCGAATGTCGCGTCGCGCCATCTCGGCGAGGAGGCTGTCGACCGCCTCCGGTCCGAGGCGCGCGCCGGGACGCGCGGCCGGGCTGAAGAACACCATCTCGAACTTGTCGCGCCGGCCCTGCTTGCGCAAAAGCGAGTCGATGATGAACAGGAATTCGAACATCGGTCCGCCGCGCATGGCGCCCTGTTCATTGGGGTTGGTGGCGAAGCCGACCGCGATCGTCCCACCCTGCAGCGCCCTCACCCGCCGGTCGATTTCCTCGGCCACGGCGATGCCCTCGCAGGGCACGAGCGCATGGTCGATCCCGGGCAGCTTGCGCAGGAAACGGGAGCCGGTCGCGACGATCAGATGGTCGTTATGAAGGCTTTGCCCGCTATCGGTGATCACCGTGCGGCCACCGTCGGCCAGCGCCGACGCCGATGCGTGCACGAAATTGACCTTCTTGCGCTCGAAGAAGCGCTTGAGCGGAAACTTGAGATCCTCGCCCTTCACCACCCCGGTCGGGATCCAGATCATGCTCGGGAGGTAGTGCAGTTCGTCGCGCGGCGACACGACGGTGACGTCGGCCTCGACCCGGAGTCGGCGCAGTTCGCGCACGGCCGTCAGCGCGCCGAAGCCGGATCCCAGGATGGTGATGTTGGTCATGGACGGCCCCGCCGGCGGTATATTCGAATGATCTAATATAAGGCCGGGCTTTGCGAACGGCAAGAGTGGCGTTGCCGCTCTGTGGCGTTGCCGCTCCCGCCGCCCGAGCGGGTTTCCCCTGCTGCCGCCTGTTCGCTCCCTGCGAATTCCCTGCTCGGCGCGAAAGAATTCCCTGCGGCTTTCCTGTACCCGTTTCCGAAGATTCATGCGCAACAGCCTGATAGGTATGGCGTTCGTGTCGTCGAACGGGGCTGACGACGCGCTTTTTTCCTTTTGTCTCCCTGGTCGGAGGGAATTCGCGCCGATCGGCCAGGCGGGCCGATTTTCATTCGCGCGCTCGCCGGGATTTGTCTTGCCTTTCGTTGTAGCCTTCGGAAGGTACCCGCCGCCCATGACGATTCCGACCGCCGCCCCGAGCTTCGCCGCCCAGAACCCCGATCTGCGCCTGACGTTGCGCGGCGAGGCCCGGTTCTGGCGCGTTTGCGTGGCGCTATTCCTCAGCGGCTTCGCGACATTCGCAGTTCTCTATTGCGTCCAGCCGCTGATGCCGGCCTTCGCGCGAACATTCTCGCTGTCTCCGGCCGCCGCAAGCCTGTCGCTCTCTGTGACGACGGGCGTGCTGGCGGTGGCCATGTTTGCGGCGGGGGCGCTATCGGACGCCCTGGGACGCAAGACGGTCATGGTCGCGTCGTTGGTGACCGCCGCCGCGGCGACCATGCTGATCGCCTTCGCGCCCAACTGGCCAAGTCTGATTGCGCTGCGCGCGCTGACTGGTCTTGCGCTCGCCGGCGCCCCGGCCGTCGCCATGGCCTATCTCGCCGAGGATATGGACCGGACCGCGGTCGGGTTCGCCATGGGCCTTTTCATCGCGGGCAACACGCTTGGAGGCATGGTCGGCCGTCTGTCGGTCGCGGCGATCGCCGATTCTGGCGGCTGGCGGGTCGGGGTGGGCGCGATCGGCGCCTTCTCGCTCGTCTGCTCGGTCCTGTTTGCGCTGTCCCTGCCGCCGGAGCGCACGAGCCTTCCCAAGGGACGCGCGCACCCCATCCTGCCGGCGATCCGGCTTCATCTGAGCGACCCGGGCCTGCGCTATCTCTATATGCTCGGCTTCCTGGTGATGGGCGCGTTTGTCACCACCTACAATTACATCGGCTTTCGCCTCGCGGCGGCGCCGTTCTCACTGAGCCAGGCCTCGATTGGCTTCGTCTTCGTCATCTATCTCGTGGGCACGATCGTCTCGCCGGTCGCGGGCGCGCTCGCCGGGCGTTACGGCCGGCGACGGATCATCGGCCCGGCGATCCTCCTGATGCCGCTCGGCGTGCTCGCGACCCTGCCGAACAACCTGCCGTTGACGATCCTTGGCGTCGCGCTGGTGACGGCCGGATTCTTCGGCGGCCACTCGATCGCCTCGAGCTGGGTGGGGCTCAGGGCGGAGAAGGCGCAAGCGCAGGCGAGCGCGCTCTATCTGTTCTTCTACTACCTCGGGTCGAGCGTCGCCGGCACGCTTGGAGGCTGGGCCCTCTCGCGGGCGGGATGGGCCGGCGTCGCCGCTTTCGTCGGCGCGCTGTCGGCGCTCGCGCTCGTCGTCGCGCTCCGGCTGTCGCACGTGCCGCCGCCAGCCCACCTGCGGACGTGAGGGGCGGCCATGGAATGGCGCGACGAGGGTCTCGTCATCGGCGTCCGCAGGCACGGCGAGCATTCGGCGATCGTCGAGGCGATGACCCGCTCGCACGGCCGGCATTTCGGGCTCGTGCGCGGCGGGCGCTCGTCGCGCCTCACGGCGGCGCTGCAGCAGGGCAATTCGCTCCGCCTCGTCTGGCGCGCCCGGCTTGACGAGCATCTCGGCGCCTTTGCGGTCGAGCCGCTGAGCGCAAGGGCGGGGCGGCTGATGGGGAGCGCCCTGGCGCTCGCCGGCATCAACTATCTCGGTGCGCTGGCGCGCCTTTTGCCCGAGCGCGATCCGCACGAAGCGGTCTATGAGGCGCTGACCCTGATCGCCGATCGACTCGACCAGGCCGCGATCGCGCCGGCGCTCGTCGCGCGGTTCGAGGCGCAGGTTCTGGCCGAATGCGGCTTCCGACTCGACCTTTCCCGGTGCGCCGCGACCGGCGCCAGCGAGGATCTCGCCTATGTGTCGCCGCGCTCGGGCCGGGCGGTGAGCCTTGCGGCCGGCGCGCCGTGGCGCGACCGTCTCCTGCCGCTGCCCGCCTTCCTGCGCGACGACGCCCGCCTCGAGGGGCCGCCCAGCCCCGGGGAGGTCGCCGACGGATTCCGCATGACCGGGTTCTTCCTGCTGCGCGATGTGTTCGCCGCCCGCGGCGAGCCGCTGCCGGATTCCCGCCGCGCCTTTCTCGCGGCGATGGCGAAGGCGGCTGCGGATTGACGCGCCGGACGGAGATCGGGGCTTTAGCGCCGCCTTAGCGGCGGGGCCCTGCTTTTTCAGAGGGCTGCGACCCCGTTTAACGTCGTCCCGGCCGGGCATATAATACGTTATTTGTATGTTTAAATGGCGCGAGGGGCCTGCGTCAGATGCCTGCGCACCGTTCGTAGCCGCGGTCCTCCCAGAATCCGCCGTAGCCGCGGGCCGAGCGGCGCGAAACTGTCGATCGCCTCAACCCGCATCACGTTTTTGGCCATCTTGTAGTCGAGCCGGCGCTCGACGCTGAGCGCAGTGGGGCTCCCGTCAGAGTCGCATTAACCATTCCCGTGTACATTTCTTGCGAGAGCGATCCCGGCGAGGGCGGTTCGGGGCGCTGTTGAGCTTTGGCGACGTCCACAAAGAGAACAAAGTTGACATGGCAACGAATCGAGACAAGCCGGCGCCTGTTTCTTGCGGCGAAGTCCGACTTGCGATGAAACTGTCCCGGCGGCGCGCCTGGATCGGAGGATTGGTCCTGCTTGTCGCGACGGGATGCTGCGGCGAGGAGACGCTGGCCAAGGCGCGGACCGCGGCAAATAACTGGACGCCGCTCGACCCTTCGACGCTTACGGCTCTCTACGCCGGGAAGACCTGGAAGTGGAAAGAGGGCGCGGCCTATTTCGCTTCCGACGGTCGCTTCAAGGCGTGGTCGCGATCCGGGGGTAAATTGACGGAAGGGTTTGGGACCTGGAGCATTCGGAGCGACGGCGGCATGTGCTTCACCGCGAACTGGGAGACCATTCCCGCGAAACCTGAACAGGGCGCCGGCAAGCCGGTCGAAACATGCTTTGCTCATCAGGCGAGGGGAAGCGCCATTGCGCAGATGAAGCTGCCGAACGGTCCCTGGTATTTTTTCAGGCGCTCGCCGCGGAGAAAGACGGACGAGTTTTTCAAGCTCGTTCCCGGCGATCACACGGGCCTCGCCGGGCAGGGAGAAGGTCACCGGCCGGCAGCCGCGATCGTCACGGTAGGACGTTCGACGTAACCCGCCAGTCGGGCAGGCCGTAATTTGGCGGCCACGGAGCCACTTCCTTGTCGTCGAAATAGACGACGCAAGAAAGCCTCGGAAAGCGCGGATCGGGTTTCAGCGCACTATACGCCCAGTTGCGTACGTAATCGATCTTCCCGACATAGCCGAATTCTGCGACGCAGATCGGCTTGTTGAACCTGGCGACGAGGTCGTATCCTGGCTGCAGAGATTCCGCGAACGTGCGATCGTGCCCGAAAACGTCTCGATCGTAGGGCTCGAGGCCGAACACGGAAAGGCCGACGATGTCGACGTAAGCGTCACCCGGATAGTATCGTTCGAGCCCCGGCAGCCCTTTCGGCGACCACATGAACTTGGCCCGCGGCGCGCTGGCGCGGCAATGGTCGACGAAATGCCGGTAGGCGGCTATGTAGCCTTCGCCGGTCCATCCCTGCCAAGAGAAGCGGACTCGCGGATCTTCCATTTCCTGCGCCCAGCGTATCGTCGTCGGCGTCGTGAACGCGCCGACGATGTCGCAGATCGCCGCGATGTTCCCGTCGTAGCGGCCGGACAGGATCCCCTGCAGGAGGGCCGGCGGACTGATGCGCACGGTCTTTGACCATGTCCACGGCTCGACCGTGATGAGAAGCGTGCGCTCCCGCTGGCGGGCATAGTCGTCCGCTTGCCTGAGCGTCGAAAGGTCGACGTCTTGCCAGGGAAGAAAGAGCGCTTCGATTTTGACGTCGCGGTCGTTGCCGAAGTCCCCGTGGGGATCATAGGCGCCGAACGCGACGGAATCCGGATATGCGATCGGCCTGAAGTCGTGCGTGCGGGCAGGGGACTGAGCCAGCGTTGCGGTCGCCTGGGCCGTGACGAGGGCCGTCACGAGCGCAAGCCAGATCCAGTTTCGTCCACGATTGATTGTCATCGCTCACCCGCTTCGATCACGACCTTGCGCCCTCAAACTTGCGTCGGCCGCGCCAGGGGCGCCGAGCCGCATTGCAAACCCGGATCACGGCGCTCCCTCCGATATTGTCCATCTCGGGTGAAACCTCACGGCGCGCGCACTGGTGCGCCCGGCGCCGGAGACGCTGAACGTCACGTCCGTGAGCCCGAAATATTTTGCGCCCCATGCGATCGAATCGATGCCTTTGAGCCCATTTTCGCCCGCAGCGAGTATGGGCAGACCGAACAAGAGAAGCGTGAGCGCAGCCATGAACGGATGGCGGATGGCGCCGGCCGCCCGGATGGGGTTCTCCCGGGCGTGCTGAATGATGATGACCGTAAAGACCGCCGCGTAGACGGCTGCATTGCCCAGCGCAAAGACGTAGAAGCCGGATGCGTAATCCGCGTCCGACACCAGCAGCGCAGGCAAGGCGGAAGCAAGCGACAGAGCAGCGTACGGCACAACCGCGCGCAGGGGCGGCGGTCCGGCGTCACCGGCCCCCTTCGGCGTTACCCGGAATTCGACGAAGCGGCCCGTCAGCCAGTCCCGCAAGGCCATGGCGGAGCCGAGAAGCATCCACGGCCACCGTGCGAATACGAAGACGATGATCTCCCAACTGAAGACCTTGGCGTCGTGTGGGCGATAAATTCCGTAGCTCCGCCACTGATACGCGAGCGCGATCAGGACGAAAGTCATCGGATAGAAATGTACGAAACAGGCTGGATAAGTGACGTTGACGAACACGATTCGAAAGGTCAGGGCGATAATCGGCAACAGGAAGCTGACCGCCATCGACACAGCGTAGACCGGATACCAAAGCTGGGCGAACAGGAACTCGAACTTCAATCGGGGGGACAGCCTCGCGATATAGAGCGGCGTGTAGTTGAGAAGGATGGTCACCAGACTCCGCGACCATTGAAACTCCTGGGTCGCGAGATCGGCAAAGGTGTTCGGTCCGTCGCCGTGCGCGATCGCGTCGAGGGCGTGCACGCCCCGCCATCCCGCAGCGTTGAACATCATCGTGGTCGAATGATCCTCGGCGAGTTCCGGTCCCAGCCCTCCGATCTCGCGGAGCGCCGTGGTCCGGACCGCGTAATGGGACCCTATGCACAACGGCGCCCCGCCTCCGGTATAGCCGCTCTGAACCGCGCCATGCAGGTGCGCCTCGGCATAGAGCCGGCCGCGCGCGGCCCAACTGGTCGCGGCGTTCCGGTCACAGATGCTGGGCGCCGATACGTAACCGACCCCGGGATCGGCGAATGGACGTAGCATTTGGCGAAGGTATCCGGGGCTCGGCGCGTGATCGGCGTCGAGCTGACAGACGATGTCGTAATTTTCGTAGCCGTAATGATCATAGAAGAAGGCGAGGTTGCCCTCCTTGCATCGCGTGCGTCGCGGCCAGGTCAGTCGATGATAGTCTTCGCGCCCCTTTCGGGTGGAGATGCGTACGCGGCGCGCCGCGCACCAGGCGATCGTTTCCGGCGAGGGATCTTCGTCGGCAAGCCATGTGTCGTGCGGGTAGTCCTGCGACAGCATGCATTCGAGCGTCTCGGCGACGACGGCGAACGGTTCGGACGGCGCCTTGGTGACCACCATGGCGACGCGCGTGTCGACGGGGATGCGCAGTGTGCCGGCCGGTCTGAGACTGTTGGTGAATATGATGACGAAGTAGAGCGGCAGCAACGTCGTCCAGGCGAGGAGCGCGGACAGGAGGACGAACGACGTCGTCCCGATGTTGTGCTGCGGCTGGAGCCACCAGATCCAGAAAAACCCCAGGGTCGCAAGCCAGATCAGGACGCCGGCGACAAATTGCGCTTTTCGGCGACCGGTGAGGATCCGCTCGAGGACGGGGCCGTCTCCCGGATCGTCTGGGGGAACGAAGAGGTCCACTTTAACAGGCGAGTTCCAGAGGGGCAGCGACGCCGAACGTCGGAGCCGCGGTGCGCACGATCGTCTCGAGATCAGACAATTCCGGAACAAAGCCCAAGATACGGCGCGCGAGCGTCGTCTCCGCATAGAGGACCGGAGAGTCGCCGGGCCGGCGCGGCTTCACGACGACCGGGATTCTTAGCTCCGTGACCCGCGCGATTGTCTCGATCACCTCCTGCACCGACGATCCTCTGCCTGCGCCGAGGTTGAGCCGCATGCTGTCCGAACCTTCGAGGAGACGTCGCAGCGCGATGAGATGGGCCCGGGCGAGATCGCTCACGTGGATATAGTCGCGCACGCAGGTGCCGTCCGGCGTTGGATAGTCGTCGCCGAAAATTTCGAGACGGTCGATGCGGCCGGCCGCGGCGAGCAAAGCGCGCGGAATGAGGTGGGTCTCCGGGTCGTGCCATTCGCCGAGTTCGCCTTCCGGATCCGCGCCGGCGGCGTTGAAGTAGCGCAGCGCCGCGTAACGCATGCCGTAGGCTTCGGAAAAATCTTGCAGCATGTTTTCGCCGATCAGCTTGGTTCGTCCGTAGGGGCTGACCGGCAGGAGCGGCGCGCGTTCGTCGACCCGTGTGACGGAGGGGGCGCCGTAAACGGCGCAGCTGCTCGAAAAGACCACCTTGCGCACCCCCGCGAGGCGACAGGCTTCAAGCGACGAGAACATTCCGCACACGTTGTTGCGGTAATACTTCGCCGGGTCGGTGACGGATTCGCCGACATAGGCCGAGGCCGCGAAATGAATCAGCGCCTCGGGCCGATAGCGTTCGCAGGCGTCGACGAAGGCGGCCGTGTCGGCGATGTCGGCCTCGATCAGCGGACCCCAGCGAACCGCCTTTCGGTTGCCGGTGCTGAGATTGTCGTAGGACACCGGCAGAAAGCCCTCGGCGCGGAGGCGTTTGCAGACGTGGCTTCCGATAAAGCCGGCGCCGCCCGTTACAAGGATAGCGCGCATGCGGCGTCCTCCATGGGCATCGCGACCGCGTTGAGATTCGCCGCCTCCGCGGCGAACGTATCTTCGAGATAGGCGATCGTTCGCCGTAGGCCTTCGACGAGCGGGGTCCTTGGCGCCCAGCCGAGCGTGCGCCGGGCCAATGTAATGTCGGGACGCCGGCGCCTTGGGTCGTCGACAGGAAGCGGCAGGTGTTCGATGCGAGACGCCGAGCCCGTCAGATCGATGATCGTCTCGGCCAGCTCCCGGATAGTGATTTCGACATCGTTGCCGAGGTTCACCGGACCCGCGGGCGCGACGGAAGCAGCCATAAGGGTCAGAATTCCGTCCACGAGATCGTCGACGTAGCAGAACGAGCGGGTCTGGGTTCCGTCGCCGAAAATGGTGATCGTCTGGTTGGTCAGGGCCTGCGCGACGAAACTCGACACGACTCGGCCGTCCCCGGCGCCCATGCGGGGGCCGTAGGTGTTGAAGATGCGGGCGATTCGAATGTCGACGCCGTAGCGCTTATGAAAATCGTAGAAGAGCGTCTCGGCGGCGCGCTTTCCTTCGTCGTAGCACGCCCTCGGGCCGAACGAATTCACTCGGCCCCAGTAGCTCTCAGGCTGCGGGCTGACGTCGGGATCGCCGTAGATTTCCGAGGTCGACGCCTGGAAGACGCGGGCCCGCTTTCGATCGGCCAGGGAGAGGACGTTGAGGGCGCCGAGGACATTCGTCTTCAGGGTCTGAACTGGGTCCGCCTGATAGCGTGGCGGGGAAGCCGGGCAAGCCAGGTTGTAGATTTGATCGACGTCGAGATCGACCGGTTCGATCACATCGCGGGTAAGGAGCCGGAAAGATCGCTTCGAAACGAGGGCCTCGATGTTCCGGCTGTCGGCGGTCGAAAAGTTATCGAGGCAGACGACCCGTTCGCCGACCTCGAGCAACCGCTCACACAGATGCGAACCGAGGAAGCCAGCACCCCCAGTGACCAGGACTCTTTTCATCGGACGATTTCCGCTTACTATTTTGAGACTCGACGTGGATAGCTCTGCATCAGGCGTGCCACCGTCCTTAATGTCCCATGGCGGCTCAAGTTGCAAATATCAATGCAGAACGTTTCTCCAACATTACGCTAAGGAAACTTCACATACCTACCAATGTATTTGTGAAGAAATATATGTATACATTAATGTCCATCATTGGTATCTGACAAAAGTTGATACGGGTGAATTGGTAATAAATACTGTATAAAATACATTACATAACGCCATCCAGTTACGTCATGATTGTCCAAAGTAGTCTGTTTTGTCTATCAGTTTGTCAATGTTATCTCATGTTAAACAATCAGTAAGGTTAACATATCTTGAAATCTAGAGTATTACTTTTAACAGCGTGGCTTTGCATTACCGTGTATTCTAATGAATATTATATTCGTAAGTTAACTCGTGCGACGTATCAACATTGAAGACATGAAAAGTCGCCAAATGGACGGCGGTTTACTCTGGAAACGGGAGTTAAGCATGTTTTCAAGGCGCTCGACGAAGATCGAGATCGAACTCGGTCGTGGCCGCTTTTTTCTCGTTTTGGCACGACGGACCGCATGCATCGCCCTTTTGGCGGCGGGGTGTTCGGCCGTCTCCATGCCCGCCGCCCTGGCGCAAACGGGTCCGACTTCGCGAATCGCGGTGCAGGGCGCCAAACCGAAAATGAACTCGCAGGGCCACAAGCCGCTCGAAAGCGACGCTTTGTATATCTGTACGCTCAGTGGTTTCGGAAATCTGGCGCATTGTTATCCGCGTTAAGCGTCGTGACGCGATCTTGAACCGCCCCGCAATCGACACGAGCACGCCATAGCGCCGCCGCGTGGAACGCGGCGAGCGCGGTTCTCTGTCGGCTACATTTGTCCCGCTCCGATGGCAGTGGCGGCGAAGCCAAGGCGAGAAGCGGAGGATGCCGGCACTCAGATCCCGGCGTACCACTCGTAGCCGCGGTCCTCCCAGAAGCCGCCGCGGCCGCGGCCGATCGAAGCGAAGCTGTCGATCGCCTCGATCCGCATCACGTACTTCGCCATCTTGTAGCCGAGCTGGCGCTCGACCCTGAGCCTCAAAGGCGCACCGTGCTCGACGGCGAGGGGCGCGTAGTTCATCTCGTAGGCGAGGATGGTCTGCGGATGGAAGGCGTCGATGCGGTCGATCGTCTCGTAATAGCGGCCGGTGTTGTCGAGGGTCTGCTCGAGCGTGTCGGCGCAGTGAAACGCGATAAGTCGCGCCTGTGGCTTCAGGCCTGCGGCCGTCAGCAGCGCGGACAATCGCGCCCCCTTCCACTGGCCGATGCAACTCCAGCCTTCGACGCAGTCGTGGCGGGTGATCTGCGAGCGCGACGGCAGGGCGCGCAGATCGTCGAGCGAAAGCTTCATCGGCCGTTCGACCAGCCCGCCGACCTCGAGCCTCCAGTCGGCGAACCCGCCCTTGCGCAGGGCGACGTAATCCGGATCGTCGGGGTCGATCGAGCCATTCGGCTTGAACGTGCGCGTGATCGCGCCCGGCGGATATTCACGGGCAAGCGCGAGGCGCGGCGCGAGCAGGGCGCGCTGGGCGGCCTCGGTCAGGCCTTCCGCCTTGTCGAGGACCATCATGACGCCGGGCGCTCTGGAATCGAGGCTGCATCCGGCGAGCGGCAGGAGGCCGCCGGCGGCGAGGCCGCGCAATATCGAGCGGCGGCTCAGGAGGAGGGCGCGGCTCATCTCGCTTCCTCCGGCGTTTCCTCCGGAACGCGGTAGCGGCCGGTGATCATCGAGCGCATGTTGTTGAAGACGCCCGACAGCAGCACCATCACAATGTGGACGATGACGAAGGCGACGAGGCAGGCCGCGAGGACGAAGTGGACCGTTCGCGCCGACTGGCGCCCATGAAAGATCGTGACCAGCCAGGGAAAGGCGGCGTCCATCGCCGGCGACATCGTCAGTCCCGCGAGAACCAGCACGGGAAAGGCGATGACGACGCTCAGATAGGCGAGCTTCTGCAGCACGTTGTAGCGGAGCGCCTCGTCGCCTTTGGGGAAGCGCAGCCGCGCGTGATCGAGGATTGCGCGCGGGATCGCTTTCAGGTCAGACCGGCTGGGCAGGAGATCGCGCCAACGCCGCTCAACGACAAGATCGGCGACATAGACGAGCCCGTTGAGGACGAGGAGCCAAGCAAAGAAGAAGTGCCAGCGTCGTCCCATGGCCAGATCCTGCTCCGCGGGCAGGGTGGCCCAGGACGGAAATCCGCGCTCCTCCATCTCGCCGTCGGGCCCGCGCGACGCGCCCAGAAACCCGGTGGTGTCGAACGGGTGGCCGAAGATGGTCGTGACGCCGGCGATCGGATCGCCGTTGTCGTCTTCCGTCGCCGAAAACCCGAGGAACGGATGCTCGAACTGGGTCGCCTGTCCCCAGCTCAGCGCGGGACGGGCGTTGAAGATCTGCAACCCGCTCATCAAGAGCATCAGAAAGCAGAGCGCATTAATCCAGTGACAGATCCGCACGACGCCTGAGTGCCGGACGACGATGCGCGGGACGGCGATGGGCCGCCGCGTTGCGCTCGCTGAGGAGATGGACGCCATAGCGATAAATCCGTTGGGAATTCGTTGAGACTACGGACGCGCAGGGCCAAAGTTTCGCGAGGGCAGCAGGGTTGGAGGGAATTGGCGGTTTTTGTTGGGCGGCGATCCTTCGCAGACGACTGTTCAGGGGCGCGCATTCCGCACGACCCGGCCGGACAACGCAGTCGATGCACTTCCGTAGACAGCGGCCATTGCCACACGCAATGACGACCCAGGAAAATCTGCGTGGTGATCATGTGGTTTCGACCGCAATCCCTGGTCTTGCGGGGGCGTTCAGCATGAAGGCAAATGACGATGTCCGCTCTGGCGGGGGCAAGCTGCAGACTTGACGCGCCGATCGGGCCTTCGCGCCCAACGCCGAATGACACGGATCGCCGCAAAAGAAGGTTAGGCCGGGTACAGGCCTGCTTCATCTCTTCTTCCGTCGCGTTCGACGAACAGAAAGTCCTTGATCTCGCCGGTATCGACGGCCGCTTGTCTCACCAAGGGAATCGGCGGTCGAGACGATATCGCAGTCGCTCCAGCCCGACGGATCCTCGCCGAGGAAAAAGGCGTGGGCAATCGAGATGGCTTGATCGAATTCGGCTGAAGCGGACATGACGCGCGCGCCAGAAGTTTGCTTTTTCAATTTGTGCTCCTTCGCCAAATGAAGCGGCGATCCAGCCTCAGACCAGGGCGCGCCGCGCCCCGGGCCGCGCACGCGCTTTCCTTCTGGACTGTGACGAGCATCACAGCGGCGAACCGCCAACTCGTGGTTGAAGCCGCGCGCCGGCGCGATTGCTGCGCGCCTGCGGTCAACCCACAACCCAGGGAGTGCTGGACCCCCGTTGGAGGAGGCGGAGATGCGCTGGATCGAGAAGCAGGCCAGATATTACCAAGGCTATTTGGCCGACGAACGCAGCCTGATTCCGGTGACGATCTTTCTCGCCAACGCGGTCGCCCTCTGGCTGCTCGCCTATCTTGTCGGTTCGGTCGGCAATCCGACCCAACCGCAGGCGAGCCTGTCTCCGCAACCGTCCCAATCCGCGGTCTTGCAACGTGCCTCGGATGAGGCGCTGCTGCCCTGACTGCAGGAACACGGGCCGTCAAAATGTCAGGTCGAACAGAAGCGCCGTCATGAAATTGTACACTGGTAGCGCTTGATGATCGGAGCGCGGAACGCGAACGCAGTTGCGTCGAGCCTTGCCAAAGGGGCCCGAGCGCAGGAGATTGCGGCGCGTTTCGCGGCCGATTCGGGAAGGTCGGCGAAGGTTGGCGCATCCGCCACGCCGCGGAGCCCTCGACGAGGATATCGCCATGTCGCTGCTGGCCGCGATCAAACCGAACGGTCCTTCCGGTTTCGGTTATGGGTCGACTGCGGAGGAGGTCACGGCGGGTCTTTCTCTCGACGGCAAGGCCTACCTTCTCACCGGCTGCAATTCCGGCCTCGGGCTGGAAACCCTGCGTGTCCTGACGTTGCGCGGCGCCCATGTGATCGGCGCGGCGCGCACTTTGGAAAAATCTCGGGCCGCCTGCGCTTCCGTGAAGGGGCGGACAACTCCCGTTGCCTGCGATCTCGCCCAGCCCTCGTTGGTCCGCGCCTGCGGCGCGACGGTCAAGGCGCTGAACGTTCCCCTCGACGGGATCATCTGCAACGCGGGGATCATGGCGCTGCCGAAGCTCAATCAGGCCCATGGCTATGAATTGCAGTTCTTCACCAACCACATCGGCCATTTTATCCTGGTGACCGGATTGATCGACGCGCTCGCCGCTAGCGCACGCGTAACGATGTTGAGCAGCAGCGCCCATAATATGGCCCCCAAGGGCGGCATCGAGTTCGACAATCTTTCCGGCGAGCATGGCTATTCGGCCTGGCGCGCCTATGGCCAATCCAAATTCGCTAACATTCTTTTCGCCAAGGAGCTCGCGCGGCGCTTCGCCGGCACGGCCCGGGCCGCCAACGCCGTGCACCCCGGCGTAATTTTCCAGACCAATCTGAAGCGCTCGATGAACGTGCCGCGGGTCATTTTCGACCCCGTCATCAGCCTGTCGAATATCCTCGTGCTCAAGACGATTCCGCAGGGCGCGGCGACGCAATGCTATGTCGCGACCAGTCCAGTGCTCGCGGGCGTCTCCGGCCAGTATTTCGCCGATTGCAACATTGCCAGGCCGCGCGCCGATGCCGAAGACTCCTCGCTTGCGAGGCGGCTTTGGGACGCTTCAGAGAAGATCGCGGAAGCTTTATGACGGTCGCGTCAGACAGTCGAACCGCCGACGAAAGCGCGGGGAATTTTTTGCCCCAAGCAGGGATCCCCGCGCCAAGCCGAAAGGCGCCGCCGCTGCAGGCCTCGAAGAGCAGTCGGTGTTTCTCAAGGCGGCGCTTCAGGATACGGCTGTAAATTATTTATAATATTGAAAAATCTTTCATCGCGGAGACTGGCGCAGGAAGGGCGGCCGAGCGGCCCCGCGCAAGCGCTCAGAGATTTGTGAATGTCGTTGGCCTTAGCGGGCCGCCTGGGGATTTTTTCCCTTTGCGGCTCAGTGCGCGGCCAGGAATTTGCGCGCCGGGCGCGCGCACCTTGCAGGGCGCGCTCCCAGGAAACTCGAGACGGGCCAAGCCTTTGCCTGAGGCTTCAGGCTTGGCAGCTCTGCGAAGCTTGGCGACAGGAGCGGGCGACGGCAGGCGCGGACCAGCCATCCGGCGACGGCTCTTCGTCGTCCTCGTCGATCTCGAGGCCGCGCTCCAGCAGGTAACGCAGGCCGCTCAGGATCGGGGTTTCGGCGTTGCGCGTCGCCTCCCGGACGCCTTCCCAGTCGCTGTCTTCCGCCCGACGCGTGAAACGGCCAACGAGGCGGGAGGCGAGCATTCCGCTCGACAGGTTGCGGGTGGCGGCGACGCGCTCGAAGCGGCGCGCAAAGTCACCCCCGATCGAAATGACGGCCGCGCGGGCGACATGCGGATTGGAGCAGGTGGTGACAATCTCACGCACGATCATTCGTTGCACTCGCTCAAATTCACTTCGTAGTCCCGCCCCGTTCGACTTCTTGGCGAATAATTTTGTCCTCAGCATGGCGTCGACTCCATTCCGGCGAAGTCATTCGCGGTCGACTGACGCGTGAATTGCGGTCTTCAGAGAATTGTCAACGATCTGTCATATTGGCTTATGTGCGGTGCAGCATAACTATACCTTGCGTTTTTACCGCGAATTGGCTGCTCGCGGCAAACCAATAATTCATTGCAGCTTACTTATGGGGCCTTCACATTCTCGGCTGGCCCCGATAGCCCGGGGGAAGATCGCAGGGGCCAGCCTGGACGACGGGCCGGCTGGTACGGGAAAACAGGAGCGCCCGGCGCGCTTGCCGGGATTCGGATTCCCGTGCACGCCTCCATTTCGACTAGGCGCCGAGCACCCTGGAAAGCTCGGCGCGCATCATGCCGGGGTCGACGTCGACCCCGGTCCAGTACTTGATTGCGATCACCCCCTGGTTCACCAGCATGCCGAGACCGTCCAGCGTCCGGCAGCCGCGCTCCGCCGCGCCGCGCAGGAACAGGGTGCTTGGCGGGTTCGGGATGAGGTCGGCCGCGACCATGGAGGGAGCGAGGGAATCGAGGTCGAGGTCGAGCCGGCCGTCGAGGTCCGGATAGAGGCCGATCGAGGTCGCGTTGATGACGATGTCGGCGCCCCTCGGCACTCGGAACGCCGCCAGCCAGGGGGCAAACTCAGCCCTCGCCTTCGTCCGGGCGTTCAGGAGTTCGACGAGCGGCTCCGCCCGGCCGCGGCTGCGGTTCACAACGACGAGGCTGCGCGCCCCGGCGAGCGCCAGTTCGACCGCGACAGCGCGCGCCGCGCCGCCCGCGCCGAACATCACGACGCTCGCGCCGGCCGGATCGGCCAGCGTGCGCAAGGCCGTGACGAAGCCGCGGCCGTCGGTGTTCTCGCCTATGAGCTTCTCGCCGCGCCGGACGAT
This sequence comes from uncultured Alphaproteobacteria bacterium, assembly GCA_963741405.1. Classification (GTDB taxonomy): domain Bacteria; phylum Pseudomonadota; class Alphaproteobacteria; order Rhizobiales; family Beijerinckiaceae; genus Roseiarcus. The sequence continues at coordinate 119,365 of CAVUHX010000039.1, forward strand.
CGTATTGACCGCGCCGATGAGCGAAGCGGACTCGCCGAGCCCGTCCAAATGGTCGATCACCGCCACCTTGTGCGGCAGCGAGCAGTTGAACCCGGCCCAGCCCATCGCGCGGGCGCCCCGGACCGCGTCGCCGAGCAGCCCCGCTGGAACTTCGCAATTGATGTAACGCGCGGCGATATCGTGATGGCGGTAGGCCGCCTCGACCATCGCGACCGTCGGGTTTTCGGCTGCGGGCATGGCGAAGCACCCGGTCAGCATGGGCAGGAAATTGACGGTCATCTCGGCCTCCCGGTTGGATACGTTCTGATCCCACGGACGTCGCGCGCGGGTCAAAGGGCGGACAGCGGCGTCGCCACCTGTTCGAGCGGCTTTCGTTCCGCCTGCACGGCGACGCGGGCCGCGACGAAGGACGCCGCGAACATGAGCGCCGCCGCAAAGACATAACCAGCCGAAGCGTTTTCGGAAGGCGGCGAATTGACGATCGTGTCCGGGCGCGGCATCGCGCGGGCCATGGTCAATCCTCAAAACGGTGGAATTGCGGTGAATTCCACCGTCCGCAATGGCGTGCAGGCGGGAACACGGAGCCGCGTTCGCTCGTTCGGGTGCAGGACCGCTGAGGGACGGGGTGGCGATGTTGTGCATTGGTTGCACCTGCCATTTGCTTCTGTCGGACGACAGGGACGGCTCGGTTGCGGTCGAAGATGGAGAGTCGAGACATGAGACATGCACTCACTGCGCTTTCCGCAGCTTCGCTCTGCGCAATCGCCGGGGTCGCTCCCGCTGGGGCACAAACGTACGGCGTCGGGCCGGGTCCCGGCTATGGGACGCCTTGGCCCTATCCGGTTCAGGCGACATACGCCGGGCCTTACGCCACCGCGCCTTCGCACACCGGCACGCCGGCCTATAGCTGGCATCGCGACGGGCCTTACCCCGCAGCCACTGGAAGTTGCGATATCATCGCCGGCAACCGGGTGTGCAGCGCCGCCCCGGCTGGCGGTCGGCTACGGATACGGATACGGCTATGGTTATGGTTCGGGCGGCCCAATCGGAGCGGCAGTCGCCGCGCCGTTCGAAGCGGCTGGCGCCATCGCCGCAGTGCCCTTCGAAGCGGCTGGCGCTACAACCGGCGCGCTGACGGGACCAGCTTATGCGCCTGCGCCATACGCGTATGGTCCGATGGGATATCCCGCGGGCGGCCCGGTGAAGGGCCAGTCGCTTGTTCCTTCCCAGACGGCCTACAGCATGCCGCCTAGCGAGCAGACCGCGCGGCCGGGAATCGTTGGCAGCTGCTCGATAATCGCCGGAAACCGCGTCTGCTCGGGTGCGCCAGCCATACCATAAGCATTCGACAGCACGTCCCGCTAAAGAGTTCGAGTGCGTCGACGGTCAAGGCCGTCGGCGCTTTTTTTGCGCTGGTCGGTTCGAGCCGACCGATCGCGCAAGGGAACGAAAAACCCCCGAGACTCGTTGCTTCGCCGAACCGATGAGACGCCGGCCGGATCAGTTCCAAGGCCCAGCTTGGCGTTCAATTCGGCCGTGGCGCACGCTGCGCGACATTCCGAGTTCCAGCAGCCCGCGCGCTTTGGTTGGCGCTCGGCGCAGCCCGAGAGGAGGGCGCTATGAGACTTTCGGTGTTCGGCGCGGTCCTTTCCACCGCGTTGCTTTCGGCGACCTGCGCGAGCGCTCAGAGCGTCGGCATTTTCGATAAATGGCTGAGCCAGGACGCGCCGCAGTGCGTGCCGGTGTCGGAGTTCAAATCGGTTTCGACGGTGACCGACCTTTCGCCCGCGCAGTTCCAGTTCGTGCGCGCGCTCTATGTCGCCCTGCCGCCGGTCTCGCGCACTCTTCCGCCCGGGGATCACGCTGTCATGGCGCAGGCAGGCGGCTCGACGATGCTGGCGCTGGTTGACGGCGTCCAGGCCTGCGCCCGGTTTCTGGCGCCGGACTTCATCCAGTCGATGCTGAACGAGGTCGGCGAGGGGCAGAACGAACACGTCGGCCTGCCCGTGAGCTGGCGCCCCAGGTTCGATTAGGCCTGCGCCGGGCAGGGGAGCCGATCGGCGCGGCGCGCCGCCGGGGCGCCGCTGGCGGCGCCCGGGTTGATTCCGGGCAGGATCTCGCTCCATAGAAGATTTGCCCCGACGCGAGGGCCGACCGGCAGAGGGCTGCGCCGATGCTCCTGCTCCGCATAGTTCGTTCGCCGACCGGGCGTCCGTGAGCGATGCAGCGCATCCTCCGCTTGGTCGACGTCGCCGGCGGTTTCGTTCTCTTCGCATCGTCGGCGGCAGGCGGGCCCTGCGGCGACGAGAGCGCGAATTCATCGTCCCGCGCCGAGGCCGCGCTGAGACAGATGACACAGCCGGAAAAGCTGTCGCTGGTGCACGGAGGCCTTGCGGCGCCGTGGGGCGGCCGGCCCAAACCTGATGGCGCGATCGGCTCGGCGGGCTTCATCCCCGGCATCCCGCGGCTCGGCGTGCCCGCCCTGCAGGAGACCGACGCCGAACTCGGCGTCGCCAACCCGGGGAACATACGCCCGGGCGATATGGCGACGGCGATGCCCTCCGACCTCGCGCTGGCGTCCAGTTGGGATCTGGCGCTTGCGCGCCGGCAGGGCGAGAGGGTTGGCGCCGAAGCCCGCAGCAAGGGATTCAACGTCCTGCTCGGCGGGGCGGCAAACCTCGTCCGGGATCCTCGCGGGGGGCGGATTTTCGAGTATTTTTCCGAGGACCCCTTGGTCACCGGCCTGATGGCGGGGGCCGTGATCGCCGGGGCGCAGAGCCGTCACCTGATTTCCACGATCAAGCACTTCGCCCTCAACGACCAGGAGACCGACCGCGTTGTGCTCGACACGCGGATCGACCCGGCGGCGGCGCGGGAGTCGGACCTCCTCGCTTTCGAGATCGGGATCGAGCAGGGCCGCCCCGGCGCGGTGATGTGCGCCTACAACCAGGTCAACGGACTCTATTCCTGCGAGAACGGCTGGCTCCTGAATCAGGTCCTGAAGGGCGATTGGCGCTATCCGGGCTTCGTCCTGTCCGACTGGGGCGCCGTCCATTCGACGGTCCGCTCCGCGCTCGCCGGTCTTGACCAGGAATCAGGCGAACAACTCGACACGCGGAATTTCTTCGACCGACTGGGTCCCGCCATTGCGGACGGCGAAGTCCCGCAGGCGCGGCTCGACGACATGGTGCGACGGATCCTGACCTCGATCTTCGCCTGCGGCCTCGCCGAGCAGGCCTCGGCGTCCGATTCCGCCGACCTCAACCAGAGCGACGATACGGCGCTCACAATCGAGCGGGAAGGCGCAGTCCTGCTGCGCAATGAGCGCATGTTGCCGCTCCCTGCGGATGTTCGACACATCCTTGTCGTCGGCGCGCACGCCGACCGCGGCGTGCCCTCCGGGGGCGGGTCTTCGCAAGTCGTGCCGCGCGGCGGCGTCGCTCTGAAGGAGCCCGAAGGGAAAGACCGAGCTATGGTGTTCGATCCCTCTTCGCCTCTCGATGCGATCCGGCGGCGGTTCCCCGGCGCGCGAGTCGACTTTGCCGACGGCCGAAGGCCTGAGGAAACCGCAAGGGCCGCCCGCGCGGCGGACGCGGTCGTCGTCTTCGCCGATCAGTATCTGACGGAAACCGCCGACGCGCCGGACCTCGAGCTGCCCCGCGGGCAGGACGCGCTCATCGAAAGCGTGGCGCGCGCCAACCGACGCACCGTCGTCGTGCTCGAAACGGGCGGGCCGGTCCTCATGCCGTGGCTCGACCTCTCGGCCGCCGTCATCGAGGCCTGGTACCCCGGGCAGAAGGGGGGCGACGCGATCGCTGACATCCTGTCGGGCGACGTCAACCCGTCCGGCCGGCTGACCGTCACCTTCCCCGCCCGCGTGGACCAGCTTCCCCACGCGGCCATTCAGGGGAACCCGACAGCGGCGCCCATCGGCCCGGTCGGGCGCGGCGGCCGCTACGGCAGAATCTTCACTGCCGATTACACGGAAGGCGCGGATGTCGGCTACAAGTGGTTCTTCGCCCGCGGCGAACGTCCGCTTTTCCCGTTCGGCTATGGCCTGTCCTACACGACGTTTGGGCTGCGAGACTTCAAGGTCAGCGTGAGCGGCGTCAGGGTTACCGCGAGCGTAATCGTCCGAAATCTCGGGGCGAGAGCCGGCGCGGCGGTCGCACAACTCTATCTTTCGGGACCGCAGGGCGACAGGATCCCGTTGCGGCTCGCCGGCTGGAGCCGAATCGAGCTTGCGCCCGGAGAAGAGCGCGAGACGACGGTTTCGGTCGACCCACGCCTGCTGGCGACATTCGACGAACGAGCGCGGCGATGGCGGATCGCGGCAGGCTCATATCGGTTCGCGGCCGGCTTCGACGCCAGCCAGAGCGACCTGACGACAAACATCTCGCTCGACGCGGCCGAGCTGCCGCCGTGATCGGCTACCATGCCGCGAAGGCCCGGCTCACCCGCCTCAGAAACGCGGTGCGGCGCGCGTCGGTGGTCGAGTCCATCCCGTAGATTGCGAGATATTCAAAGCCTCCCGCAGGATCGATCAGAACGCCGATATTGTCCCGTACGAAGCGGCGCGGCGGATCGTGTTTCTTTGCGACATCCGCACGCGTCTCCCCGTAGGCGCAGACCGCGGCCATTCGCTTCAGGTTCCGGAGGTTGGGATGAAACAGCCCCTTGTCGTCGATGACAGTCGCGACTCCGGGCAGAAAGACGCGCTGGAAATAGCCCTGCATGATAGCCGGCAGGCCGTCGAACCAGACCGGGAAAACCAGCGCCAGCGCGTCGGCCGCGCGGAGGCGCTCGACGTAGGTCTCGACTTCCCGGGTGTTGAGCTTGACGTCGACGTAGGACCGCATCTGCTTGGCCGACAGGACCGGATCGAACGTTTCGGCGTAGAGATCGAGGTCGTCGACGTCGTGCCCGCCGTTCTGCAGCGCCTCGACGAGGCGAACATGGGCCGCTCCGAGAAAACTGGTGTTGAGCGGGTGGGCGAAGACGACAAGAACGCGCAAAGGCTCATGCTCCGGCGGGGGCTTCGCGCCACCTGCGCCGTAAGGGCTCACGCTCGGCCGCGACGAGAAACTCGATGTGCGGCGGCTTCGTCAGCATTTGGCCTATCTCGTCTTCCAGCATGCGGTCTTCGTTGGTGACGCGCTCGCGCAGATGCATGAGCTCGAGCCACGATTCGATCAAGTAACCCTCCTCGAACCGCCCGAACTGTCCCATGTCCTCGAAAATGCCCCAGGCGAAGGCGCCGTCGCGCTTCCGCTCGTGTCCCAGTTCATCCATGGCGCGCAGGAAGCGCTCGCGGTCCTGCGGGTCGATCCAGTACTCGATCTTGACAAGAACCGGGCCCTGTTCGTCGGCAATGTCCTCGGCCGCCTGCGGGCGCTTCCAGTGCATTGAAGGCGACAGATCGACAACGGCGCCTTTCTGCAGTTTCCACCGCGAGGAGAGCGGAATGCCGACGAGAATCCCGGCGGCGGCCAGAAACAGGGCTTGCTCGAGCCCGATCCTGCCCGCAATCTGGCCCCAGACGGCGCTGCTGACGGTTACCGCGCCGAAGATCACCGTCAGAAAGACGGCGAGTCCGCGCCCCCGCACCCAGTCCGGCAGGACGTTTTGCGCCGACATGTAAAGGCTGGTCAGAATGACGACCCACGCCGTTCCGGCGCAAAAGCAGGCCGCGAGATCAACGGCGAAGTCGCGCGACCAGCCGAACAGGGCGAGCGCCGCAGCGGTGCCGATCGTTCCAAGGACGACCATAAAGTCGAGGCTGATCCTGTCGCGCAGGAACCGCTGCCCGAACGAGCCGAAGATCGCCCCCGCGCTGATTGCGCTGAGCAGCACGCCGTAGTGCTGGGCTCCGGTCCCGGTCTGCCGCGCGATCAACGGCAGCAGGCCCCAGTACGCGGCTGCGAAGGGATAGACGGCCAACGCGCGCGCCAGTGTCGCCCGCAACAGGCGGTTGTTGGCCGCGTGGCGAATGCCGACCCGGACGGCGCCGGTCAGGCGCTCCGCCGGCAGGGACGCGGTTTCCCTCGGAGGGGTCCTGAGCCAGACAAGAGCGGCGATCACCATCAGATTCGCGGCGACGAACACCCAGTAGGGCGTCGACAGGCCGAAATTGACGATCGCGAAGCCGCCGAGGGCGGGACCGACCGTGCGGCTCAGGTTATAGGCGACCCCGTCGGCGGCGATCGCTTCGGGCAGGTCGGATTTCGGCACCAGGCTCGGCAGGATGGAGAGCCAGGCCGGAAGGTTCAGCGCCCAGGCGGCGCTGAGCAGGAAAGTCGTCAAGAGCAGCAGCAGCGGAGTGGCGAGGTCCAGCGACACCAGTCCGGCGAAGATCGCGACCAGCGCGGCGATCACGCACGACACCGCCAGGATCAGCCGTCGGGGATCGACGATGTCCGCAAGGGCTCCGGCGGGAAGCGTGAACAGGAACATCGGCAGGTTCGTCGCCGCGTGCACCAGCGACACGTTGAACGGGTTGAGGTCGAGCGTGGTCATCAGCCAGCCCGACGCGGTGTCGTACATCGCGATGCCGATCAGGGCGATCGTGCTCGCCACCCAGACGACGACGAAACCCGGGTGGGCGAAAGCGCCGAGCCAGGTCTTCCGCCGCGGCGGCATGGTTTGCCGGGTCGATTGATCCATGCGTTCGGGGCGGCCTCTGCTGTCCGTTTCTGTCAGTGCGAGGCAAGAACGCAGCGACGGACACGCGACAGAAGGTCGCGCGTGTCGCCGAACGCCCATTCGTGCAGCCGGCTGTGGCTGTAGGCGCCCGCGACGACGAGATCGGTCCGCAATTCCTCGGCCACCGCCGCGAGACGGGCGCACTCAGGCCCGCTCGACACCTCGGCCGAGCATTTCGCCTGAATGCCGTTCCGCTCGAGCCAAGCGCCGACATCCGCGAGGCGCCGACGGGATTCCTCGACCTCCGAGGGCTGGACGATCTCGATGACATCGACGCGGCCCATCGCCTTCAGGAGCGGCAAAGCATCCGCGACCGCGCGGCGCGTTTCCTTCGTCTCCTTCCAGGAGACGAGCGCCTGGTCGAACCCGAGGCCGGTCGCGCCGGGCGGCGTCGCGAGAACCGGCCGGCCGAGGTTCTTGAGAAGATCGCCAATCTCGGCCTGCCCGGAGGGGGAGAAGAAACGATCTTGACCGTCAATGGGCGCGACGACGAGGTCGGCGATGCGCGCCTCATTGGCGATGTGCCCGTAGACCGGGCCAAAGGTCATCTGGGTTCGCCATTCGAGCTTTTCGACGCCGGCCAACGCCTTGCGGAACTCCGCCTCGGCGGCGGCGGCGTTCTCGGCAAACTTGCGTGGACCGTACTGCTGGGGTTCGCAAAGCCCCGCGCCCCTGATCTGGGCGCCGCGTGTGAACACCTGCTTCGCGGCTACTCCGACGACCGTCGAGCCGAAACGGGCCGCGACGTCCCGAGCGACGGCCAGCAAGCCGGTGTTCGAATAGCCGACCCGCATGCACACCATCAGCGTGGCGAAGGACAGGCCGTTCTGTGGTTCATTCGGAATCATAGCGGATCGCTCAAGCGCTCCTTTCTGCGGCAACGCCGCAGCCTTATCGCCGAAGCCCGACGCTCGGGCGCGTCTGATCCCCGACCGGCGGATCCCGACTAAGTCAGGGGGACCTGCGCTGTATAGATATAGTTACGGACGCTTCCCGTGGCCAGCGCGTCCCGGCGGATAGGCGCCGGCGCCCTGTTTGGCCTGATCCCGCCGGAATGCAGCCTTGAATTCCGACGTTTTGTCCGCCATGTACCGGCTCGAGCGCCGCGCGACCGGCGGCGCGGCGGAGTGGATTTGTCCATCGAACTCGACGACAGTTCCCGACGCTTCGATGCGCGAGCGATCGCGCTGGGGCGTCTTCGGCAATCTGGCCTTTACCGTCATTCTGATTGCGAGTTCGGCGTCGAACGTCGGCATCGCGATGTTCGACACTTCAACCAGCTGGCTGATGACCAGCCTCAATCCCGACCCGATGATGGTGTCGGCGGTCCAGATCGCGACGACGCTGCCGATGTTTCTGCTGACCCTGCCAGCCGGGGCGCTGGCGGACATCGTCGACGCCCGGCGTCTCCTTCTCGGCGCCCAGCTTGCCGTCACCGTGATCGGCGTCGCCTTCGCCACCATCGTCTCCCTGCATCTTGCGACGCCCGCCATCCTCCTGGCGACAACCTTCAGTCTCGGAGCGGCCGGCGCGCTCTCTGCGCCCGGATGGTTGCTCGTCACGCCGATGCTGGCGCCCAAGGACGACCTCGACAGCGCCATCGCCATCAACAACGCCAGCTACAACGTCAGCCGGGCGATCGGCCCGGCTCTTGGCGGATTCACCATTGCAGCCTTCAGCATCGACTTTCCCATCTGGTGCTATTGCTTTGGCAGTCTGGTGCTGGCGGCGGCGGTTCTGTGGTGGCGCGCTCCGCGCCGGATCCAGGAGACTCTGCCGGCGGAGCGCTTCGCCAGCGCCGTGCGGACGGGCCTCCGCTACGTCCGGCACAACCGCGACATGGACTCGACGATCATCCGCGCGCTCGCCTTCTTCCTGTTCGCGAGCGCCTATTGGGCGCTTCTTCCGCTGGTCGCGCGCACGCAAATGCATAATGGACCGGCGATCTACGGCGTGCTCCTCGGCATGATCGGGCTGGGGTCGCTGATCGGCTCCTTCGGGCTCAACTGGCTGAAGGAGCGGCTCGGTCCCGATCGTCTCGCGCTCATGGCGAGCGCCGGCACGATCGCCGCGCTCGTGATGTATGGAGCGGCGAAGGAGCCCATGCTGGCGATGGCGGCGAGCCTTGTGGCGGGAGCGTGCTGGATCGTCATGATGACGACGCTGTTCGTTTCGGCGCAGGTGGCCCTCCCGGAGTGGGTGCGCGGGCGCGGACTCGCCATTTTTTTGACCGCCTTCTTCGGCGCGATGACTCTCGGCAGCGCCATCTGGGGCAAGATCGCCAGTGTCGAGGGACTGCCGGCGACCTTCTACGCCGCCGCCGCCGGGGCCTTTCTCGGCATGGTCGTCACGTGGCGGCGGAAGCTGCAGAGAGCGGCGTCGCTCGACCTGTCTCCGTCCCTGCACTGGAACACGCCGAACCTCCTCCAGCCGGCGGATGACGATCAGGGGCCGGTGCTGGTCACCGTGGACTACAGGATCGATCCAAAGGACAGGGCGCCTTTCCTCACTGCAATGCGGGAAATCGGCCTCGAGCGGAAGCGGGACGGCGCCTACGCCTGGAACGTGTTCGAAGACGCGGCGGAAGTCGGCCGGCTGGTCGAAACTTTCCTGGTCCCGACCGTGCTTGAACTGAAACATCTTCGGGCGCGCGTGACGAATGCCGACCGGATGATGGAGGACGAGGCGCGAAAGTACCTGACGGAGCCGCCGAAGGCGACCTTCCTCATCGCGCCCAGACGCAGCCGGGTGAAACGGCGCAAGCTGGTCCGCTTCGCCGCCCCGCAGGCGGCCGGGTAGCGTCAGCGCTACGCTTTGGCGGCGCGCGCTTCGCAGGCCGCGATCTGGCTGGCCATAAGGCGGCGGACCTCGCGTTCGTCGTAGGAAACACGAAAGCGCTCGAGGGCTCCGACTTTCCGGAAAACGTCGTGAAGGTATGAGCCCTTCGGCGGGCAGGCGGCCAAGTCGTAGTTGCTCCAGCGGATGGCTTCGCTCCAGAGATGCAGGAGCGTCGCGCCGGCGAGCGTCCGTTCGACCTCGGCGCGGAAGCCCGGAAGGAACGGCTTCCAGAACTGCTCGGGCTCGATCGGATAGCAGACATGCGGATCGAGCGCCCGGTCGTAAAGCCCGTGCCTCTCCAGAACCGGGGTCAGGAGAAACGGCCCGAGCGCGCCCCATTTCTGGTCCACGTCGATCCTGCTTTCGGCGGTCGCGATGAGTTCCGCCAGCGCCGGCTCGGACGAGGGCAGCCGCAGGACCGCATTGTTGACCAGCAGCGTGCTGACCGCGTCCGCCTGGCGGCAGAAGATATAGGGTTCGCTGGTGAATTCCGGTCTCGTGAGGCAGACGAAATCGGTATCGACCCAGCAACAGCCGGTTTCCCGGATCATCCGGTAGCGAAACATGTCGGCGAAGGTCGCGATCGACGGCTTGCCGGCGGCGATGAACCGGCGAACCAGCGATTCGTCAGGGCAGATGGACCGGGCGTCCTCGAGACGGACGCCGGGCGGAGTCTCGAGGCCAAGGTCGTAACTGTACAGGCGGATTGCGGCGCCCCTCCCGGAGAACGAGGCCAGACAGCCGTAGGCGAACGGATTGAGCGGGCCTCCGTGCCAAAAGGAGGCAAATTCGCAATCCGTGCTCATGGAAGACGGGTTTTCATCGTCGGCGACGCTTCCGCTTCCTTCATTCGATCCGCCCCAGCAGGTTGCGTCCCGCCTCCTCCCAATCTCCGAAAAACGTCTCGGTGGTCAAATCGCCGCGGGCGACGAACTCGCAGTAGATGTCGAAAATCCAGCTCGCATGGACATCGTCGAGCAGGAGATGCCGGCCCTTGACGCCCTGACTCATCCGGATGCTGTGCGTCACGTCGGAAAGGCAGACTTCGCTGGTATGACCGCCGTCCACGTGGATGACGTCGAAATTCAGTTCATCCGCGCGGTTCGCCAACCAGGGCATCACCTCGCGTGAATCGCCGGGAAAGAGGTGGACGCGCCCCGGAAATTCCCCCTTCAGGAAGTCGATGCACTCGACCGTATAGGCGTGGGCGAGGATATCGACCCCGTAATACTGGAGCCTCGGGTTGCTCGAGAGAGCGAGCAGAGCGCCGTGCCCGGCATTGACCCCGACCTCGAGGAGCCGCTCCTTGAATCGGACGGCGCGCCACACATTCCGTCGGGCGGGCGCGAGGTCGGCGCTCGGCGGACTTTCCGCAAACCGCTCGTCCATGTCGCGATAGAATATATTCCCTTCCAGGGCCTCGCCGCTCTGCCGGACGATCGCATTAAGCCGGCCGAGCCGCTCAAGGAACACGCCGGACAAGATCTCGACCAGCGTGTCACGATGGATCGTGTAGTCCGGAACTTCCGAAGCAGGGACGGGCTTGCCCGGTATCATCCTGCGACCATTCATGATTATCCCCGGCGTTGGCGCGTTCGAGCCGCGGGTCTAAGCCATAATTCCGAGGATGAACACTACCCGAGGCGGCCGCGGCCATTCGAGTTGAGCGTCGCAGATAGATTGCGGGAAAATCGGATGGCTGGTTCCTCGCCACATTCGGAAGCGGTCGAGGTATTGGCGGCTGACAGCCCGGGCGATTCTGTCCGGGGAGCCGCCTGTCGCGCCGTTTCCCTGATCCGTCCCTGTTCCCGTGCGGAACAGGGAAACCGGCTTTCGCTGTTCCCATTCGAACAGGGAATTATTTTCGCTGTTGTTATGACATTACGCACTTGCTATCTATTTGGCGGTCGGCAGTATTGCTGCAAATAGCTGAAATAACGCGTCTTCCGCGGGCGAGGTCGCCGCGAGAAGCGCGATTTCCCCTGCTTTCTTGTCCCCTAACAGCGAATAACAAGGAAACCCCCCAGACGGGGATCCTCGTCGAGAAGGCTTTGGAACCGGCCGGCGACAGCGTCGCCGCGACGAGGAAGGCGGCGCGGCTGGAAGAGGGCGCTCAATGTCACGGGCGAGGGGACTTAAGTTCCCGTCCGCGCCGGAACGCAACGATTTCGGCCAGGATCGAGAGCGCGATTTCCTCCGGGCCGATCGCGCCGAGGTCGAGCCCGGCCGGCGAGCGCAGAGCGGCAAGGCGCTCGTTGGCGACGCCGCGCGCCGCCAGCGTCGCTTTCAGCGTCTGCGCTTTCAGCCGGCTGCCGACAAAAGCCACGTAGGCGGCGTCGGTCGCCAGCGCCGCCGTCAGCGCCGCCTCGTCGCCGCGGCTCTGGGTCGAAACGACAACATAGCACTCGCCGTCCTCGGCCGCAGGGAGCGCGTAACCGTCGATGCGCCGGTCGACCTCCGCGAACGCGCTCTGTTCGGCGGGCGGAGCGCAGGCAGTGACGGAGAAGCCGAGCTTCGCCGCCAGGCCGGCGAGCGCCACAGCCACCGGGCTCGACCCGCACAGCACGATCTGCGGACGAGGCAGCACCGGCTCGATGAAAATATCCATCGTGCCGCGGCTCGGGCAGGTGTTCCGCGCGAATCGCACCCCCTCCCGCTCCTCGCCGGCGGCGACGCCATGCTCCTGCAGCACGTCGGGCGGCTGGACGGAGATGAGGCGCGCCCGGCCGTCGGCCAGCGCCTCGCGCGCGGCCTTCAGCACCGCGCCGCGGGCGCAGCCGCCGCCGACCCAGCCTTCGGAGATCGAGCCGTCGGCGCGGATGATCGCCTTGGCGCCGGCCTTCGCGGCCGTCGCCGCCACGGTGCGGACAACGGTGGCGAGAGCAAACGCCTCTCCCCGGGCTTTGAGCGACGGGACGAGGTCGAGCACGTCCGACAGACGGTCCATCAGATCCTCGCAAAATATGGCTCGAGCGCCGCGAGGCTGTCGAGGTTATGCGCCGGCGCGAACAGGTCGATATAGGGCAGGGCGGCCTGCATGCCGCGCGCTGTCGGCTCGTAATCGCGCCATCCGAGCAGCGGATTGAGCCAGACAATGCGCCGGCAGCGTCTTGCGAGCTGTTCCATTGCGGCGCCGAGCCGTTCCGGTTCGCCCGTATCGTAGCCGTCGGAGACGATGACGATGGCGGTGCGCGAATTGATCACGCGCGACGCATGCCAGCGGTTGAAGTCGGCGAGGCTTTCGCCGATCCGGGTGCCGCCGCCGATGCCCTGCGCCATCAGCGCGAGCCGGTCGACGGCGCGAGCGACGTCACGCTCGCGCAATGCGCTCGACACATGAACGAGTCGGGTGTGGAACACGAACGCCTCCGCCTCGCGGAAGGCGTCGACCGCCGCGTGCAGGAAGCGCGCGAAGAAGGCGGTATAGAGCTCCATCGAGCCGGACGCGTCGAGCAGCAGCACGAGACGCAGCGGGCGAAGCTTGCGCCGCCGCCAGACGAGATCGATCGGCGTCCCTCCGTGTGGGACGCTGCGGTGGATCGTTCGCCTGAGGTCGAGGCGCGGGCCCGCCCGGCGCGCCCGCCAGCGCCGCACGAGCCGCGCCCGCATCCGCCGGGCGAGGCGCTCGGCAAGCGCGTGGACCTTCGCCATCTCCTGCGGGTCGGCGACATGACGGATGTCGCGGCCCGCGAGCGCTTCGGCCGAAGAGGCGGCGTCTCGCCGGTCGCTGTTGGCCGCGGCGCCGTCGGCCTCGTCGTCTTGAGCGCCGCCTTCCTTCGCGCCGTCCTGGGGCAGGTCGGGCGACAGGCCGGAGGGCAGGGATTTGCGTCGCGCTGCGCCTGGGTCGCCTGCGCCGCGCAAGGGCTGGATCCGCCGCATGTCCTTCCCGCGCCAGAACGCATCGAAGAGTTCGTCAAAGCGCCGCCAGTCCTCGCGGGTCGCCGAGAAGAGCGCGCGCAAGGCGGGCTTCAGGTGGGTGGGCCGCCGGCCAGCGGGCGAGGCGAGAACGGCGAGCGCATCGCGGCTTTCGGCCAGTCCGACCGCAAATCCGTTGGCCCGCAAGAGGTTCGCGAAAGCGGCGATCCTCGCGGCCGATCTCTCCGCCGCCGGGTCCTGAGCCCTGATTTCCGAGGCATCGGCCATCGCGCGCCTCACGCAACCTTGCCGATCAGACGCGCGGTCGTCTCGCGCGTCAGTCGCACACGATCCTCGCGCGTCTTGAGCAGGCAGATCAAGCTGTCATGGACAAGTTCGGGGGACTGCCGCAGGTCCTCGACATTGAGGCCGGCGAGCGTCGCCGCCCAGTCGAGCGTTTCGGCGACGCCGGGGGTCTTGCGCAGATCCTCGCGACGAATCGCCGCCACGAGCCGGGCGACCTGCGCCGCGAGCGAGGCGGCGATCCTGGGCGTCCGTGCGATGATGATCGCGGCTTCGCGCTGTTCGTCGGGAAAATCGACATAGTGATAGAGGCAACGTCGCCTCAGCGCGTCGGAAAGCTCGCGCGTGTTGTTCGAGGTCAGGACGACGCGCGGGATCGTCACCGCCGCGATCGTGCCGAGTTCCGGGATCGAGACCTGATAGTCAGACAGGAGTTCGAGCAGAAACGCCTCGAATTCCTCGTCGGCCCGGTCGACTTCGTCGACCAGCAGCACGGGCGGCTTCGCGCGCCGGATCGCAGCCAGCAGAGGGCGTTCGAGCAGGTACTCTTCCGAGAAGATCTGCTCCTCGATGCGCTCGGCCAATTCCCCGGCCCCCTCTCGAGCCTTGATGGCGAGGAGCTGACGCTGATAGTTCCACTCGTAGAGCGCCGCGTTCTGATCCAGTCCCTCGTAGCATTGCAGGCGGATGAGCTCGGCGCCGTGCAGCGCCGCCAGGGCCTTGGCGACCTCCGTCTTGCCGACGCCCGCCTGGCCCTCGAGCAGAAGCGGCCGCTTGAGGAAGTCCATCATCCAGAGCGCGGTCGCGAGGTCGCGATCGGCGATGTAGTTAACCTCCGCGAGACGCCTGGAGATGTCTTCGCGCGCGAGCGCCATCGAAATCCTTCCGGCGGACCGCTCGAGAGCCTACGCCGCGTGCAGTCCGAGTTTGTCCGCCGCCATCCAGGTGCGCCAGTGATCGTGCGGCATTGCGATATGGGTCGAGCCGAGGAAGGCGAAGGCGTCGTTGATGGCGTTGGCGAAGGCGGGCACGCCGCCGACATTCGGGCTTTCGCCGACGCCCTTTGCCCCGATCGGGTGATGAGGCGAGGGCGTCGTCGTCCAGTCCGTCGTCCATTTCGGCGTCTCGACCGCGGTCGGCATGAAATAGTCCATGAACGACGCGGTCAGAACATTGCCGCTCTCGTCGTAGCGGATCTCCTGGCCCATCGCGATGCCGAAGGCTTCGGTCAGGCCGCCATGCACCTGACCCTCGATGATCATCGGATTGATGCGGGTCCCACAGTCGTCGAGCGCGTAGAACGAGCGGATTTTCGTTGCACCGGTGTCGACGTCGACGTCGGCGACGCAGATATAGGCGCCGAATGGATAGGTCATGTTCGGCGGATCGTAATAATTGACCGCCTCGAGCCCCATCTCCATGCCCTGGGGCACGGAGTTGTAGGCCGCCCAGGCGAGCTCCTTCATGGTCTTGAAGCGCTCGGGAACGCCTTTGACGCGGAAGCGGTCGACGTCCCATTCGAGATCGTCGTCATGCACCTCCAGAAGATGCGCCGCGATCATCTGCGCCTTCGCCTTGATCTTGCGCGCCGCCATCGCCGTGGCCGCGCCGGAGACCGGGGTCGAGCGCGAGCCGTAGGTGCCGAGTCCATAAGGCGCGGTGTCGGTGTTGCCCTCTTCGACCGTGATGTCGTCGGCGGGCAGGCCGAGTTCGCTCGCGATGATCTGGGCGTAGGTCGTCTCGTGGCCCTGGCCCTGCGATTTGGTGCCGAGCCGCGCGATCACCGAGCCGGTCGGATGAATGCGGATCTCGGCGCTGTCGAACATCGCGATGCCCAGAATGTCGCAGTTCTTCGATGGGCCCGCGCCAACGATTTCGGTGAAGAAGGAGACGCCGACGCCCATCAGCTCGCGCGTGTCGCCGCGGCGGAACGCCTCCTGCCTCGCCTTCTGCTCGGCGCGCAGCCTGGCGTAGCCGACCGAATCGATCGCCTTCTGCAACGCCGCATGATAGTCGCCCGAGTCGTATTCCCAGCCGAGCGCGGACTGATAGGGGAACTGCTCGCGGCGGATCAGGTTCCTCATTCTGAGCTCCGCCGGGTCCATGCCGAGCTTCTGGGCGAGGATGTCCATCCCCCGCTCGATGCAATAGGCGGCCTCCGTCACCCGGAACGAGCAGCGATAGGCGACGCCGCCCGGCGCCTTGTTGGTGTAGACGCCATCCACCTCGCAGTGGGCGACCGGGAAGTCGTAGGATCCGGTGACGATGTTGAAGAAGCCTGCCGGCCATTTCGAGGGATCGGCGCAGGCGTCGAACGCGCCGTGGTCGGCGAGCACGTGCACCCGGAGGGCCGTGACCTTGCCGTCGCGCCGCGCAGCGATCTCGGTCGTCATGTGATAGTCGCGGGCGAACGAGGTCGATGACAGATTCTCGATCCGGTCCTCGACCCATTTGACCGGCCGGCCGGTGACGATCGAAGCGACGATCGCGCAGATATAGCCCGGATAGGCGCCGACCTTGTTGCCGAACCCGCCGCCGATGTCGGGCGAAATCACGTGGATCTTGTGCTCGGGAATCTTGGAAATCAGCGACGCCACGGTGCGAATGACATGGGGCGCCTGGAACGTGCCCCATACGGTGAGTTCGCCGCGAATCTTGTCGAACGAGGCGACGCACTGGCAGGTCTCGAGCGGGGAGGGGTGCACGCGCTGATAGGAGATCAATTCCTTGATCGTTACCTCGGCGCGCTCGAAAGCGGCGTCGGTCGCGCCCCTGTCGCCAATCTCCCAGGTGAAGATATGGTTGTGGTGCTTGCGGGGCCCGTGCGCGCCGTCGGTCTTGTCCTTGATGTCCTCGCGCAGGACCGGCGCGTCCGGCGCCATCGCCTTGAACGGGTCGATCACCACGGGCAGCGCTTCATAAGACACTTCGACGAGGTCGACCGCGTCGGCCGCTGCTTCCCGCGTTTCCGCGACGACGAAGGCGACTTCCTGGTTCTGGAACAGGACTTTGTCTTCCGCCAGCACCGCCTGCACGTCGCCCGCCAGGGTCGGCATGTAGTGCAGCGCGAGAGGTTTCAGCTCCTTGGCCGTCAGCACGGCGAGCACCCCGGGGACCTTCATCGCCTCGGAGACGTCGATCGACTTGATCCGCGCATGGGCATGCGGCGACCGCACGAGATCGCCATAGAGCGTCCACGGCAGCTTGAGGTCGTCGACGTAATTGCCCTTGCCCTGGACGAAGCGGATGTCTTCGATCCGCTTGCGCCTGCAGCCGAGGCCCTGCAGCTTTTCGGCGCGCTCTTCCGACGTCGGCGCGATCGCGTTCATTCCGCGGCCTCCTGGAATCCGGCGCCGCCCATCTTGGCGGCGGCGTATTGAATCGCCTCGACGATGTTCTGGTAGCCGGTGCAGCGGCAGAGATTCCCCGAGATGCCGAGGCGGATCTCTTCCTCGCTCGGGTTCGGGTTCTCCTGCAGCAACCGGTACGCGCGGGTGATCATGCCGGGCGTGCAGAACCCGCATTGCAGGCCGTGCATTTCGCGAAAGCCTTCCTGGAGCGCGTGCAGCGTTCCGTCCGGCGCGGCGATGCCCTCGATCGTGAGGATCGAGGCGCCCTCGGCCTGCACCGCGAACACGGTGCAGGATTTCACCGATTTGCCGTCGAGATCGACTGTGCAGGCCCCGCAATGGGTGGTTTCGCAGCCGATGTGCGGCCCGGTGAGACCAAGATCCTCGCGCAGGAAATGGATCAGTAGCGTTCGCGGCTCGACCAGGCCTTCAACCGGCCTGCCGTTGACCGTCATCGATACGTGGGTCTTGGGCATCGGGCTCTCCGGATCAACGGGCGCGCGACCGCGCGCGTTCCAGGGCGCGGGTCAGCATCACGCCGGCCATTTTGGTCCGGTACGCAGCCGGGCCGCGCGTGTCGGACGCCGGCGATGTGATCGAACTCGGCGGCGGCGACCGCGCGCTTGACAGTCGCTGTGTCGAGGCTCGATCCGACCAGGATCCGCGCTGCGTCTTCCGCCCACAGCGGCGTCTCGCCGACATTGGTGAGGCCGATCGATGCGCTCGTGACGCGGCCTCCGGCCATCGTCAGCGCGATCGCCGCTGCGGCGGTCGCATAGTCGCCGATTTTGCGCTTGAGCTTCTCGTAGGCGTAGCCGTGCCCCGCCGGAGGAATGGGAACGCGGATCGCGGACAGGATCTCGCCGGGCTCGAGCGCGGTGAAGTAGGCGCCCTGATAGAAGTCGCGCGCCGCGACCTGCCGTCCGCCGCCCTTGCCGACCAGATGATAGGTCGCGCCGAGGCACATCATCACCGCAGGCATGTCGTTACCGGGATCGCCGTTGGCGACGTTGCCGCCGATCGTGCCCAGATAGCGAACCTGCGGGTCGGCGATGACCGACGCCGCCTCCTGGAGGATCGGCGCCTTGTCGGCGACCAGCGTCGAACCGAGCAGGTCGTGCTGCGTGGCGGTCGCGCCGATGACGAGGTCCGCCCCCACCTCGCGGATGCCTTTGAGTTCGGCGATGGCGCCGAGGTCGACGAGATCGGAAGGCCTGGCGAGGCGCAGCTTCATCATCGGGATGAGGCTGTGTCCGCCCGACAGCGGCCGCGCGTCCTCGCCGAGGTCGCTGAGCAGCGCGACCGCCTCGGCGATCGACTTGGGACGATGATAGGCGAAGGCGGCGGGAATCATGACGTCCTCCCTGCCGGCCGCCAGCCTGGGATCGTCCCGGCTCCGACGGCGGTACGGCGTGTGAGCGTTTCTTTTTGGGGGCAAATCCCCTGCGACGGTTTGTCGCGCCTGACGCTCAGCCACGGCAAGCGTGCGCGCACAAACGCGGGATTTCGGGCGCCATTTGCGGCGCTGCTGCACGAATTGCGACAGCAGTGTTGACGTGAACGGGCTATTCCGCGGCCGGCCGCAGCGAGGCGAGGCGCGCCTTGATCTGTCCGATGCGCGCCCGACTGACGGGAACGCTGTAGCGTGCCGGGGCCGCGAGCTCGATCACGCCGCCGTCGCCGCTGAATCGGACGCCCTCGACGCTGGCGATGTTGACGATATGACTGCGATGGACCCTGACGAACAGTCGCGGATCGAGCCGGCTCTCGACCTCGCCGATCGAGAGCGAGCAGAAATGCGACGTTGAACCGTCGAACACCTGGGTATAATGCGCGTCGGCGCGAACGGCTACGATCGACCCGGCAGTCATGTAGGACGTCAGCCCGTTGCGCTCGACCGGAATGGCGCTCGCGGGGCGGCGGGGAGGCCCGCCGGCGCCCCCGAGCGGGGAGAACGCGCCGGTCCCGACGACGACGGGTTCCGCTGGCTGGTTTGCGGAGACAGTCGGCGCCGCGGCGGCCTCGCCGCGCGGCGCGCTCCGCGCCGGCGTCAGCGACAGGAGAAAGCCGCCCGAGACCAGGAACGCGACGATCGCGACAATCACCGCCAGGAGATCGGGCGACAGCGCCGGCTCGACTGCGGATGAAGGACGCGGATATAGAGAGAGTCCGCTGGTCGCCGTGTAATGCATCCCGGAGATGGCGAGGCCGAGCACGGTCGCCGAGAGCGGAAGCCATTGCGGCGCGCCGCCGAAGGCGAGCCACAGCGCCAGCCCGGAGGCGCCGATCGCGATCGCCGCGGCGGCCAGCACGAAGGGCGGCGAATTGACCATTTCGGCGCAGGCGCGGAGCGTCTCCATGCCGATGTAATGCATCGCGCCGACGCCGAGCCCCGTGAACACGGCCGCCGCTCCGATGCGGGGCAGGGTCGGGGGACCGGCGCTGACCGCAAGCACGGCCGCCCCGACGACGATCACGCAGACCAGGAACGACAACAGCGTCGGCAGGACGAGATAGTCGACCGGAAACGGCATGCGCTCGGCCAGCATGCCGACGAAATGCATCGTCCAGACGCCGAGTCCGAGCGTGATCGCGGCCCCGGCGAGCAGCGCCCTTCGCCGCGTCCCCTCCGCGCCGGAAGCCTGGACGGCGAAGTTCAGCCCGACATAGGAGCCCTGGATCGCCAGAGCGACCGACAGCAGGACCAGCCAAGGCGAATAGGATACCGGCATAACCCTCGAGTCTCCGCCCCGCCATCGCGCTCTTATTCATTCGAATATAGTACGGATCATGAAAGCCGGGGAGAGGCTCCTCGGCTGAACTCGATATCTACAGTTGCATATATCGAAAGTCCGCGGCCTAGGGCGACTTAGACTTGTCCCGACGCTTCCGAACAGAAGTGCGAGCGGTCGGGCTTAAGGTCGAGAAGCGGCGTGCGGTCGACACAGTCGAGACCGCGGACATGCAGGACGGCCCCCTCGCGGGCGATGAGCGTCACGATGGACGTGCCGATCGGATTGGGCCTCACCGGGGAGCGGATGGTGAAAGTCGCTTTCGTCAGTCCATTTCTCCCGGGGCTCTGGCGCACGAGATCCCGGCGGGCCTCGTGCAACCAGTAGAAGACCTCGATCCGCTCGACCGCCTCGATCCCGTCGAGGGCCGCATCCCACGGCGCGTCAACCTCGATGAGGCAGGCGGGGCCGTCGGGCTGGCCGTGATGCGGGCATTCCGCGCGTGTGGCCCATGGGGTCCGGATGACGCCGATGAAGGCGAGGCCCGCGTCGATAGGATTCGGCCACTCGACGGCGACCTCGTTTCTGCGGAGTTCGTCTTGGGGCGCCATGGTCGTCAATGTCCCATCCCGGTGGATCGGCTCGCAACTTCACCTGGATCGGGTTTTTCCTCCGGAATGAATGCCGGACTTTGGTCACATTTCCTTGCGCACGCAATAGTGGCTCACGCCTTGGCCCATTGTTCGCGGAGGAAGTCGTGTCCGTATCGGTAGACTTCCTCGCGATTGGGGAAGAAATCGCGCCGCACCCGCGTCGCCGCCGCGAGGGCCGGAAGCGCGCGGCCGAACGCTTCGATGACGCACCAGCCGTCGTCGCCGCCATGCTTCAGCGCGAGACGCCCTGCTCGACGAGCGGGTAGGCGAGATTTCCGTAGACGGTCAGATGCGGGTAGAGCGCGAACGACTGAAAGACCATCGAGACGCCCCGGCCCTTGATTGGAGCGCGCGTCACGTCGGCGCCGGCGATCTTGATGATCCCCGAGTCGGGCTGGACCAGTCCCGAGATGGCGCGCAACGCAGTCGTCTTGCCGACCGAGCTCGGACCGAAGAGCGCCAGGAACTGGCTCTCCAAAACCGAAAAGCTGAGGCCCGCAAGAGCGTTGACCGCGCCATAGGACTTGCGGACGTCCGACAGCGCAAGGGCAACTTTTCTTTCCGACTGCGACGCCATCACATTGCACCTGACATCCACCCACAAGCGGGCGCCGAGACTCCTTCAGTCGCGGGCGTTCACCGCCTTACGCCGTTCCGTCCGGCCGCTCCCATCGTCCGCTCTTCGCCGAGCGAAGAACGGCGTCGGTAACCCGGTCAGTCAAGAGCGCATCGCGGAAGGTCGGAGCGGCGGGCTTGCCGTTCGAAAGCCCCTCGAGGAAATCCGCCACCTGATGAACGAAGGTGTGCTCGTAGCCAATCTGCAGGCCCGGCACCCACCAGTGGCTCATGTACGGATGATCGCCGTCGGTGATGTGCAGCGAACGCCAGCCGCGCAGCCTGCCCTCGTCGCGATGATCGAAAAATTGCAGTCGGTGAAGGTCATGCAGATCCCAGGCGATCGAGGCGTGTTCGCCGTTGATCTCGAGAGTGTACAGGGCCTTGTGGCCGCGCGCGTAGCGGGTCGCCTCGAAGGTCGCCAGCGAGCCATTGGCGAATCGGGCAAGGAAGAGAGAGGCGTCGTCGATGCCGACCGGCTCGACCCTGCCGGTCAGGTTGTGCTTCCGCTCCTTGATGAAGGTCTCGGTGGCGGCGGTCACGCTGTCGATGCCGCCATTCAGCCACATCGCCGTATCGATGCAGTGCGCCAGCAGATCGCCGGTCACGCCACTGCCGGCGACGCCGACATCGAGCCGCCACAGGCCGGCGCCGCCCTGCGGAAGGTCAGCCGAGATTGTCCAGTCCTGAAGGAATTTCGCGCGGTAATGAAAAATCTTTCCGAGCCGCCCTTCATCGATGAGGTGCTTGGCGAGGGTCACCGCCGGCGCCCGCCGGTAATTGTACCAGACCATGTTCGGCGTCTTTGCGGTCTCGACCGCCTGCACCATCTTTTCTGCTTCGGCGCCGTTGCGTCCGAGCGGCTTTTCGCACATCACCATCTTGCCGGCGCTCGCGGCGGCGATGGCGATCTCGGCGTGCGTATCGTTGGGGCTGGCAATGTCGACAAGATCGATGTCGGGACGCGCAACGAGCTTGCGCCAATCGGTTTCGTGCGATTGGTAGCCCCATTGCTCGGCGAACGACTGGACCTTGTCCTTGTCGCGGCCGCAAACGGCCTTGAGCACGGGCTGATAGGCGAGGTCGAAAAACTGGTTGACCTTGCCGAAGGCGTTCGAATGCGTCCGGCCCATGAAGCCGTAGCCGATCAGCCCAACGTTGAGTTTGCGCTTCTCGCCCATGTCTCCTCCCGATCAGCTATTTGCGCCGCCTATTGCACCCAGCCGTGCGCCTCGCGCACCTTGATCATGGCCGCGAGAATGTCGTTCCATGTCTGCCGCTTCATCATCTCCGAGTTCGGGAACATGCAGCCGTCCCAACAGATGTGCCTGCACGCGCGAGTGATTTTGCCCTCGTCATCGCGCAGCCAGTAACCCGCATCGATGAGTGATATCGAGCTTGCCGTTCGGATCCCTGGCCATGCAATGGCGCCCGGTCTTGTCGTGAGAGCCGCTGCCTTTGACGGTCGCGTCATTCTGCGCGACGTGGAAATCGATGGTCCACGGGCGAAGCGCGTGGGTCACCGTCTTCAGGGCCTCGTCGACCGCGCTGCGGTCCTTCCAGTCGAAGCCATCGGGAAGGATGCGATGCTCGGGGGCGTTGTAGCCCATCGTGTAGAGAAGGGTATGAGCCATGTCCGCCTGGAAGCCGAGCGTCCGAGGCTTGCCGACCATCTCCAGGAGCTCGACCATGTGCTTCCAGCTGTGCATGCCGCCCCAGCAGATTTCGCCCTCGGCAGCGAGACGTTCGCCATAGCCTTCGGCGATGTCGCAAGCCTGCTTGAACACCTCGGCGACCTTCTTCTGGTTTCCCCTCGGATCGACGGCCCATTCGTCGACTCCGCACGCGGAGTCGATCCGGACGACGCCGGACGGGCGGATGCCGATCTCGCGTAGCGTCCTGCCGATGCGGCAGGCCTTGTCGACCATCGCGAGGAAACGCTTGCGTTCATCCTCTCCTCCAATCGTCGATCCGCCGCCGACAGGCGGCCAGACAGGAGCGACCAGGGAGCCGATTTCGAGTCCGCGCCCGGCGACATTGTCGGCCAGGCGCTTGATGGCGTCGTCGTTCGAATCGATCGACGTGTGAGGATCGGCGAGGAACAGATCGACTCCATCGAATTTGACGCCGTCCACCTGCGCCGCCGCAGTCAACTCGAGCATCGTGTCGAGGGAAATCGGCGGCTCCGAATCGGGTCCCTTGCCGACCAGGCCAGGCCACATGGCGTTGTGCAACTTCGGAAAATTGTTGCCGCTCATAGCGGTCCTCCCTGGGATTTTTTTCGTGACCGACAGGCTTGGCTGACTGCCGGTCCAAGCAGCTTCGTCGTCGAAGCGCTTGGCGATTGTCAAACTATTATATTAGTATCACCGGCTGTCAAAGCCCTGCAAGACGAAAGTGCGGAACGGGAGAATGTCGACGCTTCGCGCCAATGAGCCGGATGAAACGGGCATCACGGCGGCCGATATCGGAGCGGAGCGGATTGATCACACGCGGCCCTTGCGCGCGCAGATTTACGAAATCGTCCGCCGGCTGATCCTGACCGGCGAGTTCGCTCCAGGCTCGACCATCGATGAGAAGGCGATCGCGGCGAATCTCGGCGTGTCTCGAACGCCCGTTCGCGAAGCGGTCAAGAAACTCTCCGACGAGAACCTCGTCGACGTGAAGGCGCAATCGGCGACGGTCGTGGCGCCGATTGATCGCAGCCTCATTCGCGAGGCATTCCTCATTCGTCGTGCGCTCGAGGCCGAAAGCATCAGTATTGCCGCTGAAGCCATGACCAGGCGCCACGCCGATCGGCTGGAAGAATTGTTCCTGCTCCATTCCCACGCCATCGAGCGCAAACGGTATGTCGACGCCATCTCGTGGGACGATGCCTTTCACCACTACATCAGCGAGGTCAGCGATCTGCCGCGGCTATGGAGGGCCATCGAGATTTCAAAGGCGCAACTCGATCGCTGCCGTTATTTGACCGTTCCAAAGCCGGGACTGGCGCAAGCGACGCTCGAGCAGCACAGGGCCATCATCAAGGCGCTGATCCAGAAGGATCCGGCCCTGTCGCGACGCATGATGACCGAACATCTCGACAAGGCCTACGAAGGAATCTTGCGCTTCCTCGCCTCCTCGAGTTTCGGGTAGGGCTGCTTGACGAACGAGCGGTGGAACGCAGCGGGGCGTTCGTTGCCGCGCATGCGAATCAATCGACGGAGCGAACCGCCAAAGGCGCCCGGCCAGCCGCGTCCGATCGGCGGAAAAAGCAAAGGTCTCTGGTTTTTTCGTCGCGGCGGGCAATTCGGCTAGAATGGTGGTCCGCGAAGGTCCAATTCCATCCACAGCGCGTGTCGCTCAGAGGGCGCCCTTCCGGACAGGGCGGGGGAGTACCATGGGTTCGCTCGAGTTTGTGATCGGGGTCGCGATCCTGGCCTTTTGCTCCGGGATTCTCGGCCTGAAGCTGCACGCCTGGCTTCCCGAGCGCCACGCGCCCGACCAGGCGCGCGAGATGATCGGGGCGATGACCGGCCTCCTCGGGCTTCTGCTGGCGCTGGTTCTGGGCACCCTGATCGGCTCGTCCTATACGCTTTACGCGACCCAGAAGTCGGAGCTGGAAACGCTGTCGGCGAGATCGCTGCAACTCGACGCAGCCCTCGAGGCCTACGGCCCGGAAGCGCAGCCCGGCCGCGACGGGCTGCACAAGGCGATGAAGCAGAGCTACGCCAAGATCTGGGGCGGGGAAACGGCAGACCTCACAGGCATGGATGTCAAGAGCGTCGTCGCCCAGTCGAAGAAGCTGGATCAGTTCCTGATGAGCCTCACGCCGAAAACCGACGCGCAGAAGCAGCTTCTCACGACGGCCAATGTCGCCGCCGGGCTGATCGCGCAAACGCGGATTCTCATGATGCTGCAGCTGGCGGGCGGCATTTCCTGGCCGTTGGTCGGGGTCGTCGTCTGCTGGTCGCTGCTGCTGTTCTGCGGCTACGGGCTGGTGTCGCCGATGAACGCGACGGTGCTGACCACGCTCGCCTTCGGGGCGATCGCCGTCGCCAGCGCCATCTTCCTCATCATCGAGCTCAGCCAGCCCTATGCCGGAATGTTTCGCATTCCGCCGGGCGCGGCGCTGGAGGCGATCCAGGCGCTCGGCTCCTAGAACAAATAACCAGTTGAAAATAGTATAATACAGATGACCTCAAGCCGGGGTCCAAGCTTCTGAAATAATTGGGCCTCGCCGCTGAACTGGCAATTATGCACTTGACTTAGCCGCTAGAAAATGGTACATACTGACCATTGGAGAACGTCAATGGTCAGCCTGTCCGAACCCCGATTTTACGACGAAGACGCAGCCCGCGAGCATATCGAAGCCTCGCGCTGGCCGGATGGGGCGTATTGCCCGCATTGCGGATCACTCAACGTTCATCGTTTGGCTGGCGAAACCCAAGCGGGATATTTCCTCTGCAACGCCTGCCGAGAGAAGTTCACTTGCCGCACCGGAACCGTGATGGAGCGGTCGCATATTCCGCTGCATAAGTGGCTGCTCGCGATCCATTTGGTCGCGACCAGCAAGAAGGGCATTTCAGCGCATCAATTAATGCGAAACCTGGGCCTCGGCTCCTATCGAACCGCGTGGTTTCTGGCGCATCGCGTTCGCGAAGCAATGACCGACATTGAGCAGAACAAGAACGGTGGCCCATTGGGCGGCGCTGGCAAGGTGGTGGAAGCCGACGAAACCTTCATCGGCGGCAGGGCGAAGAACCGCGCTTATGACGACGCAGCGCCAAAGAAAGCCGTCTTCACGCTCGTTGAACGCGACGGTCGCGCCCGATCGTTCCACGTCGCCAATATCAGCGCCGACAAGCTGCGCCCGCTCCTGTTCACAAACACCAGCCGCAAGAGCACCCTGAACACCGACGAAGCCGCCCAATACATCGTCATGGGCCGCGAGTTCGCCAAGCATCATGCGGTCGATCACAGCCGCGACGAATACGCCTACAAGCTGGGTGATTACGTCGTGACCGTGAACCACGCCGAGAACTATTTCAGCATCTTCAAGCAGGACATTATGGGCGTGTTTCACTCAATCAGCGAAGCGCACCTTCGCCGCTATCTCGCCGAGTTCGATTTCCGCTATTCCCGTCGATCCGCGCTCGGGATCGAGGACGAGGAACGCGCCGCCATGCTGCTCAAGGGCATCGAAGGCAAGCGGCTTACCTATCATCAGCCTGCGATCCATTAGAGAGACGCACAAGACGCCGTGGACACCTTCTGATAAGCCGGGCGCACATCTGATACGCGGGCCGCGTAAACGATGGTCCCGCGATTAGTCTCGGAAAGACGCCTTTGAAGAAATCAGCAAGACCCAAAAGTCAGCGTCCTACGAGATCCGGTACAAGGCCGCCCAAGCAAACTAAGCCACCGCAAGGCAAACCAAAATTAGAGCAACCGCAAGACCAAACGCCACGAAGTGGTTGGCGACCCTTGCTAGCAAGGACAAAGATTTACGTTGAGGTACTCGCCGCACTGGCCGGAGTCCTCGGCTTTGCGTGGCTGTTTGTCCCATCAATCGATATAATTCCCAATGCTGTCATTGATAGGCCGAACCCGATGCAAGCCGAGTTTACAATAAAAAATGTAGGTAGGGTCGCCGTCTACGATGTTATCCTGTCGTGCTCCATACATACCCGAAATTTTAAGAGCATTGAGTCCGGAGCCAATGCCACGAACTCCCCGTTTGGGGGCATAATTGGCCAAGGTATCCAAACTCTCTCACCTAGCGGAAGTATTACTCGCGACTGCAGCTTTGGCTACCCCAATAATGTCTCCATTGTTAATGCAACTTACCCAGCGTCTTTCAAAATTGAGACGAAATTTTCATGGCCTTTCGTCGGTCGACTAGTCGGATGGCGCGATTTTACAATTCGCTTCTTCGCGAGCAAACAAGCCCCCGATGGAACCATTACGATCGTCCCAGACTCAGGGTGGTAGCCTATGGGCTACTTATCATCGCGTTTAGTGCTCGGCCTTCCGCGCTGTTTCGTACTCGCGCCGGGTTTCGGCTTCGTCCTATGATCGGGCGGGGTGGCGAGAAGGCGCTTCAGCGCGGCTTCGCTACGCCGCGCGATTTCATCCTCTGACAATTCATGCTGGGTGGGTGTGGACATGGGCGAGGAAGTTCCATCGGCGGTTAATGAGGCAATGCGCCTAGTCGGATACATTTTACTCCTTTGGGGGCAACTCGAAACCAGAATCTCCTACGGGATTTATCAGTTGACCCCCGATTCTGACAGGAAGAATACGGACCCGAAGTTAGTAGCGAGAATGTTCCATCGAATACTGGCCGAATGGATAACAAAACACAGAGAAACGCAAGATAAACAACATGTTATTAATGCTGAGGCGCTGAACCGTGATATAAAAGCTGCATCAGATATAAGAAACGCGATATGTCACGGATTTTCTGGCATAATAACTTATGAGTCACCGCCTTATGCCACCATCTGTTGTTATGAGAAATACCACCATAATCGAATGGTGCACGGTTCAATGCGACAGGTTTTCTATACTGTTACAGACTTAGCTAAAGAGACGGAACATCTTAAGGCATTTATTACTCGCGTCAGCGACCTAAACCAGTCAGCATTTCCCAAGCTAAACGAGAAAAAAACTCCCCCAACTGACCCGGATTTGTGATTGCATCAAATTCCGGGTTTCCAGATTCCTCTCCGTCAATATGCAAAGCAATGTAATGGCCAATGCGCTCTCCGAGAGCTTTGACCTTTTCCTGACTGATCTTCTACAGTTGGCGCCTGACCGTGCTGTCTAACCCATTGATTTGTTTAGAAGTGGGGGCGCCTAGACGCGATATTGTAGTGCCACGTTGCGCTTTGATTATTGTGGATTTTTCGAGGGAGTGAGCGGATACTGTGCGCACCACGATTTGATTCGGCGTTCGGTTCCCCGCCATGTATTTCCGCAAGAAAACCTCAGCAGGCCGCGCCTATCTGCAGATCGTCGAGAGCCGGCGCGTGGGCGCGGCGGTGCGCCAGCAGGTGATCGCGACGCTCGGGCGGCTTGAGGATCTGCGGGAGAGCGGGCAGTTGGAGCGGCTTTTGCGCTCGGGGGCGCGTTTCTCTGAGAAAGCGATCGTGCTCGATGCGCTCGACCGCGGCGAGGCGGCGGCAATCTCGACCCGGCGCATCGGGCCGGCGCTGGCCTTCGAGCGGGTGTGGGAGGAGACGGGCTGCCGGGGGTGACCGAGCGCCTGGCGAGAGCGCGCAAGCATGACTTCTCGCTTGAGCGCGCGGCATTCCTGACCGTGTTGCACCGCCTGTTCTGCGGCGGCTCGGATCGCGCCGCCGACCGCTGGCGCGAAGATTATCGCATCGACGGCGCCGAGGGCCTCGAGTTGCATCATCTCTATCGCGCGATGGCGTGGCTCGGCGAAGAGCTTCCCGAAGACCAGCAGGACGCGGCGACGCCGTTTTCGCCGCGCTGCGTGAAGGACGTCCTGGAGGAGGAGCTGTTCGCCTGCCGGCGGGATCTCCTGACCACGCTCGACATCGTGTTCATGGACACCACGAGCCTCTATTTCGAGGGCGCGGGCGGGCAGACGCTCGGACGGCGCGGCTTCTCCAAGGACCATCGGCCCGACCTCAACCAGATGATCCTGGCCGTGCTCCTCGACGGCGACGGCCGGCCGGTGTGCACCGAGATGTGGCCGGGGAACACGGCCGACGTGACCAGCCTGATCCCGGCGATCGACCGCCTGCAGCGCCGCTTCCGCATCAACCGCGTCTGCGTCGTCGCCGACCGCGGCATGATCAGCGCCGAGACGATCGCCGAACTCGAGACGCGAGGGCTCATCTACGTTCTGGGCGTGCGCGAGCGAACCGACAGGCTCGTGCGCGAACTCGTTCTCGACGATCCCGCCCCGTTCGTTCCCTTCGTTCTGATGAAGCCGAGGCGCGAGGTCGACTACGAGGCCAAGACGGTGAAGCTCGCCGGGCGGCGCTATATCGTCTGCCGCAACCTCGACGAGATGAGCAAGGACGCCGCCAACCGCGCGACAATCGTCGCCGCCTTGGAGCGGCAGCTGAGGAAGGGCGACAAGAGCCTCGTCGGCAACAAAGGCTACCGCCGTTTCCTCGCCAACCCGCAGGGCGACGGCTTCGCCATCGACCGCGCCAAGGTCGAGCAGGACGCCAAGTTCGACGGCGTGTTCGTGCTGCAGACCAATGCGCATCTCTCGCCACTGGAGGCGATGCTCGTCTACAAACAATTGTGGACCGTGGAGCGGACGTTCCGCACGGCCAAGGATCTGCTGGAGACGCGGCCGATCTATCACAAGCTGGATGAGACGATCCGCGGCCACGTCGCCTGCAGCTTCCTCGCGCTCGTGCTGAAGAAGGAGCTGGAAGACCGCCTCGCCGTCGCGGGAAACGGCGCCCGCGCCTCCTGGCCCGACGTCATTGCCGATCTCGACTCGCTCACCGAGACCGAGATCGAACAGGACGGCAAGCGCTTTCGGCTGCGCTCCGCCCCGCGTCCCGCCGCCACCCTCGCGCTCGCCGCTCTCGGCGTCGCCCTGCCGCCCACCTTGCGCCAGATCGCCGACGCCTGATCTACGCAAAGCTTCTGTTTTGTAGTGCCACGGCGCAAATCCAGAGCGATTCCGCCCGTACTATCAATGAGTTCGCAAAAGACACTGTTGAAGATCAGCCTGATCGGGCACGCCAGCCGTCCCTTCCGGTTCGGCGCTCGCCTTATATCGGTCGTCACTTGGATAAGTAAAGTGCATAGTTGCCGCTGAACTGGCACCAAATCGGAGCCGGGCCGGCTTCCATGCACGGCAGTGCGGGGGCGGGGGCGGCCCCGTCGTCTTTCGGCGCGAAACCGTTTATGGATGGACCCATGACCGAGCCGGCGCGCCAAGGCGCTTCCTTCCGTGCGCTCCTTCCCCTCCTGTCCTACGGCCGCCGCTACAAGGGCCGGGCGTTCGCCGCGCTCGCGGCGCTCACGGTGTCGGCCGCCGCCACCCTGACGGTTCCCTTCGCGCTGCGCCGGATGATCGACTTCGGCTTCTCGAAGGACAGCGGCGGGACGATCGACGTCTATTTCCTGGCGATGGGGGCGGTGGTGCTGGTCATCGCGCTCGCCGCGGCGGTCCGGTACTATCTGGTCGCAACGCTCGGCGAGCGGGTGGTCGCCGACCTCCGGCGCGACGTCTACGCCCATCTGACCGGCCTCGACGCGTCCTTCTACGACACCGCGCGAACGGGCGAGCTCATTTCGCGGCTGACGGCCGACACGACCCAGATCAAGGCGGCGTTCGGCTCGTCGGCCTCGATCGCATTGCGCAATCTCTTCATGTTCGTCGGCTCGACCGCGCTCATGGTCTACACCAGCCCGAAACTGTCGGCGCTGGTGCTGGTGGCGATCCCGGTGATCGCGGCCCCGCTGATCGCCTCCGGGCGGGTCGTGCGCCGGCGTTCCCGCCACGCGCAGGATGCGCTTGCCGACGCGACCGCCTTTGCGTCCGAGAGCCTCGGCGCCGTGCGTGCGATGCAGGCGTTCGGCGCGGAGTCCGGCAGCCGGGCGCATTTCGCCGGCGCGGTCGACGGCGCCTATGAAGCAGCGCGCGAAGCCGCCGC
Source organism: uncultured Alphaproteobacteria bacterium (assembly GCA_963741405.1). Classification (GTDB taxonomy): domain Bacteria; phylum Pseudomonadota; class Alphaproteobacteria; order Rhizobiales; family Beijerinckiaceae; genus Roseiarcus. The sequence continues at coordinate 150,054 of CAVUHX010000039.1, forward strand.
CGTGCGGGCCACTCTGATCGCGGTCGCCGTTTCGCTCGCCTTCTGCAGCGTCGTCGTCGTGCTGTGGCTCGGCGCTCGCGACGTGCTCGCCGGGCGGATGAGCGGCGGCCTCCTGTCGCAATTCGTGCTGTTCGCCGTGCTCGGGGCGACGTCGCTGGGAGAACTGTCGCAGGTCTGGAGCGAAGCGGCCGCGGCGGCCGGCGCGGCCGGCCGTATCTCCGAGCTTCTGGCCGTCACGCCGCGCATCGTCGCGCCGGCGGCGCCCGTGCCCATGCCGAAGCCGCCACGGGGCGCGATCACGTTCGACCACGTGAGCTTCGCCTATGAGGGCGCGCCCGACGTCCGCGTCATCGACAATTTGAGTTTCGCCATTGCGCCTGGAGAGCGCGTCGCGATCGTCGGCGCCTCGGGGGCCGGCAAGTCGACCGTGTTTCAGCTCATCATGCGCTTCTACGATTGCCAGCAGGGACGGGTCATGGTCGACGGGGTGGACGTCAAGGCGGTCGATCCGGCCGAACTGCGCGAGCGTATCGCCCCGGTGCCTCAGGAAGCGTCGATCTTCGGCGGAACGGTGACGGAAAACATCGCCTACGGACGCGAATCCGCCGCCGAACCGGCGATCGAGGCGGCTGCCCGTCGCGCCGCCGCGGACGGCTTCATCCGCGATCTCGACAAAGGTTACGAGACCCGGCTCGGCGAGCGCGGGGTGACCCTCTCCGGAGGACAGAAGCAGCGACTGGCGATCGCGCGGGCCATTCTGAAGGACGCGCCGATCCTGCTGCTCGACGAAGCCACGTCGGCGCTCGACGCGCACAACGAGGCGCAGGTGCAGGCTGCGCTCGACGACGTGATGAGCGGGCGAACGACCCTGGTGATCGCGCACCGCCTGGCGACGGTTCTCAAGGCGGACCGAATTCTCGTGATGGAGGCGGGCCGAATCGTGGAAGAGGGCGATCATTCTTCGCTGGTGGCGAAGGGCGGGGTTTACGCGCGTCTCGCGCGCCTCCAGTTCGGGGCAGGCGCGTCCGCCCTGGAAACGCAGGTCTGACGGATCGCCGTTCCGCGCACGACGCGATTGCGCCTCAAATCGGTGAAAAGAAGGGCCGATCGGAGCAGGGCGGCCGCACCGCGGCTTGACATCGAATTGCCTGATCGTGTCATTTTGTCGCGGTCGACGCCGTAGGCTATGAGGCGGTCCGCTCGGCCGACGATCGAAAAACCAGAAATCGGCGCGCTGGGGGTGGTGAAGCCCGGTGTGTGTCCGGAGCGCGGGCGGGAAAGAAGTGAGGGCAGGGTGACGGTTCGCATTGGCACGGTAGCAGGCAGAAGCGATTCGACGACCCGCGCCAGCCATGCCGTTCGCGGCGGCGTCGTCGATCATCTTGTTCTCCTCAAGCCGCGTGTCATGTCGCTCGTCGTGTTCACGGGCGCTGTCGGATTCGTGCTGGCGCCCGGTCGCCTCGATTGGCTCAGACTCGTCGCGACGCTTTCGGCGATGGCGGCCGGGGCCGGCGCCTGCGGCGCTCTCAATATGTGGTGGGACGCGGACATCGACGCCAATATGGCGCGCACCGCCATGCGGCCGATCCCGCGCGGCGCGGTCCCGCCGCTACAGGCGCTGGCCATCGGCGTGCTGCTGTCGGTCGTGTCCGTCGTTGCGCTCGCCATGCAGACCAACGGGCTCGCGGCGGCGCTTCTCGCCCTCACCATCGCAATCTACATTCCGCTCTATACGATGGTTCTGAAGCGCCGGACCCCGCTCAATATCGTGATCGGCGGCGCCGCGGGGGCTCTGCCGCCGGTGATCGGATGGGCCGCGGCCACGGGAACCCTCTCGGTCGGGCCGATCGCACTCTTTCTCTTCATCTTCCTGTGGACGCCGCCGCATTTCTGGGCGCTCGCGCTCTGTCGCAGCGGCGATTACGAACGGGTCGGCGTGCCGATGCTGCCCAATGTGGTCGGGCCGGTCGAGACCTGCCGGCAGATCGTGATCTATACGCTGCTGCTTGTTCCGGCGTCATTCGGCGCTCTCGCCATTCCCGGCGTCGGCGTCCTCTACGGAGGGGTCGCCGTCGCTTGCAACGCCATCCTTCTGTGGCGGGCTTTCGCGCTCTATCGATTGCGCGATGGCGAGGAATCTCCTCGCCGCAAGGCGGCGATGGCTTTGTTCGGATACACGATTCTCTACATGTTCCTGTTATACGCGGCGCTGCTGGCGCAGGTCATCATTCGGTGAGGCGCCTGGCGTGCTCTCGGAACGTTGCGCGGCGGAGATCGCGCTCTCGGGATTGATGTCGGTGTGATTGGTTCTGCAGGGTGAAGCGAGACCCGTCGTTTCCCGGATCGCGGCGGAAACCGGCTTGTTCCCGCCCCCAGAGACGCAAATTTCTTGACACGGTTGTATAATTGTTCTATGTTTGTTCTAATGGCCTGAATGAGAAAGTCGAATGTCCCGTTCCATCGAAGCCGAGCCCGCCGCCGCTTGCAACGGATGGGGCGGGACGCTGCGTGCGGCGCGGCTGGCGAAAGACCAGCCGGCGGGAAACCGTCATCGGTCCCTTGACCGCGACGTCTCGCCGGGATCGCGGCGCGGAAGGGACGGGACGACGCCGATCCGCGCGGAAATGGCGCCGCAAGGGCTTGAAAAGGTTGAATCCGCGCCCGGAAAGAGTGCCGCCTCGACAACCCTGGACTCGCAGGATCTGGCGCCGGGAGCGCCGCAGCGGCGGCAAGAAGATCTCCGCCTCCTTGCGCGGGTCTGTCTCACCGCCGCCGTGAGCCGCCTGAAAATGGCGCCGCAATGCCTTGAAAAGATTGAATCCGCGCCGTCAATGCGAGCGATGCAGGGGACGAGATGAATAGGCCGGTGACGCCAAAAGGCCGCCAGCGGGGAAAATGGATTGCGCTCGCGCTCCTCGCCGCACTCGCCGCTTTGATGTATGTGAGCATCATGATCAAGGTCATGAAGTATGGGTTCTGACGCGTTATGATCGCCGTTCAAGACCTGCCGCATGTGCTGGCGGTCATCAACGCCGCGACCATCGTGGCGCTGCTCTACGCCTACAGCCGCATCCGGGCGCGCGATCGTGAGGGCCACCGGCGCACGATGATGGTTGCGATCGGGCTCGGCGTCGCGTTCCTCGCGGTCTATCTGATCTATCACGCGTCGGCGGGCCTGGCGAAATTCGGCGGCTACGGCCCGATTCGGCCGATCTACTTCACCTTGCTCGCCATCCACGTGGTCATGGCCGCCGTGGTCGCGGTCCTCGTGCCTCTGACCTTCTACAACGCCCTGAAAGGGCGGTTCGCGACCCACCGGCGGCTCGCCCGCGTAACCTTTCCGTCGTGGTTGTTCGTCGCCGCCTCCGGCCTCGTCGTCTATGTCATGGCGGTCCATCTCTATCCGCTGGCGGCGAGTTGACGCCGATGAGCGACGCTGTGCAAGCGCCGTCCGCCCCGATCGTCCGGCCCGAAGCAGCCGCGCCGTCGGCCAGCGGCCTGCGAGGCGAACTGGCCGGCTGGGCGTGGCTCGCGGTCGGCGCGCTGGCGGTCGCGGGCGTCTTCGCGCTGCTGCTGGCGCTGTCGCGCGTACCGGGTATGGACAGAGCTCCGTTCTGGCCGATCGGCTTCTTCTACAAGGGTCTCGTCATTCACGTCGTGTTCTCGCTGGTCATCTGGCTCATGGGCGTTTTCGCCTTCCTGGTGACGGCGGCGACGCGGAGGGTGAGCGACGGCAGTCCGCGCGCCGCGCCGCTCGGCCGGATCGGGCAGGGGATCGCGCTGGTCGCGTTTCCGTGCCTGTTTGCGCCGACGTTCTTTGACGCAACTCAACCCGAACTCACCAACTACATCCCGCTCATCCGTCACCCTGCCTACGATCTCGGGCTTCTCATGCTGGCGGTCGGCGTTCTCGCGCCGGTCATCCGCCTCTTTCTCAATCTGCCGGGACGACAGCGACCGCTGCCGGCGCTGACCTTCGCCATGTCGATCGGCGGTTTCGTCTATCTCATGGCGCTGATCAGCTTCGCCGTCGCCGGGACCCTGCTCGCCCTCCGGGGCGAGCTCATGGTCTCGCGCGAACTCCTGTTCTGGGGCGGCGGTCACCTGATGCAGTTCGTCTATGCGATCGTGCTTCTGACCAACTGGCGGATTCTCGCCCGACGGAGCCTCGGCGAGAAACCGGTCGACGACGCCCCGTTTCGCGCTGCCGTCGTGGTCATCGGCGCGCTGGCGATCGCCGGGCCGGTCTTCTACGCGGCCTTCAAGCCCTTCTCAGAAGGGCAGCACGAGGCGTTCCGCTTGCTTCAGTTCGGCGTCGCGATTCCAACCCTGCTGTTCGCCGTCCCGCTGCTCGCCGGGGCCCGCGCGCTCGGTCCGCCCGCGCGATGGCCGTGGCGCGATCCGGCGTTCTTCACTTTGGCGACGTCGCTTGCGCTGTTTGCGCTCGGCGGCGTGATGGGCCTCCTGATCACCGGCTCGGACACCCGCACGCCCGCCCACTATCACGCGGTCATCACGGCGGTCAGCGTGTCGAGCGCCGGCATGCTTCTCACCTTCGGCCTCGACGAACTCGGCCTTGCGCCGGCGAGCGCGAACGTGATCCGGACCCTGGTCGGCCTCTACGGCGGAGGCCAGTTCGTCGCTTCGATCGCCATGTTCGTCGCCGGCGGCTATGGCGCGGCTCGCAAGACGCCTGACGGGGTCGGCTCCCTCGACGCGGTCGCCGCCGCCGGCATGGCGGTGCACGGGATCGCGTCGATCTTCACCATCCTCGGCGGGGCGGCGTTCGTCGTCGTAGCCATACGAGCGCTCCTGCGGCCGAAAGTCGTCGGGGCGAGCACATAAACCGCATGGCCGCGCTCTCGCTCTCCGCCAGGACGACGAACTGGGCGGTCCTCGTCGGCCTCGTCGCCATCGGGCTCGTCGCCATGCTCGCGCTCCAGATGCGCCGCGCGGGCCCGGGCGTCGACATGGTCGAACTCCTGAACAGGGAGCCGGCGAGGCTCAGCCCGGTCTTCGACGAGGCGGGCAAGGCCATCCCGCTCGAAGTCGTTCCGTGGCAGGACCGTCATCCTCAATCTCTGGGCACCGTGGTGCGTGCCCTGCCTGAAGGAGATGCCGTCGCTGGACCGGCTCGCCGGGCGCCTGCCGGAGAAGGACTTCGCCGTCGTCGCGGTGACCCGGGATCCGGTCGGCCCCTCGCCGTCGAAGGCCACCTTCGACCGGATGGGGCTGAAGCGCCTCAAGCTCTATCTCGACCCGGACGGCAGGCTCGGACCGCAGGTGGGGGCGCGCGGCTATCCGACGACGCTGATCGTGGGCCCCGACGGCGCGCCGCTCGCTTTCCGGGAGGGCGCGGCGGACTGGGACAGCGACGCGATGATCGCCAAGCTCGACCAACTCGCCGAGCGCGGGCGGAAAGGCGGATCGGGGTCGTGAGCGGCGCCCCCAACATTGGCGCTGTCGCGGGTTTAGCGGCGGCCCTCAGAAACTTCAGGGACTTGCGACCCCGTTTGGCGTCTTGGCGTCGCCGCCAATTTTACCGCGGCGGGGGCGCGCGGAGGAGCGGCGACGTCGAGCGGGCCCATAAGATCCCGTTCTCCGTCGAAATGACTTTTTTCTGCGAGTTCAACGATGCTGAACCAGGGAGCGACCATTATGAAGGCATGTCCCGGCCCAGCGTGGCGCGGACCGGGCCCTTTCGACCGGGTTCGTCGTCGTCGGCGAGAATGGCGTCGCACCGCCGATGTAGGCCGCGCGGCACGAGCGCCTTGCTGGACCGTTCCTCTCCGCTCCCTCCCTTCCTTAGCTACGTCCTTTCCAGCGCGGAGAAATTTGAGCGGACGCGCAGACCGTGCCTGTCCCATGTCGCTGAGTCCGCAGCGGTTCTCGACGCGAATCGGGAACGGCGCTGGCATGTCGCGCGTTTTAATGGGTTGCGTCAGTGGCTTCTCGGCCCAGGGAGACGTGCGGATGACCACCATTTTGATCATTATTCTTCTGCTGATCATTTTCGGCGGGGGAGGCGGCTACTACGGCTACCGGAGTTACGGCGGCACTGGGCTCGGCGGCGTTCTCGGTCTGGTGCTCGTCGTGTTGATTGTCCTGTGGTTGTTCGGCGCGCTTTCGGGCGTCGGACATACGCCGATTTAGGCTGGCTCATAGCCGCTTAGTCGCGCTGCTCCATCCGTGTCGCCGTCCAATGCCATATGGCGACACCGAAGAGCACGAGCGCGGTCGCCTGGTGGGCGAGCGCGACAAGGATGGGCACGGACAGGAGAAGCGTCGCGACGCCGAGCGCGACTTGCAGTGCGGCCACTGCGGCGAGAAGGAGCGTCCGGCGGGCCAGCGCCGGCGGCGCGTGCAACGCCGCGATCGCCTGGATGAGCGCGAAGGCGAGGACGACGTAGGCAATGGTCCGGTGGTCGAATTGCGCCGTCGCCGGATCTTCGAGGATCGAGGCGAGCGTTCCGAACGCTTCGGAGGGTACAAAGCGCGAGCCCATGAGGGGCCAGGTGTCGTAGATCAGACCGGCCCGCAGGCCAGCGACCAGCGCCCCGAGGCCGACCTGGACATAGACGAGCGCCGCGAAGGCCGCCGCCGACAGGGAGAAGGCGCGCGAGGCCGGCGCTCGCTGCCGACTGGAAAGGCTCGTTTCGGCCGTGACCAGAGCGCCGAAGGTCGCGGCGGCGATGAGAAGATGGAGCGCCAGCCGCTCCTGCGCGACTTCGGTGCGTTGGCTCAAGCCGGAGCTGACCATCCACCAGCCGACGATCGGCTCGAGCGCCAGGAACCCGGTCGCGAACGCGACCGCGTGGCCAGGCGCGCCCTTGAGCTGGCCGCGCATCCAAAACCAGAGAGCCGGCAGGACGAATGCTGCGCCGACGATTCTGGCGAGCAGCCGATGGCTCCATTCCCACCAGAAGATGGTCTTGAAGCCCTCGATGGTCATGTCGGGATTGAGATGGGAGAATTGCGGGATCTGCTTGTAGCGGTCGAACTCCGCCGCCCAGTCGGCCGCGCTCAGCGGCGGCAGGACGCCGGTGACCGGTTTCCACTGGGTGATCGATAGGCCCAACTCGGTCAGGCGCGTGGCGCCGCCGACCAGCACCATGACGAAGACGAGCGCGGCGACGGCGATGAGCCAGAAGCGCACGCCGACGGAAGCCGTCAGCGGAATGGCTGGGCCGCCCGCGCGCGAAAGGTTGATCGAGGCCATGCGTCCAGGGTTTCAAGAGGGCCGGCGCCGATTATCCCGCGCCGGGCCTGCGGCGAGCAATGCCTTTCATCTCCGCCCGCAGGCGGATTCATCATGCGCCGTCCCTGGCCTTCTCCGCGAAGAGGCGCGAAAAGGGCAATGGGAGCTAAGGCAAACCGGCTCACTCGATCAGTCGCCGGTACAGATGCCAGGTCGTGTGGCCGAGGATCGGGAAGATCACGATCAGCGCGACGAACAGCGTCACAAACGAAAGCGCCAGATCCATGCCGATCACGACCGCCCACGCGAGCATCGTGCGGGGATTGGCCAGCACCGCCTGCACGCTGGTGGTCATCGCAGTAATGAAATCCACCTCGCGGTCTACGACGAGCGGCGGCGACACGGCGGTGAAGGAAAAGACAATTAGCGCAATGACCGCCCCGATCCCATTCCCCGCAACGAGGAACGCCAGCCCGTAGGATGTGGTGAAAACATTGGTGAACAGCTGCGGCAGAGACGGCATCTGCACGCCGTAGAAAATCAGAAACAGAAAGACCGCGATGTCGAGCCAGATGATCAGGGTGAACATGCTGACCAGGGCGAGCCAGCCGAGATCCTTCCCCGAGCGGTTCCACACAGCGCTGAACACCGCCGACCAGGAAAGCGGCTCGCCATGCTCGAGCCGGCGCGAGATCTCGTAGGTTCCCGCCGCGCCGAACGGGGCGAGCAGGGCAAACCCCATCATGAAAGGATAGGCAAGATAGAAATAGCCGAGCGAGAAAGCCATCCAGAAGATGAGCCAGCCCCCGACCGCGTAGACCGCGCCGAACGCCATGCCGTAGATAGGCGCTCGGCTGAAATCCCGGACGCCTTCGGCGATGCATTGCATCAGATCTGAGATCTCGACCTTGCGGATGCGGAGCGGCGTCTTGCCGTCGTCCGCAGCACGGGCGCCGGCGGCGGATGGCCCGGCATCGATGACAATCGCCATTTGTTAAATCCCTCCCTTACGTTCCCGGCGCCTCTTGCGGGCTTTCGGCGATTGGAACACGTTCGGCTCCGGCAAGCAACGCTTTCCAGCTGGCCCTGTCGCTAGCAGATGGAGTGACGTGATTTCGTAGCTCGTGAAGTGTCGTGTTTTTTGGAGGCCCTGGAGGGCCTTGATGGACACGGCGCACATTCGCGAGGGAATACGGAAGATGCGGTTTTCGACGATTTTGGACCGCTGGGACTCGGGAGAGATGACACAGGAGACGGCGGCGGAGCTGTTGGGGATGAGCGTTCGCTCTTTCCAGCGATGGAGAGAGCGCTACGAGGCGGACGGCGAGGCTGGGCTGGTCGATCGGCGCGGCGCGCCGTCGCCGCGGCGTGCGCCGGAGGAGGAGGTCGAGCGGATGCTCGGGCTCTACCGGGACAAGTACGCCGACTTCACGGTCAGGCATTTCCACGAGCAGCTGACCAAGCGCCACAATTACACGCTTGGCTACACCGTGACGAAGCTTTGCCTGCACAGGGCCGGGCTGGTCAGGCCGGCGCCCAAGCGCTCGGCGCACCGCAAGAAGCGGCCGCGCCGGCCGATGCGCGGCATGATGCTGCATCAGGACGGGTCGCGGCACGTGTGGGTCGAGGGCAGGCCCTCGATGGACCTGATCGTCACCATGGACGACGCCACGAGCGAGATCTACTCGATGATCCTCGTTGAAGAGGAGGGAACGGCCGGGTGCGATTCAAACCGATGCAGGGTAGGTTCGGTTTGATTGATTTGGCGGGAGGCGACGGATGTCGGTCGGGGATTTGAGCGATGAGGGGCTGATGGCGGCGTTGCGGGCGCATCCGGAGCTTCGCCAGCGGGTGTTTTCGATTGTGCTGGCGGTCGAAGGCGACGAGGGGGCATTGACGGAAGCCGACGCGGCGGAAGAGCGGATGGTCGAGGAGACGCGTCTTCTGGGACGGGAGGCGTTGCGCACTTGGGCCGAGCGGCGGGTCGAGGCGACGGAGCGGGAGATTCGCCAACGCCCGCAGATGCATCGCCAAGGCGAAAAAAACTCCGCTGGCATACGAAATTCGGCGAAATAGAGGTTCGGGAGCCGCAATATCGGTTCGGGAGGCAGCGGGTGCGTCCATTCGTGCTCGGGGCGAAGGTGAGCCCACTCGGGTGTTCGCGGCCGCTGCAGCGCGCCATCGTCGACTTCGCCGCCGATCAGCCCTTCGCGCAGGCGCGCGCCAAGCTTGAGGAGCACTACGGCTTCGCGATCGGCGAGAGCACGATCCAGCGGATCACGTTCGCCCACGCGCGGGCGATGCATGAAAGCAGTCGTCGGGATTTGGAGTTTCCGGAAGCGCCGGGCCTTCGCAAGCCGATCGTCGTCGAGACGGACGGCGGCATGGTTCCGATTGTCGAGCCGAGCAGCGAGGAGAAGGACAAGCGCAAGGGCAAGACGCTGTCCTGGCGGGAGGCGAAGCTGTCGCTGGCGCACGCGCAAGGGAACTGCACGCCGGTTTATGCGGGCTCGATCGAGGGCGGGGTCGAAGAGGCCGGGCGCCAGCTGCTTTCCTGCGCGGTTCGCGCCGGCTTCGGGGCGAACTCCCGGGTTCACGCGGTCGGCGACGGCGCGCCCTGGATCGTCGGCCAAATCGAGCAGCAGTTCGGCGATCAGGGCTGCTACCTGATTGATTTCTATCACGTCTGCGAATACCTGGGCGCCGCCTCGGCGGCGATCGCGCCCGACCCGGCGGCGCGCAGCGCATGGATGGAGACGCAGAAGGAGGCGCTCAAAGGCGGGCGTCTCGACGCCGTCCTGCGGGCGCTCGTCGGACATTGCGAGCCTCCCGAAGCCGACGACCAGCACGCGCCGGTGCGAACCTGCCATCGTTATCTTGGCGTTCGCGCCAACCAGTTGAACTATCGCCAGGCCCTGGCCGACGGACTGCCGATCGGCTCCGGCGAGATCGAAAGCGCCCATCGCTACGTCGCCCAGCAACGCCTGAAGCGGCCCGGCGCCTGGTGGCGCGTCGAGCATGCCGAACATATGCTCGCCTTGCGGATAAACCGAATCAACGGCGACTGGGACGCCTACTGGAAAGCCCTCGCCCGGCAACGTGCCGCTGCAGCCAATGACAATAGCCCGAACAAATCACTACGCCGCACCGCCTGATTGCACCACTTTGGATCGCACCCGGAACGGCCTCGACCTTTGAGGCCTTGCGCGAGGTGATCGGCGAGCGCGGCCTGTTCTGTGCGCTCTACACCGACCGCGGCAGCCATTACTTTCATACCCCGGAGGCCGGCGGGAAAGTCTCGGGCACGGTCCAGACGCAGGTCGGGCGGGCTCTGGCGCATCTGGGGATCGAGCACATCGCCGCCTATTCGCCACAGGCGCGGGGACGCTCCGAGCGGCTGTTCGCCACCCTGCAGGACCGGCTCCCCAAGGAGCTGCGGCTGGCCGGGATCGAGACCGTCGAGGCGGCCAACGCCTGGCTGAAGAGCCATTACATCGCCGAGCACAACGCCCGCTTCGCCGTCGACCCCGAGCAGGAGGGCTCGGCCTTCGTCCCCGACGCCAAGGAGATGTGGCGCGAGATCCTCTGCGTCGTCGAGGAGCGCACGGTCGCCGGCGACAACACCGTCGCCTGGAACGCAAGGCGCCTGCAACTGCCGGAGAGCCGCCTGCGCCCGCATTTCGTCAGGGCGCAGGTGCGGGTGCACGAGTACCCCGACGGAGCCTGCGCTGTGTTCCTCGGCCCGCATCGGCTCGCCGACTACGACGCCGAGGGAGTCCTCCGCGTCCCGACTGCGCCCAAGTCTGGCGTCGTGCTCGGGGCCGTCAAGGACAAGCCCTGTCGGGCGCGCTTGCGCGCATCCTTGACCGCCCCTGCGCGCGACGCCAATTCCGCTGCGCAGGCCGGGACGAGGAAACGGCCGCCCAGCCGAACAAGGAAACAGCCCAAACCCAACTCGGAGATGATCGACGCAGCATCCTCCTCTCGAGCCGGGCCGTCCGCGGCTTCCGACCCGCTTCGAACATCAACCCGAAGACGCCACATCATGCGCTACAAAAACACGACAGGTTGACGAGCTACGGACACGCTTTCCAGCTGGCCCTCTATCGATTCATTGGCCGCTGCGATGATGCGGGGAAGGCGCGTGAGGCGCACAACGCTGCCTTGCGGCGAAAAACGTTGCCGATTCGCTTGCGCTGTGGCATGAGCCCGCATCCCCAACAGCCAATCGGAACCCGATGTCCTTTCTGAATGGTAACAGCTTCTCTGACCGCCAGGCGGCCGCCGCTAAGGCGAAGAAGGCGATGGCTGAAAAGTTTCTTGAGAAGTCCAAGTACGACCCGAACGATCCGGCGGTGCTGGAGCGCGAGGCCAAGCGCAAGACGATCCTCGAGGCGCGCGCGGTGCGCGAGGTCGAGCGCGCCAAGCGCCGGGCGGAGGAGGCCGTCGCCGAAGCCGCCCGCAAGGCCGCCGAGGAAGCAGCCCGGCAGGAGCAGCTGCGGCTCGAGGCGCTCGTGCGCGAAGCCGAGGCCCAACGCCTTCGGGAAGAGCAGGAGAAGCAGGAATTCGAGAAGAAGCTCGAGCGCGACGCCCGCTACGCCGCCCGCAAGGAGCGGAAGAAGAAGAAGAAATCCGTAGCGGAGCGGTGGGGCTGAACACCCGTCGCTTCGTTGATCCGGGCCTGAAACTCGGGCACAACGGCCAGAGGGGTTCGGATCCGGGAAGCGGAGCGAGGATGTGATGGCAAAGCCGCTGCGCTTGGGCGTCGCCGGCCTCGGCGTAGTCGGAGGCAGCCTCGTCCAGCTTCTGCAGAGGCAGGGCGATGGGCTCGTCGCGCGGGTGGGCCGGTCTTGCGTCGTTACGGCCTACAGCGCTCGGCACGAGCGAGACCGGAGTCCCGAACTCGGCCACGCGCGCTTTTTCGGCAACGCCACGGCGATGGCCGCCACGGCCGATATCGACGTCTTCGTCGAACTGATCGGCGGAGCCGATGGCGTGGCGCTGGAATCGGTGAACGCGGCTCTGGCGCGCGGCCTTCCGGTCGTCACCGCCAACAAGGCGATGCTGGCCGCACACGGTCTCAGCCTGGCGGCTCTGTCCGAGGCGCACGATGCGCCGCTGTTTTTCGAGGCGGCGGTCGGCGGCGGCATCCCGATCGTCAAGACGCTGCGCGAGAGCCTTGCAGGCAACGCCGTCAAACGCGTCTCGGGCATCCTGAACGGCACCTGCAATTACATTCTGTCGCGGATGGAGACCGACAAGTTGCCGTTCGACGTCTGTCTTACCGACGCGCAGCGGCTGGGATACGCCGAGGCGGATCCGACTTTCGACATCGGCGGCTTCGACACGGCCCACAAGCTCGCCATTCTCGCCTCGCTTGCTTTCGGCTCGAGGATCGACGCGGCGGCGGTGTCGGTCGAGGGCATCGAGTCCATCACGCTCGCCGATCTGACAGCGGCCGACGAACTCGGCTTCCGCATCAAGCTGCTCGGCGTGGCGGAACGCACGCCGCACGGCGTCGAGCAGCGGGTCCACCCGACGATGGTTCCGAAAGACGCGCCGCTCGCCCAGACGATGGGCGTGCTCAATGCGGTGGCGATCGACGGCGACGCGGTCGGCGAGCTCACCCTGGTCGGTCCCGGAGCCGGCGGAGACGCGACGGCGTCGGCGGTTGCGGGCGACATCGTCGACATCGCCCGCGGGCTGCGCCTGCCGGCGTTCGGCCGGCCGGCCGCCGCGCTGGTCGACGCGGACCGCGTGCCGATGCAGCGTCATGAGGGCGGCTACTACGTCCGATTGTCGGTTGTCGACCGGCCGGGGGCGATGGGCGCCATCGCCGCCAGGTTCGGCGAGCGGATGATCTCGCTCGAGGCGATCATGCAGAAGCGCGCCTCGAAAGAGGCCGCCGCTGCCGGCGTCGTGCCGGTCGTGCTGATGACCCACGGCACCACGGAAGCCTCCATCCGTGATGCGCTCGCGCGCGCGGTCGAAGATGGCGTGGTGCGCGAGAAGCCGCAGGTGATCCGGATCGAGCGCGAGGCGGCGTGAAGGCGGCTCTGACGATGCCTGCTTTGCGCGCCTCTGTCGTGCTCGAGGAACGGCGCATGCGCATCTTCGCAATCGCGCTGATGTGCGCCGCCATGCTCTGCTTCACCGGGCTGGACACTTCGTCCAAGTGGCTCGGACTGCGGATCCCCGCGATGCAGATCGTCTGGGCGCGGTATATGTCCGCAGCGCTGATCGCGCTCGCGGTTGCACGGCCATGGGCCAATCCCGCGGTCTTCCTGTCGAAGCGCCCGGGGCTGCAGGCGCTCCGCTCGTTCCTGCTGCTCGGCTCCACCGGCTGCGTCGTGCTGGCCCTCCGACAGCTGCAGCTCGCCGAATCGGCGACGATCTCCTTTCTGACCCCAATTTTCGTTGCGCTACTCGCCGGCCCTCTGCTTGGTGAGAAGGCCGGCGGCGAGCGCATGATCGCCATCGTCATCGGCTTCGGCGGCGTCCTGATCGCGACCCGCCCAGGCACGAGCGCGTTCCAGCCGATCGTCCTGGTCGCCGTCGCAGGCGTGGCCTGCAATTCCGGCTACGTCATCGCCACCCGCAAGCTCGCCGGCGTCGACTTGCCCCGGACGACGCTCCTGTGGACGCAGACCGCAGGGATCGTTCTCGTGACGCCCATTTTGCCGTGGGTCTGGCGGCAGCCCGAGTCGGGCCATGTCTGGCTGGTGATGGCGGGCCTCGGCGCGTTTGCCGCGGCCGGTCACGGACTTCTGATTGTCGCCCACAAGTTCGCCCCGGCCCCCGTGCTGACGCCGTTCTCCTACACCCAGCTGGTGTGGATGATCATCTCCGGCACCCTCGTCTTCGGCGACTGGCCGCCGACTTCGACCCTGGTCGGAGCGGCTGTGGTGGTCGCCTGCGGCGGGTGGCTCGCATCGCGCGGCGGCGCGGGGACACGAGCCTTCCGCAACGTCTCCGATTGGGTGAGACTTGCGGTGCCGGCGCTAGGCGAACAGGGCGCCGGCGCCAACTCCATGCCAACTCTTTGCAACCCCCGCCCATTGCCGTTATCAGCGTTTTCAACGGGTTAACCCAGCGAGGGACGCTTGTTTCCCTGCGCGCTCCCGCCTCGCCCGCTTCGCCGCCATCCGTGGCCCCGACGCGCGATCCCCCCCCGCCTTTTGCGCCACAGGCCGGGATGTCCTTCTCCCTCGCTCCCTCATCAATGCTGGGTAGGGCGTCGCGCGGGCGGATCCGGGTCTAACGGATCGGTCCTTCGGGGCGCTTAAAATCGAACATACATAGAACATGGAGGAACGTTTGTCAACGCTTTATGCGATTCAGCCCAGGGCAATCGGGTGAAGAAGGTAGGTGACAAATCGCGAAAGTGCTGAATCCATGACGACCCTCGATTGGCATGCGGGGGGCGAGCTATGGCGGAAACGGCGGACTGGACGGGGTTCGACGAAACGGTCGTCTTCTTGAGACATTTCAATGATCTGAAAGATCCCCGCCAGCAGGGGAAGGTGGACTACCCACTGGCGGAAATCCTGCTCCTCTGCCTGATCGCCGTCCTTGCCGGTGCGGAGACCATCACCGACATCGCCGTGTTCGGCCGCAAGAAGCTGGACCTGCTGCGCCGCTTCCGTCCCTTCGCCAATGGCACGCCGGCGCACGACCATCTTGGCGATATCCTCGCCGTACTGGACCACGAGCAGTTCCAGCGCTGCTTCGTCGCCTGGATAGCCGCGCTGACTGAAACCCCTGAGGGAGTCATCGCCATTGACGGCAAGATCGCTCGTCGGTCCGGCCAGAAGCGGAAGGGCCAAGCGCCCATCCACATGGTTTCCGCCTTCGCGGCACGCCAGCGCCTGGTGCTCGGCCAGGTCAAGGTGGCGGAGAAGTCCAACGAGATCGTCGCCATCCCCAAACTGCTGGATCTGCTGGTCATCGAGGGGGCGATTATCACCATCGACGCCATGGGGGTGGCCGAGCAGAAAGCCGCTGGTTTCCCGGACACAACGATCAGTCGCGACCAAACGGTGGATGGCGATCATGGCCGCATCGAGACCAGGACCACGACCGTTATTCACGACATCGGCTGGCTGCAGAAGCGCCACGACTGGCCCGGATTGAAGGCCGTGGTGGTGGTCGAAAGCGAGCGGGAAACCGGCGACAAGATCGAGCGGGAAACTCGCTTCTACCTGACCTCCCTGGCGCTGATGGCGTGCATGATGGGGCCGATCGTACGCAGCCCCTGGGCGATCGAGAACAGCCTGCACTGGGTGTTGGATATGGTGTTCCGCGACGATGAGTCTCGCGTGCGAACCGATCACGCGCCCGCCAACTTCTGTACGATCAAGCACATGGCGCAGAACCTGATCCGATTGGCCCCCGGAAAGGCTTCCCTGCGCCTCAAGCGAAAGACCGCAGGGTGGGATGACGACTTCCTCGCCAGCCTGATCACCCGTTAAAGATGTTCACCCGATTCCCCTGCGATTCAGGCTGGAGGCGTCCGGCGCGAGCTCGAGCGGGCTTGGCGCCGAAGGAACACGGGTGCCGGGGAACGGGCGCCGACAGGGCGCCGCCGCAGCGCCACGGCGCTGCGCCCGGCGTCCGTAGTGGGCGGCTGTGCGTCGGTCTCATCGAAGGAGCAGGGAAGTTTATCGTGTTGAACAGCGAATTGATTCTGCAAGAACCGGAATAATTTGCGCAAGACCGGGGAACGCTCGTGTCGCTAGCAGATGGAGTGACGTGATTTCGTAGCTCGTGAAGTGTCGTGTTTTTTGGAGGCCCTGGAGGGCCTTGATGGACACGGCGCACATTCGCGAGGGAATACGGAAGATGCGGTTTTCGACGATTTTGGACCGCTGGGACTCGGGAGAGATGACACAGGAGACGGCGGCGGAGCTGTTGGGGATGAGCGTTCGCTCTTTCCAGCGATGGAGAGAGCGCTACGAGGCGGACGGCGAGGCTGGGCTGGTCGATCGGCGCGGCGCGCCGTCGCCGCGGCGTGCGCCGGAAGAGGAGGTCGAGCGGATGCTCGGGCTCTACCGGGACAAGTACGCCGACTTCACGGTCAGGCATTTCCACGAGCAGCTGACCAAGCGCCACAATTACACGCTTGGCTACACCGTGACGAAGCTTTGCCTGCACAGGGCCGGGCTGGTCAGGCCGGCGCCCAAGCGCTCGGCGCACCGCAAGAAGCGGCCGCGCCGGCCGATGCGCGGCATGATGCTGCATCAGGACGGGTCGCGGCACGTGTGGGTCGAGGGCAGGCCCTCAATGGACCTGATCGTCACCATGGACGACGCCACGAGCGAGATCTACTCGATGATCCTCGTCGAAGAGGAGGGAACGGCCTCGACCTTTGAGGCCTTGCGCGAGGTGATCGGCGAGCGCGGCCTGTTCTGTGCGCTCTACACCGACCGCGGCAGCCATTACTTTCATACCCCGGAGGCCGGCGGGAAAGTCTCGGGCACGGTCCAGACGCAGGTCGGGCGGGCTCTGGCGCATCTGGGGATCGAGCACATCGCCGCCTATTCGCCACAGGCGCGGGGACGCTCCGAGCGGCTGTTCGCCACCCTGCAGGACCGGCTCCCCAAGGAGCTGCGGCTGGCCGGGATCGAGACCGTCGAGGCGGCCAACGCCTGGCTGAAGAGCCATTACATCGCCGAGCACAACGCCCGCTTCGCCGTCGACCCCGAGCAGGAGGGCTCGGCCTTCGTCCCCGACGCCAAGGAGATGTGGCGCGAGATCCTCTGCGTCGTCGAGGAGCGCACGGTCGCCGGCGACAACACCGTCGCCTGGAACGCAAGGCGCCTGCAACTGCCGGAGAGCCGCCTGCGCCCGCATTTCGTCAGGGCGCAGGTGCGGGTGCACGAGTACCCCGACGGAGCCTGCGCTGTGTTCCTCGGCCCGCATCGGCTCGCCGACTACGACGCCGAGGGAGTCCTCCGCGTCCCGACTGCGCCCAAGTCTGGCGTCGTGCTCGGGGCCGTCAAGGACAAGCCCTGTCGGGCGCGCTTGCGCGCATCCTTGACCGCCCCTGCGCGCGACGCCAATTCCGCTGCGCAGGCCGGAACGAGGAAACGGCCGCCCAGCCGAACAAGGAAACAGCCCAAACCCAACCCGGAGATGATCGACGCAGCATCCTCCTCTCGAGCCGGGCCGTCCGCGGCTTCCGACCCGCTTCGAACATCAACCCGAAGACGCCACATCATGCGCTACAAAAACCAGCAATTCTAAAAGAGGGTCGGGATGATTTTTTCGCTGGGGGATTCCCAAATCAGCGGAAACATGATTCACGCTGGGGATGGAGATCTTGGCGTCGCTTTTGTCTGGCCTGAAGGCGGTTTGCAAGGCGTTTCCGGACCCTCGCAAGGGGCGGAGCGGCAATATTGCGATGGCGGATTTCGGTCTGTCGGCCTTCGCGATGTTTTTCATGCAGAGCGCGTCTTTTCTGTCCTTTCAGCGTAGGCTGGAGAAAGGTCAGGGACGGTCGAACTGCCAAACCCTTTTTGGCATCGAGAAGATCCCTTCCGACAATTATATCAGGGACATGCTCGACGGCGCGGATCCTGCTCTTCTTTCGCCCTGCTTCGAGGACACGGAGCGTCTGCTGCTCGAACCGGCGATGCGCGAGGCTTTCGGCCGGCTGGGCGGCCGAGCGCTCGTGGCCCTCGACGGGACCGAGTATTTTTGCAGCCAGAGGATCGCCTGCCCGCATTGCCAGACGCGCAAGCGCAGCAACGGCAAGGTCGAAAGCTATCATTCCATGCTGTGCGCGACGGTTGTCGCGCCGGGACATTCCAAGGTGGTCCCGCTCGCGCCGGAGTTCATCGTCAAACAGGACGGCGCCGAGAAGCAGGACTGCGAGCGCAACGCGGTCAAACGCTGGCTCATGCAGCACGGCGCGCGCCTGAAGCCCCTGCGACCGGTGTATCTGGGCGACGATCTGTTCGCCTGCCAGAGCGTGGTCGAGAGGCTCGCGGACGACGGCGACGATTTCATCTTCACCTGCAAGGAGACCTCGCACAAGGCGCTCTACGACTTCATCGATGGAGCCGAACTCACGCGTCATGAGGTCCAAGTCCGCAAAGGCAAGACGCGCCAGACGCATCGCTACCGGTTCGTCGAGAAGGTTCCGCTGCGCGACGGCAAGGACGCCGTGCTGGTCAACTGGATCGGCTTCGACAGCCTCAACGCCAAGGGCGCAGTCACATACAAGATGGCCTTCGTTACCTCGCTGCCGGTCGCCAAGAGCAACGTCGCCGAGATCGCCGCTTGCGGCCGCGCAAGGTGGAAGATCGAGAACGAAGGCTTCAACGTCCTGAAAAACAACGGCTACGAGCTTGAACACAATTTCGGGCACGGCGAGACCAATCTGGCCATGACGCTCGCCGCGCTCAACTTGCTCGCCTTCGCCTGGCATACGGTTCTCGACCTTCTCGAACCGCCCTGGCGAAAAGCGAGAGAGGCGGCGGAAAAGCGAACGAGCTTCTTTGCTCATCTTGCAACCCTGACCACCCTGGCGGTCTTCCCCGCCTGGTCCGATCTCCTCGAAGCCCTCGCCACCTTCATAATCCCACCCCACCTCCTCACAACCCAAAAAATCGAATAGGACCCTCGCCACGGCCGACTTTTAGAATTGCTGTACAAAAACACGACAGGTTGACGAGCTACGGACAGGAATGGCGCCGCGCCGCGCCGGGAAACGCTCCGCCGTCGAGCCGCAAGCAGCTTCCAAACTCGCGCTTGAGAAATTTGACCTGGCGCAAATCACTCGGCCGCATTGGCGCCTATGCTGTGATCGGGAGGTAAAGGAGGCGTCGATGTTCCGACATATGATCGGCCACAAATCGCGTGAGCCGCCCCCGTGGCGTGTTATGCTCATGCGGATCAGGGAAAGGCGCTGGGCGGAGTTCGACCAAGAGGTTCCGCCCGGCGAGGGAGAACACCCGCTCGAACCGATGCAGCACTGGCGGGATCCAATGAACAGGGTGAGAGTCCTGCGCACCCGCCGGCATCTTCTCGGCGACAATCCGTCGTCCGGCTGAAGGCAGCCGAGCCGCCGTACCGGGGGAACACGAGCCGGGCGAAGGAGCCGCTTCGATTGAAGCAGACGGGTTATTAGCAGATGAAATACGTTTAATTAGCGCGCGATCCTTTGGCTCGAGGGCCAGACGAACCAGCCGAGCCCGCAAACGCGACAGTTTTCGGCGCCTAACGCGCTGAAATCATTGATCCACGGACAAAACTGCACGGACGCCGCGGGCGCGGTCAGGCCCGGAAGCCGGGGTCCAGCCGGTCCACCTTGCGCAAGAGGGCCGGCCAGGCGACCTGGCCGCCTAGTTCATCGAATCGTTGAAACCAATCATATGCGCGCGGGATTCATTTTTCCTGACGTGGTTTGTAGCCTTGCTGCTTTGATTCGGAAGCGAGGTGTGAGGTGATGGCGGGTCGACGGCGGGCGATTGAATTGGCGATTGGCGAGGAGGATGTGGCGGCGTTGGGCGCGATTGCCCGCTCGCGTACGGAATCGGCGAGCCGGGTTGATCGAGCGCGGATGCTGCTGGCCTACCGGGAAGACGGATCGTTTTTTGCGGTGGGGCGAGCCTTGGGCGCGCACCATCAGACCGTCCAGCGCTGTGTCGAGCGGGCGTTGGTCTATGGCCCGATGGCGGCGCTCGACGATCGACCGCGGCCCGGCAGGGAGGCGACGATCACCGCCGAGGCCAAGGCATGGGTTGTCGACCTCGCCTGCCGCAAGGCCAAGGACCTCGGCTATCCCCACGAATTGTGGACAACGCGGCTTCTCGCCTGCCATGCGCGTGAGCATGGGCCGGCGGAGGGCCACGCTTGCCTTGCCAAGTTGGCTCAGGGGACGGTGTGCAATATCCTCAACGAGCAGGAGATCAAGCCGCACAAGGTCCGCTATTACCTGGAACGCCGCGATCCGGAGTTCAAGCAGAAGATGGCGGAGGTTCTGTGCGTCTATGGCGAGGTGAAGCTTATTCGGGAGAGCGCGGCCGCCGCGAAGCAAAAGCCGGGCGATGCGGTGGCGATTGTCTCCTACGATGAAAAGCCCGGCATTCAGGCAATCGCCACGACGGCCCCGGACCTGCCGCCCGAGCCCGGCAGACATGCGACCTTCGGGCGCGACTACGAGTACAAGCGCCACGGCACGGTCAGCTTGCTGGCCGGCATTGATCTGCTCACCGGCCAGGTCCACGCTCTCGTCAAGGACCGCCACCGCAGCCGCGAATTCATTGAATTCCTCCAGCTCCTCGACGCCGCCTATCCGAGCCATACGGCGATCAAGCTGATCCTCGACAATCATTCGGCGCACATCTCCAAGGAGACCAAGGCTTGGCTCGCCGCCCAACCGGAAGGCCGCTTCACCTTTGTCTTCACCCCCAAGCATGGCTCCTGGCTCAATCTCGTCGAGGGTTTCTTCTCCAAGCTCGCCCGCTCGGTGCTGCGCCACATCCGCGTCGCATCCAAACAGGAACTCAAGGACCGCATCATGGCCGCCATGGATCACTTCAATCGACACCCCGCCGTCCACTCTTGGTCCTATAAGCTCGACCAGGCAGCCTGATATGATTCGAATCTCAAAATCGATGAACTAGGGCCTGTCTTCAGTTGAGGAGAATGGCGGCGCAGACGAGCTGAACGCCGGCGAGGAAAATCTTGGCGAGCTTGTCGTAACGCGTGGCGATGGCGCGGAAATGCTTGAGCTTGTTGAAGAAGCGCTCAATGAGATTGCGTTCGCAGTAGAGGGCGAAATCGCACGGGCGCGGGGTTTTTCGATTGGATTTGGATGGGATGACTGGCGTGATCGCTCGTGCGTTGAGGGCGCCGATGAAGGGGTCGGCGTCGAAGGCCTTGTCGGCGATCAGAGCGCCGGGATCGACGGCTTCGATGAGAGATTCAGCGCAAGTCAGATCGTGATCCTGGCCCGGGCTGAGCATCACCTCGACAGGATTGCCGAGGGCATCGACGAGCGCGTGTATCTTGGTGGTCAATCCGCCGCGGGATCGGCCGATGGCTTGCGCACCGTCTTTTTTCTTGGCGCCGGCGCTATGCTGGTGAGCGCGCACGATGGTGGCGTCGATCATCATGTACTCGTTGTCGTGATCGCTGGCCAAGAGCCTGAAAACACGCTCGAAAACGCCGCTCTTGGCCCATCGGTTGAAGCGCTGATAGACGATCTTCCAGCCGCCAAAACGCTCGGGCAGATCACGCCAAGGGACGCCGGCGCGAAACCTGAAGAGAACGGCTTCGACGAACAGGTGATTGTCCGCCGCCGTGCCGCCCACATGGCCTTCACGGCCCGGCAGAATGTCTTTGATCCGATCCCACTGGTCGTCGCGCAGTGCATATCGTCGCATCGGTCAGCCCCTCCTCGGGCCGACCACTCACGAGTCAGACTTTTGCTGATTCGGGAATCCCTCGCGTATCCGAAACACCAAACGTTCTGCGTCCAATTCCACTCCGTTCTCACGTCAACTGAAGACAGGCCCTAGAATGAACGCGACGGAGTTAACACGAGGAGGGGACGATGTCCGATCCGGCGCCGCCCGTCGAGGGACTGCTCGAGACGTCGCTCTACGCCGGCGATCTCCGGCGGACCGCCGCCTTCTATCGCGACCTGTTCGGCTTCAAGGCGCTGGTCGAGAGCCCGCGCCTGGTCGCGTTCGAGGTCGCGACGAGGCATGTGCTGCTCGTCTTCCAGGCGGGCGCGACTGAAGACGACGTCCGCGACGGGCGCGGCGTGATCCCCGGCCACGATGGGCGCGGGCGTCTCCATCTCGCACTGTCGATCGCGGCGGACGATTACGAGGCCTGGCGCAGCCGCCTCGGCGCGCGCGGCATCATCCTCGCCGGCGAATATCGATGGCCGCGCGGCGGGACGAGCCTCTACTTCCGCGATCCCGATGGGGCGCTGGTCGAGCTTGCGACTCCGGGCCTGTGGTGGTGATGGCGTGGCGGGAAGCGAACGTCTCGAGTAAATCTGGCTGTTGGGCAGGGCTAGAGCCTGCATTCGCCGGAAAACACTAATCTATCTCACGAGATCGTGAAGTGTGGACATGTGTTTTGTTAGGGCCTGTCTTCAGTTGAGGAGGATAACGGCACAGACGAGCTGAACGCCGGCGAGGAAAATCTTGGCGAGCTTGTCGTAACGCGTGGCGATGGCGCGGAAATGCTTGAGCTTGTTGAAGAAGCGCTCAATGAGATTGCGTTCGCAGTAGAGGGCGAAATCGCACGGGCGCGGGGTTTTTCGATTGGATTTGGATGGGATGACTGGCGTGATCGCTCGTGCGTTGAGGGCGCCGATGAAGGGGTCGGCGTCGAAGGCCTTGTCGGCGATCAGAGCGCCGGGATCGACGGCTTCGATGAGAGATTCAGCGCAAGTCAGATCGTGATCCTGGCCCGGGCTGAGCATCACCTCGACAGGATTGCCGAGGGCATCGACGAGCGCGTGTATCTTGGTGGTCAATCCGCCGCGGGATCGGCCGATGGCTTGCGCACCGTCTTTTTTCTTGGCGCCGGCGCTATGCTGGTGAGCGCGCACGATGGTGGCGTCGATCATCATGTATTCGTTGTCGTGATCGCTGGCCAAGAGCCTGAAAACACGCTCGAAAACGCCGCTCTTGGCCCATCGGTTGAAGCGCTGATAGACGATCTTCCAGCCGCCAAAACGCTCGGGCAGATCACGCCAAGGGACGCCGGCGCGAAACCTGAAGAGAACGGCTTCGACGAACAGGTGATTGTCCGCCGCCGTGCCGCCCACATGGCCTCCACGGCCCGGCAGAATGTCTTTGATCCGATCCCACTGGTCGTCGCGCAGTGCATATCGTCGCATCGGTCAGCCCCTCCTCGGGCCGACCACTCACGAGTCAGACTTTTGCTGATTCGGGAATCCCTCGCGTATCCGAAACACCAAACGTTCTGCGTCCAATTCCACTCCGTTCTCACGTCAACTGAAGACAGGCCCTAGTTCGGTCGCTCGGTCCGATCGCGTTGTCCCACATTTACAGTGTTATGGCCGGACACGTAGATTTTGCTGACAAATCTTTCGCTTCGCGGCAATTGTCCAGTCGGGCTAGGAAACCTCAACGTCGGGTGGAATCATGGAACCGAACTCCGACGCCCGCGTTCATTCCGGCACCGTTTCTTCCAGTCCGGCGCGGGAAAAGGGAGAATATCATGCGTCCAGCATTGACGAAAATCGTCGCGGCGTCGCTCGCTGCGCTTCTGGTCGGAGCGACCGCGACGACCTCTCAGGCCGCCTTTCGGATTGGCGGCGGTGGATTTCACGGCGGCGGGGGTTGGCACGGCGGCGGTTTGCATGGCGGCTGGGGCGGGTGGGGCCCGGGATTGTGGGCGACCTCGCGGCCGGCGCCATCCTCGGAGGCGCGCTCGCCGCGCCTTACGGCTACGGGTACGGCTATGGCGGCTGCTACCAATAGCGGGAATCCTCCGGCTTCCGAAAACCGTTTGACCAAATCATCATCGATTCCACTCATCGGATGAAGGCGGACCGCAATTTCCTCAGCCCTTCGGATCGGGCCGACCTGGTGAAGATCGCCAGGGACGGGCTGGAGGAGCATCGCATCGCCCGCCGGGCGAACGCGATCCTTCTACTCAGCAAGGGCTGGTCTTACGACCGAGGTCGCCGAGGCGCTGTTCATCGACAATTCGACCATCCGCGCTTGGCTCAAGGCCTTCAACGAAGGTGGAGTCGAAGAACTCGTCCTGTTCGATCTCAAGGGCGGAACCGGCGCGTTGTCGCCCCTCCAGTTCGACGAGCTTCGCGCCTGGGCGACGGAGGTTCTGCCGGCCTCGACCGTCGAGGTCGGGCAGTTCACCCGCAGCCAATTCGGCATCGAATATGGCAAATCAGGACTGATCAAGCTGATGAACCGCATCGGCTTCGACTGGAAGAAGCCGGAATCCGTGCCCGGCAAGATCGACGTGGAAACCCAGCAAAAGTTCATCGACGCGCATGAGGACTTGCACAACTCGCTCAGCCCGGACGAGACGGTCGTCTACGTCGACGCCGTCCATCCGACCCACCAGGCCAAGCCCGCTGGACGCTGGCTGCCGCGCGGACAGCGCTGCGCGCTTCCCGCGGCGTCCGGGCGGGACCGGCAGACCTGCATCATGGACGTCCAGACCGTCGACGCAGCAAGCACCATCGCCCTGTTCGAGGCGCTGGAGCGCGCCAATTCGACGATGAGCCGCATCCATGTTTTCCTCGACAACGCCCGCTACCACCATGCCAAAGTCGTCCAGGACTGGCTGCAACGGCCAGGAAGGCCCATCGTCCTGCATTTCGTGCCGCCCTACTGCCCGCACCTCAACCCGATCGAGCGGCTGTGGAAAGTGATGCACGAGAACGTCACCCACAACAGGTGCTACGCCAAATTCCGCGACTTCGCCGAAGCCGTGCTGGGATTCCTGCGCAAAACCGTGCCGAGCCGGTTCGACGAGTTCTCGTCGACCATCACCGACAATTTCCGCGTCATCAACCCGAAGGATTTTCGGATCCTCGCGTGACGCCGCTAAATACCAGCCGATCTATGGCCTGAACGGCGCCTATCTCGGCAGCCAAATGGTAAATGTCTGCTATTGATTGAGCCAAGCCGCCCTCCATTGGGGGGCCGCTAGCGTTCATCCCGCGTCGACCAGTACGGCCTCGAGGGGATCGGGCCGCACGCGGACCGGACCGGTGAAGGGGTGGTCGATCGAAATAATGACTACGAGTCCGAGCGTGACCAGGGCCGACAGAACGCCAGTCATGGAACAGGGTGAAGGCCACGGTGAGAAGCGCGCCGGCGAAGAGCGCGGCCCATACGACGCCGGGGACGAGGCCGGTCGCGAGATGGAGCCGAACGCGGCGGGCGGAAGTGATATTGTCGATCTGGTTGAACACTTCGGCCATGTCGGCGGTCTCCCGCGATCCTGCCGCGCCGAGCGCAAGAGCCGTCGAATAGGCGACGTTGAGCGCGCGAGTTGTGGCATGGCTCTCGGATTCTCGAGCCATGGCTGGCCATTCCTCTTCGATCGCGCTCTTCGCATAGTCGGCCACAGCGGTCCGCAGCGCGACCGCCTGCGGCTCCTTTCCCTGCGCATATTGCAAAAGCGCCGAGATCGACGCCGCCTCCTAGTCTGCAGCGTTTTCGGCCGCGCTGAACTTCTCCCAGACCACGATCACCGTGAAAGCGAGCAGCACGGCATAGATCACGCCGACGGTCGCGAACTTGAAGCCGGCAATCTCATTGTTCTGCACCAGCCGCTCGACGCCGACCCACCGGTGAATAGGCGTCTGTGCAACCATCGCGATCGCCGTCGGGAGGACGACGATTAGCGCGATCAGCTGCCAGAGCGGCAAACTCACGAAAAAATAGGACAAGCGTTTCTTTCCTTCTTCTCAGCCATGCGTCGCCGCTAGGAAGCCGGCGCCGTCTCCCGCGCCTCCGCGCAGCGCCGACACAGGCCCTGCGCCTCCGTGACCACCCGGCGGAGGACGAAACCAGCGGCCCTCGCCGAACCCCCGATCACGCTCATCACCTCGGAATCCTCGATCTCCTCGCTCCGTCCGCAGGCCTCGCAAATCAAGAGCATGCCATGGTGGGCGTGGCCGAGATGCTCGCAGGGCGCGAAGGCGTTCATGCTCTCGATCTTGTGCACGAAGCCGCGTTCGAGGAAGAAGTCGAGCGTCCGGTAAACCGTGGGCGGGGCGACCTGCTTCCTCTCCCGGCGAGAGAGCTCTTCCAGGATCGCATAAGCGCCGAGAGGGGCCGAGCTGTCGCTGAAAATGTCGAGCACCCGCCGGCGAAGCGGCGTCAGATGGAAGCCCTGACGCAGGCAGGCAAGCTGGACCCGCGCCACCCAGGTCGCCGGATCGTGTTCGCACTCGCATGCCTTCGCCATCTTCACCTCGAGAGACCCAAACCGATTAGCATGATCGAAGCCCAGTCGGCCTGGATCTTGACAGGAGCCCATCCTGCACCATTATAACATAACATCGACGGCCGCAGGCGCAACCAGGGATGCGGATGTCCAGATGCTTGATTCTATTGGCGGCGGCGCTCGCGGCGGCGCCGTTTTGGGCTTCGACCGCGACGGCCCTCGCCGATCCGATCAAGATCGTAGCGGCGGAAAACTTCTATGGCGACCTCGCGCGCCAGATCGGCGGCGCGAATGTCGCGGTGACGAGCATCCTGAGCAATCCAGACGACGACCCGCACCTTTTCGAGGCGAGCCCGCAAACCGCCAGGAACCTGACAGACGCTAGGGTCGTCATCGTCAACGGCGTCGACTATGACCCCTGGATTAATAAGCTGCTCAGCGCCCACAAGGCACCCGGCCGCAAGGAAATCGTCGTCGGCGCGCTGGTCGGCCGCAAGCCCGGCGACAATCCGCACCTGTGGTACGATCCCGCTGCCATGAAGGCCGCGGCGAAGGCGCTCCTCGCCGATCTCGTTGCGATCGACCCGGCGCACAAGGCCGACTATGAGCAGGGCGAGGCGAAGTTCCTCAATTCGCTGAAGCCCCTCGACGACAAGATCGCCGCGATGCGCAAATCCTACGCCGGAGAGCCGGTCACCGCCTCCGAGCCAGTGTTCGGCTATCAGGCGGGTTTGATCGGGCTCGAGGTTCGCAACGAAAAATTCGCGCTTGCCGTGATGAACAACGCCGAGCCGACCGCTTCGGAAATGGCGGCGTTCGAGGACGACCTCAAGGGCCACAAGGTGAAGGCCATGCTGTACAACAAGCAGGCGAGCGACCCTGCGGTGCAGCGGCTGGTGCAGATGGCCAGGGACAACGGGATCCCGGTGGTCGGCGTGTCCGAGACCGAGCCCGCGAATTCGGCTTATCGCGACTGGATGCTGGGGCAGCTCAACGCGCTCGATACAGCGCTCGGCCCGACCCAGTGACCGCGCTTTGCTTCGACGATACGACGATCATCCTGGGTCGCCGGACGATTCTCTCGGCGGCGAGTTTCGCGGTCGAAGAGGGCGAGTTCGTCGGCATGCTCGGCGCGAACGGCGCCGGCAAGACGACGCTCATGCGCGCCGCGCTCGGCCTCGTTCCCCTGGCTTCGGGCCAGATCCGCGTGCTCGACAGGGCCGTTAGCCGCGGCAACCCGGCGATCGGCTACATGCCGCAGAACCGGGGCGCAGTCGCGGGGCTGAGGCTGACCGGCTGGGACGTCGTGGCAAGCGCGGCGATCGGCCGCCGCTTCGGCTTCGCCCGACTCAACAGGGCGATGCGGCGCGAGATCGACTGGGCGCTCGACGAGGTCGGGGCGCGCGATCTGGCGACGCGATCGATCGGCGAATTGTCGGGCGGAGAGCGGCAGCGGGTGCTGCTCAGCCAGGCGCTGCTCGGCCGGCCCCGCCTGCTCCTGCTCGACGAGCCGCTGATCTCGCTCGATCCGGCGCACCAGAAGAGCGTGGTCGAGATCGCGCGGCGCGTCTGCGACGATCTCAAGGTCGCGATCCTGTTCAGCGCGCATGAGCTTAACCCGCTGGTCAATGCGATCGACCGCGTCCTCTATCTCGGGGCGGGCGCGGCGGTGATCGGTCCCGTCGAGGAAGTGGTCACCGGCCCGGTGCTGTCGCGCCTTTACGGGACGGAGATCGAGGTCGTGCAGGCGAAGGGCCGCTATTTCGTGATGGCGGGCGACGTGGAGGTCGAGCGCGAGGCGCACCGTCACGACGACGCCCACGGCCATGCGCACGACCACGACGGCGCCCATGCTTGACTACGACTTCATGCGCACGGCCTTCGCCGCTTCGGGCATCGCCGCCGTACTTGCAGGAGCGGTCGGCTTTTTCCTCGTCCTGCGCGGCCAGACCTTCGCCGGACACGCCCTGTCTCACGTCGGCTTCACCGGCGCGACCGGCGCGATCCTGTTCGGGCTGTCGCCCTTCGCCGGGCTGGTCGGTTTCACTCTGGTGACCGGCGTCGGCATGGGCCTGTTCGGCGAAAAACTCGCCGAACGGGACGTGGCGATCGGCATGATGCTGTCGCTCGCGCTCGGCCTCGGCCTCCTCTTCCTGCATTTCTACACTTCCGCCGCGACGCAGGCGGCGGCGCTCCTGTTCGGCAACGTGCTCGGCGTCAATTCGTCGGCGCTCATCCAGCTGTTCGCGCTCGCGCTCGTAAGCCTCGCGGCGCTGGCGCTGATCGGGCGGCCGCTCGTCTTCGCTTCGCTCCAGCCGGAGCTCGCCGAAGCGCGGGGCGTGCCGCTGCGCTTCGTTTCGGCGGCCTTCCTGGCGATCGTGGCGATCGCGGTCGCCGAATGCGCTCAGATCGTCGGCGTCCTTCTGGTGTTCACGCTGATGGTCGGTCCGGCTGCAGCGGCGATGAATCTCACCCGCCGCCTGTCCCTCGCCGTTCTCCTCTCCGCCGGACTGGCGCTCGCAGAAGCCTGGGGAGGACTGACCCTCGCCTACTATACCGACTGGCCGACCAGCTTCTGGATCACCGCGCTCTCTGGCATGGTGTTCTTCGGCGGGGCGGCGGTGAGGCGATTCGCGGGGTAGGGCGGGGCACGCACCCGCACCCGCAGGTGAAGGTGCGCGAGCGTGACGGCGTCCGGCTATTTCCTCGATATCGAGCGCTCGGCGCTCGGCCGGCCGTGGCGGGCGCGGCTCGACGGGGCCGGAGAGGCGCGCGCGCTCGCCATTACCCAGGTCGGCGGCCACGACGAACTGCTCGCCCGGGTTCTCGCCGGTCGGGGCGTCGCGCCGGAGGCGGTCGACCGCTATCTCGACCCGACGCTGCGCGACCTGATGCCCGACCCTTTCATCATGCGCGACATGGAGGCGGCGACCGTCCGCCTTGCCGCCGCCGCCATGCGGGGGGAGCGGGTCGCGATCTTCGGAGATTACGACGTCGACGGCGCCTGCAGCGCGGCGCTGCTGAGCCAGTATCTCGTCGCGTGCGGTTGCGAGACGATCGTCCATATTCCGGACCGCGTCACCGAAGGCTACGGCCCCAACGCCGAGGCGATCGAGAGTTTCGCCGCGCGCGGCGCGAGGCTCGTCGTCACCGTCGACTGCGGGGCGGTGAGCCACGAGCCGTTCGACACCGCGGCGCGGCTCGGCCTCGACGTGATCGTGTTCGACCACCACCAGGCGCCCGAGACGCTGCCTAAGGCGCTCGCGCTGGTCGATCCGAACCGGGCGGACGACCTCTCGGGCCTCTGCCATCTGTCGGCTGCGGGGGTGGTGTTCATGGCGCTGGTGGCGCTGAACCGGGCTTTGCGCGAAGCGGGCTTCTGGAACGGGCGCAAGGCGCCGGACCTCCTCGCCGCGCTCGATCTCGTGGCGCTCGCGACGGTCGCCGACGTCGTGCCGCTGACCGGTCTCAACCGCGCCTTCGTCGTCAAGGGGCTGCAGGTCATGCGCCAGCGCGGCCGCCCCGGGCTTGCCGCCCTGTTCGACGTCGCGGGGGCGGACGGACCGCCGCGGCCCTATCATCTCGCCTTCCTGATCGGCCCGCGGATCAACGCCGGCGGCCGGATCGGCGACGCGGCGCTGGGCGCGCGCCTCCTGACGACCGCGGACGATATCGAAGCGCGGGAGATCGCCGCCGAGCTTGACCGACTGAACCGCGCCCGCCAGCAGATCGAAATCGCCGCGCTGGCGGAAGCCGAGGCCGAAGCGCTGGCCTCGCTCGGGCTCGAGGAACGGGGCGCCACGGTGGTGGTGGCGGGCGAGAACTGGCCGGCGGGCGTCGTCGGGATCCTCGCCGCGCGGCTCAAGGAACGGTTCGACCGGCCGGCCTTCGCGCTGACCTTCGCCGGCGGATACGCGACCGGGTCCGGCCGGTCGATCGCCGGCGTCGATCTCGGCAAGGCGGTCCGCGCCGCGGTCGAGGCGGGCCTGATCGTCAAGGGCGGCGGCCACGCGATGGCGGCGGGCGTGACGATCGACAGGCGCCGGCTCGGCGAATGGCGCGCCTATCTCGAAGAGCGGCTTTCCGAGCCGGTCGCGCGCGCCCGGGCCGAGGCGAGCCTCTCGGTCGACGCGGCGATGACCGCCGCCGCCGCGACGCCCGACTTCGCCCACAAGCTCGAGGCGGCCGGCCCGTTCGGCTCGGGCAATCCGGAGCCTTTGTTCGTCCTGCCCCGCCATCGCCTGATCGACGTCATGCCGGTCGGCGCCGACCATCTGCGGGTGCGCGCCGCCGCCGGCGACGGCTCGACCGTCGAGGCGATGGCCTTCCGCTCGGTCGGCAAAAAGCTCGGCGACGCGCTGGTGCGCCTCAAGGGAGCGCCGATCCACCTCGCCGGCACGCTCGCGGTCAACCGCTACGGCGGGCGCGAGCGGGCGCAGCTCCGGGTGGTCGACGTGGCGGAGGCGGGGCCGTAGGGGCCGGGCGGGGTGTTCGCGCCTCGCGTCGGTTTAGCGCCGGCATAGCGGCGGCGATCAATGTTTTCAAAAGGTTGCGACCCCGCTTAGCGTCGCCGCGACAACCGGGCGCAAGCGCCATAATTCGACGCTCGATACAACTCTATAAAAATGTATAATCGGCGCTGGCGGAAAGGCGCAAGAAATTGCAAATATTATGAAGTATCATATGATTATGCAGAAACGATCAAGCCGAGCTGCAGAACGAAGGGTTGTCATGCGCCGTGCCCGTCGCGGTGTTCGCCGCTCACGGCGCCTGCCGGACAGGGCCGTCGTTTGACAACGGGAATCCGGCGACGCGACAATGCGCTCGCGGCGGCCAAAGCCGGTTGCGCTGCGACCGCCGCAGACAATTGCGAGGACAGAACCGATGAAGCGAGGGCAGCTCGCGCGGCGCGCCGATGCCGCCGACCGATCCGCTCCTCTACCGCTTCCATGAGCTGGTCATGGTCAACGGCGCGGCGCTGAAGGCGCTGATCGAGGAGGAGTTCGGCGATGGGATCATGTCGGCGATCGACTTCGATCTCACACTCGAGCGCCTCGCCCACCCGAAGGGAGACCGCGTGCAGATCGTGATGTCCGGCAAGTTCCTGCCGTACAAATATTATGGCGCTGAACAGGGTGTTCCCGAGTACGGCTTCAAGGAGGAGTGATCGTGTTGATCCCTTAACTGGCCCGTGGCCTGTGTGTTGTGGAAACGGTCGAGCTCCTCCCGGCGTCCCCTTCGTCTCCCCGCCCATTGGGTGAATGCAACCCCGCTCACGCCGCCGAATGAACTTTCGCGGTCAGATCGACGCCCAGCGCTTTCATGACAGCGAGCGTCGTTTTCAACGTCGGATTGCCGTCGACGCTGAACGAGCGGTAGAGCTGCTCGCGGGAAAGACCGGTCTGCCTGGCTATCTCGGCCATGCCCTTGGCGCGCGCGACGACGCCCAGCGACTTGGCGATGAACGCAACGTCGCCGGTTTGAAGGGCGTCGGCCAAGAAAGCGGCGACTTCGTCGTCGTCAACGAGAGCAGCGGCGGGATCGTAAGCCGTCAATTTCTCAGTCACCGCTGTCGCTCCATTCTTTGGCCAGCCGTTTCGCCGTCGCGATGTCGCGCGCCTGAGTCGACTTGTCGCCGCCGCACAGCAACATGGGCGAGGACGGCGCCGCGCCTCTGGAAATAGACCCGGTAGCCCGGACCGGTGTGAATCCTGAGTTCGCTGACTCCATCGCCAATCGGAGCGACGTCCTCGGGCAGACCTTCGGCCAACCGCAAAAGCCTGGCCGCAATGATCGTTCCCGCTAGCCGGTCCCGGAGCCGCTCGTTCCACAACCGAAAGGTTTCCGTTTCCCGGAGATCGAGGGCCATCGAAATCGAATGTAGTCTATAAACTACATCACGTCAAGCAGAACAATCCGGAACCATGTCGCTGGAAGGCCGCAGTCCATCGATACCCGGCGCGGATCCTCGGCGAGGGCTACCGCGCGCTCGTCCGCTCGAGATTGAGGGCGAGCAGGCGGGCGAGGGCGTCGTCGGTCGCAATGTCCTCGGGCCAGCCGTAGGCGGCGGCGACGGCGCGGTCGAGCGCCTCGTGCGCGTCGGCGAGCCAGCGCGGGCGCTGGTTGTAGAGGTTGGTCAGCGTCCGTTCCTTGAGCTTGACCGCCGCCTCGGCGGTCTTCGGCAGGATGCGGTCGGGATAGCGGCGCGGCGCCTCGCCCGGCGCGGCGGTCGGGGTGATTTCGGGCACGATGTCGACGAGATCGGGCGGGTTGAGCCAGGCGCGCCGCAGGTCGTCGAGCTTTTTCGCCGCCGCGGCGATGCGCTGGGCGCGCGGATCGTCGGCATAGTCAGCAGCCGGGATGTTGGGCGTCAGGCCCTCGGGGAAGGGAAAGGTCTCGAAGGTGGTGGTCGGGGTGTAGCGGGGATCGTTGCCGACGCCGAGCCAGGTGCCGAGGCGCAGCGACCACGCTTCGTGGAAGCGGGAATGCAGGATGCCGAAGGTCGTGTCGTCGTCGCGGGCGATGGCGATGAGCTGGTGGTCTGGGCAAAGTGCTCCGTCAATCCAGACAAAGATCCGATGTTTCGCGACACGTTGGCGTTGCGATGTACCGCGAACCTTCGCCGTCTCCGTGACGCGCCAGTCGACCTGGTCGAGCGAGCCTTCCAGCCTATCCAGGGCCGCCCACATCGCAGGACGAGGCTCGACGTGTCGCCACCAGTTGTCGCGATAGGCAGCCCGGCGATTGCCGTCGCGTTCGGGCTTCACCTTTTCGAGAACGCATGCGAATGGCGCTTCATAGAGCGCCGCTTCGCTCTCGGCTGATCGTCCAGCCAAAATCGATGATCCACATGTCGCGGGGGCGGCGCGTGAGGTCGAGTCCGTTGACCCAAGGCGCAGAGACATCGCTGTTGGGCCTGCCATTCGGCGTTGAGCGGTTCGGACAGCCATGCGCGGGCGATTCGCCCGTCGATGTCAAAGGCCCCGCCTTTGGTGTCGCCCATGAAGGCGACGCGTAGCATTCTCCATGAGCGGCAACGATTGTCGGCAGGTTCGACGCTTCCGCGGACAGATCAGCGTGAATCCTGCTCGACGGCTCGCCGATCCAGGCGCGGCGTCGTCTTCGACCATCGCCGAAACACACCAACGACACCCGCACCGCCGCGCCGTCGATCGTCCAGGGCTCGTCGCTCCACGCCTCGAAGATCGCGCCTGCCTCGGCGATCGGCTCCAGCACTTTGCGGTTCGCGCCGCCGCGAATGGAGTTGGTCGCGACGAGGCCCGACGCGCTTTGCGCGGCCCGCCTCGCATCGCCTCCCAAGCCTTGGCGAACCAGTAGCAGACGAGGTCCGCCTCGGCGGGAACGCGGCCTCATAGACCTCGAACAGCGTCTCGACGGTCGCGTCGCCGAGCCCGCGCCGCATCAGCTTTCCGCCCAGAAACGGCGGGTTGCCGATGATGAAATCGGCCTCCGGCCATTCGGCTTCCACGAACCCGCCCTTGCCGTCCGGCGTCAGCAGCGCATCGCGGCATTCGATCGAATCGAGCTTGCGCAGCACCGGGCGCGGGTGATGGTGGATGGCGTTCTTCACCCGCCACTGGATGTCGCCGATCCAGATGGTGGTGCGCGCGAGCTCGGCGGCGAAGGGGTTGATCTCGATGCCGTGGAGAATTTCCGGGCCGACGCGCGGCACCGCCATGCCGAGGCCGAGCGTCTCGCAATCGAGAATGGCGCGCCATTCGATGTCCTTGACGCCCTGAAGCGCGAGATAGAGGAAGTTGCCCGAGCCGCAGGCCGGGTCGAGAATGCGCAAGCCGCAGAGCCGGTCGATGAAGGCGTCGCGTTTGGTTTCCGCCTTGGCGCGCGCTGCCTCGAAACGCTTGGTCAGTTCGCGCGCTCGCGGTCTTGCCGACGCCGCCCGAAGCTTCGAGCAGCGGGCGCCATGATCGCCTCGATTTCCGCCCGCACGGCCTCCCACTCGGCCCGCAGCGGCCGCAGAACGACCGGCTCGACGATCTTCATGATCTTTTCCGGATCGGTGTAATGCGCGCCGATCTGCGCCCGCTTGTCCGGATCGAGAAAGCGCTCGAACAGCGTGCCGAAAATGGTCGGGTCGATCAGGCTCCAGTCGAGGCTCGCGGCGGCGAACAGGAGGCCGATTTCGCCGAA
The DNA here is from genome assembly GCA_963741405.1 of uncultured Alphaproteobacteria bacterium. GTDB lineage: Bacteria > Pseudomonadota > Alphaproteobacteria > Rhizobiales > Beijerinckiaceae > Roseiarcus. Next base: position 184,342 of record CAVUHX010000039.1, read on the forward strand.
CTCCAGCCCGAGCGGCGGCCGGCCGTCGAACAGGCCGCCGTCGAATTCGAGAATGGTCTCGAAATCGAGGTCGCCCCCCTTGGCCATGTCGTCGAACAGACGAGCCAGATACGCCTTCGACTGTTCGGGCTTGCGCTCGGCCGCTCGCAGCAGCTTCCGCCACAGGCCTTCGGGCAGCAGCTTCACGCTGTCGGCGAAGAAACAGAAGACGAGCTGGTTGACGAAATGCGCCACCGCCTCCCGGTCCGGGTTCCGGTGTTGCAGCCGGTCCGAAATCGCCTGGAACTTGTCCGCCGCCTCCTTGGTCAGTTTTTCGCGCGTGCGGCCCGAGCGCAGTTCCTCCGGGTTGTGAAAAACGGCGCGCAGGCGGGCGAGATTGACCGGCTCGGCGAGGTCCTCGAGGTCGAATATCGTACTTCGCCGGCGCTTCGTTGGTCCAGCGCGTCTCGATGCGGAAAATGATGCGTGTCGCAGGCGACATGCAGCGGCGGGTTTTCCAGCGCCGCCGCATAGCGGGTCAATTGTTCGAGCGCCTTGTCGAGATCGCGTTTCTTCTTTTTGTATTCCCAGGCGAAAGAGCCCTTCTTCCAAACGTCCGCCCAGCCCTCGCCGCCGCCGGTCTTGGGCGCGCCCTTCTCGAACGCAAAATGGTCGCCGACCGGATCGTCTTCGACCGGGGTGGGGTGGTCGAACAGCCGGCAAAGGTCGATGAAATGCTCCTGCGCGGTCGCCCGTTCGGTCAGCGCGACCGGCTTCCATTTGCGGATGAAGTCCTGGGGCGTCATCGGGGAGGGCGGGGACTCGCGAGCATCCCGCCGCTTAGCATGAGTTGGCGGAGGCGAAGACTCGGAAGCGCGACGATCCAAAGGAAAAAGGCTCGGCCGCTCCGCCAGTTTAGAAGTGTGGGCGCCATTCCCGAGGCGTCGACAGATTTCTCCGCTTTGCGCCCAAGCTCATTCGGACTACAATAGACATTGTAGTCACGAGGGTCGCGCAATGAAAGAAGTTCAGCTTCGGGAGGCCAAGGCGACCTTGTCCGCGGTCGTCGAGGCGGCGGAGAAGGGTCAGCCAACGACGATCACAAAACGCGGCAGGCCCGCCGCCGTGGTTCTTTCGCACGCCGAGTGGACAAGGCTCAAAACACGGGTTCCGTCCTTCGCCGATCTCTTGCTCGCGGTTCCGCTGCTCGAGCCGGAAGACCTGCCGAAAAGGCGCCCGGCGCGGGTCATGCGCGATCCGGGGTTCGAATGACGGCAGGATACCTGCTCGATACGAATGTCCTGTCGATGCTGGCGCCGCAGGCCGCGCCGGGCAGACTCTGGAAGGTCCAGCGGCGCGGCTTTCCGCGCCTGGCTGCGCGAGCACGATGAGAGCCTGTATCTTTCCGTCATCACGTTGGCGGAGATACAGGCTGGCGTTTCCCGTCTCGAACGCAAGGGCGCTACGAAGCGCGCGGCCGATCTATCGCATTGGCTCAGCGCAATTCTCGAACTTTATCAGTCGAGAACCCTCGCGCTCGCTTCCGACGCGGCGCTCGAGGCCGGGCGCATGCTCGATCGGGCGGCGGCGTGTGGAGCGGCCCCGGGTTTCGAAGACGCCGCCATCGCAGCGACGGCCTTCGTCCACGACTTGACGGTCGTCACCGCCAATGTGCGACACTTCAAACACTTTGGCGTCGCCTTCGTCGCAGCACCCGTCGGGTGAAGGCGAACGCCTCACGAAATCGCCGGCCCGGCCCCGGCGGCTCCGCCGCGGTCGATTTCCGCGTACCGGGATCGTCAGAGGAGCCAGAGTTCCGGCTTTTCCGCCATTTGGCGAAATTTGCCGAAAGTTCCGGTGATGAGTCTGTGATTAATATTGTCGCAAGATTGGGAAACGGGGACGCGCGACGTTGGATCGCTCCGTCACCCGGCGCCCTGACCGCGCCGCTCGATGTCGCGCGCCGAATAATTCTCCCCGATCGACATCGCGCAGATGCGCGAGAGATGTGCGTAGGGCAGGCTGGTCTCTTTCGCCCAGGCGTTGAACTGCTCCTGCATGAGCTTCAGGTCGCGCTTCGACTTCACCTCCTCGGCGATATCGAGGCCGGCGTCGCGCAGGCAGGCGACGACGTCCTTCGACGCGGAAAAACCGTCCCAGCCGAGGAATCTCAAGAACATCTGGCCGGTGTTCCCGCCGAGCCGGTCGCCCCGTTTCGCCAGAAGTTCGAGCAGGCCGACCTGGTCGGAGGACGGCCAATTCGCCAGGAACGCGCCGAAACCCGCCATGCTCCTTGGCGATGTCGCTGACGAAGCGGGCGTTCTTCCTGACGGAAAGGATCTTCGCCGCGTTGCGCACGATGCGCGTGTCGCGCGCAAGGCCCTCCCAGAACTCGTCCGGCTCGAACAGGAGCCGCGCCGGCTCGAAGCCGAGGAAGGCCTCCTCGAAGCCCGGCCATTTCGCCTCGATCACGCTCCAGGCGAAGCCCGCGCTAAAGACCCGCTTCGTCATTTCCGCCAGCACGCGGTCGTCCGGGAGCGCGGCGAGCGCCTTCGGGTCCGGCCTCGGCGGCAGGAGGCGGACGAGCGCCTCGGCGCCGCCTTTGCGCGCCTCGGCGCGGGCGCGAATGGCGTCGAACGGAATCATCTTCTTCTCCCTTCGCCTTTCCGCGCGCAGCCCGGGTCACATCGAATTGCGACCCGAGGAGCGGGTTGGACCATTTGAGGCCCGGAAACCGCGCGAAATCGCGGTCCGTCGTGCAAAGGGTCGCGCCATGTTCGATCGCGATTGCGGCGAGCGCGGCGTCCATAACGAGCGGGCCGGAGGCCTGGCCGCCATGGACCAAACCGCGCAGGATGTCCCAGTGGCGGTCGCTCGGCTCGGCGACGCCCACGGTCGGCTGCGCAAGCCACGAGGAGATCGCCGTCCCAGCCTCCGAGGGCGAAAGCGGGCGCTCGAACACGCGGGGAGAGGTGGAGATTCTCAGGAAAGCCCACAGCGTCAGCCACGCGAAGCGAACAAGTTCGGGGCCGGACAGCGCCGCCTCGAGCCAGGCCCGGCTTTTCTCGTGCTGCTCCGCCCGCGGATGATAGGCGTAGAGCAGCAGGTTCGCGTCGACCAGGATCATCGATGCAGCGGGCCTTCGATCTGTTCGATGAGCCCGGCGACGTCGTCGAGGGAAAGTCCGGGTTTGACTTCGCCGAGATCGCGGACAGCGACCTTGAAGGGCGGGCGAGGACCGGCGCGCCGGCTCGCCAATCCGCTCCGCAGCGTGTCGTTGACGATCTCCTTGAAAGGCTTGCCGGCTCGACGCGATTCCGCTTTGAGCTTCGCCGCGACATCGTCATCGAGGGTGAGCGTCGTGCGCATGCGATGATGCTACCGACGAGACATCTTGATGTCAAAGCCGGAACGTCCTTCGACCCGCCGTCGTTGTTATCCGGCCTCAACCGCGCCAATGTGGCAGGTTTGCAACAGCAATGCGAATTCCGCGTGACGCGCCGTCAGCGGAATTGACTCTATAGTCAAGACGGCGCAGCATCAGCGTTGCTAGCGAGACGCTAGACTGTCCTCGCTGGCAGGCGCTAGACGAAAGCGAGGTTTGGGCCGCGCCAATGCCCTGATTAAGCGGTCGCGGGGTTTGAGTTAAGGCTATAGGCCGCAGACATTTCTTGTCGTGAAACTGAAAGGACAGGGAGAGTGCTTTCTCCCCGTCCTTTTCGTTTGCCTCTAGTGTTGGGGCGGGCGGCTCGCTGGCAGCCGCGGCGTGCGATCGTCAGTCCCAATCGGCGCGGCGGCGCCCCCGTCGACCATCACGAGCCCGGTTCCCGATTTCTGGACGATGAGCGAGATCGTCGATCCATCGGCGCAGTCGAAATTGAGATAAGGCTCGGCGTGAGCCGGCGCGCCGGCGACGGATGCGGTCAGCAAAGCCGCAACGGCTGGTTTCACGCGTACCTCCAGTTCGATTCCGGTCGTGCGGTCGTCCTTGCTACCGGCGGGCGGCGCAAGCGTTGCGCCCGTTCGGAACTGACGGCTTACGGCCGCCCCGCGCCCTCGAACACGATCTGGTCGGCCCATTTGCCCGCCGCCTCGCGCTGGGCGGCGGTGCGCACCGTCCAGGTCAAGATCGGCAGGTGGTGCAACTCCTTCATGAAGAACGGCGTCTTGTGCGGCAGGTCGTCGACATTGAACGACACGAAATCGGGCCGGGCGCACATGAGCTCCTCCCAGTCGGCGAACTGGCGCTTCTGCTCGTCGGTCAAAAAGTCCCATTCGAGGCCGTCGTAAGAGGCCTCGGCGACGACGCCGATCGGGCAGGGGCGCCCCGGAGGCCCGAGCTTCGGCCAGCGCAGGCGGAGATAGGCGACAAGGTCCGGGTCGAAGCTCTTCAGGGCGAGCGGGCCGTCGTAGGCGGCCGCGAGGGCGGCGATCCGGTCGCCGGGGCGGAAGTCGCGGTCGAACCGGCTTTTCAGCTCGCAGACGATCGGCGTCCGGCCGGCGACGAGGGCGAGGAACCGGGCGAAGGTCGGCGGGGACTCGTCCGAGCCCGCAATGCGGGCGCGCCGAATTTCCGCTGCGCTCTTGTCGATCATGAGGCCAGTCGCGTTGGTCAGGCGGTCGAGCGCATCGTCGTGAAAGACGAACACCTCGCCGTCGGCGCTCATCTGGACGTCACATTCGATGGCGAAGCTTTCCGCGATCGCCGCCTCGGCCGCCGCGAGCGTGTTCTCGATCACCCCCTTCGCCGCGTCGTGCAGGCCGCGATGGGCGATCGGGCGCCCGGTCAGCCAGGCGGGCGCGTTCGGCTGCCTCAATTCGAGATCTCGAACAGAGCCTCGATCTCGGCCAGCGCGTTCAAGGGCAGGTGGGCCACGCCGACGGTGGTGCGGGCGTGGCGGCCGCGTTCGCCGAACACCTCCGCCATCAGGTCCGAGGCGCCATTCATCGCCTGGGGCAGGGCGTCGAAGGAGGACGCGACATTGAAGAAGCCGCCGAGCCGCACCAGCCGCACCACCCGGTCGAGATCGTCGAGCGCGGCCTGCGCCTGGGCGAGGATGTTGATCGCGCAGCGCTGCGCCGCCTCGCGCGCCGGCTCGATCGGCGAATCCGGGCCGAGCTTGCCCTTGTGGCGCTCCTCGAGCGCGCCATCCGGCCCGAGCGGCAACTGGCCTGAAACGAACAATAGGGACGGCGTCCCCAGCGATGCGCCGCCGGTCGTGACGGTGGGGACGTAATTGGCGACCGGGGCTGCCGGTTTCGGCAGGACGATCCCGAGTTCGGAGAGGCGTTTGGCGGTCTGGGTCATGGGTTTATCCTTGTGGGGCGGATCATGTTGCGGGGCGGGAGAGGGTTGCAAGACAAATCTGCCCGGCCTGCGTCGACGCACCCGCGCGCCGGGCACGCTTGTTTTTGCCTTGACCCGCGCTTACGTTCGCGATCAACGAAGATCGCGCCGCCGGCTCGCCTTGCGCCGGGCGGCGCCAGCGTATCGGGAAGACGGCCATGGGTAGCTTCAGCATTTGGCACTGGATGTTGTTCGGAGCGGTCGCGCTCCTGCTGTTCGGCGGCAAGGGCAAGATCTCGGACATCATGGGCGACGTCGCCAAAGGGGTGAAATCGTTCAAGAAAGGCCTTGCCGACGATGACGACGAGAAGGCCGCCCCGGCGCCTCCCCGGCAAGTCCGCCGCGCTCGATCGACAGCCGGGTCGGAGTCGACGCCAACGACGTTCACAAGGTCGGCTGAGCGCGTCCTGATTGACGCTTCCGACACGGGGATGCGCATGCGCGCGGCCCCGACGCTCGTTTGGCCGGATTCCCGATGTTCGACTTCGACATAGGCAAGCTGATGGTGGTGGCGATCGTCGCGCTCGCGGTGATCCCGCCCAAGGATCTCCCTCGCGTGATGCGCACCGTGGGACAGGCAGTCGGCAAGATGCGCCGCATGGCGGCGGAGTTCCAGGGCCAGTTCATGGACGCGATGCGCGAGGCCGACCTCGACACCGTCCGCAAGGAGCTCGAGGCGCTCAACGAGAAGGCGAAGGTCGACGCTTCCTTCGACCCCGCGGCGATGATCCGCGACGAGGTGACGAAGGCCGCCGCGCCGCACGACATCGGGGCGTCCGAAGTTGCGCTCAATGCGCTCGAACCGCCCCGCCGACGCGGTCGCCGTCGGGGCGGACCTGGAAGACGTCCGCAGGGAGCTCGAGGCGCTGAACGAGAAGTCCAGGGCCGACGGCTCGTTCGACGCCTCCGCGACGATCCGCGACGAGGCGAGCCGGGCGCCGGCGCGCCGCACGAGGCGGGAACGTCCGAGGTCGCGCTGAACGCTCAGGCGCCGCCGAATGGATCTGCCTGCCGAAATCGAACGCCCCGCCCCCGAGCAGAGCGCAGCCGAATGAGCCAGGAGGACATCGACGCCACCAAGGCGCCGTTGATGGACCACCTGATCGAGCTTCGCGCGCGGCTCATCCGGTCCCTCTACGCTTTCTTCGCCGCCTTCCTGGTCTGCTTCTATTTTTCCCGCACGATCTACAACGTGCTGACCGAACCCTATGTCCGCGTGGTCGGGGCGGAGAAGGCGACGCTGATTGCGACCCATTTCCTCGAGCAGTTCTACACCAACATCCGCCTCAGCATGTTCGGCGCGGCCGTCGTTGCTTTTCCGGTCATCGCGGTGCAGCTCTACAAGTTCGTCGCGCCGGGCCTCTACAGCCACGAGCGCCAGGCCTTCCTTCCCTATCTGATCGCGACCCCCGTCTTCTTCTTCGGCGGCGCGATGCTCGTCTATTTCGCGGTGATGCCGCTGCTCATCCGCTTCTCGGTGTCGCTGCAGCAGGTCAACACCCCGGGCGAGGCGACGATCGAGCTGCTTCCGAAGGTGAGCGAATACCTGTCGCTGATCATGACGTTGATCTTCGCCTTCGGCATCGCCTTCCAGCTGCCGGTCATCCTGACGCTCCTCGGCCATGTCGGCATCATCGATTCGGCCTATCTCATCAGGATGCGGCGCTACGCGATCGTGACGGTGGTCGGCATCGCCGCGATCCTGACGCCGCCCGATCTGATCAGCATGACCTCGCTCGCCCTGCCGATGCTCGCGCTCTACGAGGGCGCGGTGCTTGCGGTGAAATGGCTGGAGAAGCGGCGGGCGGCCGCAGACGCCAAGGGCGGGACGTAAGGTCCCGGCCGGCCGCGGGCGCCCATGCGCTGGTTCGTCGAGTCGGCGCAGGACGCGCCCAGCGCGAGCGGCGCCTATGCGCTGCTGATCGCGCTCGATAAACCGCTGAGAGTTCGCGCCGGCGCGAGGAGCGCCGCGCTCGCGCCCGGGCTCTACGTCTATTGCGGCTCGGCCCGCGGTCCGGGCGGCCTCGCGGCCCGGCTCGCGCGTCACATGCGGCGCGACAAGCGGGCGCATTGGCACGTGGATCAGCTGACGGAAGCCGGGAAGGTCGTCGGCGCCTGGGTCTTCCCCGGCCGCGGCGAGTGCGAGGTCAACGACGAGCTGGCGGACTGGCCGACGCCGATCGAGGGATTCGGCAGCTCGGACTGCCGGCGCTGCCGGGCCCATTTGCGTTTCTGGGCGCCGGGCGCGCTCCGTCCGCGACAATGGGCCTGTCCGCCGCGTTGCGCCGGCGACGCATAAACCGGTGGTCCGGAATGGCGCAGCGACAGGCGCCGGGAAAGCCTTGACTTAGAACGTTGATAGACTGTAAGTTGTACGAAAAAAGGCTGACGCGTCAAAGTGTCCGATTGTTAATCGTCCACCCTTGAATTAACTTAGTCAACACAGAAAGGGAACTGGCAAAATGGTTTAGTTCGAGGCTGACGAGCTTGGGCTCTGTAAGTCTCCCACTGGAGATTCGGGAAAACTTATCGGTAGGGTTTTTTGTTCGGGGATGCCGACATGTTTGAACTCATCCAAATTGAACTGACCAGAGTGCGCCGGATGGTCGAACTGGCCGATGACGCGTTCCTGCTCTATCTGGTCGACATCGCCATTGTCGAAGCCAAGGCGCGTGCGGATACGCTGAGCCTGCAAATGCTCGATCCTCCGGCGCTGGAGCTGGTCGGCTGCGCAGTGGCGTCCTGAGCGCTTTGCAAGATCCCGTAGAAGCCGTCCGCCCGTTCCTCTCCCTCATCCCCTGGGCATGCGGCCTATCCGGGCGCGGCGCGCGAACGCCCCTTTGGCGCGCCGCCACTTCCTTTTCGCGATAGGTGGGCGCCACGATCGGTCGCGGTTTTGACTGGCGCCGGCGGCCGGCAGGCTCAATAGTGGCCGCCATGCCTCCTCCCGATCGCGATGCGAAAGTGCCCGACGCTCGGCCGCCCCCCGCCGCATGACCCCGCGCGACATTCTGGCGGCGGTCAGCGTCGCAGTCGTCTGGGGCCTGACCTTCATCGCCATCAAGGTCGGCGTGGCGGAGACCTCGCCGCTCATGCTTTCGGCGCTCAGGTTTCTCTTCGCCGCCTTTCCGGCGGTCCTCTTGATCCCGCCCCCGAAGGCGCCGGCCTGGAAAGTCGCCCTCTATGGCCTCATGCTCGGCGTCGGACAGTTCGGCCTGTTGTTCATCGCGATTCACGCAGGCTTTCCGGTCGGCCTGACATCGCTCGTCGTCCAGGCGCAGGCGTTCTTCACCGTCGCGCTGGCGTGGCTGTTCCTGCGCGAGTTTCCCCAGCGGATTCAGGTGATCGGAGGCGTCGTTGCCTTTGCCGGGATCGCCGTCATCGGTTCGGCGCGGCTCGCCGGCGCAAGCCTCGGGCCTTTCGCACTGGTCGTTCTCGCGTCCTTCTTCTGGGGCTCGGCCAATGTCCTGGCCAAGACGGCCGGCAAGGTCGACATGCTGGCCTTCACCGTCTGGTCGAGTCTCGCCGCGCCGCTGCCGCTCCTTGCCCTTTCGCTCGCGGTCGACGGAGCGGCGCCGCTCCGGGGGCTCGCCCATCCAAGCCTGAGGCTCGCCGGGAGCGTGCTGGTCGTCGCCTATGCCGGCACTGTGTTCGGCTACGGACTGTGGGCGCGGCTGCTCGCCCGCTATTCGGCGGCGACGGTCGCGCCTTTCGCCCTGCTCGTGCCGGTCGTCGGCATGGCTGCGGGCGCCGTGGTGTACGGCGAGGCCGTGCGGCCGGTTGAGCTTGTCGGCGGCGTGATGGTAATGGCGGGCCTCGCTCTCAACATGCTGAGCGGCCGGACGCTGCGCCGGGCGCTCACCTTCAGGTGATCCATGCACGACATCCGGGCCATTCGCGACAATCCCCAGGCGTTCGACGCAAGGGCTCGCGCGGCGCGGCCTGCCGCCGCGCGCCGAATCGCTGATCGCCCTCGACGAGCGCCGGCGCGCGGCGATCCTCGGTCTGCAGCGCGCCCAGGAGCGGCGCAACGCCGCTTCGAAGGAAATCGGCGCGGCGATGGCGCGTAAGGATGCGCAGGCGGCCGAAGATCTCAAGGCCGAGGTGGCGGGGCTGAAGGCGACCATGCCCGAAATGGAGTCGGTCGAGCGCGAGGCGAGCGCCGAGCTCGACAAGTCGCTGGCCGAAATCCCCAACCTGCCGTTCGACGACGTTCCCGATGGCAGGGACGAGAACGACAATGTCGAATTGCGCCGCCACGGCGAGCCGCCGGTTTTTCCCAACAGCTTTACGCCGAAGGAGCATTTCGAGATCGGCGAGGCGCTCGGCCTGATGGACTTCGAGACGGCGGCGAAGCTCTCGGGCGCGCGCTTCGTGGTGCTGAAGGGGGCGCTCGCCCGGCTGTCGCGCGCGCTCGAACAGTTCATGCTGAACCTCCACACGATGGAGCACGGCTATACCGAGATCGAGCCGCCGGTATTGGTGCGCGACGACGCCATGTTCGGCACCGCGCAACTGCCGAAGTTTGCCTATGATCAATTTTGGGCGACTCGACAGTTGGATTTCGATGAAGCCTGGGACACTGCAATTGCAGCGGATAATGCGCAGCCATTTCAGTTGACAAAGAAATACTGGCTGATCCCAACCGCTGAGGTGCCGATGACCAACCTCGTGCGGGAGAGCATCGTCGACGAGAAGACGCTACCTTTACGCTTCACCGCCGGAACGCTCTGCTTCCGGGCCGAGGCGGGCGCGGCGGGCAAGGACACGCGCGGCATGATCCGCCAGCACCAGTTCAAAAAGGTCGAGCTCGTCTCGATTGCGACGGCCGAGCAGGCGCGTGACGAGCACGAGCGGATGATCGCCTGCGCCGAGGAGGTTTTGAAGCGCCTCGGCCTCCATTTCCGCACCGTGGCGCTGTGCACCGGCGACATGGGCTTCGCCTCGCGCAAGACCTACGACATCGAGGTGTGGCTGCCGGGGCAGGGGCGTTTCCGCGAAATCTCCTCCTGCTCTTTGTGCGGCGACTTCCAGGCGCGGCGGATGAACGCCCGCTTCAAGGCGGCCGACGCCAAGGCGACCCGCTTCGTCCACACCCTGAACGGCTCGGGCGTCGCGGTCGGCCGGGCGCTGGTGGCGGTGATGGAGAACTACCAGCAGCCGGACGGATCGATCGCGGTCCCGGACGTCCTGCAGGTCTACATGGGCGGGCTCAGGCGGATCGAGGCGAGGGGATAGTGTTCGCAACCGGCGCGCATGGCGTGACATCGTGCCGCAGCGTTTGAGTACCCGCGCTCACAGAATTGACGCACCAGCCGGTTAGATTCTCCGGTCGGGAGATGGGCCTCGCGGCCCGAAGGCAGCGCAAAGCTTCGAGCGTGGGGTCGCCATCCGAGATGGCGCGGACTGCCATGAGATTTGGGGCGGCGAGCGGGGTTTACGCTGCTACCGAGCCAGGACGGTTCGCATCGACCGTCGGCCAAAGTATACTCCGCTCACGCCAAGATGCGAAAATTGGCGGGGCGGATTATGCGGAAATTATCTGTGATCGAATCGGCGATTTCTCCCCATCGACTGGGGACTTCGGCGCGCAGGAAGTGGAGCATCGCGTCGGCGAATTCACGATATGTGGGATAGGTCCTGTTGTGGGTCAGAGACTTGTGCATCACGCCCCACAACCGCTCGATCGGGTTCAGATGCGGGCAGTAGGCGGGGATGAAATGCAGCTTGATGCGTCTGCCGGGCTGCGCCAGCCACTCTCGCACAAGAGCGGCATGATGATAGCGCGCATTGTCCAGAAACACGTGGATCAGCGCCAGCAGTGGATACATCGCCTCGATCGCTTGCAGCAGCCGGATGGTTGAGGCGGCGTCGACGGTTTCGACGTCGATCATCGCCGTCTTGCCGGTTTCGAGATCGATGGCCCCGTGAATGTTCAGGCGCTGGCGTCCGCTGGTCTGCTCGATCGCCAGATGCTCCTTCGCCGGCGCCCAACAGCCGACGGGGCGCGCCGCATGGGTCGGATGCACGGCGTCCACGAACAGCACAGCCTCGTCCGGCCCCAGCGAATTCAGCACGTTCTCGTAGGTTTCGATGAACGCCTGCTGTTTTTCCGGGTCGAGCTTGCGTCCGATCGTCTCGGGCTTGTGGTATTCGAGCCCGAGCCGATGCAGCATCGCCACCAGCCCAGAACGGCTCTCATAAACGACGCCGAATTCCCTCTCGATATACGCGCCGACGTCGCGTGTCGAACGCGGCAAGGTCGCAGCGATCCACGACTGCAACTTCGCTTCTTGATCTTCCGCCAGGCGCGGGCAGGAGCCGCCGCCGTCAAAGCGCGTCAATCCCTCGAGCCCGTCCTCCAGGAACAGCTGATGCCAGCGCCGGACGGTTTCGTCATCGACGAACAGCGCTGCGGCGACACGCTCACAGCTCCAGCCGTCGTCGAGAAGGACCAACGCGTTCGCCCGCCGCGCCAGACGATGCGCCGCCGAACCGTCTCGCGCCAACGCGATCAGATCGGCCCGGTCGTCAGCAGAAAGGTAACCCCCGCGAATCATCAACCAAACAAGAATCTGGATTTTGATCCACGGCAACCCCCCTTGCCCCGCTTTCTCAATGAGTTCAGGGTATATCTCCCTGTTCGGCAATACCGAACTCCCTGCTCTTTTCCCCTGAGGCTGCGGTTTCCTGCCGCCTTCATGCGCCGTCCGCGCCGCCGGCACGACGCGCCGACGGCGCCGGGTCCATCGCGCGCGCATGTGTCGCTTCCGCCGCCGCCAGGCGTCGGAAGGCGTTTCGCCCGACCCGCCGACGCCCGAGGAGCGCGTCAGGCTCACGGGCGCGCAAACGTTCCTGTTCCTCGTGCAATAGCGCCCTGTTCGAGCAGAAAATCGCCCTGTTCGGCGGAACGAAGCTCCCTGCTTTCTGGACGAGATCGTTGGTCCGCTGCGGCCTTCAGGCTCCGGCCATGCCGGCCGCGGCGACGCCTCGCCTGCGCCGCGTGCCCCAACACCGCATTTGGCGTTTCCGAGCAGCGGCGGATTCACCATACGCCGAGGATCTCCACCAAACGACAGGTGAAAATCCTTGGTACATGTCACATTTCGTACTACATATGTTCTTCACCGGCAACGATCTGTCATCCCCGCGAACGCGGGGATCCAGATTCCGCGAGACATCTCCGTTGCCAACGCGATCATGGATGCCCGCGTCCGCGGGCATGACAAGAGGTGAAAGGCACGCGATGCGATTTGGCAGGACCCCGCTCCGCCCGCCCGACGCTGTCGCCCGCCGCCCGGGCTTTGCGCCTCCAGCGCATCTTCGCCCGCCTGCAGGAGGGAGCGAGCTATAGGGACATTGCGGCGGAGGAAGGCCTGTCGCGCGAACGGCTGAGGCAGATCGTGCGGGCGGGGATTGGGCGCGGAGGGGCCAAGCCCGATCACAAGCACATGCAGTTCGCCCGGCTCGAGCCGGCGCTGCGTCTGGCCGCGCGCGGCGTGGCGGAGGGCGACGCGAAGGCCATTCCCCTGCTGCTGAAACTCCTCGATCGGCTCGACCGCTATTGCGAGCCCGGTCTTTTCGGCGACTCGCCCCTGCTGAGCGACCTGGTTCCGCGGCCAAAGCGCGGGCGCCGGCGCGTCGGCGCGGCGCAGGCAGCGGATGGCCGGGACAAGCCCGGCCATGACGGAGGGGGGTCGGCGGCGACTGTCGGGTTTAGCGGCCCTCTTGCTTTAGTCCGTTGAAAACGCTGAAAACGACAATGAGCTGGTCTTGTAGCGAGTTGGCATTGATTTGGGGTCGGCGCCGCGTCTGTTTGGCCTCGACGCCTCGGTTTCCTGGGTTGAGTGGCGCGATGACGGAGGCTGATCAACCCGATCGCATCACGCTTTCGTGCAAGAATTGGCCCAGCGTCCCATGTCGCCATCCCGCCGCCGCGCGAATCGGCTAACGGCTCTGGAACCGCCTCGGCCCCGGGCGTATAGCGGGCCAAAGGATTGCCGATGCGAATCTTGCTGACCAACGACGACGGCATTCACGCGCCGGGCCTCGCCGTGCTCGAAGCGATCGCCAGCGAACTGTCCGACGACCTGTTCGTCGTCGCGCCGGAGAGCGACCAGTCGGGCGTCGCCCACTCGCTCTCGCTCAGCGATCCGCTGCGGCTGCGCGAGATCAGCCCGCGTCACTATGCCGTCAAGGGCACGCCGACCGACTGCGTCATCATGGCGGTGCGGAAGATCATGGCCGACCGCCCTCCGGACCTCGTCCTCTCGGGGGTCAACCGCGGCCAGAACGTCGCGGAGGACGTCACCTATTCCGGAACGATCGCCGGCGCGATGGAGGGCGCCATGCTCGGCTTTCCCGCTATCGCGCTGTCGCAGGCCTACGGCGGCGCGCAGGGCAGGGCGACGATCGAGTGGGACGCAACGGAGGCGCACGCGGCGCCTCTCATCCGCAAGATCCTGTCGGCCGGCATCGCGCCGGGCGGCCTCGTCAACGTCAACTTTCCGGCCTGCCCGCCGGACGAGGTCGCGGGGGTCGCCTTCACCCGCCAGGGTCAGCGAAATGCTGAGCTCATGAAGGTCGAGGAGCGCCGCGACGGACGCGGCTTTCCCTATTACTGGCTGATGTTCCTGCGCGGCGAAATCCGGTTCGAGGACGGAACCGACCTGGCGGCGCTCGCGGGTCGAAAAATCTCCGTCACTCCGCTAAGACTTGATCTCACCGACGACGATTCGCGCCTGCGATTGGAAAAAGCTTTCGCGCCGCGCTGAAACGCGGCCATCGAGGGAGGAGAACAGGATTGAGCGCATCCGAAGCGGAAGAGCGCGCCCAGTTCACTCTCGCCATGCGGGCGAGGGGCGTCGACGACCTCGAGCTTCTGCGCGCTCTCGAGCGCGCGCCCCGCGCGCTCTTCATGCCCCAGCGATTCGCGGATATTTCGCTGCGCGATGTCGCCCTGCCGATCGGATGCGGGCAGACCTCGCCTCCGCCCACGACGCTCGCCGCGATGATCGCCGCGCTCCGGCTGCAACCTTCCGACGAGGTTTGCGAAATCGGAACGGGAACAGGCTATTGCACGGCGTTGCTCGCCCAACTCGCGAAACATGTCATTTCGCTCGAACGGTTCCAGACCCTGGCGCTCGAGGCCGCCGCGCGCATCAAGGCCTTCGGGCTCGCAAACGCCGAGGTTTCATGGATGGACGGATTCGACTTTCACGCCGACGGCCGGCGATTCGACAAGGTTCTCGCGCATGGGCTGATCGAACCGCCGGCCCGGGAATTCCTCAGCCTGCTCGAGGAACGGCGGGGCGCTGGTGGCGGCTTTCGCCGGGGCGGACCGCGGCGAACACCGAATCGTCCGGCTCACCCTTGACGACGAGGGTCCGGTTCATGTTGTCGACATCGGGCCCGCGCGCGGACTGAGACCGCTCGAGCGCGGCGTATCCCGCGCCTTATAACCGCCATCTCCCGGAGGGAAAGGCCGAGATGCAGGACAGGATCAACTTTGAAACGATATCCTCACCGACGATTCATCTTAAACCTTCCCTTAACTCGATTGTTGCACATTGAGTTTGTCTTCAGTCGCGTATACGGCGGGTTCAAGCAGATGAGTGATCGCGTTGCGTTTCTTGAGGGACGCGTCTTCCCGCGTCTTGCGCTGACTGGCCTGGCTCTGGTCTGGCTTTCCGGGTGTTCGAGCGACGTCACCCGGTTCGACACGAGCAGCAATCCGTTCACCAATCCCTTCAACTCCCAGACCGCGAGCGCGACGCCTTCCCCGGCGGCGCCTTCCGGACATGTCGCGGCCGCGACGCTCGCGCCGACTCCGGCGGTCGCCAGCGCGCCCCTTCCGGCCGCGCCCGCGACAGTCGCCTCCGCTACCCCGTTGGTCGCCGGCTCGGCGGCCGGATGGTCGGCTCGCGGCGGAACTCCGGTGGTGGTCAGCCAGAACGACACGCTCGAGACGCTGTCGCGCCGCTACGGCGTGCCCTCCGCGGCGCTCATGAGCGCCAACGGGCTTTCGAGCCCGGCGCAAGTCAAGGGCGGCATGCATCTGGTCGTCCCGGTCTACAATGCCGGCGGCGGCCGCGCCGTCGCGGAAGCCGCTCCGGGCAAGTCTGTCGCCGAACCATCGGCCAGGAAGCGCTCCGAAGTCGCCTCAAACGACGCGTCCGCAGATCGGCCGAAGGGGAAGACCGGCAAGACGGACGGAAAGACGAAGTCGGCGGACAAGGCCTTCGACAAGCCGAAAGACAAGGCTTCCCCGGACAAGGTTCTCTCCACGCCGGCGAAGTCGGTAGTCGCCAAGGCGGAGCCTGCCGCATCGCCCACGGGCAAGAAGCCCGCCATCGATAACACGCCGACTGGCAACGTCGACCCGAAGGCGGCGAACGCGAAGGAGCCGGCCACCGCCGAGCAGGCCGACGCGTCGGGCTCTACCCCCGAGTTCCGCTGGCCGGCGCGCGGCCGCATCATTGAGGGCTTCAAGACCGGCGGCAACGACGGGATCAACATCTCGGTGCCTCCGGGCACGTCGGTGCGGGCGGCCGAAAGTGGGGTCGTGGTTTATTCGGGCGACGGGCTCAAGGGCTATGGCAACCTGGTGCTGATCAAGCATCCGAACGGCTTCGTCTCCGCCTACGCCAACAACGGCGAACTCGACGTCAAGCGCGGCGAGACGGTCAAGCGCGGCCAGATCATCGCCAAGTCCGGCGACACCGGCAACGTCAATGCGCCGCAGCTCCATTTCGAGCTGCGCAAGGGGTCGACCCCGGTCGATCCGACCAGTTATCTCGCCGGCCTCTGACCGGGGGAACGAGGTCCAGCCTCCAGTCTGGACGTGCCAACACTCTCGAAGACTCTCACGTGACGGCTGTCTTCGAGGGCGCATCAGGGCGGCGGGTCCCAGGAACGGCCCGCCGCCCTCGATCTTCCGAATGTCCTCCGAGGACGGCCCGACCAGCCCTGCTCGATGCGCCGCCGGACGCGAATTTCCCTGCCTCGTAGGGAATTTTTTTGCCCCGAGCAGGGAACGGGTAGGGAATTTCTCGCCTGAGCAGGGAACTTCCCATTCCTGCTGGACCCTCCGCCGATGAGGGCCCCGCTTCAGACCCTGCGGGTCCGGCCGATCGGGGGAGACGTAGTCGGTAAAAACATTTCGTATTGAATAACTTGATAGCCTATTCTTAGAAATCACATCAACGCGGGAAAGCCTGCAAGCCGACGAAAACTCCCGAGATGGCTGACGAAGATCGAACGAGCGGCGGCGTAGCCTCCGCTGGTCCGGCCGCACTTGATTTTTCTCCGCCAAACGGGGACGCGGAGGGATGACAACACGTCCCCTCGACGCCTTCGCCGCCGCCCTGACCTTCGCGCTGTGTGTCGTGTGGGGCTTCAACCAGGTGATCGCCAAGGTCGCGCTGGCCGACGTCGGTCCGATCGCCCAGACGGGGATCCGTTCCGCGATCGGGGTCGTCTGCGTCGTCGCTTATGCGCTGGCGGCGAAGCGCCGGGTGTTCCGGATCGACGGCTCGGAGGCGGCGGGGGCGCTGGCCGGCGTCCTGTTCACGGCCGAATTCATCGCCCTCTACGAATTGCTGCGCTACACGACGGCGGCGCGGGCGACCGTGTTCATCTACGCCGCGCCATTCTTCGTGGCGCTCGGGGCGGCGCTGGTCCTCAGGAGCGAGCGGCTGAGGCCCCTCCAGTGGATCGGCCTGGCGCTCGCCTTCCTCGGCGTGGTCCTCGGGATGGCCGGCCGGTCGGCGGGCGGCGGCGCCTTCGGAGATTGTCTCGCGCTCCTGGCCGCGGCGCTCTGGGCCGCAACGACCATCCTCATCCGGGCGACGTCGCTGAGGCGCTGCGATCCCGTCAAGGTGCTGCTCTATCAGATCGTGGCGGCGGCGCTCATCGCCCCGGCCGCGGCCACAGCCCTCGGCGAGCCCGCGCCCAGCCATATTTCCGCTGCGACCGCTGCGGTCCTCCTTTGGCAGGGGGTGGCCGTGGTCGCGATCAGCTACGTCATGTGGTTCTGGCTGCTCACCAATTACGCGGCGGCGCAACTCTCCGCCTTCACCTTCGCCACGCCGCTGGTCGGCGTCTTCGCCGGTTGGCTCGTGTTCGGCGAGCAGGTGACGCCCGGCTTTGCCGCGGCGATCGCCCTCGTCCTCGCCGGGCTCGCGCTGGTCAACTGGCCGAGGCGGCCAGCCTTGCCCGCGCCTCGGCGAAGTTCCGGCTAGAGCGTGTTGCATCGGGGTCGACGCGAAAAGCAGGGAGCGCTCCATGGCCCGTCGACAGACGGGCGTCCTTCCGGACGCCTCCGGAGCGCGCCGGCGGGGTCGACGACCCCGCCCACGGGGAAGAGCAAACCGCGCCAAGCGCCACGGACCTGACCGAATTCGGGTTCAGGATCCCCGCATGGCGCCGGAAATCGCAATCGCCGCCGTCTGGCTTCTCTGGCTCGCCTCCTGGATCGTGGCGGCAATGTGGGCGGACCCGGCCGCGAAACGGCCGGCGCGCGGCAGCCAGGCATCCTACCGGATCGCGGTCGTCGTGGGCGCGGCCCTGCTCATGGACCCGTTCCACCGGTACGGCGGCCCCAGGATCTGGCGCCTGAACGCCGGAATCGACTGGCTCCTCGTCGCCGCCGTCGGGCTGGGTTTCCTGTTCGCCTGGTGGGCGCGCCTTCATCTCGGCCGGCTGTGGTCCAGTTCGGTCACCAGAAAGGCCGGCCATTGTGTCATCGCGACCAGGCCTTACGCAATCGTGCGCAATCCGAACGCTCAGCGGGATAGCGGGTGCGCTGGTGATGACTTTCGACTTCTGGATCAAGGCGAGACTGGAGGAGCGCTTTCTCCGCGAACAGCTGGGGCCGCAAGATTACGATGCCTACCGGCGCAGGGTTCCGATGCTCCTGCCCTTCGGGCCGACGCCGGCGGAATAGAGCGCGGGCACTGTCAGGCGGCTCGGGAGGCGATCCCTTCGAGATTGGCGCAGATGCGCCGCTGATCAACCGTCCGCTCTGAGCGGCTTACCCAGGCGCCCCGCGAGATCCTGGGTGAACTGCCAGGCGGTGCGGCCGGAGCGCGAGCCCCGCGTGGTCGCCCATTCGAGCGCCTGGGCCTCGATCTCTTCCGCGGGCGCTTCAAGCCCGAAGTGCTCGGCGTAGCCATGCACCATGGCGAGATAGTCGTCCTGGCTGCAATGGTGGAAGCCGAGCCAGAGGCCGAACCGGTCGGACAGCGACACCTTCTCCTCGACCGCCTCGCCCGGGTTGATGGCGCTTCCCCGCTCGTTCTCCATCATGTCGCGCGGCAGAAGGTGGCGGCGGTTCGAGGTCGCATAGAAGACCACGTTGCCCGGCCGGCCTTCGATGCCGCCCTCGAGCGCCGCCTTCAGGGACTTGTAGGAGGCGTCGCCGGCGTCGAACGACAGGTCGTCGCAGAAGACGATGAACCGGTAGGGCGCATCGCGCAGGATGGTCATCAGCGCCGGCAGGCCCTCGATGTCCTCGCGATGGATCTCCACCAATTTCAGCCTGCCCTCGACGTCGCTCTCACGGTTGATCGCGGCCTGCGCCG
The DNA here is from genome assembly GCA_963741405.1 of uncultured Alphaproteobacteria bacterium. Taxonomy (GTDB): domain Bacteria; phylum Pseudomonadota; class Alphaproteobacteria; order Rhizobiales; family Beijerinckiaceae; genus Roseiarcus. Next base: position 203,251 of record CAVUHX010000039.1, read on the forward strand.
CTTTGACCAGCGACGACTTGCCCATGCCGCGCGCCCCCCACAGAAGCGCGTTGTTGGCCGGCAGGCCGCGGGCGAAGCGCTGGGTGTTTTCCACCAGAAGATCACGAACCCGGTCTATACCCTTGAGAAGCATGAGATCTACGCGATTGACCCTCGCCACCGGCGCGAGCGTCCCGCGCTCGGCGCGCCAGACGAAGGCTTCCGCAGCCTCGAAATCGGGCTTCGCCGGCGCAACAGGCGCGAGCCGCTCGAGCGCTTCGGCGATGCGATGGAGGAGGTCGGCCTGGCTTTGGAGCGGCGGCACGAGAGGACCCGTTTCGGTTGAGCGACAGGGCTTTGCCACAATCGGCAGAGAAGCTCCAGCCTCCGCTACTTCAGCCGCACCACGGCGACCACGCGCCGCACGGCGTCGATCACCGCCGCCGGCCGGTCGATCTGGACATATAGGCGCGCGCCGGGGACGATCGTGTTGTCGCCGCGGCTCGACAGCGCCGCGATCCGGTCGTGCCCCGCGCGCCACACGGCTTCCATCTCGTGCAGACAGGCCTGAGGGACGCCCGGGCCGCCTTCCTCGACGCCGCGGGTGAGGACGGCGAGCGGCTTGTCGCCGAAGGAGGGTGTGACCGCGTCGAGTTCGGCGGTGTCCGCGTCCGGCTTACCGTCGCGCGGAACGAACGAATTGAGCTCCGAAATCTGCGCCTCCCAGACGCGCGGAAGGGTCTGGAGATGGACCATGGCGCGGCGCAGGACGTCATCGGATGAGGCGTCCGGGTCCCAGCCGATGCCGAGACAGTCGCGCGCCTCGGGCGTCGCTGGGTTCTCGAGTTCGCCCTTGCGCGCGAGCGCAAGACACGCGCGGTCGGCCTCGATTGTCCGGTCGAACGCCGCGGCGATCACGTTCTGCACGCGGGCGGCAATACGGCCTGCAATGCCTCGACCTCGCCCGCAAACGCCGGCTCCACCAGGACCGCCCCGGCGATGTCGTCCGGGTAGGTCGCCACATAGAGCAGGCCGACCGCGCCCGCGAGCGAATGGCCGACATAGACGAAAGGCGCCTTTACGCGCGCGGCTTCGACGAGCCTATGCAGGTCGTCGACGATGTCCCTGAGATCGGATGGCCGCGCGGCGGCGTCGCTGAAACCGAGGCCGGCGCGGTCATAGGCGCAGACGCGAGTGACCTTGGCGATCTCGGCCTGGACATGCCGCCAGGTCGCCATGCTGTTGCCCGAACCGGCGTCCAGCACGACGGTCGGGCTGCCCGATCCGTCGCAATAGAGATTGAACCGCCGCGCGCCATCGCGACGAGACTTTGCGGCTCCGTGTAAACGGAAGTCGGCACGATCGACTGGGCGGCCGAGGACTCGATCGACAAACCGGTAATCGTCAGAGCGGGGACGAGCGCCCTCGGCAGCCTTTTGAACCGCTCTCTCACGACCAGCTGTAGGCGAAGGCGCCGACCGCAATCAGGATAATGAGGGCGGAAATGACGTAGTGCTTCGCCGTCCAGCGGTGCAGGGTCGGGGCGTTTTCGGGATCGTCGTGCTTGTGTCGGCGGCTCATGGGCGCGCGACTAGCACGAAGAGCGGCAGGCCGGAACTGGACGATTGTCATTTCGGAGGCTTCGAGCCACATTTTCCGTGTTTACGGCCTTCACGAGGAGGGCAACATGTCCGGATCGATTCTCAAAGCGCTTGTTCTTGCTGCGGCTGGGTTCATTGTCCTTGGCGCCAGCATGACGCCTGTCGTCCCGGCTGACTGCCAGGCTCCATGCAAGCCGGGGCATATGGCTCATTCGCGGCCGCAGAAGGACCGTGTCGCATCAAAAATCATCGGCAACGGGAGTCCCATCGCCGAAAATCACAGATCGTCTATGGCCTCCAAAATCATCGGCAACGGATATCGGGAAGACCCGGGGGCGATGGTCGCCAGGTAGGGCCTCTTCGGTTCAACTCCGCGCCCTGTCAAACCGGGCGCTCCGATGTTATATGTTCCTCGACGACGCCGGGCCTTGACCCCGGTCGACGGAGAACGACATGGCTTCCAGGCTCCTGCGACGGCAGGTGATGACTTTGACCGATGCGGCGGCGGCCCGCGTTCGGGAACTGACTGAGGCCGCCGGCAAGCCGATCGCGGGCTTGAGGGTGGGGGTCAGGAATGGCGGCTGTGCCGGCATGTCCTACACCATGGAGCTGGCCGACGAGGTTACGCCGCTCGACGAGGTCGTCGAGGTCAAGGGCGTCAAGCTGCTGATCGACCCGAAGGCGGTGCTGTTTCTGCTCGGCTCGGAGATGGACTTCAAGGTCGATCGGCTGTCGGCGACCTTCTCGTTCCGCAATCCCAATGAAACTTCGGCCTGCGGCTGCGGCGAGAGCGTGGCGATCACGCCGGCGAGCCCGGAAGCGCTCACCGCGCCCGCGTGAACGCCGCCATCCTCAAGGACCTGTTCGAGCCCTTCGGCGCGGTCGAGGTCCGGCGGATGTTTGGCGGGGCGGGGATCTACGCAAGCGGCCTCTGCTTCGCGATCGAATCGAACGACGAGGTCTTCCTCAAGGTCGACCCGGAGACCCAGGCGGTTTTCCGCGGTCGGCTCCTCGCCCTTCGTCTACAACGCGAAGGGCAAGCGGATGACCACATCCTGCTGGCGCCTGCCTTCCGTCGCCTATGACGAGCCGCAGGAACTGCGGCGATGGGCCATTTTGGGACTCGAAGCGGCCCGGCGCACAGTCGCGAAGAAGGCGAAACGGAAGGGCCCAACGACGGCGCGGGGCGGGGCGGGCGCCTGAATTCCTTCGGAAGTCCCGAAGCCCAAGCTCCTCCGCAACGTTCCGCCATAGCTTGGCGTTGTATCTGTGTCGCCCCGGCGCCCAGCACGGAGCAAGCTTGCCGGTGGAACGGAGACGACGATGGGATTGTGGATGATACGACGACTCGCCGCCGCGCTCGCGCTGGGAATTGCTTTCGCTGGTTGCCAGTCGGAAGCGCAAAACATCCCCGTGATGACGGTGCCGCAGGCAGAGAGCCTGCCGCCGAGCCAGCGGCCGACGATCTTTCGCGATCCCAACCCTTACGAGGGCTATCCAGACAATATTCATGAGACCGACGGATTGAGTCGCAATCCGGACGACTGCATGAGGTGGGGCTGCATCGATCAGAACGGCCGCTGACACAAGCGAGCGCGAGCGTCGTCCTCTACTTGCGCGACCTTGCCTTCGCCAACGCGGCGGCGGCTCCGACGGCGACGCCGACATAGACGAGCAGGACGAGCGCGCTGGTCGCCATCAGAAGCAGGTTGCCGAAAAGTCCGTCGCCGTTCCAGGGATTGTCGGCTTTGAGCGCGCCATAGCCGAGGCCGGTCGCGACCGCCAGGATGAGCAGGATGGGCGTCCCGATCCGGCGGCTGAGCCTGTAGAGGCCGAGCGGGGTCACGACTGCGAACAGCGCCAGCCCAAGCAGCCGGACCAGACCGATTTTCAGCATCGCCCCACTTTATGGCGGCTTAGGGCCTATTCCTCGATATGCTCGGGTTCGGGCTCGGGAGCGTGGCGCAGGCGCTTTGGCACCGGACGCAGGAGGAAGCTCGGCACGTGATCGCCGAGGCCGATCACCGGGTGCTCCTCTTCCCGGCGCGGGTGCTCGCGGCGGACGGGGTCGGCGGAACGGACCGTACGAACGGGGGTGGCGGAGCGCTCCTGCTCGGCGGCGGCGCGCTCCTGCGGCGGTCGCGCCGCATGGTGGCGTCGAGAGTCCGCACGGGGTTCCTTCTCCGCCGCGGCGCGCTCCCTGGCGGGACGCTCGACCTGGTGGGGGCGCGTCGCGGCGCCTTGCGCCGCGTGGCGCTCTGGCCTGGGGCGCTCTTCGCCCTCGTCCTTGCGGCGACGGCCGTCGCTGCGTCTGCCGCGCTCCCCGCGATGGTCGTGGCGCTCCTCGTCCTCTCCCGCGGGGGGCAGTTCAGCGCCCTCCTGCCACTCGATCTTGCGGGCGATGAGCTTCTCGATCTCGGCGATCGCCCTGGCGTCGGCGCGGGTCACGATGGTGAGCGCATGGCCGGTCTTGCCGGCGCGCCCGGTGCGGCCGATGCGGTGGACGTAGTCCTCGGAATGATGTGGCGCGTCATAGTTGATGACGTGGCTGACATCGGGAATATCGAGGCCGCGGGCGGCGACGTCGGAGCAGACGAGCAACTGCACCTGATCGTTGCGGAACGCATCGAGCGCCGCCATGCGCGCCCGCTGGTCGAGATCGCCGTGCAGGGCGCCAACCGAGAAGCCGTGCTTCTCGAGCGACCGGTACACCACCTGCACGTCCCGCTTGCGGTTGCAGAAGATGATCGCGTTCTTGAAGTTGTCCGCGCCGCGGACGATGCGGCGAAGCGTCGCACGCTTGTCCGGCGGCGCGCTGCCCGACGGGACCAGCGTCTGACTGGTGTTATCGACGGTGGTCGCCGCGCGGGAGACTTCGACCCGCACCGGGTTGTGCAGAAACGTTTCGGTGAGACGGGTAATTTCCGGCGGCATCGTCGCCGAGAAGAACAATGTCTGGCGGGTGAAGGGCACCAGCTTGCAGATGCGCTCGATGTCGGGAATGAAGCCCATGTCGAGCATCCGGTCGGCTTCGTCGATCACCAGAATCTCGATGCCGGTCAATAGAAGCCCGGCCCGTTCGGTGAGGTCCAGCAGACGGCCCGGGGTCGCGATGACGACGTCGGCGCCGCGGTCGATCTTGGTCTTCTGGTCGCCGTCGGAGACGCCGCCGATCAACAGCGCGACGCTCAGCTTGTGGTTGACGCCGTATTTGGAAAAGGCCTCCTCCACCTGGGCCGCAAGCTCGCGGGTCGGTTCGAGAATGAGGGTCCTGGGCATGCGCGCCCGGGCCCGGCCGCGCTCCAGCATCGACAGCATGGGCAAAGTGAAGGCCGCTGTCTTGCCGGTGCCCGTCTGGGCGATGCCCAGGATGTCGCGCCCCTCGAGGGCGTGCGGAATGGCTTGCTCCTGGATCGGCGTCGGGGTGTCGTAGCCCGAAGCCTCGACGGCGTTGAGCACTTTTTCGCTCAGGCCGAGTTCGCTAAACTTCATCTGGTCTCACATCGCGAAAGCCGTGGCGTGTTCGCGTCTGGGGTTTGGGGGCTTCCGGGACCGAGCGATTTGGTCGCAGGGCCTTGGCGTTCAATTGGTCGCGCCATGCGTGGGCGCGAAGCGCACCGCCAACGCCGCGCCGGAGCCTTCCTTCGCTCTCGGCCCGTCTCACATAGTTCAATTCGCGAGAAAGTCAACGAAACTCCGCTTGTTATTGCTTTCCCCGGACGGTCGCCGCGTGCGACAATGGCGACGCGCGGAAATGAGTGGTTTCGATGGCTGCGGGGCCGTTTGTCGGGAGGGTGGTGGCGATTCGCGGCGCCGTTCTCGATCTTGCGTTCGAGGACCTCCCGCCGCCGATCGAGGCTGCGGTCGAGATCGTCAATCCCGAAGGGGCGACCGTCGTCGCCGAGATTCAGGCCCATCTCGGGCCCCACGAGGCGCGGGCGATCGCTCTCGAGCCGACGACCGGCCTGAGGCGGGGCGACCCGGCGCGCTCCGACGGCGGCCCCGTGACGGTGGTCGTCGGCGAGGCGACGCTCGGGCGTCTGGTCGACGTGCTGGGGCGGATCGGCGACCGGGGCCCGCCGTTGCCCGCCGACGCGCCGCGCTGGCCGATCCATCGCAAGCCCCCTCCGCTGGCGGCGCAAAGCGGCGTGACGCAGCTCTTCGCCACCGGCATCAAGGTGATCGACCTGCTTGCGCCGCTGGCGCAGGGCGGCAAGGCGGCGATGTTCGGCGGCGCCGGCGTCGGCAAGACGGTGCTGGTGATGGAGCTCATCCACGCGATGGTCGAGAGCTACCAGGGTATCTCCGTGTTCGCCGGGGTCGGCGAGCGCTCGCGCGAAGGCCATGAGATGCTGCTCGACATGACGGAATCGGGCGTGCTCGAGCGCACCGCGCTCGTCTACGGGCAGATGAACGAGCCGCCGGGCGCGCGCTGGCGTGTCCCGATGACCGCGATGACCATCGCCGAATATTTCCGTGACGTGCGCCGCCGCAACGTGCTGTTCCTGATGGACAACGTGTTCCGCTTCGTCCAGGCGGGGTCGGAAGTGTCCGGGCTGCTCGGCCGCGCCCCGTCGCGCGTCGGCTACCAACCGACGCTGGCCGACGAGGTCGCCGCGCTGCAGGAGCGGATCGCTTCGGTGGGCGAAGCGTCGGTGACCGCGATCGAGGCGGTCTATGTGCCGGCCGACGACTTCACCGACCCGGCCGTCACCACCATCGCCGCCCACGTCGACAGCATGGTCGTGCTGTCGCGGACGATGTCGGCCGAGGGCATGTATCCGGCCGTCGACCCGATTGCGTCGTCCTCGATCCTGCTCGACCCGCTGGTCGTCGGAGAGGAGCACGTTTCGATTGCGACCGAGACGCGCCGCGCCATCGAGCACTACCGCGAGCTGCAGGACGTCATCGCGCTTCTCGGGATGGAGGAGCTCGGCGCCGAGGACCGCAAGATCGTCGAACGCGCGCGTCGCCTGCAGCGCTTCCTCACCCAGCCGTTCGCGGTCACGGAAGCGTTCACCGGCGTCCCCGGCCGCTCGGTCAAGGTCGCCGACACGGTCGCCGGCTGCAAGGCGATCCTCGCTGGCGACTGCGACGACTGGCGCGAAAGCTCGTTCTACATGGTGGGTTCGCTCGAGGAGGCCCACGAAAAGGAAGACGCGGCGCGCTACGCCGAGCGCCGTCCAGCGGAGGCGGGGGCGTGAGCGAGGCCTTGCATCTGACAATCGCGACGCCGGCCTCGCTGCTGGTCGACGCCGAAAACGTGCGTTCGGTCCGCGCCGAGGATTTGAGCGGCGCGTTCGGGGTTCTGCCGGGGCACGCCGATCTCCTGACCGTGCTGTCGCCTTCGGTCGTGCGCTGGACGCGCGCCGGCGAACCGACGCGCTACTGCGCGCTGAGCGGCGGCGTGCTGACGATCAGCGGCGGAAACCGTGTCGCCATCGCCTGCCGCCGCGGCGCGCTCGGCGACGACCTCGCCGAACTCGAGGCGCGTGTGGCGGCGCAGCGCGCGGCCGAGCTCGACGCCGACCGCCGCGCCAAGGTCGAGCAGTTGCAGCTGCATGCGCGGGCGCTCCGTCAGCTGATGCGCCTGCTGCGGCCCGGCGGCCGTCCGCCCGGCGACGGCGACCTGCCGTTTTCCGGCGAGGCCGCGCCGTGATCGCCCCGTTCGACAAGCGCAACGGACGGATCGAGAAGGCGGCGCGTCTGGCCGCGGAGCGGGACCGCAAGTTCCGCGACGATCCGGAGCCGACCGTCGCCTCGCGGCTCGGCCAGATCGGCGTCCTGGGCTGGGCGATCGTCGCGCCGATCCTGCTCGGCGTCGTCGCCGGCCGCTGGCTCGACGCGACGCTGAACACCGGGATCTTCTTCACCGCTCCGCTGATCATGCTGGGGGCGGCGGTGGGCCTGTGGACCGCCTGGCGATGGATGCACCGGCAATGACGATCGCCGCGCTCGCTATCGCCTTCGTCGCCGGAGCGGGGCTGGGAGCAGCCCATTTCTTCTCGCTGTGGTGGAGCGTCGCGCTCATCCGCGAGGGCCGGACCGGCCTCGGCGTCGCCGTCCAGAGCATGCGCTTCGCCGTGCTGGCGGCGGCGCTCGTCCTCGTCGCGCGGCTCGGCGCCGGGCCGTTCCTCGCCGCCGCGGCGGGCGTCATCGCCACGCGCACGCTGCTCATGCGCGGCGCCCGGAGGGTCGCGTGAAGTCGCCGCTGAGCCTCGAGCCGCTGTTTGCCATCGGGCCGGTCCAGATCACCGAGCCGGTCGTCGTCGCATGGGGCGTGATCGCGCTGCTTGCGGGCGCCTCGATCCTGGCGACGCGGCGCCTGACCATCCAGCCGTCCCGGGCCCAGGCGACGGTCGAGCTGATCGTCTCGACCATCGACATCCAGATCCGCGAAACGATGCAGGCCGACCCGGCGCCGTTCCGCGCGCTGATCGGCTCGATCTTCCTGTTCACCCTGATCTCGAACTGGTCGTCGCTCATACCCGGCGTCGAGCCGCCGACCGCCCATATCGAGACCGATGCGGCGATGGCGCTGATCGTGTTCGTCGCGACTATCGCCTGGGGCGTCCGCGTCCGCGGCCTACGCGGATATCTTGCGACCTACGCGGAGCCGACCTGGGTCATGATCCCGCTCAACGTCGTCGAGCAGTTCACCCGCACCTTCTCCCTCATCGTGCGCCTGTTCGGCAACGTGATGAGCGGCGTCTTCGTCATCAGCATCATTCTGACGCTGGCCGGTCTGCTCGTGCCGATCCCGCTGATGGCGCTCGATCTGCTGACCGGCACGGTCCAGGCCTACATCTTCGCGGTTCTCGCGACCGTCTTCATCGGCGCCGCCGTGGGCGAGCGGCGCAAGGCGCCCGACGACGCCCCGCTTCGAGGAGCGACCAAGTGAACGATCTCATCCAAGCCGTCAGCATCTTCTCCGCGGCGCTCGCCGTCGGCCTCGGAGCGATCGGCCCGGGCCTCGGCGAGGGCAGGGCGGTGGCCTCGGCGATGGAGGCGATCGCACGCCAGCCGGAAGCGGCGGGCACGATCTCGCGCACGCTGTTCGTCGGCCTCGCGATGATCGAGACGATGGCGATCTACTGCCTGGTCATCGCGCTTCTCGTCCTGTTCGCCAACCCGTTCATCAAATAGGCCGCGGGCGATGCGGATCGACTGGTGGACGCTGGCTCTGCAGACGGTCAACGTCCTCATCCTCATCTGGATCCTGAGCAGGTTCTTGTTCCGTCCGGTCGTTGCGATCATCGACGAACGGAGGGCTGCGGCGGCCAAGGGTCTCTCCGACGCGGAGGCGGCGAAGAAACAGGCGATCGCCGCGCGTGAGGCGGCCGAGCAGGAAGGCGCCCGAATTGCCGCGGCCCGGGACAACGTGCTGCGCCAAGCCGCCGAGGACGCCGAGGCCCAGCGGGCTGCGGCGCTCGCCGCCGCCCGCGAGGAAGTCGATCAGATGCGCGCCGCCGCCGAAACCGAAATGCGCTGGACGCGCGCGGCCGAGGAATCCGCCGCCTCCGACCGCTCGGCGAAGCTCGCCGTCGACATCGCCGCCAAGATGCTGGCGCGGCTGCCCAATTCCGCGCGCGTCGACGCCTTCGTCGACGGGCTGGCGAAGGCGCTCGCCTCGTTGCCCGAGGCCAGCCGCGACGGGATCGACGCGGCGACGCCGCGACTGTCGGCGGCGCGGCCCCTCACCGTTCAGGAGACCCGGTCCTGCCGCGACGCTTTCGCCAAAGCGCTCGGCCGGCCGCTCGATTTCGTTGTCGCCGTTGACCCCGCCCTCATCGCCGGCCTCGAGCTCGAGACGCCGCACGCCGTCGTCCGCAACAGCTTCCGCAACGACCTCTCCCGCATCGTCGAGGAGTTGACCCGCCATGACCGTGTCCATCGATGACGGCGCCCGATGGCTCGAGGCCGAACGCCAGGCCCTGGCGCGCGTCGAGCTGAAACCGGAGGCGCGATCGGTCGGCCGGGTCGAGCAGATCGCCGACGGTGTGGCGCGGGTGTCGGGGCTGCCGGAGGCCCGGCTCGGCGAGCTCCTCCGCTTCGAGGGCGGGCGCATGGGCTATGCGCTGTCGCTCGAGGCTGAGGCGGTCAACGCCGCAATCTTCGACGAGGCCGAGGTGGTCGGCGTCGGGTCGCTGGTCTCGGCGACCGGCGAATTCGCGCGCGTGCCAGTCGGCGCCGGACTGCTCGGGCGCGTGCTCGACCCGCTGGGGCGTCCGCTCGACCGGGACGAGGCGATCGACGCCGAGGCCTTCCATCCGATCGAACGGCCGGCGCCGGCGATCATCGACCGGGCGCTCGTCTCCGAGCCGGTCGCGACCGGTGTGCTTGTTGTCGATGCGCTGTTTGCCCTCGGGCGCGGCCAGCGCGAGCTCATCATCGGCGACCGCGCCATCGGCAAGACTTCGATCGCGGTCGATACAATCATCAACCAGAAGTGGTCCGACATGATCTGCGTCTATGTTGCGGTCGGGCAGCGGGCGACCGCGGTCGAGCGGGTGATCGAGGCCGTGAAGCAATACGGGGCGCCGGACCGGTGCGTGTTCGTCGTCGCCTCGGCGGCCTCGTCGGCCGCGTTGCAGTGGATCGCGCCCTTCGCCGGATTCACCGTCGCCGAATACTTCCGCGACAGGGGCGGCCATGCGCTGGTCATCGTCGACGACCTGACCAAGCACGCCGCGACCCATCGCGAGCTTGCGCTGCTGACCCGCGAGCCGCCTGGCCGCGAGGCCTTTCCGGGCGACATCTTCTATGTCCATGCGCGCCTGCTGGAACGGGCCGCCAAGCTGGCCCCGGAGCTCGGCGGCGGTTCGCTGACCGCGCTACCGATCGCCGAGACCGACGCCGGCAATCTCTCGGCCTTCATCCCGACCAACCTCATCTCGATAACCGATGGCCAGATCGTGCTCGATTCGCGCCTGTTCGCCGCCAACCAGCGACCGGCGGTCGATGTCGGCCTGAGCGTCAGCCGTGTCGGGGGGAGGGCGCAGGCGCCGGCGCTCCGCGCAGCGTCGGGGCGCCTCCGGCTCGATTACTCCCAGTTTCTCGAACTCGAGATGTTCACCCGCTTCGGCGGCATCGCCGACACGCGCGTGAAGGCGACAATCGCCCGCGGCGAGCGTATCCGCGCGCTGCTCGCCCAGCCTCGCTTTGCAACGCTGCGCCTAGTCGACCAGGTGGCGTTGCTCGCGGCCCTGTCCGACGGCGTGTTCAACTCCGCGCCGCTCGGCAAGGTGGGAGAGGCGCGGGCCCGCGTCGCGGTGCAGCTCGACGCGCTGGCGCCCGACGTCGTCGCCGCTGTGGCGAAGAGCGGCGCCTGCGACGAGGCAGGACGGAAGAAGCTCGTCGAGGCGGTGCGGGCGCTCGGTTCCGCCGGCCCGCCGTCATGACGGAGCGGCTCAGCGACGTCCTTGCGCGCATTCGCTCGGTGCGGCAGCTGTCCTCGGTGATCGGGGCGATGCGCGGCATTGCGGCGGCTCGCGCGCGCGAGGCGCGCGAACGGGTCGAGGGGGTCCGCGCCTATGCGGCGACGGTCGGCGCCGCGATCGGCCAGGCGCTTGCGCTCGCCGAGGACGCCGGCGCTCCGCGCGGACCCCGCGACCGGCGCGACAGCCATCTCGTCATCGCGCTGTGCGCGGAGCAGGGCTTCGCCGGCGCGTTCAACAAGCGCGTGCTCGACGCGGCCGAGCGAATCCTCAGCGCGGACGGCGCGCATGGGCGCGAGCTCCTGCTGCTCGGCGGCCGCGGCCTCATGGCGGCGGACGAGCGGGGGCTGAAGGTCGGCTGGAGCGCGGCGATGGTCGCCCACGTCGACGAAGTCGGCGCGCTCGCCGATCGGGTGACCGAGCAGCTCTACGCGCGCCTCGGCTCGGGCCAGGCGACCCGTGTCAACGTGGTCCACGCCGCACCGTCGTTCGGCGAAGTGCACGTCGTCGACCGCCCGCTTGCGCCGTTCGACTTCGCCCGCTTCCCGCGCGCGCTCAATCCGTCTCCGCCGATCATCTCGATGCCGCCGCAGATTCTGCTCGCGCAGCTCGCCGAGGAATATGTGTTCGCCGAGCTCTGCGAAGCGCTCACGCTGTCGCTTGCGTCCGAAAACGAAGCGCGCATGCGCGCCATGACCGCGGCCAAGTCGAACGTCGCCAAAATGCTCGACGAGCTCGTCGGCCGCTCCCGCCAGCTTCGGCAGGAGGAGATCACCAACGAGATCATCGAGCTTGGGGGACGGAGGAAGGCATAATCCGTTCTTTCCCTCCGAGCGCCTCAATGCTCGTCCGGAATGCGCATCAGCACCGCCGTCGCTGTCGCGGTAAGTCTCTCCTCGCCGGCGCGCTCCGCCATCAATCGCGGCTTCGCGAAGGCCTGACGCCGGCCGCCCCTGACCAGCGTCGCCTCCGAACGGAACCCCTCGCCGACGGCAGGCGCCAGAGTTCCCACAATCCCCGATCAAATCTGGGCGCGCGCCTTGGCGTGACCGATTTTGCGGTCTCGAGGGGTTGGCAAGGTCACGGCGTCGAGTTTTCGGTCACCTCCTCTGCTTCGTCTTCGCGCGCCGCGAGTCGTGCAACGATCGGGTGCAACTTGCGCGAGTTGGGCCGCTTTCGCGCGGACGCGGCGCTTGCGGCCCTCCTCCACGCTGACCTTGTTCGCGGTTCGCCCGAAGGCATATGCGCCGGCGTAGACGGGGTTGGTCAGGATGGCGTGCACGGCGCCGTAGAGCGGTAACCGCCAGACGATGATGCGCCCTTCCACAGCGCCGTGGCGCGCGGCGGGAAGCGCAATGCCTTCCTCGCGCAGCCATAGATGCGCCTGTCGCACGCTCTGGAGCTCGGCGAACTTTGCAAAGACGATCCCAACGGCGGTCTGCATCCGCTGGTCCGGGTCCCTCTCGATTCGGTCGCGCCCGGTCTTCACGTAGCCGACGGCGACTTCAAGGAACAGCGCGCCACGGCGCGCTTTCTGCTTCAGCGCCTCGTGCGAGCGCTGCCGAAACAGCGAAAGCTCGAGTTCGCTCATCGTGCCTTTCGAACACACGACATACTCCCCAGCAACAGCCGTTTGAGGTCATCCTCCGGTATCCGCATCATCCGAATGCCGGCGAACGACTCACGGTCGTTCGACGTCTCGCTTACGCCGGCGATGCGCATTTCGTCGTCGAGCTGCCGGATGGCGTCAGGCTGATGCTGCCGGCATGGATGACCGAAGCGTACGCGGCGACGCTGCCGATGATGGCTGCGCCGCGGCTCTCCCTTGCCTGCTTGAGAGAGCTGCGCCGGCTGGCGGATCAGCGGGACATATCCTCGTCACCGGCGAATGACGCAATTCGCGGCGGTGGAGGCGACGATGGAGCAGCGTGCCCAGGAACAGCAACTCGAACTTCTCATGTTGACGGCCGGCGAGGCTACGCCACGGCTGTTCGATGCGACGACACGCACGGAGATCGTAAACCTGCTCAAAGCCCTCCTGAGCGATCGCCTCAGCCAGGTCAGAACGCCGGCGGAGACGGACGATGACTAAGATCACCGGCGACCACCTGGCGCGCAGCGCCTATGTCTATGTGCGGCAATCCAGCATGGATCAACTCCTGCACAATCCGGAGAGCCGACGACGCCAGTACGCGCTGACGACGCGCGCCCGCGACCTTGGCTGGCAGGACGTGATTGTCATCGACGACGATCTCGGCCGCTCAGGAGGCGGGACGGCGCGCCCCGGCTTCGAGCGCCTGCTCGTGGGGATCTGCGGCGGCGAGGCCGGCGCGGTCTTCGCTCTCGAGGCGTCGCGCCTGGCCCGCAACGGCCGCGATTGGCACACCCTCCTGGAGTTCTGCGCCCTGGTCGGCAGCCTGATCATCGATGAGGACGGAGTGTACGATCCGCAACTCGTCAACGATCGCTTGCTGCTGGGCATGAAAGGCGCTTTCAGCGAGCTCGAGCTTTCGACGTTACGGCAGCGCTCGCAGGAGGCCTTGCGCCTGAAGGCGGCGCGCGGCGATCTGCACACGACCGTCGCCATCGGCTATCGGCGCAGCGCCGATGATCGCCTGGAACAAGACCCCGACCGGCGCATCCGCGAGGCCCTGTCGTTGGTGTTCCGAAAGTTTCGTGAGATCGGCAGCGTGCGCCAGCTTGTCCTGTGGCTGCGCCAGGAAGGAATCGACGTGCCGACCGCCGTGCATAGTCGGCACGGGCGGACGGTGCGATGGGACCCGCCGCGCTACCATGCCGTCCACCGGCTGTTGACCAACCCGGTCTATGCCGGGGCCTATGTCTTCGGACGGACCCTGTCCCGCACCCGCGTCGAAGGCGGACGCAAAGTCATTATCCACGGCGTGGCGCGCCGGCGCGAGGACTGGACGGTTCTGATCCAGGACCACCATGATGGCTACATCACCTGGGAAGAGTATGATCGCAACCTGGCGATCATCGCCGGGAATGCGAACATGAAGGGGTCGATGGTGGCGGGCGCGGTGCGGAACGGCGGTGCGCTGCTCGTCGGCCTGCTGCGCTGCGGACGCTGCGGACGCAAATTCAAGGTGCTGCATCATTCGAGGCGCGATGCGCGCTATGTCTGCGCCAGCCATGTCGACCCGTCTCGCGAAAAGGGGTGCACCGCATTCAACAACATGCGCATCGACGCGGCGGTGTCGGCGGAAGTGTTGCGTGCGATCTCGCCGCTGGCCGTCGAGGCGGCGCTGAAGCTGATCGCTGAGCGCAAAGAGGCCAGCAGCGAACAGCTACGGCACAGAGAGTCCGCGCTGGAGCAGGCCCGCTACGAGGCGAAGCATGCGCGCCGGCAATACGACGCCGTCGATCCCGACAACCGGCTGGTCGCCGGCGAACTCGAACGGCGATGGAACGACTGTCTTGCGACGGCCGCGCGGCTCGAAGAGCAGATCCGGAGCTTGCGCAACGAGGAGCCGTGCGCTGTCGGCGACGACGAGCGCGTGGCGCTTATGGCGCTCGCCGGAGACCTGCCAGGGCTCTGGAACGACGCCGCTGCGTCCGTCGAGACGCGCAAGCGGATCTTGCGCACCGTGCTGAAGGAGATCGTCGTGACCGTCGAGACCGGTCGCCTACACCTCGTGCTGCACTGGCAGGGTGGGGATCACACGCGGCTCGAGGTGCTGAAGAACCGCTCGGGCCAAAACCGCTTCAAGACCGATGCGGCGACCGAGCAGCTGGTGTGCGAACTTGCCCGCCTGTTGCCGGACCACAGCATCGCACCGGTTCTCAATCGGCTGGGCGTCCGCTCTGCCAGAGGCCAGACCTGGACCCAGCTGCGCGTGCGCAATTTCCGCGGCACGCATCGGATACCGGTCTACCGCGAGGGCGAACGTGAAGAGCGCCATGAGCTTATTCTGACCGAGGCCGCAAACCGCCTCGGCGTCAGCAACATGACCGTTGTTCGCTTGATCCGAGATGGACTGTTGCCGGCAAGACAGGTTTGCCCTCGCGCCCCCTATGTCATCCGCGAGAGTGACCTGGCCCGGCCAGCCGTCGGGCAGGCAATCGCAAGGGGACGTCCAGTATCATCCGATCCGCGACAAGAAAGCCTGCCTTTTCAATGAGATCATGAGGTACTGCATTATGTCGCCGTCCTGTTCATTCCGAGCAGCAGGCGATCGTTGGAGTGCCGAGCATCGCAGGTCCCATCCTCGTCGACGATGACGGTCCCGACCAATCCGCAGAACTCGATCAACGTATACCAGTCGCGGCCGTTGCGGGCGAGCCGGGAGGTTTCGATCGCAAATACGGCTCCGACGCGCCCGTCGCAGATCGCCGCCAGCAATCGCTCGAAGCCGGGGCGCGTGACGCCGCTTCCCGAGCGGCCGAGATCGTCATCGACAACCTCGACGGTAGCCCAGCCGAGCTCTTTGGCGCGACCGGCAAGGCCGTACTGGCGCCGCAGGCTCTCCTGGTTGTGCACAAGCTGATCGGGGGTCGACTGGCGCACGTAGACAAAGGCGCTGCGGGCGAGGTGGTCAGGCGTGATCTTGGTCATCGTCGCCCTCCCTGCCCATCAGCGCCGTCGCGATCTCGCGCAGGAGCGCCTCGATCGACCCCGCCAACTGCTCCCGCTGAACGGGAATCAGCGCTGTTTGGCGCTCGTCCGCTTCGAACAGATCTCGCTGTCGAACGATCGCGTTGTGCGTCATGCTTGTGGGAACTGCAAGTGCTTGACTTTCGCCTGCGCTATGGGCTCGGTTCACCACCTTCGGGTTTCCCTGTCGATGCTCGATCCGGACTTCGGGTCGACGCCGCCCGCCAACGCCATGTAGCGTCAGGGGATCCTCGTGGCGGAAACCGACCAGGGAGATAGGCATGGCAGCGATGAAGTTCGGCGTTGGCCAGCCGGTCAAGCGTGTCGAGGACATTCGCCTCGTGAAGGGGTTGGGCGCATTCGCCTCCAACTACGGCCCGCAGGGCGCGCTACATGCGGTCTTCCTGCGCAGCCCGCACGCGAACGCCGGATTCGTCTTTACCGACGTCCAGTCTGCGCGCTCCCTTCCGGGGGTGCGCGGCGTCTTCGTCGCGAACGATTTCGAGGCTTTGGGCGGTCTGCCCTGCCTCGCCACGGTGAACAACGCGGACGGATCGCTGACGCCCCTCAAGCCCTATCCGGTGATGGCGGACGGCGTGGCGCACCACGTCGGCGACATCGTCGCGATGGTCGTGGCGGACACGCAATGGCAGGCGCGCGACGCCGCGGAGGCTATCGCCATCGACTGGGAGGCCCGCCCGGCCGTCGTCGACATGGAACGGGCGATCGATCCTGGCGCTCCCCAGGTTTTTTCGGACGCGCCGGGCAACCTCGCCTACGACGCTGAAATCGGCGACAAGGCGAAAACCGAGGCTGTATTCGCCAGGGCGGCGCATGTGGCCAGGGTCAAGGTCGTCAATCCGCGCGTCGTGGCGAACTTCCTCGAGACGCGCGCCGCTGTCGCCGAATACGATTCGGGCAGCG
This sequence comes from uncultured Alphaproteobacteria bacterium, assembly GCA_963741405.1. Taxonomy (GTDB): domain Bacteria; phylum Pseudomonadota; class Alphaproteobacteria; order Rhizobiales; family Beijerinckiaceae; genus Roseiarcus. The sequence goes on from CAVUHX010000039.1 coordinate 219,807, forward strand.
GCCGGCTGACGCTGCATGTGGGAAGCCAGGGCGTGCATGGCATCCAGAAGACGATCGCCCGCAGTATCCTCAAGATCGAGAAGACCAAGCTCAGGGTCACGACCAACGACGTCGGCGGCGGCTTCGGCACCAAGACCTTCACCTATCGCGAATACCCGCTGGTGCTCGAAGCGGCGAAGCGGCTCGGCCATCCGGTGATCTGGCGCGGCGACCGCAGCGAGCACTTCGTCGGCGACACGCAGGGGCGCGACAATATCACGGTCGCCGAGATGGCGCTCGACGAGGCCGGACGTTTCCTCGCGCTCAGGGTCGACATCCTCGGCAATCTCGGCGCGTACCTGTCGCAGTTCACGCCCTATATCCCCTGGCTCGGCGCCACGATGGCGACGGGCCCCTACGACATCGGCGCGCTCCATGCGCGAGTGCGCGGCGTCTATACGCACACCGTGCCCGTCGACGCCTATCGCGGCGCCGGACGGCCGGAGGCGGCCTACGTGCTCGAACGCCTGGTCGACCGCTGCGCTCGGGCGCTTAAGCTCGCCCCGGAGGAGATCCGTGCCCGCAATCTCATCAAGGTCGAGCAGATGCCCTACCAGACGCCGACCGACCGCACCTACGACGTCGGCGATTTTGAGGCGACGCTCAGGGCCTGCCTTGCCAAGGCCGATCACGCGGGTTTCCAGGGCCGCGCCGAGGAGTCGCGCTCGCGCGGGCTCATCCGCGGGGTCGGCATGTCGAGCTATATTGAGTGCACCGCCTGGGACGATCCCGAAACAGGCGCGGTCATCCTCGAACCCTCGGGCGACTTCACCGTCCTCGTCGGCACGCAGTCGAACGGGCAGGGCCACGCGACAGCCTACGCCCAGGTGGTCTCGCAATATCTCGACGTGCCGCTCTCGCGGGTCAAAGTCGTGCAGGGCGACACCGACCGGGTCGCCAGCGGCTTCGGAACCGGGGCGTCGCGGTCAATTCCTGTCGGCGCGGTCGTGGTCGACCGCGCAAGCCGCAAGCTCGTCGCCATGCTGAAGGACCTCGCTGCCGACAGGCTCGAGGCCTCGGCGGACGACCTCGAAATCACCGAGGGGCGCATCCGCATCGCCGGCACCGACCGGTCCATTTCGTACGAGGCGCTCGCCGCGCTGCCGGCCGCGACGCCCGAGAAGCGAACTGCGGTCGACAGCTATAAGCCGCCCCAGGCGACCTATCCGAATGGAACGCATGTCTGCGAGGTCGAGATCGACCCCGAGACGGGCCGGTCCCGCATCGACCGCTATACGGCAGTCGATGACTTCGGCGCGACCCTCAATCCCATGATGCTCGAGGGCCAGGTCCATGGCGGGATCGCCCAGGGCGCGGGTCAGGCGCTGCTGGAAGGGGCCGTCTACGACGCGGACGGCCAGCTTTTGACGGCGAGCCTTATGGACTATTCGGTGCCGCGCGCCGAGGATCTGCCGCCCTTCGCCTTCGAGACGCGCAACGTTCCCTCGACCGCCAATCCGCTGGGACTGAAGGGCGCGGGAGAGGCCGGCAGCATCGGTTCGACCCCGGCCGTCATGAATGCCGTCGCCGACGCTCTCTGGCGCGCCTATGGGATCGATCACATCGACATGCCGGCGACGCCGTTCGCCGTGTTCAAGTCGATCCGGGAGGCGCGCACCGGATAGCCGGCGCGGTCACTGAATGCGCCTCTCGCGTGTCTTGGAAAGCGCGGGCGCCATTTCGTCTCGCAGTCACTCCGCCGCGGCGGGCGCGGCTTCCTCCGGCGCTGGGTCCCTGACGGCGAGCGAGGCCCCGGCGTCGGGTTTCAGCCGGATGAAAATGAGGACGGAGAGGCTCGAGACGATCGCCACGAGCAGGAATGCGGTTGAGAAGTCGCGGGCGTACAGGGTCTCGTCGCCATATCCGATCTGGATCAACTGGACGCAGGCGGCGGCGACGGCGACGCCGACCGCCCCGGACATCTGCTGCGAGACGCTGGCGAAGCTGGTGGCGCGGCTCATTCGGGGCGGGTCGATGTCGGCATAGCTGATCGCGTTGAGCGCGGTGAATTCGAGCGAGCGGAAGAAGCCGCCGGCGAGCAGCGCGAGGAAAATCAGCCAGTGCGGCGTCGACGGCGTGAACAGGGCGTAGAAGGCCATGAAGGCGCCCGAGATCAGCGCGTTGACGATCAGCGTGCGGCGGAAGCCGAACCAGCGCAGCGCGGTCGAAGCGGTGAATTTCATCGCCATCGCTCCGACGGCGGTGGCGAAGGTGAGCGATCCCGACTCAAACGGCGTCAGGCCGAAGCCGATCTGCAGCAGGAGCGGCAGCAGGAAGGGCAGCGCGCTGATGCCGATGCGGAAAATGAGGCCGCCGACGACGCCGGAAAAGAAGGTGGGGATGCCGAGCAGCCTGAGATCGAGGATCGCGTCCTCGCTGCGGCCGGCGTGCCGCACATAGGCCGCGAGCAGCGCGAGGCTCACCAGAATCTGCGCGGCGACCTCAAAGGCGGGCGCCATGCCGCGCCCGATCAGCGACAGGCCGGAGATCAGGCCGAGCAGGCCGAGGCCGGACAGGACGAACCCTCCGAAGTCGAAGCGCGGCACCTCCTCCTCGCGCAGATTGGCAATGAACCTCAGCGACAGGAGCACGCCGAGAACGCCGATCGGCACGTTGATCCAAAAGATCCAGCGCCAGTGGAAATAAGTGGTGATGAAGCCCCCGAGCAGCGGCCCGGCGACCGGCCCGAGCAAAGCCGGCACGGTCAGATAGGCGAGCGCGTTGACGAGTTCGCTCTTGGGCACGCTGCGCAGCAGCACAAGCCGCCCGACCGGCACCATCATGGCCCCGCCGAGCCCCTGGAACACCCGCGCCGCGATCAGCGTCGGCAGCGAGGTCGAGGCGCCGCAGAGGATCGAGCCGAGGGTGAAGACGACGATCGCGCTGCAAAACACGGTTCGGGCGCCGAAGCGGTCGGCGACCCAGCCGGAGGCGGGAATGAACACCGCCAGGGTCATCATGTAGGAGGTCAGCGCGAGCTTGAGGATGATTGGGTCCTGATGCAGGTCCTGCGCGATCGCCGGCAGCGAGGTCGAGAGCACCGTGCCGTCCATGTTCTCCATGAACAGGGCGGTCGCGATGATCAAGGCGGTGAGCAGGGTGGAGGGCATCGGGGACAACCCCGTTCATGGCGCCCGGGGCGCGCCGCCGCAAGGCAGGGGGAGAAGGTCGCGGTCATAATCGGTTGATGAACGCGCCGCGCAGTGCTCTTACAGCCACCTGATTTTTGGGGCCGGAGGCCACCCCGGGCGTCAGGCGCCGAACACCACCTTGTTCATGATCCGCCCGGGCGCCAGGGTGAAGAGACCGGCGACAAGGGCGAGAACGGAGATCCAGATCATCGCCTGGCGGTGACGGCGGACGTCGTGCTGTCGCGCGCAGGCGACCGCCAGCGGAACCACCCCCAGCGTGAACAGGGACAGCAAATGGATGGGGCTCCAGGGCCCCCATGTCCGGATCGCGTGGATGAATAGCGAGGTTCCGGCGACCAGCATCATCAGCGTCGCCCAGACCCAGCCGATCGTCCGATGCGGAAGCGCTCCCTTCGGGGCCAGGAACTGGGCAGCGCCGAGGCCGATCGCCGCGAATGCAAAGGTGGCGTGGAGCTGAATGACAGGCGCGGCTTGAATGAGGGGAGCGAGCGTCATGACCTGATTCTCCGCCGGGACGTATTGCCCCCGCCCGCTCACGGCCCGATGATTGACTTCGCCTCGGCCAGCGCCTTCTCGCATCCCGCTTTGTCGCCTGCTGCGTCTGCCATCCGCGCCGCTTGCATGAAGGCGCGCAGTTCCTTCACCACGCTTTCGGAGATATCGCCGACCTGCTCCTCGGCGCCCGCGATGGTCTCGGGGGTTGGCTGATGGTGCGTGGTGGCGAAGGTCGACTGGGCTCCGCCCTTGCCCTTCGCCGCGGCTTCGTCCAGTTTTTTTCCGATCGCCTCGTCGGCCTGATAGATGTCGTTCGCGCAAGGTCCGGCGAGTGCTGGGACGCAAACGAGCATGAAGATAGCCGCGCCGAGAATTCTGCCCCCGCGAGTTGACATGATGGATCCTCCTCGCGACGGAGTCTATCACGTGCGTAAGCTGCGGTGAATGCGCAGCGACGCTAACGCGGAACCTCCCGCTCGCCATGCGCTTCGAGCAGCGCGTTCAGCCGCTGGCGCAACAACATGCCCGGCCGGTCGGAGGGCATGTGTATCTCAAGCTTTCGGCTCATGTCGACGATCGCGTTGGGGTCGGTCAATTCCAGGATTTCCCTGTCCTCCTCGATGATCGCCTTGTCCCAGGCGACGAGCTCGGCGGTCGAGCAGTTCTCCTCGCGATCATTGCGGAAAAGGACCTGGACGAGGCGGATCGACCCATCGTCGATCGGCGTCGCGCAGTTGAAGATGACGTGCCTGAGGCCCGACGGAAATTCCATGTCCATTGTTCGGCAGAACGGCATGAACCACTGGTTGCGCATCTTGCGCTTCGTCCAGGGCCCCGTCGTTCCGGTGACCCGCGCGGCCTGCGACGGGTTTCTCACCGGCACGATCGTCTCCGCGACGAAGCCGTAAGCGGTCTCCGCGAGTTCGTATTTCTCCGGCTTCGGCTGGTCGATGTCGCCGAACGTGCCCTTGTGGACGAAAGAAAAGTGCGATTTGTCAAACGAGTTCTCCATCATCCCGAGCGCCGAGCAGTTCCATTGCTCGTCGAACTGGTGGATGCGCCGGAACGCCGGATCGCCTTCCTGCGGGAGGGCGGGAATATCGAGCAGCGGCTCGCCGAGGCAGACCCAGACATAGCCGTAGCGTTCCGCAGCGTGAAACGCGGTCGCGCGGGCGTCAGGCAGGGGGTGGACGGGCGGAAACTGCGGGATGTTCATGAGCTTTCCGCCGCCGTCATATTCCCAGCCGTGATAGCTGCAGACGATATGGCCGTCCTTGACCCAGCCCTTCGACAGTTTTGCGGTGCGGTGACAGCACCGGTCGGCGAGCGCCGCGGGCGCGCCGCCTTCGGCCAGAAAAAGGACGACGTCCTGGCCGAGCAGGCGAAACGGCTTAGGCCCGTCCTTCAGTGTGTCGACGGGCAGCGTCGCATACCAGAAATTGCGCAAAACCTTTTGTCGCGTGTTCAGCATCGGCGGCGGTTATCCGGCATGCACGGAACCAACCGGGGCGACGGCGCTTGAAAGCCCGGCGCCGCGTGTGCGAGGATATTCCCAGCGTCCCATCCAGCCTGCCTCCGGGGGCCACGATGAGCAAGACCGTCACCCAGATCAGGACCAAGACGCAGACGCGCACCGAGCGCCCACGTCTGCACAAGGTCATATTGTTCAACGATGACTACACCCCCCGCGACTTCGTGGTGCAGGTGCTCAAAGCCGTGTTCCGGCTGAACGAGACGCAGGCGCTCAACGTGATGATGACCGCGCACCGCAAGGGCGTGTGCGTCGTCGCCGTCTTCGCCCGCGATATCGCCGAGAGCAAGGCCACGCGGGCGACGGAAGCCGGCGCGGCCAAAGGCTACCCGCTGCGGTTCGGAACCGAGCCTGAGGAATGAGCGAGTTTTCGATGCGAACGCGCAGGCTCGGGCGGACAGGCGTCTCGATCTCCGAACTCGGCCTCGGGACCGCGCCGCTCGGCGAGCTGTTCGACAGGGTCGAGGACGACGAGGCGGCGGCGATCGTCCGCACGGCGTGGGACGGCGGGGTGCGATATTACGATACGTCTCCCTGGTACGGCCGAGGCCTCTCCGAGCACCGCCTCGGCCGGGCGCTCTACCGCCGCGACCGCAACGCGTTCGTCATCTCGACCAAGATCGGGCGGCTCCTGCGCCGGCCGCTCAAAGCCGGCCCGATCAAGGATCAGTGGATCGGCGGCCTGAACTTCGAGACTTCGTATGACTACAGCTACGACGGGGTCATGCGGTCGTTCGAGGACAGCCTGCAAAGGCTCGGAATGCCCTCGATCGACCTTCTGCTCGTGCACGACCTCGACATCTGGAACCACAAGAATCCCGCCAGTCTCGAGGCCTATTTCGGCCAGCTCGTCACCGGCGGATGGCGGGCGCTCACGGAATTGCGCGACTCCGGCGCGATCAAGGGGATCGGGGCCGGGCTGAACGCGAGGGAGTCGATCCCGCGGTTCCTCGACCTGTTCGACATCGATTTCTTCCTTCTCGCCATGCGTTACACGCTGCTCGAGCAGGACGTGCTCGACAGCGAGCTGCCGCGCTGCGCCGAGCGCGGCGTCGGGATCGTCATCGGCGGCGGCTACAATTCCGGCGTTCTGGCGACCGGCGCCGTCAAGGGCGCCATGTACAATTACGAGCCCGCGGGACCGGCGATCCTCGAGCGGGTGGCGAAGATCGAGGCCGTCTGCAAGCGCTGGAACGTTCCGCTGGCGGCGGCGGCGCTGCATTTTCCGCTCGGGCATCCGATCGTCGCTTCGATCATTCCGGGCGCGATCTCGACCAGGCAGGTCGAGCAGAATCTCGGGGCGTTCGGTCACAAGATCCCGGCCGAGTTCTGGGCGGAGCTGAAACACGGAAAATTGATCCGCACGGACGCGCCGACTCCGGAGTAGAGTTCGCGCCGAAAGACCCCAATTCGGCTCCAGGGGGGGCAGGCAATGTTTTCATGCGAAGCCGGCGACGGGCGCGGCGCGTCGTTCGGCCGGTGCCTTTGCCATACTCCCGCCTTCGCGCGGCTCAACGCGAGCCTCAGCGCGAAATTCTCCGACAGTGCGCTCGCTTCGGCCGCATGGATGTTCGCCGCCGGCTCCGGCGGCTCGACCGCGGCGAAGTCCGCTTCGCGCAGCGGCCGCCTCGCCTTCGCCAACGTCCGCGTTTTCGACGGCAGGCTGGACGTGCTGCGCTCGGGCCTCAGGGTCGTGGTCGAAGGCGGCAGGATCCGCGCGGTCGAGCCGGCCGGGACCCCCGTCGGAGAGGATGTCGAGGTCGTCGACTGCGGCGGACGCGTGCTGATGCCGGGGCTCATCGATGCGCACTGGCACGCCATGATGGCGCCGTTTCCGCTCGAAGTCCTGTTCACGGCGGACGTCGGTTACATCAATGTCGTCGCGGCCGCCGAAGCCGAACGAACGCTTCTGCGCGGCTTCACCAGCGTCCGCGACATGGCGGGCCCAACCTTCGGGCTGAAGCGCGCAATCGACGAGGGCCATGTCAGGGGACCGCGCATCTGGCCGTCCGGCGCGATGATCTCGCAGACCGGCGGCCACGGCGATTTCCGCTTTCCCTATGAGATTCCGTCGGCCCCGGGCGCGCCGCTGAGCCGCGGCGACGCGATCGGCGGCGGCGCGATCGCCGACGGAGCGGATCGCGTGCTGATGCGCGCCCGCGAGCAGCTGATGCTCGGCGCGAGCCAGCTCAAGCTCGCCGCCGGCGGCGGCGTCGCCTCGAACTACGATCCGATCGACGTCAGCCAGTACACGGAGGCGGAGTTCCGCGCCGCGGTGGAAGCGGCGGAGAACTGGGGCACCTATGTCGCCGTGCACGCCTATACGCCGCGCGCGATCCGCACCGCGATCCGGGCGGGCGTGCGCTGCATCGAGCACGGGCAGCTGATGGACGAGCCGACGGCGAGGCTGATCGCCGAGAACGACGTCTGGCTCAGCACGCAGGCCTTTCTCGACAACGAATTCGCGTCGCCCGTGTCGAACCCCGGCGGGCAGGAGAAGATGCGGCAGGTGTTCGCCGGGACCGACGCCGCCTACCTTTTCGCCAAGGCCCACAGCCTCAAAACGGCCTGGGGCACCGACATCGTGTTCGCCCCCGGTTTGACGAAACATCAGGGGGCGATGCTGACGACGCTGACGCGCTGGTACAGGCCGGTCGAAATCCTGAAGATGGCGACCAGCGTCAATGGCGAGCTTCTGGCGATGTCGGGCCCGCGCAATCCCTATCCCGGCCGGCTCGGAGTGATCGAGGACAACGCGCTCGCTGACCTGATCCTGGTCGATGGCGACCCGGTCGAGAATATCGGGCTGATCGCCGACCCGGAGAAGAACTTCGTCCTCATCATGAAGGACGGGCAGGTGGTGAAGAACACGCTGCCGGCGCTCGTGTCGTGACTCCGACGCTACGCTTCGACCGGAGGAAGCCCGGGGCCTTCGGCTCCGGAAATTCCCTGAGCAGGGAAAAATGCAGGGAAATTCGCCTATTTTGGCCGATTCGGGGAAAATCCGTCGCTGAAAGGCCGTGATTCCAACTGTTTCCATCAAAATTCCCTACGCGATCGAGCAGGGAAGTTTTTTCGTGGAGCAGGGAAGTGAAATTCCCTGCTCCACCGAAAGCAGGGATATCTCGCGCCCGACGCGCCGACGGCTCGACGCGTTGCGGACGCAAGCGCAGCTGGCCAAAGGCCGGCGGACGCGCATCGCCGGCGCCGAAGCCGCCTCTGCGGCGGCTGAACAGGACGTGTACACATGATGCGGATCGCCGTCACCGGGTCCATGGGTCAGGTCGCGACCTCGCTGATCGACCGGGCAGGGCCCGAGTTCGAGATTATCCTGCTTGGCCGGCGCGTTTTCCTGCTCGAGGATCGCAAGGCCGTGCTCGCCGGCCTCAAGTCCGCGCGGCCGGACGTGGTGATCAACGCCGCCGCCTACACCGCCGTCGACCGGGCCGAGGCGGAGGAGAGCGTCGCCCTTGCGGTCAACGGCGAAGGGGCCGGCCATGTGGCGGAGGCCGCCGACCAGATCGGCGCGCCGCTGTTGCAGTTGTCGACCGATTACGTGTTCGACGGGACGCTCGATCGCCCCTACCGCGAGGACGATCCGACCGGCCCGCGAAGCGCCTACGGGCGCTCCAAGCTCATCGGCGAAAGGCTGGTCGCCGAGCGCTGCGCCAATAGCGCGATCCTCCGCACCGCCTGGCTCTACAGTCCCTACGGCGCGAACTTCGTTCGCACGATGCTGTCGCTCAACGAGACGCGCGACGAGGTTTCGGTCGTCGCCGACCAGCGCGGCAACCCGACCTCGGCGCTCGACCTCGCCGCGGCGCTGCTCGCCGTCGCCGCGCGCGTGCGCGGGGATTCGTCGCCGGGCTTGCGCGGTGTTTTCCACATGACCGGTTCGGGCGAGGCGACCTGGGCCGATTTCGCCGAGGCCATCTTCGCCGAGGCGGCGGCGCGCGGACGCCGCCCGACGCGGGTGAAGCGCATCACGACGGCCGACTACCCCACGCCGGCGCGGCGCCCGGCCAATTCGCGCCTCGACAATGAAAAGCTGCGACGCGCATATGGCCTTGAACTGCCCGACTGGCGGACGTCGCTTGCGGCGTGCTGCGGGCGGCTCATCCCGTGATCGGCGCTCGTCGGCGCCGCTAGCCGGGCCGAAATGCCAATGGCGCGCCCCGCGGGCGCGCCTCGAATCGGGAAGTGTCTCAGTTTCAATTTCTGTTCCCGATCCTTTGCTGATGGCCTTCAAGACCGGTCCCGTGAACGGGCGGGTTGCGCCAGAGCGCGGGGCGGGAACGGCTCCAGTAAACTGTTGCGCCCAAAGGCTTCTACCCAGAGGCTGCGCAAGGACCCTCGGCCCGGCGTCGCACCAGTCGCGCGCCAACCGTTCATCTATGAACGTTTGACGCTGGTCAATGAGTCCGTTGCGGCGCGGCATATAGAACCGACCGCTTCGACACGAGACTGCTCAAGTCGCGGCGAAGCGGCGGCCCACAGAACGGGTGGGCGTCGCATCGACAAAAGATGCAGGCGAAGGCCAAGGCGTTGTCGATCTGGGCAACCTTGGGGTTTCGTGCTGCGGGCTGGCGGCCATCGGTTCAACCGGGTCGGGGCGCGCAGCCTGACCTCGGACCGGGAAATACGCGTACCCGAGCGCCAGGTCGGAGCCGGCGTCGCCCACGCGCGACGAGCGGTCGAACGCGACTGCGAAAGGCGACGAGAAACGGGAGGAAGCAGTGCCGGACAATCTGATCGAAGTCACGCCTTCGGCTTACGACTATCCGCTGCTGATCAAGCATCTCCTGCACTCGCCGCTGACCCGCTCGCCCGAGCAGGTCATCGTCTATCGCGAGCGCCGGCACACCTACCGGCAGTTCCGCGACCGATTGGGGCGGCTGGCCAACGCGCTGACCGATCTCGGCGTCGGGGCGGGCGACGTGGTCGCGGTGCTGGACTGGGACAGCCACCGCTACCACGAATGCTACTTCGCCATCCCGATGATGGGCGCGGTGCTGCAGACGGGGAATCTCGCCCTTCCGCCCGAGCAGCTGCTCTATACGCTGAACGACACCGGCGCCACGACCTTGCTGCTCAATGTCGATTTCCTGCCGATGATCGAGCCGCTCGCGTCCAGGCTGCCGAAGGTGAGCCGCTACATCCTGCTCAACGACCGCCCAGCGCTGCCGACGACGACGCTGCCGGTGGCCGGCGAATACGAGGCGCTGATCGAATCGAGTTCGCCGTTCTTCGTCTTCCCCGACTTGGACGAGAGGACGCGCGCGACGACCTTCCACACCACCGGCACCACCGGCAAGCCGAAGGGGGTCTATTTCAGCCATCGCCAGATCCTGCTGCATGCCTTCTCCCAATTGGTCGAGTTGGGCGTTGCGACGGTGCAGGGGCGGCTGCATCGCGACGATGTCTATATGCCGATGACGCCGATGTTCCACGTCCATTCGTGGGGCGTTCCCTACTCGGCGACCCTGGTCGGCCTGAAGCAGGTCTATGCCGGCCGATATGCGCCGGACGTGTTCCTGAGGCTGATCCGGGACGAGGGGGTGACCTTCACGCATTGCGTGCCGACGATCCTGCAGATGCTGCTGAGCGCGCCCGGCAGCCAGGATGTGGACCTGTCGAAGCTGAAGATGATCGTCGGCGGCTCTGCGCTGCCGCGCGCGCTGGCGAAGGCCGCGATGAAGCGAGGCATGGACGTATACGCCGGATACGGCCAGTCCGAATCCTGCCCCACCCTGACGATCATGAATCTCAGCACCGCGCAGACGACGGGAGACATGGACGACGAAATCGAGCTCCGGATCAAACCCGGCTACGCTCCAGCGCTGGTGGAGCTGCGCGTGGTCAATTCCGACATGGAGGACGTGGCGCATGATGGCAAGGCCACCGGCGAGATCGTCACCCGCGCGCCCTGGCTGACCATGGGATACCTGAACAATCCCGCGGCGTCCGAGCAGCTCTGGGCCGGCGGCTACCTGCACACCGGCGACATGGGCTCGATCAGTCCCGATGGCGCGGTGCACATCACCGATCGGATGAAGGACATCATCAAGAGCGGCGGCGAGTGGATCTCCTCGCTCGATCTGGAGGACATCATCCTGCAGATGGACGGCGTCGTGAAGGCGGCGGTGATCGCCGTGCATGACGACAAATGGGGCGAGCGCCCGCTGGCGCTGGTCAACGTGCTGCCGGAGCTCAAAGGAAAGATCGGCAGGAACGAGATTCGCGCCCATGTGATGGGGTTCGTCGAGAAGGGCCTGATCTCGAAATTCGCGGTGCCGGAGCGCGTCGAATTCGTCGATACGCTGCCGCTGACCTCGGTTGGCAAGATCGACAAGATAAAGCTGCGCGAGAGGCACTCGCGGGACGAAGCGGCGTAGCGCGGCAACCGGAGGACGGACAAGGCTTGGGGGCTCGAAAGAAAACAGGGGGCCCAACAAAGGGAGTGGCGGTTATGAGCAAAGCAGACAAGAAAATGAGCGTAAGCCAGCTGTTCTGGCAACAGGTGGCCCTAAACTTCATCGTCGTCGCCGTGCTGATTGCATGCGGCGCGCTGTTGGTCTTCAAGGTCATGGGCGAGGAATACAGCGAATGGACCGTCGTCGGATTCTTCGCCACGGTGTTCTTCGCCTTTATCGTCTTCCTCCCGGCGGGAACCCTGTTCGCGGCCCGGGCGGAAGTCGCCAAGGACAAGGTTGAGGTTCGGGAGGACGAGAAGACCGGCGCGCTCGCGCCGATCGCCAATCCGTTGCTTGCGACGGCTCCCTTGGGCGTGGTCCTCGCCGCAGTCGGCACGGCCATCGTCTATTGGCTCGTCTACCGCATGGGCTGGATGCCGTCGCCGCTGGTCACAACGCTGGCGTCCTTCCTCTTCGTCGTGCCCTATGCAGTCATCGTCTGGCTGAACATCTTCCGCGACATTGAAGGATTCGCGGCGCAGGGCGCGTTCCGGGCGAAGGCGGTGGCCTCGAAGACGCAGCATATCTGGATGACCTACATCATCCCGAACCTCGTGTTTCAGGCGATCATTAACATGCCGTTGGCCTGGCGGGGCTTCTCGTACGCGGCGGCCGGGATTGCGGACAAGGTCGGGCCGGGAATCGTGCCGGTCGCAGCGCTGGGGCCGGACTTCGCCATCACCTTCATGTTCGTCTGCAACTTCACCTTCCTCGCGGTGATGGCGCATACGGCTTCGGACATGTGGGAAGGCGAGATGTCCTATTCGGGCAAGGCGCGCGGAATCAATGGATTCCTGTTCTTCGGCCTCATCCTCCTGATGGGCGTGGCGCTGGGGGTTCTGTTCGCTCTCGTCCCGCCAGTCACGGGTGTCGCGATCGTCTCCTTCGGAACCGCGATGGCTCTGAAGTTCCTCGTGGTGTTCCTGTCCGTCTATGTCGCTTGCTGGTTGGGTGTCGGGTGGATGGGCAAGAAGTTCAATGACGCCGTGGCGCACAAGATGGCCGCTGCGCAGTGAGGTCGGGAAAGAGAGCGTCGAGACTCTGACGTTTTTTGCGGGGTCAAGACCGAGGTCGCAGGCCGGCGCCTCAAATCGGGCGCCCGGCCGACGGTCATTCGGCTTCGGGGCAATCTCTCCTCTGCTCACCGAGGCTGCGGGAGTTCGGAATCTCAAGGGAGCCCATCGGCGATGACCGCGACAATCGAATTCTACAAGGACAAGGTCGCCGTCGTGACGGGGGCGGCGTCGGGGATAGGGTTGGCCCTCGCGGAGACCATGCTCGCCTATGGGGCGAGAAAGGTCATCCTCGCCGACTTCAACGACGAGAACCTCGAACGGGAGTCGGCGCGTCTCGACAAAGCCTATCCCAGCCAGACGCTCGGGCTCCATTGCGACGTCACGAATGAAGGCGAAGTCCAGGACATGATCCGCAAGGCCGCCGAGTTTGGCGGACGTATCGATATTCTGTTCAACAACGCCGGCGCCGGCTTTGGAGGGAACTTCGACAAACTGACCAACAGGCACTGGGAGAAGGCGTTCGCGCTGAACTTCTACGGGGCGCTTTACGGCATCCGCGCCGTCCTGCCGTTCATGCGACAACAGTGCGGCGGGCAAATCGTCGACATCGTCTCCGGCATCGCGTTCGCACCCATGGCGCAGATGACGCAGTACTCCGCCACCAAGGCGGCGCTGAACGCGCTGACGCTCGCCCTCCGCTACGAGCTGTGGGACGAGAACATCCGCGTGTCATCGGCGACGCCGGGCGTGACGGCGACCGCGATCCGCAAGGCAAGCGGCGTGCGTCCGCCTCGACGCGCCCAATCGGCCGAGCAAGCCGCGAAGACCATACTCGCGGGGGTGGCGAAGAATGAGCGGCTGGTGCTCGGCGATCAGGATGACGTCCTGGGCGCCAAGTTCTGCTTCAATCCCGAGGCCGCTGCGTCAGTGGACGACTACTTGCTCAACGTCGCTCGCAAGGGCCGCAAGGGCGAGCTGGTCATGTAAGAGAGGAAACGGGAGGAACCAATGAACAGGCCGTGGTTGAAATCCTATCCGCCCGGCGCCCGCTGGGACGCGCCGATCGAATTCTGCCCGGTGCAGAGCATCCTCGACTCGGCTGCCAGGCGCTTCGGCCCGCTGCCGGCGCTGCAATTCATGGACAGACAGGTCTCCTATGCGGAGTTGGAGGCGCTCGCCAATCGCGCCGCCGCCGGCTTCGAGAGGCTCGGCGTCGGGCCGGGCGTGCACGTCGCCCTCTATCTGCCCAATACGCCCCATTATCCGATCGCCTTCTTCGGCGTGCTGAAGGCGGGCGGAACGGTTGTCAATATTTCGCCGCTCGAGTCGCTGCGCGGGCTCGAATTCAAGATCGAGGACAGCGAGGCCGACATTCTCGTGACTCTCGACCTGGCCTCCCTCTATCCCCAGGCGGAGAAACTTTTGGCCAGCTCGCGCCTCAAGGGGCTGATCGTCGGCGAGTTCGCCGAATGGGCGTTCGCGCCGGGCCCGGTCAAAGCGCACATGAAAGCCGCCGGAATGCTGAGCGAGCCGAACTACGGCGAGCGCTTGCTCGCGTTCCGCGATCTCATCGACAACGACGGCGCCTTTCAGGCCTACCCGGTCGGCGACCCGACGGACGCATTGGCGGTGATCCAATATACCGGCGGCACCACCGGCCAGCCGAAGGGAGCGATGCTCACGCACGCAAACCTGAGCGCGGCCTGCGCGCAATATCTGGAGACGACGCATGTCGGACCGAACCCGCTGGTCGAAGGCGAAGAACGCACCCTTTGCGTTTTGCCGCTGTTCCACATCTATGCGCTTTCCGTGCTCCTCGTCCTGGGCCTGCGCCTGGGCGCCGAGATCGTCTTGCATCCGCGCTTCGATCCGCCCGCCGCGCTGAAAGACATCGTGCTCAAGAAAATCACCGTCTATGTCGGGGTGCCGACGATGCATATCGCGATGCTCAATTTGCCGGATGTTAAACCGGAGCATTTTGCGTCGATCAAACAATGCTCGTCGGGCGGCGCGCCGTTGCCGTATGCGGTTCAGCAGGACTTCGAGAAGCTGGTCGGCTGCCGGCTCGCCGAAGGGTGGGGTATGAGCGAGACATCGCCGACCGGGACCTTCACGCCCAATGCCGGAACCGCGCGGCCGGGCTCGTGCGGCATTCCCTTGCCCGGGATCGAGTTCAAGTTCGTTGACGTCGACGACCCGACCCGCGAGGTCGCGCTCGGCGAGCGCGGCGAGATGTGCATCAAGGGCCCCAATGTGATGAAGGGCTACTGGAAGAACCCGGAAGCGACCGCCGCGGCGATGACGGCCGACGGCTACCTGCGCACCGGCGACGTGGCGATCATGGAGGAAGACGGGTACGTCTACATCGTCGACCGCATCAAGGACATGCTGCTGGTCGGCGGCTTCAACGTCTATCCGCGCAACATCGAGGAGGCGATCTACCAGCACCCGTCGGTCGAGGAGGCCGGAGTGATCGGTGTTCCCGATGCCTATCGTGGAGAAAAGCCGAAGGCCTTCGTCAAACTCAAGGCCGGCTCGCCGCCCCTGACGCTCGACGAACTGAAGGCGTTTCTGAAGGACCGGCTCGCCCGGCACGAGATGGTCGGCGAACTGGCGCTATGTGACGACCTGCCGAAGACCGGGGCCGGCAAGATCTCGAAGAAGGATTTGCGCGAGGCCGAAGAGCGCCGGCGCGCCGCGTGATCCATGGAGCGGCGCGCTCCGTCGAGGATCGCCCGATGGCATACCACGCATCTTCCTGCGAGTTTCCGACAAGGGCCTCGCCATTGAGGTAATAAATCAAGTGTCACCTGCACAGGAACGGCCGTAGCCCGAGTCAGGGATCCTACGTGTCAGCTCGACCCAGTGCGACAGGTCCGTGCAAGCAATCGAACGATGCAAATTGACGTTGACCGTAATTTGCGGATCGCGAGGGTGGACGAACGTCGTCGGGGAAGCTGCCTTTCAAGCGATCTGCACCGGCGCCGGCCGAGACGCTGCCGAACTCAGCCGAGGATGGGCGTAAACACGACAGCTCAGCTCCCCTCGGGGCCAAACCAAACAGCAGGCGCGGAACGTCGCTCCCGATGCTGGCGGCCCTAAGCCATCTCGATCCGCGTACCCGCTCCGCCGTTGAGCAGACGCTTCAGGTGATACTGAGCGAGCGCGTCCGCTGGACGTTCTCCGACCAGTGCGGCGAAGGCGGCGAGCGCGCCGGGATCGGCCGCTTCGAGTTTCGCGAAGGCCGCGACGTAGCCGCGCGTATGCGGGCCAGCGGTCTCTTCCGGCGTCAGCGGCTCGAACACGCGCATCGGCTCGGTTCGGCCGCGCAACACGAGGTCGCCGACCGGGCGACCGAAGAAACCGTCGGCGCGCTCGGCAGCGGCCGCGCTCACGCAGAGGCGCGTGCCGAGCTGCTTGTTGACCGCCTCGAGCCGCGCCGCTGCGTTGATCGTGTCGCCATAGGCCGTATAGTCGAAGAGCCGCCCTCCGCCGAAATTGCCGACGATCGCCGGACCGGCGTGGACGCCGATGCGCGTGACGCCAAGCGGAACGCCGCGCGCGTTCCATTCCTTGCGGTAGGCTTCCGAGCGCGCGTCGAGCGCGAGGGCGCAGGCGATGGCGCGGCAGGCGGCGTCGGGCTGATCGCCGGGCGCGCCGAACAGGACGTGGATCGCGTCGCCGATGATCTTGGCGACCGTCCCCTCATGCGCGAACACGATCTCCGTCATGCCTTCGAGATAGCCGCTGAGCAGGCTCGCGAGCTGGCCGGGATCGAGCGATTCGACCAGCGGCGTGAACCCTGCGATGTCGGTGAACAGCGTCGCGATCTCGCGCCGCTCGCCGCCGGGCGCGAGCGCGTTCGCGTCGGCTGCGAGGCTCAGCGCGAGATTGGGCGAGAAATAGCGGGAGAGCGAAGCATGCGCGCGCTCCGCCGCGGCCTGTCGCGCGCGCGCATCCTTGAGCGCCGCCACATGTGCGACGGTCTTGCGCACGGTCGTCTCGAAGTCGGCGAAATCGATCGGCTTGGTGAGAAAATCGAAGGCGCCGCGGTTCATCGCGGTGCGGATATTGGTCATGTCGCCGTAAGCCGAGACGATGACGGTCGAGAACCGGGTCGCTTCATCCTGCAATTTGGCGAGCAGGGTCAGCCCATCCATCCGCGGCATGTTGATGTCGGACACGACCATGTCGAAGTCGCGGTTCTCGGCGAGGAAGGCCAGCGCCGCGACGCCGTCGCGCGCAAAGCCGAAAGCGATCGCGCCGTCCTTGATCTCGCGGCGGAACTTCTGCCGGATCAGGTCCTCGAGATCGGGCTCGTCGTCGACGACGAGGATTTTCGCCATCATGAGGCGGCCGTCGCCTCGTCCAGGCGGCGCCCGATTTCGCTGCGGAGCACCGGGAAGTCGATCGGCTTGGTGAAGAGCCCCGCGGCTCCCCCCTCGATCGCCCTCCGCCTTGTTTCCTGGTCGCCGTAGGCCGTGATCATGATGACCGGCACGTCCGGACGAGCCTGGCGCGCATGAGGCAGAAGCTCGAGGCCGCTCATCCCCGGCATGTTGATGTCCGAGAGGATGAGAATGAGGCTCGCGCTCTCCGCCGCGCCGACCCGTTCGAGGGCTTCGGGCGCCGACTGCGCGAACGCCATGGCGAAGCGTGAGGCGCGCAACTCCTTGCGGAACTGCTGGCGGAAGAGTTCGGCGACGTCGGGCTCGTCGTCTACCACCAGGATCAGCGCGCTCATGCCGCCGCTCCCGCGCGCGGGAGGACGAGGGTGAACTGGGTGAAGGCGCCGGGTTCGGTGGTCACCTCGATGGTTCCGCCATGCTGCTTGACCACGATGTCGTGGCTCAAGGACAAGCCCAGCCCGGTGCCCTCGCCCGCCGGCTTGGTGGTGAAGAATGGATTGAACATCTTTGCTTTCACCTCGTCGGGGATCCCTACGCCATTATCCCGAAACGCGATCTCGACGCTGTGTCCCAGATCACGCGTCAAAGCGGTGATTGTCGGCTCGTAAGTCCCGTCTGACTCGCCTTGCTTCCGCTTTGTCGTCGCGTAAAATCCGTTGGAAATCAAGTTCAGCAGCACCCGCGTCATTTCCTGTGCATAGAGTTCCGCCGCGCCGGCGTTGTCATCAAGCGATTTGGCGATCGTCACATTAAAGCCGGGTTTCTCCGCCCGCGCGCCGTGATAGGCGAGGTTCAGCGCCTCCTCGACCATTGCGTTGATGTTGACGCTGGTGCGCTCGCCGGATCCCTCTCGCGAATGCAGGAGCATGTTCTTGACGATCGAATCGGCGCGCTTGCCGTGGCTGACCACCTTGTCGAGATTGGCGTCGATCATGCCAACCAGCTCGCCCGCCTCCTCGCGGTCGGCCCCGTCGAGCGGAGCTTTCTCCAGAAGGCCGCGCAGTTCGTCCATCAGTTCTCTCGACAATGCGGCGAAATTGTTGACGAAATTGAGCGGGTTCTTGATCTCATGGGCGATGCCGGCGGTGAGCTGGCCGAGGGACGCCAGCTTTTCCGACTGGATCAGGCGATCCTGCGCCTTGCGCAGATCGTCGAGCGAGGCGGAAAGTTCTTTCGTGCGCGCCTGCACCTCGTCGAACAGGCGAACGTTCTCCAGCGCAATGACCGCCTGGTCGGCGAAAGTCTGGACGATCTCGACCTGACGGTCGCTGAAATCTCCTGGCTCGCCGCGCGTCAGTATGATGGCGCCCTCCACCCCGTCCTTTCTGAGCAACGGCACCCCGAGCAGGGAGCGCACGTTGGTTGCGAGCGAACCCATCGGCACGACATATTCGGGGTCGGCAAGGCAGTCGGGAATGCGCTCGACTTCGCCCGAAAGCAGCACGCGACCCGCAATGGTCGAGCGTCCCGGAGTTGCGGGATGATCCCTCAGATATTGAGCGAGCGCGCTGGTATGCTCGGCGCCGATCGTGTCGCGGTAGCGAAAAACATCGCCGTCGCGCACGCAGATCGTGCCTGTCAGGGCGCCGCCGAGCTCGACGGCGGAGGAAACGAGCGTATTGAACACCGCCTGCAGATCGAACGCCGAGCGGCTGATCACCTTCAGCACGTCGGAGGTCGCGGTCTGCATTTGCAGCGCCTCGGTGAGATCCTTCGTGCGCGCCTGCACCTCGTCGAACAGGCGCACGTTCTCGATCGCGATCACCGCCTGGTCGGCGAAAGTCTCGACGAGTTCGACCTGACGCGGCGTGAAGGTTCCCGGCTCTCGGCGCATGAGCGTGAAGACGCCTTCGAGCTCGCCGTTGCGCAGCAGAGGCACGCCCATCATCGAACGGTAGTTCCCGAGGATCTCGCCGCCGTGATAATCGTATTCATCGTCTTGCGTCACGTCGGGAACCAAGACGACTGTGCGCAGCAAGCCCGTCCGCCCGGTCACCGATTTTCGATCGAGTTGAGCCGGATGGCTCCAGAGCAGTTCAGCAAATTCCGGGGTGCATCCGGTCTGCGCCATGAACTTGAGGACACCGTCCCGGTACAGAGAGATCGCGCCGTAGGTCGAATTGCAGAGTTCGACCGCTGATCGCGTCAGGCTGTTGAGCACGACGTCCAGATCGAACGCCGAACGGCTGATGACCTTCAGGACCTCGGCCGTCGCGGTCTGCTGCTGCAGCGCTTCGGTGAGGTCTTCGGTCCTCGCCTTCACTTCGTTGAACAGCCGCGAGTTCTCGATGGCGATCGCCGCCTGATCCGCAAAACTCTGGACGAGCTTGATCTGGCTTTCCGTGAAAGGCTCGGGTTCCGGACGCCCGAGGCTGAAAATCCCGACAAGCTCGTCCTCCCGCATTAGGGGAATCACGATGATCGCGCGATAGCCGGCCAGTTTTGCGGTCCCCTTGTAGAGATAGTCGGGGTCGGTCCAGGCGTCCGAGAAATGCGCGACTTCGCCCGCGCGCGCCGGCCGGCGCGAATGCAGGGGGTGGCGGACCGGGATTGGGTTCTCGCGCGCCTCGCGCTCGAACGCTTCCGGCATGCCGAATTGCGTATCCAGCCGGCAAACGTCGCCATCCCGGAGGTGGAGAGTCGCAAGGGGAGCGCGACAGAGCTTTGCAGCCGCCTCGAGAATGGCTGTCGTGGCCAGACTCAGATCGAACGCCGAGCGGCTGATGACCTTCAGAACTTCGGCGGTCGCGGTCTGCTGCGCAAGCGCCTCTTCGAGGTCGCTCGTCCTCGCCCGGACTTCCTCAAGGAGGCGCGTGTTGCCGATGGCGATGACGGCCTGATCGGCGAAGGTCTGCAGGAGACGAACCTGCCGCTCGGCGAAGACGCTCGGCTCGGCGTGGATGACGGACATGACGCCCTCGATCCGACCCTCGCGCTGAAGCGGCACGGCGATCGCGGAGCGGATCGGGTAGCCGCTCACCGGCGCGCGAAAGTCTGGATCGCGTTCCGTGTCGGGGATAAGCTCGACCTGTCCCGACCCGAGCGCGCGGCCGGGCGCCGTTGCGCGGTTGACCGGCAGGACCCGACCGTGCAGGCTCCGGATTTCGGGGCTCACGCTGACAACCGACTGGAAGACGAAGTCCTCGCCGCGGCGAATGCAGATCGACCCCCCAACCGCGCCCAGCAGCTCGACGGCCGAAGACACGAGGGTGTCGAACACGGCCTGAATATCGAAGGCCGACCGGCTGATGACCTTCAGCACCTCCGCCGTTGCTGTCTGCTGTTGCAGCGCCTCGGTGAGGTCGCGGGTCTTGGCTCGGACTTCCTCGAAGAGCCGCGCGTTCTCGAGGGCGATCACCGCCTGATCGGCGAAGGTCTCGAGCTGCGCGATCTGGGCTTCGGAGAACGGCGAGACTTCGGTGCGCCGGAGCACGATCGCCCCCAGCGCCTCGGATTCGCGCATCAGAGGCGCAGCGAGAGCGGTCCTCCATACTACGCCGGGCGGTTCGCCTTGCGAGGCAGCACCGGCCGCGCCCGCCTGAAATAGGGCGGCAGCGGGATAGTCTTTCTGCGCGGCGGCGAGGTCGTGGACATGGACGGTCCTGCGCTCGAAGACCGCGCGCCCCGGAGGCCATTGACGGCTGATCGGCCGTGTCAGGATGGCAGGAAGCGGAATCGGGCCGCAATGGGCGACGATTCGCAGGCTATCGCCCTCGCGCAAGAGGACGATCGCGTCATAGGACTCGCAGAGGCGGCACGCCGTCTCGGTCAGCCTTTCCAGCACCGGAGCGACGTCGCCGGGTGACGACGCGATCGCCCTGAGGATTTCGCTCGTGGCGGTCTGCTGTCTGAGCGCCTCCTTCGTCTCGTTGAACAGCCGCGCGTTCTGGATCGCAATCGCCGCCTGATCGGCGAAGCTCTGCAGCAACGCCTGCTCCTTGTCGGTGAACGGCTTCGGCGGCGAGCGGGACACGAGGATGGAGCCGACGCCGCGGTCCTCCCACAGCATCGGCGCATAGACGAGCGACGCGCCTCCGGAGCGTTCCGCCCGCTCGCGGACAGTCCTGGACAGATTGGGCACGGCCCGGAGATCCGGGATGTGGTGGATGCGGCGCTCCCGGATGACCCGGCCGGTCACGCTTTCGGCGAGCGGCGTCACATCATTCCGGACTTCCTCGGCGAGCTTTCCGCGCGACGCCGCGACGCGCACCAGGTTGTCTTCCCCGACGGTAAAGATGCCGAGATGCTCGGCGCCGAACAACCGCTGGCAGGCGTTCAGGATCGTTTCGAACACCGGCGCCGCATCGGCGACGGATCTGCTGATCGCGCCCAGCACGTCCGCAGAGGCCTTCTGCCGCTCCAACGCCTCCTGAGTTTCGTTGAACAGCCGCGCGTTCTGGACCGCGATTGCGGCCTGATCAGCGAAGGTTTGCAGGAGCGCCTGTTCCCGGTCGGAGAATGGCCTCGGCGGCCAGCGGACCACGAGGATGGAGCCGAGGCCGCTGTCCTCCCACAGCATCGGCGCATAGAGAAGCGAGGCGCCGCCATGGCGGTCCACCCGGTCGCGCAGAGTCGGGGACAGATCGGGAAGCGCGCCAAGATCGGGGATGTGGTGGGTGCGGCGTTCCCGGATGATTCGGCCGGTCACGCTTTCGGCGAGCGGGGTGACGTCGCGGAGGGCTTCCTCGGCCCTTGGGCCGCGCCACGCCGCCGCCCGCACCATCTGGTCGTCGCCAATCGTATAGATGCCGATTTCTTCGCCGCCGAACAGACGCTGGCAGGCGCCGAGGATTTCCTCGAACACCGGCGCCGTGTCCGCCACCGACTTGCTGATCGCCCCCAGCACCTCGGCCGAGGCCTTCTGCTGCTCGAGCGCCTCCTGCGTCTCGTTGAACAGCCGCGCGTTCTGAATCGCGATAACGGCCTGGTCGGCAAAGGTCTTGAGCAGCGCCGTTTCCTTCTCGGTGAAAGTGGCGTTCTTGGCGCGCGACAGGTGGATCGCGCCAATTCCGCGCCCCTCCCACAGCATCGGCGCCACCGCAACCGAAAAGCTCCCCATTTTGTCTGCCGCAGCGCGCAGGGTCCACGGCGCGTCGGGATCGTTCGCCACGTCCCTGAAAATGACGACGCCGCCCGCTTGGAACGCCCGATGCATCGGCGTGCGCTGAAGCGGCTGCGGGAATACGGCGTTCAGCGCCTCGACGACCGCTTGGCCGAGGGCGCTGCGGCCGGCCGCCGGTCGCACTTGCTCCTCGCCGTCCACCAGAAAGATCGCGGCGTTGTCGAACGCCACCAACCGCTCGCACCCATCGAGGATTCGGTCAAACACCGGCATGGCGTCCGAAACGGACCGGCTGATCGCGCTCAGCACTTCGCCGGAGGCTTTCTGCTGCTCCAGCGCCTCCTGCGTCTCGTTGAAGAGCCGCGCGTTCTGGATCGCAATCACCGCCTGATCGGCGAAGGTCTGCAAGAGTTGGACGTCGTCCGCGGCGAAGGCGCCTGGGTCCTTGCGTGTGACGCTGATCATGCCGATGGCGGCGCCGTTGCTCATCAGCGGCGTGAACAGCATGCTGCGGTAGCCGCGCAATCGCGCCAGTTCCCTGATGACCGTCGGCACGCCCAATTCCGCCTCGGTGTCGATGAACTGCTGGGTCTCGCCGTCACGAACCAGCACGAACGGCGGGAATTCGGCTATCGGCCTCGGAAACGCAGCCCGCAAGGCTTCGTCCGCCGCGGCGTTCGTGGGGGTGAATGCGACCAGATGGAGCAAATCGCCGACGAATCGGATCACCGTGGTCGAGAAGCCGCCGAGCAAACGGTTGGCGCTGGTCGCAATAGCGTCGAACACCGGCTGCACATCCGAAGGCGAACTGGCGATGATCTTCAGCACTTCGGAGGTTGCTGTCTGCCGCTCCAGCGCCTCCCGCGCTTCGCGGAACAGGCGCGCGTTCTCGATCGCGATCAGCGCCTGATCGCGGAAAGACTCGGCCTGGGCAATCTCCTCGGGACCGAAGTTGTTCGGCCGGTTTCCCACTAGCGCGAGTATGGCGATGCATTCGCCCTCGCGGAGCAGCGGCAGGTAGAGCGCCGAATTGACGCCGAACGCCGCGCGAATGTTGCGTTCGTGCTCGGGCAGATCGATGCGCGACCAGTCGGGAAGATACAGCATTTCCCTGGATAGGATCGCGCGGGAAGGAAAGTTGGCGTCAGAATCGATTGGAAATCGCTCGGGCGGGAGATCCGTGATTCGGCCCGCCTGCGTCGCCCCAACCGCGTGCACGTAGGCGTCGCCGTCGCGAAGGAGAATGACCCCCATATCGCAATGCAAGAACCGCACGGCGGTGACGACGATCGATTCAAATACCGGCAACGCGTCGGTCGGCGACCGGCTGATGACCCGCAGGATCTCCGCCGCCGCGGCCTGCCGCTCCCGCGCCTCGGCGAGCGCGGCCGGCAAAGCCTCGCGCGTCGGCTCGGGAGATCGCCCGGAAAGAGCTTTCGGGCCGGCGCGCCGCGTTCGGCTGGGCATGAGGGCTGAATCCACGAGTCAAGAAGGGGATCGGAGCATTGCGTCGAATTCGGCGTGATGGCAAGCGGAGCTGCATCATGGATTGGGAATTGGCCGACCCGGCCGCGCTCGGCCCCGAAACGCTATTTGAGCGGCAGTCGCGCGGTTCGAGGCGGACGTCGTCTGACGAGCGATCCGTCCCCGCATAGGGAGCCGGCCACGAAGGTTGCCGTTTCACCTGGATTTCACGGCCGCAGGACGGCGCGGGGGGCACGGACATCTCACCTTTCCTTCCGTACGCGTTCCAGTGACAACAACACATGCGCATTTCCTCGTACTCCGAGCTCCGGCGCAATCTCGCCGCAGCCATCGATCGCGTGAGCGCAGACCGGGAACCGCTCGTCATTACGCGCGACCGGGGCAAACCGATGGCCGTCCTGATGTCGCTGGAGGATTTGGCGTCCTATGAGGAGACGCGCCATCTGCTCCGGAGCGCCAGGAACGAGGAGAGGCTGCTGGAAGCGATCGCCAAGCTCGATGGCGGGGGCGGAGCCGAGCGGACCATCGCCGAGTGAGGCTTGTCTTCAGCGAGCGCGCCTTGGAGGACTTTCCCTAACGGCAGGCGAAGGATCCCAAACTGCTCGCGCGCCTGAACGGCCTCATTAAGGAATGCGCCCATACGCCATTCTCCGGTACCGGCAAGCCGGAGCCTCTGCGCGGGCAGTTGCCGGGGTGGTGGTCACGGCGGCTGACGCAGGAACACCGCCTCGTCTGCTAGCCATCGGATGACGGGCTTCTGATCGCGCAATGCCGATATCATTATTGATTGGCCGATGAAGCGGCCGGCGGCTCGCCCGCCGCCGCCTTCGCATGCGCGACCGCGCTCGCCACCGTCGCCAGGGTCGGCGCGCCGAGCTGCATCGACTCGACCGCGGTCGAGGGCACGATGACGATGGTGGCGCTGCTGCGCTTGAGACCCTCGTAGAGCATGTTCATCGCGCGCAGGTGGAAGGCGGTCGGGTTGTCGGCGTAGGTCTTCGCCGCCTCGCCGAACTTCTCCGCCACCTGCCGCTCCGAGTCGCCGAGAATGACCCGCGCCTGCCGCTCGCGCTCGGCCTGCGCCTGCATCGACATGGCGTCCTGCAGGGCGGCCGGGATCTGCACGTCCTTGACCTCGACCGAGATGACGTTGATTCCCCAGGGCTCGGTGCGCGCGTCGATGATGCGCTGCAGTTCGGCGCTGAGCTTGTCCCGCCCCTCCAGCATGTCGGCCAGCATCGTCTTGCCGATCACGTCGCGCAACGCCGTCTGGGCGGCCCAGTTGATTGCCGAGACGTAATCGGCGACGTCGAGCGCTGCCTTCAACGGGTCGATCACCTTCCAGAACAGGACCGCGTCGACGTCGACCGGCACGGTGTCGCGGGTCATCGTCTTTTCCGCCTTGAAGGTGCTGGTGATGACACGGACGTCGATCCGATAGGGGACCGTGTCGAGAATCGGAATGATGAAGAACAGCCCGGGCCCGGCGAGCTTGTGAAACCGGCCGAGCCGCAGAACGACGACCCGCTCCCACTGATTGGCGACCTTGACCGCATTGGCGAGGATCGAGGCGACGAGGAAGCTCACGATCGCGATGGTGACGCTCGTCGCGTAGTCTCCCGCGCTCCCGCTGGGATAGGCGATGGCAAGGCCGATGGCGAAGAGAACGATGAAGACCAGCCCCGGAAGCGCGTTCCGCTGTGGCATGGGATACTCCCTCCAGGCGACGCTTCGCGACACCGCCGCGCGCGGCGTTGGGGCGCCGCCAATAGCCTATGTGGGGACCTTTTCCATCTGACGCCAGAGGTTAGCGCCCCGCGCTTACCCGGCTGCGCGCTTCTGGCCGATTGACTTTCCTCTCCCGCCTCCGCAGGAGCCTCGCTTCCATGAGCATGTTGCGAGCGGTCCGGAGCATCGGCGGGACAAGGCGCGGCCTCAGCGCGGCGCCGGTCGTTCGCGCGCTGGCGGTCTGGGGCCCCGGCATCCTCGTCATGCTGGCCGACACCGACGCCGGCAATGTCGTCGCCGCGGCGAAGGGCGGGGCTCTGTGGGGCTATCGCCTGCTGCCGCTCGTCCTGCTCCTCATCCCGATGCTCTATCTGATTCAGGAGCTGACGGCGCGGATGGGCGTCTACACCGGCCGAGGCCATGCCGAGCTCATCCGCGAGCGCTACGGCTTCGGCTGGGCGCTCATCGCGATGGCGGGGCTCGCCGCGGCGGCGATCGGCTCGCTCGTCACCGAATTCACCGGCGTGGCCGGCATCGGCGAGATGTTCGGCCTGCCGCGCAGCCTCACTTTGCCGATGGCCGCGGCGGCGTTGCTCGCGATCGTCGGGGCAGGGGTCTATCGCCGGGTGGAGCGGGCGGCGATCGTCATCGGCCTATTCGAGCTGGCGTTCTTCGCCGTCGCCTGGGCGGCGCGTCCGAGCCTGGCGCAGGTAGCTTCCGACGCCGTCCGCATTCCGTTCGGCGACCGGCAGTTCCTCTACATGGTCGCCGCGATCATCGGGGCGACCTTCAATCCGTGGATGGTGTTTTATCAGCAGTCGGCGACCGTCGACAAAAGGCTGCAGCCCGCCGATCTCCGCCACGCCCGGATCGACACCGCGGTCGGCGCGGTCCTGACCCAGTGCCTGACCGGGGCGGTGCTGATCGCCGCCGCCGCCACATTCGCCTATGGCCCGGCGCCGGCGAGCCTCACCACCGTCGGCGAGATCAGCGGCGCCCTGACCCCCTCGCTCGGCGCGACGATGGGCAAGGTCGTCTTCGGCGCCGGCGTGCTCGGCGCTTCGCTGGTCGCCGCGATCGTCGCCTCGCTGGCGCTCGCCTGGGGCGTCGGCGAGATCGTCGGCATGAAGCGGACGCTTGAGACGCATCCGTTCGCCACCGACTGGTTCTACGGCGTCTACGCTTTATGCGTGGCCGGCTCGGCCGTCGTCGTCTGGGACGTGTCGGATCTCGTCCGGCTCAACGTCGCCGCGCAGGTGCTGAACGCTTTCCTCATGCCCCTTGTCGTCGGCTTCCTGGTCGCGCTCGCCGCGACGGTCCTGCCTGAGCCGTATCGTCTCAGGGGATGGCGGATGAAATTCGTCGTCGGGATCTGCGCATTGGTGTCCGCCATCGGCGTCATCGGGGGATTGCAGGCGCTGCTCTGACGCGCGGATCGGAGACTGCCGCGCTTCCGCGGAATGAAAGCGCCGTCTCGCGGACGCCCGTCTCGACGGGTGTTGCGTCGGACCAGAAGGTCTTGGAGAACTTGCCCGCGTCGACCCGGTACGGCTGGTCCCACTGGAAGCGCATCTCGCGCATCTCGCGCATCATCGGCGAAAAGAGGCCGATCGGACCGAGGAGCGGCGCAGGCAGCGAGCGGATGCGCAGCGGAGCGCCGAGCGTATCCGCCGCGATCTGCAAGATCTCGCGCGTGGTGCGAGTGGGCGCGCACGGCAGGTGCCAGGCCTGCCCGAAGGCAGAATCGGGAGCGTCCAGCAGGGTCGTCACGGCGCGGGCGATGTCGGGCACATAGGCGTAGTCGTGCGGGATGTCGGGCGAGCCGAAGAAGAGCGCAGGCTTGCCGCGGGCGAGCGCCCCGATCGTCGTATCGCCGAGGTAGGCAAGTCCCACGTTTAGCCCGTAAAAGTCGGGCTGGCGCAGTGCAGCGACCCGCGCCCGGCCCTCAGCCGCGGCCTCCATCCAGATGCGCGTTGCGGCGGAACGCGCGGCCGGCTTCACGCCGTAAGTCGTTAGCGGCATAGTCTCGACCAGCGGCGCCGTCTGCGGCCCGTACATGTAGAGATTGTCGATGAACACCATGCGCGCGCCGGTCGTCTCGCAGGCCGCGACGAAATTGCCGATCGCCTTCGGCCAAGCCTTGCGCCACAGCTTTCCGTCGTAAGGAAAGCCGATCGCGACAACGATCTGGCTGCTCCCGCGCGCCGCAGCCAGCACGCTCTCGCGGTCGAGCGCGTCGCAGGCCACGAATGTGGCGCCCCTTGGAAGCGCCGCGGGCTTCGTCCGTTGCGCGACGACGAACTCCGGCCCTCGCGCGCTGAGCCGTTCGGCGGTGGCCTTGCCGGTCGGGCCGTATCCGAAAATCGTGATCCTGTCGCTCATATCGGCCTCCATTTGACCCCAGGATAGGCTTGGCTTGATCATATCGCAAATGCATTGTTTATATATCGATCATGCGTGAAGTGAATTTAGCCGCCCTCGACCTCAACCTGCTGCCGCCGCTCGAGGCTCTGCTGAGACGCCGGAACGTCACGCGCGCGGCGGCCGAGGTGGGCTTGAGCCAGCCGGCGATGAGCCGGGCGCTCGCACGTCTGCGGGAGATTTTCGACGATCCGCTGCTCGTCCGGACCGGGGGCGCCCTTGCGCCGACGCCGCTCGCCGAGGCGCTGATCCCGAAGGCGGTCGTCGCGCTCGATGGGCTCCGGGGCCTCTTCCGCCCCGGGGACTTCGACCCCTCGACCCTGAAGCGCGCGATCCGTATCGCCGCGGCGGACGCGCAGACCATCCTGCTTGCGCCGAGGCTGGTCGCCCGCCTCGCTGCCGAGGCGCCGGGTCTCGATCTCCGCTTCGAGCCGATCGGACGCGACATCATCGCCCGGATGGAGCAGGGTTTTGTCGACCTCTGCTTCGCGACGGCGGCGACGCCCCTGCCGCCCGGCGCCGTCAGCGAGCCGCTGGCGAGCGACCGGCTTGCTCTCGTGATGCGGCTCGGCCATCCGGCGGCGAACCGGGCCTGGTCCATCGCCGACTATGCGCTCTATCCGCACGCGACCGTCGCCTTCTTCGGCGACGGCCTGTCGGAGATCGACGCCGCGCTCGCGGCGGCCGGCGTCGAGCGCCGGATCGCGCTGACCACCCCGCATTTCATGGCGACAATCGCGGCGGTCGCGGCCAGCGACTGCGTGACGACGATTTCGTGGGCCTTTGCGCGCCGGTTCGCCGAGCCGCTCGGCCTCATTCTCCGCCCGCCGCCGCTGCCCGACGCCCTTGACGTCACAATGGTCGGGCTTCGTCTTCGCGCCGCTGATCCGGCGCTGCGATGGTTTCGCGGCGTGCTGCGCGAGGAGGCGGCGGTGGTGTACGGGGAGGGCGGCGCATAGATAGACGGTCGCCGACGCGACAAGCGAGGTGTCGCTAATTCCGTTTGGGCGCTCGTTGATATTATAGCTAACGCTGTCGCCCGTTCCCTATTGCTCTTCATTATTTCGTCGATTGCCGCCTGCAGGTCGCAGCCCGGGCAATTTCCGCCGGGATCATTTCGACGGGCCGCACGCTGATAAGTTTGCCGGATGAGCTAGCCTCAGACCCATCCGCTCCTTGGGCCTCGTTGACTTGTCTTTTGCGCGTCGTAGTCTGCCTCGCCCTGACGCCTCCAGAGAGCAACCGTTGAACGTCATCGTCACCGCCATTCCCGTCTTTCTCGCGCTGATGGCGGTGGAGTTCGGAATCGGGCTCATGACTGGGCGCAACGTCTACCGGCTCAACGACGCGGTCGGCTCGCTGTCGGCGGGAATCCTCAGCCAGATCTCCGGCGTCTTCCTGCTGGCGCTGAGCCTCGGAATCTATGTCCTCGTCTATGATCGCTTTGCGCTTTTTGCATTGCAGGCGGACGACTGGCGCGTGTGGGTCGGCGCGCTGATCGCCTACGATGTCTTCTACTACTGGAACCATCGCATCGATCACGAGGTCGGGCTGTTCTGGGCGGCCCACGTGGTCCACCACCAGAGCGACCGCTTCAACCTCTCGACCGCGCTCCGGCAGTCGAGTTCGGGCGCGCTGCTCGGCTGGATCTTCTACCTGCCGATGGCGGTCGCGGGCGTTCCGCCCGCGGTGTTCGTCGGCGTGGGCCTGATCGATCTTCTCTATCAGTTCTGGATTCACACCGAGCTCGTCGGCAAGCTCGGCTGGTTCGACTTCGTGTTCGCCTCGCCCTCGAACCATCGCGTGCATCACGGGATCAACGAGCGCTATCTCGACAAGAACTACGGCGGCATTTTCATCCTCTGGGACCGGCTGTTCGGCACGTTCGAGGAGGAAGTCGAAAAGCCGGTGTTCGGCGTGCGCGGTGGCCTTGGCACGTTCGACCCGGTCTGGGCCAACATCACCTACTACGTGACGATGGCCGACCTCTGCAGAAGGGCGCGCGACTGGCGGGACAGGATCAGGATCTGGTTCGCGCCGCCCGGTTGGGTTCCGGCCAATCTCCGGCCGGCCGGACCGGCGCCGCCGTTCGATCTCGCGGCGGTCAGAGACTACGATCCGCCGGCAAAAGGGGCCGCGACGGCGGTCGCCTTCGCCTCCCTCGTCGTCATGGTCGGCGCCACCGCGTCCTTTCTCGTCGCCGCGCCGGGGCTTCCGCTGACCAACGCCCTGATTGTCTTTCTGGCGATCGCGGGGTCGCTGTGGGCGACCGGCGCGCTGCTCGACGGTCGCATCGCGATTCTCGAAGCGCTCTACGTTTTTGCCGCAGCGCTGACCTCGGCCGCCTATTCGCTCGGGTGGCCGGCGGTCGAAGCGGCGGCGAAGCCCGCCGCGCTCGTGTTGCTCATCGCATCGTTTGCCGCGCGCGAGGGACCGCGCGACGTGAAGCGCCTCGTGCTCGTGGGGCTCGCCGCATCGCTCGCCGGCGATGTGCTGCTGCTCTCGCCGGCGCTCTTCCTGCCCGGGCTCGTCGCGTTCCTGGTCGCGCATGGCTTCTACATCGCGGCGTTCTCGCGGCGCATCGGATTTCTGCCCTCTCGGATCGCCGTTATCGTCATCGGCGCTTTCGCGGCCCTTGTCTTCGCCTCCATCTGGCCGGGCGTCGGAGCGGATTTGAAGGCCGCAGTCGTCGTCTATGCGGCGGTCGTCGCCTGCGACGCCGCCCAGGCGACCGGGCGCGCGACCGTCCTGCGCGACAGGACGGCGATCGCGGTCGCGGCCGGCGCGATCCTGTTCATGATCAGCGACATGACGATCGCGCTGTTCAGGTTCGGTCACGTCGGCTGGCCGGCTGACCAATGGACGCTGCCGACCTACTATCTGGCGCAGGGGCTGATCGCGTTCTTCGTCCTGCCGCGCGCGGGGCTCCAGGAGTTCGAAGGCATGAGCGATGAGCTGCGCCGGCCCGTTTGCGTGGTGGTCGGGGCGGGCGACGGGCTCGGCGCGGCGATCGCGCGCGCCTTCGCCGCCGAGGGCCTGGCGGTCTGCGTCACGCGACGTCCACGCCATGTGGAGGCGCTGGAAAAGCTCGCCGAAAGCATCCGCGCGGGCGGAGCCGAAGCGCACGCCTTCGGGCTCGACGCGCGCAAGGAGGCCGACGTCGCGGGATTTGTCGAGACTGTCGAGAGGACGGTCGGACCGATCGAGGTTCTCGTCTTCAACATCGGCGCCAATGTTCGTTTTCCCGTCGTCGAGA
This sequence comes from uncultured Alphaproteobacteria bacterium, assembly GCA_963741405.1. Lineage (GTDB taxonomy): Bacteria > Pseudomonadota > Alphaproteobacteria > Rhizobiales > Beijerinckiaceae > Roseiarcus. The sequence continues at coordinate 250,874 of CAVUHX010000039.1, forward strand.
CGACGACGCAGGTCTATTCCAAAGTGTGGGAGATGGCCGCTTTTGCCGGCTTTCTCGCGAGCCGCGAGGCTGCCCGCGTCATGGCTCGGCGCGGCCGCGGAGCGATCCTGTTCACCGGCGCGACCGCGAGCCTGCGCGGCGGCGCAGGGTTCTCCGCCTTCGCCGGCGCCAAGCAGGCGCTGCGCGCGCTGGCGCAGAGCCTCGCCCGCGAACTCGGGCCGAAGGGCGTCCATGTGGCGCATGTGGTGATCGACGGGGCGATCGACGGCGCCTTCATCCGCGGCGTCATGCCGGACGCGCAAGAAAAACTCGCGCGGAAGGAGATTCTCGAGCCGGACGAGATCGCCAGGAACTACGTTTGGCTCTATCGTCAGGGCCGCAGCGCCTGGACCTTCGAAATGGACCTCAGGCCCTGGGCGGAGACCTGGTGATGCAGCCTGCGATCGAGTTCCTGTTCGACTTCGCGAGTCCGAACGTCTATCTGGCCTACCGGGCGCTGCCGCCGATCCTCGAGCGCACCGGGGCGAAGCTCGAATTGATCCCCTGCCTGCTCGGCGGGATCTTCAAGGCCACCAACAACAAGTCGCCGATCGTCGCCTTCGCGCCCGTCAAGGGCAAGGTCGAATACGAAATGCTGGAAATCCGACGGTTTATCGCGCGGCATGGAATCGACAAGTTTCGCATGAACCCTCATTTTCCGGTCAATTCCCTGATGCTGATGCGGGGGCTGGTCGCCGCGCAGGAGCGCGGACACGGGGAAGTGTTTGTCGAAATGGGCCTCAAGGGAATGTGGGAGGAGGGGCTCAAACTCGACGACCCGGAGATTCTGCGGCAGGCGATGGCGGCGGCGGGGCTGGACGGCGTAAGCCTGATGGAGCTTGCGCAGACCGAGGCGGTCAAGCGGAAGCTTGCCGACAACACCGCCGCCGCGGTCGAGCGCGGCGTGTTCGGCCTTCCCGCCTTCTTTGTCGGCAAGGAGATGTTCTGGGGCAAGGAGCGGCTCGGGCAGGTGGAGGAGGCGGTCCGCGCTTCCGCCGCGTGACATTGCGGAGCGCCGCGCCGCGAGGATAATCTCGCCCACGGAAGGGACATCCGTTATGAACCACACGATGAAGCCGCTCGGGCGCGGCGCTTTCGCCATGCTGCGAGCGATTGCGCTATCGGCTCCTTTCATCGCGTCCGCCGGCGCGGCGGAAAAACTCGGCGCCTTCCCGGTTGACCGGGCGCAAATCTCCGTCGCCGGCATCTCGTCCGGCGCCTTCATGGCCAACCAGCTCCATATCGCTCATTCGGCCGACGTTATGGGCGCCGCGTTGATCGCCGGTGGGCTGTACGGCTGCGCGGTGCAGAACGTCGAGGCCGACGGCGTGGAGTCGCTTGCGTCGCAGGCGGCCGGACCCTGCATGACGGTTCCTTTCCTGCTCGACGAGGTTCGATCCTACAAAAAGATCGTCGACAAACTCGCGGCGAAGGGGTGGATCGATCCGCCGTCGAACCTCGCGCGGGCAAAAATCTATGTCTTCACCGGAGGCTCGGACTCCGTCGTCTCCTCCGACACGGTCGAGAAGGGCAGGGACCTCTATCTCGCGCTCGGCGTGCCGGCGGCCAACATCGTCTTCGAGGACAAGAGCGGGCCTGCGGCGCGTGCCGGCCATTCGTGGGTGACGATGTCGTATGGGGGCGCGTGCTCCGCCAATGCTTTCCCGTATATCGACGACTGCAACTACGATCAGGCCGGCGCGGAGCTGAAAGCAATCTACGGCCCCCTGACGCCGGCCGCCGGCAAGGCGACCGGCCGCATCGTCGCCTTCGACCAGACCGAGTTCGTCCCCGACAAGGCCGCGGCGGCGAACGGCCTCGACAGGACCGGCTATCTCTATGTGCCGAAAGCGTGCGAGCCCGGCGCGGCGGCGCCCTGTCGTCTCCAGGTCGCGCTGCACGGCTGCGCGCAGTCGGCCGAGGTTCTGGGCGACGTGTTCTATACCAAAATCGGCCTCAACGAATGGGCCGACGCCAACCGGATCCTCGTCCTCTATCCGCAGGCGCATGCGACGACCCTCGCCGAGCTGCCGCCGTCGCTTTTTCTGACCGGCGCGTCGAACATCAACCCGGCGGGATGCTGGAACTGGTGGGGCTACGGCGGCGACGCGCAATACCTGACGAAGAAGGGCGTGCAGATCGACGCCATCTGGAAGATGATCGGGCGGATCGAGGGGAAGTAGGGCGACCAAAGTCAGTCCACCAACTCACCAGGAAGCCGTTCCTGAGGCGGGCGGAGCGCCTGACGGGGCGTGGCCGTCGGCGAATGGCAGCATTTGCAGCATTTAGAGCGGAATCCGATCATCCTGTATCATCCTGACAACCGCAGGACTTGAAGTAATTTGTACATTCCGAGCGTTTGAAGATTTCGGCGCAGGTTTCGAGGGCGCGCAGCAGACCCGCGACGGCATCTCCCACCTCCGGTCAGCGGAAAAACGATTGGATCGCTACTCCATCAGCGACGCGACGATGTGTCGCTCGATTTCCCACACGGGGTGCTTGGTGAAATCCTTGGCGATTTCGAGAACGATTCTCGACTTCACGTCGGAGGGAAGCGCGTTGCGCAAGTCCGCGAGCGTGTGCGGCGGGGCGGCGATGATCAGCGCCGGGGCATCGCGCTCGCGCACGAAACGCTCCAGCGCCTCGGACGCTCGCTGGGCGAAACGATGCTCTTCGATTTCGTGCCAGTCCGTGGACTCCATGGCGCTGCGCCGGGTCGAACCGGCGCTCGCAAACCCGCGGCCGGGGCGATCCGTTCCTTGCTCGTGGGTCGATGGGTTCTCTTCGTCGACGAAGACACGCTCGGTCACGAAATTGGCGAACTTCTCATCGCCGGCGTTGCGCAGAAACAACGCCTTGCGGCCGTCGCCGACGAAAACCAAGGCGTCATGGGGAATAACGCGTCTGGGCATCTTGGCCTCTTGAGCCGCGAAGCGCGCTTCATGCGGACGGACCGCGTGAAGCGGCTTCAGGATTGAACGAATGAGATCGTGTTCAAGAAACGAAGGCCGGGCCCTCGCTACCAACCTCTTCGCTTGCTGCTCGTTGCGTGAAAGCCTCACCTCGTTCGTTGCTCGCCCTTCACCTCGATCTTCTTGACCGGCGTCTGCGCCTCTGTGGTCTTCGGCAGCATGACGGTCAGGACGCCCTTTTTGAAGTGCGCCTCGATCTTGTCCGTGTCGACGCCCTCGGGCATGCGGAGCGCGCGCTCGAACGATCCGAAGCGGCGCTCGCGCAGATGGAAGTCTTTCTTGGTCTCTTCCTTCTCCTCTTCCTTCTCGGCCTTGACCGTCAGCACGCCGCCAGCGATCTTGACCTCGACGTCGTTCTCGTCGAGCCCTGGTAGATCGGCCGTCAGTTCATAACCCTTCTCGGTCTCAACAAAATCGACCGCCGGAACCGTCATCCAGGACTCAGGATGCCAGAACGGTTCGATGTTGAACACGGGCCGTCTCAGCGGCAGCCGGAACGGATTAAGGGTGAAGTCCTCGAAGAGCCGATCCATTTCGCGACGGAGGCCCTCGAACGGACGCCACGCCTGCATCGCCATCGGCGCAGGGCTGGTCTCTACCGTGACAGGCACCTTCGTTTCAGATTTAGGCTTTGTCTCCATTTTTCCCATGGGACCCTCCAATCATTGGCGTTCCCAAGCCTTTTAACAATCATAGCCGTATGCGCGGACGCCGCATTGATTCGGCGCAAATTCGGGGGCCAAAATCGAATATAAATTTATGGGCGTTGACCGCGCGCGCCGCCCTGGCCGGCCAAACAGTACGGGGAGGAACACTGACATCGGCCATGGCACATCTTGCCCGTAGTACCTACGCCCGCTTTTTGGCGTTCTCCACCCGTTTTGGGGCTGATCGGGAACTGCAGCAACGGGTCGAACCAGGCCCTTCCCTGGAAGGCGTGCGTCAGCGCCAAATGTCAGACTTAAATCGCTGACGAGCGCCTTTTGTTAAATTCATCGGCTAGACGCATGTCGCTATTGCGAGGAGAGGCTTGCAACGCCGGCGCCGGGCCCTATGACGAATGCGGCCGCGCCCGGGGCGGCGCCGGATCTGAACAGGGGACGCATGGACACGCTGACGCGGCTCGCCGCCGATCCGGACGCCTGGGGGGCGCTGGCGACCCTGATCGCCATGGAGGTGGTGCTCGGGGTCGACAATCTGGTGTTCATCGCGCTCCTGTCGAACCGCGTTGAGCCTCGCCGGCGCACGCTGGCGCGCGGGATCGGCCTCTCGGGCGCGCTCGTCATGCGCCTCGCGTTGCTCGCCTCGGCCGTGGCGATCGTTCATCTGACCGAGCCGTTCGCGACCGTCCTCGGCCATCCGTTTTCCGCGCGCGACCTGGTGCTGCTGGCGGGCGGCCTGTTTCTGGTGTGGAAAGCCACGTCCGAGATCCACGAGCGGGTCGAGCCGGACGAAGAGAATGAAGCGGCCGCGCCCGCCGCGCCGCTCGGCCTTGTCCCGGCGTTCGTCCAGATCATGCTCATCGACATCGTCTTTTCGATCGACAGCATCATCACCGCGGTCGGCATGACCAACGAGTTTCCGATCATGGTCGTCGCGGTCGTCGTCGCGGTCGTCGTTATGCTGTTTGCTTCCGGCCCGCTCGGCGCGTTCATCAACCGCAATCCGACGGTGCTGATGCTGGCGCTGGCCTTTCTCCTGATGATCGGCATGACGCTAATCGCCGACGGGTTCGGCTTCCATATCGAAAGAGGCTATATTTACGCCGCGATGTTCTTCTCCGCGATGGTCGAGGCGCTGAACGCCCTGGCCCGACGCAAACCCAGGAGGGCGAAGTGACGCCGACTTCCCTCGTCCTGTTCGCCGCGGTCTATTTCGCCGCGGTCGCGACGCCCGGGCCCGGCGTCGCCGCCCTCGTCGCCCGGGTGCTCGGGCACGGCCTCGGCGGAGCCGCGGCATTCATCGCAGGCTATATCGTCGGCGATCTCATCTGGCTTGTCCTCGCCGCGACGGGCCTCAGCGTGCTGGCGAGCGCGTTCGCCGGACTGTTCACCGTGCTGAGATACGCCGGCGCCGCCTATCTCCTCTTTGTCGCGTGGAAGATGGCGACCGCTCCCATTCCGGTCGGCGAGGAGGCGCCCGGCGCGACGCGCGGCTGGCGGGCCTTTCTCGGCTCGCTGTCGCTCACCCTCGGCAATCCCAAGGTGATGATCTTCTTTCTGTCGATCATGCCGCTCGTCGTCGACGTCAGGGCGCTTACGCCGCTCGCCGTCGCCGAACTCGCGGCGACCTCCGTGGTCGTGATCTCGTGCACGCTGGCAGCCTATGCGCTTGCCGCCAACCGCGCCCGTGCGCTGCTCCGCTCGGCTCGCGCCTTGCGTTTCGCCCGCCGCGCCGCGGGCGGCGCGATGGCCGGCGTGGCGATCGCCATCGCGACGAGGTGAGGCATGTCGGACCTGATTGCGATCGGCGAGGCGCTGGTCGAACTGAACCAGGCGCGGGACGGCGCGCCCTTCGTCCAGGGTTTCGGCGGCGACACCTCGAACGCGATGATCGGTGCGGCGCGACTCGGGGCGGACGCCGCCTATTTCACCGCGGTCGGCGCCGATCGCTTCGGCCAGGCGCTGACCGAGCTCTGGATGCGCGAGGGGGTCGACGCGAGCCGGATCGTGGTGAGCGGCGGGGCGCATACGGGCCTCTATTTCGTGACCCACGGGCCGGACGGGCATCAGTTCTCCTATATGCGCGCGGGCTCTGCCGCGAGCCGGATCGGCGAAAGCGACCTGCCGGTCGACCGCATCCGCGACACGAAAATCCTCCATCTGTCCGGCATCAGCCAGGCGATCTCGTCCTCGGCCGCCGACGCCGTATTCGCCGCGATCGACATCGCGCGCGAAGCCAGGCGGCTCGTCTCCTACGACCCGAACCTGCGGCTGAAGCTCTGGCCGCTGCGCCGGGCGCGCGCCATCATCCACGAAGCGATGCGCTTTTCCGACGTCGCGCTTCCGGGCCTCGACGACGCCGAGGCCCTGACCGGGTCTGACCGACCCCGAGGCGATCGTCGATTTCTATCTGCGCCTCGGACCGCGCGTGGTGGCGCTCAAGCTCGGCAAGGCCGGCGCAGTCGTCGCGACGCCCAAGGCGCGGGAGCGCGTCCCGGGGCGCAAGGTCAAGGCGATCGACGCGACCGGAGCGGGCGACTGCTTCGACGGCGCTTTTCTCGCCGAATTCGTCCGTCTCGGCGATCCGTTCGCCGCCGCGCGCTTCGCCAACGCCGCCGCGGCCCTCTCGACGCTCGGCTATGGCGCCGTCGCGCCGCTGCCGCGCCGGGCCGCTGTCGAGGCCGTCCTGGCGAAGGCTTGAATGACTCCGTTCTTTCCGAGCGCCTCGCTGGCGGCGGGCTATATCCTGTCCTGCCTGCTGCTCGCCGCGACGCCGGGGGCCGACATGGCCGTCTTTCTGTCGCGCACGCTCTCGGGCGGGCGCGCGCAGGGTTTCGCCGCCCAGGCCGGCGCGAATGCGGGGCTCATGATCCACACTGTCGCCGCGGCGCTCGGCCTCTCGGCGCTGCTCGCGGCCTCGGCCGAGGCCTATCAGGCGGTCAAGATCACGGGGGCGCTCTATCTGCTGTGGCTCGCCTTCGGCGCGCTCCGCCATGGGACGGCGCTGAAGCTGACGTCGGACGGCGCGCCGAGCGGCGGCCTCGGCGGCGCTTCCCTGAACGGCCTCCTGATCAATCTGACCAACCCGAAGATCGTGCTGTTCTTCGTGACCTTCCTGCCGCAATTCATCGACGCGCGCGACCCGCATGCGAGCGGAAAGCTGTTCCTGCTCGGTTTCGGCTTCATCGCCGTCACCACGATCGTCAACGCCGTGGTCATCCTCGTCGCCGCGCGCTTCGTCGCAGCGACGAAGCGGAACCCGCGTGCGTTGCGCCTGTTCGACTACGCCTTCGCCGCGCTGATGAGCGCCTTCGCTTTGCGGCTCGCGTGGAGCGAGGCGAGATAGGAAGAGGCCGATGGACATTTCCGCATTTCGCGCTTCCCTTTCCGCCACGGCGCCGCCGCCGGGCCTCGACCATGCGCTCAAAGCGCTCTGGCTCGACGCCAAAGGCGACTGGGACGGGGCGCACGAAGCCGCGCAGGCCGACGAGGGCGGGGCGGGCGACTGGGTGCACGCCTATCTGCACCGCAAGGAGGGCGACGCCGGCAACGCCGCCTACTGGTATCGCCGCGCCGGCAAGCCGGTGTGCCGGACGTCGCTCGGCGAGGAATGGACGGCGATCGCGGAATCCCTCCTGCGACAGCGCGCCCCCTAGCCGGGCGCCAGCGCCCGCCTAGGAGGGGCATGTCCGCCGCCGTCGAGTCCGCAACCCGTCGTCCGCATCGCGGTTCGAAGTCCGGTCCCGCATTGCGAGGCGGCCTACGAAGCGCTGCTGCGCGGAATGTTCGCCGACATGAAGGCGTTTTGTGGCTTGGTCCGCGCCGATGTCATTCCGCCGGCCGGTGCGGGCGGCGAATACCAGATAGTGACGAAATTCAGGGAGCAGGCCGATCTCGACCGCCAGCGTCTTCATCGGGCTAGTCGCGCCATAGCTGGCTTTCCTGCCGTTCCTCGTCCGCGCCGCGGTGCTGACCGCCCTCATCGCCGTCACGATGCGCTACGTCGTGACGCCGCTCCTCAGCCGCTGGCTGAAGCCGTGGCTCGCGCGCGGCCGAGCGAGGGAGGATGCTGCGAAGCGCGGCGGGTCGACCTTAGTTGTTGCCGATGCAGCCGTATTTCGCGCAATCGCCCGGATTGCGGGTCAGTCCCTCGATTTCGTATTGCTCGTGCGAGGTCGTGTAGGACGGCGACCAGAGCCCAAACCCAGGTAAGACCGCCGCGCGCGCCGTCGCCACGGCGCTTTGGTCGACCTCTCGATGGTCGGCGGGTCGGTGGTGGTGATGGAGCCGCGGCGAAACGCCGTCATAAGCATAGGCCGCAACAGGGGCCGCAAATGCGAGTCCCAAAACGAGCGACAGCAAACGGGAAGCAGTCATGCTTTCCTCCATGACAGTTCGATGACATCAGGAGCTCTTTGAATTCATAAGCTTAAGGAGGATGGGCCAAATTAACGGCGTAATCGTGTTCGTAATGTAAAATTAGGTTCATATAGAAGTTTTTTGGCCGGGACCTCGCAGGCGGCTTCTTCCCGTCTGGCGGCTCGCCCCTCTCGACCTCTCTGAAGCGAGGTGATTTCAAGTCGATCAGAGCCATCGTCGGTAAGACTTTTCCCGCTTGCGAGAGTTCAGGAATTCTTGACGATGGCGCTATTGCGCCGGACAGGAAGCCGATTTCCGCTTTGCGCTCCCCCGCTCGTCTCTCCCTGCTCTGAAGCGGAAACAGGGAGAAAATCTCCCTGTTATCTGCTCATCCGCCGAATCAACGATGCGGCGGAATAGGCTGTAGTAAAACATTATTCCGGTCGGCAGGGTGCAACGGAGTCGGCGATTTCTCCCTTTTACCAGGGCGTAACAGGGAGAACTCGGCGAAACTCCCGTTTTCACGAAACTGCGAGACGGCGCCGGCACACCTGCGATCGTCAAGATTTCCTTCTTCGCGGCGCTTCATTTTCGGCCCTGGGTCCATTCAACCCGACTGCATCATGCTCCGGACTAGGGCCTCAGCACCATTACCGTCGACGTGCCGTGCGCGAGCAGCCGGCCGCGGGAATCGACGATCCTGCCCTCGGCCGAGATGATCGTGCGGCCCCTGCCGACGACTCGCCCTTCGGCCCGCACGCGTCCGATGTCGGGTGCGATCGGACGGGAGAAATTGGCCTTGGTTTCCACTGTGGCATAGCCGACGCCGGCCGGCAGGGTGGTGTGCGCCGCGCAGCCGGTAATGCTGTCGACCAGCGTCAGCGCCCAGCCGCCGTGCACGCCGCCGAGCGGGTTGAGCAGATGCGGCCCGGGTTCGCCCTCGAAGATCGCGAAGCCGTCGCCGACCTCGACCAGCCTGAACGACATGGTTTTCCCGATCGGCGGGGCCGGGACGCGTCCCTCGATCATCGCCTGGAGGAACTCTCGCCCGCCGAGCCCGGCGATCTCCTCCCGGGACGCGACGCCGAATCTCTGGTCGGGACTCCAATCCATTAGCGCGCGCTCCCTTGCGGTTTCGCGCCGCACTGAAGCATGGATCGCTTCGATACGCGATCCGGTCTGCGGCCTTTGCGATTGCGAAGCCTGGCGGGCAAGGCTAAAGCCAAGCCCGGATTTTCCCTCGCGCCCCGGACAAGAATCCTTTGAGCGTCGACGCGGATCGAATCGCGCTCGCCGCGCGGGACTGCCTTGCCGAAGCCGCGCGCGAGGCCGGGGCGCTGGCGCTCGGGTTCTTTCGTCACGGCGCGGCGACTTCGGCCCGGATCGACGCCAAAGCCGGCGGCTCGCCCGTGACCGAAGCCGACCTCGCCGCCGACGCGCTCCTGAAGGCGCGGCTCAGCGCAGCCTTTCCCGACGCTGCCTGGCTCTCGGAAGAAACGGCCGACAATCCGGACCGCCTCGCGCGCCGCACTCTGCTGATCGTCGATCCGATCGACGGGACGCGCGCCTTCGTCGGCGGCGATCCGCGCTGGGCGGTGTCGGTCGCGCTGGTCGCGGACGGCCGCCCGGTGGCGGGGGTCGTCCATGCGCCCGCGCTGGGGGAGACTTTCGTCGCCGCCCGCGGCGGGGGCGCCACGCTGAACGGCGCGCCGCTCGTCGTTTCGGCGCCTGCCGACCCGCGTCGCCTCCGCGCCGCCGGTCCCAAGCCGCTCCTCCAGGCGATGGGCGCGAGGCTCGGCGCGACGGTGGACGTGTCGCCGCGGGTGCCTTCGCTTGCCTACCGGCTCTGCATGGCGGCGAGCGGCGTCATCGATTTCGCGGTCGCGGCGCGAGATTCGCACGACTGGGACATCGTCGCCGCCGACCTTGTGCTCGAAGAAGCCGGCGCCAGTCTCCTCGACGCATCCGGCGAACGGCTGACCTATAACCGTCCGCAGGTCCGGCGCGGCCCGCTCGTCGGTGCGCCCGATTCGCTGGCGCCGCGATTGCTTGAGGCCTTTCGCGCCGCGACCGGCGCGGAAGCGTAAAATCGACGGGCGCGCGTTCCCGGGCGACTTGCGTTTTCGCCGCCGCGAGGGCAAAGCCCGCGTCGACGGAGTTGCTGAAGGAAACCGACCATGACGTCCAGAGAGCCGAAGGCTCAGGAGGCCGACAAGCCGCAGCGTCTGCATCTCGTATTCGGCGGCGAATTGAAGTCGCTGGAGACGCACGAATTCAGCGACGTCTCGAAGATCGACGTCGTCGGGCTCTTCCCGGATTACGCGAGCGCCGAGCAGGCATGGCGGGCCAAGGCTCAACAGACCGTCGACAGCGCCCAGACCCGCTATTACATCGTCCACCTGCATCGGCTGATCGAACCGGATCTGGCGCCGCCGACGAGGACCGCCTGAGCGTTTCATGGCTAGACGCATCGGCAGGTCCGAGTTTGCGCAGGAGGCAGTGGGCTTCCTGCTCGCCAATTATCTGCGGCTCGTCCAGCTGACGAGCCGTTTCACAACCGTTCCCGAGGATCTCGACGCCTACATCAAGGGCAAGACGCCGCTGATCGTGGCGATGTGGCACGGGCAGCACCTCATGCTGCCGTTCGCGCGGCCGGACACGATCGGGCCGACCGCGGCGCTCATTTCCCGCCATGAGGACGCCGGCGCGCAGGCCCATGCCCTGGAACACTTGGGAATCACCGCAGTTCGCGGTTCCGGGGGCCCCGTCGACCGGCAATATTACAAGCGTGGGGCGCCCGCCATGCGCGAGCTCATGCGCCACCTTGAATTGGGCGCCTCCGTCGCGCTGACCGCCGACGTGCCGAAGGTCGCCCGGGTCGCGGGAATGGGCGTCGTGACGCTGGCGAAGCTTTCGGGGCGGCCGATCGTCCCGACCGCCGTCGTCGCGAGCCTCCGGGTCCAGTTCAACACCTGGGACCGCGCCTCGCTCGGGCTCCCGTTCAGCCGGGCGATCGTCGTCGCCGGCGACTTTATCCGCGTGGCCCCGGACGCCGACGACGCGGCGATGGAGGCGGCGCGGCTCGCCGTGCAGGAGGGACTGGACGAGGCGCATCGGCGCGCCTACGCCATGGTCGGCGCGACCGATCCGGGCGCGCATCTGAGAACGGCATGACGACGCCCCTGTCGCTGATCGGCTATCGTCTCGTCACCGCGCTTGGAACTCCGCTCGCCTCTCTCTTCCTGTCGCTGCGGCTGAAGCGGGGCAAGGAAGATCCGCGCCGCATCGCGGAGCGGCGCGGCTGGCCGGGACTGGCCAGGCCCGAAGGCCGGCTGGTCTGGCTGCACGGCGCGAGCGTCGGCGAGGCGGTGTCGCTGCTGCCCTTCGTCGAGCGCATCACCCGGTCGGGCGCGACCGCGCTCGTGACCACCGGAACCGTCACCTCCGCCGCCCTGCTCGCCAAGCGCCTGCCGCCCGGCGCGCTGCATCAATACGCCCCGCTCGACAGTCCTTTCTTCATGCGCCGGTTTCTCGCCCACTGGCGGCCCGACGCGGCCCTGGTCGCCGAGTCGGAACTGTGGCCCAACATGATCGTCGAGGCGCGGCGGGCCGGCGCGCCGCTGGCGATGATCAACGGCCGGATGAGCGAGCGCTCGTTCAGGCGCTGGCGCCGGGCGCCGGGTTTCATCGCCGCGCTGCTCGGCCGGTTCGATCTCTGTCTCGCCCGAAGCGACGACGACGGCGAAAGGCTGCTCACCCTCGGCGCGCCGGCCGTCCTCGTCGCCGGCGACATCAAGTTCGACGCCGCCGCGCTGCCGGCCGACCGGCGGGAACTCGCCGAACTCTCCGGCCTGACCTCGGGCCGGCAGATCTGGATCGCGGCCTCGACGCACGAGGGCGAGGAGCTGATCGCCGCGCAGGCCCATCAGCGCCTGGCGCGGGTCTTTCCCGACGCTTTGACTCTGATCGCGCCGCGCCACCCCGAGCGGGGGGAAGCGATCCTGCGGCAGCTCGAAGCCGAGGGGCTGGTGTGCGCCCTGCGCTCCCGGCGCGATCGACCGGGACCTGGCACGTCGGTCTATATCTGCGACACGATCGGCGAACTCGGGCTCTTCTACCGGCTCGCCGGCGTCGTGTTCGTCGGCAAGTCCTACGCCGGCGGGGGAGGGCAGAACCCGATCGAACCCGCGCGGCTCGCGTCCGCCATCCTGCACGGGCCGATGGTCGACAATTTCTCCGAGGTTTACACGGCGCTCGACGACGCCGGCGGGGCGCTGGAAATCGCCGACCCGGCCGACCTCGGCGATGCGCTAATCGCGCTTTTCGCCAACGCCGGGCGGCTGAGGACCATGGCGCGGGCGGCGGCGGACGCCGTCGAGCGGCAGGCCGGCGCCGTCGACCGCTCGATGAAGGCGCTGGCGCCCTTGCTGCCGGTCGCCGGATCGGCGCGGTGAGATCTCCCAGTTTCTGGCGCGCCAGCCGTCCGACGGCGCTCGCCCGCGTCCTCCAGCCGATCGGCGCGCTTTACGGCGCGGCCGCCGCGCGCCACATGGCGCGGACCGGCGCGAGGGCGGGCGCGCCGGTCGTCTGCGTCGGCAATTTTGTCGCCGGCGGCGCCGGCAAGACCCCGGCGGCGATCGCGCTCGCCCGGATGCTGATCAGCGAGGGCCGCCGGGTGGCATTTCTCTCGCGCGGCTACGGCGGGGCGAAGCGGGCCGATCCGGTCCAGGTAGACCCGAACCTCCACGACGCGCGGGCGGTCGGCGACGAGCCGTTGCTGCTGGCGCGGGTCGCCCCGTGCTGGGTCGGGGCGGACCGCGTCCGGAGCGCGGCGATGGCGGTCGAGGCGGGGGCGGAGGTGCTGGTGCTCGACGACGGCCTGCAGAACCCGGCGCTGGCGAAGGACCTCGCCTTCGCCGCGGTCGACGGGGAGAGCCGCTTCGGCAACGGCCTCAGCATTCCCGCCGGCCCGTTGCGCGCGCCGGTCGCGGCGCAGGCGCCCCACGTTCAGGCGTTGATCGTGATCGGCGGCGACGAGGCCGGGGCGCTCGCGGTGGCGGCGGCCGCGCCCGGCAAGCCGATCCTGCGCGCCAGCCTCGAGCCCGACGCGCTGGCCGCCGCGCCGCTGATCGGCCGCGAGGTCGTTGCCTTCGCCGGCATCGCGCGGCCGGAAAAGTTCTATGCGACGCTGCGTCGCATCGGGGCGCAAGTGGTCGCGACGCGCGACTTTCCCGATCACCACGTTTTCGCGGCGCGCGAGATCGAGGCGCTGAAGGCGGAGGCGGGGCGGCGCGGCGCGCTGCTCGCCACGACCGCGAAGGACCGCGTGCGGCTGACCGCCCGACAGGCGCAAGGCGTCGTCACGCTGCCGGTGACGCTGCGCTTCGACGAGCCGGCGGCCGTGTGGGAGTTGCTCGCGTCGGTCTTCGGCTGAGGCGGGCGAAGGGGCGCCCCGTGAAGGGGCGCCGGCATGTCGCCGCGGACCCCGGCGCCAATGCCGCGCAAAGACCAGCCGGGCCGATTCCGGTCATCGTGTCGATCCCCGACCAGGTCGTCCACGCCTACCGCAACGGCGTGCGCATCCGGGCCCATCGGGGGCCCATCGGGGGCCCATCGGGGCCTCAACCTGCTTGACCGGCAAGCTCGGCCATCGCACGCCGACCGGCGTCTTCAAGATCCTGCAGAAGGACAAGAACCACCGCTCGTCGACCTACAACAACGCGCCGATGCCGAACATGAACCGGCTGACCTCGTCGGGCATTGCGCTGCACGCCGGCCAATTGCCGGGCTATCCGGCCTCGCACGGCTGCGTGCGCCTGCCGAAGCAGTTCTCCGAGCTCCTGTTCGGCGTCACAAAACTCGGGATGACGGTCGTCATCGCCGACGACGTGTCGCAGCCGGAGGAGGTCGCCCATCCCGGCATTGTGCTCGGCGAGTACGCTGCGCGCGAGTTCAACGCGGTCGACGCTTCAATCAAGACCGCCGAATATTCGGAAGGCCACGAGGTTGCGCCGGGGAGCCCGAGCGTCGTCCCCAGCAGCGTCGACAAGTCGATCACATTGTTCGACAGCGGCGCGCTCGTTGCGCGCGGCAAGGTCGATATCGAGGACCCGGGAAGGCCGTTGGGCGAGCGGGTCTTCACTTTCACCGGCTTCGACGACCAGGCGGAAGATCTGCGCTGGCAGGCTGCCCGATCCTTAGATTGTGCGAGCGATGGCGGACGCCCTCGCCGGCCTTGGGCCGCACAGCGTCCTGGGCGCGAGTTGGACGACCGACGCTCCCTTCGCGGCGAGACCGCTTCAGCGATCGAGGCGGCGCGCGCGAAGGGCATCCTTACGGTCGAAATGGAGGCGGCAGCCCTTTATACCTACGCGCTAACCGCAGGCGTGCGGGTCTTGTGCCTCGCCCATGTCACGAACGCCATGGCGCAGGCTGGCGACGATTTTGAAAAGGGGGAGGCCGATGGCGCCCGTGACGCGTTAACCGTACTGGACGCGCCTATTCGGGCCTTGCACAAATCCTGTTTCAGCGACGAAGCCAGGCCCAGCTTCGAGTAGAGCTTTTCATTGGCGATCGGCGTCGATGGGATTCCGTCTGTGACTGGCCTTTTCGCTGCTCTATCGAGGGGCCGGACGGGGAATCCACGCCGCGCCGTTTACCGCGGATGGCCGCGCAGCCGGACGCTGAGCCACTCGAGGTCCCGGTCCCGCACCCCGATCGTCAGCAGATGATCATGTGTCTCCGTTACATAGGTCGGGTTGTCGCCCGACGCCCCAGTCCCGGCGCGAATGCGCTCGAGCATTGCTTCGCGCGTCAGACGCCCCGCATACTGCGGATGCAGCCGATCCGTAACATAGGCCAACGCGCTCACGCGCTCGCCGGTTTCGAGCACGATCGGGACCACGCGCTCGAGATAGACCGCCGTCGGCTGCTCGCGCTCGCGCAGGTAGCGGATCGTCTTGTCTCGCAACGCCTCCTCAACTCGGAAAGCGACGCCGGGGCAGGCGCCGCCGCGGTCGAGCCCGAGCACGAGGCCGGGGCGCTCCGGCGTTCCCCGATAGACGTGCGAATAGATGCACAGGCTTCTGCGCCATCCCCTCAGCATCGCCTTGCAGCGGAGCGAATAGGCGAATCCCGGTCGCCACATCAGCGAACCGTAGCCGAACACCCAGAGTGCGCCGTGGGACGGCTCGGCGGGCCCGGATGGTGTCACGTGGTCGGCCTGCTGGTGTTGTTCGCGGAACGGCATCGTCTCCCCTTTCGTCGTCCGGGAGAGTTGCTGCATCGTTCCGCGGTCAGGCGCAACCTCCTTGTCGCCCGCGCCGCTGCCGTACTACGCGCGCGCGACGCCGGAGACGCGGGGCAGACGGACGGCGCTCCCGCGCCGCCCGTTCCTCGGCATGATGATGGCGAAGGCTAGAAGCAGACGCGATTGCCGGCGATCACCTCACAACCTCCAGTCGGCGCGATCACAGGCGCGGGGGCCAAGGCCTCCGGCGCGTATGCGTATCCATATGGCGCGACCGGCGCGGCGGCCACCGGCGCCGCCGCAGGGCCGCATACCCGAACCCGGGTCCGCACATGGTTGACCACTCGATGCGTGTAGTAGCAGGTCGTCGAGTTGACCGTGACCGAAGGTCCGGGCGCAACCACCACCGGGGCGGCTGACGTCTGATACGGGTTGTTGTACGCGTTTGCCGCTGCGCTGCCGAGGACGGCGCCGCCGAAGATTCCGCCGGCGAGTACGGCCGCCGCCACCGCCGGGGCGATGACGAAGGCCTTTGCCGACGTCGCGGCGACCGTCAGGCCCAAACCCGCGGTCGCGGCGGTCAAAGTCGATACGGCTTTGTTCATGAGAATCTCCTTTCGCGAGGGTCCCGCTGGGCGCCGGGCGACCGCCATTGCAAGGCGGTCCGCCATCGCGGCCGACGCAGCCGGGGATTGTCGTCCGGGCGCCGCCCCGGAGGGCGGAGGCGCCCTCGAGGCGCCCTCCATGTCGGGCGCTTCGACGCATCCTAACGCCTCGCATCGAGGATCGTTCCGCCTGTCGGTTCAGGGCCGGGCGGCGTTCAGGCCGTCGGAGCGGGCGCCGGCTTGGTCCGGCTCGAATAATTCGACCGCCGGACAAGGCTCTGTCATCGGCTGCGCCAAATCCACTTGCGCTTCAACTGGACCTCCGCCGCCCAGCTAATTTGCGCGCGGCCTTCGGCATTGCGCCTCAGGCTTCGTTGGTCAATGTTCCGCCCATGCGGGAGTCGAAAACCGAAAGTGGGGCGGGGGACAATGTGTAATCTTTACAGCGTCACCAAGGGCCAGTCGGCGATCCGCGACCTGTTTCGCGTCGCGCACGACCGGGCCGGCAACCTGCCGTCGTTGCCGGCGGTCTTCCCCGACCAGATGGCGCCGATCGTGCGCGCGGCCGACGGAGCGCGCGAACTCGTCATGGCGCGCTGGGGCATGCCTGGGCCGCCGCAGTTCGGCGCCCAGCCGGTGACCAACATCCGCAACGTGAAAAGCCCGCACTGGCGCCGCTGGCTCGGGGCCCCGAGCCGCTGCGTCGTGCCCGCGACCTCGTTCTGCGAATACGCCGACACGAAGCCGAGGAAGACGCCGATCTGGTTCGCGCTCGGCGAGGACAGGCCGCTGTTCGCCTTCGCGGGTCTGTGGACGTCGTGGAAAGGGGTGCGCGGCCCGAAGAGCGCGCCGGTCGATGGCGACCACGCACTGTTCGGCTTCCTGACGACGGAGGCGAATGCGCTTGTCGCGCCCGTTCACCCGAAGGCGATGCCGGTCATCCTGACGACGCCGGAGGAGGTCGACCTGTGGCTCTCGGGCGAGTCGACGCAGGCTCTCGCGTTGCAGAGGCCGCTGCCGGACGACGCGCTAAGAATTGTCGGCAAGGGAGAGCGTAGCGACGCCCCGTACGACCGCGCAAGCGAAACCCGCCTCGCGCCATAGCGGCGGCTACTTACCGCTCCACCCGAACCCAGCCGTGGAGGCCGAGGCGCTCCTGGGGCAGATAGGCCGCCTTGTATCCCATCTTCCTCGATCCCTCGACCCAGTAGCCAAGATAGACATGCGGCAGCCCGAGTGCGCGCGCCTTCTCGATGTGGTCGAGGATGACGAAGGCGCCGAGCGAGCGGCGGGCATGGTGGGGCGCGTAGAAGGAATAGACGAGCGACAGCCCGTCGGCGAGCCGGTCAGTCAGGCAGACCGCGTAGAGCGGGCCGGCCCCCTGGCCCTCTGCGGCGCGGGCGCGGTATTCGACCAGTTGGGTGTCGATATGCGTGTCCTCGACCATCATGGCGAAGTCGAGCGACGACATGTCCGCCATGCCGCCCGCGGGATGGCGCACGTCGAGGTAGGTGCGGAAGAGGGCGAAATGCTCGTTGGTCGGTTTCGGGGGCGTGAAAGCGCTCACGAGATCGGCGTTGGCGCGCGCGGCGCGGCGCTGGCTGGCGTTGGGCCGGAAATCCTCGACCAGCACTCGAACCGAAACGCAGGCGCGGCAGCTTTCGCACGCCGGCCGATAGGCGATCGTCTGCGACCGGCGGAAGCCGGTCTGGGTCAGGAGATCGTTCAGCGAGGACGCGCGCTTGCCGACGAGGTGGGTGAAGATCTTGCGTTCCTGCTGGCCGGGCAGATAGGGGCATGGCGAGGGCGCGGTCAGATAGAACTGAGGCGCGTCGCGCACTTCCCTCGTCACGCTGTCCTCCGCTTTCCTCGAGGGCGGCGGTCGATGCGCCGCCACACGATATAAATACGCCGAGAGGGCCCAGGTTTCACAGGCGACGGACGATCACGACCCCGGCGAGAATGTCATGCAGACACCGCTTTTCCGAATCGACCAGCGACACGAGAAAGACCGGGGGGAAGAACCAGCTCACGTAGAACAGAACCGCCTGCACCGCGGCATTGATGAAGGGAACGCGGGCGCCGGTGTCGTGCATGCGCATCTCGAGATCCATCGCCCGCATGCCGGGCGTCGCCATTTTCGGACCGGATACGGAAAGCCCATTGTAGAAAAAGGCCACGATCGGCCAAAGCGGCGGCAGGAAGAACAGCGCGAACCCCAGCGTTAACACGACCGAGGCGGTCCACAACAAGGCGACCAGCACGCTGACGATGACGAAGTCGAAGCAGACTGCGAGGATCCGACGCGACCGGACAGCGGCGAGCGCGTCGGCGCGCAAGGTCTGAGCAGACGTCGTCGCAGAAACGTTGGACATGAAAACCTCCGGGCGCAGCCGCCCCCGAGTACGCCCGCAGGATGTGGGAGGCCCCCCGGTCAAGTCAAGACCGGCGCGGGAACAGGCTCTGCGTCACGTTATCGCGCGTCCCGAGCAGGCCGTAGGGACGCAGGGCTATGAAAAGGATGAGCAGCGCGTAGACGGCGATATCCCGGTCGTCGATCGGGAAGAGGGAAGACCAGCCGGCTTCGGCGGCTCCGACGATGAGGCCGCCGAGGAAGGCCCCCGGCACCGATCCGATGCCGCCGACGATGGCGGCGGCGAGGGCTTTCAGGGTCAGCGTGGAGGAGAGGCCATAGCCGACCGCGCCGTAGGCCGCGGTCATCGTCGCCCCGGCGATGCCGGCCAGAGCGCCCGACAACGCGAAGGCCCGCGCCGTTATCGCGACCGGGCTTACACCGAGCAGTTCGGCGGCCAGCGGATCGTCGGCGTAGGCGCGCCACTCCCGCCCCGTCCGCGTCCAGCGGAAGATGAGGACGAGCCCGAGGCCGACGGTCAGCATGACCGCCGTCGCCGCGAAGGTCATCGGCGTGGCGACGGCGATGAAGTCGTCCGAACGCGCCAGGGCGAAAGGCTGGTTGAGCAGGGGGCTCATCCAGCTGGTGCGGTCGCCCTGGGCGATTCGCAGAAGTTCCTGCAGGAAGAGGGCGAGGCCGACCGTCGCCACCAGCGCCTGCTGGCCCCTGGCGTTGCGGAGCGGAATGAAAACCGCGCGCGCCGAAGCAAAACCCCATCCGCAGGCGACGACAGCCGCGAGCGCGAACGCGGCTGCAAGGAGCGGGGCGGGCGGCAGCCCGGCGAGCGCCAGCGCGGTCATCGCCGCTGCGTAGCCGCCGGCGGCGGCAAGTTCGCCGAAGGCGAAATTGATCCGCCCGATCAGGCCGTAGACCAGCGAATAGGCCGCCGCCAGCAGCGCGTAGATCGCCGACAGCGGGAGGCCATCCAACGCCATCTGAACCCCATAGGCGGCGCGTCGCGGCAGGCGGAGCGCGCCGTTGACATCGCCGAGCGGGGCGGGGTCGGCTGCGCGGCCCTCGGGCGTTGCGAGCCAGTAGCGGATCAGAAAGAAAAGCTGCGGGTCGGACAGCGGCGCGCCGTCGATCGTCAACGCAACGAGATCGCGGGATTGCCGCGGCCGGCCGGGCTCGCGGAACCGGCAGGTTGCGACATGCGGCTTGGGTTCCGTTCCGGGCGCCTCGGTCGAGAAGTCGACGCTCAGCCCGCGTCCGTCGGGATCCGGCCGCTGCGCTTCGATTGAGATCCGAGCGCCCTCCGGCGTCAGGGCCGGGAGCGCCATGCGGCACAATCTTGCCTGGTCGGTCTCGAGCGCGGGCGAGCAGCCGGCCAGCACGGAGAGCGCGAAAAGGACGGCGACAAGCCGGATCAACCTCCCCGCCTCCGCGCCGTGAGCCGCCTTTGCTTCGCCCGATTGCCGCAAACCTCCATCTCGCACCACCTGCGACGGTTGTTTTTGGTCGTGTCGCAGAAGAGCCAGCCGCAGGCGTGACCGCCGCACTGCTTGATCCGATCGAAGTCGCCATCCGTGAAGAGCCTGACGGCCGCAAGCGCGATCGGGCCCAGCGCCGCCTCGACCGGCGCCGCCTCGACCGTCCATCGCCACCGGCAGGCGCCCGCGGAGAACGTTAGGACCGAGCGGCGCAGGAATCGGACATGAAGCCTCGAAAGATCTGTTAGAGCCCCGTCCGGGGGAGTTCCGCCGGCGCCAATCGCTGCGCCGACGTCCTGGATTGCCGAGCGCAGCCCCAGCGCCTGCGCCAGGAGTTCTGCAGAAAGATCCCGGCTGGCGGAAAGGGCTGCTCGCAGCCGGTCGGCCTCGGCAGGCGACAGGGAGTTTGCGTGCGTGAGCCAGGTCATCACGTTCTCCGGCTCCTGAAAGTGGTTCTGGTGCGCGTCCGTTCCGCGACCGGATTCGGTGTTGGCGAAATCGAGCGCGATGTCTCCGCCGACAAGCGGCAGGGAACCGGCGCGGGAGGGAACCGTCGGGGGATAACTAACTTTCATTCACGTCTTTACAAGTTAGGTCGTCATGATACCGTCAGCAAGCTAACTGTCTCTAAGAAATTAGGAGGTCAGTATGCGGCTTCCCATCGTTGCATCTCTTTCGGTCGCGCTGTCGCTTCTCGGCGCGGCCACGACGCAGGCTGAGGTCAGACTCGGCGTCGCCGGCCCGATCACCGGCGCCAATGCCGCCTTCGGCGCCCAGCTTATGCAGGGCGTCGAGCAGGCCGTGGAGGATATCAACTAAGGCCTGTCTTCAGTTGACGCGAGAACGGATTGGAATCGGACGACGGCGTTGAGACGCGGGGCCCCGGCCACTCTCATGTCCTTGCAGAACAAAGACGGCGTGACGTCGGAAAAGCTGGGCGCCTTACCGGGTTGGCAGCCAGACGGCCGGGCTCGCCACCCTTGCTGCCGTTCCTGATCGGTCCAGGTACGCAAGGAATGCCCATCCCGGATAACGCGCCGGCAAATTGCTCGCTCGCGGTTTTTCAAAGCGAGAACGCGATCCAACGTCTGGCGAGCTGGTCGAGTTGACGCGAGACCGGCCGGCATGGAACGATGTCGGGACTGTAAGGCGCGGGGACCAAACGCCCACCAGGGGAGACTGCGGTGACTTCGCATGAGCGCGCTTTTCAAGTCGGCAATCGTCATCGCCTTCGGCCTTGCGATCGGACTCTCTATTCTTGGCTCGATGAGTTTGGAGAATGCCGTCAAGTCGGTGCGGCTTGAGCGGATCGACGCCCTCATCAACGAGGCCCTCTTATCTGTAAGGCCGAGAGCGGCCGCAATTTCCATTGACCCGGCCGCCGCAGGACGCGTCGACGAGGACCTCGACTATCTGACTGCGGAACGGACCGCATCGCTCGAAGGATGGCGAGCGTTTCTTGCTCGTCACGGGAGCGGAAGCCATGCCCAATCGGCGAGGTCAGAGATCGACAAACTGCTCCTGTCCGCGACGGCCCCCAAGCCGCCCGCCGCTCGGGCGACGAATGGCATGTCGCCCAACGCGACGGCTGAAAGCGAACCGGCGCCTGCTGCTCCGCTCTCCCTGAGCGCGGACATCGCGGTCGCGACGCGCGACGAAGCGAGCAGCCAGCCGGATGCGTCGCCCAGCGCCCCGGCGAGCGACGAGGGTGCGCCTTCCTCAAGGGGCGACGGAAAGGTCCAACCTCAACCGAAAAGTCTCATGGACGGCCTGACTGCGGCGCCTGAGCAGGCGTCGACCGCCACGCCGGCGACTGCTTCCGCGAAGGATGCTCCGGACGCACGCTCGAAGCCACGGGCGACTCATTCGCGCCACCGCGCGGCCCTTTCCTCGCCCGGCCCGAAGCCGACGCGGAGCGCGCGCCCCTGCGCCTTCCGGTTCGAGTGTCATTGGAGGGGCTTGAGCCTGCCGCCGATCCTCATGGCGCTTGTCGGCGAGCGGCCAAGGCACGCACCCTTGAGCGGGCGAACGATCGCCAAGGCGAGGTCGACTGATTTTCCCGGTCGATGAGGCGGCCGCACGAGGCCCGCTTCCAGCGACATGGCGCCCCCTCCGCCTGAAGGGCGGCGGCGGCCGTGGATCGCCGCGTCGCTTTGCTCCTCGCGATGACGGCGCTGTTCCGGGACGCGAGGCGCCGGTCGCTGCCATGTCCTTACGAAACAAAAACGGCGCGATGTCGGACACGCCGGGCGCCCTTCCGGGTCGACAGGCGGACGGCCGGAATCGACCCTTTGCTGCCATCCCCCGTCGGGCCGGGTACGGAAGGAGAGCGCCCGCGGTTTCCTCCTTTGGAGGCTTTCGACGTCGGCCCAAAGCCCCGGTTTGCATCAGCGTCCTCGCCAAGGCCGGCATCCGAGAGCCTACACAAGACCAGAAATCCGTGCGACCGCCAACTCAGGCAAAGGCCTGAGTCCGGTTCGCTGATCCGAACATCGCTACACGATCGGCAGTAACCATTACGGCGCCTCAACACGGAAGTCATGGTCGCGGGAATGTGGTTCGACAGCCGCGAATAAGAATCGCATCCCCAATTTGTAGCCTGTGCGCCGATGGTAAACAATTAAACAAATTAATGCTAGCCATAACAAAGACGATTACGAGGTATAGGAGGGCAACAAGAACAAGAAAGATTATGCCTCGCTCGAATGGATAACCTTTTAGAAACTCGCTAGCACAATGGTTGGTTGCGCTCAACTTGAGAAACAGCCATTTGCGGAGACCGTTTACGCGGATTGCACACATGCCGCTCGCGCCGAGTTGGCGACCCAAACGCTTGGTCAAAGACGCTGGGCCAGAATCGCTGCCCAGGCCCTCGCTGTTTTCACTTCGCCCGAATCCGCAAAGTGACAGTCGTCATAACGATCCTGAGCTTCCAACAGATTGTCCGTATCCACCCCTGTCATAATCCCCGGCTGGGTCGAGGCGAGTTCCTGTTGGGCGGTCCGGATTGGGTTCGATTCGGTCCAGGCCGGTCCGCATCGGCTCGCCTTCGAGATGAAAACCGGCGCGTCGACGGCATTGGCGCGCAGGCTCTCCACGAACGATAGGAAGTGTTTTTTGTAACGGGCCGAATCGGTCTTGAGGGCGAAGTCAGACTCGCCCTGGTGCCAAAGCACGTGAGTGACCCGGTAGCGGGTTGTCAGGTCTTGCACGAGCGGAATCATGGTGGTGTTGAGCGCGCCACCCTTGGCCCATTGCTCGACACTTGACGCGCCTACCGCGACGGGGGCGAGGATGACATGGTCGAAGGCTCCCGCGTCAATGAGTTGGTCCGCCAGCAAAGTCCAGGATTCGCCCGCAAATCCTGTCGAGCCCAGAAGAGGAGACGCGGCGACATAGCATCGACCGCCCACAAAGTTGAGAACGCGGTCGGGATAGCGCGTGCTGTGACGCTGCGCGCCGCTGTTTGCGGCATTGGATTGTCCGGCTATGACTATGACAGCAGTTCTTCGGGTCTGTTCCGGGCATTGGATTTCGATCTTGCCCGTGTAGTTCAACAGACGTCCTGCAGGGTCGACCGCAAAAGGCCGCGACTCGGGCGCGCTCGCGAAAGGCTTCGGCAATCCTTGAATCAGTTGAAGCGAATAGCGCACCGGCCAAGCGCGGACGACGCCAGCCCACGCGCCCACTATGAAAACGCCCACCGCAAGAAGCGCGAGCGCGCCAAACGTGGCGGTTCCGCGCCTGATGTCGCTTGCAGAGACCGATGTCGTCACAGCGCATTCTCTCAGTGCGAGGAAAAAGGACGGTATTCGGAGATCAGAACGGCGGGGGTCCCCACGGAACCGCCTGCAATTCCGGCTTGTTTGGGCCGCAGTTCAGGGCCATGTCCCCGGCGCGCGGCGGTAGCCCAAGGCCGCCAGGCGGCGGCGGGGGGAAGAATCCCGGGATTGGCGGCGACGGGACGATATTTCGCGAAAGGATGTCGCGTTGAGCAGGCGTCAGCACGGGGGCGATGGCCTCGTAGGCTTTCGCCAGAGCACCAAACATCGCTTGCATGGCGGCGGCATGCCCCGCCATCCATTCCAGCCGTTCGCTAGCGTCGGCCGGCTCAGGGCGGAGAGCCTCCTCAGCGCAGACGCGGTCGAGCCCGTCAGCTGAGGCACGGACTGCATTCGCAAAGGTGCGCCACGGTTCCTGCTGGCCGGGCTCCGGGGAGATAAGGGCCTCGAGATAGGCGAGTCTCGCCGCGAGCAGAGCACGCCCTTCCGCGCACGGCGGCCGCAGGCCGGCCTTCCAGGCGGTCGCATCGGCCCTCGCCTCGATGGCCCCAAGAGCGGAAAGCCCTCCGACGGAAAGAGCGATCACAACAACCGTGGTTCGCACCGCCGCAGCGGATCTTAATGACATCACCAACCTCCGGTTCAGGCATTGCTGTCTGACGCCGGACTAGCCGCGCGGTGTTTCAGCCAAATATCGAGATTGTTGCAGAAGATGACAAAACGCGCCTCTCGCCAGCCATTGAAACGTTCAGTTACAAATTCTTCCTGACCTGTTCGTCGACCTTCGATAGACTGCCGCCCCGATTGTGTTCACTCTGGAGCGCATTGTTGAGTGCCGGCGCCGCCTGTCACGTCCTGGTTGTCGATGACGATCGTGAGCTGCGTGTCCTTGTGATGAAATACTTGGCCGAACATGGCTTCCGGGTCAGCCAGGCGGCCAATGGGCGCGAGATGATGAACGCAATCGAAGCAGGCCGGTTCGACCTCGTCGTGCTCGATCTCATGATGCCGGGTGAGAGCGGACTTGTCCTTTGCCAAAAGCTGCGCGAGCGAAACGGACCCCCGATCATCATGCTCACGGCCATGGGTTCCGAAGTGGACCGTGTCATTGGCCTCGAGATTGGCGCAGACGACTATGTGGTTAAGCCGTTCAGTCCGCGTGAGCTTGTCGCCAGGATCAACGCCGTCCTGCGTCGCGCGGCCAAGGTCGCGCTGGACCCTGACGACCTGCCGCTTGCCTACGAGTTTGACGGATGGCGCCTTGAGCCGTCCCAGCGAATCTTGCGCTCTCCGGTCGGCGCTGTCGTCGACATCACGGGCGGCGAGTTCGACTTGCTGCTGGCCTTCGTGAAGCGCCCCCAGCGCGTGCTCAGCCGAGACCAATTGCTGGATCTCGCACGAGGCCGGTCGAGCGCCGCGCTCGACCGCAGCATCGACGTGCAGATCAGCCGACTGCGGCGGAAGCTCGAGGCCGATCCCCGGGAACCCGCGATGATCAAGACCATCAGAAGCGGCGGATATGTCTTTACGAGCGAAGTCCTGGCTGTAAGGAGGCCAGCGTGATCAGCGGAGCGTTTGCGCGGCTCGGCTTGGCCGCCCGAATTGGGATCGCGATCGTCGCGTCGGTCGCCGCAGTTCAGATTCTTGTGACGCTCGTGTTTGTGCTGCGCCCGTCGGGTTTCCCTCCGTTCTACAGCGCCCGCTGGCTGAGCGGCGCGGTCGCGGAAATCGTCACGAATGCGAGGTCGGGCGAAACGGAGCCGACGAGCGGTCTGGGAAATCTCCAGAATGCTGAAGGCCTCGACGTTCGCATCGACCATGCGCCGCCCCGTCTCGGTCCAGGGGACCCGCCCTGGCCGCTAAACAGAGTGCTAGCCACCGTCCGGAACGAACTTGGCGGCGTAGATACCGTCTCCATCCAGCCTGCCGGAATGGGACCATTGGGCGAGTCTCCACCGGTCGTGCCGGCAAACGCCTTCGCGACTCTCCCGAGCGGCCCTCTGCGCGCTGGAGAGGACCTTTTGATACCCCCAAACTTCCTCGTCGTCGTGGATCTCCACAACCAGCGCTGGCTGACCATCCGGCCGAGCGATTCGGTTGGGCGCAGATGGCTGATCCGGTCCCTGGCTTTCATATTCGCGGGGACGTTTGTTGTCGCGGCCATAGCGGTTCTTACAGCACGCAGCCTTATCGCCCCCCTCACCGCACTGGCGACGGCGGCGGACACACTGGGGCGGTCGCGCGAAATTACCGAGACTCCCCGTCCCGCGATCCGGGAGCTTGCGGCAATTCACAAAGCGTTTGAAGCCATGCAAAGGCGCCTCAAGCTTTTCGTGGACGAGCGCACTCGTATGCTCGCTGCGATCTCGCATGATCTTCGCACGCCGTTGGCGCGGCTCAGGCTCCAAGCCGAGTTCATCCCCGACGGCGATTTACGCGAGGGCATGCTCGCCAACATCGACGCGATGCGAGACATGTTGGCGGAGACGCTAAGCTTCGCCGAGGGGGACGCAAGCTCAGATACGTCGGCCGTTTTTGACCTCGCGTCAATTCTCATTAGTCTGTGCGACGAAGCGTCGGACGCAGGCGCGCAGGCTGAATACAAGGGGCCGAACCACGCGACGGCGCGCGGCAGGCGGATGGCGATCCGGCGCATGTTCTCGAATCTGATCGACAACGCAGTGCGCTACGGCGGCGTGGCGCGCGTGTCGCTCGGCGAACGTGGGAGCGATTGGATCGTCACCATAGCCGACACGGGACCAGGAATACCTCCTGAGTTGTTCGAAAAGGCTTTCGAACCGTTCCAGAGGCTAGAATCTTCTCGCAATCGGGAAACCGGCGGCACAGGGCTCGGTTTGTCGATCGCTCGTGACATCGCGCTCGCGCACGGCGGTCAGATTTCGCTCGCTAACGCTCCTGCGGGCAAAAGAGGACTTGCCGTCAGCGTTCTCCTTCCAAAGGCCCTCGGTGTTGCGAGTTAGCGCGAAAGATGTTGCGCAACGGTTGCGCCGCGTAACGGGCTTATGCATGAGGTTTCCCCTCCCGAGCGCATTACGCTTGGCCGAGCGCGCATTAGCTGAGAGGTTCCGCTCTGGCGGAGACCCCGACTATCGATGTCGCTGAGCAAGGCCCGCTTCCCTGCCCACTTGCGCCGTTCAAAATCGCGATCCGCTACGTCCGCTAAACGTCGGTTGCGGGCGTTCCATAGGCGACGACGGTACTGTCGGTATTCGCCCTTACGAGGCAATCTCGGGTAGAGCGCCCAGTGTTGGATTTTGATCCCTGCCGCCTACGGCGCCCGCACCGACAGCGCCCCGACTTTCGCCGCCGTGCGCCGAAGCCCGCGATCGAAGCTCGCGAAAGCCTCGCATCCGATCGAGCGCGCGAGATGCAGGGCATCGGCGAAATCCATGCCCTGCTCGGCCCAGTCGAGCGCCGAACGCGCCGCTTTCTCGTCCTCGGCGAAGACCCTCGGCAGGGAGAGGAACGCACGCAAGGTCCCGAACATCTCCCGCTCCGTGATCTTGTAGTTGCTTCTGAGCACCCACTCGGTCTCGAGCAGAACGCTCGTCGGAACGAAGACGTCGTGGGACGCGATCAGCGCGCGGGCGCGCCGGGCCTGCTCCTGGTCGTCGTTGACGACGAAGCGGACGAGGACGTTCGCATCAATCGAAATCACGGGACTTGCGCAGCCACCGACGCCGCGCCTCCTCGAGCACGCCTTCGTGCATCTCCTCGACCGACGCGACCCGATCGACGGGGCCGAGCCGCCCGAAGACATCCTCGATCCTCGTCGCCTCCGTCTTTGGCGCGGTCCGCAACAGGACGCCTTCAGGCCGCTCCCCCGACGATGAACTCGACCCCCGCGCCCCAGCCCCGCCTGTTGCGCAAAACCTTGGGCAGGACGACCTGCCCCTTGGTCGAGATTTTCGTTGTCAGCTTCGCGGATTTCGCCATCGGCGGTCCTCGGTAAGATGAGAAGGCTCCGGGTCGCGCTCGCGCAAGACGATGCAAAGCGGAACCGGGGCCGGACCAACTTTGTCATCGCGCGCGACCCACGGGCCCACGCCCGGGGGAAGCGATCCAGGGGATCGAGCGCGGCGGCCCTGGAACGCCATGTCGCTTCGCTCCTCGCGATAACGGCTTTGTTGCGCGGGGCGCAGGCCGCCGCTGGCCGGCTGGCAGGCGGCTGAGCGGAAAACACGAAAATACCTTGACCGATGTTCTTGTTTTGTACTATATTTGGGCTTCGTGATCCAGAGCCAGGAGTCCACCGAGTGTCCGTAACCGCGATTGTTCCGCCCGCCGCAAGACCCCGCAAACGATCGATCGAGGCGCGCCGCGCGGCGCGCGCCGGCAAGGCCGAACGGGAGAGGCTCGTCATCAACTCCTTGAACCGCGGCGTTTCAGTCGCGGAGATTGCGGAGCGGCTCGGCGTGACGGAAAAGCGCACGCGCGGGATCGTGCGCGAGATTCTCGCCCGCCGCAGGCCCGAAGCGCCGGAAGACTTCGTCGCCCTGCAGCTCAGCCGTCTCAACGAGGCGCTCCTGGTGGCCTACGGCGCCATGTCGGGGCAGAACCTTCGGGCGGTCGGCCTCGTCGTCAGGATCGTGCGCGAGCTCGACCGCTACCATGGCTTTGTCGCCGCCGAAACGCGCTCCCTCCCCGACGCGCGACCCGCGACTGCCGGACCGGATCCGGGGCTGACCCGACAGGTCGACGGAAAGGCGGAAGAGCCGCTTGCGCTCTTGACGCGTGACATGAAAAAGACCAAACAAACCTATGATAAAAATCGCTTGATGCCGGGGTCCGCCGCGGATGCGGACGAGGCGGTCGGGCGGCGCCTCGCCGAAGCGCCGCAAGACCGGAGTGCGCCTGACCCGCTCGCCGAGGGCGCGCAAACGGCGCCGCCGGCGCCGGAAAAGCCTCAACCCGCGTCCGAAATCGACGGGACGCCGAACGCTCCGGACGGGGCCGTCGTGTCGCTCGCCGAGCCGGCGCAAGCCGCAGGCGCGCTGGACGCGCCGCCGATGGCCAGCCCGCAAATGGCGCCGCAAGCGCCTGAAAACGTTCAATCCGCGCCCGGAGATGACGGCACGCCGGACGCCTCGGACGGAGGCGGCTCGCTCGCCGCGCCGGAGCCCCCGAGAACGCCGGACGCGCCCCCGCACAATTGCGCCCAAACGGCGCCGCAACCGCCTGAAAACGTTCCCTGTGCGTCCGGCGAATCCATCCCGGCGCTCCTCGTTGTCTCGGCGGAAGAGTCATCCGCGCGCGAGACTGTGACCGGCGCAATCGAAATTGCGCCGCGCGCCGGCGTGGGCGCTCCGTTTCCGCACGAGCCGGCCGCGAACCCGAACGGCTTCAGGATGCTGCGCTTCCGGATGATTGCAAACGGGATTTCCGCCTGTTGAACTCGCCGCCTGTCACTCCGCCCTTGTCCTTGCTGAACAGGAACGGCGCGACGTCGGAGACGCCGGGCGGCTTGACGACGGCGAACGGGGCGGGGCGGCAGACGGCGAGCGCCGAGAGGCCGACGCGGGCGGTGAGCAGGCCGTTCAGCACGCCCTCGCCCATGCGGGCGGAGATGCGTGAGGCGATGCCGTGGCCGACGATCTGCTGGATCAGGCTGTCGCCGACCGCCATGCCGCCGGTGATGGCGATATGGGCGCCGATCGAGCGGGCGAGCTTGATCAGGCCGAGGAGCCCTGGCCGGCCGCCGTAGATCTCGGCGATGCGCCGCACCAGACGGATGATCTGCGCGACGACGAAGATGACGTCGAGGATGGCGCGCGGGCTGATCGCGGTGACGAGCGATACGCGCTTGGCCGCATCCGCGATCTCCCCTTGCGCCTTCTCGTCGAGAGGGCGCAGCAGCGCCCGCTCGGCCACGTCGATCAGATCCCGCCCGTCGATGATCGCCCGCGCCGCATCCTCGACCTGGGCCCGCGCATGCGCGGTCTCCGGCCGGTCGCGGTAGAGCGCGACCAGGCGGCCGACCAGCTTTCGCGCGGCGTCCCGGTCGTCGGCGGCGCGCGCCGCCGCGAAGGCGACATGCATCTCGGCGATCTTTGTCTGGCGCCCGACCGCGAGGAACTCCCGGACAATCAGCCCGACGAGGCCGACCAGGAACAGAACGCCGAAGGCGAGGCCGATCAGCCCGAGCAACTCGGCCCTGGCGAACAGGCCCTCGATCAGGCTGGTCGTCCAGAGCCCGAAGGCGAGCGAGGCGAGGCCGGCGAAGCCCGCCCAGAGCAGCCCGGCGAGGCTGAAGCGGGAGCGCGACAGCAGCCCCGACTTCTGCGCGGCTTCGACCTGGCGCTCCGCCTCGTCGATCGGAGGCTCTGTCGTCGCGGCGGGGATGGGCTCGTGCTGCGACTGGATGATCGCCGAGGGCGCGAGCGGGGCGGGCGCATCGTCGACAGCGACGCGCGCGTCGTCGAGGCGGAAGGCGCGGGGGCGGGGCGGCCGCTGGCTCATGCGAGGCGATCCCCGATCAGGAACTGGAGCGCGCGGTCGAGCCGGATCTGCGGCGCGGGCTGGCCGCGCGCGGTGATCGGCGGGCGGAAGCGGACGAAACGCCAGTCGTTGTCGGCCTCGGGCAGGGCGATCGAGTCGCCGTCGAAGATCGACGTCGGATCGGCCGGCAGTTCGCCCGGGAACACGGCGGCCTCGACTACTCCGTCGAATGTCTGGCCGCCGATGGTCTCGCCCTTCTCGGGCACGCCGATGATCGCGTCCAGCGTCTCGCCGTCGTGCCTGATCTCGGCTTCCCGCGTCGCGCGGATGGCGGCAAGCGCGATGACGTCGATGTCCGCGCCGACGCCTTCGGCGCGCGCGATCGCCTTGGCGGTGAGCGCGCGCAGGATCGCCTCCAGCCGGTCGTGGCTCGTGTGATGGAGATGGTCGGCCTTGGTGGCGGCGAACAGGATTTTGTCGATGCGCGGGCGGAAGACCGAGGCGAAGCGCGAAGACCGGCCGGCGCGAAAGGCGCGCAGAACGTCGGAAAGCGCGTTCTCGAGGTCGCGCAGCGCCGCCGGCCCGGAATTCAGGGCGGTCAGCGCGTCGACCAGCACGATCTGCCGGTCGAGCCGGGCGAAATGATCGCGGAAGAAGGGCCGCACCACATGCGCCTTGTAGGCCTCGTAGCGCCGCTCCATCATTGCCGCCATGGAGCCCGGCGCAATCGTGTCGCCCTCGCCGAGCGGGATCGGCGCAAAGGTCAGGGCGGGCGAGCCCTCGAGGTCGCCCGGCATCAAAAAGCGTCCGGGCGGCAGGGTGGACAGCGCATAGACGTCGTCGCGCGCCCGGCGCAGATAGGCGGTGAACTGTTCCGCGACGCCGCGCGCCGCATCCTCCTGCGCCTCGGCGTGGACATCGAGACCTTCGAGCGTCGCGCGCCAGTCCGCGGACAGCGGCGCACGGGCCGGCGTCTCGCTCGCGAGAAGCGTCTCCCGCGCCCATTCGGCGTAGGACTTGTCGAGAAGCGGCAGGTCGAGCAGCCATTCGCCGGGATAGTCGACGAGATCAACCGACAGGCTCGAACTTCGCCCGCTCCAGCGCGCCGCGCTCTCGAATTCGATGGTCAAGCGCAGTTGCGAAATGCGCCGGGTCGACTGCGGCCAGTGGCGGTCAGGCCCGCTGAGGCTGGTCAGATGATCCTCGTAAGCGAAGCGCGGCACCGCGTCGTCGGGCTGCGGCTGGAGCCGCGCCCGCGTGATCCGCCCCTCGGCAGACGCGGCGAGGACAGGAAGCCTCACGCCGGCAATCAGGTTGTCGACGAGCGCGGTAAGAAACACGGTCTTGCCGGAGCGCGACAGGCCGGTGACGCCGAGACGGAGGCCGCTGCCGGAGAAATAGTCGCCCACCGAGCGGGCGACGAGTCCCGCCTCGAACACAAGATCGGAGAAAATCGACAAAGCGGGGTCCGCGCGTGAAATCCGGCCGCGCCTATTTAGGAGGCGGCGGGCGGTTTGGACAGAGGGTCAGCTGGCGCCGGTCTCGAGATCGGAGGGCGTCACGTAGAGGGCGAGCAGCGCGGCCTTCCGCTCAACCTCGTCCCAGGCGTCGACCGAAAAGTCGAGCACGGCCACGGCGCCGGTCGGATACTTTACCGCCATCCGGCGAAGATCGGGAAGCGCACCCGAGCCGACCAGCGACACGGCGAGTTCGCCGATCCCGGGATTGTGCGCAACAAAGCCGACGCTCGCGTGGGCGTCGGCGAGTTCCCGGGCGCGCGCGAACAGCATGCCCTGTGTCGCATCGTAGAGGCCGAGTTCTTCCTGAAGCTCGACGCGCCGTGGCCACTCGGCGGCCAAAATCTCCGCTGTCTGCTTGGTGCGCAGCGCGCCCGAGTGGATAAGAACGTCGGGGAGCAGGTCGCGCGCCCGCAGAACCTCTGCGACCCGCCGGGCGTCGTCGCGGCCCCGGTCGGTCAGCGCGCGCTCGTAGTCGTCGCGGCCGACCGAAGGTTCAGCTTTGGCGTGACGGATAAGAAACAGGCGGCGCATCGTACGAACTTTGCTGACGCGAGAAAGGATAGGCAGGGCTGGCAGGCGGCAGGCCGGGGCGACATTCCGATTCCATTTGCCTACTACCGCTCCCGGCGGCTGAGGAAGGCGAGCTTCTCGAACAGGTGCACATCCTGCTCGTTCTTCAATAGCGCGCCGTGGAGCGGCGGGATCAGCTTCTTCGCCTCGCGCTCGCGCAGCGTCTCCGGCGAAACGTCCTCATTCAGCAGGAGCTTCAGCCAGTCGAGCAGTTCCGACGTCGTCGGCTTTTTCTTGAGACCCGGAATGTCACGCAGCGAGAAGAACGAGCGCATCGCCTCCTCGACGAGCCTCGGTTTGATGCCCGGATAGTGCAACTCGACAATGGCGCGCATCGTGTCCCCGTCAGGAAACCGGATGTAGTGGAAGAAGCAGCGACGCAGGAAGGCGTCGGGCAGCTCCTTCTCGTTGTTCGAGGTGATGATGACGACCGGCCTCAGCGCCGCGCGAACCATCTCTCCCGTCTCGTAAACGTGGAACTCCATTTGGTCGAGTTCGAGTAAAAGGTCGTTGGGGAACTCGATGTCCGCCTTGTCGATCTCGTCGATCAGCAGCACCGGGCGAGTCGGGGAAGCGAACGCCTCCCAGAGTTTGCCCCGACGGATATAGTTGGCGATCTTGGACACGCGCGGATCGCCAAGCTGCGAGTCCCTCAACCGCGACACGGCGTCGTATTCGTAGAGGCCCTGCTGGGCGCGGGTGGTGGACTTGACGTGCCAGGCGATGAAAGGCGCGCCGATCGCGAAAGCGATCTCCTGCGCCAGCAGTGTCTTCCCCGTTCCGGGCTCTCCTTTGACCAGCAGCGGGCGCTCGAGCGCAATCGCGGCGTTGACCGCAGTTTTCAGTTCATCTCCTGCGACATAGGTCCTCGTGCCTTCAAAACGCATCTGCGCTTGACCCCCCGCTCTCGATTGTTGCGGGGCGTGTCACTGCATCACCCCCTTGACCGTCTCTATCAGCTGCTTGAGCGTGAACGGTTTCGGCAGAAAGACGAATTCCTGTTTCTCCGGCAGACTTCGGGAGAAGGCGTCGTCGGCGTAGCCGGACACGAAGACGACCTTCACGTCGAATCCGCGGCGACGCAATTCGGCCAGCATTGTCGGCCCGTCCATCTCCGGCATGATGACGTCCGAGACGATGAGATCGATCGGTCCGCCGGCTTCCTCGGCAACGCGGAGCGCTTCGACCCCGTTTTCCGCCTCCAGGACCGTATACCCGCGCGAAGCGAGCGCACGCGAGGCGAAAGCGCGCACCGCCTCCTCGTCCTCGACCAAGAGAATTGCGCCGCGCCCGGTGAGGTCCGCAGCGGGCTTTACGGCGTCCTTCACGACAGGCGCCTCGGCCTCGAACTCGATGAGGCGAGGCAGCAGGATGCGGAAGGTCGCGCCGGCGCCCGTTTCGCTCTCGCAAAAGACGTAGCCGCCGGTCTGTTTGACAATGCCGTAGACCATCGAGAGGCCGAGCCCGGTGCCTTTGCCGACCTCCTTGGTCGTGAAGAAGGGTTCGAAAATCTTGGCCTGCACCTCGGCCGGAATGCCGTGCCCGGTGTCCTCGACCTCAATGAGGACGTAGTCGGCGGGAACGATCGCCATTTCCTTGAGGCGCGTGCTTTCGGACGCCGGAAAATTCCGGGTCCGCAACGTGATCTTTCCTCCGTCCGGCATCGCATCACGGGCGTTGACGACGAGATTGACGATCACCTGCTCGAACTGGTTGACGTCCGCCTTGACGAGCCAGAGATCGCGGCTGTGGACCACGTCGAGATGGATCGTCTCGCCG
Organism: uncultured Alphaproteobacteria bacterium; assembly: GCA_963741405.1. Lineage (GTDB taxonomy): Bacteria > Pseudomonadota > Alphaproteobacteria > Rhizobiales > Beijerinckiaceae > Roseiarcus. Next base: position 284,713 of record CAVUHX010000039.1, read on the forward strand.
ACAAGCCGGCGCAGCAGCATCTGCAACTCGGACAAGACATCATTGAGTTGCAGCGTCTGGGGCCGCAGCGTCTGCCTGCGCGAGAACGCCAGCAGCTGGCGAACCAGGCCCGCCGCTCGGTTGGCGTTCTGCTTGATCTGCATAATATCCTGAAAGGACGGGTCTGTCGGCCGGTGATTGGCAAGCAGGAGATCGGAGTACCCGATAATGGCGGTCAGCACATTGTTGAAATCATGCGCGACCCCGCCCGCGAGCTGGCCGATTGCCTGCATCTTCTGGCTCTGCGCCAGGTTCTCTTGCAGTGTGCGCTGCTCGGTCGTATCGAGAGCGAAAATGATCGCACTCGCGCCCTCGTCGCTGCCGGGATCCGCGGCGGAGACAAACAGGCGGGCCGAGCGCGTCGCCTCTGCCGCCTCCAGCGATACGTCGAGCGGAGCAATCTCGCCCCGCCCCTCGGCGGCGGCCGCGATCGCCTGACGCAGCGACGCATGGTCGCGCTCCGCCACGAGCGCGAAGATCGACAGCTTTCCTCCGCCGGCGGAGGACTTCAGGGTTTCCGGGACGAGACGTAAGAAAGCCGCGTTAGACCGAAGCAGCGTGCCGGAGGCGTCCACCGGCGCGATCGCCACTGGCGTGGAATTGAAGAAACGCGCGAAGCGCACCTCCGCAGCGCGCAGGTTCTCCTGGCCCTTGAGCTCCCCGGGCGACCGGTTGATGACCAGCGAACGGGACGGACCCGCCGCGCCGTCGCTCGAAAATGCGACCTTGTGGAATATGCGCGCCGGCAGGACGTGGCCCTCCCGCGACTTCAGGTCGACGTCGAACTGTTGGGTCCTTACGTCGCCCGGCTCGCCGGACATCATTGTCAGCATCGCGCCCCCGTCGCCCGCGACGATGTCGTCGATCCTGAGTTGGCCGAGCCCGAATTGAGCTAGGTCGAAGTCGAGCCATTCCGCGAGCGTCGCGTTCATATAGACGATGGCGCCGTCGCGATCGGCAGAGAAGAACCCCGCGGGGGCATGGTCGAGATAGTCGATCGCATGCTGGAGATCCTGAAAGAAGCTTTCGTGACGGTGATGCTCGCGAGTCTCGTCGGACACTGTCCAGACCGTCGCTCCTTGTCTGGCGACGCCTTCGAGCGGCCGCACGCGAATGCGATACCACGCGACCTCCGCTTCTGCGTTTGGCGCCGGGGCGAGGCGCAGTTCCTCGCTCGCGCTTTTGCCAGCCTTCGAGGCCTGCGACAATCGGTAGACAGATTCGGATATTTCCGGCGGTCCGGCGAAAACACGTTCGACCGGCTTCACTTCGCCGCTCGAGCGCACTCCCGAAAGCGCTCGGTAGGCTTCGTTGGCGTAAATTATGCGCGACTGCCGGTCGGTAACCACAATTCCATCGGGGTTCGAGTCGACGATCGCTTTGGTCGAGTCGGAGCGCGACCTCCGGACTGGAATCCGGAGCAATCCGAGGGAAAAGAACAGCAATCCCAAGGCGCCGCAAAAGGCGAGGGCAATGATCAACGCCGTCACGATCGCCGGGCGTGCGCTAGTCGGCGCCAACCATAAGGCCAAGATCGCGCCAGCAGCGGCAAATGCGAGAAGCGCCAGAACAAGCGGATTGCCCGTCCGCTCTACGCGGTCGATCAAGGGAGAGGGTGGCGTCGAATTCATCCGAGGACCAGATTCAGAGGACCCTTGCTTTGCGAGCGCACCGAGTTCGATCGCCATGCGGCCTGTGCTAGCACGCGGTCTGCCTGATGTCTTGACACGCTCCTATGCTGCCTATGCTGCCGGATCCGAAATTTGCCAGCCGCCGCAGTTTTCAACGGGATTGCGTTTTGTTATGAAGCCTGCTCGGCTTATCCCGAGCCGCAATGGGCAAAGCGCCGACCCGGAGGAGCTTCAAGATTCGCTGGGTCCATACATGATCGAACACGCTCGAGGGCGTGACGACGCGCCTTGGCGCTCGCCGCGCCGGCGGGTCAAAATTGGCTAGCGCGGTCGGCGGCGCTGGCGTTGGATATGGCATGCAGTGGTTGAATGAATTCTTATCCGGCGACAAGAGCGTCGGCTGGATTGCAATTCTGGCGGCTTGCGGGATCGCTGTTTTGGTTGCGCTGGCGATCGTTTATCGTCTTGTCTTCGCGCACCGGTTGCGAGTTCCTGGGGGGCGGACCCGCCAGCCGAGGCTTGGCCTTGTCGACGCCTTCAGTCTCGACGGCCAGCGGCAACTCGTCCTGATCCGGCGGGACAATGTCGAACATCTCGTCATGATCGGGGGTCCGAACGACGTCCTGGTCGAATCGCAGATCAATCGGGCGCTAGCGCCCGGTCGCGAAGGCAATGGGGCCTCGGCGCAGGCTGCGGCTCCCGCGCGGCGACGAGCCGAGCCAGCGCTTGTTCCGCCTCCGGCCCCGGCCCAGCCCGCAGCTCCGCTCCCGGCCCAAGCTGCGACTTCTGCCGCGGTTGCGACTCCACATCCCGCTGCACCGGCTCCGATTGCTCCTGCGACGCAAGTCTCGCCGGTCCGCGCGCAAACGCCTCCGCCCGCGAGCGTCGGCGCTCCGCCTGCTCCCTCCTTGCCCCCGGGTGCCCTGGCGCGGGTCTTGCCCGCAGCGGCGAAAGCGTCAGAAGTCGCCGAGCCCGTTACTGCGGTTCCACCGCAGGCGCGCGGTGTGCCGCCGCGCGCCACGATGCCGCCGCCGATCACGCCGCCGATCACGCCACCGAGCGCGCCCGCGGCACGGCCTGGCGTCGCCCGCCCTGCCGACGCCTATGCCCATACCGCAGCGCCGGTCCACCCGCCTCAGTCGGCGCCGAAGCCCAACGCGCCGCAGCCGGTTAAGTTGGACACGCTTCCGGCCCAAGCCCAGGTAAAGAATGGCGCAGCCGTCGCCTCGCCCTCACACGAAGCTCCGACGAAGGCCGAGCCGCATATCGCTCAACCGGCACCTGTCAAGGCTCATTTCGCGCCTCCGGAGCCGACGATATTGCACCCGTTGAAGCCGGATGCGCATTTTGCGCGTGCCGAGTTGCATGGCGACAAACCGGAAACTCATTCCACGAAGCCCGAGGCGCACGCCGCAGCGCCGATGCCTGCAAAGCCTCTGGTTTTCCCGCCCCCGCCAATTCGGGCGCCGACGAGCAAGCCCGACGCCGGGTTCGGGCCGAAAGCCGAACAGCCCGCCGCGCCCGCTCCGGCGCCGGGCGCTGAGAAGCACACTTCGGCGGGCGAGACACCGCCGGACAAGGCAGCTTACAAGGACGAAGACCCGTTTGCGGATCTGGGATCGCTGGAAGCGGAAATGGCGCGCCTACTCGGCCGAGGAACCCAGAAATAGTGGTGTGTTTGCTTTCAATCGGTGAGACCGGGTCGCCTCTATTCGTCGCGGTAGATCTTCTCGCGCCGCTCGTGGCGCTCCTGCGCCTCAACCGACAGCGTGGCGATCGGGCGCGCGTCCAGCCGACGAAGCGAGATCGGATCTCCGGTCTCCACGCAATAGCCGTAGGAGCCATCCTCAATGCGGGCAAGCGCGGCCTCAATCTTCGAAATCAGCTTGCGTTGTCTGTCCCGGGCGCGCAATTCGATCGCGCGATCGGTCTCGGAGGAGGCGCGGTCGGCGATATCCGGATGATTCTCGCTCTCAAGTTGCAGCGCTGCCAGCGTGTCGCGGCTTTCCGCAAGGATTGCCTCGCGCCAGGCGATCAACTTCCGTCGAAAGTACTCCCGCTGGCGTTCGTTCATGAACGGTTCGGCGTCCGACGGCTTATAGCTTTCAGCGGCGAAATCGTTCATCAGTGATTCCTGTCCCTCATTGGATTTTGGCGGCGTTATAGCGATCCCTCGGCGAAGGAACAATGACTATCGTCACTGCCGTCAGAGGAAGTCGGCAGGCGCGTTCCGCCGCCACATTTTGCCGCAGCCCGCTTGCCAGACAGCGCCGCGCGCATCAATTTGCGGATGAGATGGGGACTCGGTTTCACGGGCGTCGGTCGAATGGAGGTTCTCTCATGTACAAGCGCATCATTCTGGCGGTCGACCTCGCCGACACTTCCTCAACCCCCAAAGGATTGCCGGAGGCGCTGGAGCTCGCGAAAGTGGGTGGCGGCGACCTGAAGCTGGTCAATGTTCAACCGGTTGTTCCAGCCACATTCATGGAATACGTGCCGGCCGATTTCGACGCCGAGCAGACCAAGCGGGCCAAGGAAGCGCTCGAGGGCATTCTTGCCGGGATCGACCTCCCGGCGAATCACAAGAGCGCCGCGGCGCGGGCCGGCGGAATCTATCACGAGCTCCTTCAGGAGGCCCAGGACTGGAACGCTGACCTGATCGTCGTCGGCTCCCATCGGCCTGTGATGAGCGATTACCTTCTCGGCTCGAACGCCAAGACGATCGTGCGACACGCGCAGTGCTCGGTGTTGGTTGTGCGGGAATAGGGCCCAGAGCTCCCTCAGGCCGCAAGGGCCCGCATTGCCCTTTCAACGCCGTCGGGGGTCAGCGGAAACATCCTGCCCTGAAAGACTTCGGCGATCATCCGGGTTGACTGCGAATGGGCCCAATGATTTTCCGCGGTCGGATTGATCCAGACCGTACGCGGCCATGTCAGGATGGCCCGTTCGAGCCAGACCTTGCCGGGTTCGGGATTGAGGTGCTCGACCGATCCTCCCGGAGAGGCGATCTCGTAAGGGCTCATTGACGCGTCTCCGACGAAGACCACGCGGTAATCGCGGCCGTAGGAGTTGAACAGATCCGCAGTTGGGATGCGCTCGTCGTGCCGGCGCCGATTGTTTTTCCACACGCTCTCGTAGAGGCAATTGTGGAAATAGAAGTGTGCGAGCCGCTTGAACTGGCTCTGGGCGCTGGAGAAGAGCTGTTCGGCCGCCTCGACGTGCCAGTCCATCGAGCCGCCGACGTCGAGAAACAAGAGGACTTTGACCGCGTTGCGACGCTCCGGACGGAGCTTCACGTCGATATAGCCCTTGTCGGCGGTCGAGCGGATCGTTCCATCGAGGTCGAGTTCCTCGGCGGCGCCTTCCCGCGCGAACCGGCGCAACCTTCGCAGCGCGAGCTTGATGTTGCGGGGACCGAGTTCGGCGTCACCGTCGAAATCCTTGAACTCGCGGTTGTCCCATACTTTGACGGCGCTGCCGCGGCGGCTCCTGTCCTGACCAATTCGCACCCCCTCAGGATGATCGCCGTAAGCCCCGAACGGTGAGGTTCCCCCGGTTCCGATCCATTTCGATCCGCCCTGGTGGCGCTCTTTCTGTTCGGCGAGGCGCTGGCGCAGCGTTTCCATCAGGCGGTCGAAGCCGAGTTTCTCGATCTCGGCCCGCTCTTGCGGGCTCAGATAGCGCTCGGCGAGACGCCGCAGCCATTCCTCAGGCAGTTCCTGCGCTTCGACGGCCGCGGCGAGGGACAACAGGCCCTTGAAAGTCGTGGCGAAGACGACATCGAACCTGTCGAGATTGCGCTCGTCCTTGACCAGAACGGCGCGCGAAAGCCGGTAGAACTCGTCGACCGACCGTTCGGCCAGGTCGCCCTCGAGCGCGCGCATCAGGTCGAGATATTCGCGCGGCGTGACAGGCACGTGGGCCTGGCGGAGGTTGGCGAAGAACGTGAGAAACATGAAGTGGATCCTAGCGCGCGGCCGCGCGATCGTGCAATTGTCTCGCGGTCGGCACATGGGGAGCTCGCATGGCCGCGGTCGTCAGTCGCGAAACCTATGTCCTGCCGCGCGCGGTCGCGCCTGACGTCGAGGTGTTCGCCGTCGGCGACATTCACGGCCGGCCGGATCTCCTGCAGGCGCTGATTGACGAGGCGGCGGGAGAGCTGAGGCGGCGGGAGAGGCGCGTTCTGGTCTTTCTGGGCGACCTCGTCGACCGGGGCGCCGACAGTCTCGGAGCCGTCGGGCTTGCGATCGACGCTGGCGACCGGATCGGGGCGGACGAAGTGATCGCGCTCATGGGCAACCACGAGGCGATGATGCGCCTTGCGCTCGACCCGAAGACGCCATGGGACGAGGCGCTGGAAGCGCTGGGCGCCTGGCTGCGCAACGGCGGAACCGCGGTGGTCCGGCAGTTCGCCGACTTCGACGCACCGCCCGAGGGACCCGAAGAACTCCTGACGGTCCTGCGTGTGGCGCTGCCCGACGGCGTGCGGCGCTGGCTTGAAAGCCTGCGTCCGCACTGGCGCTCGCAGGACGTCCTGTTCGTCCATGCCGGGGTCAACCCGGAGATCGACATCGAAGTGTTCCTGGCGGCGCCGTGGAACGAGCCGCTGATGAAGCTCGATGAGGAACGGCATTGGGCCTGGGTGCGCTGGCCGTTCCTCGAGGCGACGCCCGGCCCGGCGGGCTTCAGCGGCTACTTCGTCGTCCACGGCCATACGCCGAACGACGCGCAGCCGAGGCCCTCGCACGCCGATCAGATCCGCCGCTTCCGCCTCAATCTCGACGCCGGGTCGGGCCTGACCGGCCTCGCCAAGATGGCGATCATCCGCGGCGACGAAGCCAATGTCCTCACCGCGCTCGGTCCGACCAACCGAATGCTCAAGGAGTGACCATTTAGGCCGGCGCCCGGCGAATCGGGGCTATCGCGGATTTAGCGCCGACTTAGCGGCGGCCCTCAACGATTTCAGGGCGTTGCGGCCTCGGTTAGCGTCGTCGCGAAAGAGCGGCTCCGACGCGTTATTTAACCTGTTAGTATTGTTTAAATCTGAGGCGGAGCGCGGGGGCTGAGCGCACCGTCAGAGCGTCTCGCTGCGGCGCCCGCCAAAATAAACAGCGGGGTTTCAGCCCCGCTCTCAACGCCAATGAGCCAAACCGGCCGCCTCGGGGCGGCCGGCGAGCCTAGCCAGTCCGTCAGCCGACCGCGCGGAGCTTCGGCCGGGCGACCGGCGTCGGCTTGCGCGCCGTCGCGGGGGGGACCCAGCCGCGGAGCGTGGAGACGTCGTAGCTCACAACCAGCGACACCGCGCCGGTCTCGCCTTCCCAGAAAGTCGGATCGAGGACCAGGGCTCCGTCGGTCCAGCGCCGCTGCTCCCCGGCATGCAGCTCGAACTGATGGACGCCCTCGCAAAGCCGTTTGTCATCGAGGGAGACCGGCTTGCCGCCGATGGCGAGATCGCAGAGCATCACGCCGAGCGTGCGCGGGTCGTTGGATCCGGTCCCAACCATTGCCGGCAGGAAGGTCGACGATAGGAGCCGCAAGTCCTTTGTGCGGGCCGGGAAAGCGAAGGTCGCGACGCCGCTTTCAATCCGCGGGCGGAGGATTGCGCCGTCGGCCACGAGATGCAGATCGGCGTCGAGCGACCGCGTCCAGCCGATCTCTTCGGCCCGCGCAGCGAGCCGCTGGCGGACGAAGCCGAGGACGGGGCCTTCGGTGACAACCGGACGGCAGAAATCGGCGTGGGTCCGCTTGAATTCATCCAGGTCGGCCGGAAGCAGGCCGCGCATCTCCTCGAAGGCGAGGCGGTTGGTCATCGCCAGATAGCTCTCCGCCGGCATGTTGTTGGCGAGGAGGACGTCGTGACTGTCCAGCTCGACATGCCAGTAGCTGATCGTCTCGACCTCGACCGGGGCGATCGTGCCGCCGTTGACGAGATGGCCAACGGGGATAAACACTTCGCCGAGGAGATCGACGCAGACCGAGTGGCCGGCCGAGAGATAGAGGTCGTGTGACGGCCGGGCCGGGCCGAAGGCGTCGGCGGCGATCCGGATTGGCTGGCCAGGGCTCGCATCGGGCGTGCGTCGGAAGTCGACGTCGCTATGGCCAACCCACTTGACCGGGCGCATCTCGCCGGACGCCGTGACAACGAGGTCGCCAGACCTCAGCGTCTCGACCGCCACGTCTCCCGCAGGCGTGCGGATCACAGTTCCCGCCGCGAAGCAGACCGTCGGCGAGGCCGTGTTGGGGTTGGGCACCCCGCTCCACAGGTTTCCAGAGCCCGCAGCCGACTGAAAGGCGGCGCCGGAAAACGAGGTCGGTGAGGTGCCAGACCAATCGACCGCGAGAGCCGGGAAACCTCCAGAGCCAGCGAACGAGCCCGCATGCAGAACATAGTTTCCGCTGCCGGGGGGGATCTGCACCACATGCAAGTCGGCGGCGTTGAAGGTGTAGGTCACCAGGCCGGCGGTGGTGAAAGTCAGAGTGTCGGGAGGGCCGGCGGGAATCGTGACCGCCCCGGTCGTATAATCGATGAAGAGGGTCGTGTGGCTGAAGTATCCTACACCGCCGGGGCCGTTCAGCCCGACATTCGTGAACGTTACGTAGCCGGTTGTGTCTGCCATCGCGCGATCCCCATTGCTGCTCGTCGTAGGGTCAAACCAACGCCGTCAGCAGCGTCAGCAGGCTATTTGTAGGCGAGAAAATCAGTGCCGTCCAGTGTACGCCCTCGGAAAGTCTGCAATTCTCAGTCAGTCGGCGCCCGTCGATCTTGGTCAGACGGAACGCCCGCCTTGCCAGCTGGGCCTGGCTGTTATTTCGGTCCGGGTCGCGTGTTGACTCGCGTGTTACGAGAGTATAGGTTGTGATTAAACGTTCGGTAACGTCTGTCGGACGTTGGGGAACGTTCGGGGCGGGAAAAGCGGGGATCAATATGAGACTTTCAGGCGTCTATTCGGCATTTCTGGCGGGCGCAATCGCGCTGAGCGCCGGCGGGGCGGCGGAGGCAAGCGGCCGATTGGGGCTCGATGCGTTCACGCTGGCCAGCGTTCCACAAGTTGGCGCCACCTGCTGTGTTTCCGCCGGGTGGTTGTTCTCGGCGAATTCGAACGCGACAGTGATCGGACTGGGCACGTATCTTGGCGCGGATGCATTTCCCCACGATCAGCAGGTAGGCCTGTGGGACGTGTCCGGCGCCAGCCCCGTTTTGCTCGCCAGCACATTCGTGACCGGCGCCGGCGCCGAGACGCCCGTCGGCCTGGCGCCGTGGGTGTTCGAGCCGATCGCGCCCGTGACGCTAACGGCGGGTGACGAGTACATCGTTGCGTCGCAGGGCGGCGCCGATCTAGGGGTGTCGATTCCGTTGACTTTCGATCCCGCCCTCACTTACCTTTTCACCATGTACTCAATCCTTGGGACAAACACGAACAATCCGCTGCAATTTCCGGACATCGCCTCCCCCTCCTTCGATATCACGTATTTCGGCGGCAACGTCATGCTGGCGCCCGAACCGTCGACGTGGGTGATGATGCTGGCGGGCTTCGCCGGACTCGCCTTCGCCGGCTATCGCGTCAGGAAGACCGTCGCCGCGGCGGCCTGAATCGGCTTCGACCAGCGCAAGCATCAAGAGGCCGCCTCCGGGCGGCCTTTTTCATTGCGATGCGCCGCCGTCATTCGAATGTCGCACGCTCGGCGCCCGTTCCGGCGCCGCGCGCGGCGTGCTATGCCGGCCGTCACGTTCCTCAGCGCTGCAGATTTCCCATGAAGAACATCCTCGCAAGACTCGACAGCCGCCGCGCCCGCGCCCGCCTGGGCGGCGGGGAGCAGCGCATTTCGGCCCAGCACGCCAAAGGCAAGCTGACGGCGCGCGAGCGCATCGAACTCCTGCTCGACCATGATTCGTTCGAGGAGTTCGACATGTTCGTCCAGCACCGCTGCGACGATTTCGGCATGGAGGCGACCAAGATCCCCGGCGACGGCGTGGTGACCGGCTGGGGCACCGTCAACGGGCGCACGGTCTATGTTTTCGCCAAGGATTTCACGGTGTTCGGCGGATCTCTGAGTGAGACGCATGCGCAGAAGATCACCAAGATCCAGGACATGGCGGTGAAGAACCGCGCCCCGATCGTCGGCCTGTTCGACGCCGGCGGGGCGCGCATCCAGGAAGGCGTGGCGGCGCTCGGCGGCTACGGCGAGGTGTTCCAGCGCAACGTGCTGTCGTCGGGCGTCATCCCGCAGATTTCCCTGATCATGGGACCCTGCGCCGGCGGCGACGTCTATTCGCCGGCGATGACCGACTTCATCTTCATGGTGCGCGACACGAGCTACATGTTCGTCACCGGCCCGGACGTGGTGAAGACGGTGACCAACGAGACGGTGACCGCCGAGGAGCTCGGCGGCGCGCAGATCCACACCACCCGGTCCTCGATCGCCGACCGCGCCTATGACAACGACGTCGAAGCCCTGTTGCAGATGCGCCGGCTGATCGACTTTCTGCCCGCTTCCAACCTCGAGCGGGCGCCCACGGTCCCGAGCTTCGACGACCCGGACCGGATCGACATGTCGCTCGACACGCTGATTCCCGACAATCCGAACAAGCCCTACGACATCAAGGAGCTGATCCTGAAGATCGCCGACGAGGGCGACTTCTTCGAGATCCAGGAAGCCCATGCCCGAAACATCGTCACCGGTTTCATCCGCATGGAGGGCGCGACGATCGGCATCGTCGCCAATCAGCCGCTGGCGCTCGCCGGCGTGCTCGACAGCGACGCGTCGCGGAAAGGGGCGCGCTTCGTCCGCTTCTGCGACTGCTTCAACATTCCGATCGTCACCTTCGTCGACGTGCCGGGCTTCCTGCCGGGGACGGCGCAGGAATACGGCGGGCTGATCAAGCATGGCGCGAAGCTTCTGTTCGCCTATGCCGAGGCGACGGCGCCGAAGGTCACCGTCATCACCCGCAAGGCGTTCGGCGGGGCCTACGACGTCATGTCCTCCAAGCATTTGCGCGGCGACATCAACCTCGCCTGGCCGACGGCGCAGATCGCGGTCATGGGGGCGAAGGGCGCAGTGGAAATCATCTTCCGCTCCGACATCAACGACCCCGCCAAGATCGCTGAAAGAACGAGGGAATATGAGGACGCCTTCCTCTCGCCCTTCGTCGCCGCCGAGCGCGGCTACATCGACGAGGTGATCATGCCGCACTCGACCCGGCGGCGCCTGTCGCGCGTGCTCGCCATGCTGCGCAACAAGAAGCTCGAGAACCCGTGGAAGAAGCACGACAACATCCCGCTGTGAGGCGAAACGGCCAGGGCGCCCGCGGTCACGGGCGGCCCGGCGCCTGGTCGGCGCGGGCAAGCCTGTCGTCCAGTGTCACGAGATCGACGCCCAGCGTCCGGGCGAGCCAAAGGTAGCTGGCGTCGTAGAGCGACAGCCTCGTCAACTCCGCCAGCGCGATCGCCTCGCCGAGGTCGACCGTCTCAAGGGAAATCGAAAGGTCATCGAAGAGAGAAGACGCCTCCAGCAGGGGCCGCCTTTCGGCAGGCGCCGCGCGAATTTTCTTCAGGCACGCGTTCGCCACCTCGAACCGGATCAGAGCCGGGGCAATCAGGGAGGCGCCGCGCAAGCGCTGCGCGACTTCGTCGCGCGTCAACTCGTCGAACAGCAGCGCGACGATGGCGGACGCGTCGACGACCTTAGCGGTCACGATCTTCGCGGATCAGCCGCACAGCTTCGTCGCGGCGCTCGAGACCGAGTTCGCGGACCCGAGCCGCGATCTCATCCACCGACAGTTTGCGCAGTGACGCTCGGGTCGCCGCGTCGATCAGCGCTCTCAATTCGCCCTGTAGCGAACGGTGATTGGCCTTTGCGCGCTCGCGGAGCAACGCGACCTGCTGCTCGGGCACGCCCTTGATGGAAAGATCCAATAACATTGCTCCAGAATAGCTCCATAACTAAGCATAAATGAAGCTGAAACACTATGAAGTCATTTCATTTCGCCCGACGCCCGCTCGCCATGCTGCGCGACAAGGTGCTCGAGAACTCCAGCAAGAAGCACGATAATATTCCGCCGTAAGTGGGTCGGAGCGACTCGACAGATTGTAGAGTTCGCGGTATGTCATGACATATGACAGAGCGAACGACTGTCCGTCTTCCTGACGATCTCATCGAGCGCGCCAAGCGCAAGGCGGCCGCGGAGGGCCGATCGTTGACCGCATTGATCGAGGAGGGATTGCGCCGGGTCCTCAGCGAACGGCCGGCGGAGACAAGTGCGGGTCGAGTTTCGCTGCCGGTCAGTTCGGCGACCGGCGGCCCGATGCCGGGAATCGACCTCGACGATACGGCGGCCCTTCAGGAGATGGACGATCTCGAGCCGTCCGGGCGGTTGAGGTGATCCTGCCTGACGTCAATGTGCTGATCTACGCGTTTCGTCAAGATTCGCTGCATCACGACGTCTGCAAGCCCTGGCTCGAGAAGGTCGCCGGCGACGATGCGCAGTTCGGCATGTCCCCGCTCACCCTAAGCGCCGTGGCGCGAATCGTCACGAACTCGCGCGTCTTCAGAGAACCAAGCCCGATCGAGGAAGCGTTCGCTTTCTGCGAAGCTCTCATGAGCCGGCCCAATTGCGAGCTCGTTCGGGCGGGCCGGCGCCACTGGTCGATTTTCGCGCGCCTTTGTCTCGAGGCGGGCGTGCGCGGGCCCCGCGTTTCCGACGCCTGGTTCGCCGCGCTCGCCATCGAGCACGGCTGCGCGTGGATCACTTACGATCGCGATTACGCCCGCTTTCCGGGGCTGGAATGGCGGGAGCCGGCTGTTTGACCGGCCGCCTCACAGCCACCGCCTGACCCGCCTGGCGTAATCGAGATAGGCCGCGCCGAACTTGCGGGCGAGATAGGCTTCCTCGCGCGCCACCACGCCCCAGCGGAGCATCACATAGAGCGCGACAAGCGCGGCGAACTGCCACAGGCTGTCGAGCCCGATCGCGGCGCCGGCGACGATGACGAACATGCCGACATAGATCGGATTGCGCGAATAACGGTAGGGGCCGGCCTCGATGATCGCGCTGGTCGGCCGGATCGGCAGGGCCGCGGTGCGGGCGCGGCGGAACAGGACGAGCGCCCAGAGTTCCGTCAGCAGCCCGAGCGCGACGAGCGCGCCGCCGAGCCAGGGTCGCGGCCAAAGCGGTGGAACGAAGGGCAGGGGCGAGACCCGATCGGCGAGCCACGCCGCGCCGACGCAGAGCGCGAGCGCGACCGGCGGCAGGACAAAGACGTCGGCGTGGTCTTTGGGGGCGGGCATGAAGTCTCCCGGCAGGCGCGTCCACCGGACCCGATCAGCGCCCGGGGGGTCAAACGGCGCGGGTGTTGCGCCATGGCGGAGGCGACGCGGACGCCCGCGTTACGCCGCGCCGCGTTCCGCCTCCGGCAGAAGCTCGCGCAACTCGCCGAGCCACGGCTCATAGCGGCGCCAGCGCTCGACCGACGTCTTGTAGACCGGCTGGCGGGCCTGCCAGACGCTCGCGGTCTTGACCGAGCGGGCGTTATTTTCGGGAGCAAGGCAGGCGTCGTCCCACGGAAGCCCAAGGAAGTCGATGAGCCGGCGGGTCTCGGCCTCCGGCTCGGCCACCAACGTCTCGTAGTCGACCTCGGCGAAACGAGCAGGAGGAAGAACGCTCCGCCAATGAGCCATCAATCGTTCGTACTGGCGATAGAAGAAAACGATGTCCGATTTATCAAAAGCGTAGGTTTGGTGAGCCCAGAAATTGGAGAAGTAGATCGACAGGCCCGTGTCGATCGGGTTCCGGCGACAATGAATGATCCGCGCATCGGGAAAGGCAAGCCGAATGAGCCATAGCAGTTCGAAATTCAACGGCGCCTTGTCGGTCACCCGGGAAGCCTCGGGCCCGAACCTTCGCAGGAGCGCGCAGTAATCGGTGACCGCGCTCGACACTGCGCCGGCGGATGGCTCAGTCGCGCCCAGTCCCCACTGACGCAGCCGCCCTTTCCAGAAAGGCAGTTCGCCGGCGGCCGCCACACTCGGATGTGCCGAAAGGATCTGCTCTGTGAGCGTAGTGCCGGACCTTGGCATGCCGACGATGAAAACCGGCAGTTCCTCGTCAGCCTGCGCCGGTCGCGCGAAGCTTCTTGTGGCCCGCTCAAGCATCCCGCTGTTGTAACGGCCGATGAGGTCGTCGTAGCGCGCGACGAGGCCTGGCCGATTAAGGCGGGCCGTGCCAGCCCTCAGAGAATTGGCCTCGTCGTAATGTCGCATCGACTCGCCATATTCACCGAGGTCGCCAAAGGCCTTGCCGAGCCCGAACTCGATGGCGACGCGAGACTCGATGTCGAGCCTTGGGTTGGACACGGTCGCCAGCATGCGTTCGATCATGGGCCGGTCGGACGCTGTCATCCGGCGGATCTGAGCGAGCTTCTCGAACGCGCTCGGGATGGATTCGGCCGCGTTGACAAATTCCGGTTCTGCTTCCGCAAACTTCCCCCGATCGAGCAGGAGCTGTCCATAGGCCTGGTGGGCCACGGCGAGCGCCGGAGCGACCGCAACCAATCGGCGCAGTTTCTCCTCCGCCTCGTCGAGCCTGCCGTCCATCGCCAGAGCCTTCGCGGCATAATACAGGCGGTCGAGCGGGCGGTCGGCGAGGCGGCCAAGACGCCGATAGACGTCCAGCGCTTCCGATTCCTTTCCAGCCGCTTCAAAGACGTAGGCGAGCTGGGTCAGCGCTTGCGAAAGACTGGGCTTCAGCTTGATCGCGTGTTCGAGGCTGTTCGCCGCTTCGCTCAAGCGGCCGCAGCGCGCCAGTGCAAGACCAAGATCATAGTGCGCCTCGGCTTTGGTCGGCTGGAGGCGAGCGATTTCCCGATAGCACGTGACCGCGTCGGCATATCGTTCGGCCTCCCAGTGTTCCTTGCCAGCGCGCATAAGAGCCTGCAATTTATCGCCCCGAGCCGGAGGCTCCCACGCGCCGGCATAGAACAGGTCCGTGCGAGCGTCCTTCCCCTCGCAACATTTCTTGAATTTCTTCCCGCTGCCGCAAGGGCAGAGGTCGTTGCGACCGACCTTCGACGTGACAACTGTATTCGTCATTGTTGCAAGTTTTCAGAATCAATCAGGGCCGGCGGCTGGTCCGACGGGGGAATAAGTTCCCGGAGCTCGCCGAGCCACGGTTCGTATCGTCGCCAGCGGGCCATCGAAGTCCTGTAAACCGGCTGTCGCGCCTGCCAGAGGCTCGCGGTCTGGACGGCGCGGCGGTTCCTTTCGGGGGCAAGGCACGCCTCGTCCCATTCGAGCCCCAGGAAGGAGATCAGCCGACGCGTCTCGGTCTCCCTGTCTGCGACCAATGTCTCGTATTGCACCTCGGTAAAGCGATGCGGTGGCAGCGTGCGTCGCCAATGGTCCATCAAATGCTCATACTGACGATAGTAGAAGACGAGATCGGCGCGGTCCCATGCGAAATCCTGGGTGCCGAGGAAGTTGGTGAAATAGATCGACAGACATGTGTCGACGGGGTGTCGGCGGCAGTGAATGATCCTGGCTTGGGGCAGAGCGAGAAAAGGCAGCCAAAGGAGCTCGAAATTGCGCGGGGCCTTGTCGGTCACGCGAAGGGCGTTCGGTCCGATGCGGCGCAGGAGGGAGAGATAATCGTCCGCGCTCTTGAACATCGCGTCCGACTTGATCTGGACAGGTCCGCCGTTCCCGGAAGACCGCCATACCCCAAGCCGTTCCTTCCAGAACGAAAGCTCGCCGCCCGCCGCGACCGCCGGATGAGAGGACAGAATTTGCTCGACGAGGGTCGTCCCTGAACGCGGCATGCCGACGATGAGCACAGGGAGATTGTCGTCGGGCCCTTCGGGCCGGGTCAACGACCGTGCGGCGCCGTCGAGCGCCTGAGCGGTGAAGGCGCTGACGACGCCGCCAATCTCCGCGGCGGTCGCTTTGCGGTTGAGACGGGTCGAGAGGGCTCTCAGCCCGTTCCCGGCGTCGAAGTGTCTCATCGCCGATTCAGGATCGCGGAGATCGTCGTAGGCTTTGCCCAAGCCGAAATGCACGGCGGAGAGGGCCATGGTTTCAAGGTCGGGCCTCTTCAGCACCGCCTCCATCCGTTCGAGCAACGGCCGATCGGCGTCGGTCATCCGCTTGATTTCGGCAAGTGCCTGAAACGCGCCCGGCGCATCATGCGTCGCTTGCGTCAGGAGCGCCTCGGCCTCTGAAAACCTTCCCCGGCTGGAGAGCAGCTGACCGAGTTCGAGCAAAACGCTGACGTTTGTCGGCGCCTGCACGATCAGGCGGCGCAACTCGATCTCAGCCTCTTCGGTCTTGCCTTCTTTGAGCAGCGCCCTGGCGGCGTAGTACCGGCGCTCCACCGGGTCCGTCGCCGCCCGGCTGAGCTTGCGGCAGGCGAAGAGAGCTTCCTGCTCGCGGCCCTGCGGTTCGAGAGCGTCGACGAGATGGCGCAGCGCGGATTCGAAGCTCGGCCTCAACTCGACGGCTCGTTGCAACGACGCCGAGGCTTTCTCCACGCGCCCACAATGGAGATGGGCGATGCCGAGGTCATGATGAGCCTGCGGGCTGTCGGGATCCAGTCGAACGATTTCCTCGAACAGGGGAAGCGCGTCAGACCACCGCCCAGCGCTGCAACGGTTCTCCGCCTCACGAAACAGAGCGTTGAGTCGCGCCCGGGTCGGCGTTTGCGCCCCCGGTGCGGTCGGCTTCGAGCTCTCCGCAACTGATCCAATGGCCCCGCAACAATGTTTGAATTTCTTGCCGCTTCCGCATGGGCAAGGATTATTGCGCCCGACCTTCTCTGTCCGCGCGGTCCCGCCGGCTGTGCTCATTCCGCCTCGCCTCTTCCGTACCGCTTTTCAAATACTGTCGCGCGACGGGTCCGCGCCGCACGGATGCTGAAGAGCTTCCGCCGATTTCTGGCGCCGTGGCCGGCAAAAAGAAAGGCCGCCCTGAGGCGGCCTCTCCAGATTGCGCGAAGCGAAAGGTCTACGCGATTGAGATCGCGTCCTTGCGGCTGCGGAAGCCTGCATAGCCAAGGCCGGCGAACCGAGGACCAGCATGGCCCAGGTCGACGGCTCGGGAACGCTGCTCAGCGGCAGGTCCACGGTGAGGTACGCCGGCGCGCCGCAGCACTCGCCGTAGGCGAGGCTGAAGGGCTGGTTGCCACTGGCGCCGGTATAGGTGACCGTGGTCAACACATAGGACGTCGGGCCAGGTTGTGCAAAGTCCCAGGTGCCGATCATGAGTTCGAAGCCGTCGTCGTGCCCGATCTGGAACTGTTGTCCGTTCGTGACGCTGACCTGACCGTTGATCCCCATGATCGTGCTGTCAAGCGAAGTCCGTGCCGGCCGCAGTGCCGAAATACGACACTCCGGTGGCGCCGGCGCTCGACAGGAAATCGCTGAGCGTATAGCCGCCGGCGCTGCTGAAGTTCAGCGGACTCGTCACCGAGAAGGTGGCGCCGCCGGTGCTCGCCGACGCTGGCGGCAAGTTCGCAATTGTCGCATTCTGCGCGATCGATGTGGCGACCTCCCAGATTGTGCCGTTGACGATATTGGCCTGCGCCGTGTCGAGCGCGATGACGCTGGCCGACAGGGCGAGCGCCGCCAAACTCCACTTGCTATATTTCCCCATATTGTCCTCCTGAATGACGCGCCGGTACCGGCGCGATTGGGATGGCAAAACCTGTCCGTCAACGCGGCAAGTATTACAACGGAGGAGGTTGCCTTTTCGTAATGTGGCCGTAAGGTAAGCGGCCGTCAAGAAGTTTCTTGCACCCTCCGGGATCGTTCGGTCATGAAACGTTCACAGTCGGGTTCTCGGCTGCCGTAACATCCTGTAGGTATTTGAGATTTCGGACCAACGGCGAGGCGCAGGCGCGCTTAAGAAAAATTTGGCTCAGGCGGCCAGCAAGTAATCCGGCGTTCACAACCGCTGCTGGCGTTGCTTCTCAAGTTTGCGCCGAGGTTGCATGTCATGCGCTGCGGCGGCGCCAGCGTGGACGTGGCCTTCCTCATCGTCATCCGGGCTCGCCGTCGAACCGGGGCCGAATTCGCCAGCGGCCGGGTCGAGAGCACGCCGGCGCCGGTTCATCTTCGCGAAACCATGCCGCTTTGCCGGGCCTTAACTGTCCTTCGAGGGAACCTCTGCCGCAGCGTCCCGATTCATCTCTCGGAAAATTCTGACGCGCAGGCTGTTCGCCGACGGGCGGAGGCCGGCGGGCGGAGCCGGCGGGTCGGGCGGCGAGTGATGGGTAGGCCAGGACGATGGGTTTTGCGATCGACAGGAGCCGCACGATCATCAGCGCGATGATCCTCGGCCGCAAGGTGAGCGCCCAGGATGTCGCCTGGCTGAGGCGCGAAGTGTTCGCCGAGGGCGAAGTGACGCGGGAGGCGGCGGACGAACTCTTCGCCGTCGCCCGGGCGCGGATGGCCAATGCGCCGGAATGGGTGGAGCTGTTCGTCGAATTGATCACCGATTACGTCGTCTGGCAGGCGCGCCCGACCGGCGTGGTCAGCGACGAGCAGGGCGAGTGGCTGTTGCGCAAGGCCGACGAATGCCGGTCGCTCGAGGCGCTGGCGGCGCTGGTCAACGTTCTGGCCGAAGCCCATCGCGCGCCGAAATGGTTCGTCGCCGCGGTGCGGGCGCGGGCCGCTGGGTGGCCAGGCGTCGAGGAGGCTTTGCGGGCGGCGGTGGGATAGGGGCGCGGGGGTCCGCAGGAGACATCGACCGCCCGAAGGCGGGTGCGCGACCGGCGGGACGATATGCCCGCACAGTCTTCGCGTTAGGCCCGCCTCAGGTCCCGGGCACTCCGGTGCGTTCGGACGGCAGGGCAGGACGCAACGGGGCCAGGGGCTGGACGAACTGGCCGGCGAGCGTATGGGGCATGGGCTCGTCAATGCCGTAGCGATCCGGCCAGTCCTTCGGGAGGTAGTGGGTGCCGAAGATCCGGTCGAGCCACGGGAACATCGAGGCGTAATTGCAGTCGCGCCGCTTGCCGCCCCAGGTGTGGTGCCAGTGGTGGAAGCCGGGGGTGGCGAGCAGCCATTCGAACGGCCCCAGGCGCCAGCGCAGGTTGGAATGGACGAAATAGCCCCACATCGATCCGATCAGGAGGAGTTCCCGCGGCAAAGGCACCGTCGCTGAGGCGCACCGGGTTGGCGAGGCCGAGTGCGTAGATCGGCGTCAGCATGACCATCCGCGTCCACACGATGTCGATCGGGTGGACGCGGGTACTGACGAGGAAATCGAGCCTTTCGGCGCTGTGATGGACGGCGTGGAACCGCCAGAGGAACGGAATCTGGTGGCTTGCCCGATGCGCCCAGTAATAGGCGGTTTCGCCGACCAGCATCGTGGCGCAGGCCTTGAGCCAGATCGGCCAGGCGGCGATCGCGAAGACGAGGCTCATCGGCACGAAATGCCGCACCACGTGCAGAATGATCGACAGTGGAGCGGCCAGTACGAACGCGAGCACCAGAGCGTTGAGAAAAGCGTATCCGACGTCAACGCCGATTTCCTTGCGGAATATCTTCTGGTCGTGAAGCGCAAACAAACGCTCCAAGGGCACGAAGATCGCCGCCGTGACAGCGAGCCATTTGGCGGTGTTCAAGAGGGCCAGGAAAACCGGACGAAATTCAATAAGAGTGGCTTCCATGGCGCAGCCCCATGCGTCGTCGTTGCAAACCGCGGCGGCGGCTCAGCGACCGTCGGGCCCCGAAAAATGCCATTGCCGAAACAAGCGGTCAAGCAATTTTCGCAACTATATTAGTTGTCTCAGCACTGTAGCACCGCTTCACGAGACGTGAGACGTGAATGGGCATTGATCCTGGCCTGCTTGGGCTTGCTTTTAGCTTTAGATGACGAGTGTGCCGGCGCAAGTAGGCTGGCGGCAAAACGGCGGCTAACAACTATGAGATCCTATGTAAGTTACGGAGTTGGCCGGAATGCCATTCGTGGGGTTGTGGTGATGACTTGACGCGGCCCAAGCGACACAAAAAATCCGTCCGTCATTTTGGCCTTAGGGCGCGGTTGGCTCAGGGGGGAGGGGTCGCAAGCCGGCCCCGCCTGAAAAAATAGGCCGCCTGAAGGCGGCCTATCGCAGTCCGGCGTCGAAATCTCAAACGATCGAGATCGCGTCCCTGCGGCCGCGACGGAACCCGGCGTAGCCGAGGCCGGCGAAGCCGAGGGCCATCATCGCCCAAGTCGACGGCTCGGGAACTGCCATCGTCACGCTGTCAAGCAGCGAAAATGGCGGTGCCGTTACCGGCGAACTTCCGCACCCGTTTGCCGTCACCACGCATCCGACGTCGTTGAACGACAACGTCTCGGAGGAGCTTGTCGGCGTGAAATGCATCGTCGCGGTAAACCAGCCTTCAAACCCATGACTGGCGACGGCGGCGGTGGCGGTAGAGTACGTCTCATTCCCGAGGCTGACCTGCCAGTAGTCTTCAGTGGCCCCGCTGAAGCCGAAAAATTGCCCGGCTGCCCAATCGAACGTGAGGGCATACGTCTTGCCCGGGGTCAAGCCGTTGATAACCTGCGACAACACCACGTTATTATAGAGACTGTCGACGCCGAAGAATTGTGTTCCCCCGTCAACCTGAGTGTCCGGGGTCGGCAGGCCCGGCCAAAGCTTCGCAGGATAACCAAAAGTGGTGGGGCCAACGCCGGTCGAGTAGGCGGTAGAGTTGGAGAAGATGAAAGCATGCTCATCCGACTGGGCCGGGTTGTCTTTGGTCACGGACCAACCAGTCACTGTTGTGCTAAATCCCACCTGGCCGGTCGGGTCTAGCTCGAAACTGCCGTTCTGCACCAGATTAGTTCCCGCGAATGCGGGCGTTGACAGGACGGCCACTGTTGCCGCCGCTAGGACAAGCTTGATATTCCCCATTTCCCATTCTCCCGTGTGTGATATAACAACGCACTTCAGCTGAAACTGGCCCACAAATTCCAATGCGACATGTTGCCGCAAAGGGAGCGACCAATTGACGCTGGGTTACACTATCATATCTCCGTAAATCCTCGTCAAGCGAATTTAGCATCCCGCTGAGTTGTAGCGAAAATGTGAGGTCCGCCCCATGCTCCGCAATTTGCGGATTTCCCTTGTCGTCGCTGACGTTACAGACCAAGCCGGTCCTGGAAAAAAATACTTTACGGCGTTCTCAATGCGAGGAGCGGGGAAAGTGCGGTCCGCTAAGTCCATCGCGAGTCGCGCCGAAGCCGATCGCTCATGCCTGTCATTCCGCCCTCCCGGCTGAGGCGCGTTCCGAGGGCGAAAGCCTGAAGAACGAGGGTCGGGTCAACGAACCTAACCAAACGCAGTCGACTTTATCGAGCAAGCCTCAGCAGCAAGGTTTTGCGTGATTCGCTCGAGTTGCGTGGGCGCCACGGCTGGAGGGGATTCTTCGCAAACAGAGCGTGTGTCATGCTCGCCCTTTTTCTGAGCCCGCAGGGCAGACGCTGATGGTACGGAAGGTAGGCCGGTCGCCGAGGTCGGTTTGCTTCCCTCGGCTAGGTCGGAATTTGCCGGTCGGGTCTTCGCGGCGCCGTCGCGGGCGGCTAAGCTGTCGCTCTGACGCGGGCCAGTGCGCCGCGCGCTGCTGGATTCCCGAAATCAAAGGAGATCGACGAATGAAGCGAGCTTTGGCGACGATGGCGGTGGCGGCGACAGTGGCGTTGGGGCTCGCCGCGGGGCCGGTCGCCGCGCAGGCCGGCGCCGGATATGCCGCCCCGCCCTGGGGCGTCTGGGGAGGACCGGGCGCCGTCCAGGCCGGCGCGGCCGGCTCCGCCGGTCCGTCCTGGGGGACGCTGCTGGGGCACGGGCCGATCGGCTGCTATTTCACCCGCGTGCGGGCCAACAACCGCTGGCTGCGGGCGGAGATCTGCGACTGGAATCCCGGATTCGGGGCTCCATGAGGCGCGCGGCCGCCGGTCGCAATTCCCCGATTTGCTAGCTCCGCGGCCGCGGGGAATTGTTTACGCGCCCGCGCGCTTCCCATAGAACGTCCTCAGCCGGAAAGCCTGCGCGCTTTCTCGCATGGGGAGCCGATGTTCAAGACAATCCTGATCGCCAACCGCGGCGAAATCGCCTGCCGGGTCATCAAGACGGCGCGTCGGATGGGGATCAGGACCGTCGCCGTCTTCTCGGAGGCCGACAAGGACGCGCTGCATGTCGAGATGGCCGACGAGGCGGTCGCCATCGGGCCGCCGGCCGCGGCGCAGTCCTATCTGGTGATCGAAAAGATCGTCGCGGCCTGCAAGGAGACCGGCGCGGAGGCGGTGCATCCGGGCTACGGCTTCCTCAGCGAGCGCGCGGCCTTCGCGCAGGCGCTGGCGGAAGCGGGAATCGTCTTCATCGGCCCCAACGTCCGCGCCATCGAGGCGATGGGCGACAAGATCGAATTCGAAGAAATTCGCCAACGCCGCCAAGGTCTCGACCGTCCCCGGCTATCTCGGCGTGATCGAATCGCCCGAGCGCGCGGCCGAAATCGCCGACGAGATCGGCTATCCGGTGATGATCAAGGCCTCCGCCGGCGGCGGCGGCAAGGGCATGCGGATCGCGCAGGCGCGCCAGGACGTGTTCGAGGGCTTCGCGCGCGCCAGGTCCGAGGCGAAATCCTCGTTCGGCGACGACCGGGTGTTCGTCGAGAAATTCATCGTCAACCCGCGCCATGTCGAGATCCAGGTGCTCGGCGACAAGCACGGCAATGTCATCCATCTCGGCGAGCGCGAATGCTCGATCCAGCGCCGCAACCAGAAGGTGATCGAGGAGGCGCCCTCGCCGCTGCTCGACGAGGAGACGCGCCGCAAGATGGGAGAGCAGGCGGTCGCCCTCGCCAAGGCGGTGCAGTACGACACCGCCGGAACCGTCGAGTTCGTCGCGGGACAGGACAAGAGCTTCTATTTCCTCGAGATGAACACCCGCCTGCAGGTCGAGCATCCGGTGACCGAGCTCGTCACCGGCGTCGACCTGGTCGAGGAGATGATCCGCAGCGCCGCGGGCGAGACGCTGCGCCTGACGCAAGCCGACGTGAAACTCAACGGCTGGGCGGTCGAGAGCCGCGTCTACGCGGAAGACCCGACCCGCAACTTCCTGCCCTCGACCGGGCGGCTGGTGAAGTACCGCCCGCCGGCCGAAGGGACGCGCCACGGCGTCACGGTGCGCAACGACACCGGCGTTTTCGAGGGCGGGGAGATCTCGATCCACTACGATCCGATGATCGCCAAGCTCGTCACCCATGCGCCGGACCGGCTCGCCGCGATCGAGGCCCAGGCGACTGCGCTGGACGCCTTCGTGATCGACGGCATCCGCCACAACATCCCCTTCCTTTCGGCGCTGATGCAGCATCCGCGCTGGCGCGAGGGCCGGCTCTCGACCGGCTTCATCGCCGAGGAGTTTCCCGACGGCTTCCATCCGCTCGTGGCGAAGGGCGAGGCGGAGCGGCGCCTTGCGGTGGTGGCGGCGCATGTCGACCACGTTCTCAACCAGCGCAAGCGCCGCATTTCCGGGCAATTGCGGGATCCCGAGCAGCTTCGCTTCGAGGCCAATCGGATTGTCGCGATGGGACGAAGCCGGGTCGCGCTCGAAATCGGCGCGAAGGCCGATGGCGCCGTTTCGATGGTCTTCGCCGACGGCTGCGAGGTCGAGGTCCGCTCGGACTGGAAGGCCGGCGACCTCCTGTGGCGCGGCGCGCTCAACGGCGCCGAGTTCGCGGTGCAGACGCGGCCGATCCTCAACGGCTACCACCTCTCGCACGCCGGCGTCGGCGTCGATGCGCGCGTCTACACGCGCCGGGAGGCGCAGCTCGCCGCGCTGATGATCGAGCGGAAGGGATCCGACGGCTCGAAGGCGCTGCTCTGCCCGATGCCGGGCCTCGTCAAGGCGATCGCCGTCAAGGTTGGCCAGGAAGTAAAAGTGGGCGAGCAGCTCTGCATCGTCGAGGCGATGAAGATGGAGAACGTGCTGTCGGCCGAGCGCGACGCCACCGTCAAGGCGATCCTGTGCAAGGAAGGGGATTCGCTGGCGGTCGACGCGACGATCATGGAGTTCGCGTGAGCCGGGCGCGACGGCTCATTTCGACAGGCTCGCCGTTCGAGCGGACCTACGGCTATTCGCGGGCGGTCGTCTCGGGCGACGAGGTGCTGATCTCCGGGACCACTGGCTACGACTACGCCACGATGGCGATGCCGGACGACCCGGCGGAGCAGACCCGCAACATCTATGCGACCTTCGCCAGGGCGCTCGATGAGGCGGGCGGGACGCTTGCCGACATCGTGCGGCTCCGGACCTTCGTCACCGACGCCGCGTATTGCGAGCCGGTGCTGAAGATCCAGGGCGAAGCGTTTGCCGACATCCGGCCGGCGGCGACGATCGTCGTCGTGTCCGCGCTCTTGAAGCCGGAAATGAAGGTCGAGATCGAGGCCGAGGCGCGGCTCGGTCGCCCAGGCTGACGGTCGGGCGCGCGCGCCGGGTTTCGCCTTGCGGACGGCCGCGATGGACTTTGGGAAGAGGCGGCGGCCGCCGGCGGCCGCCGCTGTGAAGGCATCACCCGGCCTTCTTGACCCAAAGGGCGCACCAGCCGGTCGGGGCGATCTCGCCGTCGACCATCTTGCAGGAATTGGGCGCGACGAAGAAGTTGCAGCCGTCGCACTGCTTTCCGTCCTTTGGCGTCGTCTGATATTTCACCGCCGCCTGCGTCATCTTGGCTTCCGCCGAACCCGACATCAGCGCGAGCGCCGGCACGGCCCCGGCCGCCGCAACCAGAACCGTCCGCCGGCTGACGCACTTCCCAACCTTGTCCATTTTTCGCCTCACTGAATAGAAATCACGGCCAGCGCCGCCGCCGGCCTCATGCGCCAATTCCTCGGCACGATCAACCGCTCAGCTGTGACACGTCGGCGCAGCTGCGCGCATGTTACGACCAAACAGGCGCATTGGATGACTGGATCGGCGCGAAGGCGGCCGAAAAAAGCCGTTCCGGTCGCGCACGCCGCAGGGGGGGCGAGCGCCGCAGGCGGGCCGGAGTTGAACAATGCCATTCCGGCAGCGGATTGACATCTTATAATTCGATATCCATAGAAATATCGAAACAGGAAAACACGCATGGCCGAAGCCGCCGAAATCGCCCGATACGCCGACATGCTCGCCGCCTTGGGCGCCGAACCGCGGTTGCGGATCGTACGCCTGCTGCTGGCTGCGCACCCGGAGGGGCTGGTTGTCGGCGAAATAGGCTCGGAGCTCGGTATACCGGCCTCGACGCTCTCGCATCACCTGGACAAGCTGAAAAACGAAGGGCTCGTGTCCGTGAGCCGCGAAAGCACTTTCCTTCGCTGCACCGCCAATACTCAAGCGCTCCAGGAGGTCGTCGGGTTCCTGTTCGCCGAATGCTGCACCCGCAACCAGGCGATCCGGCCCGAGGCGATCACCTGCGCCTGCCCATGAGGAGAAGCGAAATGCCGGATCTCGACATCAAGGACGTCGTGCGCGAGCGCTATGCCGAAGCCGCGCGCAATGTCCGCACGCCGGACTCCTGCTGCGGCGGCGCGTCCTGCGGCCCAGACCCGGCGTTGGCCGGCGTCAGCGCCATCACGTCCGATTTGTATGGCGCCGACGAGGCCGGCTCGCTGCCGGAAGCGGCCGTTCTCGCCTCGCTCGGCTGCGGCAACCCGACGGCGCTGGCTGAGCTGAAGGAGGGCGAGACGGTCCTCGACCTCGGCTCCGGCGGCGGCATCGACGTGCTGCTCTCGGCCCGCCGCGTCGGCCCGTCGGGCAAGGCCTATGGCCTCGACATGACCGACGACATGCTGGCCCTGGCGCGCGAAAACCAGGAGAAAGCGGGAGCGAAGAACGTCGAATTCCTCAAGGGGGAAATTGAGCATATCCCGCTGCCCGACAACTCGGTCGACGTCGTCATATCCAACTGCGTCATCAATCTGTCGGCCGACAAGGATCGCGTGCTCGGCGAGGCGTTCCGGGTGCTGAAGCCCGGCGGGCGCTTCGCCGTCTCCGATGTCGTGACTCGCGGGGCGATCCCCGAACAGATTCGCCGCGACATGCTGCTCTGGGTCGGCTGCATCGCCGGCGCGCTCGACGAGAAAGACTACCGCATGAAGCTCGCCGCGGCTGGATTCGAGGCGATCAGCGCCGAGCCAACGCGCGTCTACAAGGTCGACGACGCGCGCGCATTCCTGACCAGCAAGGGCGTCGACGTCGATGCGATCGCGCCCCTCGTCGACGGCAAGTTCATGAGCGCCTTCGTGCGCGCCAAAAAGCCTGGCCAGGGCCCGACGCAGGAGACTGGAGCGGCGGCGGCGCGTGCGTCCGCGTGTCGCGGGACGCCTGACCCCGCCACACTGACGCGCGTGCGAGCGGCAAAGCCGCTCGCACGCCTTCCTCAGACCTTGTACTCCAAGGACTTGAAGCTCGTAGTCCGCGCGGCGCCAGGCGCGGAAGAAATCTTGCGAATATCGCCCCAAGTCTGTTTGTAATTGGGAATGATGAGCTCGTTGACGCCGGGCGAGACGACGTTTCCCTGCACGCCCATCGGGTTGGCGAACAGCATGAAGGCCTGTTTGCGCTTGGCGGTGTCGGTCGGATAGGCCATCGCCTGGGTCGCGCCGTTGTCGTTGTGCACCTCCACCAGGTCGCCCGCGGAAAGCCCCAGGTCCTTCATGTCGTCCGGGTTCATCTGGATGAAGGGATAGGGCCAGCGATTCATGACGAAATCGGATTTCTGGTCGAGATAGGCGCTTTGCCAGATCTGGTTGGCGCGACCGTTGTTGATGAGGAAGGCGAATTTCTTCGACTCCTCCTCCTTGCCCGGCGCCTCGAGGCCGCGCCACGGCGCGTCCATGAAGCGGGCCTTGCCGTCGTCCGTGGAGAAGACGCCGTCCGTGTAAAGGCGCTGCGTTCCGACGAGTTTGCCGTTCTCGAACGCGGTCGCAGGCTCCTGGACACCGTTGGTTCCCATGGCGCGCAAGCGGTCGTAAGTGACGAACTGGCCGCCCTTGGCGTTGCCGTGGTAGCCGTCCATGAAGGCGTCTTCCTCGGTCTTCCAGTCGAAGCCCTTGAACTTGTCGGCCTCCGATTGCTTGCCCATTGCGCGAAACACCCGCTCGAGGTTGTTGGCAAGGCGCGCCGCGATGAGGCAGTCGGGCATCGCCTGGCCGGGCGGGTCCATATAGCGCTCGGTCAGCCGCAGCCGGCGCTCGCCGTTCATCGAGGTCAGGTTCATTTCGCCTGCGGTCGCGCCCGGCAGCCAGACGTGGCAGGCTTGGCCGATCTTGGTCGGCACGATGTCCACGTCGACCGCGAACAGCCCGCCCTTGCCGATCGCGGCGAGGATTGCGTCGATCATGGCTTTCTGATCGCCGTAGGGGACCGCGGACATCGCGTCCTTCACCAGGTCGGTCCGCTTCTTGTAGGCCTGCTTGAACTTGTCGGCGTTGAGCGTGGTCTTGTAGTGATCGCAGGCCCAGATATGGTGGACTCCGCCCTTTCCGTCGATCAGCAGCTGGTCGACATAGGGGGCCGGCCGCGAGCCGGGATAGTCGGGGCGCACATAGCCTTCCTGATGGCCGCCGAGGCGGACAACGCCGCCGCCCATCTGACCGATGTTGCCGGTGGCGAGCGCAATGTTCACGAGCGCGCCGTTGGTGCGGTAGTTGTCGTTGCCCCAGATGAGGCCTTTCTCGTAACCGAACATCGTGCGGCGGCGCTTGCCGCCCTCTTTCGGCAAGGCGATCCATTCGGCCGCCTTGACGATGTCGGCGGGGTCCAGGCCGGTGATCTTGGCCGCGTCGTTGACCGACGTCCGGCACCCTTCGAGCGCAGCCTCGAAGCTGGTCAGATGGCCGGGCTTCGAGGGCGAATCGCCGCGGGCCGGATAGAGCGGCGGACGGGTCGCAGCCGTGCGCAAGGTGCTCTTGTCGATGAAGCCCTTCTGTACCCAGCCCTTGTCGGCGATGTAGGTGAAAAGGGCGTTGAACAGGGCGAGGTCGGTGCCCGAATTGATGGCGAGATGAAGCACGTTGCTCTTGCCGGCCTCGACTTCGCAGGCGTTGACGCTGACCGTTCGGCGCGGATCGATGAAGATGATGCGGGCCGCAGCATGCGGCTCGTCGGGCATGAGCTTCTTCTTCTTGTCGAGGGAACCTCCCTGAAGGTTCGGGATCCAGTGATTGAGGAAGTAATTGGTCTGGGTCTCGAGCGGATTGGTGCCGACCGCGACGATCGTGTCAGTGAGTTCTGCGTCCTCATAGCAATTGTTGAGTTCGCCGACCCCCATGTCGCGGGTGCCGTGGACTTCGGAGTTGTAGGCCGGGCGATTGTGGATTCGGATGTTCTTGATCTTCATCGCGCCGAAATAAAGCTTTCCCGTACCCCAGGTATTTTCATAGCCCCCGCCGGCCCCGCCATGATCGAAGGCCGAGACGAACAGGCCGTCCTCGCCCTGCGAGTCGATCACCGCCGCGGTCACCCGCGCCACGAGGTCGAGCGCGTCTTCCCAGCTCGTCGGCTGCATCTGGCCATATCGCCACACCATGGGTTCGGTCAGGCGCTGCTGCTGGGTCGAACGGGCTTCGGAGTAGGATTCCTCGGCCATTCGCGCGCCGCGAATCGAAGCGAGTCCCGAATTCACCACGCAGTTCGGATCGGGCTTGATGACGAGGTGGACGTCCTTTCCGTCCTGCTTGACGATGTTGTACATCGATGGCGCATACCAGTTGGGCGTCATCGGCAGTTGCTGCTTCGCAAGATCGACGCCGAACTTGTTGTCGCTCGGACTCGTTCCGCCCTGGTCGTTGATGTCCCAGCTATAGGCCTTGTAGCCGCACCCGACGATGCAGAACTGGCACGTTACGTTATGCTCCTTGGCGTCCGCCGGAATGATCGGAAGCCGGTCGATATGGCGCTTGAATGTCACGGTTCAGCCCTCCAGCACGTTCGAAAGGCGGCCATAAATGAGCTCATCGACGCCTTCGGCGTAGATGTCGCCTTTGGCGTCGACCCGCAGCTGATATTGGGGTAGGTTCTGGGTCGCGTGACCCCAGATTTCCTGGCCGCCGTTCTCGCAATCGAAGCGCGAGTAATGGCCGGAGCAGTTCAGCGTCCTGTCGGATGCGTTATAAGCAAGCGGGAAGCCTTTGTGCGGGCAGATCGTCGTAAAGCCGACGATGTCGCCGTCAGGCCCGACCCCGCCCGGGACTTTGGCGCCGAGCTTCAGGAGCACGCCAGGCGCATTGGCGTCGGGATAAGCGACCTGCAAGGGCGCATTCGGCTTGAGGTCGCTGACGTTCGCAAGCCGGTTCGAGGGATAGCGAAGCCGCGCTAGCTGCGGGCTTGCCGCCGCCTTCTGCGGAACGACGGTCGCGGCGGCGGCGCCGGCCGCGGCGACCGTCGCTCCGGTCAGAAATCTCCGTCGGCCAACATCAACCATTCTTGGACAAGTTTCCATCGGGTTTCTCCTCCGTATTTCGACCGCGGATTGTGATCGCACGCGCGAAACCCGCGACCGGGCCTGCACGCCTTTGTCATCGCGCTGTCATTATATTATCTTCTATATGTCGAGATGTCTCGACAGATAGGGTAATGGAACTTTTCCCGGCTGTCATCTAGAAATCGCCGCGGACCGGGCGTCGCGCGAGAGGCAATTGGATGGCGAAGAATTCGCTGGCTGTCGTCGGCCACGTGGGGCCGATCTCACACGGGGAAAAAATGTCGTCCCCGCACGCGCTCGCGGCCTTGGCGGCGCTCGGTCAGCCGACGCGGCTCGAAATATTCCGGCTTCTGGTTCGACGAGAGATCGAAGGCCTTGCCGCCGGCGCCATCGCGGACATTGTCGGCGCGCCGCACAACACGCTCTCCACGCACTTGGCCATCCTAGCGCGGGCGGGTCTCGTGAGAGGCGTCAGGGAAGGGCGTTCGATCATCTATCGCGCCGACATCGAGGGTATGCGCGATCTAATCTCCTTCCTCGTCACCGACTGTTGCGACGGCCACCCCGAACTCTGCGATCTCCAGCGATTCTCAAGCGGGCCGACCTGCGACTGCAAGCCGGGATGCGACAGCGGCAACGCGGAAAGTAGCCCGCCCAAGGAGGCCGCCCATGGCTGAGCGTATCTTCAATGTCTTGTTCCTTTGCACCGGCAACAGCGCCCGCTCGATCATGGCCGAAGGCATCCTTCGGAAAGTGGGCGCAGGGCGCTTTCAGGCATTCTCAGCCGGAAGCCACCCCAAAGCGGCTGTCAATCCCTTCGCCCTCAAAGAACTCGAACGCGGCCAGTACCCGACCGACGGGTTACGGTCGAAAAGCTGGGACGAGTTCGCGAAACCGGGCGCTCCGGTCATGGATTTCGTCTTCACGGTCTGCGATACGGCCGCCGGCGAAGCCTGTCCGGTCTGGCCCGGCCAGCCGATGACGGCCCATTGGGGCATCGAGGACCCCGCCGCGGTCGAGGGAACCGACATCCAGAAGGAGGCGGCGTTCGTGCTGGCGGCGCGCTATCTCAGGAACCGGATCACCATCTTTGCGAGCCTGCCGATCCGGAGC
This sequence comes from uncultured Alphaproteobacteria bacterium, assembly GCA_963741405.1. Classification (GTDB taxonomy): domain Bacteria; phylum Pseudomonadota; class Alphaproteobacteria; order Rhizobiales; family Beijerinckiaceae; genus Roseiarcus. The sequence continues at coordinate 314,939 of CAVUHX010000039.1, forward strand.
CTCGACAGGATGGCGCTGAACGCCAAGCTGCGCGAGATCGGGCGGCTCGAGGGCGCGACAAGGCCGAGGCCGGAGGTCGCCTGATGGACGTCATCATCTATCACAATCCGGCGTGCGGAACGTCACGCAACGTGTTGGCGATGATCCGCAACTCGGGCGTCGAGCCGCATGTCATCCAATACCTCAAATGCCCGCCGACGCGGCTGCTGCTGGCGCAATTGCTTGCTCGCGCCGGACTGACCGTCCGCCAGATCCTGCGCGAAAAAGGCACGCCGTACAAGGAACTCGGACTCGACGATCCGTCGCTTTCCGACGACGCGCTGCTCGACGCCATCGGCGCGCATCCGATCCTGATGAACCGCCCGCTCGTCGTGACGCCGAAGGGCGTGCGCCTCTGCCGCCCCTCCGAAGCGGTTCTCGATCTGCTGCCGCCGCAGCGTGGGCAGTTCATCAAGGAAGGCGGCGAGCGGGTCGTCGACGATAACGGACGGCGCACCGCAACGGCGTAGGAATTCCTCAATGTCCCTGTTCGAACGCTATCTTACTGTCTGGGTCGCCCTGTGCATCGTCGCGGGCGTCGTTCTCGGCCATCTGGCGCCGAGCGTGTTTCATGCGATCGGCGCCATGGAAATCGCCAGGGTCAATCTGCCGGTGGCGGCCCTGATCTGGCTCATGATCGTCCCCATGCTGATCAAGATCGACTTCGCCGCGCTCGGCGAGGTTCGCCGGCACTGGCGCGGCATCGGCGTGACCCTGTTCATCAACTGGGCGGTCAAGCCGTTCTCGATGGCGGCGCTGGCCGCGTTCTTCATCGGCCACCTGTTCCGGCCCTATCTGCCCGCCGATCAGATCACGTCCTATATCGCCGGCCTGATTATCCTCGCCGCGGCGCCGTGCACGGCGATGGTGTTCGTCTGGTCGAACCTGACGCGGGGCGAACCGCACTTCACGCTCTCTCAGGTCGCTCTGAACGACACGATCATGGTGTTCGCTTTCGCGCCGATCGTCGGCCTGCTGCTCGGCCTGTCGGCGATTACGGTCCCATGGGATACGCTGGTGCTTTCGGTGGTCCTCTATATCGTCGTGCCGGTGATCGTGGCGCAACTCGTGCGTCGCCGCGTGCTGGCGACCGGCGGGCCCGAGTCGCTGTCGCGCCTGCTGGCGACACTGCAGCCCCTATCCCTGGTCGCGCTGCTGGCGACGCTGGTCCTGCTGTTCGGTTTCCAGGGCGAGCAGATCATCGCCCAGCCGCTCATCATTCTGATGCTGGCGATTCCGATCCTGATCCAGGTCTATTTCAACGCCGGGTTCGCCTATCTGCTCAATCGCGCCATGGGCGAGCAGCATTGCGTCGCCGGCCCGTCCGCGCTGATCGGGGCCAGCAACTTTTTCGAATTGGCGGTGGCCGCCGCAATCAGCCTGTTCGGCTTCAACTCCGGCGCGGCATTGGCGACTGTCGTCGGCGTGCTGATCGAGGTGCCCGTCATGCTCACGGTCGTCTGGATCGTCAACCGGTCGAAGGGTTGGTACGAAAGCGGCGTCAAGCCGGCCGCGCGGCCCTTGACGTCGCCCGCGAAAGGCCATTGACCATCCGAATGTCCGTCGCGGCGCATGGAGCGCGGAAGGCGACGCCACGCGCTATTCCATGCCCTTGTCGGTCAGCGTCTTCAGGAACGCCACCAGCGCGTCGACGTCCTGGTCGCTGAGCCGCGGCTTCTGGCCGGGCTTGCGGTCATAGGGGACTTCCTCGGTGTTGACGTTCTGCTTGTAGGCGCCCGGAAGATCGTCGAACTTGTCGGCCTCTCCGGTTTTCAGCTTCGGATACCAGTGCTTCGGATCCGTGTCGCGGGTGGCGTAAAAGGCGACGGCGTCGCGCAGCGACGTGAAGGCGCCGTTGTGGTAGTAGGGGCTGACGACCGCGACATTGCGCAGGGTCGGAACCTTGAACGCGCCGCAGAGCGAATCGAGCTTGATCTCCTTCGGCAGGATCGCGGCGAGGCCCGGCCGCTTGCACAGGCCCAGGTCGAAGACGGTCGGATCCGCGTTGGCCGGGATCGCCGGGTTGCGCGGCGCGCCGAGCGCGTCATAGGTGAAGTCGGTGAAGATCCAGTCGGTCGGGTCCGTCGAATCCGTCTTGCCGACATGACAGGCGATGCAATTGCCTTGCTTCGGGTTGGTGAAGAGTTCGAACCCGCGCGCTTCGATCGGCGTGAGCCTCGCCTTCCCGCGCAGATAATCGTCGAACCGGGAGGAGAAGGGCGCGAAGCGCTCGGTCGCCTCGTAGGCGTAGAGGGCCGAGGTCAGATTGGTCATCGCAGCCTTCGGATCGGAGAAGGCGTCGGCGCCGAACACCGACGCGACCAGATCGGAATAGGGACCTGTCCTGACCTTCTCGACGACCGCCTCGATCGACGGGTTGTTCATCTCGACCGGATTGAGCAGGGGAGCGGTCGCCTGCTCGGCAAGATCGGACGCCCGACCGTCCCAGAACTGGCCGCCCTTGGGCTCGAGCGTTTCCTTGCCGTCGTCGATGTCCTTGTAGAAGCCGAAAGCCGGACTGTAGGTCTTGTACATGATCGTCGGCGTCTTCCGCGTCCCGAGCCTGTCCGGCGCGCTGCCGATGGCGATCGCCGCAATCTTCGAGCCATTGTTGCCCTGAAAGGCGTGCTTCGGCGCGTGGCACGAGGCGCAGGACTGGCCGCGCGGCTCGGACAGGTTCGTATCTTCAAAGATGCGCTTGCCGAGAAGCTGCGCGTCGGTCAGCGCCTTCTCGTCGTCCGAGCGGACCGCGGCTGCGGAGGATTGTGTCTGCGCCGAAGCGCAGAACGCGAGCGGCGCAAGGAGTCCGACGCTGAGAAGAAGGGCGCCTGTCCATCTGGCCGACATTGGAGCCTCCGCGACGGCGCGCTCGCGCCATTCATGGCTTGCGCTTACGGGCGCCGGAGGTTGTCGGCAATGGGGGGAGGGCGACTTTGGAACTCTTGCAATTTTGCAATCGTTTCAAAACCGTAGCGGCCGAACAGGCCTGACGGATCGGGATCGGCTGACGAGACGGACGAGATAGCCCTCGCTTGCCGGATGGTTCCACGTCCCTTAGTGTTTCGATGCATCGACGGGGGAACGTCTTTGAAGCTCGCTCTATCGCTTGCCCTTGGCGCGGCGCTGCTGTCGGGAAGCGCGCAGGCGGGGTCCCGGCTGTGGCGCTGGAGTTGCCACGGATCGGGGTTCGACGCGTCGGGAACATTCACGACGAGGGATTCGCCGGATGCGGACGGCTTCTATGAGATCACCGGAATAGCGGGCGAAGCCAACGGCGTCTCGATCCGCGGCCTGCAGCCGGCGGGAACCTCGATCCCCCTCAATGCCGGCTACCCGGTCGACAATCTCGTCAGGGAAGCCGTTCCCAATCTGACAATTCACGGCTTCGCTTTCACCCTGTCGAACGGGACTTACGCCAATCCGTTTTACGGATCGCGTTTTTCGCCGCCGGAATACTATGCGTTCCTTTCCGACCCGCCAGCCGGCCGCACCAGCGAGCCGCCCGTTGCGTTCACCGCGACAGTCGTCCCCTAGGCCGGCAGGGAACCGGCAGGCGTTCCGATTTCACTCTGGCCGCGACGAACCGATCGCCCAGCTCTGAGCGTCAGGCCCCGCTTCGAGTCGCCCCGACGCCCGCCGGCCGCGAGGGCCGGCCGGCGTAAGCCGCGAAACCCGGTTACTTCGCCGAATAGATGTTGCACCAGCCCTGGGCGGCGACGGTTCCCTCGACGGTCCTGCATTTATCCGGCGGGATGAACGGTTCGCAGTTGTCGCAACGCTCGTTGCCGTGCGGGTGATCCTGATAGGCGACGTCAGCCTGCGACTTCTTCTTTTTCGCGAAAGCCATCTCCGGTGTCCCCGCCACGGCCACTCCGGCGGCGGCGACGGCCACGCCCTTCAACACGTTCCGCCGCGAGACCTCCGCGGAATAAAGTCGTACCTTCGCCATCTCCACCTTCTCCTTGCTGTTCGACCCAGTTCGGGCCCCTAAGCTCGATCGGCAATTCGTTCGGACGAATGAGGCTTGGCCTTTTCCCTTCATCCTAGCGGAATGTCTCCGCCCATTCGACGCAGGATCGCCTCGGGCGGCGACATGAACCACAATTGATACAGCGTGATCAGCCACATGGTCGCGAAAGATGCGGCCATCAGCGCCCCGGCTGCGATCTCCACCCAGGCGAAGGGATGGAAAAGCTTGATCAGGTACCAGGAGATGACGTCGACGAAGATCGCCGGGAACGGCATGGCGATGATCGTGCACTTGAGCCAGACCGGCCGGACATAGGCGTGACTGAATGCGATCCCGACGATGAAGAATATGAAAGTGAGACCGAAGAAGTGGATATGCGACACCCTGACCAGGGTCGCGATCGAGGCGCCGGTGTCGAGGCCTGTCACTTTCTTGAGGTTTTCATAGCCCGAAAGGATCGGCAGATGCGGATTGCGCCCGTCATGACAGGTCATGCAGCGCTTGTCGATAATCGGCTTGATCATCGGGTCGTACACCGACTGGGCCGCCCCTTCCCGCACCCACTTCAGCAAGACCGTCCGTTCGTCGGGAGGAAGCATGGAGGACATCGGCCCGCTGAGCGCGCTTTCCAGAACCGACCCCTTGCCGCTGCCGGAATAGGCGACGACGATATCCTCGTAAGTGATCATGCCCGGAGTGCCGCCCGCCCGTCCGGCATAGGTGAAATAGATGTTCAACAGGGCGAACAGATAGCCCAGTCCGAGCGTGAGCAGCGTCGCCGTGTACAGCACGCGCAGGCTGTAAGGCAGCTCGGAATAATGTCGAAACAAGGCGTGGGGTGGCCGTTCGTCATTCATAATCACATCCACCGATCGCGTGCGATACCAGGCTCCCAAACGCTGACGAACAGAGCTCCGGCCACGGCTCCCGATGCTTCCGACGGAATCGCTCCGTCGAGTCCCAATTCGGAGCTCGTCACCATCGCCCGCGCCCTCATTTCTGCGGCACCGCGATGAAGACCACTGGCCGCCCCTTCTGGAAGGCGTAATGCGCCGCAATTCCCGCGATGTCGTCCTCGGTCAGGATGCTCGACATCGCCGCCATCTCCGGGCTCTTGCGCGCGCCCGACCGGTAGGCTCTGAGGACCTTTTCCAGGTAGTCGATGCGCTGGCCGGCGAGGGCAGGCGCATCCGGGCGCATGCTGTTGCCGTTGGGGCCATGGCAGCGATCGCATTTCTCCGCCCACTCGTCCGGGCTCAGCGGCTTCGGGATGTTGACCGGCTTCGGATCGAGACCGGCGTAGTAGGCGGCGAGGTTCTTCATCTCGACGTCATCGAGCTTCTTCGCCTTCGGCGACATGGTGTCGTCGTCGCGCGTGCCGTCCTTGTAGGCTCTCAGCGCGTTGAGCATGTAGGTGGAGTCCTGGCCGGCCAGGCTCGGCGTCGCCGCTCCGGTGCTGATCCCCGTTTCGCCATGGCACTTGATGCAGACCGCGAGCACCTCCTTGGCGATCGGCGCGCCGCCCGGGTTCGGCGTTTGCGCTTTGACAAGGCCCTCGCTCTGCAGCGCGTAGTAGAGAGCGATGTGCTGCAGGTCGAGGTCGCTCAGCGCATCGAGCGCCTTCTTCATGTCCTCGTTCTTCTCGCCGACCGGCCGATCGCCTTCCTTGTAGGCCTTCATTGTCTCGACGAGGTATTTCGGATTGAGGCCGATGAGGCTCGGCACGCCCTCCTTGTGGCTGACGCCATTGTCGCCGTGGCATTTGGCGCAGGGCGCCGAGGCGGCCTTGCCCTCTGCGACCGGATCGACGTATTTCGGCGGCGCTCCTTCCGGAGGCGGAGGCGGATCGAGACTGCCGTAATAGGCTGCGACCTTCGCCAGCGCATCGTCACTGAAGAATTTCATCAACCGCATATTGTGGACTTCGTCGCCCTCGGGGCGGTTGCCGAGCTTGAAGGCCCTCAACTCCCGATACAGGTAGACCGGCCGCTGGCCGGCGAGGTTCGGAACGCCCTTGGTCGAGCTGACTCCGTCGGCGCCATGACATTTGGAGCAGGTCGTGTCGGCGAGTTCCTTGCCGTCGCGAATGTCGTCAGCGTTGGCGTAGACGGGGCGGAGCTCGTCTGGCGGAATAAGCGCCGTCTGGGCAATGGCGCAGGTCGCGGACAGCGCCAGCACGACGCCAAAGGCCGCCGTCGCCACGAAAGAGAGCAGCGCCTTCTGGTGGATTGCCATTCCCTGCATCCGCAACTTTTTCTAAATGACCGCCGCCGACCAGTGCGAATGAGGAAACGACCGCCGACCGTGAGGCCCCATGAGGGTCAAATGCGGCAATTTTCCCGCGCTCCTCGCCCTGCTTCCCTATGCCGCGGTCTCATTTGCGCGTCGGGACTTCGGCGGCCGGCTTCGGCGGCGGATGCGTCGTCGGGCAGGCGCGGAAGTAGTTTTGGTAGGCAAAGTTTCCGCAGGACACGGCTCCGGGCCGCGACAGGTAATTCGAATAGTCGGGGCTGCCGAACTGAAAGGTCGACTGGAAGCCCGCGGGCGCGGGGGCAACCGTCAAGATCGAAAGCGCCGCGGCCGCTCCGAACGCCAAACCTAGCCTCATCGCTCTTCCCCATTCTCGCAGCGGCGCCTGCGCCGAGCCCGTCGTGACCGGTCTTGCATGTTCGTTCGCCACTTCACCCACGCTGTGCCGCCTACCACTTCACCATCAGGCTCGCCATGACGGCCTGCGCGGTGTAGTTCGGATTGTCGCCGGCCATGAAGATCATGTCCTTGAAGGCAACGGTGCTCGAGTTGAGCGACGAGTACATGTAGGGCGCCATGTTGCCGGTCTGCCAGTTCGTCACATTGTTGCGCTCGTACATGTACTTGAGCTGCAGGTAGACGTCGGCCTTGCCGAACTGGACGAGGAAGGCGGGGTCGACCTTGTAGGTCAACGAGGCGTCGATATGCCCGTAGGTCGTGTTCTCCGGCGGATAGGCGGGGTTGCCGGCGCTCACGAGGCCGCACGACGTGCCGGAGGGCAAGTTGTTGGCGAGGCAATTCGCCTCCGGCCCGGTGAGCCAGCTCCCCTGCGCCAGTTCATAGGTTCCGCTCACCTTGAAGATCAGCCTGTCCGGAATGAACTGGAAGGTGGCGCCGAGCATCCAGGTGTTGACGTTCTCGCCCATGCGGCTGTTGTAGACCGCCAGAGTGTTCAAGTTGGAGCTCGAGCTCGACGTGCCCACCAGCACCTGGTTTATATTCTCGAACGAGTAGGCGGCCGTCAGCGACACGCTCGGGTTGAACGCCCAGTCCGCTTCGATTCCGGCGTTCCAATGGTAGTCCTGGTTCAGGCCCAATCCGTTGCCGCCGGCCGCGATCAGCGATGGATCGGCTGGATAATAGTCGAAGCGCCAGCCGCCGTTCGGTGACAGAATGAGGCCGGATACCGGGGTCGTGTAGTCGAGGTAGAGCGTGCCGGCGTTGCGCGTGCGATTGGCGATGTTGTAGTCGCGCAGGTAGGGATTCTCGGTATAGCCCGTGGCGGTTGGGGACACGCCCGCAAGCATCACGTTGCCGATGAAGTCCTGCCAGTTATAGTTCGAGTAGTGGCGCCATCCGAGGAGCTCGTTGAACCGAATGGCCAGCCAGTCGGTCGGATGGCCCGTGGCGAACAGCTTCGCCTGCCATTCGTTGGTCATGTTCGCGGCATATTGCGAGTAGTCGTACTGCTCCCAGCCCAAGCTGCCGCCGATCGTCGCCCATGATGCCGGGTTCCAGGTCACCTGCTCCGCGGCGTCCTGCTTGGTGTAGGACGAGAAGAGGGTCGTGTGCGGCGCGTAGCTGCCATTGCCGACGTTGGCGTTCGCGCCCCCTCCAGTCACACTTGTCGCGATCGCGGAATCGTTGACGATCCAGTTGGAGAGGGTCAGCGGCGCCGTGGTGTTATCGTAATTATAGTAGCGGTAGCTCAGCTTGTTCTGAACGTTGGGAAGGATCTGGGTCGTCACGACGTTGTTGAACAGCATCGTGTTGATCTGGCCGTCGAGGCTGGAACGCGGCGTCGGCGAGAGAGCGTAAGTCTTCGGCGCCGACGTGCCGACGTAGAAGGGGCCCGGATTGATGGTCATCGGGATGAACGCTTCGTTCTGCGTCATCGCGTTGTATGAAAAGGTCCCCATGTAGCGGTTGTGCTTGAAACCGGGAAGGTCGACGCCGACTTGGGCCGTGACCGCGTTCGACGCGTTGTTCGGCTCGGTCCCCATCAGCCCCTCGCCGTAGCAGTTATTGACCTTGGTCGTCGTCGCGATCGGACAATTTGGCACGCCGGCGACCGGACTTCCCGGTCCGCCGAACGGATTCATCGCGGCGAACGAATTGATCGAGTCTGTGTAGATCGACGCGTTATACTTGACGAGACCGTTCCACTTCATGCCCCAGGGCGAGATGCCGTAATATTCGCCCATGATCGAAGCGTTCTGGGTGTAGTCGTCGACCGGCATCGGCACCTGCGCCATCGGCGTCGCGGTGCCGGTGCTGAACAGCATGCCCTCTTCCTGGACGCCATAGCGGTGCTCGTCGCTGTAGCTGGCCTGGAAATCCCAGTTCGGCGACGGCGTCCAGCGATAGTCGACTTCGCCGGCGTCGCGCTGGATCCCGAGGTTGATCCGGTGAACGTTGCCGAGCACCGTGGTCTGAACAGGCGTCACGCCCTTCGCGCAGGCGATCTTGCCCGTCTGGCCGGGCAGGAAGCAGCCGAGCGGCTGGTTGGTGGTGGTGCCGGGCAGCTGATTGATGACAGGCACGGTCGAATTGTTGCCGGCGCCGGTCGCCGGCGTTCCGCCGTTGAAGATCCCCCTGTAGAGTTGCTGAACGACGCCCGGCGGAATGTACAGGCTCGTGCCGCCGACCCCGTAATACGGCGTCAAAGCCGTGTTGCTGCGCAGGTCAGGGACCGAATAATAGCCGAGGTTCAGATATTGCTGTCCGGGCTGGTTGAGGTCGACTTCATAGGCCTGATTGTTGGTGCCGACGTTCTGTCCCAGGGCTTCGAACGTGTACTTGTAGTCGTAGCCTTGCGCGCCGAGGTCGAAGAAGTTCAGGAAGACGGGGTTGGTCAGCGTGCCGTACTGGTTGAACTTGGCCGCGCTGTTCGAGCGCGAGTTTCCCGGCTTTTCAATGAACGCCTGGGCGCCGAGGTCGACTGAGCCGTGAGTCATCGACCAGCCTACGGCCTCCGGAGAGGACAGGGCCGGCAGGGCGGGCGCCACATCGGCTGCGGAGGCCGTTCCGATCGCAGCGAGGCTGGCGGTGAGAGCCGTACCCGCAAGAAACAGTTCCCGTATCGCTTTCATCTTACTCTGCCCCTGCCGGAAGCACCGCGCCGCCCCTCGGATGTCGCGCTGCTCACGGTCTATTGGAGTTCTCTCGTCGCCTCTAAAATCGCCGCTCAACTCACCTTTGGAACAGCTGTCCCGCCGGCGAATTCGACCCGTGCACGAACGTGTGGCAGTTCTGGCACGAGCGGTTGACCGACTGGACCGTCATCGGATTGCCCGGGTTGCCGTGGCCTGGGCCCATGTGGCACGACTGGCAGAGCCGCGGACGCTGCATCACCAGCATGTACTCGTTCACCGAGCCGTGCGGATCGTGACAGTTGAGGCAGTTGTCGCGCACCGGCTCGTGCTCCCACAGGAACGGCCCGCGCTTGTCGGCATGGCACTTGTAGCAGGTCTCGTTGACCGACGCCTCGCGCAGGAGCCCATCGGTCGCACTGCCGTGCGGGTTGTGGCAGGAAGAGCAGACCACCGACCCGTTCATCAGCGGCATGTGCGACGAGTTCACCATCTTGGCGCGCACGTCCTTGTGGCACTGGAAGCACACTTCAGGCTCCGTGCTCTTGGCGAGCTGGAACTTGACCGACACCTTCTCCATGACCCGGTGGCAGTTGGTGCAGGCGAGGTCGCGCGTCTGGTGCGTGCTGCCGTCCCAGTAGGTCCGGTCGCCCCGCTCATGGCAGCTCAGGCAGATCGCGTTGCGGTCGGCGACGGAGAGCGACGAGTCTTTGCCGAACGTGATGATGTCGTCCGAGTCCTTTGTCATGGCGTGCTTCGAACCGGGCCCGTGGCAGCTCTCGCAGCCTTCCTTCTCCTGTGCGTCGCGCGGGTGGTGCAAAAAGATCTGCCCATGGAGCGTCTGCTCGAAGTTGCCATACTGGCTGCGATGGCAGTTCAGGCAGACCTGCGACCCGACATAGGTCGCCGGACCGATGTCCTTGGCCTCGGCCGCCGGCTTCTTCGCCTTCGGCGCGGCGGCGGCGGCGGCGAGCACGACCGGCTTCGAATTCGGGCTCCGCCTTGGCGCCCTGATTGGCATGCAGGCCGGCGTGAATCGCGTCGGCGGGGGCTGAGCCCGTGGCGCCGTTCGCGAAGCTGGCGAGCGTGGAATAGGCGTTCCCGCCCGCGTGGGCAGAACCGTGCAATCCCGAATGAATGGCGTCGTCGGGCGCCTGTCCCTGAACCGCGCCGGAAGCGTCGCCCTTGAGGAAACTGCTCAATGTCGAATAGGCGTCCCCTCCGGACTTGGCCGAGCTGTGCAGACCCGAATGGATGGCGTCGTCGGGCGCCTGACCCTGGACCTCGCCGGACGCGTCGGCGACCCGGAGGAATTTGCCGAGCGCCTTGTAAGCGTCGCCGCCGGACCGGCCGGCGGCATGGATGGCGTCGTTTGGCGCTTGAGCCTGCGCCTGGGAGGAGGGCAGGGGGACGGCGCCGGAGGCGTCGGCCACCTGCACGAAACGGGCGAGCACGGCGTAGGAATGGGTCTCGGAGGCCGCCGCGGAGCCGGGCGGCGACTTGTTCGCCGGTTCAGCGAAACTCAGCGAAACGACGCGCTGGGTTTGAACGAAATCCTGCAAGGCGGCGAAGGCGGCGCCCGCGGTGCGGACGGGAACATCCGGCGTCGGCCCGGCGAAGACCGGCTGACCGACGACGAACGCCCCCGCGACGAAGAGGCGGGTCGTGAGAGCCAGGGTGGGGATCGACTTTTTTGCGGCGGCGCGTTGGACGCGCTTTGCAAACTTTCGACGGGACGGCGGGGCGAGGAAAACGTTCAACGCTTTTCGAATTTTCCCGGTCATTCCCGCCTCGTCATTCTCTCGCCGATTTCGTTCGCCTGTTGGAATCGGTGCGCCGCAACGTTAACGCTCTTTTGCCGTCGATCAATACTTTGAGAGGATCGATCCGAAAATTGGTTCTACCTGTCACATTTTGGCCACATGGCCAAATTGCGGCGTTCATAGAAGTCCGGCTGGCGGACGATACCTCGGCAACCCGATTTCTCCACTCAATTCAGCGACAAAACAGCGCAGGCGTATACATGGAAATAGATCGTCAGGTTCCCGTTATTCTGTTTTCGCAACACATTGATGCCAGGAATAGAACAATCTTTTGATTGCTTGGAGCGCCATCGCGCTCCGCCCATTCGACCCGTTGAAACCGAAGGAGTTGCGCGCACCTTCTCGGCCATGAGTTTCTGGTTTACCGAATTGCCGGGGTGTCCGAGCAAAAGGTCGAGGAACGGGTGGGAATGGTTGCGCCGCTTGCCATCCATCGCGATTCGTCATCAGATCGGACAGTGAGACTGTTCTCCGTCGAGAAGACAAATGGACCAGTTCGCAGCGCTGAAGTCGTTTGTCGCCGTCGCGGAGGCAAAGTCATTTTCCGAGGCCGCTCGACGGCTCCGGGTCGACAAATCCGCAATCAGCCGGCAGATCGCCGACCTCGAGAGCGAACTCGGCGCTCGTCTCCTGAACAGAACAACGCGGTCGCTGTGCCTGACCGAAGTGGGGCAGGCCTATTTCGATCGCGCGGCGCGGGTCCTTGCCGATCTCGAAGGCGCCAATCGCGCCGTCCGGGAATTGCGCGCGGCGCCGCGCGGGAGGCTGCGCGTCAGCGCGCCGATGAGCTTCGGCTTCCTTCATCTGATGCCGGCGCTCAGCGACTTTCTCGCGCGCTATCCTGACGTCGTCGTCGACCTGGAGATGAACGACCGATTCGTGGATCTCGTGGAAGGGAGATTCGATGTCGCGGTGCGGATCGCATCGCTGCCGGCATCGAGCCTGATCGCGCAGCGGCTCGCGCCGGCGCGCCGGGTCATCTGCGCGAGTCCGAGTTACCTTTCCGCTCACGGCGAGCCCAAAACGCCGGACGAATTAAAATCCCACCTTTGCCTTTTCTACAGCAATCTCGCCTCGGGCCGCGACTGGCGTTTCGTAACTCGGGACGGCGCCCCGTGGCATGTGACAGTCCGTGGACGACTGAGCGCGAACAATGGCGACGCGCTCCGCGTCGCGGCGCAGCGCGGGCTGGGGCTCGCCAACCTTCCGACGTTCATCGTCGGCGCGGACCTCCAGTCCGGGGCGCTGGCGACCGTCCTCGACGCCTTCGTGGCGCAAGACCTGGTGATCAGCGCCGTCTACCCTCATTCCCGCCATCTCTCGCCGACTGTGCAGGCGTTCGTTGACTTCCTTGTCGATCGCTTCGGCCCGGAACCCTATTGGGATATCGGAATGGCGCCGCCTTCGCGGAGCAAGGAGGCGCCGCTCGCCGAACCGGACAAGCGCGGGGGAGCGCTCCCGTCGGCCCGCGTGGCGCCGGCAGGCGACGCCATCGCCGCGGGCTCCGGCCAACGGTTCGAGGCGGCGCTCGAAATCAAACAGATCGAATCCGGTCATTAAAGCCGCGACAGCGTGGCGATTGCCGGACGCCGAAAGGTCCTCTAACAGCATCCGTCGCGCCCATATGGGCGCCTCGATGGAACCGCGTTCGGCGTCGAACCGACCTTTTCGCGCCGCGTCTTGAGGGATCAAAGTGTCATGGTCTGGGTCGTCCTGGTCGCAATGACCGGTCTTGCGATTGGTATCGCGCTCTGGCCGCTCGGCTTCGGCCGGGCCCGGAGAAGCGACTCGCCGAGCGAGGTCGCGTTTTACCGCGCGCAACTCTCCGAGATCGACCGGGACGTCGAACGCGGCCAGCTTCCGCTCGACGAGGCTGGGGCCGCCCGGGCCGAAACGGCCAGGCGTCTGTTGGCGGCGAAGGCGGAAGGCGAGGCGTCGGCAAGGCACGGCGCGCCGGCCCGCCACAGCCTCGCGGCGATCGTCGCCGCCGTCGTCATTCCCGCTGTCGCCATAGGCGTCTACAATCGTTTCGGCTCCCCGGGCATGCCCGACGCCCCGCTGGCGTCGCGGCAGATAGGTCCTTCCGAAGAGGACTCGATCGATGCGGCGGTCGCTCGCGTCGAGGCGGATATTTCGGCGTCGCCCGACAATCTGAAGGCCTGGTCGGTGCTGGCGCCGGTCTACCTTCGCCTCGGCCGCTATGACGACGCCGTCAACGCCTACAAGCAGGTGCTGCGCCTGAAAGGCGAGGACGGCGAGTTGCGCGCCGATCTCGGCGAGGCGCAGGTCGCTGCGGCGGGAGGGATCGTCACCTCGGAGGCGCGCGCCACGATCGACAAGGCGCTGGCCGACAATCCGGATCTGCCGATGGCGCGATTCTACCTCGGCCTTGCGGCCGAACAGGAGGGCGACAAGACCAAGGCGATCGCCATCTATCAGTCGTTGATCGACGCGACCAGCGACCATCCGCATTGGCAGGACGTGGTGAAAGGCAGAATTGCCGCCTTGAACGGCGAGACGCCGGCGGCGCCGGCCAACGCCGCCGCGGCGGCGAACCCGGGCGGATCGGCAGGCGGCCAGCAGGAGATGATTTGCGGGATGGTCTCGCGGCTGGCCGATCGGCTCGCGGCGAGCGGCGGAAACGCCGAGGACTGGACGCGCCTCGTCCGCTCCTACGCCGTGCTGAACGAACCGGACAAGGCGAAGGCTGCGCTCGCGTCCGCCCGCACGGCGCTGGCCGGCGACGCCAATGCGATGGCGTCTCTCGACGCCTTGGCCAAGGAAATCGATTCAGGCCAGATGGCGCCGGCGGCAAGCGCCGGCGCGAAGCCCGACGCCGCCGCGGCGGCGCCGAGCCCGGACGGATCGGCGGGCGGCCAGCAGGAGATGATTCGCGGGATGGTCTCGCGGCTGGCCGATCGGCTCGCGACGAGCGGCGGCAACGCCGAGGACTGGACACGCCTCGTCCGCTCCTACGCCGTGCTGAACGAACCGGACAAGGCCAAGGAGGCGCTCGTTTCCGCCCGCAAGGCGCTGGCCGGCGACGCCAATGCGACGGCGTCTCTCGACGCCTTGGCCAAAGACATCAATCCCGGGAATCCCTAGAGATGGCGAACCAGCAGCGGCGCCGCAGCGTGGCGGCGGGCTCGCGGCGCACTCAGCCGAGCAGGAGCAGGCCATGATCGTCGAGGCTGGACACTACGCGCTGACGCTGGCGCTCGCACTGGCGATTGTTCAGACGGTCCTGCCGTTCTGGGGCGCCCGGCGGGGGGACCTCAGCCTGATGCGGGTGGGCGACACCGCGGCGATCGGCCAGTTTCTCTTCGTCGGCGCCGCTTTCGCCGCGCTCGCAACTGCGCACCTGACCTCCGATTTTTCGGTGCTCAACGTCGCCGAGAATTCGAACAGCGCGCTTCCTGCGATCTACAGGTTCTCGGGCCTGTGGGGCAACCACGAGGGGTCGATGCTGTTGTGGGCGATGATCCTGGCGACCTTCGGCGCCCTGGTCGCCCTGTTCGGCCGCGCGCTGCCGAGCCGGCTCAGGGCGGACGCGCTCTCCATGCAGGGCCTGATCGGAGCGGCCTTCCTGACGTTCATCCTTGCGACCTCCAATCCCTTCCAGCGTCTCGACCCGGCGCCGTTCGAAGGGCAGGATCTCAACCCGATCCTCCAGGATCCGGGCCTCGCCATCCATCCGCCGCTGCTCTACCTCGGCTATGTCGGATTTTCGATCGTGTTTTCCTTTGCCGCCGCGGCGCTGATCGAAGGACGCATCGACGCCGCCTGGGCCCGCTTCGTCCGGCCCTTCTCGCTGATCGCGTGGGGCTTCCTCACGCTCGGCATCGCGATGGGCTCCTACTGGGCCTATTACACTCTGGGATGGGGCGGCTTCTGGTTCTGGGATCCGGTCGAGAACGCCTCGCTGATGCCGTGGCTCGCCGGCACCGCCTTCGTTCACTCGGTCGCGGTGATGGAAAAGCGCGACGCGCTGAAAGTCTGGACGATCTTTCTCGCAATCCTTGCTTTCTCGCTCTCCCTGCTCGGCACCTTCCTGGTGCGCTCCGGCGTCCTCACCTCGGTGCACGCTTTCGCCAGCGACCCGAGGCGAGGCGTCGCGATCCTCGGGATCCTGGCCTTTTTCATCGCCGGCTCGCTCGCGCTGTTCGCCTGGCGCGCGCCCAAGCTCCGGCAGGGGGGCCTGTTCGCGCCGATCTCGCGCGAGGGCGCGCTGGTGATCAACAACCTGCTTCTGACGACGTCCTGCGCCACCGTTCTGTTCGGCACGCTCTATCCGCTCGCGCTCGAGCAGGTCACGGGCGCGAAGATCACGGTCGGCGCGCCCTTCTTCAACATGACCTGCGGCGTGCTGCTGCTGGCGTTGTCGTTCCTGACCCCGTTCGGGTTTGCGCTGGCATGGAAGCGGGGCGATCTTCTGGGTGTCGTACAGCGACTCGCGCTCGCGCTCGCCGGAGGGTTCGCCGTCATGTTGGCGCTGCTCGCGCTGACTCGCGGCGGACCGGTGCTCGCGCCGGTCGCGGCGGGAGTTGCCGTCCTCGTCATGCTCGGCACGGCCAGCGAGGTCGTCGCTCGGGTCAGGCGCGGCGCCCCGGATTTTTCCGTGGCGTTCGCCCGCGCCCGCGGACTGCCGCTCTCGTTCTGGGGCGGCACGGTCGCGCATTTCGGCGTCGGGGTGCTCCTGCTCGGCCTCGCGGCGACCGGCTTCGGCTCGGAAACGATCACGACGATGCATGTCGGCGCGCCGGTCCAGCTTGGCCCCTATCAGGCCGTCCTCGACAGCGTCAGCGTCCGGGGCGGCCCGAATTATAGCGAGAAGGTCGCGACGATGACCCTTCGGGAAGCCGGCCGCGTCATCGCCACGGTTGAACCGGCGCGACGGCAGTTCACCGCCCGTCGGATGGACACCACCCAGGCGGGTATCGTGACGGTCCGGCTTGGGCAAGTCTACGTGTCGATCGGCGATCCCGACGCCAGCGGCGGCGTGCCGGCCCGGCTCTACTGGAAGCCGCTGGTGACGCTGATCTGGCTCGGCGCCTGCTGCATGGCGCTCGGCGGCGCCCTTTCGCTCGCCGACCGACGCTTGCGATTCGGCGCGCCGGCGCGGGCCCGCGTCCAGGCCGTCGCAGCGGCCTGATCCGCGCCACGTGGTGGTCAGTTCCACGCGGAGCCGTTGGGCGCGGCTTCTTCCGGCCGCGCCTCGCCCTCGAGATCGGCGGCGTCCTCTCCGGCCGGCCGCGGCTTGGCCTGTTCCGGCCGGAATGACGGAACCGCCGCGAGGCCCGGTGGCCTGCCGGACGGTTCAGCGCTCCGGTTCGACCCGATCGCCTGTCGCTCCGGCGGCTCGCTTTCCCCGCCCCCTTATGTTAGGCCGACCGCGAAACTTGCCTCGCTTCCGCGAAACGCGGTGAAGCGCACCCCGAATTGAACCGAAATGGCAGACATCTTTCAGGAAGTCGACGAGGAAGTCCGGCGCGACAAGGCGGCGGAGTTCTGGAAAAAGCATCAGAACCTGATCCTCGGCCTGGCCGTCCTCATCGTGCTGGCCTCGGCCGGATTCCGCTACTGGCGGTATGAGAAGGAAAAGGCCGAGCAGGCGGCGGGCGACCAGTTCCAGGCGGCGATCGCGGCCCTCCAGGCCGGCAAGGCCAGCGAAGCGAACGGCGGCCTCGCCAGGCTCGGCGCCGAGGCGCCCGGCGGCTTCCGCGTCCTCGCCCAGATGACCGAAGCCGGCGACAAGGCCGCCGCCAATCCGCAGGCGTCGATCGCCGCTTTCGACGCGATCGCCGGCGATGCGGCGGTCGATCCGCTGTTCCGCGACGCCGCCCGCCTGCGCGCGGCCTTCCTGCGCGTCGATCAGCCGAAGGACGAGCAGGCGGGCGCTGCGGCGCTGACCTCGCTTGCCGGCGGCGACGGGCCGTACCGCCGCTCCGCGCGCCTGGCGCTGGGCGCGCTGGCGCTCTCGCGCGGCGACTACGACGAAGCGGGCAAAGAGCTCGACCTCGTGCTCGGCGACAATGAAGCGTCGCCAGCCGAGCGGAAGCTCGCCGAACGCTGGCTCGGGCTGGTCGCCTCGAACCGCGCTTCGCCGAAGTGACCGCGCCTTACGGCTCATGAGCAAGGTCGCGATCATCGGCCGGCCGAATGTCGGCAAGTCGACCCTGTTCAACCGGCTGGTCGGACGGAAGCTCGCGCTGGTCGACGACCAGCCCGGGGTGACGCGCGACCGGCGCGAGGGCGAGGGGAGGATCGCCGACCTCGCCTTCACCGTCGTCGACACCGCCGGGCTCGAAGAGGGCGATCCGGAGACGCTCGCGGGGCGCATGCGGGCGCAGACGGAAACCGCGCTTCTCGACTGCGACGCGATCCTGTTCGTCGTCGACGCGCGCGCCGGGATCACCAGCGGCGACCGCCATTTCGCCGCGGCCGTCCGGCGCGCCGGCAAGCCGGTGATCGTCATCGCCAACAAGGCGGAGGGAAAGGCGGGGCGCGACGGCGCCTACGAGGCCTTCGGTCTCGGCCTCGGCGATCCAATCATCTTTTCCGCCGAGCACGGCGAGGGGCTCAGCGAGCTCTACGACGCGCTGGTCGAGGTCCTGCCCGCCGACGCCCGGCTCGATCCGGACGAGGAGGACGAAGGCGAGCCCCTGGTGCTCGGCGAAGAGGAGGACGGCAGCGAGCTCGACCCCGAAAAGCCTCTGCGCATCGCGGTCCTCGGGCGCCCGAACGCCGGAAAGTCGACGCTGCTCAATCACATCCTCGGCGAGGACCGGTTGCTCACCGGCCCAGAGCCCGGCATCACCCGCGACAGCATCGCGATCGAGACGGAGTGGCGGGGACGGAGGCTGAAGCTGTTCGACACCGCGGGCTTGCGGCGGCGCGCCCGGATCGTCGAGAAGATGGAGAAGCTCGCGGTCGCCGATGCGCTCCGCGCGGTGCGCTTCGCCGAGGTCGTCGTGCTGCTGCTCGATGCGACGATCCCGTTCGAGAAGCAGGATCTGACGCTCGCCGACCTCGTCGAGCGCGAGGGCAGGGCGCTGGTCATCGGCCTCAACAAGTGGGACCTGATCGACAACAAGTCGGACAAGGCGCGGGAATTGCGCGCCGAGGCGGACCGGCTTCTGCCGCAGCTCAGGGGCACGCGGGTGATCCCGGTGTCCGGGCTGACCGGCGCGCATGTCGACAAGCTTCTCGAGGCGGTGATCGCGACGCACGAGGTGTGGAACATGCGGATCTCGACCGGCCGCCTCAACCGCTGGCTCGCGCCGGTCATCGACTCGACGCCGCCGCCGGCCGTGTCGGGGCGGCGGATCAAGATCCGCTACGCCACCCAGCCGAAGGCGAGGCCGCCCTTCTTCCTTTTGTTCGGCAATTCGGTCGAGAGCATTCCGGAGAGCTACAAGCGCTACCTCGTCAATGGCCTGCGCGAGACGTTCGGCCTCAACGGCGTGCCGATCCGGCTGTCGATGCGCTCGGGGGGCGAGAACCCGTATGCGCCGAAGAAGCGGCGGGGGTAGGCGCTGGGCCCCCTCCCCCGCAAGCGGGGAGGATTTTGCCGCCGTTTTCCGAGATGGAGATTGTGCAAAGCGTGGTGGAGGTAAGTAGCAATTCCTCGCTTCCGCATGATCCGCGCCATAAACTTGCGCTAAAGTCTCTCGATCATCCACCCGGATTCGCCGCAATGACCTCCGTCCTCCACCCGATGTCCTCGCTCTCCCCGGAGCCCGCCAGGCCCGAGCCCCCGACTTTCCGCGAGGCGCGGGATCTCCTGCTCGAGTTCGACGACCGCTATGTCGCCGCCAGAACCACCTTCGTCTGGCCGCGCCCCGAGACGTTCAACTGGGCGCTCGACTGGTTCGACGCCGAGCTGGCGGCCGGCGACCACGGGGCGAGGACGGCGCTGACGGTGATCGGCGAGACGGTCGAGACGCGGACCTTCGCCGAGCTGTCGGAACAGTCGTCGCGGCTCGCCAATGGCCTGCGCTCGATCGGCGCGAAGCGCGGCGACCGACTCCTGATGATGCTCGGCAATACTCCGGATCTGTGGGTGACGATGCTCGCTTCGATGAAGCTCGGCCTCGTCCTCATTCCGGCGATGCCGCAGCTGGGCGAAGCCGACATCGCCGACCGGATCGAGCGGGGCAGGGCGCGGTTTCTGGTCGCGCACGGGCAGGACGCGGAGAAGTTCGCCAACCCGACCGCCGGTGTCGAGCGCATCGCGACCGGCGAGACGCCGGACGGCTGGCGCGCCTTCGCCGCGCTGATCAGCCCGAACGTCCGCTTCCAGCCGGACGGGGCGACGCGGGCCGACGAACCGATGCTGCTCTATTTCACCTCGGGCACCACCGCGCGCGCGAAGCTCGTCGTGCACAGCCACGCGAGCTATCCGATCGGGCATCTGTCGACCATGTATGGGCTCGGCCTCAAGCCGGGCGATGTTCATCTCAACGTCTCGTCGCCCGGCTGGGCGAAGCATGCCTGGTCGAGCGTGTTCGCCCCGTGGAACGCGGGCGCGGCGGTCGTCGCGCTCGCCGGGAAATTCGAGCCGCGCGCGGCGCTCGACATCCTCGTCCAGCACGAGGTGACCGTGTTCTGCGCGCCGCCGACCGTGTGGCGGATGCTGATCCAGCACGACCTCGGCCAATGGCCGGTCAAGTTGCGCGAGGTCAACTCGGCCGGCGAGCCTTTGAACCCGGAGGTCATCGACCAGGTGCGCCGAGGCTGGGGTTTGACCATCCGCAACTCGTACGGCCAGACCGAGACGACGATGATGATCGGCAATTCGCCCGGGCAGAAGATCATCGACGGCTCGATGGGCCGGCCGCTGCCGGGCTACCGTGTCGCGCTTCTCGATGCGGACGGGCTCGAGAGCGATCAGGGCGAGATATCGATCCTCTTGAAGCCGCGCCCCGCGGGCCTGATGCGCGGCTACCAGAACGACGCCGGCGAAGTGAAGCCAATCGAAGGCGACTATTACCGCACCGGCGACGTCGCCTCGCGCGACGCCGAAGGGTACGTCACCTATGTCGGGCGCGCCGACGACGTGTTCAAGTCGAGCGACTACCGCCTGAGCCCGTTCGAGCTCGAAAGCGCGCTGATCGAGCATGAGGCCGTGGCGGAAGCCGCCGTGGTTCCGGCCCCCGACCCCATGCGCCAGACGATAGCGAAGGCCTATCTCGTTCTGGTGGCCGGATTCGAGCCGAACGCAAAAACGGCGGCGTCGATCTTCGATCACGTCCGGAAGCGCCTCTCGCCTTACAAGCGCGTGCGCCGCATCGAGTTCGCCGAACTGCCGAAGACCGCGTCGGGCAAGATCCGCCGGGTGGAGTTGCGCGGCCGGGAGAACGCGCTGGCGGAATCGGGCGAGCGCGCGGCCCGGGAGTTCCGGATCGAGGATTTTCCGGAGGGGTCGTAGCCGCGCTCCCTCCGGACGCCTGTCGAGCGCGGTGGACGCGGTCAGCGAACCCGTCTGAATGACGCCCCGGGCGGGCCTATCGTTGACAAGCAAGAATCCTAAACCCGACAATGGCGCATGAGAGCGCCGGCATCGGGCGCGCAGGAGCAGGCGCAGACACAAGAGACATGCTCGATATCGTCGTCGTTCTGGCCGTATTCGCCAGCCTGCTGGTCGTCGTGGCCCTCAGCGAACCGCTGGCCCAGCGGCTGAGACTGGCGCCGGTCGTGCTCCTGGCGGTGATCGGGGCGGCGATCGGCGCGGTTTCGGGCGTTCTGGCGCATAGCGAGCTTGCGCCGCGTCTCGGCGAGCTCGTCAGGCCGTTCGCGGAACTGCCGCTGGGTTCCGAGACGTTCATTTACATCTTCCTGCCGTTGCTCGTGTTCGAGGCGGCGTTCACCAGCGAAGTTCGGCGCATTCTCGAAGACGCCGCGCCGATCCTGATGCTCGCGGTCGTGGCGACCATTATCACGGCCTTCATCGTCGGCCTGGCGCTCTTTCCGTTCGCCGGGATGGCGCTCACCGTCTGCCTGCTGCTCGGCGCGACGATCTCGACGACCGATCCGGCGGCGGTGATCGCGGTCTTCCGCGACGTCGGGGCGCCGGCGCGCCTGACGCGTCTCGTCGCGGGCGAAGCGCTCCTCAACGACGCCGCGGCGATCGTGCTTTACACCGTCCTGCTCGGGATCATCGCTTCGGGGCGGGTGCCTCACGCCGGCGTCGGGGCGATCGAATTCGTTCGTTCCTTCATCGGCGGCGGCGTGCTCGGATTCGTCGCCGGCCGCGCCTTGCTGCAGGTCATCCCGTGGACGCGCGACGACCGGCTGGCCGAGGGGACGCTGACGGTTGCGCTCGCCTATCTCGCCTTCATCATGGCCGAACGCCTCTTCCATGTCTCCGGGGTCGTGGCGGTGCTGGCCTCCGGCATGACGGTCAGCGCCTTCGGGCGGACCCGCATCGGGCCGGACAACTGGACGTTCCTGACCGATCTCTGGGAGCAGATCGCCTTCTGGGCCCATTCGCTCGTCTTCCTGCTGGCGTCGATCCTGATCCCGAGGCTGCTCGTCGACGTGCGGCTGCACGACCTGACGTTGATCGGCGTGCTGATCGTCGCGGCCTTCGCGGCCAGGCTCGCCGTCCTGTTCCTCCTCATCCCCATGCTCAGTCTTGCGAGGCTCACCCAGCCGATCAGCACAGTTTACAAGCTCGCCATGGCATGGGGCGGCCTGAGGGGCGCGCTGACCCTGGTGCTGGCGCTCGGCGTCACCGAAGATCCGGCGCTGCCGCTCGAAGTGCGCCGCTTCGTCGCGGTGCTCGCCACCGGCCTCGTGCTATTCTCTCTGCTGGTCAACGGAACCACCCTGCGGCCGCTGATGCGGTTGCTCGGTCTCGATCGGCTGTCGCCGGTCGATCGGTTGCTCAGGGACCGGGTGCTCGAGCTCAGCTACGCCGACACCAGCGAGATGATCGAAAGGACCGCGAAGGAGCACGGTCTGCACCCTTCGGCTGTGCAGCGCGCGCTCGCGCCCTACGAGGCCTGGACGAAAGCGGAGCGGGCGCGCGACCCGGACGGGGAGGGTGAGCTGAGCGAGCGCGCGCGTCTAGGGGTCGCGCTGGTCGCCCTCGGCAACCAGGAACGGACGCTCGTCCTCGAGACGCTGGCGCGGCGCGCCGCCTCGCCGGCTACTGTGCAGGCGCTGATGCGCAACGCCGAGGCGCTGATCGAGGGCGGGAGAAGCGGCGGGCGGCTCGGATACAAGCGCGCCGCTGACGCGGCGCTCGCTTTCCCCTTCTCGTTCCGGGCCGCCTATTTCTTCTATCGGCGCTTTGGAATCCGCCGCTTCCTCGCCGAGCGCCTCGGCGACCGCTACGAGACGTTGCTGGCGACGCGGCTCATCATCCAGGAACTGGCGGGGGACTCCGCCAGGCGTTCGCGCTCGATCTTCGACGACAAGGCCGCCGCGCTGATCGACCGGATGCTCGAGGCGCGCCTGGAAAAGACCAGCTCCGCCCTCGACGCGCTGCGCCGGCAATACGTCGGCTATGCGGCGGCGCTCGAAGCGAGGTTCCTGCGCCAATCGGCCCTTCGCCAGGAGTTGTCGCGATACCGGGAGCTGTACGAAGGCGGGCTGATCCCCGCGGAGGTCTATCGGGATCTTGCGAACAGCGTCGAGATCATCCAGGACGCCGAGGCTCCGCCCCGCTTCGACATCGGCCTCGACACGCGCGAGCTCATCGCCCGTCTCGATCTTTTCAAAGGCCTCGACGGCCGGCATCTCGAAGGCGTGCAAAAACTGCTGCGGGCGCGCTTCACGGTGCCCGACGAGCTCATCGTGCGAAAGGGGGAGCGCGGCGACGCCCTCTATTTCATCGCCTCGGGGGCCGCCGAGGTGGTCTTTCCGGAGCATCGTTTTCGGCTGGGCAGCGGCGATTTCTTCGGAGAATTGGCGCTGCTCAACGGCGAGCCGCGCCAGGCCGACGTCCGCGCCCTGACCTATTGCCGGCTGCTCGTCCTGCGCAAGACCGACTTCGACCGCTTCATGCGCGACAACCGCGACGTGCGGCTGAAGATTCATCAGATCGCCGAGGAGCGCGCGGCGCTGAACAGGGCCGACCCGGCGGCGGCGGTGTAAGGAATATATAATACATAGTTTATACGTATTAGCTTCGCTGAAAGTTGCAAAATATGGCGCCTAACGCGTTGAAAACGCTCGCCTGACGCCGGATTCTCGGTGAGGCGGCTCTGGCGCGATTCCGGGTCAGGGTTGCCGCGCGATCCGCTCCTCCAGCAGCGCCCCCAGCGCCTCCGGGGTCGCGAGCGGCAGGCTGCAGGTCTGGCCCTGGCACAGCATGGCGACCGGCGAGTCCGCCCGCGGCAGGTCGCCGCGCGGCGGCCCGTTCGGCCAGATGCGGCGGTCGAGGCGCAGGACCGTCAGCGACGGATCCGGGGCGCGCCGGGCGACCATCGCCAGCTCCTGCGCCAGCGGATCATGGAGCGGCCCGTCGATGACGATGCATCCGCCGCGCTCCAGCATCTCGGCCCCCATCAGCAGGAGCGGGCTGCCGCCGATCCCCTCGGGCGCGCCGGAGAAGGCGCGGACCAGCCCGTCCGCCGCCTCGCGCCAGCGCGGCTCGTCAGTCAGATGCCAGAGCTTTGCCAAAACCTCGAGAAGCAGCCCGACGCCTGAAGGAGTCGCGCCGTCGTGCGCATGGCGGGGCCTCGCGCCCGGGACGTCGAGGGCGTCGGAGGCGGTGAGGTAGACGCCGCCCTCGCCGTCGCCGAACCGGTCGAGCGCGTCTCCCGCGAGTTGTCGGGCCGTCTCGAGCTCTCCCGGTTCGCCGCTGCCCTCGAACAAGGCGAGCGCGGCGCGAGCGACGGACGCATAGTCGTCGAGAAGGCCGGTTGCGCCGGCGCGCGCGGCGCGCCAGGCGTGCACGAGGCCGTCGTCGTCCGTTCTGAGTATCCGGATGATGAAATAATAGGCCGCGCGGGCGTGGGCGAACCATGTCGGCTCGCCGAACACGGCGCTCGCGCGCGCCAGCGCCGCGATCATGAGGCCGTTCCAGTCGGCGAGGATCTTGTCGTCACGCCCGGGCCTCGGCCGCTGCTCGCGCAGCGCAGAGAGTTTCGCGCGCGCCTCCGCGAGCCTGCTCTCGTCCTCGTCCGAGTCTCGCGCCCCGACCCGCCTGAGCACGGTGCGGCCCTCCCAGTTTCCGCTGGCAGTGACATCGTAGGCGGCCTTGAACGGCGCCGACGCGTCGCCCAGCGCCGCGTCGATCTCCTCCTCGCGCCAGACGTAGAAGGCGCCTTCCTCGCCGTCCTGGTCGGCGTCCAGCGAAGCCGCGAAGGCCTCGGCGACCCTCATTTCGCGCCTGAGCCAGCCGACGGTCTCGCGCGCGCGTTCGGCGAAAACAGGATCCGGCCAGCGGGCGTGGACGAGGGCCAGGAGTTCGAGGATCTGGGCGTTGTCGTACAGCATCTTCTCGAAATGCGGCACAAGCCATTGGGCGTCGGTCGAATAGCGGGCATAGCCGCCGCCGAGATGGTCGTAGATTCCGCCGGCATTCAACGCGACGAGCAGGGCCTGGACCGCCTCGCCGAATCTCAGCTCGCGGCGGCGGAACATCTCGTTCCAGAAGAAGCGGAAGATCGGCGCGTTGGGGAATTTCGGCGCGCCGCCGATGCCCCCGTGAACGGGATCGACCGCGCTCAAGAGCCCGTCGCCGACCTTGGTCAGGTCTTCGGGCGTGAGCGCGCGCCCCGCGCTCGGCGCCGAGAGCTTTGCCAGGTGATCCGCCAGCGCGGCTCCGTTCTCCTCCATCTTTGGCCGCCGCGTCCGCCAGGCGTCGGCGACCGATTCCAGCACCTGCCGGAACGAGGGACGGCCCCAGCGGGGCTCGGACGGCCAGTAGGTGCCGCCGTAGATCGGCCGGCCTTCGGGATCGAGGAACATGGTCATCGGCCAGCCGCCCTGTTCGCCCATGGCGTGGAGCGCCGTCATGTAGATGTGGTCGATGTCCGGCCGCTCCTCGCGGTCGACCTTCACGTTGACGAACAGCTCGTTCATTCTGCTGGCGGTGTCGGCGTTCTCGAACAATTCATGCGCCATCACGTGGCACCAGTGGCAGGCGGCGTAGCCGACCGAGAGCAGGATCGGGCAGTCGCGGGCCTTTGCTTCCGCCAGGGCCTCAGCGCCCCACGGCCGCCAGTGAACGGGATTGCCGGCGTGCTGCAGCAGGTAGGGCGAGGTCGCCTCGCCGAGCAGGTTGCGGCCTGGGTCCATGAGGGTCTCCCGCAGTGTGACCCCTTCTCCCCGCTAGTGGGGAGAAGGTGGCCGGCGACAGCCGGCCGGATGAGGGGCGGGGCCAAGCGATCGAAATTGGCGCAGCCCCTGACCCCGACCCTCTCCCCGCAAGCGGGGTGAGGGGAAAACTGCGACCTACAAACGCGCCAGCGCGCCCTTCAGCATAGACTTGAATTTGGTCGAGTCGAAGGTCCACAGGATGTCGGCGCCCGCGCTTCCGCCGGCGGCGGCTCCCCAGACGGGGCCGTTGATCGCGTCGGAATTGACCCCGAGCCGGTCGACGACGGTCATGCCGCGGGTGAGCTCGCTCGAGCATTCGATCGCGACCCGATGACGCGACCAGGAGAGGCCGACCGAGCGGTCGAGCGCGACCGCCATGGCGGTCGGGTCCGCAAGCGACAGTCCGACCTCGCCGGTCTGGATGCGATAGGCCTCGCGGGCGCGGCTGTTTGACTCGATCGCGAAGCGCGCCTTGTTCGTGCCGAGCGCCTCGATCGCGGCGACCTCGGCGTCGCTCAGCACGGAATCGCCCCGCGAGACGTGCCAGCCGATCATCTCGATCGGCAGCGAAGAGCGGAAGACGGCTCGGCCGGCCTCCGGATCGACCCAGATGTTGTATTCCGCCGCCGGCGTTACGTTGCCTTCGCAGCAGGGCGCGCCGCCCATCACGACGCAGCGGCCGATCTTCCCGGCGAGGGCCGGATCGCGCGCGAGCGCCAGCGCGACATTGGTCAGCGGTCCGAGCGTCACCAGCGTCAGCCCTGGATTCTCGTGGGCAAGCCGCAGGATGGCGTCGACCGCGTGCTCGTCCTCGGCCGCGCGGCTGGGAGCAGGATACCTGTGATCGCCGAGGCCGTCGCGCCCATGGAACCAGTGGGCGTGCTCGTGCGCGCGGATCAACGGAGCTGGCGCGCCCATGAAAACGGGGACGTCCGAGCCGCAGATGTGGGTGGTCAGCAGCGCGTTGCGCGTCGCCTGCTCGACGCCGACGTTGCCGGCGACAATCGTCAGGCCCAGGACCCGCACGTCCGGAGCCGAGAGCGCCATGATGATCGCAACGGCGTCGTCGGAGGCAGTGTCGGTGTCGATGAGGAAATGGCGCATGACGGCGGGCCGAAAAAAGCCAGGAAGGAGCGCACAAGGGCGCGCGACGCTCCTGCCTAGCATGTCCGGCGCGGCCACACAGGCCCGCCCATCGCCGTCAGAGCTTTGCCGCCGCCGCGTGCGCCGCGGCGCGCCGCGCCGGAAGCTGGGTCGCCAGCCTCGCCTTGACCAACTCCAGAACCTCGGGCGGAGCGGTCTCTGGCCGACCGGCGTCGAACGGCGGCTGGGGCGCATATTCAACGGCGAGTTGCAGCGTCTGCGCCAGCGTCTCTCCGCCGATTTCGGCTGCAACCACCAGGGCGAAATCGACGCCGGCAGTGACGCCGCCGCCGGTAATGACGTTTCCGTCGCGCGCGACGCGGAACTCGTCGACGATCGCGCCGAAGAGCGGAAGCATGTCGCGCCACGCCCAATGGCACGCCGCCCGCTTGCCCTTGAGCAGCCCGGCCGCGCCCAGCACGATCGAACCGGTGCAAACCGAGGTCAGGTAGCGCGCGCCTGCCGCGAGACGGCGGAATTCCCGCATGAACGCCTCGTCGTGGATGACGTCGGTCGCCGCCATTCCCCCCGGAACGAACAGGAGGTCGCATCGCTCGACCTCCGCCATCGGCCGCGTGCCGGCGAACACCAGCCCGCCGTCCGACTCGACCGGGCCGCCCGCCGCCGAGGCGACGACCACGGAAGCGCCGGGGATGCGGGAAAAAATCGTGTGCGGTCCGGTGAAGTCGAGTTGGGTCATGCCGGGGTAGATCGTTTCGACGATATGAAAGTCTCTTTCGGGCATCGCTCGCGCTCCTGGTTTGACGAGGCGAGCATCGCTCGTTACGGTCCTGGCGGAAATGACAATGTTCCCTCGAAATCCGCCAAAAGCAGAGTCTTTGACCCGCGATATCGGATTTCTCGTCTTCGACGGGTTTCAGCTTCTCGACGCCGCCGGGCCGATCTCCGCTTTCGAGATTGGCGGCCGGCATGCGCCGGGCGCCTATCGTCTCGATGTGCTCGCGACCCGCTCGGGCGCGGTGCCGAGCTCGGCGGGCGTCTCGATAGAAGCGAAGGCGCTGGCGTCGGCGCCGGCGCTCGACACCCTCGTCGTCGCCGGCGGCGAGGGAACCTATGAGCCGATCCACGACGCCGCGATTCTCGACTTCGTTCGCGCGGCGGCGAAAACGTCCCTGTTGCCAGGGAACTCGGGAATTCGGCCGCGCGCGGCCTCCGCAGGTCACAGCACGCCCTTCATCCGCGCGAACCCCCGCTCGATATCCGCCTTCAGATCCTCGATGTCCTCGAGGCCGACGCTGAACCGGATCGTCGGGCCGCCCGGCGTCCAGCGGGTCGCGGTCCGGTGCGCCTCGAACGGCACCGCCAGAACTCTCGTAGCCGCCCCAGGAATAGCCGAGGCCGAACAGCTCGAGCCCGTCCAGGAACGCCGCAACCGCCGCCTCGGACGCGGGCCTGAGGATCACGCTGAAGAGGCCGGACGAGCCGGTGAAATCGCGCTTCCACAGCGCGTGGCCCGGATGATCGGGCAGGGCGGGGTGGATGACGGCGAGGACCTCCGGCCGCCCCGCCAGCCAGCGGGCCAGCGCAAGCGCCTGCCGCTCGGCTTCGCGCAGCCTCAGCTCCATGCTGCGCATCCCGCGCAGCGCCAGAAAGACATCTTCCGGGCTGGCGGGGATCGCCATCAGGTCGGCCGTCTGGTGGAGCTTTTTGAACCACGCCTCGTTGGCCGACACGAGACCGAGCAGGAGGTCGGAATGGCCGGACAGGTATTTCGTGCCCGCCTCGATCGCCATGTCGACGCCGTGCGCATGCGGAGCGAAGAAGAGCGGCGTCGCCCAGGTGTTGTCCATCAGAACGCAGGCGCCGTGCGCGTGCGCGACCGCGGCGATCGCGGGAACGTCCTGGATCTCGAAGGTCTGCGACCCCGGAGATTCGGTCAGCACCGCTCTGGTGTTCGGCCGCATCAGCGCTTCGATCCCGGCGCCGATCTCGGGGTCGTAATAGGTGGTCTCGATCCCCATCCGCTTCAGAGTCGCATTGGCGAAGGCGCGGGCCGGACCATAGGCCGAGTCGGTCACGAGGAGATGATCGCCGGCGGAAAGCGCCGTCATCATCGCCACGACGATCGCTGCGAGGCCCGACGGAACGAGGACGGTCCCGGCGGCGCCGGAAATGTCGGTCCAGGCCGCGCACAAAGCCTCGGTCGTCGGAGTGCCGTGCGTGCCGTAGGTATAGCGCTGGTTTCGGCTCTTCAGCGTGGCGACGTCCGGATAGAGGACCGTCGAACCACGAAACGGCGGCAGATTGACGAACCCCTGCGACTGCTCGCTGTCCCGCCCGAGCAGCACCAGCCGCGAACGGCTCTTCAGGGACGCGCGGGTTTCGTGGGTCAGCTTCGCCATGGGCCTGGATTCGTGGTTGGATTGGAGACGCGAGCCTCTAGCACGGTTCCGCGCTTCGCGGACAGTCGGTTGACCCCCGGCCCCCGTCGCGACAATGTCCGAGCCAGTTGCGCGCCCTGAAGCGCGATCTTTCGGAGAGTTGTTCATGCGATCGATTTGGACCTGGTTCGCCGGCGCCGCGCTCGCCAGCCTTGCCGCGTTTTCGGCGACTGCGGGAACGCTCGACCAGGTGAAGGCGCGCGGTCAGCTGATCTGCGGCTCGAACCCCGGCCTAGCCGGGTTCGCGCTGGCCGACGACCAGGGGGTCTACAAGGGCCTCGACGTCGACGAGTGCCGGGCGATCGCGGCTGCGATCTTCAACGATCCGAACAAGGTCAAGTTCCTCCCGATCAACGCGAAAGACCGGCCGACAATTCTCGCCTCCGGCGAGATCGACGTGCTGATCCGCAACACGACCTGGACGCTGTCGCGCCAGACGAGCGGCATGTTCTTTACCGGGATCAATTTCTACGACGGCCAGGCCTTCATGGTGCGCAAGTCGCTCGGGATCAACTCGGCGCTCAAGCTCGACGGCGCGTCGGTCTGCGTGCAGCAGGGCACTACGACCGAACTCAACCTCGCCGACTATTTCCGCGCCAACAACATGAAGCTCGAGGCGGTCGACTTCGCCACCGACGAGGAGGCGACCAGGGCCTATGACTCCGGGCGTTGCGACGCCTACACGACAGACGCTTCCGGCCTCTATTCGGAGCGGCTCAGGATGGCGAAGCCGGACGACCACGTCGTTCTCCCGGAGATCATCTCGAAGGAGCCGCTCGGCCCCTCGGTGCGTAAGGACGACGTCGCCTGGTTCCAGATCGTGCAGTGGACGCATTACGCGCTCGTCACCGCCGAAGAGCTCGGCGTGACTCAGGCCAACGTTGACGAGATGCTGAAGTCGCCGAATCCGAACGTCCGGCGCCTGCTCGGCGTCGAGGGCGACTACGGTCAGGGTCTCGACCTCACCAACGACTGGGCCTATCGCATGATCAAGGCTGTCGGCAATTACGGTGAGATTTTCGAGCGCAACGTCGGCATGGGCTCGCCGATCAAGATCAAGCGGGGCCTGAACGCGCTGTGGACCAAGGGCGGCCTGCAGTACGCGCCGCCGATCCGGTGAGGGAGGGTGCTTCGGCTCCTGCCGCCGCCCGATCCCCACCCCTCGACCCGCGGCGCCATCTCCTGCCTGAACGCCGTCGCGACCTGACGGCGGCATCGCTGTTCTTTCCCTGATCCGCCGAAAGATCAGCGATTTTATAAGGGATCTTCGCTTTTTCGGCCTCGAAGGGCCGAAAATGCGCGCCCAGGAGTCCTCAGATGCTTCATAATTTGAGCGTGTTGCATGCGAATACGCTGTTTTGCGGGGATCAGGGACATTTGTTGGCGGAACAGATCCTATGCGGCGACGAGCGCTTTGAGTCCTATGATCGAAGCGTACAAACCCGAACAGAGGATCAACCATGCTTGTTCAGCAGATTGCGCCCGTCGTCGGGCATGAGTTCTGGCGCTGTTGATGCGGGTGGCGGCGGTCGAAGAGCAGCGCGCCGGCGTTCCGGTCCGGGTCGATATCTGCTTTGAGGCCGGGCGCGACGGCCACTGGCTGCATTGCGCGCTGAAAGTGGCGGGATACAACGTCTACGAGATCGATCCGGCGAGCGTGGCGGCTGACCGGCGAGCGCGGCGGGTGAAGTCGGACGGCGTGGACGTTGACAAGCTGGTGCGGACGCTTTCGCGTCTTGTGAGGGGCGAACGCGACGCCTGCCGGCGGTTGAGGTTCCGACCCTTGAGGAAGAGGACGCCAAGCGGCCGCATCGCGAATACGAGCGGCTCGTCAAGGAACGGACGTCGCACGGCAACCGGGTGAAGGGGTTGCTGTTCGCCCAGGGGGTTCGCGATTTTGACCCGCTGGCGGCCGACCGGCTGGAGCGGCTGGCGGAGCTGGCGATTGCGCCGAGGCTGAAGTCCGAACTCGGGCGCGAATGCCGCCGTCTGGCCGGGATCATCGACGATATCGCCGAGGTCGAAGCGGAGATGGCGGCGCAGATCGTTCCGCTCGAGCTCAAGGCGGCCAATCGGAAACGCGCGGTCACGGCTGCGCCGAGCCAAGTCCAGGCCAAGGCCGCACAGCTCTTCAGGCTCAAGAGCGTCGGCGTGCGCTTCAGCACGGTGCTCGCCGGCGAGGTCTCTTATCGAACGTTCCGGAACCGGCGCGGCGTCGGGCAATACATCGGGCTCGCGCCTTCGCCGTTCCAGAGCGGCGACATGGCGCGCGATCAGGGGATCGCCAAAGCCGGCAACAGCCGGGCGCGCAAAGCGATGATCGAACTGGCGTGGCTGTGGCGAAGGCGTCAGCCCGACAGCGCGCTCTCGAAGTGGTTCCGTGAGCGCGTCGGCGACCGGAAGGGACGCGTGCGGCGCATCGCCATCGTCGCCATGGCGCGCAAACTGGCTGTGGCGCTAGTTCGCACGCCAAGGCCGAGGCCGCCGGTAAGTATCCCCCGGCAAAGCCGGGGGCTTTACGAAGTGAACCGCTCGAAGCGGTAGGAGGGGACGCTAACGCGCCCCCTTGAGTTGGCGCCACCTGAAGGTGGCGTTGTCAACGCCAGAGGTTCATCTGTTCGAGCCTCTGGTCTTCCTTCTCTTGATTGCGGATGTAGGCGCGGATCGCTTCCTCGTCACGCCCGACCGTGTTCACGAAAAAGCCGCGGGCCCAAAAGTGTTGCCCGACGAAATTGCGTCGGCGCTCTCCATAAACCCTGGCCACGTGGATCGCGCTCTTGCCCTTGATGAAGCCGACCACCTGCGACACCGCATATTTCGGTGGAATCGAAAGCAGCATGTGCACGTGATCGGGCATCAGATGCCCTTCCTCAACTTTCGAGTCCTTCTGAAGCGCGAGCTTGCGGAACACTTCGCCCAAATGCCGGCGCAACTCCTGATACAGCGTCTTGCGTCGACATTTCGGTATGAAGACAACATGATATTTGCAGTCCCAAGTCGTGTGGCTTAGGCTCTCGTACTCGTCCATCGGTGGAGTTCCTTTCGTGTGAGTGGCTGCTCACGTTGGAACTTCACCGGTGGACTGCCGGAAACGTCAAACTGCTACTGCCACCCCGGCATAGTCGGGGGGTCTCCCGCTTACGCTAGGGCGCTCGCCGCCGTCGCCACCTTCCTGCGAGGCCTCGCCAAAAATGCGGAGCAGTTGACCCGCCTGCGAACCTGGCGGGCGATTCTGTCGCGCGCCTTCCAGGCCTTCCTCAACGGACGCCTCGTCCGCGCCCCGCCCCGCCTCGCGCCAACCTGATGCAACCCAAACGCGAAATATCGCTGAACACATGAACGTCACATCGGCTAACTGCCGTTTCTAGGTTGAAATCCTAAACGAGCGCGGCGCCCCGATTTTGTTGCGGTTTCGGCCCGAAATCGAAAGGTTCCGTGGTAAAACCGCTGATGCTCCGGCGATCAGGGAATGAGCAGCGAATTCGCCGCCGCCCTCCCGGCCCAACCCGTCTTGTAGTGAAGACCTTGCGGTCAAGGTATTGATTTCCTAAACACGCGCCTCCGAAAAATGGCCCAATCCGCGAAGTCGGGCTAGGGAGACCGGCGGAGGATCGCCTGCAGCCGCTCGTACAGCGGCCAAAGCCGCCCGTACATTTGCAGATAGACCTGCGCGTAAAGCTCCTCGTAGAGCGCGGCGTTCGCCGGGTTGGGCTCGAAGGTCGCGCCGAGCCGCGTCATCGCGCCGACGGCGGACGGAAAATCCCGGTGCAGGCCGAGCCCGACGGTGGCCGCAATCGCGGCGCCGAGGCCGGCGGTCTCGAAGGTGTGAGGCCGCGACACGGGCAGGTTGAAGATGTCGGCGGTCGTCTGCATGGCGACGTCGGACTGCGAGCCGCCGCCGGAGATGCGCAGGCTTGCAATCGGGGTCCTGCTCCGCTTCTGAATGCGTTCGGCGCCTTCGCGCAGCGCATAGGCGAGACCCTCGAGGATGGCGCGATAGAGGTGGGCCCGCGTGTGCGTGTCGGTGAAGCCGATCACCGCGCCGCGCGCGTCCGGCCCAGGGGTGCGGAGGCCGGGGGTCCAGTAGGGCTGCAGCATCAGGCCCTGGCAGCCCGGCGGCACGTCCCTGACCAGCCGGTCGAACAGGGCCTCCGGCGCCACTCCCTCGGCCAGAGCGGCCGCGACTTCAGGATGGCCGAACTGCTGCTTGAACCAGCTCACCATCCAGAAGCCGCGGAAGATCTGGATTTCGACGACGAACTGGCCCGGCAGGGCGGCCGGATAGGGCGGGATGAAGGGCGTCGACTCGAGGTAGCGCGGCGTCGTCACGTTGATGGTCGCCGTCGTGCCGTAGGAGACCGCGCCGACGTCGGGCGTGATCGCGCCCGCCCCGAGGATCTCGCAGGCCTTGTCGGCGGCCGCGGCGACCACCGGCAACCCTTCCGGCAGCCCGGTCGCCTCGGCGGCCACTTTCGTCAGGACGCCGAGGACGGAACCGACGGCCGCGAGCTCGGGCATCTGTTCGCGCCGGGCGCCGAGCGCGCTCCATTTCCAGTCCCAGGACCTGGCCCAAGTCTGGCGCTTGAAGTCGAACGGAAGGTAGCCGACCTGCGAAGCGACCGAGTCGACGAATTGTCCCGTCAGCCGGTAGTTGAGCCAGCCGGACACCAGCAGCGCCTTGTGGGCGCCCTTGAGCCGCTCCGGCTCGTGCTCGGCGATCCAGTTGAGCTCCGCTTCTCTCGCGAGATGGTCGACCGTGCCGCTGACACGTGCGGCCATGAAGGCGAGGCGCCACCAGGCGGGAATGGGCGGCGTGCGGTGGGCGCGGCGCTGATCAAGCCAGATGATGAAAGGGCGCAGCGGCTTGCCCGATTTGTCGACGAGGGTCAGCGATCCTCGCTGCGTCGTGACCGCCATCCCTTTCACGCGGGGCTTGAGGTCCGGCCGACCGGCAAGAACGCCGCGGCAGACGGCGGCGCTCGCCGTCCAGAACGCCTCGGCGTCATGCTCGAGCCACCCCTCCTGTGCGACAGAATAAGCATCCAATGCCTGCTGGCTCTTGGCGAGGATGTTTCCCTCGAGATCGACGACGAGGGCGCGCACGCTCTGCGTGCCGCAGTCGATCGCAAGGATGAGTTCGTCGCGCGCGGTGGTCATGGTCGAGCCTGTGGAACGCTGTAACAGCGCGCAATCAGTTCCGTATAGGCCGCGACCTCCTCGGACCAGCGGCTGTCGCTCCAGCCGAGTTCGCTCTGAGCGATGTCCTTCACCCGCGGCAGGAGCTCCGCTGCGCCGTTGCGCAGCAGCAGTCCGAGGCGCGTCCGGCGCAACATGACGTCGTCGAGATGAACGACTTGCTCGGAGCGGGAGGCCCAGCGCAGCTCCGCCCAGGCCGCGCCGGTATGGCGGATGGTCCGCAGTTCGCCTTCGCATGTGCAGCGCACGACCTCGATCGCATCGTCCCCGTATCGCGCGAGCCAGCGCGCGGCGAGCCCGGGCGGCGCGTCGCGCAAGGCCTCGATCGTCGCGGGAGACGGTGCGGCGAAGAGCTGCGTCCCCGCATGCGTCCGTTTCAGCTCCGGAAATCGATCCCCCGCTTGCCGCAGGGCTGCTAGCGCCGTCGAGCGGAAGGTCGTCAGTTTGCCGCCGGTGACGGTGATGAGGCCGTTTTCTTCGAGAATGAGGCTGTCGCGGGTCTCCTTCGACGGATCGACGTTCGATCCGGAGGAGACCACGGGGCGCACTCCGGACCACGTCGACACGACGTCCGCCTCGGTGAGGTCCAGGTTCGGGAACTCCGATCGCGCCGCCTTCAGAATATAGTCGAACTCCGCGCGCGTAATGCCGGGCTCGCGATCGAGATCGTCGCGGTGATCGACGTCCGTCGTGCCGATAAGGGTGGATCCCTCCCAGGGAACCGCGAAAAGGGATCGGCGGTCGTCGGGATGAAACAGGGCGATCGCCTGCGCCAGCGGAAAGCGCCAGGCCTCGAACAGCAGGTGGCTGCCGCGCAGCGGCCGCAGCTTCGGCTTGCCCCCGACCTCGACGCGCAGGCGATCCGACCATACACCGGCGGCGTTGATCACGCAGCGGGCCTTGACCTCGAACGAACGGCCCTCGACTTCGTCGCGGAGCAAAACTCCGTCGACGCCGTTCGCACCGAGCGTCAGCGATTGGGCGGCGACGCGGTTGACGGTCAGCGCGCCGCAGCGGCGCGCTTCCGCAAGAACTCGCAGAACCAGGCGCGCGTCGTCGGTCCCGGCGTCGAGATAGGACCAGCCGCCCTTCAACCCCTTCGGCGAAAGAACGGGCGCGTCCGCGAGCAGCGATTCCGCGTCGTGCCAGCGGCGCGTGCGGGCGCCGGCGAAGAAGTCGTAGGCTGTAAGCCCCACGCCGAGGACAAAACGGCCGTACGTGTCGCCGGCGCGCACCGGCAGCAGGAAGCCGAGCGGCCTTACCAGGCCCGGCGCGGCGCGCAACAGTTCGGTGCGGTCGCGCACGGATTCGCGCGTCAGGCGGATGTCGCCCTGGGCGAGATAGCGCAAGCCGCCATGCACCAGCTTCGACGAGCGCGACGACGTCCCGCTGGCGTAGTCGCGCGCCTCGACGAGCCCGACCCGCAAGCCCACACGCGCGAACTCGAGCGCGATGCCCGCGCCGGTGATGCCCCCGCCGACAATCAGCGCGTCGAGCGGCGGCCCATCCCGCAAGCGCGCGAGACTGTCGACCCGGTTCATTGCACTTGCTCCGGCAGAAGATCGCCGGAATCGAGCACGCCGGCGGGATCGAAATGCTCGACCATCGCGCGTAGCGCGCGGAGGCCGCGTTCGCCCTTCTCCGCCGCCAGATATCGGGAATGATCCTTGCCCACCCCATGCTGGTGGGAGATCGTGCCGCCCTCGCGCACGATCGCCTCGCTGACCGCGGCTTTGAGCGCGCGCCAGCGCTTGAGGCTGGCGTCGAAGTCCGGCCCGATGCGGAACACGAAGGTCGAATAGACGCTCGATCCCTGCGGATAGACATGCGAGAGATGGGTCTGGGCGTGGCAGATCTCGCCGAACCTCGCCAGGGCGTCGCGCCCCGCGGTCTCGATCGCCTCCATCATCGCCCGTACGCGCGGCCAGTCGACCGCCGTCTCCATCGTGTCGACCGCGTATCCCGCCGACCACAGGGCGTTCCTCAGATAGGCGCTTCTGAAGCGGTTCGCGCGCCATTTCCTTCCGAGCAGCGATCCGGTTGAAACCGCCCGATGCCGGCGCAGCACGGCGGCCGCCTGCGCCCGCATGGCCTCGACCTGCGCCGATCCACCCGTGAGCCCGATCAGGAGAAAGACCTTGTCGTCCCGGCAGCCGCGCAGGGAAAGGTAGCGCTCGAGCCAGCCGACCGCCCGGCCGCCGCCCGCGAGTTGCAGGGTCGCCTGGGTCTCGACCGCGTTGGAGAGGCGCGTCATCGACAGGCCGAGCCTTCCTTGCGCCAATTCGCGCGTCGCCCTCTCGCCTTCTTCCCAGGACGGCAGGAAAGTGCCGAGGAACATCTCGCGCTCCGGCAGGCGGGTGACCCGCATCGTGGCGCGGGTGAGGATTCCGATCCGGCCTTCCGATCCCAGAACCCATTGGCGCAGGTCCGGGCCGGCAGCCGATGCGGGGAATGTCGGGATGTCGAGCGCGCCGGTCGGCGTCTCGATCCGCCCGCCGGCGAACAGCGCCTCGATCCGTCCATAGCGCGCCGACTGCTGTCCGGACGAGCGGGTGGCGATCCACCCGCCGAGCGTCGAGTAGTCGAAACTTTGCGGATAGTGACCGAGTGTGAAGCCGTCTGCCCGCAGTTGCGCTTCGAGGTCAGGACCTGACACTCCCGCTTCGAAGGTGGCAAGCTCAGAAAGGGGATCGAGCCGGATGAGCCGCCGAAGCCGGGCCATGACGATGGCGAGCGACGGGCTATCGCCGCGGCCTGGCGTCAGGTGGCCGACGACGCTCGTCGCGCCGCCGACGGGGATGGCGATCGCGCCGATGGCGCCGGCCCATTCCATCAGCTCCCTGACCTCGTCCTCGGTTTCGGGAAAGGCGACGCCGTCGACGACGGGCCCGAGGCGGCCGAAGCGAAGGCGCAGCCAGTCCTCGAGGCTCTGGCCGAGGCTCGCGCGCAGACGCGCCTCCGCGTCCCGGCTGACCAGGCGGTGGTCCGGCAGCCGCGAAGGGTGGACGCCGGCGAGGACTTCAGCAAGAGCCGCGTCGTTCGGCGCCGCGGTTTCGCCTATCCGTTCCCGGAGGAAATCCCGGCCCGCGTCGGGCAATTGCGCCTCGATCGCCTCCTCGCCCCAGCCATTCCATCGTCTCATCGACCGCACCCGAGTCTTGTCCGCCGCGCATCGTCCGCCTTCGCGCCCCGGGCGGTCAAGGCGGCGGCCGAGTTCCCCGCGCGCAGGGAAAATCCCGCGTTTCGGCCGAATAAGGCAAAATCCACCCAGAAAAGTATCAATGGTATCAGAACGCTCAGCGAAAATTCCCTGCTCATTGGAGCAGGGACTTTTCCGACGCGCAGCAGGGAAGTGGCAGGGAATTCCGGAGGCCAAGTAGGGAACGTC
The DNA here is from genome assembly GCA_963741405.1 of uncultured Alphaproteobacteria bacterium. Taxonomy (GTDB): domain Bacteria; phylum Pseudomonadota; class Alphaproteobacteria; order Rhizobiales; family Beijerinckiaceae; genus Roseiarcus. The sequence continues at coordinate 352,516 of CAVUHX010000039.1, forward strand.
CGACGCTCCGGTCGAAGCGGGCGACAGGGATGCGGCAAGGCTCGGTCAAGCCCCGGCGGGTCGAATGCGGGCGCCGGCGGTCTCGACCGACGCGATTCGAGAGTGGCCAGCTGGCGAGGCGACTGGAGAGCCCCCGTGCGCGAGATTCCTGGCTTGACGAGACCGGCGACGCTCCTGCCGGCGATCCTGGCGGGCTTGCTGTCCGGATGCGCGCCGACGTTGCCGCCACAGCCTTACGGACCGGCGGCAGGGCCGCCCTTCGCGCCGGCGGCGCCGGTGGGGCCTTACAGCCTCGCGCCGACGCTTCCCTATGCCGCGTGCGGCGACATGGCGACGCTGAGGGCCAATCTGACCGGCAATCGCGAGCCTTCGCCGGAAAGCGACGCCCGGTTGAGGGCGCTCGGCGTTCGCTGCATCGGCGAGGGTCCGGCCGGCCTCCGCGCCCGGTACTGAAGATCGCCTCCAGTGACGTGGCGCATCGCGGGCGCGTCCCTATATGACAGGGCCGGCGGCGGTCGCCGTTCGTTCTGGCTCGCATGGACCTCATCGCTCCGACGGAACGCGGCCTGTACTGCGCCGCAGGCGACTTTCACATCGACCCCTGGCGCCCTGTCGGCCGGGCGCTGATCACGCATGCGCACGGCGACCACGCCCGTTTCGGCGCGAAACTCTACGTCTGCCATCGCTTGACCGTGCCGCTGCTTCGCAGGCGGCTTGGCGACGTGGCGATCGAGGCGGTCGAATATGGCGAGACCCGGACCCGCGACGGGGTCGAGGTCTCGTTTCATCCGGCGGGGCACGTGCTGGGCTCGGCGCAGATCCGGGTCGCGCATCGCGGCGAGGTTTGGGTCGCGTCGGGCGACTACAAGCTCGAGGATGACGGAGTTGCGGCGGCGTTCGAGCCGCAGCGCTGCGACGTCTTCGTCACCGAATCGACCTTTGGTCTGCCGATCTACCGGTGGCGCCCGCAGGCGGAGACGTATGCCGCCGTCGACGGCTGGTGGCGCGACAACGCCGCCGCGGGCCGCGCGAGCGTGCTCTTCGCCTATGCGCTCGGCAAGGCGCAGCGGGTCCTTGCGCATGTCGATTCGTCGATTGGGCCGATTGTCTGCCACGGCGCAGTCGAGCCGATCAACGCGCTTTACCGGCAGGCGGGAGCAGCCCTGCCGCCGACGCGCCTCGTTGGCGATATCGACTGCAAGCGCAGGTTCGCCGGCGTGCTGATCGTGGCGCCGCCTTCGGCGATGGCGAGCCCCTGGCTGAAACGCTTCGGCGATTATTCCGACGCGCTGGCGAGCGGCTGGATGCAAGTGCGCGGCAACCGCCGGCGGCGCGGGCTCGACCGCGGCTTTGCGCTCTCCGATCACGCCGACTGGCCAGCGCTTCTCCGCGCAATCGAGGCCACCGGCGCGGAACGGGTGCTCGCGACGCACGGCGCCGTCGCGCCGCTGACGCGGTATCTGCGCGAGAAGGGCCTCGATGCGCGCATCCTGCCGACGCCCTACGGCGAGGAAGAAGAAGCGGCCGCCGACGCTGAGGCGCCGGAGAGCGCGGCGTGAAGGCCTTCTCCGATCTCTACCGGCGGCTCGAACTCGGCGACTTCGATCCGGGCGAAGCAGACAGCGCTCATCGATGCCTTCGCCGCCGCCAAGGGCGATCCCGTGCAATGGGCGAGCGCCGCCTGGATGGTCTACTTCCTCGCTGGCGGCAAGCCGCGCCAGACGGTCCCGACGCGGCTCCTGTGGCGCCTCGCGGTCGAAGGCTCCGGAATGCCGGAGTGGCTGTGCGAGGAATGCTATTCGAGCGTCGGCGATCTTGCCGAGACCCTGTCGTTGCTTTTGCCCGAGGGCGCAGCCGGCGAGGAGGTTTCGCTCGACCGCTGGATGCGCGAGCGCCTTCTTGCGCTGCCCGCCCTCGAGGAGGAAGCGCGATATGCGCGGTTGAAGCAATGGGCGGCCGAGCTTCCCGTCGACCAGCGGCTCGCCTTTTTCAAGCTCATCACCGGGGAATTGCGCATCGGCGTGTCGCGGCTGCAGGTGGTGAAGGCGCTGGCCGAAGTCGCGGGGGTCGAGGAGAGCCGCATGGCGCAACGGATGATCGGTTATGCGCAGGCGAGGCGAGCGCCGTCGGCCGACGATTTCGAGGCTTTGGTCGCCGAGGTGGCGGATGCGGAGGCGGTCGCGCTCGACGCCGGCCGCCCCTATCCCTTTTATCTCGCCCAGTCCTGGCAGGGGTCCGTCGAGTCGATGCAGGAGACGTTCGGGGCGCCGTCGAACTGGATCATCGAATGGAAGTTCGACGGCATCCGGGCGCAGCTCCTCAGGCGCGGCGACGACTGGCGGTTGTGGTCGCGCGGCGAGGAACTGATCTCCGAGGCCTATCCCGATCTCGAACCTTTGGTCCGGGCGCTGCCCAACGGCGTCGGGCTCGACGGCGAGCTCGTCGTGCTCGCGCCGCCGGAGGGAGGGGATTCCCCCAACTCGCTCGACGGCCTCGCGCCGTTCGCCAGCCTCCAGCAACGGCTCGGCCGCAAGGTCGTGTCCGACAAGACGATGCGGGAGCTGCCGGCCGCCTTCATCGCCTACGATCTCCTCGAATGGGAGGGGCGCGACATCCGCGGCGAGCCGCAGCGCGAGCGCCGGGCGCGTCTCGAAGATCTGGTCGAGCGGACGCTCGGCTCGGCGCGCGAGCGCGGCGAGCGCCTGCCGCTGCGGCTGAGCCCGACGGTCTCGGCCAACGACTGGGCCGGGCTCGCCGTCATCCGCGAGCAGGCGCGCGCTCTGGGCCGCGAAGGGCTGATGCTGAAAGCGCGCGACGGCGCCTATGGGGTCGGACGGCGCAAAGGCGACGACCGGACGAATGTCTGGTGGAAATGGAAGCTCGACCCGATGAGCGTCGATGCGGTGCTGATCTACGCCCAGCGCGGCCACGGCCGCCGCTCGGGCGTCTACTCCGACTACACCTTCGCCCTCTGGAGCGCTGAAGAAGGCGCGCCCGGCCGCGAGCTCGTGCCCTTCGCCAAGGCCTATTCAGGCCTGTCGGACGCCGAGATGAGGGACATGGACGCGATCGTCCGGCGCACCACGATCGAGACCTTCGGCCCGGTGCGCAGCGTGACGCCGACCCAGGTGTTCGAACTCGGCTTCGAGGGCATCGCGCCGAGCAAGCGGCACCGTAGCGGCATCGCCGTCCGCTTTCCCCGCATGCTCCGCTGGCGGCGCGACAAGCCGGTCGCCGAGGCTGACACGCTCGACGCGCTCAAAGCGCGGCTGCCAACCGGTTGTGGATGAGGACTTCAATCCAGCTTGGTAAAGCTGGATTGAAGCAGACTCGGTTTTAGGCGTGTTCCTTACGCGCCTTCGCGGACTGAACGGCCGCGGTGGCTTGTGGCCGGGCGCCGCTCAGTTTCGCCAGCAACGCCCTGACGTTCGGGGTCCCGAGCCCCGTGACCTCGTCGTAACCTGCCTGGGCGCTTAGCCCGCCGTTGTTTCCGGAGGTAATGTCGCGGAAGCATGACGTTCCAAGCAAGGGGTAGATGAGAGGGTTAAGGAAGGGAAGCGAATCCATCCCCCTCTTCTGGCGCGCCTCATTGATCAGGGCGCATATGCCTGCCCAAACTGGAGCGCTCCAGCTGGTCCCGCCAATTCCAAGTGGATGATGATTTAAGACGAGAAAAGCCCCCGTGTTGGGGTCGGCCGCGAGACTGACATCGGGAGCAAACCGGTGATTGTCTGCGGGCACGCCGCTTCCCTTTTGCCAGGGCGGGCGGTTGAAGATCTTGCTGGCGCCTCCTCCGCTCCCCGTCCACGCATCTTCGGACCCAACTGTCCCGTCTGAAGTGTTGAGATTCAAACTTGTTCCGCCAACCCCGACGACTGCAGGATCGCAGGCGGCGTACTCGGCCTGAAGCGGGCCATTTGAATGGTGACCGTCAGGACCAGGATTGGATCCGGCGTCACCGCTGGAAACAAACACGTTCACGCCCAATGCGGCCAGCTTGAGGTACTTCTGGTGCTGGGTGGCGATTTCGCCATTTGGCCCGCCCAGAAATGTCTCGCCCAGTCCGAGGCTGATCGACAACTGCCTCAGACTTGGATCGCTCGAGGAGTTGGTGATGATCCGATTGAGAGCGTGATCGAGCGCGACAAATTGAAGTGAACCGGTCGCGTAGATTTTGATAGTAGCGTCGGGGGCGATGCCGCTGGTCCAGGACGCGTCGAGGGTCTCTTCCCCCTCGGGAGTCGGCAGATGGCCGCTGCCGGTCTTGATCTTTTTTATTCTTGTAAGATCAGTGTTTACTCCGTTGGCTGTCCAAAAAGCCGTAAGGTCCGCATCATTCGGAAACGTATCGATAAGAATCGCTATGGTCTGCCCTTTTCCCGTCACGCCGACCCCGTCTCCGTCATACGCCTTCAGGATCTCACTGACGAGGTACGGCGGAGTATTGGCGATGTTCGGCACCGGCTGACCATTGCGGTCAAGCGTCGAACGATTGTGTACGGCCAGCGTTCGAGCCTTGTGTTTGTTCATCTGGCGGAAGGGTTGCAGACCGATGATGGCATGAACCGGCGCGCCCACGTCCGACGGGAGGCTCGGCGCGTTCTGAGCAGCGGTGTAAGTGATCCCGTCCCGGGTCACCTGCACCATTTTGACCTCAAGACTCTGCTCAATTTGTGAGGCTGTCGCGTTGGCGTACAGGCTCGTCCCGTCGGCGCTTTGTCCGGTGACCTTGAACCCTTGTCCGATGAGCCACTTTTTCAGCTTTTCTACGTCGGCTGGTCTCGGCGAATATTTCTTGGCGAGCTCGTCTGCGGAGAGCACCGCTCCCGACGCAACCTGTTTCTCGAGATCGTCCTTCGATGGGATTTCGAGCGAGAAAAGCACGTCCATCCTTTGGTCGCGCGCTTCCTGCTTCGCCGCATTGACAATGAGTCCTTGCGGCGTGACCCCCTGCTGTTGCGGTAATACCGTTATGCTATCGTGAAATACTTTGCGATCGCTCATCTGCTATCTCCCGATAATTAGTGTCGATTCGACAGCCAACTCGATCTGGCGAACGGGACGTAGCGCTCACTCGTCGCGACCCGCAGTGACGCGGCTCACAGGCCGACCGCGCCCGGATCAAACTGCGCTTGCGCGGGTGCGTCCAACGACAAGATCGAAGCCGCGGCCGTTCGCCTCAATTCGCTGACGAACCACAGGTTCTTCTCATCCTCGATCGGGAAAAGTCGCTCGCGAGCCCAATCGGCGCCGCAATTGGAACCGAAAAGCGCTCCCCCGCGTTGAGGCGGCCGATCCATCCGGCGGCCAGTTGCGGGAGGCGTCATAGGCGCTGGCGCAAACATTCGCGGACGGGTGGTGAAACGGCTTATCCTCATCCTGTGCCTTGCCTGCGCGGGCCTGCTGTCGGGAGAGCTCCGATCGGCGTCCTACCTGCCGTTCGACGACGGGCTGGGGCGAACGGCGCCTGAGGCGGCGGAGCGCTACGCCCTGCCGATCACCTCGCCTCTCGACCAGGGCGATTCCGATCTCTGCTGGGTCTATGCAACGCTCAGCATGCTGGAGACGAACTATCTCGCCCGTCATCCCGGGTCGCGCATCGACCTGTCGCGCGCCGCCCTGCAGGTCGGCTCGATCGCCGACCGGTTCACCCGCCGCATCCGCGGCGAGTTGGCCAAACTCGAGGACGGCGGCCTTGCGGTCGAGGCGCTTCGGCTTATCCAGCAGAGAGGCCTCGTGGCGCGCGGCGATTTCCACGACATCGTGGAATCGGAGCCGATCTTTTCCTCCATCGACGACAAGCTGTCTCGCGCCGCCGATTCGGAAGAGAAGCTGGATGTGCTCGATACAGAGATCAAGGCCGCCCTTGGCGAGCCGCCGCGCGTCACCCATTTCGACGGCGAAACGATCCGCCCGGACGAGCTGGCGAGGGCGGTCCTCGGCTGGCACCAGTGGGTGGAGTTCGACCGGTCTCGCGACGGTGCCGAGGGCTGGGGACCGTCGCGCGATCCGGACGCCCGGGCGGAGACTCTAGTCATGTATGCGAATCTCGACCGGCTCATCGACTTGATCCACCGATCGCTCGCGCAGGGCAGGGCGGTGGTCGCCGGAACGGACGACCATTCGTTTCTCGTCTACGGCGCAGACTACGACAAGGACGGCAAGCCGCTCTCCTACCTGATCAAGGATTTGCTCGCGCCTTTCCTCTACCGCGAGAGCGCGGAGGAACTGCACGGGAGGCTGAACGACGTGACGGTGGCGATCGAAGAAGCGCCACCGCCGCTTTCGAGAGCGCGCCCGCCTCAGAACGGATAGTGCTGCGGCCCTTCGATGGTGATCCAGCGCAAATCGGTGAACTCGGCGATCACCGCCTTGCTGCCGAATCGTCCATAGCCCGAGGCCTTGACGCCGCCGAACGGCATCTGCCCCTCGTCCTGCACCGTCGGCCCGTTGATGTGGCAGATGCCCGCTTCGATCCGCCTCGCGACCGCGAGCGCCCGCTGGATGTCGCGGCTGAAGACGGCCGAGGACAGTCCGTATTCGGTGTCGTTGGCGACCCTGATCGCCTCCTCGTCGCCCTTGACGCGGATCACCGGCTTCACCGGCCCGAACGATTCCTCGCGATAGATCCGCATTTCCGACGTGACGCGGTCGACGATGGTCGCCTCGACGATCGAGCCGTTGCGCTTTCCCCCGCAGACGACGACCGCGCCCTTGGCCGTCGCGTCGGCGATCAGTTCGTCCATGCGCTCGGCTGCCGAGAGGCTGACCAGCGACCCAAGGATGACGGGACCGCGCGGGTCGCCCGCCGGGAGCGCCGCCGCGCGCTTCGCGAGCTTCTCGACGAAGTCGTCGGCGATCGCCTCGTCGACCACCAGCCGCTCGGTCGACATGCAGATCTGGCCCTGGTTCATGAAAGCGCCGAACACGGTCGCGTCGACCGCGGCGTCAATGTCGGCGTCGGCGAGGACGACGAGCGGGGCCTTGCCGCCGAGTTCGAGCAGGACGGGCTTCAGGTGCTCGGCGCAGAGCTTGGCGATCTCCTTGCCGACCCGCGAGGAGCCGGTGAAGTTGACGCGCTTGACGGCAGGGTGGGCGATCAGGGCGGCGACGATCTGCGGCGCGTCCTGCGGCGCGTTGGAAATCAGGTTGACGACGCCCTTGGGGAAGCCGGCCTCGTTCATGATCTCGACGATCAGGCTGTGGGTCTTCGGGCAGACTTCCGACGAGCGCAGGATCACCGTATTGCCGCAGGCGAGCGGCGCGGCGAGCGCGCGCACACCCAGGATGACCGGCGCATTCCACGGCGCGATGCCGAGCACGACGCCGGCCGGCTGGCGCACGGCGAGCGACAGCACGCCCGGCTTGTCGGAAGGAATGATTTCGCCGGTGACCTGCGTCGTCAGCGCCGCCGCTTCGCGCAGAAGGGTCGCGGCGAAAAAGACGTTGAAGCCGCCCCACGGGCCGGTTGCGCCGATCTCCTCGGTCATCGCCTTGGCGAAATCGGCCGTCCGCTGCTCGAGAAGGTCAGCGGACTTCAGGAGCAGGGCGCGGCGTTCGCTGGGGCCCGTCTGCGACCAGGCCGGAAAGGCGCGATGCGCCGCCTCGACGACTGTTGCGACGTCGGCCTCGCTCGCCGCGGCCGCTTCGCTCGCCACCGCGCCGGTGACGGGATCGCGCCGTGTGAACGTGGAGCCCGAAACCGCGCCGACATTCACCCCATCGATGATGAAATCAACCTTCATGCGTTTCTCCCGTGGAACGTTTTTCTTGGCGCCAAGGCGCCGGATGAGCGTAGACTTCGCCGTCCGACGGCCGGCCGTCAAGGGTTGCTCGTCGAACGGGTTCGGCCGGGGCGCCGCTGGACGCACGGCCGATAACGTGGCACGCCTTGCGCACGTAAGACGAAAGGCGCTGCGCCCATGAGTTCGCTGTCCATTGCGGCCGTCGTCGGAGGGCTGATTGCGGCGAGCGGGTTCATCGGCCTCCTCCTGCAAAGATGGCTGGCCGAGCGCCACACCGCCGAGCGGTCGCGCGACATGATCGGAGGGGTGGTCGGGCTTCTGACCCTGCTTCTCGCGCTGGTTCTGGGCCTCCTGATCTGGACCGCCTTCGGCGTCTACAACACCCAGCAGACCGAGCTGCAAACGATCGCCGCGCGCGCCCTCGAGTTCGATCTCGAAATGCGCCAGTACGGGCCGGAGGGCGACGCCGGGCGCGAGCTCCTGCGGCGCGACCTCGTCTGGGCGCACGAGCAGTTCTGGGGCGACGACACATCGCGCGCCGAAGCCTACGGCGCCTCCTACAAGGCGATGGGCGACCTCAACAAATTCTTCGACAAACTCGAGCCCAAGACCCCGGCGCAGACGCAACTGCTCGCCGCGGCGCGGGCCAACTACGCCTTCATCGGCGAGCAGCGGCTGCTGATGTCGCTGCAGGCGGCGACGCCGGTCCCTTGGCCGCTGATCTATGCGGTGACGGCCTGGTCGTGCCTGATGTTCGGCGGCATGGGGCTCTTGTCGAAGCTCAACCCGATGGCGGTGACCATGCTGGTTCTCGGCGCCGTTTCGGTCGGGCTCGCGATCTTTCTCATCCTCGAGTTCAACAAGCCCTATACTGGCTCGGTCGTCCGGGTTTCGCCGGCGTCGCTCGAGCAGGCGATCGTCGAGCTCGACAAGCCGCGAGCGGAGGCGGCTTCGCAGTGAAGGCAAGGACAAACGAGGAAGGAGCATCATCATGGCGCACTACAGGATACTGAGCGACGAAGAGATCCGTACGGCTCTGGCCGACCTGCCGGACTGGTCGGTCAAGGCGCCCAACATCGAGGCGACCTTCGCCTTGAAGACGTTCCGCGACGCGATCGCCTTCATCGTCGAGATCGCGATCGAGGCCGAGGTCATGAACCATCATCCGGAGTTCCACAATTCGTACAACATCGTGTCGTTCGCGTTCTGCACGCACGACGCCGGCATGAAGATCACCGATCTCGACATCGAGACGGCGCGCAAGATCAGCGCGCTCGCGAAGCGCTTCCAGGCGATGCCGTGAGGCGCTTCGAGTCGCGGCGTGTTTTCCTTCCCCAGCTTTGCTGGGGAAGGTGGAGTCTATCGTCCCCATGACTGACGCTCCCAATCGCGAATTCGCCGGCAAGGTCGCGATCGTCACCGGCGGAGGGGCGGGCATCGGCTTCGCCGTCGCCCGCGCCTTCGCCAGACACGGCGCGCATGTGGCGATCGCTGGCCGGACGGGCGCGACGCTCGCCCGTTCCGCGGCGGCGATCGAGGAGGCCTCGGGCGCGCCGGTTCTGACGGTCGAGGCGGATGTCGCGGTCGAGGCCGACTGCGCGCGGATCGTCGCTTCGACGATCGACCGCTTCGGCGCGCTCGACATCCTCGTCAACAACGCCGCGCATTTCGCGCTCGTGCCCCTTATCGAAGCGGACGCGGCGCAGGCGGCGCGATTTCTCGCCGCTAACCTCGCCGGCCCGCTCCAGTGCGCGCGCGCCTTCGCCCATTGGGCGTTCGAGCGCGGGCGGAGCGGGGCGATCGTCAACGTCAGCAGCATCGCCGGCGCCCGGCCGGCGCCCGGCTGCGGCCTCTATTCGGCGTCGAAGGCGGCGCTCGACAGCCTGACCCGCTCGATGGCGCTCGAATGGGGGCCGAGCCTCAGGGTCAACGCGGTCGCGCCCGGCCATGTCGCGACGGAGGGGGTGATCGAAGACTTCCGCGCCGGCCGGCTCGACGAAGCGGCGATGCTCGCGTCCATTCCCGCCCGGCGGATCGCCGACGTCGACGACATCGCCGATGCGGTGCTGTTTCTGTGCGGCGACCGGGCGCGTCACATCGGCGGGCAGGTGCTGACGGTGGACGGAGGGGAGGGGCTTTGAGCTGTCTTGGAACGTCTGCGCGGCGGCGAGCGGGGGCCGGCCGGTGACGAACGTGAAAAGCGGCTCGGCGGAATTCTCGACCTGGGTGGCGCTGGCCTTCGGCGCGATCGCGGTCGCGATCTCAGCGGTCTATTCGTCGTCTCTATGGCTCCTGATTCCGGCAGGTCTGGTGGGCGGCGCGTTCGGCTGGTGGGTCGAGCGAATCGCGCGTTTCTATGTCGAGCGGGCGGTATCGAGGAGGCGCGCGCGATAGGAAATCACGACTCTTGGTGTTGCCTGGTGGAGCCCGACAGCCAGACTGGCTGCTTTGGTTTCGTCGGCATCTGAACAGTGATGTGATACAGAATGTGATACAAAACGAGCATGGGCGTCGCGAAAGAGGAAGGATGCGCGGGTTGCCTGGAGGCGGAGGAATCAAAGTCTGACTCGCGCTGGGCCAAGCCCTCACGCGAAAACTTTGGCCGCTGTCTTGTGCTTCGCGACCAGCGCCGCAAGGTCAACCCCCTCCGGCGCGCCCTCGATCACCCGCCAGCGGCCGGCGACCATGACGCGGTCGGCGCGATGGGCGCCGCAGAGCGCGAGCGCCGCAATCGGGTCCTGCGCGCCGGAAAAGCGTGGCTCGTCGAGCCGGTAGAACGCCAGGTCGGCCTCCATTCCCGGCGCAATTCTGCCGATGTCGTCACGACCGAGGCAGCGCGCCGAGCCCTCGGTCGCCCATCTGAGCGCGTCGTAGGGGCTCACGGCGGCATGGCCGTAGCGGAGGCGCTGAAGCATGAGCGCATGGCGCGCCGCCTCCATCATGTTGGATGAATCGTTCGAGGCCGAGCCGTCCACGCCTAGACCGATCGCGACGCCCGCGGCCTCCAGCTCCCTGGTCGGGCATATGCCGACCCCGAACGCCATGTCGGCGGCGGCGCAATGGGCGACGCTAACCCCGGCGCGCCCGAGCCGGCCGATTTCGTCGTCGTTGAAATGGATGCCGTGGGCGATCCAGGTTCGGGGCGCAAGCCAGCCCGCTTCCTCCAGGAGGTCGACCGAGCGCTTGCCGAACGTCTGCATGGCGTAGGCGTCCTCCTCGGGCGACTGGCAGAGGTGGCAGTGCAGTCCGGCGTCGTATTTTTGGGCGAGTTTCGCCAATTCGGTCAGAACGCGCTGCGGAACGGCAAGCGGCGAACAGGGCGCGAGCGCCACCCGGATCATCGAACCGGGCGCCGGATCGTGAAAAGCGCGGAGCGCCCGCTCGCTGTCCTCGAGAATGGCGTCTGAATCCTGGACGATCGAATCGGGCTGCAGACCGCCGTCCTTTTCCGAAATCCCCATCGAGCCGCGCGTGACCGTCATGCGCAGCCCGAGCTTGGTCGCCTCCTCGACCTCGATGTCGATCGCGCGTTCGAGGCCCGGCGGAAAGAGATTGTGGTGATCGGCCGCCGTCGTGCAGCCGGACAGGAGAAGTTCGACCAGGCTCATGCGGACGGCGACCCGCAAAGCGTCTGGGGTCATCCGTTCCCAGACGCGCTCCATCGCCACGAGCCAGGCGATCAGGTCCTTGCCGAAGCCGGCAGGGTGGGCGCGGGTCAGAGTCTGGTAGAAGTGGTGGTGCGCGTTGATCAGGCCGGGCACGACGACGTGGCGCGAGGCGTCGAAGGTCGCGCCCCAGGGTTCGGCCGGCGCCTCGCCGCGCGCAACGCATTCGACAATTCGCGACCCTTCGACGACGATCCCCCGCTCAGCGTCCGATGCGAGGATTCCAAGCGGGTCCTTGATCCAAAGGCGCATGGGGCGAACTCCGTTTGACGGGGCAGGGGCGCGGGCCAAATCGGGTCAGCGACGATTGCAGCGCAACGCCAGCCCCGGCTCTGAGGCTTTACGATGGCGTGAATTTGGATTCGACGCTGTCGGCACGCCCGTTTATGGTGCCGGCGCGATCCGCTTAACGGCGAATTTCGGCGGGCGGAAGGGGAGGCATCGCAAGCGTTTAAGCGCCTCCGGAACGGTAATTTGGAGGAAACTGAATGCGCGCGTTGATCATCGCCGCCCTGGCGGGCGCGGCGGCCCTGGCACAACCGGCCTTCGCTCTCGACAAGGTGACGTTCGCCACCAACTGGCTCGCTGATCCGGAAGCGGGCGGCTACTACCAGGCGCTGGTCGACGGGACCTACGAGAAGAACGGCCTCGACGTCACCATCCTGCCGGGCGGCCCGGCGTCGAACGGGGGCATGCTGCTCATCGCCGGGAAGATCGAGTTCTTCATGGGTGGCGACATGATCGGCGATTTCCTCAACGTCCAAAACGACATTCCGTTGATCACCGTCGCGGCGGACTTCCAGAAAAACCCGCAGTGCTTCATGTCCCATCCGGGAGTCGGCCTCGACAAATGGGCGGCCCTGCCCAACGCCAATCCCGCCTTCGTCAGCGCGGGCGCAGTCAACACCTTCTGGGCCTGGATGCGTTCCGCCTACGGATTCAAGGACGAGAACATCAAACCCTACAATTTCAACTCGGCGCCGTTCATTGTCGACAAGCATTCGATCCAGCAGGGCTACATCACCTCGGAGCCTTTCGAGATCGAGAGACAGGGTCACTTCAAGCCCAATGTATTCCTGCTCGCCGACTATGGCTATGACACCTATTCGACCCAGATCGTCACGCGCCGCGAGATCTATCAGAAGAACCCGGACATGGTGCAGCGATTCGTCAGCGCCTCGGCGATCGGCTGGTATAACTATCTCTACCACGACAACGCCAAGGCGAACGCGATGATCAAGCGCGACAATCCCGAGATGAGCGACGAACAGATCGCTTTCTCGATCGCCAAGATCAAGGAACACGGCATCGTCGATTCGGGCGACACCCTGACCAAGGGCATCGGCGCGATGACCGACCAACGGTGGAGCGACTTCTACGAGAAAATGGTCAAGGCCGGCGTCGTCAAGGCCGGAATCGACTACAAGAAGGCCTACACGCTCGAATTCGTCAACAAGGGCGTCGGGCTCGAACTGCGCCCGAAGAACTGAGGGGTCGGCTCGTGCTTCGAGACGCCCGCTTTGCGGGCCCCTCAGGATGAGGCGGGAAGATGGGGCTGTAGCACAAAGGCCCTCACCCTGAGGAGCCGCCAACGGCGGCGTCTCGAAGGACGAAGGGCGCCTATTTCTGCGAGGCGGGCAGGGCGTTGTAGATGTCCGGAGGCAGCACGGCCGACACTGAAATCGGGACCTTGTCCGACGATTTGTAGCTCTGCACCTTGTTGTTCACCGGCTTGACGCTCTGAAGAAAAGCGGCAATGGCGGACGCGTCCTCGTCCGACAATTTGGAAAAGGACGCCCAGGGCATCACGCCGCTGAGTTCGCTTCCGTCCGGCCGCTTGCCCTTGCGGATGGCCGTGACGATCTGCTCGGCGGTCCATTGGCCGAGCCCGGTCTCCTTGTCGGGGGTCAGGTTCTGCCCGACGAACACGCCTTGGGTCGGAATCGAAAAGCCGACGTCCGATCCGCCGAGGTAGCGGTTCATGTCGGGGGAGCCGAGCATGCCCCCCGGCGTATGGCAGTCCGAGCAGCCGGTGATGCCGACGAGATAGCGCCCGCGCGCGACCTGCGCTTCGTCGGCCGTCGCCGGCGCGATGTAGCAAAGCGCGATCGCCAGCGCAGCGAAGCTTTTTACGTCGGTTGTCCAGTTCATCGTTCCCTCCCTGTTTGGGACGCCTGATCTCAGTCTGCCCCGGAAATGACGATTCCCTTCAGGTGATCGGGGACCCGCCAGTGCTGCGACGGATCCGGCCTGTGGGCCACCGGCGCGACCTCGCCCCGCCAGGCGGCCCCGACCATCTGCGCGGTCTGATAGGCGATCACGTTCCAGCCCATCGCCTCGAGCGCGCGGAAACCCTTGGCCACATGGGGCGACACCAGATCGTGGAACAGGACCATCGCAGTCGGCTCGAGATAGGGAGCGAGCGCGAGCGCGTCGCGCGTCGGCGCCTCGCCGTCGTGGTCGCCATCGATGAAGGCGAACGACCACCGAACGCCGGATTGCCCAAGGCGTTCGACCGCCGCCGGGCTCACCTCCGGCACGAGGATCGCCGTCTCGCCTCCGCCGGCGGCGCGCGCCACCTCCTCGATCTCGGCCCGCCAGACCGGGTCGGCGAGCAGCGGTTCGACGACATGCAGGCTTCCCAGCCCCGAGGCGATCAGGTGGGCGGTCGACCAGCCCCGCCAGGCGCCGATTTCGATTCCCTTGCGGCCGGCGAACAGCCGGGCGTTGCCGTGGAGCACGGCCGCCTCGTCGCGATTGATGAAGCCGACGATCGGATTGCGCCGGTCGACCCGGAACGGGTGATCGATCTCTCGCCGCAGCCAGGGCCAGGTGGAGACGCCCTTGTCGGCCACAATCATGTTCGGGAACAGATGATCGAGGCCCGGAAGGTCGAGATTGCTGGAAACGTAATCCTTCGCCATCCCTCAGGTCCCGCAGAGAAACGCGGATGATGCGGCTCTCCTTCGCGGATCGCACGTCCGCGAGTCCCAGGTCAAGCCTGCCTGCTATGGCGCATCGGCATCGAATTCGGGCGACAGTTTGACCCGGGCGTCAGTCGACACTAAATCTATGCGGTCAACGAGCACAAGTGGCGGCCAATGCGGCGGTTTTGCAGGGTGAGGCGTGCGGGCGGGGCGAATTCGGATTTGCCCGCGCAAATGGCCACGAATAGAACCGGGTGTTCGGGCGTTATCAGACGCGGGCCGGACGCCTCTCGGGAACCGTCGCACCGCCGGCACGGTTGGTTCGCCAAATGACCAAGATTGCGACGTTTCCAACCGCGGGAGGGACCGCTTCTTCCAAGGCGAGCGCGACGCCGCTGGTCACGTTCCGAGGAGTCGACAAGGTTTTCGCCAACAAGGTGATGGCCTTGTCTGGACTCGACCTCGAAATTCGCACCGGGGAGTTTCTCGCCCTGCTGGGCCCTTCGGGCTGCGGCAAGTCGACGGTTCTCCGACTTCTGACCGGCCTCGCGGGGCCGACGAAGGGCGAGATCGTGTGGAGCTGCGAACGCCCCGAATTCGGCTTCGTGTTTCAGGAGCCGACGCTGATGCCCTGGTCGGACGTGTTTTCCAACGTCTGGCTGCCGCTCCGTCTGGCGGGGGTGTCGAAGGAGAAGTCGAGGCCGCGCATCGAGGAAGCGCTGGCCCAGGTCGGGCTGTCCGGCTTCACCTCGTCCTATCCCCGGCAATTGTCGGGCGGAATGAAGATGCGCGTTTCGATCGCCCGCGCGCTGGTGACGCGCCCGGCGGTTCTCCTGATGGACGAACCCTTCGCCGCGCTCGACGAAATTACCCGCCTCAAGCTCAACGACGACCTTGCGGAGCTGCAGTCCTCCCTCGGCGCCACGGTCGTGTTCGTGACGCACTCGGTGTTCGAGAGCGTCTATCTCTCGGATCGGATCGTCGTGATGGCCGCCCGGCCGGGACGCGCGGTCGCGGAGATCAATGTCGAGGCGCCGCCCATCCGGCACGAGGGGTTTCGGCTGACGGCGGCCTACGCCGAGGCGTGTCGCCGCGCGTCCGCCGCCTTGCATCTGGCGATGGGCGAAGAGCCGCCGAGCGAGCTTTCCGAATGACCCGCGACGACATGGTCGGCTACGCCGTCCCGGCTTTCACGCTCGGTCTCGGGCTAGTCGTCTGGGAAGGGATCGTGCGCTATTTCGCCATCCCACCCTACCTGTTGCCGGCGCCGAGCGTCATCATCACCACGCTTTTCACCGACTGGCCGACCTTGTCGGCCTCGCTGTGGGTGACGCTGTCGATCACCTTGAAGGCTCTCCTCGCGGCGGTCGTGGGAAGCGTGACGCTGGCGATCATTTTCGCCCAGTCCCGGCTGGTCGAGCGGGCGTTCTACCCCTTCGCCGTGGCGATGCAGGTGACCCCGATCGTCGCCATCGCGCCGCTCCTCCTGATCTATCTGACGCCGACGGTCGCGGTGCTGGTGTGCGCCTTCCTGGTCGCGTTCTTTCCGCTTCTCGCCAACACCACGCTCGGACTTTCGTCGGCCGACCACAATCTCGTCGACCTGTTCAACATGTACCGGGCGAGCCGCTTGCAGCAGTTTATGCTGCTTCGGCTGCCCTCGGCGCTGCCCTATTTCCTCGCCGGCTTGCGTATCAGCGGCGGGCTTGCGCTGATCGGCGCCATCGTGGCGGAAATCGCCGCCGGGTCGGCGGGGCAGGGTTCGGGCCTTGCTTACCGCATCGTCGAGTCGGGTTTTCGCCTCAACATTCCGAGAATGTTTGCCGCCCTCCTCTTGATCTCGGTGGCGGGCATCACAATTCATGTCTTTCTTACCGCGCTGTCGCACTGGCTCCTCTCGGAATGGCATGAGAGCGAGCGCGGGCGGGAAGCATGATCTTTCGAAGACGGTTTTCCGTATAAAAACAAAAATCCTCAATCCGCTTTAAAAGGCGCGGCAGTCGGGACCGCGGGGTGGGGAAGCGTGCCGAGCATTCACAAAGGCGATGCGGTATGAATATCGAGTATCGGGTTGGGGCGCGGGGGGCCGTCCTTCGCAAGCTTGGCCTTGCAAGTCTCGTGAATACTTCGACTTTCGATATCGCGGCGGCCCACGCGGCGCTTGTGCGGCGTCAGGCGGTTCCCGAAAGGATCGAGACGGACGGGCTGATCGTCGATGTTCCCGCAGGCGTCTACCACCCTCTCCCGGATTCGAGTTCCGAGTTTTTCATCCGCAACATCAAGGCGATGAACCCGAAGGCGATCCACAAGACGCTCGAGATCGGCGCCGGGTGCGGCATCATTTCGCTGTTTATCGCGGCCAACTGGACGTCGAGAACCGTCGCCACCGACATTTCTCCGATCGCGGTGAAGGCGACGCTCGAGAACGCGCGGCTGAACGGCCTGAAGCTGACGTCGTTCCAGTCCGACCTGTTCGAGAGGATCGACGAGGGGGAATTCGACCTGATCGTCTTCAATACGCCGATGATCGACAAGAACCCGGAAAACGACATCGAGAAATACAGCCTCTGCGATCCGCATGGCCGCATCACGGAGTCCTACCTGCGGCAGGCGCGCCATCACGTGTCGAAGAACGGGCTGATCATCTTTTCGATCTGCAACAATTCCGCCTACGAGATAATGGACGGTATTGATATGTATTATTCAATCGTCGGGTTCGAGCTGGGATATAGCGGCTTCTGGCGGGCGATCGTGGGCGCGCGCAACTGACGCCAAGCGGGGTTCCAACATCCCGGAATCGTTGAAGCCGAACGCTAAACCGGCAGAGCGCCGGGTTAAACCGCCAGCCCCTCGAACGCGATGAGGCGGCACGGATCTCCCGCCGCCGCGGCTTCCGCGCGGGGCGGCCGGACGATCAGGCCGTCGGCGCGCGCCATCACCTTGACGAGCGAGGAATCCTGCAAGGCGGCCGGCGTCGCCGTCAAAACTCCCTCCGCGCCGAGGGCGAGCGAGCAACGCATGTAGTCCTGCCGGGGTCCGTTCGGCGGCAGGTCGACGGCGACGCGCCCGGGCCGGCTCGGGTCCGCGCCGGCGTCCGGTTCGCCATGCAGCGCCCGCAGCAGCGGGCGAAGGAACAGGATCGCGCAAACCATCGACGACGTCGGGTTTCCCGGCAGGCCGAGCACGCGCATGTCCCCGAGCCGCCCGTGCATCAACGGCTTGCCCGGCCGCATGGCGATGCGCCAGAAGCCGAGTTCCATCCCTGCGGCGACGAGCGCTTTCTGCACGAGATCGTGGTCGCCGACCGAAGCCCCGCCGAGGGTCACCAGCACGTCGGCTTGCACGTCTCGGGCCCGGCGGATCGCCTGATCGAGAGCCTCCATTGTGTCGGCGGAGATGCCGAGATCGATCGCGACGCCCCCGCACGCCTCGACGAGCCCCGCCACGGCGAAATTGTTCGAGGCGACGATTTGCGAGGGGCCGAGCGTTCCGCCGGGCGCGACCAGCTCATCGCCGGTCGCGAGGATCGCGACGCGCGCGCGCTTGCGGACCGGGAGCTCGACGTGATTGGCCGCGGCGGCCAGCGCGACGTCGCGCGGCGACAGCCTGCGCCCCGCCGGAACGAGCGTCTCGCCATCGCGAAAATCGAGGCCCGCGGAGCGCAGATTGTCGCCTGCGGAGACGGCGCCCGAAACCTTGATGCGATCGCCGTCGCGTTTGACGTCCTCCTGAATGACGACGGAGTCGGCGCCTTCGGGCATCGGCGCGCCGGTGAAGATGCGAACCGCCTCGCGCGGCCCGACTGCGCCCGCGAACGCGCGCCCCGCGGCGGATTCGCCGATCACGGTCAGCGTCGCGGAAAGGACGGTGACGTCCGAAGCGCGCAAGGCGTATCCGTCCATCGCCGAATTGGGGAAGGGCGGCTGCGTGCGCAGCGCGACGAGGTCGCGCGCCAGCACACGGCCGAACGCGGCGTCGAGCGACGCGCGCGTCTCTCCGAGCGGGGTCTCGGCGGACGCGAGGACGCGCGCGAGCGCTTCCTCGACGGTGATCATGCCGCTCATGGCTCGAGCTCCTTCGCGCGCCATTCACCCGACTTGCCGCCGCGCTTCTCGACGAGGCGGATCGCTTCGATCGTCATGCCGCGGTCGATCGCCTTCGCCATGTCGTAGACCGTGAGGCAGGCGACGGCGACCGCCGTCAGGGCCTCCATCTCGACCCCGGTCGGCCCAACGCAACGCGCCTCCGCGCGGATCGCGAGGCCGGGCAAAGCCTCGTCGGGCGCGATGTCGACGGCGACCTTGCTCAACGCCAGCGGATGGCAGAGCGGGATCAGGTCCGACGTTTTTTTCGCCGCCAGGATTCCCGCGATGCGCGCCGCGCCGATCACGTCGCCCTTCTTCGCGTCTCCGGCGAGGATCGCCGCAAGCGTAGCCGCGGCCATCCGCACGCGGCCCTCGGCGACGGCGACGCGGGTTGTCGCGTTCTTCTCCGTGACGTCGACCATCCTCGCCTCGCCCTCCGCCCCGATATGGGTGAGGCCTTCGGCGCCGTGTCCGCCGTCGTTCCGGGGAGAGACCATGAGACCCTTTCGCTGCGCCTCCCAAGGTGGCGTCCCGCCGCCAAACCTCATCCTGAGGCGCCGATCGCCGCCGGCGATGGGCCTCGAAGGATGCTCGTTGGCCGCAGGCAGCGCCCTCGCCCCCTCGACAAACTCGGGGCAGGCCCTTTGAGACGCGCGCCTCGCAGACTGCTTGAGGCGTGAGGGCGCAAGTGCAAACAAGACCTGCCTGAGAGTCCCCTTCAAGCAAAATTCGCCGTGCGCGGCAATCGCGCCCGCGCTCATTGTCGGGCGCGGGAGCCACGTGTAAGGACGGGCGAATTCAATCATGGCCCGCGACCCGTCCATCGCCTATATCCTCTTGCGCAATTCGTCGTTCGGGCCGAAGGGCGCGGCGTCGGTCGAGCTCTGCGTGCGCGACCTCGTGCGCCACAGCCGCTATGCGCGCTCGACTCTCGTCGTCTGCCCCACGGTGGACGAGCCGTTCGAGGGGATCGAAATCGCCAGCGTCCCCGACTCGCATGTCGCGGGGAATCTCGGCAAGGCCTGGAGCGTGGGGCGGATGCTGCGGCGGCGCGGGGTCGACATCGCGATTGTCGAGAACCATCTGCCCGTCGCTGCAATCGTCGCGTCGGCGGCGCGACTGCCGGTGATCCTGCACAGCCACGCTTACGAGAAGGCGGCTGGAGGCCGGTTCAAGCGCGTCGTCCGCGACGCGCAGCTTCGCCGCATTTCCGGACTGGCCTTTGTCAGCGAGGACTGCGCCAACCGCTTCCTGTCGAACTTCCCGAGCGCGAGGGGGCCGATGCGCGCGGTGCCCAACGGGCTCGACATGTCGGCATGGACCGACGCCGGTCCCAAGGAAAAGACCATCCTGTCCGTCGGCCGGGCGCTCGACGACAAGGGCCATCTGGAGGCGATGGCCGCGGTCGCCCGGCTCCTGCCGTCACGACCCGAATGGCGGGCGCGCTTCATCCTGTCGGCGATCGACAGGGAACCAAGGACCGTGCAGGCCCTTCGCGCGGCTGCGGCAGGCATGGGCGGCCAGGTGACGATCGACACGGACCTGCCCTATGCGGAAGTCAAGGCGGCCTGGGAGAAGGCCGCGGTCGCGATCGTGCTGACGAAGACGCCCGAACCTTTCGGCCGAACGGCGCTGGAAGCGCTGGCGAGCGGAGCCGCGTTGCTCACCTCCGGCCTCGGCGGTCTCGCCGAAGTCTGCGGTCCACACGCCGAGTTCGCCAATCCCGCCGATTCCGAGGGGCTCGCGGTCCGGCTCGCTTCCCTCCTGGATCTGCCCGATCTTCGCGAGAAGCTTGCGCGAGCGGGCCGCGCCCGGGTCGCCTCGCTCTACGACATCGGCGCGGTCGCGAAGCGGATGGACGACTTCATCGACGAGGTGCTCGGGCGAACCCGGGTCTGAACAACCCCTCCACTGACTGTGCGGGGGCGCGATAGCTCTTGAGATCGTGGGCGATCGCCGCGAGATCGGCTTCCGAGGCTTGCGCGAGATTGCGGACCACCGCCGCCATGGCGCTGCCGAGCACGTCGCCCGACGGGGTGAAGCCGGTCGACAGCGCGTCGGAGATGTCGCTTTCCGACCAGTCTTTCAGGCCGCGCGCGGTGATGTCGGGCGCCTTGCCCTTGCCGTCCGGAAGCAGGCCGCCGGTCAGCCGGCGGGATTCGATGACGCCGCCGAAAAGGTCGCGGGGCGAGTGGCACTCGGCGCAATGCCCGGGCCCTTCGACCAGATAGCGGCCGAGCGCCTCCTGATCCGTCGGATCGACGGCAGGCGGGTCGATCTTCGGCATGTAGAGAAGCTTCCAGAAGCCGATCGCCCGACGGATCGAAAACGGGAACGGGAGCGCGTTCGGAGGCGCACGCCCGGAGACTGGCGGCGTCGTGCGCAGGAAGGCGATGAGGTCGCGCATGTCCTTGACCGACATGCGGGCGTAGGAGGTGTAGGGCAGGGCGGGGTAGAGATGCTGGCCGCCGGGCGAAACGCCCGCCATGACGGCGTCGGCGACGTCCGCCGCGCTCCAGGACCCGATCCCGTCGTTCGGATCGGGCGAGATGTTGGGCGGGTAGAACGAGCCGAACGGCGTCTTCAGCTCCATTCCGCCGCCGAGGCGCAAGGGGTCTTTCTGGCCCGGCGATATGTGGCAGGATTCGCAGCCCGCGATGAAGAAGACAGTCTTGCCGGCCTCCGCGTCGCCCGGTTGCGAGACCGCCGCCGCGATCTCCGCGGAAAGTCTGCGCGGGGCGGTCGCGAACCATGCGGCCGCGGCCCCGCCCGCGACGAGGACGGCCGCGAGGACGAGCGAGGATCCAATCCTGGCGCTCATGAACTCTGTCGGCGGCGCCTATTGCTGCTTCGCCTTGTATTTCTCGTGGCAGCCGCCGCAGCTCTTGAGTACGCCCGGCATGGCGGTCTTGAAGCTCGCCTCGTCCTTGATCGAGGCGAGGGCTGCGGAGGCGTCCTCGCCGAATTTCTTGAAGCGCGCCTGCAGGTCGGCCATGTTGTCGCCTTCCCAGATCGCGGGCAAGGCCTGCGTTTTATCGCCGGTCTTGCTGTCGGGCGGGAAGAGGGTGGGCTCCTCGCTTGCGGCCTTCTGGTAGGTTTTCAGCGTCGTCTGCACCGTCGCGAGATCGAACGGGGCCTTGCCCTGCAACATCGCGACGACCGGTCTCGTCGCGGCGCCGTCGGCCTTCATCAGCTCCTGCCGGGCCTTGATCGCGTCGAGGCCGGTCGCCGCCAGGGCGATGCCGGCGGTTCCGGCTACCGCGAGTGTCGCAAACGTCATTCTCAACATGGTTGCCTCCTTATCCACGCGCCCGCGAGTCGGTCGCCTCTTTGGATCGATCCTGAGTGGAAACACCCAATGCGGCCATCTCAAGCCGAGATCTCGGCTGTCCAGGAAAATTGCAGCACAGCAGCAGCGGCTCGTCTCACTCGGAGGACCCGCGAAAGCGGTCCCATTCCGGCTCGTCGCCGAACCGCCCGGCGAGGAAGTCGACGAAGGCCCGCGTCTTGGCGGCAAGGTAACGGTTCGACGCATAGAGCGCATGGATTCCGAGCGCGGGCTGCGGAAAGCGGCCGAGGACCGTCCGGAGGGCGCCGGATTCGATGTCGCGCCCGATGAGGAAGGTCGGCAGAAGCGCGACGCCCCGCCCGGACAGGGCCGCCGCGCGCAGAACGTCGCCGCTGTTCGAGCAGAGGACCGAATCGATCGGGATGCTGACCGGTTCGCCATCGCGCACGATCCGCCAGCGCTGCAGCGTGGTCGTGTGGCCGTAGGTCAGGCAGGCGTGGCTGGCGAGATCCTCGGGCGCGAGCGGCTCGCCGTGCTCCGCGACATAAGTCGGAGACGCGACGAAGGCGCGCCTCGCCGGCGCGAGTTTTCGGGCGATCAGGCTCGAATCCGCGAGTTCCGCAATCCGGATGGTGACGTCCGCTCCCTCCTCGATCGGATCGATGAAGTGGTCGGTCAGCGCCAGCTCGATCCGGAGATTGGGATGAAGCCGCATGAACTCGGCGACGGCGGGGGCGAGATAGAGCGCCCCGAACGACGCCGGGCCGTTCAGCCGGAGGACGCCGGCCGGCTCGACCTGCAGGCGCGCCACCTGCATTTCCGTCTCTTCCACCCGGGAGAGGATGTCGAGGCAGCGTTCGTAATAGGCGAGCCCGGCCTCGGTCGGCCGGACGCGCCGCGTCGTGCGGTCGAGGAGGCGCGCGCCGAGCACCCGCTCGAGCTCCATCACCGCCTTGCTGGTCGCCGAGCGGGTCGATCCGAGCGCCCGCGCGGCCTCGGCGAAACTGCCGAGCGCTACCACCTTGGCGAAGGCGTTCATGGCGCCGAGCTTGTCCATGGATTGGTTCCGACTTGGAAACAGTATGGGCCGAGATTACCATATTGTCTTCCGCTGCCGACGGCCTAAGTTAGCGCCAACAACTCTCATCGGGAGCAGGACGATCATGGAAAGCGTCGTCAGAAGAGCGGAAGAGCGCGGCTCGGCCAATTTCGGCTGGCTCGACAGCAGGCACTCTTTCTCGTTCGGCGGCTATTATGACCCGCAGCACATGGGCTTCGGCCCGCTGCGCGTCATCAACGAGGACCGCGTCGAGCCGGGCGGCGGGTTTCCGACCCATCCGCATCGCGACATGGAGATCATCTCCTATGTCGTCGAGGGCGGCCTCGCGCACCGCGACAGCACCGGGACGTCGTCGGTGATCCGTCCGGGCGACGTGCAGCGGATGTCGGCCGGCACAGGCGTGCGCCACAGCGAGTACAACGCCAGCGAAACCGACCCCGTCCATTTCCTGCAGATCTGGATCATCCCCGAGCGGGAGGGTTTGGCGCCAGGCTACGAGCAGAAGACCTGTCCGGCGGAGGAGAAGCGCGGAAAACTCCGCCTGATCGGCTCGCGCGACGGACGCGAGGGCTCGGTCGTCATTCATCAGGACGTCGATCTCTACGCGACCCTGCTCGAGCCCGGCGAGGGGGTTGCCCATCGCTTGGCCGCAGGACGCGGCGCATGGGTTCAGGTCGTCCGCGGCGAACTGACGATGAACGGACAGGCCCTGAGAGCCGGCGATGGCGTGTCGATCAGCGGCGCAGGCGAGATCCGCCTCGACGCGCAGGCCGCCACCGAGGCGCTCGTCTTCGACATGGCGTAACCGGGGCAAATTCCCGGGGTTAGCCGTCACGGCCGCCCCCGGACTGTGATCCGGGGGTGTCCCGGGCATCAGCGCGGTTCGGCGTTGCGGAAGGTCACAAGCCGCCAGACGAATTTGGGAATTCATGGACTTGGCAGCCTCGGGATGATGGACCGCGCGGCCATCGCGTCGACGTTGCCTCATCTCCGGGCGGCAGGGACATAGACCTTCAGATGAGGCCAGTTCATAGGGCCGATCTTGAAGGGCGGCTCAGGGTCGATTCCCAGTTCCTCCGCGGACTGAAAGCGGCTGACTGATGGCTTTTCCGTTCCCTTTAACATGATTGAACGCTGCATCGGGGAAACGTCCGTCAATGGGCCGTAGACAGCCCGCCACTCAGCTTCAGCCTGCGCACCGTCAGCGCGAGCGGCACGGCCATGAGCGCCATAGCTCCGTGATGCTCGGCGGCCCTGGCGGCCAAAATGGCGGACTTGGGCGGAACGGATCGAACGATCTGTACGAGCTGTGTCGGATTTCTGAAGAGTGAGGCGGCCGGAGGCGCAGCCGAGCGTTTCATGTGCAGCCGAGCGTTTCATGTAATGGGCGCCGCGCAACCTCGCTTTCTTGCCTCAGCCGGAGGCGCCGCGGAAGGATCGGCGTCCTCGCAGCGCCTTTCGCGATCAGCGCCTTAATCTAGCCGCAGGTCTTCACGAGGCATGGCGGCATGGTATGGAGCGGCGGACGCGGGGCGCGTCGCGTCGGACGTCAGGGCCACCATGACCATTCTCGTCACCGGAAGTTCCGGGCATCTGGGCGAAGCGCTAATGCGCTCGCTGCGTGAGGCCGGCCGCGAGGCGCTCGGACTCGACGTGGTTCCGGGCGCGTTCACCGACGTCGTCGGCTCGATCGCCGACCGGCCGCTCGTGGCGCGCTGCCTCGCCGGGGTGCGCGCGGTTCTCCACGCGGCCACCCTCCACAAGCCGCATGTCGCGACCCACGGGCGGGAGGATTTCGTCGAGACGAACGTGCTCGGCACGCTCGTCCTGCTCGAGGAGGCCGCGCGAGCTGGCGTCGAAAGCTTCATCATGACCTCGACGACCAGCGCCTTCGGCGACGCGCTCAAACCCCCGCCGGGAGAGCCCGCGGCGTGGATCGACGAAGGCGTCGCCCCGGTTCCAAAGAACATCTATGGCGTCACCAAGACCGCTGCCGAGGACCTTTGCCGGCTCTTCTGGCGCAACGAGGGACTTCCCTGCGTCATTTTGCGGACGTCGCGCTTCTTCCCCGAGCCGGACGACGATCCGGAGGCGCGGGCGGCTTTCGCCGACGCCAACCTGAAGGCGAACGAGTTTCTCTACCGCCGGGTGGCGATCGAGGACGTCGTCGAGGCGCATGTCCTCGCGCTTCAACGCGCGGCTGGAATCGGGTTCGGCAAGTATATCGTCAGCGCCACGACGCCGTTCCGGCGCGAGGACGCCGCCCGGCTGAGAACCGATGCGGCGGCGGTCGCGCGCGAGCGCGTTCGGGGCTGGCAGGACGAATATGCGCGCCGCGGCTGGCGCATGGCGGAGCGAATCGACCGGATCTACGACAATGGGCTCGCGCGGCGCGAACTCGGCTGGCGGCCGAAATGGGATTTTGCAGCGATCGTCGCGCGCCTGAGGCAAACCGGCGACATCCGCGGCCCGCTGGCGAAGGCCATCGGCGAAAAGGGCTATCATCCGCAACAGTTCGCGGGGCGACCCTATCCGGTCGGCTGAGCCGGATTCATTCCAGCGCCGAGAGCCGTCCGACGAGGAAGGTGCGCGCGGCTCCGTCCGTCTGCAGGCCGATGGCGATCTCGAGCGCCCGCCGCGCCTCGCCGATTTCGCCGACTTTGGCGTAGAGGTCGGCCTTTGCCACCCAGTAGGCCTCGAAGCCGGCGAGGCCGCCGCCGGCGCCGACCTCCTCGAGCAGCGCCAGTCCCGCCCTCGCGCCTTTGGTCTGCGCGACCGCGACCGCCCGGTTGACGGCGACGACGGGCGAGCCGGTCAAAGCGTGCAGCGCGTCATAGAGCGCCGCGATCGCCTCCCAGTCCGTTTGGCCGGTGCGGCGACGCGCCGCGTGGACGGACTGGACGGCCGCCTCGAGCTGGAAGCGCCCGGACGCGTTCGAAGCGCTCGCGGCGCGCAGCAGCCGCTCGGCCTCCTCGATCGCGCCCTCATCCCAGAGGCTGACCGGCTGGTCGCTCAGCGGGACGTAAAGCCCTGCGGCGTCGCGCCGGGCGGCGCGGCGGGAATGGGAGTAGAGCATCAGCGCCAGCAGGCCCTTGGCCTCGGGCTCGGCCGGCGCGAGTTCCGTCGCCACGCGGCCGAGCCAGATCGCTTCCTCGGCGAGGTTTCGGCCGCGCGGATCGTCGGAGAAGGCCTCCGCCCAGCCATGCGCGAAGGCGGCGTAGATTGCCTCGAGCACGACGCCGAGGCGCTCGGGCAGGTCCTCCCGCTCGGGGATCCTGAACGGCACGCCGGCGAGGCGGATCTTCGCCTTGGCGCGGGCGAGGCGCTGACCCATCGCCGCCGGAGCGACGAGGAAAGCCGAGCCGATCGCCGCCGCGTCGAGGCCGAGGATCGTCTGCAGCATCAGGGGAGCGCGGATCGATTCCTCGATCGCGGGATGGGCGCAGGCGAACATCAAGGCAAGCCGCCGGTCCGGTATCGACGTCTCGCTCTCCGCCGCCACCAGTTCGTCCCCGATCAGCCGGAGCGCTTCCGCCGAGGATTCGGCGTTGCGGCGCCGGCGGGCGCCGTCGATCAGCCGCCGCCGCGCCGCGGTCGCCAGCCAGCCCTCCGGATTGGCCGGCACGCCCTTGGTCGGCCAGACGGCGAGGGCGGAGGCGAAGGCGTCGGCGAGCGCGTCCTCCGCCGCCGGGACGTCCCGAGACCGGGCGGCGAGAAAGGCGACGAGCCGGCCGTAGCTCTCGCGCACCGCGCGGGTGGCGGCGGCCTGGGCAGGAGTTTCGGAGTCGGGCGCAGTTATCGGATTCCGCTCGGTCATTCCTGGTGTCGCGACTTTGACGTTTCGATCCCGATTGTCGGAACAGTTGGCGTTCGCCCCGCGCGGATCCGTCGGAGCGTCTGCGATAGAACAGTAGCCGGAATGAGGGAACCGGCGCCTCGGGGTTGGGGCCAAATTCCCGTCATCAGGGAAAAATGCAGCGAACTTCCCGTATTTCGGCCGATTCCTGGAAAATCTGTCTCCAAAAGACCAATGATTCCGGGCAGTTTCGGGAAATTTCCCTACGCGGCCGAGCAGGGACTTAATTCTGCCCAGCAGGGAATGAAAGTTCCCTGCTCGATCAATAGCAGGGATATCTCGCGCGTGCCGGACGCCCGCCCCGTGTGACGGGCGTCGGACGCCCCGCTCACATCGCCCAGATCGGCCGGACCTCGATCGCCCCGACCGCCGCGCCCGGGCAGCGCGCCGCCCAACCGATGGCGGCGTCGAGATCGGGGGCTTCGATCAGATAATAGCCGCCGAGCTGTTCCTTGACCTCGGCGTAGGGGCCGTTGAGAACCTGAGTCTTGCCGTTCTGGACGCGAACGGTCGTGGCGGTCGAACTCGGATGCAGCCGCTCCCCGCCGACCCAGGCGCCGCCTTCCTTCATGGCCTTCGTGTAGGCGCCGTAGGCGGCCATCATGGCGCCGATATCGTCCTTGGAGGCGGACTGCATCGCCTTTTCGTCACTGTGAATCATCAGCAGATATTGCATCGTTTTCCTCTCTCTGAGGCCGGCGGATGCGCCGCGCTCAGTGCAAAGACGATCGACGTTTGGCCGTTTCGACAGCGGCGCCGAAAAAAAAAGACGCTGGACCGTCTCGCGGGCGCGGAACGCGGTTCTGGAGGGAAATTCTCCCGATCGCGGTGGAACCGGCGCCGGGGCTCCGCTCGATGTGATCGCCGACGCGCGAGCGAACCGACGGACGAACGCCGGGACGGGGAAACAATTTTGTCCGCGCCGCGTTCTTTTCGCTCGTTTTGGGCGGCCGGGCCGGCTTCGCCGAATCCCCAGGCAAGATCCGATCGGTAAGGGACCTCGGCAATGGATCAAACCGCACAGGTTGCGCTGGAACGGCGGTCGCCAGTCAGTGTGTTGCGGGCCCAGTTCCACCGCGTCCGCGCATTCAGCCTGGCTCTGTCGGGAAATCTGTCCGACGCCGACGCGCGCGCGCTGTCCATGCCGGACGCCTCGCCGGCCAAATGGCATCTGGCGCATACGACTTGGTTCTTCGAGACCTTCGTTCTCCGGGATCGCCTTCCACATTTTGGCGATTGGACGGATCGAGAGGGACTCTTCTCACTGATCCTTGAAAAGACGGGGGGAACCCCCACGCCGTGCTGTCGACTGGCTGGTGATCGTCGCGATTAGAGACACACTTTCGCCGCCCATGAGGTTTCGCCGCCATGACGCCGCATTTCGCCATCCAAATCCCTAATTTCGGGATGAGCGGAGTCAAATCGCAGGCGAGGCTTTTGAAGGTGGGCTCATGTCGAAAGTGTCGAAAGCGCCATACGTAGGCCGGAACGCGGAAATCGCGGAAACGCCGAGGATCTGGACTGGGCTCGAGTTAGAAGCCGGAAACCTCGAGCCTGTCCGAACTCGGCGCCGCGCTCAGGGACGCCGAGGAGCGTTGCGTGCGCCTCGAGGCGGAGCGCATCCGCCTCGAGGCGATCCTCGAAGGATCGCGAGACGCGATCTGGAGCTGGAACACGGACGGGACCATTGTCCGGTGGAACGCTGCCGCCCAAAAACTGCTCGGTTATGCGCCGGAGGAGATCGTGGGGCAGTCGCTGCTGAAGCTGGTTGCTTCCGATCGCCATGACGTCGCTCGGACCATCATCGAATCCATCAAGAAGGGCGCGTGGTACGAACAACACGAGACTCGGAGAATTCGGCAGGACGGCAGTCTCGTCGATGTCGAGTTGACGGTGTCCCCCATTGCCGACGCGAGGGGCAGCATCATCGGCGGAAGCACAGTCTGTCGGGAAATCACAGACAGGAAGCAGGTTCAGGCGTCGCTCTCCCGGCGCATGGGGGAACTGACGACCCTCTTTCAGTTCACCGAGCGGCTGCACAGCGCCAATTCCCTCGACGCCGTCTGTTCGGCCGCCCTCGACGCCATCAGGGATGCGCTGGCCTGCGACCGGGCGTCGGTGCTGCTGTTCGACGGCGCCGGCGTCATGCGGTTCGTGGCGTGGCGCGGGCTGTCCGAGGCTTACCGGAATGCGGTGGACGGCCATTCGCCGTGGAAGGCGGACGCGAGAAATGTCACGCCGATCGGCGTGAGCGACATCGATCTCGCCGACGAACCGGGCTGGCTGAAGGAGACGATCAAGGCCGAGGGAATCCGGGCGCTTGCGTTCACTCCGCTGATCGCCGACGGGCGGCTGATCGGCAAGTTCATGACCTACTACCCGGAACCGCACGCCTTCTCCCACGACGAGACGAGTTTGGCGTTCACGATTGCGCGCCAGCTCGCTCTCGCAGTCGTCCACCAGTCCGCCGCGGAAGACCTCCGCCAGTCCGAGGAGCGCTTCCGCCTGATGTCCGAGCACGCGCCCGTCATGATCTGGATGAGCACCGCGCAGAACCGGTGCCTGCACCTCAACCGGATGCTGCGGGACTTCTGGGGGGTGGAAGAGGCCGACATTCCGACGTTCGACTGGCGCACCACCATGCACCCGGAGGATGAGGAGCGGATCGGCCAAAGCATGATGGCCGCGGTGAAGGCGCGCGTTCCGGTGACGGTCAAGGGCCGCTACCTGAGCGCGAAAGGCGGCTATCGCGTGCTGCAGACCAATGCGCAGGCGCGTTTTTCCGCCAACGGCGAATTCATCGGCATGATCGGGGTCAACGTCGACGTGACGGAGCGAGAGGAGGCGGAGGCCGAGCGGGAGCTGCTGATCGCCGAGCTCAACCACCGGGTCAAGAACACCCTCTCGGTCGTGCAGAGCATAGCGCATCAGACCTTTCGCGAAACGGAGACGACAAGCGACGCGCGCAAGGCTTTCGAGGGCCGCCTGGTCGCCCTCGCGCTGGCGCACAATCTCCTGACCCAACTCAGCTGGGAGCACGCGTCGCTCGCGGAGATCGCCAGGGTGATCCTCAACGTGACCGAGGACGGGTCTGGACGGATTCACCTCTCCGGCCCGACGGTCCTGCTGCCGCCGAAGGAGGCGCTCGCCATCACAATGGCGCTGCATGAGCTGTGCACCAACGCGATGAAATACGGCGCGCTGTCCAACGACGCGGGTCAGGTCGACGTCGAATGGAGCCTAGTGGCCGGTCCACGCCTCAAGCTGGCATGGCGCGAAAGCGGCGGCCCGCGCGTCGCGCCGCCACGACGGCGGGGTTTCGGGTCGCGCCTGCTCGAGCGATCGCTCGCTGCGGATCTCGACGGCGAGGTGCAGCTTGACTTCGAGCCGTCCGGAATGGTCTGCCGGATCGAAGCTCCGCTCGCCCCGGGCCGGGAGCCGCGCTCGTGAGCGCGCTCGCCGGCAAACGGATTCTCGTTGTCGAAGACGAGGCAATCATCGCCGGCATGATCGAGGATATGCTGAGCGAACTCGGCGCGATTGTCGTCGGCCCTGCCGGGACGCTGGCGAAGGCGATCGAACTCGCCGGAAACGAGCCGATCGATGCGGCGATGCTCGACGTGAACATTCGATCGGAGAGAGTCGACACCGTGGCCAAGGCGCTGCGGGGCAGGGGCGTCCCCTTCGTGCTGGCGACAGGCTACGGGGCCGCCGCTGCGGCCGGAATGGGCGGCGCGCCGGTCATCGAGAAGCCGTTCACGCGCGACCGGCTCGAAAGCGCGCTGACGCATGCGCTCGCGATGGCCCCACGGTCGCAAACGGCGTGATCTCCGCCATCAGGCTTGGCTCAGCAGGCGACGCGGCGCGAGCCAGAACGGCGGCAGGCAGAGCGGCGTCGACGACAGGGGCAGGATCGACTCCCGGATCGTGAGGCCGACGGCGTCGCGCACGAACCTTCGCCGCGCCTCGATCCGCTCGAACGCCTCCGGATGCCGGTCGCGCAGTTCGGCGCGCAGGACGGCGTCGGCGAAGACGATTCCGTCCTCGCAGTTCAGCGCCCATCCGCGCCTGAGAGGCGTCGGGATGATGTCGACCTGGAAGGGCATGCCCGAGACGATCGGCTCGGTCGAGCTGGGTCGGACGGGCGAATGGATCCATTCGTCGTGTCCGGTCAGGTGCCCGGGATTGAGCGCCGAACGCAGGCCGCCGCGGGCGAGCGCCGTCGTAACGGCGTCGAAAATTGCGCCGCCGGCCATCCCGATGTCGGCCGTGTCGTACCAGGCGACGAGGCCCTCGAAGTAAGCGGCCGCGATCTTCAGGAACGTCTCGTCATGCTCTGTCGCGAGGCCGGCCCGGGCGGAAAGGCCGCCCCAGTAGCCGATCCCTGCGGTCACGCCGTCGCCGGCCTTCACGACGCCGCCGCCGGGCGAACGGAGCCCGATCACGTCGCGCCAGGCGTCGCCCGTGGCGAACATGACATGGGCGGTGAGCGGTTCGCCCGCATAAACCATCGCGCTCGCGGCTTCCAGTTCGGTGACGCCGATCCGGGTCGCCTCGATGATCCGCCACAGCGCGGCGGAGGCGCGCGCTGCGCCCCACTCGTGCAGCGCGATCTGGTCGGCGTCGATGACGGCCCTCAGGCCCGTCGCCGGATGCATCAGCACGGGTGTTGCGTCGCGCAGCGCTTCCCTCCCGCCGGCAACAGCTGCGAGGAGCGCGACGAACGCGTCCGGAACGAAGTAGCCCGCCGACGCTTCGCTCCACTCGGACGGCTCGAGATATTTCCAGCCCGCGAGCCCGATCGTCTGCCCAGCCTTCACTCCCGCGTCCTTCACGATCGCGGCGAGCGCGGGCCTCAGGCTGCGATCCTGTCCCATGAGGCTCATGGTTTGCGCGAGCGCGACGTCGAGGCCGGCAAGACCGGCCTCCGGCGCATATCCGAGCCCCTCGTTGCCGACCACAAGGATCCGTCGGTCGCGCGGCCCGAGCATGAGCAGCGCCTCCTCGAACCGCGGATCGTAGCCCGAAAGGAAAGCCACGTTCGCGTTGTGCTCGCGGTCGGCATAGACCACGAGCCAATCGCATCCGGCGCGCGCGTAGGCTTCGCGGCATCGCTTTTCGTACGACGCCGCCGGAATGACGGGCGGAGCGGAAGGAAGGCCGAAAGCCGGGATTGCAAAGTCGCGCAGCGTTGCCGGCACAATCATCCTCCCGAAGATTCAAGCCGATGACCGCCCGGCCGGCGGAGGGCGACAGGCGCGACGGCGGTCAGCCTGTTCAAGGCACGAGGTTGCTCTGCCCCGGACCGGTCAGGGCGTAGATGTTCTCGACGTCGTCCACCGTGCGGCCGGCCGATCCTCCCTTCGGCTCCAGGATCAGCTCCTTCGATAGAACCGCCGAGCGGAACTTCCATCCTTGCGGCAGCTTGAGGTCGTCGCCAAGGGAATCGAGCTTGTCGATGGTCATTCCCGGGAGATTCTTGTCCGTGTAGGACACCATGATCCATGTTCTTCCCTTGGGGTCGTCGAGAAGGTAGACCTGCGAGCCTTTCTTGAAGCCCTCGATCGTTGACCTCGCGACAAACGCGGGGCGATAGGCGTCGGAAACGGCTTTCGGGGCGCGCTTGCCGACGATGGGCTGGAGACGGACGACCTTCCCCTCGGGAGCCTGGCTGTTTCCCATCCAAGCCGCGTCGAGCCCATCGAAATTCCGCACCGCCCCGATCCGGTCGGCCAGCCAGTCGACGGTCCAATGAAGCGGCGGGCTCGTCGCGACGGCGAGCGCCTGGTACTGCCTGGCGATCTTCTTCGGGTCCAGTCTGTCGACGAGGTCCTTCGGCGCGGAGTCGCGGGTGTCGTCCCCGCCATTCTGGCCGGTGGTGTTATAGACGCTGACGTAAGGGATCTTCTTGAGTGCGTCCCGGGCGTAGAGATCGATTTCCGCGTAGCGGTACCCGCGCAGGTTGTCGAACCTTCGCTGCTCGGCGCGGGCGCAATCGTCGGGCAACTGGCTGAAATACTTGCACGCGCCCGAGTCCCAAGCGCGCGCGGGCCGAACCATCCAGCCGGTCGACAATCCGAGCCCCAGGGCGAGGCCCCACAACGCGGCAGTGGCAAAGCGGACCCTGACCGACGGCATATTCACCTCCACGGGCCCAGCGCGAGGTTGTCGCGCATGTCTCCGGCATGGCGATGCTATTTCCGAACGCGCTGATTCCGCAACTCGCGCCTTCCGCAACTTCCGAAACTTCCGAAACACCACCCCCGAACCGCGAGCGCCGCGAACGAATTTTCCGTTTCGGCTTGCCGCTGGCGGTGGGACGCCCAATCTGACATATGCGCCGCGAGGCTTCGAGGACGAGGATGGACAGGAACAAGGATGGGCCGGTCGTCCGGCGGAATGGCGGCGAGGACATCGCAGCTTTCGTCGAGGCGGCGCGCAACGTGCCCGCGCCGGGGGCGAGCGGACGCGGGCGGCTGATCTTCGCGCTCGATGCGACGCTGAGCCGGCAGCCGACCTGGGATCTGGCCCAGGCCCTGCAGGCGAAAATGTTCCAGACCGCGGCCGGCCTGGGCGGCCTCGAGGTGCAACTCGTCTATTATCGTGGCTTCAACGAGTGCCGCGCGTCGAGTTTCGTCTCCGGCGGGCAGGGACTGGCCGAGCTGATGAGCCGCATCGGGGTGCGCGGCGGCGAGACGCAGATCCGCAGAGTCCTCGCCCACGCCCGCAACGAGGCGAAGCGGGCGAAGGTGGCGGCGCTCGTTTTCGTCGGCGACGCAATGGAAGAAAGCCCGGACGAGCTTGCGGGCCTCGCCGGGGAGCTGGCTCTCCTCGGCGTCAAGGCCTTCATGTTCCAGGAAGGGCAGGACCTCTCGGCGCGCCGGACCTTTTCCGACATTGCTCGCCTGACGGGGGGCGCCTACAGCGCCTTCGACGCAGGCGCCGCGGCGCGGCTCGAAGCGCTGTTGCGCGCGGCCGCGGCCTACGCCGCAGGCGGCCATGCGGCCCTCGCGCGGGCTGCCGAAGCCGATCCGGCGGCCCGCCTCCTGCTGTCTCAGATGCGGGGATCGTGAAATCGGCGTAGTTTCCTCGCGGCGATACGGCGAATCCGCGGCGGCGCGCCACCGCCGGCATCTTGAAGCGCGACAGCAATGAATTTCATTATCGGTATGATATTGCTGTTTCTTCTTCTGGGCGCAATCAAGCAGTTCGGGCGCATGGACGCCGCGACTGTGGCGCGGGCGGTCAGACATGGAGGAGGGGTCCTCGGCTTTGTCGCGGCGGCTCTTCTGCTGCTGCGCGGCCGGGTCGGCCTTGCGGCGGCGCTGGCGGGAATGGCGGCGAGCTTTGCCGGCTGGCGAACGTTCGGGCCGGCGTGGAACTCGTTCCGCGCGGCGGCGGGCGGTGGGAGCGCAAAGCCGGGACGGGTCACGACCGGGCGCTCGGCGATGTTGGAAATGCGCCTCGATCACGACACCGGCCTGATGAGCGGGTCGGTGCTGGCCGGCGCCTATGCGGGGAGGGCGGTCGAGACCCTGTCCCGGCCGGAGCTTCTGACTCTGCGCGACGAGTTGTCCCGCGACGATCCCGATGGGGTGAACCTTCTAGAGGCGTATCTCGACCGCCGGTTCGCCGGCTGGCGTGAGGCAGACGAGGACAAGGGAGAGCCGCGGCGGCGCAGCGCCGCCGGCTCGATGTCGCGCCGCGAAGCGCTTGAGATTCTCGGCCTGCCGGAAGGCGCGAACGCGGCGGAAATCGTTCGCGCCCACCGAACCTTGATGAAAGAGTTTCATCCAGATCATGGCGGCTCGACCGCTGCTGCCGCGAGGGTCAATCAGGCCAAGGATGTTCTGATGCAGCGACAAGGCTAGGCGCTCCGAAGAAGAAATGGAGGACCGGGGCTTGAGGTTCTTTTGTCAGTCCGGCGCGGCGAAGCAGGAGAAACCGTCGCGTTTGAGGGAGCGGCAGGCCGTTTCCGCCGAACTCGAATCGAGGCCCGCGAAGCGCGCCCGGTAGAACGTGTCCTCGCCCTTGCGCACCTTTTCGGTGACCGGCTTGGCTGTTGCGAGGATCGAGCGGCTCCGCTGCCGCGCCTTGTCGAGAAGCGCTGTGGCTTTGGCGGCGTCGTCCGTCGCGCCGATCTGGATGATCCAGCCCTTGCCGTTGCCGGCGTGCTCCGAATCGGCCGGTTTCACCGACGTGCGAGCGGCGATCGTCGTCTCGGCGCCGGATTTTGTCTTTGTCGGCGGGGTGGGCGCGCCCGTTCCTGCCGACCGGCCCTTTTGGGCTGCATCCGGGCCCTTGACCCAGCCAAGCTGAACCGGCGTTCGCTCCCGCTGCGCTTCAGGGCCCCGACGCTGATCCGTGGCGAGAGACGCGACGCGGCCCTGGTCGATGTAGCGCGCAGGAACCGGAGCGGGCGCTGCGCGCCGCCGGGCGGCGGGCTCGACGGCGGCGACGCGCAGCGTCGAGGCGCCGTCGTCCTCGGCGTTGTCGCCTTCCGCCACGGACGGCGCCGCTGCGCGAACGGAAGGCGCGTGGGCTGGGACGTTCGCCGCGACGACCGCCGGACGGGTCCGGAGAGGGGCGGCCTCCGGCTCCGCCGGGGCCGCGGCCGGCTTCTCGGCGCCTGACGCGTCGGCCACCATGGTCGCGGTATGGACCGTCGAGGCCTCCGCGATGTGGTCGTCGATCAGATTTTCCATGATGCGGTCGCGCGTTCCGGCCGAAGCGCCGCCCATCACCACGGCCACCAGGGAGCGCCCGTCGCGGTGCACCGAAGTCAGGAGGTTGAAGCCGGACGCGCGGGTGTAACCCGTCTTGATGCCGTCCACTCCGTCGATTCGGCCGAGCAGGTGGTTGTGATTGCCGATCGTCTGGCCGGCGTATTCGAACTCCCGCGTCGAGAAATATTTGAAATAGCGTGGAAACCGCTCTTCGAGCGACCGCCCGAGGATGGAAAGGTCGTGCGCGGTCGTCAACTGCTCGTCGTTGGGGAGGCCCGACGCGTTGCGATAGACCGTGTTCGACATCCCGAGCGCATGCGCCTTGCGAGTCATCATCTCGGCAAAGGAGGTTTCGTCTCGGCCAATCGCCTCGGCGATTGCGACAGCCACGTCGTTAGCCGAACGGGTCACCACTGCTTTGATGGCGTCATCGACGCTGATCGTCTCTCCGGGTTTGACGCCGAGCTTGGAAGGCTCCTGCGCTGCCGCGTGCTCCGATATCGGAATGCGGGTCTGGAGCGTCATCGCCCCCTTTTCGAGCTCCTCGAACAGGAGATAGAGCGTCATGACCTTGGTGACCGAGGCGGGATGACGCAGCCCGTCCTCGGCAACGCCATAGAGTGTCCGCCCGCTGTTTGCGTCGACCACAATGGCGGAAAACGCCGGCGAGGAGGGAACTGCCGGCCAGCGATGGCGGGAATGGCCCGCATAACGGGCAACGTGCCGAAAGTGGCGGGCGTGCGCGTAACTGTGGTGGCTGTGGACGTGTCGGTAATGGTGAGCTTCCGCTGGCGCTCCCGCTATGGTGAGGGCGGACGCGGCGATCAGGACCCCCGCCGCGCGACGAATGAAACGAAAGAGCCGGGAGTCCCCAGTCCGCCACGCCATGAACACGCCCCGCTTTACGCTCGCAACCGCCGGGCAGTTGCGCGATACACACACTTGAACGTTATGGCGACGCAGTTACGGTCGGGTTAACATCAACCTCTAACTTCGCCGGGATCGCCGGCAAATGTTTGATCGGATTGGCTCCGCTCATCGGGATAGGGGTTCTGTATCCTTAATCTAAAAAGTGAAAAATAATTAGGAAGCGCTTGAAAACCTTGCCTTACTTCGCGCAATCGCATGAAACGCACCAAAATGGTGCGTCGCAAAAATTCTTGACAATCATTGTGCACTGCACATAATATCGTGATCGACACCACGCCTCGTGCGCCGCGAACCGCGGTACGAGATCAACAAAAGGGGTTGAATATGGCCACCACTCCGAATCTCGAGGACATTCAGAACTTCTCCAAGCAGCAGATGGAAGCGTTGACCGCAGCCTCGACGACCTGGACGAAGGGCATGCAGGAGCTCGCCGCCGAATTGACCGATTATGTCAAGAAAGCATTCACCGCCGGATCCGCGGTGTACGAGAAGATTATCGGCGCGCGCAGCGTGGAATTGGCGATTCAGATCCAGGGCGAGTACGTGAAACAGGCGTTCGAAGGCTTTGTGGCCCAGGCGAGCAAATTCTCGGAACTCTACGCCAAAGTGGCGTCCGATGCGATGAAGCCGGTAACCACGGCCTACACGAATCTTCAGGCCAAATAATTCCTGGCTCTGCCGCGCT
The DNA here is from genome assembly GCA_963741405.1 of uncultured Alphaproteobacteria bacterium. GTDB lineage: Bacteria > Pseudomonadota > Alphaproteobacteria > Rhizobiales > Beijerinckiaceae > Roseiarcus. Next base: position 389,484 of record CAVUHX010000039.1, read on the forward strand.
GTTGCGCGCGGATGAGGCCGACATCGATCCGGCGCCCAAGGCGCCGGATTTTTTTTCCGCATCCGCCGCGGTCGAGAACGGAACGCGTGCGCCAGACGAAGGTTGTCGTATCGTTCCCGGTTAGGCTTCTCCTCAGCTATCACAGCGCGATTCGCTCCCAGCTTGCGAGGTGCACAAACACCCCTTGCGTAGGGCGAGTAAATTAGCAATTCTTCGTTCTTCAAACGCTCTGGCAAGAAGATCGGTCGACGCCCAGATATAGTCGTGTTCGCGTGGATGATTGAGTTGCTGAGGTCCAACCGGCAAGGAACGGGGTTATTTCGTGCCCAACGCCTCAAATTCGTTTGTCGTTCGCCTGAGGGCGGGGATGGCGCGTCTGGCGCGTTGGTTTCATCCGGGCGCGACTGCCAGCGGCTCCGTGCGAACAATCGCCGCGCGCGAGCCGAAACGCGGGGGCGAAACGCCGGGTAATGGCGCGGCGGTCATCACCCGTACGCGGACGCAGACGAAGCGGCCGAATATGTATCGCGTCTTGCTGCTGAACGACGACTACACGCCTATGGAGTTCGTAATCTCGATCCTCCAGGCGTTTTTCAACAAGGATTCGCAGGAAGCGACGCAGATCATGCTCCAGGTTCATAATAACGGCGTCGGGGAGTGTGGGGTCTACACTTACGAAATTGCGGAAACCAAGGTTTCTCAGGTGATGGACCACGCACGCAAGAACCAACACCCTCTTCAATGCATCATGGAAAAGAAGTGAGAGGCGCTCCATGCCGATATTCTCCCGTACGCTCGAGAAAACGCTGAGAAAGGCCTTGGCGCTGGCGAACGAGCGCCATCACGAATACGCCACTCTCGAGCATCTTCTGCTTGCGCTGATCGACGATACCGATGCGGGCGCGGTCATGCGGGCCTGCGGCGTCGACCTCGACTCGCTCCGCAAGACCGTCGTCAACTATCTCGATACGGAATTGGAAAATCTGGTGGTGGAAACCCAGGAGGAGGCCAAGGCGACCAACGGCTTTCAGCGTGTCGTGCAACGGGCCGCCTTTCATGTCCAGTCGTCCGGGCGGGAGGAGGTGACGGGCGCCAACGTGCTCGTCGCCATTTTCGCCGAGCGTGAGACCCATGCCGCCTTCTTCCTGCAGGAACAGGACATGACCCGCTATGACGCGGTGAACTATATCAGCCACGGCATCGCCAAGCGGCCCGGCCACTCGGATGCGACGCGCCTGCCCCGCGGCGCCGACGAGGAAGCCGAGACGCGCGATGCGAAGGACACGAAGGAGAGCGGCGACTCGAAGAAAAAGGAAGGCGCTCTCGATGCTTATTGCGTTAACCTCAACCGGAAAGCGAGGGAAGGGCGCATCGATCCTCTGATCGGCCGCGAAGCGGAGGTGCAGCGCACGATCCAGGTGCTTTGCCGACGCCAGAAGAACAACCCGCTCCTGGTCGGCGATCCGGGGGTCGGCAAGACCGCGATTGCGGAAGGGCTGGCGCGGAAGATCGTCAACTCCGACGTTCCGGAAGTCCTCGAGGAAGCGACAGTGTTCGCCCTCGATATGGGAGCGCTCCTTGCCGGCACCCGGTATCGCGGCGACTTTGAGGAGCGGCTCAAGCAGGTGATGAAAGAGATCGAGCAGCACAAGGACGCGATTCTCTTTATCGACGAGATTCATACCGTGATCGGAGCCGGCGCCACGTCTGGCGGCGCCATGGACGCGTCGAATTCTGCTCAAGCCCGCGCTCGCCCAAGGGACGCTGCGATGCATCGGCTCAACCACGTACAAGGAGTATCGGCAGTATTTCGAGAAGGACCGCGCCCTCGTCCGCCGGTTCCAGAAAATCGACGTCAAGGAGCCGAGCGTCTCGGACGCCATCGAGATCCTGAAGGGGCTGAAGCCCTATTTCGAGGAGTTCCACAAGCTTCGCTATACGGGGGAGGCGGTGAAGGCCGCGGTTGAACTGTCGTCGCGCTACATCCACGACCGGAAACTGCCCGACAAGGCAATCGACGTGATCGACGAGACAGGCGCTTCGCAGATGCTTCTGCCCGAGACCAAGCGGAAAAAAACGATCGGCGTCAAGGAAATCGAGGCGACGATCGCCTCCATGGCGCGCATTCCGCCGAAGTCCGTGTCGAAGGACGATACCGAGGTGCTTCAGCATCTCGAGGATACGTTAAGGCGCTCCGTCTACGGTCAGGACGTGGCGGTGTCCGCTCTCGCCGCCGCGATCAAGCTCGCCCGCGCCGGCCTGCGCGACCCCGAGAAGCCGATCGGCTGCTATCTCTTCTCCGGCCCGACCGGCGTCGGCAAGACCGAAGCCGCCCGGCAACTCGCGACCAGCCTCGGCCTCGAGCTGATCCGCTTCGACATGTCGGAATATATGGAGCGCCACACCGTATCGCGCCTCATCGGAGCGCCCCCCGGCTATGTCGGCTTCGACCAGGGCGGACTCCTCACCGACGCGATCGACCAGCATCCGCACAGCGTGCTGCTGCTCGACGAGATCGAGAAGGCCCATCCGGATCTCTTCAACATCCTGCTGCAGGTCATGGATCACGGCAAGCTGACAGACCATTCCGGCAAGGCGATCGATTTCCGCAATGTGATTCTCATCATGACGACCAACGCCGGCGCGCAAGACCTGGCGCGGGCGGCGTTCGGGTTCCATAAGTCGACCCGGGAAGGGGACGACAGGGAAGCGATCGACCGTCTGTTCGCGCCCGAGTTCCGCAACCGTCTCGACGCCATCATTCCGTTCGCCCGGCTGCCCGAGACGATCATCGCCCGCGTGGTCGACAAATTCATCCTCCAGCTCGAGGCGCAACTCGCCGACCGCAACGTCGTGATCGAACTGACCGACGAGGCGCGGTCGTGGCTGGTCGGCAACGGATATGACGAATCCATGGGCGCACGGCCGATGGCGCGCGTGATCCAGACCCAGATCAAGACCCCGCTCGCCGACGAGGTGCTGTTCGGCAAGCTCAAGAACGGCGGCGTCGTCAAGGTCGTGGTGGTCAAGGCGGACGAGACCGGGGAAAAGAAACTCGGCTTCGTTTATCCCGAGGGTCCGGCGGCGCCGCGGATGGAGCGCGATATCATCCTCGCCACAAAAGGCCGGGGCCGAGCTCGCAAGCGAGTCGAACCCGCCGTCCAGGCGGGTCCGGCGGACAAGACGCCCGAACCCGAGACGCCATAGGCGCTGGCGCCGGTCAATCCCCCAGGCCCTGGGGCCGGCGACTCACGCAAATCCGAAGGGGCCCGCGGGCGCGCCGGCGTTCTCATGCTCCTGTCGTCCGCCGCGTCCAGCGCCTGCTTCGACGACGGGGACGCATCCCCGATCGGGGCATCTCTCCCTGTTTCTCCCTGGTAGCAGGGAGAAACCCGGCGAGACCCGACTCTCTCCTCCAAGCTCAAGCGAGCAAAAACTCCGTTATTTCAGCGTTTCGAGGCTGAAACAGGAACCGGAGAGCCGGACGGGAAACGGGCGACGGGGCGCACTCGCCCAGCCCCAGGCCGCGCGCCGGGTTAGAGCCGGGCCCCATCGAGCATCATGATAAACAGAAGGGTGCGGCGGATTGCCCGAACGCCAACAGGCGACTCGGTAATGTAGGATTTGAGCCTCGCCCCAGGGCGGCCGGGGACTTTTGGTTGCGAATCTGCGCCGGCCCTTCGATCGCACAAAAAAAGAGGGAAGGCTTTCGCCTTCCCTCTTTCATTCCGAAGATCCAGTCGAGGATCAGAACTTGTAGTTCACGCCGACGCGGAAGATCGAGCCGTCGAAGTTGACCTTCGCCGTCGCATAGGTGGCCGGCCACGATCAGGGAGGCGGCCGGATTGGCGACCGTCACAGTGTTGCGAGCTGCCGAGGTTGTAGTACAGATATTCGCCCTTCAGCGTGATGTTGTTGGTGAATCGCATATTCGACGCCGGCGCCGAGGGTCCAACCGGTGCGGGTTTGGCTGCCGCCGTTGCCGAACCAGCCCCAACCGTTGAGGCTGTCATAGACGTCAAAGTGACGGCTGCCGCCGCCGTAGGCGAAGCCGCCCGTGCCGTAGATCATCAGGCGATTGTCAGGCGTGGCGACGAAGCCGACACGCGCGCGTGTCGTGCCGAGCCAATCCAGCTTTCGCGAACCGTTCTCTGTCAGCCAGTCGTTCTGGCCGTTCCACAGGAAAGTCGAGCCTGATGAAGTTACTGTCCTTCTTCATGCTGGTCCAGTCGAAGTCCGTCTCGACGCCGAACACGAACGCGCCGGACTGCCAGTTGTACCCGGCCTGACCGCCGCCGATGAATCCGGACTGGCCGCCGCCCAACGAGCCGCTGGGCCAGTAGGTCGTGAGCAACGGGAAGCCGGCGTTGTAGAGGGTCGTGTCGTGTGCTGCCCGTGCCCCAGATGCCGCCGGCGTTCAGACCGATGTAGAACCCGGTCCAGGTGAAGGGCGGCGGCACGTAGATCGGCACCGGGGCTTCCTTGCGGGTCGGAAGGTCAGCGGCCTGTGCCGAAATGGCGCCCGCAACGGTCAACGCCGCGGCGGCAGCCCCCATAAGCCAACGATTCTTCATTTTTCATTCTCCGTTTTGATCGGCTCCGCCTTGCGCTTGTTGTCGCGCGCCGTCGCCCGTTGAAAATCTATGTTCTTCTTATACGGACGCGCTTCCGCTGAAGTCCATCGTTGCGTCGGCGTTCGGTCATTTTCGTGAGCGGATGTGGCAAAATAGACACAAATTGGCTCGGTTTGGTTAAGTAACCCTTAGCGATTACAACGGATTGGGAGACGCGTTAACCAGTTACTAGGGTCGCGAGCAGCACCGCGATCACGCCGGTCAGGAAAACGCCGTCAAATGTACCTGCGCCGCCGATCGAGGCGACCGGGGCGCCGAGCGTTCTGAGCGCTCCCAGATTGAGCAGATCGGCGCCGACGAGAACGCCGATGCAGCCGCCGATGTAGGCCAGGGGCGCCGCATAGCGCCGCGACAGGACGAGGCCGGCGAAGGCGGCGAGGAGCGGCGGGGCGACGATTGGCACCGAAATGCCGACGCCCGGGATTGGGGTCGCCATCCGATGGACGAAGAAGGCGACGATGACGATCGCGACGAGCCCCGATCCCCAGAGGCGATAGCGCGCCAGCAGGTAGAACGACAGCAGGATCGGGATGACCGCTCCGCCGACGTTGATGGCCAGCACCGTGCCTGGCCAGTCGACCGCGACCGGCGCCAGGAACGGCATTCCCATGAACTCGATCACCGCATGCGAGACGATGCGCTGCTCGGGCAGGCGGACGAGCGGCAGGTTGATGTAGGAGCCGAGCAGCGAGCCGAACAGCGCCAGCGTGACCACGAGTGGATTGAGGCCCAGAGCCGAATAGGCCCGCCGAAGGAGCCCGATCTGAATGAGGATGACGAGGCCGACGAGGAGAACGGCGAACAACGCCGCTAGAGGGGCGCTGACCGGAAAATAGTGGATGTGGTTCACGGTCTCGTCATCCGGCCTCGCCGCGCTCAAACGCGCGCGAAGGCCGTAATGATCCGCTCCGCGTGCGGGCGCAGCGCCTCGGCGTTCCGAAACGGTCCGCCCGGGGGCCTGACCGCCACGCCGGGCCAGCGCGGCAGCACATGGAAGTGCAGGTGGAAGACCTGCTGGCCGCCGGCTTCCTCGTTGAACTGCTGGATGGTGAGCCCCTCCGCTTCCATCCCGGCCTTGACGGCGCGCGCGACCTTCTGAACCGCCGGCATGAGGCGGGCGAGGTCCGAAGGGGCAATGTCGAAGATGTTGCGGGCCGGAACCTTGGGGATGACCAGCGTATGTCCGTCGGCGCGCGGCATCACGTCGAGGAAGGCCAGCGCTGCGTCGTCCTCGTAGACCTTGGTGCACGGGGCCTCGCCGCGCAGGATCTTGGCGAAGATGTTGCTCTGATCATAGGTCGACGTCAAAGGATTCTCCCGCAGTCTCGTTGCTCGCATCGTCGCCCTTCCGAAAGGGCGCATGATCCTCATAGTGAGCAATCGTCCGCGCCACCGCCGCGCGTTCGTGCCGCAGATAGTCGGCGACCGCCTTGGCCAGCCGGGCGTCGGCGAATTCGTGGGCCGAATAGGTGACGACAGGACGATAGCCGCGGGCGAGCTTGTGCTCCCCCTGTGCGCCCGCCTCGACCCGTTTCAGCCCGCGCTCGAGCGCGAATTCGATCGCCTGATAGTAGCACACTTCGAAATGGAGGAACGGCCTCTCCTCGATTGCGCCCCAGTTGCGGCCATAGAGCGCGTCGTCGCCGATGAAATTGATCGCGCCGGCGATGTAGCGTCCGCCACGTTTGGCCAGCACGAGCAGGATGCGCTCGGCCATCGACGCTCCGACCAGGGTGAAGAAGGAGCGGGTCAGATAGGGACGGCCCCACTTGCGCGAGCCGGTGTCCATGTAGAATTTGAAAAAAGAATCCCAATGCTCTGGCCGTATTGATGGACCCGTCGCCCATTCGATCGTGACGTCGTCGCCCAGCGCGTCCCGCCGCTCCCGCCTGATCGCCTTGCGCTTGCGCGAGGCGAGAGCGGCGAGAAAGTCGTCGAAGGTCGAGAATCCGTTGCACAGGAAGTGGAACTGCTCGCCGTGGCGGACGAGAAAGCCCATGCGCTCGAGCCGGGCTGCGTCCTCGGCGGTGGGGAAGGTGACGTGGATGGATGAGGCTTTCGTCTGCCGGCGAACCTCCCGCAGGGCCTCGATCAGCGTCTCGCGCGCGCCTTCGGGAGCATGGCGCGCGACGAGCAGGCGACGGCCGGTCGCGGGGGTGAAGGGCGCGGCGACCTGAAGCTTCGGATAGTAGCGGCCGCCGGCGCGTTCATAGGCGTCCGCCCAGGCGTGATCGAACACATATTCGCCCTGGCTGTGGCTCTTGAGATACGAGGGCGCGGCGGCGACGATCCGGCCGGCAGAATCCTCGACGACCACATGCGCCGGCGTCCAGCCGGACCGGCCGCCGGTGGAACCGGAGGCTTCGAGCGCGTGAAGGAAGGCGTGCGCGACGAAAGGGTTGAACCGCTCGCCTTCCGCCTCGTCCTCGCTCAGGCCCGCCGGATTGGCGCAGGCGTCCCACGCCGCCGGATCGACGTCGGCGATGGAGGGGATGAGACGGGCGGTGAAGGTCGGAGAAGGCATGAAGACAGCAGAGGGGTGGGGTGCGTTTCAATCCTAGCACGATGCGTCCATTTTGCGGCGCACGCGATGAAACGTCGTCCCTCCTACTTCGCGTCCCTCCGAACGATCTCGTAGATTGCCGCCACGGCGTCGCTCAGCTTGTTGGCGTCGTCGTCGGGCTGGGAATTCGTCTGCACCGTGATCATCAGTTTTTCTTTCTCGAACCAGACATAGAGCGTCCGGTAGCCGAGCGTGGTCCCCTGATAAAACCATTGCGGCCCGAATGGCCCGAGAACGCCCTTGGCGAGGCCGAGGGAAAAGCCGCGCGGATCGTCGGCCGAGACATCCGCGATTGGCTGGCCGGTCCGGGTCGAAACCAGCGCCATCCATTCCGCCTGCTGCTTCGGCGGAACCACGCGACCCTCGAACACCGCCCGCATCCAGAGGTCGACGTCGCGAGCGCTGGCGACGGCGCCGCCGGCCGCCTGCGCCCAGGACGTGCTCATGGAGCGCATGTCCTGGCCGATCAGCGGGAGATTCCAAGATTGCTTGCACTGGGGCTGATATTCGGCGCAGGCCGAATTGTCGAAATAGCCGTGGGCCAGGCGTCTGGTCACAGCTTCGGGATAGGTCCCGTTCTCGTAGAATGTGCTGTCGAGCCCCAGCGTGTCGATCACCATTTCGTGCACGAGGTCGCGATAGGACCGGCCGGCCGCCTTTTCGGCGATCATGCTGGCGAGAATGTAGTTGGTGTTCGAATAGTGGTAGCCCGTGCTGGCCGGCAAGGCGTTCGCACCGGCAGGGTAGGCGATCTTGACGAGGTCCTCCGCCGTGAGGTCGCGGGTGGGCTCGCTGATCCAGGCGCGCGAAATGGTCTCGCTCTCGGAATAGTTGGGGATGCCGCTCGTCATGTCGAGGAGGCGGCGGATGGTGACGTCCTTCCACGCCGGATATTGCGGCAGCCATCGGCCGATCGTCTCATCGAGGGAGAGTTTACCCGCGGCCTCGAGCTCGAGGATCACCGCGGCGCAGAAAGATTTCGACGTGCTGCCCATCTGGAACAAAGTGTCCCGCCCGACAGGCGGATCCGCGGGGTCGCGGCCGACCTTGCCGGCGAAGGCCTCGATCGCCGGGCCCGGATCGCCGAAGCTGACATAGGCCGCGGCGCCGGTGATTTTCTCGACCGGCGCCCGTTCGGCCACCCATGTGTCCAGCGCCGCCTGGATTCTTTCCGCCTGGCTCGCCTCCGCCTTCGCGCCCGGGGCTGAGAGCAGCGCGAGGACGAGCCCGAGGGAGGCGAGGGAGGCGAAGGACTTGCCGCGAATCGTCATTTCCTGTTTCCCCTTGCAAGGCCGCGCCGGCAGCATACGCCGCCGGGAGAACGCGGGGCCAGCGTCCGCTTACCGGCGCGGCCAGGGGGGTCGAAGTCGCGCGCTGCGATCAGGGACGGATCGAGCGCGTCGCCGCAGGCGCTACGCCGCGAACTCGATGCGGATCGGCGTGTGATCGGAGGCCTTGTCGCGGCCGCGCATCGCCTTGTCGATCTCGACCGAAGCGAGCTTGTCGGCCGCTTGCGGCGACAGCAGCAGGTGGTCGATGCGGATGCCGTTGTTCTTCTGCCACGATCCCGCCTGGTAGTCCCAGAAGGTGTAGAAGCCGCCGGCGTCTGTCGTCGCGCGCAGGGCGTCGGTGAGGCCAAGCGCCAGAAGCTCGCGATGTTTGGCGCGGGTCGCCGGCAGGAACAGGGCGTCGGCGGTCCAGGCTTCCGGGTGCGCGGCGTCGGCCGGCTCGGGGATCACGTTGAAGTCCCCGGCGAGGACGAGCGGCTCCTCGTATTCGAGGAGCTTGCGCGCATGGCGGATGAGCCGGTCCATGAAGGCGAGCTTGTAGGGATATTTCTCCGTGTTGGGCGGATTGCCGTTCGGCAGATAGATGCTGGCGAGCCGGACTACTCCTCCGTCGGTCGCGATCACCGCCTCGATGTAGCGCGACTGGACGTCGAAATCGTCGCCGGGCAGGCCGCGGGCGATCTCCATCGGCCGCTTGGACAGGATGGCGACGCCGTTGAACCCCTTCTGCCCGTGGGTTTCGACATTGTAGCCGAGCTCCTCGATCTCCATCCGCGGGAACTGCTCGTCGAGGCACTTGATCTCCTGCAGGCAGAGCGCGTCCGGCTGAACCTCCTTCAGATAGTCGAGGAGGTGGGGAAGCCGCTGGCGGACGGAATTGACGTTCCAGGTGGCGATGCGCAAGGCGCGGGGCTCCGTTGGGTGCGGGCTCGCTCATGATGACACGGCGCGCGCGGGAAGGGGAGAGGCGGGTGCGCCGAAGGGCGCTGTCTCCACGCCGATTGGCTCTGCCGGCGCCGTTGACAACGCCGCTCTCACGGACGCTAGATGCGAATGACAGGGGAGATGGGGAGATGCCGCCCGACATTTATAGCCAGATTGAAGCTTCGTTGCTGAAGGTCTATTCGATGCCCCACAATGTCGCGGAATTTCGCACAAAGGATCCGATGTGGACGCCGGCTGCGGCGGTCGCCAAAACCGTTGCCGGTATCCGTTCCGGCCTGCGCGGGGTCCCGGTGGAAGAGACTTTCTTCGGGCCGAAACTCTTCCTCCGGGTTGTCGGAAGAGCGCCTCAGGGAGCCTATAGCGGACAATGGTGGTTCGACGCCGCGATTCTGGACGGCCTCGAGCGCGCCTATTCACGGATCTACTTTCAGGCCGCTGATCGCAAAGCAGTCATTCGTGACATGTTGCGAGAGATCCTCGCGATCTCCAAGGAATGGAACGAAATCTCGGAGGTTTGGGCGCTCGACGTGCCGGCAGGCAATTCGATCGTGGGTTACACCGGGTTTGGGACCCCGCAGCAATTGTTTTCGAACCTGCCTCTGTCGGCCAAGGGCAATCGAATGCTCGTCGGGAGGGCCAAACAGATCTTTTTCGTCGTCAAGAATCCGCTTTGGGTAACGCTTTACGAGCGTTTGGGCGCCTGACGAGGCTCGATCGAGCAGCGCCGGATCGTTGGTCCCGACCGAATAGCGCCGATTGACACCGCGCGCCTCGGGACGTTTACTAAGTTCCGGGTTCGACCGACCGCCGCAAGACGGCCCACGACAAGTTCCTCATAAAAGGATTAGGGAGGAACAGGACATGTCCAGTGCAGACATGGCAGGCGGCGGGACACGGCGCAGTGCAGGAGCTTTCGCCATCGGTCGCCGCCGGTGGACGATCGGGATCCTGCTTGGCGTCGGAATCCTGATCAATTACTTCGACCGGGTGAATATCTCGGTCGCGGCGCCGCAGCTCCAGCAGGAATTCGGGCTCACTCCGACCGACGTCGGGCTCCTGTTCAGCGCCTTCTTCTGGTCCTACGCCATCCTGCAGGTGCCGGTCGGGATGGTGCTCGACCGTTTCGGCGTCATGCCGGTGAGCCGGATCGGCGCGTTCCTGTGGGGGGTCGCGTCGGGCCTCGTCGCCTTCGCCACCGGCTTCGGCACGATCTTCGGGGCGCGGGTCCTGCTCGGCGTCGCCGAGGCGCCGGCGTTTCCCGCGAACTCCAAGGCGACCGGCTACTGGTTCCCGCGCGGCGAACGCGCAATGGCGACTGCCATCTTCGACGCGGCGGCGAAGTTCTCCAATGTCATCGGCGTGCCTCTGGTGGCCGTGGCCGTCGTGACGTTCGGCTGGCGCTGGGGCTTCGGCCTGACGGCGATCCTGAGCTTCGCCTATTTTCTCGCCTACTGGATCCTCTATCGCGACCCGAGCGCGGACGGGAGGCTGAGCCGGGAGGAACGGAACTATATCCGCGAGGGCGGCGCGACGCCCGAGGGGCCGTCCGAAGCCGGTTCCCTCGGGATGCTTGGCTACGTGATCAAGAACCGCAAAGTGTGGGGGCTGACCATCGGTTTCGCCGCCTATGGCTACACCTTCTATCTTTTCCTCACCTGGCTGCCGGGCTACCTGGTCTCGGCCATGCACATGAGCATCCTCAAGTCCGCCGGCTACGCCGCAATTCCGTGGCTGTTCGCCACCATCTCGGACCTGGTCGTCGGCGGGTGGCTGATCGACCGGATGATCGCCCGAGGCCACGACGAGACAATCGTGCGCAAGACGGTGCTGGTCGGCGGGATGGTGCTGGGCCTCGCCGTCTTCGGCGCCACCATGACGACAACCCCGTTCTGGGCGATCGTCTGGATCTCGATCGCACTGAGCGGACTGGCCGCCGCGGCGCCGGTCGGATGGTCGATCCCGTCGCTGATCGCGCCGCGCGGCGGCACCGGGACGATCGGCGGGGTGATGAACTTCTTCAACAACCTGATGGGGGCGGTGGCGCCGGCAGTGACCGGCGTGCTCGTGGGTGAGACGAATTCGTTCTCGACCGCATTCCTGGTGGCGGGTATCGTGCTGCTGGTCGGCATTTTTTCCTATGTCGTGGTGCTTGGTCGGATCGAGCCGATCCCGGAGCCGGAGGGCGGCTTACCGGCCTCGAGGTGACGATCCAGTGGCTGCGGCGAACGCGTCGGGAGGGACGGTGGTGAGCGAAGCCGATCCGGCGTCGCCGTGTCATGCGCTGGTGATCATGGGCGTGTCGGGCAGCGGCAAGTCGACCGTCGCCGAGCGTCTCGCCGAGCGCCTCGGCTGGCAGATGATGGAGGGCGACCGCCTGCATCCCGCGGCGAATGTCGACAAGATGCGCCAAGGGATTCCGCTCGACGACGCCGACCGGGCGCCATGGCTCGATCGAATCGGGGAAGAGCTGAAAGCCTGGGGCGCCGCCGGCCGCTCCTTGGTGCTGACGTGCTCGGCCCTGAAGCGCGCCTATCGCGCCCGGATTCTCGCCGCGCGGCCCGACGTCCGGTTTGTCTATCTCAAGGGCTCGAAGGAGCTGATCGCCAGCCGGGTCAGCGTTCGTCATCACGAATATATGCCCGCGTCTCTCCTCGCGAGCCAGTTCGACACCCTCGAGGAGCCGGCGCCGGGCGAGCCGGTCATCGTCGTGGACGCCGGCGGCTCGCCGGAGGTCGAAGTGCAGGAAATCATTGACGCGATCGGCATCGGCGGGCCGGGAGCGGAGCCAGGGACGCGTTCGTGACCGACCGTGGTTCGGCACGGCAGGCGGCAAACGCAAGGGCTCGAGATCAAGGAACTGTTCGCGTGAAACTCACGGAATTCAAGGCCCTCACGTTCGACTGCTACGGTACGCTGATCGACTGGGAGTCGGGGATGATCGAGGCGCTGAAACCGCTGACCGATAAGGTCGGGCGGTCCCTCGACCGCGACGCCGTCCTCGAGGCGCATGCGCGGCACGAATCCGCGCAGCAGTTGCAGACGCCCGCCAAGCTCTATCGGGATCTCCTCGCCGTCGTCTATCGGCGGCTAGCGGAAGAATGGGGCGTCACGGCGACTTGGGCAGACTGCGTCGCCTACGGCCGCTCAGTGGCGGACTGGCCGGCCTTTGCGGATTCCCCCGGCGCGCTCCAGTATCTCAAGCAGCACTACAAACTCGCGATCCTGTCGAACGTCGACAATGAAAGCTTCGCCGCAAGCAACGAGAAGCTCATGGTCGACTTCGACGCGATTTACACCGCCGAGGACATCGGCTCCTACAAGCCGTCCGACCGCAATTTCGACTACATGCTGGAGAGGCTCAGCACGCTCGGGATCGGGAAACATGACATCCTGCACACTGCAGAAAGCATGTTCCACGATCACGTTCCGGCCAACAAGCACGGGCTGGCCTCGTGCTGGATCTACCGGCGGCATGACAAGGAGGGCTTCGGCGCTACCATGCACCCGGGCAAGATGCCGAAATATGGTTTCCGTTTCGACAGCATGGCCGATCTGGTCAAGGCGCATCAGAACGAACTCGGCGGCTGACTGCGCAGGGCCCGTCGGGCGGTGAGTTTTCCGACTCCGGATCGCGCCGATGTCGACATCCCGGGGCGTGAGATCGATCTCGGTTCCGCTCACTCTGCTGCGGCCGCTGTCTCCCGCTTCGGCGCGCCGTAGGTGTCGGGGATCTTGTCGGCGTAGCCCGCGACGAAGTCGTGGGCGTGATCGATCTCGGCAGAGGGACGCAGCGCCTCGTCGACGTAGGTTCCCGCCGTCTTGTCGGCGACGACGCGGCGGTAGATCGCGCGGTAGCGCAGGGCGAGCGCCAGCCATTTCGACAGGACCCTGGTGAAGTCGCATGCGCGCCAGGGATAGAAGACGAGCGGATTGACAACCGGCAGGCCGTGCCGGCGCTGGGTGCGGATCTTTCGCCGCACGTAGCCGAACTGGAGCGGATGCACGCCCTCGATGCGCGACGATCCGGAGAAGACCGTCATCGCGTCGACGATCTTCTTCGGGCTGATGCCGCTCGCCACCGCCCGGCGAAGCACGGTCTCGACATGCGCGTCGGAATAGTAGCGCGCCCAGGCGTCGCGGTAGACGCCGCGCCACGCATCCGCCGACATGACCGGATGATCGGCGCAGACATGCTCGAGATCGTAATTGTTCATGTCTCCCTCCATCCGCGCGCCCTTGAGATGGAGGACTTTATGATCTTCCGAACCGGGCAGGGGGGTGAGGAAGAAGAACTCGAGGATGTCGATCGGCAGTTCGCGCTTGATCGTCTCGATATCGCGCGCGATCAATTCGGGCGTGTCGGTCGGAAAGCCCAGGATGTAGCCCGCCCAGGTCATCACCTTGGCGCGCTTCCACGCCAGCAGCATCTCGCGATATTCCCAGATCTTGTTCTGCCGCTTCTTGGCCCCCATCAGCAACTCGGGATTGATGTTCTCGAGCCCGATGAACACGGCGTTGCAGCCGGCCCGCGCCGCCTTCTCGATGAAACCCGGAATCTTGTGGCAGAGCGTGTCGACCTGAAGCAGCAGGCGGATCCGGAAGCCCTGGTTCTCGCGCAGCTCGATCAGCCGGTCGAGGATCGGCTCCCAGTTGCGGTTGCGGGCGAAATTGTCGTCGGTGACGAAGAATCGCGTGACGTCCTGGGCCGCGTTGGCGCGCACGATCGCCTCGACGTCGTCGGCGGTGCGGTAGCGCGACTTGCGGCCCTGGACATTGATGATCGTGCAGAAGCTGCACTGATAGGGGCAGCCGCGGCCGGCGTCGAAGCTGGCGTAATGGCCGGCCACCTTGGTCACGACGGAGCGGGGCAGGACGGGAATCGCGGCCGCCGCCATGTCGGGCATGTCGTCGAGATAGGTGTACAGCGGCTTTGCGGCGCCGGCGTCGATGTCGCGCAGAAAAGCCGCGAGACGCCCCTCGCTTTCGCCGGCGAACAGGATCATGCCGAGCTTTTGGGCTTCCTTCAGCTCCGGCGGCAATTCCGGCAGCATGGCGATGCAGCCCGAGACGTGGAAGCCGCCGACGGCAACCGTGACGCCGAGGGCGCGGAACTGGCGGCCGATGTCGAGCGCGCGGGGGAACTGATTGGTCTGGACGCCGACCAGGGCGACGAATCCGCCTGCCGCGTCGCGGATGCGCCGGGCGATGGCCGGGATGTCGACGATTGTGTTGCACTCGTCGAAGACGTCGATTGTGATCGCGACGTCGGGACCGAGCGCCCGCTCCTCGGCGCATTGTGCGAGAAGGCCGTAGACGCTGGCGAGGCTGTTCGACGGGATCGTCGAGCGCCGCCACTGGATGACGTAACCGTCGTCGTCATAGTGCGACGGCTTGATGAGCACGATCGGGAACTTGCGCGTCGTCATGGGCGGTCCGCGTCCTCGTCCATTATTGCGCGGTCGGCGCGGCAGCCCTCGGGCCGTCGGTCGCCGTCGGGAGGGTCTAGACAGTTGGCGGCGCGCTGACAACTGCCATTCGAAAATCATGCGCCTTGGCTACGAGGTTAAGGCGACGCCGGCCGCGTTGGCGCCTCGTCTCGGCCCGCAAACGCTTTTCCCCCTTCGCCGACCTCCTGGACGCCGAGGAGGACGAAGCGGCGACGGCGCGCCTCACGCAAAGGCAAGAGCGTCGGCCGGCCGGTCGGCTCGGACGCCTTCTTGGCCGCGCTGGAAGCCCAGACCTGCCGCCCCCCCCCACGCCCTTGAAGCGCGGACCCCAGGCCAATGGGGGCCCGAGCGAAGCCGGCAAAGGAGTAAAACGCACTGTCACCGGAAACCTGTCCGGAAACCTGTCACCGGAAACCGCGGAAACCCGCGATATCATCCTCGTCACCTCCAACCGCGCCAACTTCGAGAGGGCCGGTATCAACGTCGTCGACCCTTTCGGCCGCTGATCGAGCCAAACGTGGCCTTGCCCGGGCGGCTCCAGGGCAGACACCCACCGTTGGATTGGAGCGCAAGGGACCCGGTTTTGTCTTGCCACGACAGGTTTGTTCATGGTATGTTCCACGAGACGCACCCCGCGGCGCACATACCAAGGCAGTCGGCAAGATGGTAAAGGAGCTTCCACGCGAGGCGAACATCCATGATGACGCCGGCTCGAACTCGTTGCGCCTCGCGCCGCCGCCGCATAGCGCGTGCACGCATCGCGCGCATCCGGCGGTCGGGTTGAATTGCCCGAGAATGGCGCCGCAAACCGTTGAAAAGGCTCAATCCGCGCCTGAACGCTGCATGGCGCTTTGGAGCAACGAAATCTGGGGCGCCTGGCCGTTCCCGTTCGCTTCGCCGGGCCCCGACGTCCTCGCAACCCCATTGCCGGCATTTTTGCCAAGCCCGGTAATTGGATCAAGAATGGCGCCGCAAAGCCTTGAAAAGGTTCAATCCCGGAATGGAAATGGCGCAAGGCGTTGCGGGAGAGCCTGAGACCGGCCCAGCCGCCGTTCCGGCGCGGCGGCGCGGCAGGCGCGCACCTTTCCGACAATCAGTCCCATCTCCGGTGAGCCCACATCCATTGCTCCGGCGCCTCGCGGATGAAGGCTTCGAACTGCTTCTGCAGGGCGGCGGTCGCGACGATTGCGTCGGCTGCCCGGTCCTTGGTATGCGGAACAGGCACCGGCTCGATCCGGATGATAAAGCGCACGTCCTTCTGCCGGAAGGCGGCGCCGGCATAGAGCGGCAGGCCTGCGGTGCGGGCAAGGAGGGCGGGAAAGGTGTTGGAGCGCGCGGGATGGCCGAAGAAGGGAACCGTCGCGCCGCGGTCGTCGCGCAGGTCGGCGAGGAAGGCCGCACAGCCGCCCTGCCGCGCCACGCGCAGGAGCGCGCGCGCCGTCACCGGGGTCTTCGGCAGGAGCCCGCCCTCGTAGAGGAACTCGCGCAGCATGTGGGTTTCCGCATCGACATACGGGTTGCTCAGGCGCTGATAGACGCCGGTCACAGGCAGCCCAAGGCGTTTTCCGCCGGCAGCGATGATTTCCCAGTTGCCCAGGTGCAGGCTGCAAACGACGAACGGCCCGCCGCGGGCGATTTCGTCGAACCGTTCCTCCGGCTCGAACCGGATTCGCCCCTCCGCCACGATCTTCCTGAGGTGGAAGGACTCGCCGAAGGTGCGGCCGAGATTTTCCCACATGTCGGCTGCGAGCTTTCTGCGTTCGTCGAGCGGCATCTCGGGAAAAGCGAGCGCAAGATTCTTCAGCGCGCGCTCCTGCCGGTAAAGGCGGGGCGCGATCAGGCGCCACAAGTAGCCGGAATGGCGCGACGCGGCCTCGAGCGGATAGGCGCGCGCCACCGCCTGGAGCACCCGGAATCCCGCGTATTCCAGGCGAAAACGCAGGTCTTTGGAGAATGTCATCAGTCGGCCAGGCCCATCGGCTCCCAGGGCCGAAAGCGCCTGATTGCGCAGGCGCCGCGGCAGTGTCAAGCAAGCGCTCGCGGCGGTGTGAGCGGCGCCACATTCGTGACCTCCCTCGTGTGATAGTGTGTATAATCGGGTGAAAGGCTTGAAAAGGGCGTTGTGTAGCGGGCGACAGGAGGGCGGCGCCAACGGCCGCTCCGTGACCGCAAGCGGAAAAGGACAGGAACCGTGCGCATGGTTGTTTTCCACCCGGTGGCCCGTCTTGCATTGCGTCTTCGCTCGGTCGGGCTCCGGCTGTGGATGATCGGAATTCGCCGGTCGTCCCTGCTTTGCGCCATCCTGGGCGTCGCCTTCCTCGCCGCGCCGGCGGTCGCCGACGCTCCGGCCGACAAGCGGGTCGCCCTCGTCATCGGCAACGGCGCGTACCAGAACGCGCCCACGCTCGACAACGCGACCTTCGACGCGCGGGCCGTCGCGGAGGCGTTCCGGAAGCTCGGATTCACCGTGGTCGACGGCTACGACCTCGACATCGCCGAAATGCGGGCGAAAGTCTCCGAGTTTTCGTCGGATCTGCCCGGCGCCAAATCGGCTGTGATCTATTACGCCGGGCACGGCATTTCGGTCGACGAGGAGAATTACCTCATCCCGACGGACATCGTGCTCAAGAGCCCGACCGATCTCGACCTCGGCGCGATCAGCGTCTCGCTCATTCTCAAGCAGATGAAGCGCGACGACCGGGTCAACGTCGTCGTCCTCGACGCCTGCCGCGACAATCCTTTCGCCGCGGCGCTGGCGAGGAGCAAGACCCGGTCGATCGTGGGCGAGCGGGGCCTCAGCCGGATCGACGGCGATCTTGCGCGCGGCACGCTGATCGCCTTCGCCAGTGACCCGAAGAGTACGGCGCTCGACGGCCCGCCGGGCGAGCACAGCCCGTTCACCGCAGCCTTCCTCGACCATGTCTTCGATCCCGGCGTGCCAATCGACACGGTCATGAGCCGGGTGCGCACCGAGGTTTGGGAGAAGACCAATCACGGCCAGTTGCCCTGGGTGAACACCTCGCTCATCGGCGATTATGCGCTGAACCCGCAGCCCGCACCCGCACTGGCGCAGGAGGGCGCAGCGGAGATCGCAAAAGCTGAACCGCCCGCCGCCAGCGTTCCCGAACGGCAGAGTCGGGAGGATCTGCTCTGGGAATCGGCGCAGCATTCCAACCTACCCGGCGACTACCAGGCCTATCTCGACGCCTTTCCGAACGGGTTCTTCGCGCCAATGGCGAAGAACCGGATCGCGGCCCTCGAGAACCCGGGCGTCTCCCGGTCGGAGCAGGCGTCGGAACCGGAAAAGCCGCCGGAAAAGGACTGGAAGACGGAGATCGGAACGGCGGAGACGGAGAAGGCCCTCAATCTGACCTCTGCCGACGAGAAGGAGATCCAGCAACGGCTGACGGCCCTCGATCTTTACAAGGGTCCGGCGACGGGCGCGCTCGATCCGCCGACCCGCCGGGCGATCACCGAGTGGCAGAAGAGCCGCGGGGCCGCGTTGAGCTCCTACCTTGGCCCGATGCAATTGGCGGAGCTGCGCCAGGAAAGCGAAGACGCCTACCAGAAGCTTCTCGCCGCCCGGCCGGCGCCCAAGCCGAAGGCCGCCGAGAGCGCGAAGCCGGCGCCGCGCGCGGCCAAGGCGCGGGCAGTGGTCAAGGAGCCGGCGAGAGAGCCAGCCAAGGCGCCGGCCCGGCGAAACGCCAGACGACCGTCGCCGGCCCGGACCGAATCTGCCGGGGCAAGTCCGGCCGCGGCTCCCCGTTGCAACGGAACTCCGCAGTGGTGCAGGCAGGCGGGGTTGTCTGACGACAGCAGCCCGCCTCCGGGTCGGCCACCGGAATGGCTCGGCGGGTTCACGACCGGAGTGGGAGCCGGGATGCTGATGGGCGGCTTCCGCCGCCACTACTGACGGGCCGCTTCAGTAGCCACGGTTCGAGAGGGGCGCTACGCCCCGCGACAAAAAAACCGTTCAAAGACGGCGATCGCTCGTGTAAAGCCTGCTGCGGAGTCGCAGGAGAGGCGACCGCGGACGGAGGATCGATGAGCAATCAGAGTAAATACATGATGGGCGAGGACCGGATTCCGCACGCCTGGTACAACATCATGGCCGATCTGCCGTCGCCGCCCCCTCCGCCGCTGCACCCCGGCACGGGCCAGCCGATCGGTCCGGACGACCTCGCGCCGCTGTTCCCAATGGCGCTGATCGGCCAGGAGGTTAGCCAGGAGCGGCATATCGAAATTCCCGCGCCGGTCCGCGATATCTATCGCCTGTGGCGTCCGACGCCGCTCCATCGCGCGCACGGGCTCGAGAAGGCGCTCGGGACGACGGCGCGGATTTTCTACAAGAACGAGAGTGTGAGCCCGGCCGGCAGTCACAAGCCCAACACTGCCGTCGCCCAAGCCTACTACAACAAGCAGCAAGGGGTGACCAAGCTCTCGACCGAGACCGGCGCCGGGCAGTGGGGCTCATCTCTCGCATTCGCGGGCGCGCTGTTCGGCCTCGAAGTCAAGGTCTACATGGTCAAGGTCTCTTACAACCAGAAGCCCTACCGGCGGGCTCTGATGGAAACCTACGGCGCGAAATGCGTCGCAAGCCCGAGCAACGAGACTGAATCCGGCCGCGCCATTCTCGCCCATCACCCGGATTCGCCCGGCAGCCTCGGCATCGCCATCTCGGAAGCGGTCGAGGTCGCGGCGAAGAACCCCGATACGAAGTATGCGCTGGGTAGCGTGCTGAACCATGTGCTCATGCACCAGACGGTGATCGGAATCGAGGCGATCGAGCAGATGGAGCAGGCGGACGCCTATCCGGACGTCGTGATCGGCTGCGCCGGCGGCGGATCCAATTTCGCTGGCATCGCCTTCCCGTTCATCGGCAAAAAGCTGCGCGACAAGCGCGATGTCCGGGTGATCGCGGTCGAGCCGTCGGCCTGCCCGTCGTTGACCCGCGGCACATACGCTTTCGATTTCGGCGACACTGGGCATCTGACGCCGCTCGTGAAGATGCACACGCTTGGATCGGAATTCATTCCGCCGGGCTTTCACGCGGGCGGTCTGAGGTATCACGGCATGGCGCCCCTGGTCAGCCATTGCAAGGAACTCGGCCTGATCGAGGCGCGCGCCTATCACCAGAACCCCTGCTTCGAGGCGGGAGTGATGTTCGCGCGCACCGAAGGCATCGTGCCGGCGCCCGAATCGACGCATGCCGTCAGGGCGGCGATCGACGAGGCCCTGACGGCGCGGGAGGAAGGCAAGTCTCCGACCATCCTCTTCAACCTGTCGGGCCACGGCCATTTCGACATGCAGGCTTATACCGACTACTTCGCTGGAAAGCTCGAGGATCAGGACTACGATCCGAAGGCTCTCGAAGAGTCGCTCGCGCATCTGCCGAAGGTGGCGGCTGAGTAGGGCTTACCGCCTCTTCAGCCGCGCTTCATAGCCCGTCGGCAAACGGGCGTCCGTCCGGACGCCAGTGCACTCTAGGGGTGCGTCATGTCGGCGAGCGCCTCGCGCATCGCCGTGCTCGGGATGCCGAACATCCCGCCGTAGGGCAGGTCGAGGTCGATGATGACGAACATCGCGACCGTGATCGAGATCGCCGACAGGGCGATAACGATCGTGGTGACCGGGTTGGCGGGCGCGGTCAGCCCGAGGCTGGCGAACAGGATGACGAGCCAGAGCACCAGCACCCAGAAAAAGGGCATCGAGATCGAGCCGCGCGCGCCCTCGATCACTGTCCACCGGCTTTTGACGAGGTCGGCATACTGCTGCAGGCAGGCCGCAAGCAGGCTCTGTTGGAGCGGGTCCTTCGGCGCGAGCCGATGGATCTCGACCCCGACGATGTTGATGACGGCGCCGAGGACATGGCTCTCACCGGTGAGCGGCATGTGCGAGACGTCCGGGTAACGGATGTCGGCCGGCGGCTTTTCGTCCGGCCAGGTGCTGGCGATGACGGCGGCGACGTAGGAGCGCAGTTGTTCGCGGATCGGCTGCGTCTCCGGGCCGTACTGGCGCAAGCACTCGTCCGTCTGCGCGAGCTGCGCGGCGTAAGTGCTGCGCGCATCGTAGGCGGAGTTGAAACCTGCCTTGACCGAAGTGGTCAGAAGCCCGAGCACGATCGCGGTGAACGTCACGAGCAGGTTGATCGTCAGCTGCACCAGCTCGAGCGAATCGTGCGCCCGGTGACGCTCGGGCAGGCGGGACTTGATGAAATAGCCGCTTCCCGCCGCGCCGAGCAGGAGAACGAGCAGGATAAAAGTGATCCTCGCGTCGAGCATGCTGTGCCAGTCCACAGTTCGCGCACCGGCGAGCGATACCGTCCGGATTCCGCCTTGTCACGCCCGGGCCGGGTGAAGGAGCGGGAAAGCGCGGTTGGGTTACTCCGCCGCCGCAGCCGTCACTTCACCGCCTCGGCGACCCACACCTCCATCGAACCGGGCTCGCGATTGGCCCAGAGATGATAGGGAAGGGCGGTCAGCGCGGCGTCCCGGGCCGCGGGCGGCGCGGTGGAATAGAGCCGTCCCTCGCTGTCGCCGGGAACGAGGCGCTCGGCCTTGGCCGTCAAGGTCATCACCCCGCCAAACAGGTCGTCCCGCCATTTCGGCTGAAGGGGCGCCCCGCGCGGCAAGGCAAGGGTCTGGACCGGCCCGCCAGGATTGTCGGCCTCCTCGACGCAGTATATGACAGGACCGCGCCTTAGCGCCACCCGTCCGACGTCCATGCGCACGCTCGGGTGCGCATAGAGGCGCTCGGTCGGGATCGGCAGGCGGAAGGTCACGATGTCGCCCGGGCTCCAGCGCCGGCTGATCGCGGCGTAGCCGCGTTTCGGCGCCAGTGAAACCGTATCGCCATTGACCTTCGCCTCGGCCCCGTCTGTCCACCCCGGAATGCGAAGCTTGATGTCGAAGCGCGTCGGCGTCTCCGGATCGACCTCGATCCGAAGGGCGCCCGACCAGGGATAGTCCCCGCTCTCCCGCAGCGTCACCTTCACTCCGCCGATCGTGAGCGTCGTCTCGAACCCGCCGTAGAGGTGGAAAGCCACCCCGTCGTCGCTCTGCGAGATCGCATAGCCGCCGATCGAGGCGACGAGCCGCGATACGTTCATCGTGCAGCATGGGCAGAGGTGCCAGGCCCACCGCCTGTGCTGGCCGCGACTCTCCAGAGGATTGGCATAGAAATAGTGCGTTCCCTCCCGTGACAGACCGCTCAGCGCGCCGTTATACAGGGCGAGCTCCATCACGTCGGCATAGCGGCCGTCGAGATCGAGGTGCAGCATGCGGTGGGCCCAGAATGCGAGAGCGACGGAAGCGCAGGTCTCCGCATAGGCCGTCTCGTTCGGCAATTCGTAGGGTCTGGTGAAGCCCTCGTTCGATTCTTCCGGCCCGAGCCCGGCCGTGACATACATCTGCGCCGTCGTGATGTCGTTCCACAGGGCCTCGCAGGCGGACTTGAGGCTCGATTCGTCGAGCTCGAACGCGAGGTCCGCCATGGCCGAGGCCATGTACATCCCGCGAACGGCGTGGCCGACGATGCGCGTCTGCTCGCGCACCGGAATATGGGACTGGTTGTATTCGTAGGTCTTCGCCCAATAGGCGGCCGGATCGTCGCCGCGCGCCAGCGCTTCCTCGGTGAAGTAATGCGGCTCGCGGCCGCGCTCGTCGATGAAGTAGGCGGCGAGATCGAGACGCCGGCGGTCGCCGGTGAGCCGGTAGAGCTTGACGAGCGCAAGCTCGATTTCCTGATGACCGGGGTAGCCGCGCCGCTGTCCGGGCCCGCTGCCGAATGTCGCAGCGATGTGATCGACGTAGCGCTCCATGAGGTCGAGAAAACGGCGCCGACCTGTCGCACGGAAATAGGCGATCGCCCCCTCGAGCAGATGGCCGGCGTTGTAGAGTTCATGGTTGTCGCGCAGATTCGTCCAGCGCTTGTCCGGCTCGCGCCCGTTGTACCAGCAATTCAGGTAGCCGTCCGGCGATTGCGCTTTGGCGAGGTCGTCGACGATCGCCTCGATCCTCGCCTCGATGTTCGCGTCGCGCCGGTGGGACAGCGCATAGCTTGCGGCCTCGATCCATTTGCCCACGTCCGAGTCCCAGAAGACCTGCATGGTGAAGCCGTGCGCATTGCGCGGAATGGTCAGCGGCGGCACGGGCTTCGGCAATTTCAGGGAATCGAGGATGCCGGCCTCCGCGAGACGGGCGTGCTGGCTCGGAATGGTGCGAGTCAGAACGGTTTCGAGCCGTTCGCGCCAGAACGGGCCGGCGACGTGGACGTGCGCGAACGGCACGGGGGAATATCTGCCCTTGATCATGACTGCCTCTCTGTCCCGTCCGATCGAACTGCGCCGCACGAGCCCCGGACGACCAGGGAGCACGGCAGCCGCCGCACGCCGGCAAATCTGCGGCCCGCCATCATGTCGAGCAGGGCGCCGCCGGCCTCGCGTCCCAGCGCCTCGAGATTCATGTCGACGCTGGTGAGCGGCGGCCGGGTAGCCTTCGTCATCACGTCCCAATTGTCGAAGCCGACCACCGCCACATCTACCGGTACGGCGAAACCCAGCTCACGCAAAGCGTCGATCGCGCCGCGCGCGATCTGGTCGTTGCCGCAGAACAGCGCGTCGGGCGCGGGCGTGCGCCGCGAGAACAGTTTCTGCGCCGCCTCGCGACCCCAGCCCTCAGACCAGCGGCCCGGCATGGATGGGAGCGCCGGCAGGCCAGCTTCCGCGATTGCCGCGCGATAGCCGGTGTCGCGCAGGCGAACGGCCTCGAACCGCTCCGGCCCCGTAATCGAGGCGATGCGTTTTCGCCCCAGGGCGGCGAGATGGCGGACAGCGAGCTTCGCTCCCCCTTCGTCGTCCGGAAGGAGACAAAAGGCTTCTGGGTGCTCGACGCGGCAGAAAACGTAAATCACCGGAACGCCCGGCGCCGCGGGCTCGACGGGTTCGCGTCGGTCGACGCGGCGCGCGGTCACGACGAGTCCGTCCACCCGCTTGCCGAGAAGCTGATCGATGTGTCGCCGCTCGCGCGCGGGATCGTCAGTGGCGTTGCACATGAAGACCGCAACTCCGTGATCGGAGAGGCGGCGCTCGATCGACGCGACGATGGGAAAGCTGAACCGGCCGAAGCTGTCGCTCGAAAGAATCCCGACAGTCATCGAGCGCGCGCGATGCAGGCTCTGCGCCAGATCGTTGGGCCGGTAGCCAATCGCTTTCGCGACGCCGAGAACCCTCGCGCGTGTTTCAGCGCTGAGGCGGCCGCTCGCGTTGAGCGCCTTGGACGCGGTCCCGATGGAGACGCCGGCGAGGCGCGCGACATCGCGGATCGTGCGGGGTCCGGGCGCGGGGCGCCGCTGTCGGGCTGGGCGTCCTTGACCGGAAAGTCGTTCATTTGACCCCGCCCGAAAGCAGACCGGAAATGTAGTAGCGCTGCAACGCCAGGTAGACGGCGAGACAAGGGATGATCGAAATGACGATGCTCGCCTGCAGGGCCCCCCAGTCGACCGCGCCATGATGGCCCATGCGCACGCTGACCAGCAGGATCGGCATGGTGAAGGACGACTCTCGGCTCATGAAGATGAGCGCGGCGAGGAACTCGTTCCAGGAACTGATGAAGGCGAATAGCGCGACGGTGACCAGCCCCGGGGACGGCGAGCGGCAGGAAAATGCGGGTCAGAGCGTCGCCAGGCGCTGCAGCCATCGATCATAGCCGCTTCCTCGATCTCGCGCGGAATTGCTTCGAAGCTGTTGCGCAAGAGGTAGATCGAGAACGGCAACTGCAGGATCGTGTGAACGACCGCGAGCCCGAGCCGCGTATTGACCAGGCCGACCTTCGCGAAGTCGAGGTAGAGCGGCGTCAGGATCGACTGATAGGGGATCATGACCGGCGCGAGAAGAAGGAGGAAAGCGATCTCCTTGCCGCGCATCGTGAACCGGGCGAGCCCATATCCCGCCGGCGCCGCAAGCGCGACACAGGCGACGATCGTGATCAGCGCCACCAGCGCCGAATTGCCGAGATAGGTCGCAAGGCCCGCTTCGTAGTCGATAACCTTGAGGTAGTTTTCGAAGCTGAGCGCGCCCGGCAGATAGTGCGGCGGCACGGCCGAGGCGTCTTCGGGGGTCTTGACCGACGCGAGGAACGACAGGACGAGCGGCGCGCTCATGATCGCGACGACGCCGATGCAGGCGGCAGCCGCGAGCCATGCGGCAGCCGGAGCGCGGTCTCCTCGCGGCGCCGCAACCGCCCGGGCCTGAGTCGCCGGCGCGACAGCGCTCATGATTCCTCGCTCCGCGCCGTCAGGACGATTTGCAGGCTTGAGAACAGGAGAATGATCAGAGTGAGCACGATCGACAGCGCCGCCCCGTAGCCGAGTTTGAACGAAACGAACGAATTCTGGTAGATCCAGTAGACCGCCGTGAAGGTCTGCCCCCTCGGGCCGCCCGAGGTCATGATGTAGAACTGATCGAAGGCCAGCATGCAAGAGGCTTCGACGTGCAGTTTTGGCGCCTATCCTGTTGAATAGTCAGCGTCGCAAGCAGAATCGCACTGGCGCTATCTCCGGCGCAGACGCTGGTCCGGGCGCGGCGCCCCGCCGGCTTGCGCCCGAAGAACGCCTTCAGCTTTCGGCGACGGCCCGCAGGAGATGGACGGCCAAGGGGTTGTCGGCGGCTTTCCTCGAGGTGAAGTCGAAGGTCGTCGCGGTGATCCAGGCCTTGCCGAGGAAGCTCCGCTTGGTGAAGGCCGCCGCCAGATGAAGCCAGCCGACGGCCATGCCGGAATCGACCAGCCCGGCGAAGGCCGTCGAGGGAAAGCCGGTGAGGACGTAGTCGGCCAAAAGCCCGGCCCAGTACTCGTCGAGCAGCGGGCCGTTCGGCAGGCCCGCCCATGGACCGTCCGTGCGCCGCCAGCTGAACGCGCCCATCCACTGCCCGTCGCGCGGTGTTCCGGCACGGGAACGGAGCAGCATGGAGGGGAAGTTGTGCCGGTCGTTCCTCGGCAGTCCGCGCTGCGGGTCGATCAAGGCGTCGGGCGTGTTGGCGATCACCAGGACCTTGCGGCCGGCGAGCAGCGCCTCGCGCGCAGGCGTGGTCAGCCGCGTCGCCACGACCATGTCCGCGCCCTCCATCGCCGCGGCGAAGTTCGGCCAGCCGATTGCGCCGAGCGCGCGCCGGGTGGCGCCGTCGAGCGGGAACAGCGCCGGCGCAGGCTCGCGAAGCGGAGGGACGACGCAGAATTCAACGGCGTTGAGCGACAGCAGGCCGCCATCGCGGTCGCGCGCTTCGAGTTCGAGGTGAACGATTTCGATCGCATCCGCCGCGCCGGCCCTGAGCTCGAGCGTGATCGGTTCGGCGCCAATTGCAGCCGTGCCGCTTTGTCCGCCGAAGCGCCAGACGATCCTCGCGCCGTCCGGCGGCTCGGCCACCCCGGCGAGGCGGACTGGAACATCGAGCCGCTCGCCGGCCCGAAGGACGGTGCGCGGGGGGCGGGCGACGGCGAGCCATGGCTGCTGCAGGTTGGCGAGCCGCCCGGCGAAGGCGCGGGGGTTATTGCGAACGTCCATCAGGCCGTTCGCCTCCCACTGCACATCGTTGAGCTCGGTGATGACGTAGCCGGAGATGGGCTGCCACCGGAGGGTTTCGATCTGGAATTTGAGCGCCCGATACTGGAGCTCCTGCGCCGCATCGACGAAACCGTCGAGGTCCTTGAAGATCGGCGCAAGCCCCGCATCGCGGAAACGCGTCTCGATGCCGTGCGGATAAGCGGCGCCGTCGTTCCACTCGTGGCCGCTCTCGAACCACCACGGCTCGCGCCCGTCCTTTTCGAGAATGTCGCGCGGATGCGGCAATCCCCAGACGCCGAACTCCGAGCAGACGAGCGGTTCGTCGCCGCGCTTCTGCGCATCGCCATGCGGCGACCAGCCCCAGGGTGCGCGCCCCGCGAAGGCCTGAGCCGTTGCGGCAAAGGCTTCGTTCTGGTGCGGGAAGCCGTTGTACCAGTGGAAGTCCTCGATGTCGGTCTTGAGGTGATAGTTGCGCGGAAAGCAGGGAGAGTTGTCGATCAGCAGGCTGTTCGGAACGAGGGCCTTCGCGGCGTCGAAGGTCTCGATCAGCCAACGGCGATCGTCCGGATTGTCGTCGAGGTCGATTCCCCCTCCTTCGTTGAAAAGCGTCCAGACGCAGATGGCCGGATGATGCCCGTGGCCGGCGACCGAGTGTCGGAACGTGTCCCAGAGCGCCTCGCGAGTCGATGGGGCGAGGAACTGCGCGTAGGGCATGTCGAGCCAGACGATCAGGCCCAGCCGGTCGGCCAGATCGAAATAGAGCCGGTCCGGAATCTTGACGTGGCAGCGCAGCGTGTTCAACCCCATCGCCTTGGCGTTGAGGAATCTTTGCTCGATAAAGGCTTCGCTTGGCGGCCGGCACTCTTCTTCTTCCGGATGCCAGTCCTGATCGAGCGCGCCGAGCAGGAAGAACGGCGCGCCGTTCAGAAAGAGCCGCCCGTCTCTCGCTTCCAGACGCCGGAAGCCGATCGTCCGCTCGACGGCGTCGACAACGGCTCCCTCACACATGAGCTCGACGGCAAGCCGGTAGAGGTTGGGGGCGTCCGGCGACCAGGCGTCGGGAACGGGAACGGGCAGTTCGACCTCGAATTCCGTTGAGCCGAGATCGAATTCGCCGGCGGCTGCCGTCTGGTCGAGGCGCGACAGGGTCAGGCGCATCTTCGCCTGCGCCTGCGCCCAGAGGCGGCCCTGAGCGATGATGGCGCCCTGGCTGAGGTCGAACGACGTCCTGACGGCGAGTTCGCTGACATGGATCGGGTTGCGCGCCTCGATTCGCGCCTCCTTCCAGATGCCGCCCTGGACGCCGTACCAGTCCTGCTTGCCGGCAAGCGACTGGCTGAAGCGGCCGCCATGGCGGTCATCCGGAACGCGCGCCTCGACGCCGAGAACGAAGGCCGTCCTGCCGTCGAGGGCGCTCGTCAGATCGACCTCGATCGGCGTCCATCCGTCGCCGTGAATGGCGACCGGGACGTCGTCGACCAGGACCACGGATTCGTGGAAGACGCCTTCCATGACCAGAAAGACGCTCCTGTGAGCCGCCCAGTCGGGCGGAATCTCGATCCTGCGACGCTGCCGCCCGGTCCCGGAGCGTTGCGCAAGGCGAGGAATTGGGCCTGCAAGACCCCGGGCGACCGGATGCGATGGCCTTCGCCGTCCAGTCGCACCCCCGCACCCTCGAAGGAGAAGTCCCACTCGCCGTCGAGACTGAGGCTGGGTCGCAGAGCGGCCGGCGAGGGGCTGCCAGAGGATTCGGGGAGCATCAACGGCTTTCTCAGGTCACGCCGCGCGTTTCGCTCGCCCGAGCGTGGTTCTCAAGACATCCGAAAAGCTGATACAGATATGAAAACGGCAAGTCGGGGTAAGGCCAAGCGTGTCGCGTAATTTTCTGGTTATCGATCTCGAGGAGCGCCCAGACGTTCTGCGCGGGCTCGCGTCGGCCACCCGCGTCCGCATCCTGCGGCTTCTTCGTCGGGAGGAGGGCGCCAACGTCAACGAGATCGCCGAGGCGCTCGATCTGCCGCAGTCCTCCGTGTCGACGAATATTCAAATTCTGGAAGCGGCCGGCCTTATCCGCACCGAGACCCACAAGGGACGGAAGGGCAATCAGAAGCTCTGCTTCTCCGCCTTCGACGAGGTGGTGGTCACGATCCGCGACAACTCCGCCCGGGCGCACGCCGACGTCATCGAAGTCGAAATGCCGATCGGGCTCTACACGAGTTGCGAGGTCAGCGCGCCTTGCGGCCTCCGCTCGCCTCAAGGGATCATCGGCCTGCTCGATGTGCCCGGAACCTTCCTCAATCCCGACCGGATGAATGCCGGGCTGATGTGGTTCACTTGCGGATTTGTCGAGTACCAGTTTCCCAACAATGCGCGTCTCACCGGCAAATCGGTGACTGCGCTCGAGTTCTCGATCGAAATGTCGTCCGAGGTGCCGGGGACGGCGGCCGAATGGCCGTCGGACATCACGCTCGCGGTCAACGGCCGGGAGATCGGAATGTGGACGAGCCCCGGAGATTTCGGCGACAAGCGAGGCGTCTTCCCCCCGGACTGGTGGAAGCTGAAGGGCAGCCGGTACGGCAAGCTCAAGAGCTGGCGGGTCACCCCGGAAGGCTCCTTCGTCGACGGCCTGAAGATCTCGTCGGTGACGCCCGAAGATCTCGACATTTCCGCCCATCACTCCATCCGGCTCCGGATCGAGGTCAAGCCGGACGCGCGGCACCCCGGGGGCGTCAATATCTTCGGCCGCGGCTTCGGCAATTACGATCAGGACATCGTGCTTCGCCTGACGACCGAGGCTTGAGCGGCCTGTCCGCATCGAAGAGTCGCGCCCAACGCTCCGAAAAGATGGACGTGGTTTTCGCTGAGCGTCAGTCCGGTCGCGATCCCGAGGTCGACGGCGAGGTTTCCCTCGCCCTGAACGATCAGCTGTCTTGCGGGACGATTGTCATGCTGGAGCAGTGAGGCCAAATTCAGACCTCCTGACATAGCCGATTTCGAGGACTGAAATCTCTGGCCTTTCGGCTGCCCACGGCTGTGCGAGGTGCGGACCAATACGTGTCCGGTTTTTCCGATGCTCACGGCGCATCCCCCTGAAACAATGAGGTTTCACGGCGGCCCTTGCGGACCCAAACTTGTCCGCTCTAGCTCGGGGCATGAGTACCCAACAAGCCTTGGCGCTGCCATCTCCGGCGGCGTCGAATACCGTGGTGATCAATGCGCGCTGCAGCTTGCGGATCGAAGCGGATCAGCGCGTGATCGTCGTGGGTGGACTGCCGGTGCATCACTATCGCGCCGAGGATGCGGTCGCCGAGGCCTATGCGATGGTGTTCCTGGTGGAGTCGGGGTTCGCCCAGCAAACGGACGTGGCGCGGGCGTTTGACCGATCGGTGCGCACCGTGCGGCGCCACCAAGCGCGCTATGTGCAGGGCGGGATGGCGGCGCTCGGTCGCGAGGAAGGCTGGCGTCGCGGTCGGCGACGGATCTCCGGGCAACGTCTACGCAGCATCGAGCTGCTGAAAAGCCAGGGGATGAGCAACCGGGCGGTCGCGCACCGGCTGGGGGTGAGCGAGAAGGCGATTCGCAAGCTGGTCGGACCTTCGACGCCCGCCGAGAGCGCACAGCTTGCGTTCGCCGGGATGACGACCGCAGCGGCGGGGGCGCCGCCGGCGGCGGGCGTGCCGTCTGCGAAGTCGACCGACGATGATGAGGATGGCTCCGCGCCATCAGTGAAGGACGGCGCCGGCGATCCAATCAGCGCGGCTGAGGACGACGCCGAACCGGCGCCGATGAGCCTCGACCGCGACGCGAGCGATCGCAGCTTCGATCGGCAACTCGCCCATCTGGGGCTGCTCGATGATGCCGCACCGCTCTTTCGCGAGGGGGCCTCGGTTCCCGGTGTCGGCGTCCTGCTCGCTCTCCCGTGCCTGGTCGAGAGCGGGTTGTTTCGGATCAGCCGCAAGCTCTACGGTGAGATCGGTCCGGCCTTCTATGGCCTGCGCACGACCTTGCTGACGCTCCTGCTCATGGCGCTGCTGCGCATCAAGCGGCCCGAGCATCTCAAGGAACGCGACCCGGCCGCGTTCGGCAGGCTCCTCGGGCTCGACCGCGCGCCGGAGGTGAAGACGCTGCGGCGCCGGCTCACCCGCCTCGCGGCACACCATTGCGCCGAGCAGCTGGGCGCGGAGCTTGCGCGTCTGCGTGTCGATCAGCGCGGACATCTCATGGGGTTCTTGTACATCGACGGCCATGTGCGCGCCTATCACGGCCAACGCGCCATCGCATCAAAGGCTTACGTGGCGCGCCGCCATCTGGCCATGCCCGCCAGCACCGACTACTGGATCAACGACCGCTCCGGCGACCCGTTGCTGGTGGTGACCGGGGAGGTCGACGCGGCGTTGACGAAGGCCTTGCCCCGGCTGCTTCGCGAAGTGCGCGACCTGGTCGGCGAGCGACGGGTCACCATCGTCTTCGACCGCGGCGGCTGGAGCCCGAAGTTGTTCGACATGATGATCAAGGGCGGCTTCGACTTGCTGACCTATCGCAAGGGCCGGCGCCGTCGCATCAATGAGCGGCGGTTCATCGCCCGTCACGCCGAGCTCGACGGATGCCGGGTGGACTATCTTCTGCACGACCAGCCCGTGCGCTTCCTCAAAGGTAAGCTGCGCCTACGGCAAGTCACGCGCTTGTGCGACGACGGCCATCAGACGCAGGTAATCACCAGTCGATGGGACCTGCGCGACATCGAGGTCGCCTACCGCATGTTCGAGCGCTGGCGACAGGAGAACTTCTTCAAGTACATGCGGGAAGAGTTCCTGCTTGATGCACTCGTCGATTACCGGATCGAGCCGGAGGACCCGACCCGCTCCATCCCCAATCCCGAGCGCCGTGCTTTGGATAAGGAGGTCCGTGCGGCGCGCGCCGATCTCGCCAAGCTCGAACGCGAATACGGCGCCGCCGCCGCGGACAACGCCGAGCAGCACCGGCCGACCATGCGGGGGTTCAAGATCGCTCATGGCACGCTCGGCAAACGGCTGCGCACGGCCCGCGCTCGCGTCGCCCGGCTCTTCGAGCAGCGCCGCGATGTTGCTAAGCGCGTCGAGGTCCGAGACCTCAGCGAGCGGGCCGTGGTCAAGCTCGCCACCGAGCGCAAGCACCTGACCGACATCATCAAGATGGTCGCCTATCAGGCCGAGAGCGATCTCGTAACGCTACTGCGACCTCACTACGCCCGTGCCGATCAAGAGGGGCGAACCCTGCTCCATGAGCTGTTCGCCGCGACAGGCGACATCCGCGTCTCCGATAGCGAGTTGCATATCACCTTGGCTCCGCTCAGCTCGCCGCATCGAACCCACGCCGCCCAGGCCCTCTGTGAGATGCTCGACCAAACCGCGACAATCTTCCCCGGCTCGCGCCTGCGGATTCGCTTCTCAGTGCGTCCGCCACCCCGTATCGGGCTTGCCTTCCCCGGCTCGCCGATCGAGCGCAGCACCGCCACGGCTGTTCCGCCGGCTCCCTGACCGACGCCAAAACCGGACATTTTGCGCTACGCTATGTCAGGAGGTCTGAAATTACGAGTTCATCTACGCATTATTTCGCGTTTGCTCCAGCGGCGGAACCTCACCGTAT
The DNA here is from genome assembly GCA_963741405.1 of uncultured Alphaproteobacteria bacterium. Lineage (GTDB taxonomy): Bacteria > Pseudomonadota > Alphaproteobacteria > Rhizobiales > Beijerinckiaceae > Roseiarcus. The sequence continues at coordinate 421,543 of CAVUHX010000039.1, forward strand.
TTCTCAGGCGTCAAGGGACGCCTGACGTCGTCGGGCGAGAGAACCAACTCCTTCAGCAGGATCGAATAGGGATGCTGAGGGTGACTCAGGACCTCGCGCGCCGGTCCGGTCTCGACGACCTTACCCTTCTGCATGATGATTACACGGTCGCTGATGTAGTAGGCGGTGGCGAGGTCGTGGGTGATGTAGAGGATCGACACCTGCAACTCGTCGCGGAGCCGTTTGAAGAGATTGACGATCGACATGCGGAGCGAAGCATCGACCATCGAAACCGGCTCGTCAGCAACTATCAGCGCCGGCGATGAGATCAGCGCCCGCGCGATGGCAGTGCGCTGCAACTGGCCGCCCGACAGTTCGTGGGGGAAGCGGCCCTTCACCTCGACAAGCGAAAGCCCGACCTTCTGCAGTGCGGCGTCGACCGCGTCATCCCGCGCCCGCAGCGACCGGGCGCCGGCGAGACGGACAGCGCTGGCGTAGAGATAGCGGTCGACCCGCTTCAGCGGATTGAACGCTTCGTAAGGGTTCTGCAGGATCGGCTGGACCTGGCGTATGAAATCGAGCCGCCGTTTGCGGCCGCGCACCTCGAGAAGCTTGTCGCCGCGTAGGCGTATAGCGCCGCTGGTCGGCGCAAGCGTGTTCAAGATCATGCGTGCGAGCGTGGTCTTGCCGCTGCCCGACTCGCCGATGATCGCGAGGATCTCCGGTTGCGCCGCCTGGACCGTGAAGCTGACGTCGTCGACGGCATTGAAATAGCCGCGGCCGAAGAATCCGCCGATGCCGAAACGCTTGGTGACGTGTTCGACTTCGAGGAGATCGCCGCTCATTGGTCCAAGCCCGAAGTTTCCGCGCTCGGGGTGGCGCTAGCGGCGCGCTCGGCGGTTGCGCTTGGCATCACCAGAGGGCTTGCGGCATAGCAGGCGACGCGATGCCATGGGGCGAGTGTGGTGAGTGCCGGCGACGTCTCGCGGCAGATGTCCATCGCCAGCGGGCAGCGGGGGTGGAAGCGACAGCCACTGGGCGGATCACCAAGATTGGGAGGCGCGCCGGAGAGCGATTCCCTGCGCGACCGCTCGCCTATTCTTGGCAGGCTCGCCACGAGATGCACGGTATAGGGGTGCATCGGCTTCGTGAAGATCCCGGCCGTTGGCGCCTCCTCGACGAGCCTGCCCGCATACATGATGCCCAGGCGGTCGGCGATATTGGCATGCACCGTCATGTCGTGCGTGACGAACAGCATCGACGAGCCAATCTGCCGCTGCGCCTCGCGGATCATCGCGAGCACATCCTTTTGCACGACCACGTCGAGTGCCGTCGTCGGTTCGTCAGCGACGATGAATTCCGGGCGGCAGATGGTCGCAAGTGCGATAGTGACACGCTGCTTCATGCCGCCGGAGAGCTCGTGCGGATAGGCGTCGAGGACGTTGGCCGCAAGATGGAGCCGCTGCAGATGCTGCTCGACCGCAGCGAGAAACGCGCGCCGGTGCAATCTCATGTGGCGGAAGGCGAAATCGATGAAAGACTGGCGCACCCGGCGCACAGGATTAAGGACGTTCATCGAACCCTGGGGGATATAGGAGAGATGCTTCCAGCGTATCGCGGACAAGTCCGCCGGTCTAAGGGCGTAGATGTCGCGGTCGAGGAAACCGTAGCGGACCGAGCCGCCGATCACGGTGAGCGGCGGCCGGACGGCTGCGGCGATAGTCTTCAGGAACGTCGTCTTGCCGCAGCTCGATTCGCCGGCGAGTCCATAGATTTCGTTGCGGCGAACGACGAGCGAGATGTCATCGACGGCGCGCACCTCGCGCTCGACGCCGAAGTAGTGCATCAGATAATAGGCGCGTAGGCTGTGGACCGATAGCGCCGGCGCCCCTTCCGGTGCCGGGCGCGGCTCATCGGCCGATCCGTTGTCCAGGCCGGCCTCCTGCATCAGGTCGCGCCTCCCATGCGGCTTAGGCGGCTGCGCGGATCGATATACTCGTTCATCGACACCGACAGGAGATAGAGCCCAATGAAGGTCATGATCACTAAGCCCACCGGAAACGCGATCCACCACCACACGCCGGCGACCAGCGCGGTATGCTGGTTGGCCCAATAGATCATCGTCCCGATCGTCGGAGTTTCGATGTTGGTGAAACCAATCACTGAAAGCGTCACCTCGAGACCGATCGACCAATTGATGTTGTTCATGGTCGTCGCAAAGACGATAGGCAGCACATAGGGCAGATGCTCTTCGACCAGGATCTGCCGGGTGCTCATCCCCGAGAAGAGGCTTTGGGTGGTGAATTCGCGGGTTCGCAGACTGAGCGCCACAGAACGGATCAGACGCGCGTCATAGGGCCAGCCGAGAGAGGCCATGGCGACCGCCAGCAGCACCCAAGACATGTGGTCCTTGAAGATAAAATAGACGAGGACGAGGATCGGGAACGGCGGGAAAACGACGAAGGTGTCGTTGATCGACATGAGGACGCCGTCGACGACTCCGCCGACGTAGCCGGAGGTCAGTCCGACGAGGAGCGCGATGAAGCGGCTCAGCACAGCGACCGTTATCCCGAAGAGGAGGCTGTTGCGGATGGCGAAAGTGAGCTGCCAGAAGACGTCTTGACCGCGCGAATTGGTGCCGAAGAGGTGTCCCCATGATGGCGGGACGTCGAAGGGAACGACGTATTGCAGTCCGGACGGGTATGGCGAGAAGAACGAGGCCAGCGACATGGCGACGACGAGCAGGATCAGGATCGCGCCAAGTGCGAATTCGCGATTGTAGCGGAGGAGGTCCCTGAGGATGCGGAACATGCCTTAGGCGGCCCTCACACGCGGATCGAGAAGTGGCAGAACGAGGTCGATGACCAGCGCCGCAAAGGCTACCGCGATGATTGACATCGAGGCGATGCCGATCACCAAGCTGTAGTCACCGGCATAGACGGCGCGAATGAGCAGGTTGCCGAGCCCGGGGTAGCCGAAGACGACTTCGGTGATCACCGCGCCGTTGAAGATCAGTCCGAGTGAGAGCGCGAGGCCGGTCACCTGCGGCATCAGGGCGTTGCGCATGACGTAGCTTATCAGGATGCGCCGGTGGTCGACGCCGCCTAGTTCGGCGTAGGTGACGTAGTCTTCCGTAACGATGTTGGAGACGAGCGCGCGCATGCCGATGAACCAGGCGCCTGTACCCACGAGCACCAGCGAGAGGACCGGCAGGAGGCCGTGCTCGAAGACGCTGTGGAAATAGGCAAGGGTCCAGCCGCGCGTCAGGTTGATCTGCGATGATCCGGTAATCGGCAGGATCGGCCATACGTAGCCGAACAGGACGAGCACAACGAAGGCCATGACGTAGTTCGGGATCGGCTGCAGGCCGGAGGCCACCACGCCGAACAACTTGAGCCACGCGTTCCGCCGGTAATATCCGGCGAGCCCGCCGAGAAGATTGCCCAACCCCCAGGAGATGAGGGTCGCGATGGAAAGCAGCCCGAATGTCCACGGCATGGCGCGCCAGATCAGCGTCGACACCGGAGTCGGAAATGCCGACAGCGACGGTCCGAAGTCCGCCACCGCGACGCGCGTCCAGAACGTTACATATTGCTGCCACAGGGTGCCTTGCAGGCCGTACAACTCGCGCAGAGCGTCGCGGGTCATCTGAACCGCTTGCGGATCGGACTGTGAGAAGCGGGTGGCTGCCGCTATCGCTGCCATAATCGGATCGATCGGAGTGGCGTGCGTAACGAAAAAGGCGATGTTGATTCCAACGAAGACGACCAGGACGAACTGGCCGAACCGCTTGAGGAAGTAGAGCGCGTAGGCCGCCATCGCACCCGCCCCGATATGTCCCAGGGCAGCGCGAGACGGCTGTGGAGGGGCCATCTCGCGCCGAGTTGAAGCGAAGCCTAGATCACTGTGCCGGAGTCGCGCCAGTGGGCTTCAGCTTCACCATCATGTACTTCGTGTTTCCCCAATTAGGCACGGGGTCCGTGTAAGGATCGGTCTCGGCACTCGGGAACCCCGTCCAATAGGTCGTGTCCATGATGGTGAACACGTTGTAGGACATCAGGGGGATGTTCGGCATGTTTTTCACGGACAGCTTGACGAATTCCTGACCGAGTTCGACCCCCTTCGGATCATCGAAATCGATCGCGCGAATCTGCTCGATTATCTTGTCGAGTTCAGGATCCTTCCAGCGCTGCCAGTTCCGCGGCGGCTGAAATTTGCCCGGTTCCGACAGGAACTGCGAGTGCCACGAGTTCGAGGAAGAACGAGAGGTCGGGGTGGCCGCCCCATGTCTCGACCGTCCATGCCATCGTCGCCTCATTCTGGCCGTTGAACATGTTGCTCCACATCGCAGTTGGCAGCGCGTCTATTTTTGAATCGATGCCCGCCTGCGTCCATTGCTGGGCAATGATACTGCCAGCGCGTGTCATCACCGGCCGATTGTCGCCTTCCGTAGAGATCGTGATGGTGAACGGGGTTCCGTCGGGCAGCATCCACTTGCCGCCGACTTTCTTCAGGCCGGCCTTCTCCAGCAACTCGATCGCCGCCTGCGGATCCTGCTTCCACCAACCGCGACCGAACGCAGCGGCGATTGCCTTCGGGTCGGTCGGAATGGCGTTCCCCATCGACGGCCGGAGCATGTCGGCGATTTCCTGGCCCATGTTCGGGTCATAAGGGTAAATCGTCCGTTTGCCGGTGTCGATGGTGAAGTCCTTCAGCCACTGCTCCATCGGCTCGAAATAGTAGTGCGGCTCGGTGCCTGTCGGCGGAATGTCGATGGCCGAGATCGTCGCCGCCCCTCGGTAGGAGGCCATGTCCACCGCTTTCATATCGATCAGCAGCGCGAGGGCCCAGCGCACATCCGGATTCTTGAACTTTTCGAGCTGGTCATTCAGCACGACCATCGGCAGGGTCGGATCGGGATGGGCGTAGGGGAAGCCTTTGAACCAGCCGTGCGAACTGGGCGACGACTTGATCAGGGCGAACGCCCCTTCCGGCGACGTGTCGTGGACGATGTCGAGCTGGTGGTTCTGCTGCAGGATCACCCGTTTGTCCGGCGGACCCGGGTCGATGTAGGCGACATATTTGGGGCCCGGCTCGCCGAAACGGGCGAGCGTCGTCTTCTGCCAGTCGTCGCGCTTCTGCCAGATGAACCATGCGCCGTTCGGGTCAAAGCTCTTGAGCGTGTAGGAGCCGATGCATACCGGCGGATTGAAGTTGTATTTGCTGGGTTTCGCCTGTTTCTCGAACACATGCTTCGGCATGATCCACGTCGCGCTCCAGCGCACGGTGAAGGCCGAGTGGAAACGCGAGTTCGGTTTCTTCAGCTTGAACACGACCGTGTTCTTGTCGGGGGCGGAGACAGTGTCGACATTCGCCGCCATCCGGGCACCGTCGTTGAACCCGCCAGCGTCGGCCATGAGCGTCTGGACCGTATAAACGACGTCGTCGGCGGTGAACTCGACTCCGTCGCTCCACATGATCCCGGGCCGCAACTTCACCGTCATCGCGGTGAACTCCTTGTTGTATTGCGGCTTCTCCGAAGCGAGCGAGTTGTCCCAGACCTGGCCGTTCAGGCCGTGATCCGGGTCGATATACCAGAGTGTGTCCATGCACAGCTGCTGGAGTCCTGTTGAGGTACCGTTCGGCTTTGGGACCCACACGTTGAAGTTGGACGGGTCGGTGACTGTGCCTTCGGGGTTCTCGGCTATCAGAACCTGATTGCGCGGTATACCGGCCAGGAAGTCCTCCGCTGCTTGCGCTGCGCCCGGTATCAGCGCTGCGCCCGCCACTGTTGCGTACAAGACTTTGCGGTTCATGCGATTTTCCTCCCATTTCAACCCGGCGGCTTCCGCGCATGTCGGGCGCAGTTCACGGTCCGGATGCGTCTCCCGAAGCCTCGCAGATGGTAGCGGGGAAAATTTGAGGCGACAAGCTTTTTCAATCCGTGATTCTGATACTGAAACACATCATGTGGTTCTCGCGGCCTTTCTCGCGCGCCGCGTCAGGTGCGCGTGTCACAAAATTTCCTATAGATTCTGGGGTGAAAGTTTACGGCCACCCGCCTTGACGGGGAGCGGCAAACGACCTCCTATATATCCAATAATCGGATTTAGACACTGGAGGAACCATGAAGGCGTCAGTCACTGCCCATCGCGATTACCGCATTGCACGGATCGACGACCGCCTCTACGGTTCGTTTCTCGAACACCTCGGCCGCGCGATCTACTCCGGCATTTACGAGCCCGGCCACCCGACGGCCGACGCGAACGGCATGCGCCGCGACGTGATCGATCTGGTCCGCGAACTCAAGGTCCCGATCGTGCGCTATCCGGGCGGCAATTTCGTGTCCGCTTACAACTGGGAGGATGGCGTCGGACCGCGGGAGAAACGGCCGACCCGGCTCGATCTCGCTTGGCACACGTCCGAATCCAACGCCGTCGGCGTGCATGAGTTCGCCGAGTGGTGCGGCGCGGCGGGCGCGGACATGATGCTTGCCATCAATCTCGGCTCGCGCGGCCTCGACGAGGCGCGCAATTTTGTCGAGTACGTCAATGGGCCGACCGGCAGCTACTGGGGCGACCTGCGCAAGGCGAATGGCCGCGCAGAACCCTTCGGCGTAAGACACTGGTGCCTCGGCAACGAGATGGACGGCCCGTGGCAGGTGGGGCACAAGACAGCGCACGAATACGGCCGCCTCGCCAACGAAGTGGCGAAGACGCTGCGCGCATTCGACCCGTCTCTGGAGCTGATCGTCTGCGGCTCCTCCAACTCCGACATGAAGACCTATCCGGAATGGGAGCGGATCGTCCTGGAGCACACTTACGAAGCAGTCGACCACATCTCCCTGCACATGTATTTCGCTAATCGCGCCAGGAACACGGCTGAATATCTCGCGCTCAACGCCAAGCTCGACGCCTATATTGCGACGGTTGCTTCAACGATCGATCACGTCCGCTCCGTCAAGCGGAGCCGCAAGAAGGTGACCATTTCGTTCGACGAATGGAATGTCTGGTATCACTCGAACGTCCAGGACCGGGACATCCTGGCCGGCGCCGAGGGTTGGCCGCACGCGCCCAGGCTGCTCGAGGACGTCTACAATTTCGAGGACGCGCTGCAGGTCGGCTGCATCCTCAACACCTTCATCCGCCGGTCGGATGTCGTGCGGATCGCCTGCATCGCGCAGCTCGTCAACGTGATCGCCCCGATCATGACCGAGCCGAATGGGCCGGCGTGGCGGCAGACGACCTACTACCCGTGTTATTTCGCCTCCGTTTACGGGCGGGGCGAGGCTTTGCAGCTCGACGTCAAATCGCCCGGCTATGATGCGGAGGTGGCCGATAATGTGCCCTACCTCGACATCTCGGCGGTTCACAACGAGGAAGGGCGCACGCTGACCCTGTTCGCGATCAATCGGCATGGCGGCGAGAGCATCGATCTCGAGCTCAGCCTGCAGGGGTTCGGCGCGGCGACGCTCGCGGACCATCAGGTGATGACGAGCCCGGACCTTGAAGCCGTCAACACTCTGAAGGCGCCCGGGACCGTCGCGCCGACCAGGGGCTCGCAGGCGACCGTCGCCGGAACGGTCTTGTCCGCGAAACTCCCGCCGTATTCCTACCAGATGATCCGCCTGCGGCTGGCGTAACTTCGATCGGCGAGACTTGCCCGCCACCGGCCAGGCGCCGAGCGGCGGTGGAGAAGGTCGCCTGTTCGCCGGGCGCTTGACCGCACGCCCGGCGAGCATTATCGCCACGCAGGATTTCGCGTTCTTTGTCCTCGTCTGTTCTCTGGCGAGGCCTTCGAGTCCATTCTTTCGCGGGCGGCGGCGTCCGCTCGGCGGGGCAGGCAATGACAGCGACGACTTCAGCCGGGACGTACGCGGCGCGCCGCCTCGCCATGGTGAACAGTCAGCTGCGCACCGGGAACGTCGTGGACCAGGAAGTGCTCGGCGCCTTCCTCGCCGTACCGCGGGAGGCGTTCGTCTCCCCGAGCTTCGTCGAACTCGCCTACCTCGATCGCGAGGCGCCGGCCCTTGGCGCCAAGAGCCGACGATTGCTGCCCCCGCTCACGCTTGCCCGCATGCTGCAGGCGGCGGCTGTCGTACCGGGCGACCGGGCCCTCGACGTCGGCGGGGGATCGGGATACGGCGCGGCAATTCTGGCCACGATGGGCGCAAAGGTCGCTTTACTCGAGTCGGATCCGGGCGCGGCCGATGCCGCGCGGAACCTGTTGTCCGACCGGGAGAGCGTGACTGTCGTGCACGGGCCGCTCGAATCGGGCGCGAAAGCGCTCGGCCCGGTCGACCTCATCGTTGTCGAGGGCGCGTTCCGGATTCCTCCGGACCCGCTGATCTCGCTTCTCGCCGATGGCGGTCGGCTGGTGGGAATTGACGCGACCACGGGCACCTCGCAAGCCGCGCTATACGATCGCCGGGGCGAAGGGGTGAGCCGGCGCGCGCTGTTCGAGACGAACGCCCAGACACTCGACGGTTTCCAGCCGGGGATGAGCTTCGCCTTCTGAAAGAGGGTCTCGGGATCGGGACCTCAGCCTCGGCATAGTGTCGCATGTTTGATACGCCTCGGCGAAAAAATGGCAGTTTCGCGTCGCACAGGTAAGGCGCAGGTGGCGCCAGCGTTTTCGCGGCTTATGATACGGCGTCCGCCCTGTTTCCGGCAGGGCGGAACGGGAGCGGTCAACTCGCGATCGACTTCCCGGGCGGCCCCTGTCTCTATGCTTTTTGTGGCGGACGTGTCACTTAGGCGGCGACGAGGGCGCCCTTGTCATGGAAGATGAGGCCGAAATGGACATGAGGACTGGGGCACGCGAGGGGCGTCGAGCCGCTTCTGGCTGCGCGCCGACTCGCGGCGCCCTGCGCTCGCTTCTCCGGGCGACTGCGGCTCTCGCGATAGTCGGCGCGAGCGCCTCCGGGGCGCGAGCCGAAAACCTGACCGGCGCGCTGATCAAAGCCTATGTCAACAATCCGACCATCAATTCCTCGCGCGCCGCGGTCCGTGCGGCGGACGAGAATGTCCCCATAGCGAACTCGGGTTATCTGCCGAATATCGCCGCGAGCGGCACCATCGGGGTGCAGCACTCGAACCTGAACCAGATATTTCCGAGCGCCGGCGGGGTGGAAGACCTGAATTTCAACTATGGGGCCCATCCTCGCTCTTATGGCGTGCAGCTGAACCAGAACATTTTTGACGGCTATCGGACGATCAATAGGATTCGCTCAGCGGAATCGGGCGTCCTCCAGTCCCGGGCAGGCCTGCGCACGAGTGAGCAGAGCACGCTGCTCGACGGCGTCACGGCCTACATGGACGTCCTCCGGGATACGGCGCTGCTTGAACTGCAGCGGAACAACGTTGAAGTCCTGAAGGAACAATTGCGGGAAACGCGGGACCGGTTCACGGTCGGGGAGGTCACCCGCACCGACGTCGCGCAGGCCGAAGCGAGTCTGTCGAGCGCGCAGTCCCAGGAGCTCACGGCGGAGGCGACGCTTGAGACTTCGCTCGCCCATTACCGCCAGGTCATCGGCGATCAGCCGACGAGCCTCGCGCCGGTCAGACCGATCGCGCAGCCGCTGCCGCGGACGCTACAGGAAGCGATCCGCATCTCCCTGATCGAGCATCCGCTGGTCGTCACCGACATGCACGCGGTGGACGTCGCTGAACTCGCGGTCAAGGTCGCCGAGGGCGCGCTCTACCCTCAGGTCAGCTTGCAGGGTGGGCTTTCGCAGCAATTCGATCTGTCAGGCCAGCCGGGCGTGCGGGCGTTTGTCGCATCGCTGGCGGGGAACATCACGGTTCCGATCTACCAGGGCGGTCAGGAATATGCGACCATCCGACAGGACAAGGAAAGGCTGTCGCAGGCGGAACTTCAACTCGATACGGACCGCGACGCCGTGCGCCGGAATGTGGTGCAGTTCTGGGGCCTCAATCAGGCTTCGATCGGCGTGCTCCGCGCTGCGCGGGCAGCTGTTTCGGCCAACGAGGTGGCGCTTGCCGGTGTCCGGGAAGAGGCCAAGGTCGGCCAGCGCACGACGCTCGACGTCCTCAACGCCCAACAGGCTCTCCTGCAGGCCCGCAGCAACCTCGTCTCGGCCGAGCACGACGCTGTCGTCTATTCCTACTCGCTGCTTTCGGCGATCGGCCGGTTGAATGCGCCGACGCTGGGACTTGCGGTCGCGGAATACGACCCGCGCGGCCATTTCAATCAGGTCAAGGGCAAGCTCTGGGGAGTCAGGACGCCAGACGGAAAGTAGCGCGGCCGGTTCATAAGGCGGGAACGGCGCTTGCACGCGCCGGCGAACAGAGACTAACCTCGAATGACGCCTGATTCGCGTGGACGGGCCAGTCAAGAGCAAATCCCGGGCCGCCGTGCACGAAGGCTGATCGGACAGGGCCCATTCCGGGCCGAGGCGGTGGGATGAGCGCAGTCAATCCGAATTCTGGCGATCGCGAAGGCGAGGCGTTGCGCCGGGCGCAGCGCGCTCACGAGCCCTCGATGGAGGAAATCCTCGCCTCTATCCGAAGCATGATCGTTGACGAGCGGCAGGAGGAGCGAACGGCTCCCTTCAGACCCGCTTCGCCGCGGGCTGTCTCGCCCGCTCCCCAGATCGTCTATTCGAAGAACGACCCGGCGCCGCAACGGGCGACGCAGGAGGCGCTCGCGCGGGCCGAGACGCCCCGGGCGCCCGAAACGAAGCCTGCGCCCGAAATCGCGAAGCCCTCGGTCGATCCGAGATCTGCAGCCGGAGGTGGGGCCTCGCGTGAAAACGCTTCGGGAGCGAGCGTGCGGGCGGCCGTCGGCCCGCATAGGGAAGCAGCACTCGAGCCGCTGGAGGATCCCTTACCTGAGAACGAGCCTCTGTTGTCGCGTGAAACCGGCCAGACAGTGAACTCGGCGTTCGAAGCCCTTTCAGCCAATCTTGCGGTGCAGGGCGTCGAGATGGCCCGGGGAATGGCTCGCGAAATGTTGCGCCCGATGCTCAAGGCTTGGCTCGACGAAAACCTTCCCGGGATCGTCGAACGACTGGTGCGCGCCGAAATCGAGCGCGTCGCGCGCGGATTCCGCTGAGCGGACCTTTCTCGGCCAGCGACGCGTTGACTTGCGCCGCCGCGATGCGCTTAAAGCCGTGCCGGCGTTCCGCTGTCGGCTCCATTGCCCCGCCGCCTCCCGGCACGCCCGCACCCACTCGTGATCAGCGCCCGAGGGCGAAGCGCGGACAGCACTTCCATGATGGACAAATCGTTTGACGCTGCTGCGGTCGAAGCCCGCGTTTCCGCGCTTTGGGAAGAGACCGGGGCGTTCAGGGCGGGACGGCCCGATCGAACCGGCGCGGAGCCGTTCTGCATGGTCATTCCGCCGCCCAACGTGACGGGCAACCTGCACATGGGGCATGCGCTCAACAACACGCTGCAGGACATTCTCGCCCGCTATCGGCGGATGAATGGCCGTGACGTCCTTTGGCAGCCGGGAACGGACCATGCCGGGATCGCGACCCAGATGGTGGTCGAGCGGAAGCTCGCGGAAGCGCAGGAGCCGGACAGACGGACGATCGGCCGGGAAGCGTTCCTGAAGAGGGTATGGGCATGGAAGGCCGAGTCGGGCGAAGCCATCGTCCAGCAGCTCAAACGGCTCGGCGCCTCCTGCGACTGGAGCCGGGGGCGTTTCACTCTGGACGAGGGGCTGTCGCGGGCCGTGGCAAAGGTGTTCGTCCAGCTCTATCGGGACGGGCTTATCTATAAGGACAAGCGCCTCGTCAACTGGGACCCGAAATTCCAGAGTGCAATCTCGGACCTGGAAGTCCTGCAGATCGAATGCAGAGGTTCGTTCAAGTGGTCGCGCGACGGCGGCGTGCCTCTCAGCGAGGCGGCGCTGTCAAAGGTCCTCGCCCGAAATCCGAACGGTCACCTTTATTACTTCGACTATCCAGTGGTCAACTCGCGGGGCGAGGAGATGGACGAGCGGGTGACGGTCGCCACGACGCGGCCGGAAACCATGCTCGGCGACACCGCGGTCGCGGTTCATCCTGATGACGAGCGCTACAGGCATTTGATCGGACGGCAGGTTCGGCTGCCGCTTGTCGGTCGCCTGATCACGATCGTGGCGGACGAATACTCGGATCCTGAGAAAGGCACCGGCGCCGTCAAGATCACCCCCGCCCATGACTTCAACGACTTCGAAATTGGCAAACGACATGAGGCCGAAGGCGCACGCCAGATCAACGTGTTGGACGCGGAGGCCAAAGTCTTTCTGAAAGACAATGTCGCCTTTTTCGAAGGCCTCGAGACCGACCATGATCATGACCGGCTGATCGCTGCGATCGACGGTCAGGACCGCTTCGTTGCGCGGCTGCAAATCGTCGAGATGATGGCGCTTGCGGGTCTGCTGGAGAAAATCGAGCCGCACGCGCACACGGTTCCGCACGGGGACCGGTCGAACGCCGTCATCGAGCCGTGGCTCACCGACCAATGGTACGTCGACGCCAGGACTCTTGCTCAGCCGGCGATGGCCGCCGTGCGCGATGGCGAGACCCAGTTTGTGCCGAAGAACTGGGAGAAGACTTACTTCGACTGGCTGGAAAACATTCAGCCATGGTGCATCTCCCGCCAGCTCTGGTGGGGACATCAGATCCCCGCCTGGTACTCCCCCTGGGGCGGCTGTTACGTCGAGGAAAGCGAAGAAGCAGCCTATGCCGCCGGGCTTGCGGACGGCGTCGAACGGGGCGCGCTCGACGAGGAAGCCGCGCGGGCTCTCGCAAACGATCTGGCTCGACTGGCGGAAACGTTCAAACGCGACGAGGACGTGCTCGACACCTGGTTTTCCTCGGCCCTGTGGCCGTTTTCCACCCTCGGCTGGCCCGACGAGACTCCCGAACTGAGGCGCTACTATCCGACCGATGTTCTCGTCACCGGCTTCGACATCATCTTCTTCTGGGTCGCCCGGATGATGATGATGGGCCTGCATTTCCAGAAGCAGATCCCGTTCCGCGACGTCTATGTCCATGCTCTCGTCCGCGATGAGAAGGGGGCGAAGATGTCGAAGTCGAAGGGCAACGTCATTGATCCGATCGATCTGATCGACCGTTTCGGGGCCGACGCGCTCCGCTTCACCCTGGCCGCCATGGCGGCGCAGGGCCGCGACATCAAAATTTCGGAGGCGCGTGTCGAGGGTTACCGCAATTTCGCGACCAAGTTGTGGAACGCCTCGCGTTTCTCCGAGATGAACGGCTGCGTCCGGGTCGATGGATTCGATCCGTCAAAAGCGCGCGAGCCGCTGAATCGCTGGATCCTCGGCGAGGCCGCGAAGTCGGCCGCGGAAACGGCGGGAGCGATTGAATCCTACCGCTTCAATGACGCCGCCGCCGCAGTCTACCAATTCGTCTGGAGCGTCTTCTGCGACTGGCATCTGGAGCTTGCAAAGCCGGTGCTTCAGGGCGGCGTGAACGGCGCGGCGAAGGCGGAGACGCAGGCGACGATCGCCCACGTGCTCGACGCGATCTACGCGCTCCTGCATCCCTTCATGCCGTTCCTGACCGAGGAGCTGTGGGCCATAAAGGGGGAGACCGGGCCGTCCCGCGATGGACCGCTCGCCCTCGGCCCCTGGCCCCGGGAAGGCCTGGAGGTCGATCAAGGCGTCGAGGGCGAGATCGGCTGGGTTGTCGAACTCATAGGGGAAATTCGGTCTGTGAAATCGGAAATGGGTGTTCCGCCCGCGACGGCGGTCCCGCTTCTCCTGGTGTCGCCAGACGCAAAAATCGAAAGATATGCCGCAGATTGGAGCGAGAGCATCAAGCGGCTCGCCCGCATCGAGCGGATTGAGTCGTGCGACGCCGCGCCGCCGGGCGCGCTGCAACTCATCGTGCGCGAGCAGGTCGTGGCCCTGCCGCTCGGCGGAATTGTCGATCTGACGGCGGAAAGAGCCCGCCTCGACAAGGAAATCGACAAGGTGCGGCTGGAGATCGCCAAGGTCGAGGCCAAGCTCGGCAACCAGGACTTTCTGGCCCGGGCGCGCGACCAGGTGATCGCCGAGCACGAAGAGCGGCGGGAGACCTTTCAGGAGCGCCTCGCCAAGGTGTCTCACGCTCGCGAGCGGCTTGACAGGCTTTGATCCATCTGGCCGACCGACAAAATGTTGCTTTCGAGCAACATCAAAAACACATCGCGCGCCAGACGGGATTCCGGCCCGCCTGCGCCCCGATTGCGCCATAAACAACTCGCAGTTTCTTCCCCTAGTTGATGAGCGTCGATGTGTAATCGTTGGCGCCGCTGGGGACTGCGGCGCTGGTGGGATGGCGGGTCGAGATCAATGCGCGTTGTCGCGTGGGCTGAGACGGAAAAAGCGAATGCGTCGGGATCTCTCGTCGCCGTGGCGTTCGGACTTCTCGTAACTTGCTTTCTGACCGGGCAGGGACTGGCCTTCGACGGGTCGAGCCCCGAGGCGCCTGCCAAATTTTCCCCGAAGAGCTTCTCCAGCGCCGAGGAGGCGCTGCGCGCCGGAATCAATGATCTTAACGCCGGCGACCCCAATTCCTCGGTCAAGGCGCTCACCTATGCGGCCGAAGGCGGCCAGCCGATCGCCCGCTGGAAACTCGGCGAGATGTACGCCGACGGCATCGGCGTCATGCGGGATGACGTCAAGGCGTACCAACACTTCAACAAGCTCGTCGAGGATTATGACGAGGACGCTCCCGACCAGCGCAACCGAGGCGCCATTTCGAACGCTTTCGTCGCCGTCGGCGTCTACTGCCTCAACGGAATTCCCAACAGCAGCGTTCGCGCCGACCCGGAACGGGCGAGAGGTCTCTTCGAATACGCTGCGACAGCGTTCGGCGACCCGGATGCGCAGTACAACCTAGCCCACATGTATATTACCGGTGGCGGCGGCCTCGCCAAAGACAACATCGTCGCCCTGCGCTGGCTGATGCTCGCCGCCGGGAAAGGTCACCGGCCGTCGCAGGCCTTGCTCGGACACATGCTGTTCGCCGGCGACGGGGTGCCGGCGCAGCGGGCGAGGGGACTCATGTGGTTGACCATCGCCAAGAACGGGGCGGACGGCGCGAAGGACGAGTGGATTCGAACCCTCTATCAGAGTGACTTCGCCGCGGCGACCGAGCGAGACCGGACGGTCGCCGCTTCAATGCTGGACGAGCGCGCCAAGGGACCGCCGCTGCCCTCGTTCATCTCGCGAAGCGTGATCAGAACGCTACAGATCCTGCGCCCCCTCGGCGCACCGATCCTCGCGGGATCGCCCGCTCCGCCGCCGGCAGAATAGGCGATTTGCCCGCTTTGATTTCGCGGGTCTCGCCGTCGCCATCATGGAGCAGGGGCGTGGATCCGACGACGGGGTCTGCAGCGCGGTGGACACCGGGCCCGGAGTGGGCCGCGCTTGCCGGCGCTCCGGCCTGTTTGCCGGGTGTGGCGCGGCGCGTATAAGGCGCGCGCGGGCAGGACCCGCAAGAGGCGCCTTTGACAAGACAAGTGGTCGAGTTCGTCAGACGGCAGGCGGCGCGCCAGTGGGCGGGACCGGCGCTGGCGTGCCTGGCGCTGTTCGTCGTCCTTTTCGCGCTCGCGGGTCAAACGGTAAACGCCCCGTTCGTGTACTACGCTCCGCAATGAAGCGAAGCGCCTCGCTCGATTTTCTGCGCGGGTCCGCGGCCTTCGCAGTCGCGATCCCGCATTACCTGACAACCAACGCGCCGTTCCAGCCCGCCGCAGAGGCGGTGGCGATCGTCGGCGTCGAGGTCTTCTTCGTTCTCAGCGGGTTCGTGCTCGCGCCGCAGATTGTCGACTGGGTGATCGCCAGGCCGTGGCGAAATCTCCGCGTGTTTCTTGCGCGGCGGTGGATGCGCACGATCCCTCCCTATGTCGCCGCCCTTGCGGTCGTTGCGCTGATGACCGGAAAACTCTGGTCGGCGGACACGTTGCGCTACCTCTTCTATGTCGAGAACCTTGTCGGCTCGGCGAACGCCACGGATTTTTATCCCGTCGCCTGGAGTCTCGCGGTCGAGGAATGGTTCTATCTCCTGTTTGCGCCGCTGATGTTCCTGGTCGGCCGCCTTCTCGGCCGCAGCGACCGGCGGTTCGAAGTCGCGTTCGCGGCCCTGTTCATTCTGGCCGTCGTCGCGCTCAGGGCCTTCGCTGCGCCGGCCGATTGGGACAGCGATCTCCGGAGGGCGACGGTCTTTCGAGTCGATTCGATCGTCTGGGGCTATCTCCTCTACATCGCGCTGGAAAAGCGGCCGCTGCTGGCGCTGAAGACGGAGTTGGGATGGAGGACCTTCTCGGCGCTCGGCGTGACGCTCGTCGCCGCGACGGCGCTCGAATTCGGCGTCTCGATCACCGCGATCCAGGGAAGCGCCGTCGCCCAGCAGGCGTTTCCCTATTCGTCCGCGCTCTTCGGCGTCGCTGCGGTCGGGTTGTTTCGCGAGGCGGAACCGTTCTTCCGCGGGCGCGTCGCCAGCGCTGTCGGTTTCTGGCTCGGCCGCATCTCCTATTCCGCCTACCTCTTCCACATCGTCATCGTGATGGCGATGAAGCCGATGATGGCGAACTGGCCGCTGCTTGCCCAACTCGCGCTCTACGTCGCCCTGATCTGCGCCTTTTCGACGGTCTTCTGGCGGGGCTTCGAGCGGCCGATCCTCGCCGCGCGGCCAAACTACGCGCAGTCCGGAATTGCTCACGCCCTAAGCCTCTCCCATCGTCCCCGGACTCTATCCGGAAACCATGGGACACGATGGCCCGCAGGGTCGGGCAAGGCGAGACGCTCCCGCGCTCGGCTGAAGTCACTCGCACTAGGCGTCGCATTGGCCGGCGCCGGTGCGCTCGCTCGAGACGCCTTCATGGGGGACCGGCCCTATGTCTTCTATCCCGCTCTCGCCGTCGCTGCGGCCCTCGCAATGGCCCTTGCAGAACGGGCGGGCCGATTTGCGGCAAGCTTCGGCGGCGCTGCGCGCACCTTGTTCCTGTTTGCGCTTGTCTTGCCCGTCGCCGACGCGCTCTACCGGTCTTCGACCGGCGTGCCGATTGTCGGCTCGATGGCCGCTCCGACCTATTCCTATCGCGCGGCGCGCGAGAATCCCGCCGCCTTCGCCATGTGGTGGTTCTATTACCTCAACGAATGGATCCGCGACGACGGTGTCCGCGGAGCGATCGAAAGGCCGGACCCCGAGAAGAAATTGCCCTTCGTCCTCATTCCGGGCAGCAGTGGGCGGATGTTCGACACGACGATCCGGATCAATGCCGCCGGATTCCGTGGCCCGGAGATCGCGCCCGCGAAGGACGGGCGGTTCCGGATCGTTGCGCTCGGCGAATCGCAGACCTTCGGGCCAACGCTGCGTGACGGCGAGAAGCCGTGGCCGGAACGGCTGCAGGACCTGTTCGACCGGCGCGCGCTGTGCGGCCGACCGATCGAAGTCGTCAACGCCGGAACCGAGGCCTATACGCTCGAAGACAATCTCGAGCGCGTGCGGCGCGATGTGCTTCCGCTGAAACCCGACCTCATCGTCTCGACCCACGGCATGAACGGGCTGCTTGCATTGGGACTTCGCCAGCAGGCGGAGCCGAACGAGCCGGGCGTGCGTCCGCGCGCTTCGGCGCTCATCGGGCGCGCCGTGCTGACGATCGAGCGCGCGGCGCACGACTGGCGCGCGCGCAACACAGCGCCGACCCCTTCGCCGCCGCCGCTCACCGATGAAGCGCTGCTCAAGAGCCGCTATGCCCAGGCTTACCGCAAACTGGTCACGCTCGGTCGTGAGAATGGCGTCCCCGTGGCGTTCGCGACGGCGAGCATGGCGGTGAATGCGAACTCGCCCCGCGACGTGAAGGATTTCTACGGCGCGGTGTTCAAGCCGATCGACGACATCATCGCCGCCAACGCCGCTCACAACCGATTGGTCCGGCTCCTCGCCAGGACCGCCGGAGCGCCCCTGATCGACATGACGACCGGCCTTGACGGCGTCTGGGACGACGACCTCTTCCTTGATATCGTCCACTTCACCGAGCGCGGAAACGAACGCGCGGCGGAAAGGATGTTCGAGGCGCTTCTGCCGATTCTGGCGGCCGAGGGACTGCACTGTGATGTCCATTGAGAGACGCGATAGTGCGAAAGGAGGTCAGCGCATGCGCCTGCCGATCAGGAGCATCGAGCCCGCCGGGGCGCCGCAAGGCAGGGGCGTCAACCATCGCGCGCAACTCGTCATAGCGCCGGAAAATGTCGGCGAGCACAGCCCGTTCCTCTTGATGGCCGAGGACTGGTTCGCGCCGCCAGCCGGCTTTCCGACCCACCCGCACCGCGGCATCGAGACCGTGACCTTCGTGCTGGCCGGCGAACTCCTGCACCGTGACCACACCGGCGGCGAGGGCCGGCTGTCCGCGGGCGACGCCCAGTTCATGACCGCCGGCGGCGGCGTCCTGCACAGCGAAATGCCGGGCGCCCAGGGCGTACATTCCCTTCAGCTCTGGCTCAACCTTCCGGCCCGGTTGAAGCGCACGCCGGCGCGCTATCGCGATGTTTGCCGCGCCGACGCTCCTGTTGTCCGGGGGAAGGATTGGGAAGCGCGCCTCTACTCAGGGCGGCTCGGAGACGTCACGGCGCCGCATTCCTCGATCTGGCCGCTCACGCTGATCGACTTGATGGTCGACGCGGGCGCGACATTCGCGATGCCGGTCGCTGCTGGCGAGCGCGCTTTCGCCCTGACGCTCGAGGGCGGCGCGGCGCTCGGCGCCGAGGGACGGGACACGGCGGAGGGCGACGTCGCATGGGCGGAACCGGCGGGCGAAGACGCAACGCTCGACGTCTCCGCGCCCGAGCGCGCCGCGCGGCTCCTCATTTATGCGAGCCCCGTCATCGACGAGCCGGTTGCGTTCGGCGGCCCGTTCGTCATGAACACGCGCGAGGAAATCCTCGAAGCATTCGCAGACCTGCGCGCAGGGCGGCTGACCGAGGCGAGGTGACAGGCGGGCCCGGAAGTTACGGCAAGAGTGCAGTTAGAGCGCGGCGCGCTCGTCCACATGATGGGCGCCTTCGAATCGCGGGTTCATCTGGTCCATCGGATGACGCAACGCCGCAGCCAGCGCTCTTCTTCGTGATCGGCGCGAACAGCCCGTTTCGGGCGGCCTTGGTCGTGTCCCGGGACATGCCGGCGCGGCCGGAAGGGGGTCGCGTCAGGCGCGAGATATCCCTGATCTCCGCCGAGCAGGGAACTTCAGTTCCTGCTCGGCCAAATAATCTCCCTAATTCGGCCGCTTAGGAATTTTGCTGGAACCGCCTCGAATCGTTGGGCGTTTCGAGACGGTTTTTCCGAAAGTCGGCCGAAATGCGCGAAATTCGCTGCATTTTTCCCTGTAGGCAGGGAACTCGGCCGCGCGGCGCCGCCTGCGCCGTTGCGAATCCTGCGAATCAGGCGCAGGGATGAGACTGCTCCCCAAAAATCCGGCCAACGCCCTTGAACAGCCCAGCGATCTCTGCGCCGAATCCGGATCCCGCCTCGCGCTGGGGCGTGTTCGGCAACACGGCCTTCACCGTGATCCTGATTGCGAGCGCGATTTCGAGCGTCGGCATCGCGATGTTCGACACGGCGACGAGTTGGCTGATGACCAGCCTCAACCCGAACCCGCTGATGGTGTCCGCGGTTCAGGTGGCGACCATGGCGCCGATGTTCCTTTTGACGGTTCCGGCCGGCGCGCTGGCCGACGTGGCCGATCCGCGCCGGCTATTGATCGCCGCGCAGGTCGCTGTTCTCGCCGTCGGCGTGGCTTTCGCTGTCCTTGTCTCGGCTCACTGGGACACGCCCTCGGCGCTGCTCGCGACGACGTTCCTGCTCGGCGCGGCGGGCGCCCTCGCTGCGCCGGCGTGGCAGATCATCACCCCCATGCTGGTTCCCAGGGGCGAACTCGACAGCGCCATCGCCTTCAACAGCTCGGCCTACAACGTGAGTCGCGCAATCGGCCCGGCGCTGGGGGGCCTGGCGATCGCGGCGATCAGCATCAAGCTGCCGTTCTGGGTCTACGTCGCCACCAATTTCGGCGTTCTCGCCGCGCTCCTGTGGTGGCGGGCGCCGCGCAAGGCGCCGGAGACTCTGCCGGCCGAGCGGCTTGTCAGCGCCATGAGCACCGGCGTGCGCTACGCGAAGAACAATCGCGACCTCGACGCGACACTGATCCGGTCGGTCGCGTTCTTCCCCTTCGCCAGCGCCTACTGGGCGTTGATGCCGCTTGTCGCCCGCACGCAATTGCATGGCGGCGCGGAGCTCTACGGCCTGCTCATGGGCCTCCTCGGCCTCGGTTCGATCGTCGGATCGCTGTCTCTCGAGACATTGAAGGAGCGGTTCGGGCCGGACCTTTCGGCCGGGCTCGGAACGCTCGGAACAGTCCTCGCGCTCGCTCTGTTCGCCGCGGCGCGCAGCCCGGAGGTGGCGATGATCGCGAGCTTCATCGCCGGCGCTTCCTGGATCGTGGTGATGACCACGATGTTCGTCTCGGCGCAGGTCGCTCTGCCGGATTGGGTGCGGGGCAGGGGACTCGCGATTTTCCTCACCGCCTATTTCGGCGCAATGACTCTCGGCAGCGCGCTCTGGGGCGAAATCGCCGATCTCAAGGGATTGGCGTTTGCGCTTTTCGCGGCGGCGGCCGGCGCTGCTCTGGGCCTTGGCGTGACCTGGCGCTGGAAGCTCGAGACCGGCGCCGGGCAGGATCTTTCGCCTTCGATGCACTGGAAAGCGCCCGCCTTCGTCGAGCGGCTGGAGAACAATCAGGGGCCGATTCTCGTCGTCGTCGAATACGCGGTCGATCCGGCGCAAGCGCCCGAATTTCTCGCGCTGATGCAGGAGATCGGCCACGAGCGGATGCGCGACGGCGCCTACGCGTGGAACATCTTCAACGATCCCGACGATCCCGGCCGCTTCATCGAGACCTCGCTCGTCCACTCGCTGCTCGAGCTCAAATACCGCAGCGCTCGCGTCACGCGGGCCGACGATCTGTTCGAAGAGAATGTCACCCGGATGCTGAAGGAGCCGCAGAAGGCGACCTACTATGTCGCCTCGAGCCGCAGACACCATCGGCAGCGCCCCCATTCGTAGGGCGCAAACCTTTGGCCTGATCTATTGCAAAGATTGGCACGCAGCGCGGAGGGAAAGGCGACGGCGAAATCGGTTTTTGCGGTGGGGGAACCGCGCAATTTGGGCCTCGCCTCGAAGGGGTGACAGGCCAAGGGCCGTCCGAATCCACCGTCCGACCGGATTTAACAGTGTCATCAGGAAGTCACAATCGAAATCGTTGCGACGGCGCGGCGAACGCGGTTGATTGAGACCCGGGTGCGTCGGCGCCGGGTCGGATCGGGCGCCGTCGCAGCAGTGCCGCGAACCGCTTCCGGAAAGGCTTGATCATGGCGCTCGACGAGGTCGCCTCCATCCGCATCCTGCTGACCTCCAAGCCCCGTCCGGTCGGATGGCCGGCGCGGCGCGACCGGCTGGACGAGGTCGGCGCCGTCTGGCCGGTCGCCGAGGATGTCGTGCTCGAGCCAGTCGACTGCGACGGCGTCCCGTGCGAATGGTCGATCGTCCCCGGGAGCGACACGTCCCGTACGCTGATGTTCTTCCACGGCGGAGGCTATTGCTCCGGCTCGATTCAGAGCCATCGGCGAATGGTCACCGAAGCCGGCCGCTACGCGGGCGCGCGGACCCTCGCCGTCGGCTATCGGCTCGCTCCCGAACATCCGTTTCCCGCGGCCGGTGACGACGCGCTGACCGTTTGGCGATGGCTGCGCGGGCAGGGCGTTGCGGAAGCCGACATCGCCGTCGGCGGCGACAGCGCCGGCGGCGGACTGGCCCTTGCGCTCGCCGGCGAATTGAAGCGCGCGGGTCACGCGCTTCCAGGCTGCCTCTGGCTCGTCTCGCCGTGGACTGACCTGACGATGTCGGGCGCCACGCTCGACGCCAAGGCCGCGGTCGATCCGCTCATTCACAAGGAGTATCTCGAGGAACTCGCCGGCGCCTACGCCCCGGAGGGCCTCGACCGGAAGGATCCGCGCATCTCGCCGCTCTATGCCGACCTCCGGGGCCTGCCGCCGACGCTGATCCAGGTCGGATCGGACGAGACACTACTCAGCGACGCGACCCGTCTGGCGGAGGCGGCAGGCGCGGCCGACGTTTCCGTCACGCTGGAGGTCTGGGCGCATATGATCCATGCATGGCCGGTATGGAACGCACAGCTCGAGCCCGGGCGGCGCGCGCTGATGCAGGCCGGCGAGTTCATGCGGCGCTGCTGATAGGCCAAACGTCGGTCTGGCCTCGGACCTTACGGCGATGCGACTGGGTCGAGTCGTCGTTGGCAAACCGGAATTCACCCCCTCGGGGTTGAGGAGCAAGCGCAATGCGGGCGCCGGCGCCCTTCCGCTGAACCGAAGCACTGATCGGAATCAGGAACCCGGAGAGCCGCCATTCGCCTGATCGCCGGGCGCATTAGGCGGCTTTTCCGGACAACAGGCTGAGTCCCTCTGCGTTTGGCGTTTCTTCCGGCGGCGGACATTTCTGCCACGTTTGATCGAGGCGGAGCCTACGCCGCCCGGCGAGCCTCCGAAGCCCCGCATCCGGGTCGACCTGAAATTATCCGGCTCTAACTGAACATTGTGCCGCAGCCGCCCCGCGAGGTGGACCTTGTCGCGGAGTTTTCCGGGCGAGCGGCTCTTTTGCGCAGATGCAGAAGGGTCATATCGATCAGGTAGACCAGGAGGGGATCGTCCAGCGCTGCCGCCTGCGTTCGGCAGCGCTGGAGGCCGACCTCGACAGACTGGACAGTCATTTTCGTTGGCATAGTTCCGCAGGGCCCCTCCGGCGAAAAGACCCCCGCGCAGGAGAAGGGGAAAGGCTCCCGCGCAGGGGCTCAGGCGCCAGCTCGAGCATGACCATTGTTTTTCGCCGGCTCGAACAGGTCATTGCTCTTACGCTCGCGAGCGGCTGGCTTACGTCGTTTACCTTGCAGGAACGCTCGTGGACTGTTTCTGGGCGCCAGATTTCTGCGTTTTTGCGCCATCAGATTGGTTGACCGCCTGGCGCCGGGCTCGCGAAGGCGGCCGGCCGGTCCAGCGCCTGAAAGCGTGCGTGAAAGACTCCGACCGCTCGTAGCCGAGGAGCCAGGCGATCTGGCCCATAGTGAAGTTCGACTCTCCGACATATTGAAGCGCGAGCGTGCGCCGCAAATCGTCGACGAGTTTGGCGAAATTCGTCCCTTCCTCCGCCAGTCTCCGCGCGAGCGTCCGAGGGCTGACGCCAATCGTCTTTCCCAACGTCTGCACGTTCGCCCGGCCATGCGGCAGAAGCCGGTAGATTTCGTTTTCAACCGAGGCGCGCAGCGAGTCTGCTGCCGTGGGGCGAGCCTTTGCCGCGTGCTCGCAAAATGGACGAAGCGTATCCAGCAAATATCGGTCGGACGTGGCGAGCGCCAGGTCGAGCGCATCGTCGGTGAAGTCCAGAGCGTCCACGGGAGCGCCAAACTCAACTCGGCAGTTGTAGAACCTGTCGAATTCCCTGAGATCGGACTCCCGCGCGTGCGAGCACAGCACCGCGCTTGGGCTGAACTTCAGGCCGGCGGCCTCACGCAGAGCCTTGACGACCATCGCAAACTGGAATTCGACAATTTGCCGGAAGCGATGGCGCGAGACACCGTGATAGGTCACGGCGAGAGTGGCTCCCTGTGATCGAGAGACGATCGTCGCTCTCACGGAGTCGTTGACGATGCGCGAACGCGGGCAAAGAGCGCGAGAGCCGCGCGAACGTCTTTGCCGGCGGAAACCGCATAGAAAAGAAGGCCCACTTCTCTCGGATCCGTCTCCTGCGCGAGGTGAAGTCCGAACGCCGTATCCTTCAGCGCTTCGGCCGCATATTCGACGAGTTGCGCCTGATTGTTCGCGGAAATCCGCCGCTCATGGTCGCCGGGGTTGTAGCCGAGAAGCCCCGCGCGTCTGAGCAGCGGCGATGCTTCGACTTTGTGTTTCCGAAGAGCGAAAAGCGCTCGCCGCGCTGCAAACCCGCTGACGGTTGATTGCCCTTGCGATGCGTCGCTCACGGGATTTTTCCTGTATCGGGAATATGGTAAACATCCGCTTCCCGCCGGACAAAAGCAATCGTCGGCGCAATGCCGGGGAGGCTATCCCTGGCCACAGCGCCGCGTGCTGCGTATCCGATCAGAAAGTCTTGCCTGAGACAGAGGCGGGGAGGCTGTCCGGCCGGGTCAGGACTTGCCCGAATCCTTGCGCGCCTGCGCGGCCTTGCCGGCCTGGGAGACCCGGCCCATCTCTCGCTTCGACGTTCCGCCAGTGAACTCTTTTGTTCGCTTCTTCGGCCGCATTCCGGTCTTGGCGGTGCGGCCCGGGTCCGGATGATGACCCGCCTCGGCGCTCATCTTCAGCTCGAGCGCCTTGCGCGCGAATTCCGCGGGGCTCGGCATTGCGGTCTCGATCTTCTCGCGGCGGGAGAGTTCCTGATCGACGCGGTGAATAGCGTCGAACAGAACCTGCGTTTTGGCGATGGAGCCGGCGGCGTCGGTCACGGGTTGGGCGCCGCGCGACTCCGCCTTTCCACGAATCTCGCGCTGCTGACGGATGCTGATGTCGTTGGCCCGGCTGTGGGCTTGTCTGAGCCGGTGCGCCAGAGCCTTGAGGTCGTCCCTGGTCTGCTGCTCGATCACCGGCGGCCGCGTGAGCTTCACCATCTCGAGTTCCGCGGCGTTTAACGCCCGGTCCTCGGAGTGCGTCTTTGCGCTTATGCTTGCCTCCCGGTCACGAGTTCCCAATTCCCTCAATGCATTTCGTAGCACGGATCGAGGGGGACCGGAACGATCGATCCGACGACGGAACTTCGCGGGTTAGCGGGCGTTGCGGGTGCGGAGGCGGGCGAAGCCATGCGCGGACTGATTGCCTTGATCGTGATCGTCTTTCTCGTCGGTGTCGGCGTCGCGCTGGCGCCGACCGTGGAGTCGAAGTGGAATAGCGCGACGGCGTCGGAATTCGCTGACAGCGTCGGTCAGGAACTGCCCTTCGCGCTGGCGTGGCCGGCGAGGGTTTACCACGGTAGTGCGGAGCGGGGCTGATGCCGAACGGAAGCGCGGCGCGGCCAACGCGATTCTCGTAGTCTGCTGAGGCCTGGCGCCGTATAATGCATGCCGCATCGCAAGGACGCGCAGTTTCGGTACGATATTGCAGGAGGCGGCCATGGGAGTGATCCCTGCTGTGATCGTGATCGGCTTTATTCTGGCGCTGGTCCTCTATCTCGAAAAGACCTATCCCACAGGCCCGTAGTGCTGTGCCCCTGTCGGACTCGCGGCGATAGATCCTCCTGACCGCTCTTGTTTTGGGAGCGGCGGTTTGTCACGCCCCCCTCTCCGATCAAGTTCCTAGCTGCGAACGGCGAGTAGGCTTGGCCTCTCCGATTGGCGACGCCGTCGTCTAAGCGACCGGGCGGAAGCGGGAGCGCCGCGGGAAGAGAGTTGCGGGACCGGGGCGATAGGACATGCTGCAGACCAGCCGTTTCGACGATGCCTTTCGCTACGCCCACGACCTGCATCAGGCGCAGCGGCGCAAGGGGACCGCGATCCCCTACGTCGCCCATTTGATGAGCGTGGCCGCGTTGGTCTTCGAGCACGGCGGAGACGAGAATCAGGCGATCGCCGCGCTCCTGCACGACGCACCCGAGGATCAGGGCGGCCTTCCCGTCCTGCGCGAGATCGAGCGTCGCTTCGGCGCGGACGTCGCCCGCATCGTGGCCGACTGTACGGACGCCTGGACGGAGCCCAAGCCCGTGTGGCGGGCGCGCAAGGAGGCCTATCTGGCGGGACTGCCGGAAAAGCCCGAGCGCTCGCTGCTGGTGTCGCTGGCGGACAAGACTCACAACGCGGAGGCGATCCTTTACGACTGGCGCGACCTGGGTGACGCAGTCTGGCCGCGATTCAACGGCGGCGCGAATGGAACGCGCTGGTACTATGGCGCGCTCGCCCGGTTCTTTTCCGGGGCGACACCGGGCCGGCTGGCCGATCGGCTGTCGCGCGCCGCGCGGGAATTCTCGATCGAGTCCCTATAGGGCGGGGTCGCCGACCCCGCCGACCCCGCCGGCGCGCTCGACCCGAGCGCGCCCCCGCATCCCGATTGACCTGAATGCGGCTTGCCCGAGGAGGCTTCTTTGGGTGCGATTCAAACCGATGCAGGGTAGGTTCGGTTTGATTGATTTGGCGGGAGGCGACGGATGTCGGTCGGGGATTTGAGCGATGAGGGGCTGATGGCGGCGTTGCGGGCGCATCCGGAGCTTCGCCAGCGGGTGTTTTCGATTGTGCTGGCGGTCGAAGGCGACGAGGGGGCATTGACGGAAGCCGACGCGGCGGAAGAGCGGATGGTCGAGGAGACGCGTCTTCTGGGACGGGAGGCGTTGCGCACTTGGGCCGAGCGGCGGGCCGAGGCGACGGAGCGGGAGATTCGCCAACGCCCGCAGATGCATCGCCAAGGCGAAAAAAACTCCGCTGGCATACGAAATTCGGCGAAATAGAGGTTCGGGAGCCGCAATATCGGTTCGGGAGGCAGCGGGTGCGTCCATTCGTGCTCGGGGCGAAGGTGAGCCCACTCGGGTGTTCGCGGCCGCTGCAGCGCGCCATCGTCGACTTCGCCGCCGATCAGCCCTTCGCGCAGGCGCGCGCCAAGCTTGAGGAGCACTACGGCTTCGCGATCGGCGAGAGCACGATCCAGCGGATCACGTTCGCCCACGCGCGGGCGATGCATGAAAGCAGTCGTCGGGATTTGGAGTTTCCGGAAGCGCCGGGCCTTCGCAAGCCGATCGTCGTCGAGACGGACGGCGGCATGGTTCCGATTGTCGAGCCGAGCAGCGAGGAGAAGGACAAGCGCAAGGGCAAGACGCTGTCCTGGCGGGAGGCGAAGCTGTCGCTGGCGCACGCGCAAGGGAACTGCACGCCGGTTTATGCGGGCTCGATCGAGGGCGGGGTCGAAGAGGCCGGGCGCCAGCTGCTTTCCTGCGCGGTTCGCGCCGGCTTCGGGGCGAACTCCCGGGTTCACGCGGTCGGCGACGGCGCGCCCTGGATCGTCGGCCAAATCGAGCAGCAGTTCGGCGATCAGGGCTGCTACCTGATTGATTTCTATCACGTCTGCGAATACCTGGGCGCCGCCTCGGCGGCGATCGCGCCCGACCCGGCGGCGCGCAGCGCATGGATGGAGACGCAGAAGGAGGCGCTCAAAGGCGGGCGTCTCGACGCCGTCCTGCGGGCGCTCGTCGGACATTGCGAGCCTCCCGAAGCCGACGACCAGCACGCGCCGGTGCGAACCTGCCATCGTTATCTTGGCGTTCGCGCCAACCAGTTGAACTATCGCCAGGCCCTGGCCGACGGACTGCCGATCGGCTCCGGCGAGATCGAAAGCGCCCATCGCTACGTCGCCCAGCAACGCCTGAAGCGGCCCGGCGCCTGGTGGCGCGTCGAGCATGCCGAACATATGCTCGCCTTGCGGATAAACCGAATCAACGGCGACTGGGACGCCTACTGGAAAGCCCTCGCCCGGCAACGTGCCGCTGCAGCCAATGACAATAGCCCGAACAAATCACTACGCCGCACCGCCTGATTGCACCACTTTGGATCGCACCCGGCTTCTTTCCTTTGGGGCATCGTTTACGACCTGTTAAGCCGACTCGCAGATGGTTGGACGATCCGTAGGGTAATTCTGCGCTATCGCTCGGACGTGAGCTGGCCGGAACATTGGGCCGCGCCTGCCTCTCCGTAACCTCGAAGGGTATCGTGATGACGGACGTGACGCGCCGCAAGGTTCTCGGCATGGCGGCCCTCGGCGCCTTTGGGTTCGCCGCGCCCGCGCGGGCCGCCGCGCCCTCCACCTTTTCCCCTGACGAGATTGTCGACAACGGCAACCGGTTCTTCGGCAGCCTGTCGCGCGGGTTGGCCGAGGCTGTTCAGGAAGCGGGCCGGCGCTGGGGCCTGCCGAACGCCTACATCCTCGGTCAGGAGGGCTCCGCCGCCTTCGTCGGCGGCCTGCGCTATGGCGAAGGCAAGATGTACACCAGGAATGCTGGGGACTCCCGACTCTATTGGCAGGGTCCGTCGTTCGGCTTCGACGCCGGGGCGGACGGCGATCGGACCATGATGCTGGTCTACAATCTGCCGGCGACTGGAGCGATTTTCGACCGTTTCGGCGGCATTGACGGCTCAGCCTATTTTGTCGGGGGCCTGGGGTTCACCGCAGTGGGGGCCAAGGGCGTCGTCGTCGTCCCGATCCGCACCGGTCTCGGCTGGCGGCTCGGCGTCAATGTCAATTATCTGAAGTTCACTCAGCAGGCGACCTGGAATCCATTCTGACGATTTGCGTTGGTCCCCGGTATAGCGCCAGCCTCGCCCCAAGGCCGCAGATTGCCGCGAAACTCATCCAGTAGCCCGGCGCCGCCCTGTCGCCGGTCCATTGGATGAGCCAGGTGAAGATCGGCAGCGACGGGGCGCGATTCTCGATCGCCCGACCTGAAACCTGGATCGGAGTTCTGCCTGTTTCTCCCTGGCAACAGGCAGAAAAGGGGCAGGCCCGTGCGCTCTTCGGCCAGATCCAGCGATGGAAAATCATTCTTTTCCAATATGTTACAACAAATTCCTGAAGCTGCAACAGAATGTGGAAATAACAGGGAGAATTCCTCCCCGTTTCGAGCCGGAACAGGACGTCCGCGGGCCGTCGGAGAGGGAGCGTCGCCCCTCGTTCTCGTTGGCGGTTACGCCTGGATGTTGACAATCTGGATGAAGACGGATTCCGTGTCGCACGCCCGGGGCGGGCGATCCGGCTTCCGTTACGCCGCGTCGCGAGGGAACTGGGTCTGGGCGATGTGGCTGTAGGTGCGGCCCTGAGCCAGGAGCTCGCCGTGGCGGCCGCGCTCGACGATCCGGCCGCGGTCGATGACGCAGATCTCGTCGGCCTGCGCCACAGTCGACAGGCGGTGGGCGATGACGATCGTCGTGCGGCCCTCGCAGAGCGTGTGAAGCGCCTTCTGGATCGCCTGTTCGGACTCGGAATCGAGGGCCGAGGTCGCCTCGTCCAGCAGGATGATCGGCGCGTCCTTGAGGAAGGCGCGGGCGATGGCGATGCGCTGGCGCTGTCCGCCCGAGAGCTGCATGCCGTGCTCGCCGCAGGGCGTGTCGTAGCCCAGGTCGAAACCCATGATGAAGTCGTGCGCATAGGCCGCCCTGGCGGCGGCGACGATTTCCTCTTCGCTCGCGCCCGGGCGGCCCATGGCGATGTTGTCGCGCACCGAGCCCTTGAACAGGAAGTTCTCCTGCGCGACATAGGCGATCTGCTGGCGCAGGGACTTCAGCTTCACCGTCGCGATGTCCACCCCGTCGCAGAGGATCTGGCCCGAACTCGATCTCGTACAGCCGCAGGATGAGGTTCATCACCGTCGACTTGCCGCCGCCCGAGCGGCCGACCAGCGCCGTCGTCTTGCCGGCCTCGGCGACGAAGTTCACCGCATGCAGGACGCGCTCTTCGGGTCGGTAGCCGAACACCACCTCGCGGAACTCGATTCGCCCTTGCGTGACCTCGAGCTCCCGGGCCCCGGGCGGGTCGTCCTCGAGGTCGTGGTCATCGAGGAAGTCGTAAAGGATGCTGACGCCGAACAGCGACGACGACAGGTCCACATGGAGCCGCGCGACGCGCTTCATCGGCTCGTATAGCATAATGACCGAGGTAATGAACGAGAAGAGACTTCCGGGCGGGTTGCCGCGGACGATGACGGTGAAGCCGCTGTAGAGGACGACGGCGGCGATGGCGAAACCTCCGAGGCTCTCCATGATGGGACTGGTGCGCGAACTGACGCGGGCGAGCTTGTTCGCCGCCCTCTCAAAGCCGTCGATCGCGCCGGCCTGGCGGTCCCGCATGAAATTCTCGAGGGTGAACGCCTTGACGATGCGGATGCCTTGCGCGGTCTCCTGCAGCAACTCCATCATCTGCATCGCGCCCTGGAACTCGCTCGCCATGATCTTGCGTACGCGGACGCCGATTTTGCGCACCCCGACCGCGGCGAGAGGCACGAACATGAGCGCGAGGCTCGCGAGCAGGGGGTCCTGCGACACCATCACGATCACCAGGCCGACAATCGTCAGTGCGTCACGCGACAGCGTGGTGATAAGCAGGTTGAGGACGCTGCTCGCCGACTGGGCGATGAAGCTCTGCCGGGCGATGAATTCCGACGAGTGGGAGCGGCTGTAGTAGCCGACTTTCATTCGGAGCATCTGGTCGAAGATGCGTTTCTGGATGTTGGCGACGATGTTGTTGGCGACCCGCGACAGAACCACCTGCTGGCCGTAGGTCGCTGCGCCCTTGACGGTGTAAATAACCACGATCGCCGCCGTGATTTCCCACACCGCTTTGAGGTTGCGGCCGACGAAGATCTTGTCGACGATCCTGCCGATGATCCAGGCGGAGAGCGACGTGGTGACGGCGATCAGGCCCATCATCGCGAAGGCGAAGGCATAGCCCTTCCAGTGCTTCGCGCCCTGGTCGAGGAGAAGCCGACGCAAGATCGCGTTCGAGGGCGAATTCAGAATTGTGCCTACGCGATCGCGTATTGCGCGCCAGAGTGACAATGATACCGTCCTTCGCGGAGCCGGACATCCGACGCGCGTTCCAGTCGACCGCAGGCTGTCCCAAGGCGATCGACGGGCCTCCTTATCATTCGGGGCCGAATTATGGAAATGGCGGCTTTTGAACGATCACGGCTTCTTCTTGCCGTCTTTCTGCTCCTTGAGCGCGGCGTGATACTTTATGCGAATGGCCGCAAGATCGACCGAGGGCGCAGGGAACTTCAGCCTCAGCTCCTCCATCGTGTCGGCCATGATCTGCGACACCGCCAGATTGCGAAACCACTTGTGATTCGCCGGTATCACGTACCACGGCGCGTCCTTGGTGCTGGTCGCGGCGATCGCGTCCTCGAACGCCTCGATGTAGTCGTCCCACAGTTCTCTTTCGGAATAATCGGACTCGCTGATTTTCCAGTTTCGGTTCGGATCGTCGAGACGCTGGGCGAAGCGCGCCAGCTGCTCCTCCTTGCTGATGTGGAGGAAGAATTTGAGAACCGTGGTTCCGTTTTCGGCGAGCAGCGCCTCGAAGTCGCAAATGTGCCGGATGCGCGTCATCCAGGTCGCCTTGTCGATCAGCTTGTGGACCCGCGGCACCAGCACGTCCTCGAAGTGCGAACGGTTGAAGATAACGATCTCGCCCCGCCCGGGCGTGTGCGGATGGACGCGCCAGAGAAAGTCGTGGGCGAGTTCCGTGGGGGTCGGCTGCTTGAAGCTGGCGACGGTCGTGCCCTGCGGATTGAGCGCGGTGAACACGTGCTTGATGGTGCCGTCCTTGCCGCCGGCGTCGAGCGCCTGCAGGACGACGAGGATCGAATGCTTGTGCTCGGCATAGAGCAGGGCCTGCTGCTTGAACAGCTTCTGCTGAAAGGCCTCGATCTCCTTCTTCGCTTCGTCCGGCAAGTCGTCCTTGCCCGTGTACGCGGGATCGCGCTTGTTCAGTTTGACCTTGGCGTCCGGTTCAATCCGGAACTCCTTGCGGTAATCCATGCTCTCCTGTCCTTCCTGTTCTCCGTGGAGCCCTGGACAACTAAGCCAAAAGCAATCGCACGGCGAGGTGAACCGCAAGGCCAGGCTCGTTTGCGATCGATTGTGATACAAATATTACAGCCGGACCTCCACGCTTCGACCGCGGAGAAGGGCATGGAGCGTGCGCCGAGGCGAATGCCGGCTGAAGGGCAGGGAGATGGGAATCAGCTTTCTGGGGGGCCTCCTGCCGATCCGTCCGCGCGCGGCGCTTCGCGACGCGTACGCCGGCCTGACGCTGGCCTCGATGAACATCCCGCAGGTGCTCGGCTACACGCGGATCGCGGGAACGCCGGTCGTCACCGGGCTTTATACGGTTCTCCTGCCGCTCGTCGCCTTCGCGGTCTTCGGCTCGTCGCGCCATCTCGTCGTTGCGGCGGATTCGGCGACAGCGGCGATCTTCGCCAGCTCGCTGTCGCGCATGGCCGAGCCGGCCAGCCAGCATTACATGGCGCTCGTCGGCATGGTCGCGCTGCAGACATCCGCCCTTCTGGTGCTCGCCCGCATCTTCAAGCTCGGCTTTCTCGCCGATTTCCTGTCGCGCACGGCGCTTATCGGATTTCTGACGGGTGTTGGCGTGCAGGTCGGTTCGGCGATGCTGGGCGGCATGATCGGTGTCAACGTCGCCTCGCGACGCACCCTCGTGCAGCTCTGGGAGATCCTGCAGGGGTTGCCCTCGCTCGATTGGCGCACGCTCGGCGTTTCGCTTTTCGTGGTCGCGAGCATCCTCATCGGCAGGAAATTTGCGCCGAGATTCCCGGTGTCGCTCGTCGTGGTCGTGGGCGCGATCGCCGCCAGCGCGTGGCTTCATCTTTCGGAACGCGGTTTCTCGGTCGTGGGGCCGGTCGAGGGCGGCCTGCCGTCGCTGGCTTTGCCCAACGTCTCATGGAGCGAGGCCATCGCCGTCCTTCCGGTCGCGCTGTCGTGCTTCGTGATGATCATCGCCCAGAGCGCCGCCACGGCGCGCGTCTACGGGATCAAGCATCAGGAGCGGGTGGACGAGAATGCTGACATCCTTGGCCTTGCGGCCGCCAACGCCGCCGCCGCGGTCAGCGGGGCGTTCGTCGTCAACGGCAGCCCGACGCAAACGGCGATGGCCGACGGGGCGGGCGCGCGCAGCCAGGTCGCCCAGCTCGTCTTCTCGGCAATCGTGCTTGTCGTCCTGCTGTTTCTGACAGGGCCGTTGCGGTACCTGCCTCACAGCGTGCTGGCCAGCATCGTGTTCACCATCGCGGTCGGCATGGTCGACGTGAAGGGCCTGAGAAACATCGTACAGGAGAGCCGAGGCGAATTCATGCTGGCAATCCTGACCGCCGTGGCGGTGGTGGCGGTCGGGGTCGAGCAAGGCATCCTGTTTGCGATCGGCTTCTCGCTGGTCCGGCATGTCCGCCACAGCTACGAGGCGCACGCGATGGTGCTCGTTCCCGATCTGGCGGGACGATGGGAGCCGACGCCCGCCGTCCCGGGGCTGCAGACCGCCCCGGAATTGATCGTCTATCGTTTTGGCGCCGATCTCTTCTACGCCAACGCCGACCGCTTCGCCGATCAGGTCCGCGAACTGGTCGAAAAGGCGCCTCAGCCGGTCAGGTGGTTCGTCGTCGACGCGGAAGCGATCGGAGACTTGGACCTGTCCGCCGCGCAAACCATTCGCACCTTGCTCGAAGATCTGTCTCGAAAAGGCGTCCACGTCGTCTTCGGGCGCGTCAATCGTTACCTGTTGTCGGACATGAGACGGCATAGAGTCGCCGAACTCCTCGGAGACCGGGGGCTCTTCCCGTCTCTCCACGAAGCGCTCGACGCTGTCCGCGCCGCCGGCTGGTCTCCTTCCGGTCCGGACCCGGTGCATTCCCTCGTCATCCGATAGCGCTCTCGCCCGAATTCGACGGCTCTCTTGCCCGTGACCACCGAATCGCCTGAACTGGGCCCACCGGGATAGAAGACGCCCATGAAACTGATTCCAGCCGACGATCCGCCCCCGCGGCCCGCCCCCCACCCGATCTGCCTTTTGATCCCGTCGGCCGACGAAGACGAATTGCAGGATCTGACGGACGACATCCGCGCCCACGGCCTGATCGATCCCATCGTGCTGTTCGAGGGGATGATCCTGGACGGCCGCAACCGGGCCGCCGCTTGCGAACGAGCCGGCGTCGCGCCGCGCTATGTCCATTTCGCCGCCGGCCGGGAAGACGCTCTGATCTTTGTGGTTTCGCATAATATCAAGCGGCGCCACCTGACCAAGCAGGGGATTGCGGATGCGCTGGTGGCCGCCGAAGATTTCAACCTGCATTACAGGCTGTCCTCGACGGCCGGGAGCCAGGAGACCGCCGAGGCGCGTGCGGCCGTAATTAAAATTACAGAACCAAGAACGTCATCCAGCCGTAAATTGGCCGAGGCGGCAGGCGGCGTGGTCAGCCATGCCATGATCGCCGCCACACGCAAGGTCAAGGAGAAAGGCGAACCGGAATTGCAGGAGGCGGTGAAGAGGGGCCGGATCGGCGTCCAGGACGCCGCGAAGGCGGCCGATCTGCCGCCGGAACAGCAAAAGGCCATCGCCGCGTCGCCAAGACCGAGAAGAGCGGCCAGCGAGGCCGCGGAGGCGGCGAAGACCGCCGCCGCGCGCGCCGCCGAGGCGGACCCGCACGCCGCGCTGCGCAAGGCGTGGGAGAGCGCGAAGGCGCTGCGCGGCCTGTGGGAGACGGCGGACGACGGAACCAGGGAATGGTTCGTCAGCGCGGTCTTGCTCGATTCCGACGAGGCCCCCGGGATCGACCGGCAATAGCGACAAATCGAACGGGCGTGACGAAGCAGCGGCCCCGGCCGCTGCAACGGCAATTTCCGCGCTGTCAGGCGCCGAATTGCGGGAAGAAGCGCGCCATGACGCGCTCTCCATAGGCGACGAGGTTCGGCGTCGCGGCTGCGGCGTCCCGCAATGGCGCCACGACGGCCTCGGCGAGCGCGCCGACGACAAAGGCGCCGACGGACGCGTCCGCGCCGCGGGGCTCGTCGCCGAACAGGAAGGGCTTGTGGGCGAGAATGCCGGATATGGCGAAGAAATCCAGCCTCGCCAGTTCGAGCTTCGCGGCCGCGTCGTGCGAACGCGCGCCGGCCGACCGGCCGGCGTTCCCCAAACCGACCGCTTCGATTCAAAGGTGGCGTGTCGCGATCATCACGTCGCGCAGCACGGTGACCTCGTCGCGCGAGTCGCGCAGCCGCAAGGCCATGACGTCCCGCATCGAAAGCATGCCGACAATCTTCCCGCCGTCGACGACCGGCAGGTGGCGGATCCGATGCTTGTGCATGAGCTTTTCCGCTTCGCTCATACCCGTCTCTGGGCCGCAGGTGACGACCTCGCGCGTCATCAGATCGCGAACGTGACGCTCGACCAGCCTCGCGCCGTCCCTGGCGAAGGCGCGCACGATGTCACGCTCGGAAATGACGCCGACCAACGCTCCTTTGGCGTCGGCGACCGGCATCGCGCCGATATGGAGCGAAGCCAGCCGGGTCGCGAAGGTCACGATCAATTCTTCCGGTATGCTGGTCACTACGGTCTGCCGGCTCGATTGAAGCGCATCCGAAACCTTCATGATGGACCTCCCGTCAACCCTCGCCCACGCATAGTCTGTGCCCAGAGTTTGACTGAAAACTGGCGGCCGGCAAATGGCTGCGAGTCGGACAGACAAAATGCCAGGGCGCGCGCCTGCGCATGATCGACGACACGTCGCATCGCCCTCCATCAGGGTGCATTCCCAGACTGGACGGGTCCGGTCGAGCGGGATCGCGTGCGGCCGCGCGACCGTCGCCCGCATCTCACTCATCGTGCCGGGCTTCGGCGGCGCAGCACGGCGGAGGTGATCATCGCGATCGAGATCGCCATCATCCGCCTACACGGGATGATCGAGGCCGAGCCGCCGCCCGGAGAGGCTCTGGGCAAGGTACGGTTTTTGCCCGACAGCGAACTCACAGGCCGATTGTGCGCGACGTGTGACGCCCATCACAGCTATCGTGCCAGAGATGTGATTTGCAGCAAGAGCGGCAACAAAAAAATCGGGAGAGACGCATGGCCGACGACGGGGTCGTCTCGGCGGGATCTGCCGGCTTTCGGGCAACTCCGAGGCGTCGACGGCGCCCGGTGTCACACGAGTTATCCCAGGGAGGTTATGCGGATGTCGACGACCGCCGTGTCGGGCGCCGAGCCCCAGCCGCAAATCGACAAGGCGGCCCTGCTCGCCAAATATAGGGCTGAGCGCGACAAGCGGCTGCGTCCCGACGGCAATGCGCAATATCTCCCGTTGAAGGGGCGCCTCGCGCACTATCTCGACGACCCGTACATGCCGGTCGAGCCTCGCGAAGCCAGGACCGACCATGTGACTTTCGCTTTCATCGGCGGCGGCTTCGCGGGTCTGGTGACTTGCGCTCGCCTGGTTGAGGCTGGTGTGAGCGACGTGCGCGTTGTTGAAAAGGGCGGCGATTTCGGCGGAACCTGGTATTGGAATCGGTACCCTGGCGCGCAATGCGACACCGCGTCCATGGTCTATATGCCCCTCCTCGAGGAAACCGGCCACCGGCCGACCGAGAAATATGCCCATGCGCCGGAAATTTTGGGGCATTGCAACCGCATCGGCCGCCAGTACGGTCTTCACGCGAAAGCGCTGTTTCATACCGAGGTCGAGAATCTGGAGTGGGACGAGGCGAACGCGCGCTGGGCGATCGAGACCAATCGAGGCGACCGGTTCACGGCGAGCTTCGTCGGCATGGGGACGGGACCGCTTCACGTGCCCAAACTGCCGGGCATTCCGGGCATCGAGTCCTTCAGGGGCCACTCCTTTCATACCAGCCGCTGGGACTACCAATATACCGGCGGCGGGCCGGACGGCGGGTTCATGGACAAGCTCGCGGACAAGCGCGTAGCGATCATCGGCACCGGCGCCACGGCGGTTCAGTGCGTGCCGCATCTGGCGCGCGCCTGCCGCGAACTTTCCGTCTTCCAGAGAACGCCCTCGTCCGTGGACGTGCGAGCGAACACCCCGATCGATCCCGACTGGTTTTCATCGATCGCAACGCCCGGCTGGCAACAGCGCTGGCTGGAAAACTTCACCGACAATTCAGCGGGCGGCTCGGCGACCGAAGACCTGGTACAGGACGGCTGGACCGATCTGTCGCAACGGATCCGCTCCAAAATGAAGCTGATGCCGCGCGGAGATCTGACGCCGCAAAAGGTGCTGGCCGCATTCGAAGATTCCGATTTCGAAAAGATGGAGGAAATTCGCGCGCGGGTCGACGCCATCGTGAAGGATCGCGAAACGGCGCAGAAGCTCAAGGCATGGTATCGGCAGCTCTGCAAGCGTCCGTGCTTCCATGACGATTATCTCCAGGCGTTCAACGCGCCGGGCGTGCGGCTGATCGATACCGACGGCAAGGGCGTCGATCGGATCACCGAAAAGGGCGTCGTCGTCGCCGGCGTGGACTATGAAGTCGACTGCATCATCTATGCATCCGGCTTCGAGTTTGGCACGGAATACACGCGGCGCGCCGGGTTCGATCTGACGGGTCGTGGCGGCATGAAGCTTTCGCAAGCCTGGGCCGAGGGCATGAAGAGCCTGCACGGCGTCCATGTGCACGGATTTCCCAACGCCTTCTTCGTGCAGTTCACGCAGGGCGCCAATCTGATCACCAACATTCCCCACAATTTCACCGAAGCCGGACGAACGATCGCGATGGTGGTGCGGCGCGCGCTGGACGGCGGCTACACCAAGGTCGAGGTCACGCCGGAAGCCCAGGACGCCTGGGTCGCCCTGCTGCTGACGGGCATGGGCAACCTGATCGGCTCGCCCGACTGCACGCCTGGCTACTACAACAACGAGGGACAGCCGGGACCCGAGGCGCGCTTGAACGTGGGCTATCCAGCCGGCCCCTCGGCCTATTTCAAATATCTCGACGCATGGCGCAAATCCGGGGCTTTCGAGGGCTTGGCCTTTGCCTGAACGCGCCCTTCGGGCGCCGATGGCAGCCTAACGAAAAATGTTGGAGTATCGGAGGAGCGCCATGAGCAGGCTTGGGGGAAAAGTCGCAATCGTCACGGGGGGCGCCAGCGGGATCGGCCGCGGCGCGGTGGAGCTTTTCCTTCGCGAGGGCGCACAGGTGGTGGCGGCGGACGTTCAGGACGACAAGGGGGCGCTTCTCGTCGACGAGCTTGGGCCGTCGGTTTCGTACCTCCGGG
This sequence comes from uncultured Alphaproteobacteria bacterium, assembly GCA_963741405.1. Lineage (GTDB taxonomy): Bacteria > Pseudomonadota > Alphaproteobacteria > Rhizobiales > Beijerinckiaceae > Roseiarcus. The sequence continues at coordinate 459,376 of CAVUHX010000039.1, forward strand.
CCGACGTCGGGGAGGAGCGCGAGGTCGAGGCGCTGGTCGCCGACACAGTGAAGCGTCATGGTCGCCTCGACTGCATGTTCAACAACGCGGGTATCGTCGGCGCCCGCGGCCCAATTTCCGATACGTCGATGGATGAGGCTCAGGCAACGTTCCGCGTCCTGTTCTGGGGCGTTTTTTTCGGGATGAAATACGCCGGTCGCGTGATGCGGGATCGACGATCAGGCTCGATCATATCGACGGCGTCGGTCGCCGGCGTGGAAGCCAGCATGGGGCCGCACATCTACGGCGCCGCCAAGGCTGCAGTGATCCACCTCACGCGATCGGTTGCGAAAGAACTCGGCGAAAGCAACGTCCGTGTGAACTGCATTTGCCCGGGCGGCATCGCGACGCCGATCTTCGGAAAGGCGGTTGGGCTTGGAACGCAGGCGGCTGATCAAACGATCGAGGCCGTGAAGGGGCGTCTGGCGCATCTGCAGCCGATTCCCCGCGCCGGTCTCCCCGAGGACATCGCGAAGGCGGCGCTGTTTCTCGCCAGCGACAACTCGACCTTCGTCAACGGACATGCGCTCGTCGTCGATGGCGGACTGACGCACGGACGTCGCTGGACCGAGATGGTGGCGTTACAGCAGTCTCTTCGAACGGCGCTCGGCGCTCAGGACTGAGCCTTGTCAGGTACAGCGCCTTGAGCTGCAATGCCCGCCAGCAGGAACCGTTCGGCGGCGCGCGGGATAAGGGCGCCGAGGCGCCGCCCACCGACGGCGCAGAAGCTCCGGCAACGTGTGAGGACGATGCACGACCACCGCCAACACGCTCCCGCTACATTGCGCAATCGCGATTTCATTGTCGATGTCCTGCGTGACGTCCTGCCGACGCAGGGCGTGATTCTTGAAATCGCCAGCGGCTCGGGCGAGCACGTCGTCCATTTTGCGAGCTGTTCCCCAATCTGGTCTTCCAGCCCTCCGATCGCGAGCCGGACGCGCTGCAAAGCATCGCGGCATGGGGGGAGGCCACAGGCGTCACGAATGTGCGCCCGCCCGCGGTCCTGGACGTTTCGCACTCGCCCTGGCCGATCGCTTCGGCTGACGGGATCATCTGCATCAACATGGTCCACATTTCGCCGTGGGACGCGACACTCGGATTGGTGAGGGGAGCGGCAGCGATCCTTCCTCCGACGGCGCCGCTCTATCTCTATGGCCCCTTCAAACGCGAAGGATTCCCAACCGCCCCGAGCAACCTGGCGTTCGACCGAAGCCTTCGCGATCACGACCCGGCCTGGGGTCTGCGAGACCTCGAAGCGGTCGCGGCGGTCGCGCAATCCGCCGGATTCTCGGCTCCGGCGATCACCGGGATGCCGGCAAACAACCTGAGCGTGGTGTTCCGCCGGATCTGATCGGGACGGGGCGGCGACGGCCCGTTCTGCGGAGTCTGTTTCAAAACCAACGCCTCATCCTGAGTCCCCTTCTGCGGTATGCGGTAGGCCTCGAAGGATGCTTCAGGAGGACACGGCGGCCCTCTGGAACGTCCTTCGACAAGCGCTCAAGACGAGGCTTCGAAGCCGCTTCGCCGCGCCTCAGGACGAGCGCGCAGACTTTCGGCTGGGGCCCTAGCCGGTGTTACGCGCCGGAATCGAAATGAATAGAGCAAACAAGTAAGTCTCACGGTTTTCCGGCGGCGTCCGGCCTTCGACGGCGGCGCCTTCATCCTTGGCGGTGAGGAAGGCATAGATCGCTTCGGCCGCGTCCAGCACCTCGTTGGTGTCCGCCTTGGGCCCTTCGCATTCGAGCGCCAGGATCCGCAGCTCGGTGTCGCTCACAGGAAGCCCTTGCCCGCATGGTCTCGGAACGCCTTCGCGCGTCGGTCGTAGGCCTTCAGCGTCTTGACCTCGCGATGGCGGGTCACATCCATCACCTTGAAGAGATCGGCGCCGTCCGCGAGCGCGGACGTGACGAAGCCGGCGCGCAGCGAGTGTCCCGAAAAGGAGTCGGAATCAACTCTGGCCGCCTTCGCCCAGCGCTTGACGACCAGCGCCACACTCTGCGTGGTCAGCGCGTGGCCGAGCCGGCCGCCCTTCATGACGCGCCGGAAGATCGGCCCCTGCGTGATCGCCGCCGCCGCGAGCCAAGCGTCGAGCGATTCGACGGGTTTGAGCTTGCGCCCGTTCGGCACGGCGATCTGATCGCCTTGACCGTCCTGGTCGGTCTTTGACTGGCGGATGTGGAGCACGATTCCGTCTGGCGCGCGCTCGACGTCGGCGAGTGTGAGCGCGACGAGCTCGCTGCGGCGCAACGCCGCGGCGAAGCCGATCAGGATCAGCGCCTTGTCGCGCTTGCCCGAAAGGTCATCGGGAATGTGCTTGACGAGCTTCGCCACGACCGCCGCCGTGGCGGGCGCCTTGCCCTTCTGCGCGGTCCCGAGCTTGCGCCGGATGCCGCGCATGACCGCTTTGACGCTTTCGTTGATCGGCGGCTCGAAGCTGGCGAGCTTGTGAGCGTAGGCGATCGCCGCTGCGCGGCGCGAAATGGTCGAACCTTGAGACGGAGATCGGCGAGGGCCGCCAGATAGGCCGCAACGGTCGCCGGCGTCGCCGGCAGCGCGATCGCGCCCACGGCCTGGCGCCAGGTCGAGAAACGGCGGATGTCGGCAAGGGCGGCGCGGCGGGTCGCGTCGGCCTTTTCGCTGAGCGCGGTGCCGGCGGCGGAAGTCAGTGCATCCGTGAGCCCCGCCGCCGGCGCGCTTCCGACAGGCAGGAGCGTCAGATCGGAATGCATGAAAGAAAATTTCGCGCAGCGGGTCTGTTTGAATTTCGGCTTCCGACCCATTGCGATCGTGGGTGGACGTTGCAGTTGGGACGGATTTCTATCGTCAGGGCACAGCCGGTTCCGTGGCGCCAAAAGCACAGTGCAACGGAAAACGAACTGGTGTCGTAATTTCGTTTTCAATCAAGAGTGCAACACCATAAGGAAGGCCGTTAAAGGCTCGGGCTGGCTCAAGACCAGCGAGGTGCGTGAGAGTTCATGTGAGTTGCGTCGCTGCGGGGACGATCGCTTTTCGTTCAGGGCTCTCAAGATCGTTCAGGCGATCCCTCTCCATTCTGGCGGTATGGCTGGTCGCCACGGCGTTGGTCGGCTGCGCCTCCCGACCCGAAAGCGGCTTTCTGAGCCCGGTGGTCGTGACGTCTCCTGGGGCCGTCGACCACACCTTGCTCGTCGCGACGACACGCGAGCGGGATCCGCGTCCGGGCACGCTTTTCAATGGCGACAGAGCCAGCGCCATCGACTACGCCGAGATAACAGTCTCGGTCCCACCGACCCACAAGCAAAGCGAGATCGAGTGGGCGAAAACGCCGCCCGGCGATCCCAATGCCGATTTCGTCGTGCGCAGCGAAGACTACCTCACCGGCGACAAGGCGTTCGTCCAGGCGCTGAACGCTGAGCTCGCCCGGCGGCCGCCGGGAAAGCGCAAGGTTCTCCTGTTTATTCACGGCTTCAATACGATGTTCGCCGAGGGGCTCTATCGCCTGACACAGATCGCCCACGACGCGAAAGGGCCGGCCGTCCCGGTGCTGTTCACCTGGGCGTCGCGCGGCAAAGCCACCGCCTATGTATATGACACCAACAGCGCCACCGCAGCGCGCGACGAACTCGAGCATACGCTGCGCCTCCTGCTGGCAAGCAACGCCGAAGAGGTCAACGTGCTTGCCCACTCCATGGGCAACTGGGTCACGGTCGAGGCGTTCCGGCAGATCAAGATCTCCGGCAATCTCGATCACATGAACAAGCTGGGCTATGTGTTCCTGGCGGCGCCCGATATCGACATCGACGTGTTCAAGTCGCAGATGCGGCGTTTCGGCAAGCCGCAGAAGCCGTTCTATATCGTCCTTTCCAAGGACGATAAGGCGCTGTGGCTCTCCAAGACCATCGGCGGCGGGGTCACCCGGGTCGGCGATAACCCCGACACGGCGGAGTTGGCGGCGCTGGGCGCGACCGTGATCGATCTGACCGACGTCAAGGCCAACGACTCCTCGAACCACGACAAATTCGATCAACTCGCCGCGGTCGCGCCGCAGCTGCGCGGCGTTCTCGCACAGGGAATCACCGCAAATCCCCGCGCCACCGACCTGGGCGGAGGAGCCACGCAAGACCCCCTCGGCGCGGTCGTGTCACTTCCGATCACGCTGCTTGGCGCGCCCATCAGGATCATCGCCAATCAGTGACGTCAACAAAGCTGATCAACTGCAAGTCAAAATGGATAAGTCCGCGCGCGACTTCTTCTTCTGCTCCTCGCACGCAGCCCGCGTCGTGCGCTACATGAATGGGAGGGTCTGATCTGTGACGATCCTGGTTTTGTCCGTCATCATCTTCTTATTGATCCTCGCAAGCGGCTACGCCGGGCTGCACATGCAAAAGCGGCTGGCGGATGAGCACAAGACGGACCAGTCGCGCGGCGTCGTCGGCCAAGTGGCGGGACTGGTCAGCCTTCTCCTGGCGCTGGTTCTGGGAACGCTGATAGGTGTCAGTTTTGCCTATTTCTCGACCCAGAAGACCGAATTGGAGGGCTTTTCCGCCCAGATTCTCCGGCTCGATCAGGCGCTCGCGCAATATGGACCCGAGACCAAGCCGGCGCGGGACAAGCTCAAGGCGGGAATCGTCAAAGGTTATGAGACATTCTGGGGAGGCGCAGAGACCGACCCCAATTTGCTCTCCGCGGCGGTGCCGCTGGCCAGCGCGCAGGCGATGAGCGACTTTCTCGCGACGCTTCAACCGAATACGGACGCCCAGAAGCAGGCTTTGGCGACGGCGAATCAGTACAACAGCATGGTGGAGCAGTCGCGACTGCTGATGTCGCTGCAAGTTGCGAGTCCGCCGGTATCGTGGGTGCTCATCGCGATTCTGTTGTTTTGGACGGTCGCGCTGTTTTTCGGCATCGGCCTTTTCGCCGAGAGCAACTCGCTGGTGCTTTCGGCGCTGGCGTTCGGGGCGCTGTCGATCGCCTTCGCGATCTTCCTCATCCTCGAACTCGGCCTGCCGTATACCGGCCTGATGCGCGTTTCGCCCGCCGCGCTCGAGCAGGCGATCGAAATCGTCGACAAGTAGGCGCGAGGCGTCGAAGCAGGACGAGTTCCGCAAGCTCGATTTCGTCGAATCAGCGGCGCGCCCTTGAAGGGCTTCGTCTCCGCGAAGCGTTGGCTTCGATCGATCGCAGTCCGCACTTCGCGATGTTCTGCCGGCGCCTTGATGGATGCCCGCTCAGGGCGGACTCTGCGCCTACAGGCAACGCCTGCCTACCTGCCCGTTTGCGCCATCCACGGTGCCGATTTGCGATGGTAGCTTTACGTCGATTGCGGGCGTTCCACTGGCGGCGACCGTCGGCGCGGCATCCGCCCTTTCCTGACGTTCGGCGCTGTTCGCAGGGAGGTGCTCGAAAAGGATTATCCTCTCGGCCTCGCCTTCTCGGTGATCTCGCGCTTGTTCGCGCACACGACGCAAGCCAGGTCCGATTTCAGCCAGCGGCGCCGTTGGCTTTCGACGATGCGCTGGAGGGCCTGGATTCGCTGCGTCGACACAGGCTCGCCGCAGTCGAAACAGGGCTGGCCGAAGCGCGGACGGGTCAATACGCCCATGGACTTCCGGCACCTTGCTAATGTTCTAGGATTAATAGCGGGAAGGACGGTTACCGCTAGCGAAGCTCGTCGCGGCCCGGCTCGAGCCAAGCGATCGCGGTGGAGCAGTAGCTCGCGCGCTCATAAGCCTGGCGCATCACCGCCAACAGCGTCATGCCGGCGAACCGCTCGGATGCGAGCGGACGAATGTCCGCCGGCGGGCGCGCGTGCTCGCGCCGCAGATCGCGCAGGTGAAGGGCGCAGGCCTCGCCCGACGTCGGCTTGGCCTTTCGCGGCATCAGGCCGCGGCCTCCGGTAGCAGCCGCATTTCGTCGGCGACGAAGGCCAAGACCCTGAGCAGTTTCTCGCTCGCCCCCTCGGCGAGCGCGCGGGCGAAGTCCTCGGTCCGCAGCGCGCCCAAGAACTCGGCGCAGTAGCCGCAATCGAAGGCGCGCGCCTCCTCTCGCCGGCCGAAGAAGCGGGAAGGCTCGAACAGGCTCTGGTAAGCGAGCGTCGACCAGTATGCGGCCATCACCGCGCCTCCACGGGGGCGAAATTGGTGAAGACCCGCGTCTGCGGCTTTTCCCGCTTGGCGCACCATTCCGGCCCCATCTCGGCCCGGATCGCCTTCACGTCGAGCGAGGCGAACGAGCTCTCGGATCGCGCGACGCCCCAGGTCTCGCCGGCGACGACGCGCAAGCCGCGGCGCTCGAATTCCTCTTTCAAAGGCTCGATCTCGACCTCGAGCTTCTTCGCCTTTGCGCGCAACGCGCCCCAGCGGTCGACCAGCTGCTCCTTGGTCAGCGCGGCCGGGGAGATCCTGCTCATGCGGCGCGTCCTTTGACGGTGATCGCGCGCCGGCGGCGCACCGAGGCCGGGATCAGCCGTCCCTTGAGCGGGATCAAACCCTCGGTGAACGTCTCGCGCGGGCGTGGGCTTCTCGGGCCGGGCGCCGCGATGAAGCTTCCGCGCCAGCCGGACGAGCTCGACCTCGATCTCGCTGCGGTCGACGAAAAAGGCCTCAGGATCGTGGTTGAGCGGCTTTAGCCGCCCGACCCGGTCGGCGAGGTCGAACAGCGCCCGCGCTGTCTCCGCTGGCGTCAAGGGAGACCTCCGGGCAACAAAAAGCGCCGCAGGTCAGCAATGCGGCGACGTTTGCATTTTTCCCTATTTTTCTCCAGCCAAGATGAGGCGACCGCTCCGCTTTTTAACACTACATTTATGTTAATATCGGTCAAGGCGGCGCAGCGCGAAGTTGCAGATGTTGGCGCCTAACGGCTTGATATCGCTGGCGAGGCGACGGATTCGATTTCAACTCGGCTTTGGGCCGTCAGTCCCAGACGGCCTCTCCGCCCTCGCGCTGAACTCACCCCGCCCCGGTCGCGACCGGACAGTCGTCGCGGCCGCCCCATTCGGCCCAGGAGCCGTCGTAAAGCCCGGCGATCCGGCCTCCCGCCTCCTCGACGGCGAGCGCCAGGATCGCCGCGCTGACGCCCGAGCCGCAGGTGGTGATGACCGGCTTTGCGAGATCGACCTTGTGCTCGGCGAAAATCGCCCGCAGCGTGTCGGCCGGCTTCAGCCGTCCGTGCTCGACCACGTCGGCGAAGGGCACGTTCAGGCTGCCGGGCATGTGGCCGCTCTTGAGGCCCGGCCGCGGCTCGGGCGCTTCGCCCCGGAACCGGTCGGCCGGACGGGCGTCGACCACCTGCGCCGACCCGGTCGCGAGCGCTTCGCGGACCTCCATGAGCGAGGCGATGAGGCTTTCGTCGAGCCGCGGCGTGAAGGGCCGGGGCCTCGGGCGCGCATCGCCGGTTTCGAGCGGCCTGCCTTCGCTGATCCATTTCGTCAGCCCGCCCTGGAGGATGCGGACGTCCTCGACGCCGTAGACGCGCAAGGTCCACCAGACCCGCGCGGCGGCGAAGAGGCCGAGCACGTCGTAGATGACGAAGCGCATCCCGTCGCCGAGCCCGAGCGCGGTCATCTCCTGCGCCAGCTCGTCGGGTTTGGGCAACATGTGCGGCAGGGGGATGCTGAGATTCGCGATCGTGTCGATATCGAAATACACCGCGCCGGGAATATGCCCGAGCTTGAACTCGACGGCCCCGAAGCGCCCGGCGTTGGGCAAGTGCCAGGAGCCGTCGATCACACCGAGGCGGGGGTCGCCAAGCTCGGCCGCGAGCTCGGCCGTCGTGCAGAAGTCGTGGGAAGCCATCGTCGCGCGCTCAGGCCTCTGCGAGCGCGATGCGAACGCGCCGGTTGATCCTGCCCTTCTTCTCGACCTGGGTGACCGAGGCGCGGCCGATTTCGCCGGTCCGCGCGACATGCGTTCCGCCGCACGGCTGGAGATCGAGATTTTCGATGGCGACCAGACGGACGAGGCCGGTCCCCATCGGAGGCTTGACCGACATCGTTTTCACCAGCCCCGGGTTCGCCTCGAGCTCCTCGTCGGAGATCCAGCGCAGCGTCACCGGCGCGTCGCGCGCGATCAACTCGTTGAGCCTGCGCTCCACCTCCGCCTTGTCGAGGAGCGCCTCGCAGTCGAAGTCGAGCCGTCCTTCGCCATCGCCGACCGAGCCGCCGGTGACGGGGTATGGCAGCACGACCGAGAGGAGGTGCAGCGCCGTGTGGGCGCGCATCCGCCGGTAGCGCCGGCTCCAGTCGATCCGGGCGATGGCGCCTGCGCCCGCGGCTGGGAACGCGGTCCCTTCCGGGGGCACGTGCAGAATGGTCTTCCGGTCGGAATCGTAGATGGTGCTGACGATCACGATCGTGTCACCGCTCTCAAGGATCAAGGCGCCCTGATCACCGGGCTGGCCGCCGCCCTGCGGGTAGAAGACCGTCCGATCGAGCACGATCCCGCGAGGCTCGGCGGAGACGACGGTCGCCGACGTCTCGCGCAAGTAGGAATCGGCGCGGAACAGGGGTTCGGTCATCAGACGAAAACCTTTGGAGCCGTCCCTTTTGCCTCGAGCCATGCCGGTACGGGCAGGTTCTTGGAGCGCAGGAAATCGGGGTTGAACAGCTTGGATGCGTAGCGCGCGCCGGAATCGCAAAGAATGGTCACGATCGTATGGCCCGGCCCGAGTTCGCGCGCCAGACGGATCGCGCCGGCGATATTGACCCCGGAAGACCCGCCCAGAAGCAAACCCTCCTCGACGACAAGATCGAAGATGATCGGCAGCGCCTCCTCGTCCGGGATCTGGAACGCAAAGTCGACCGGCGCGCCTTCGAGATTGGCGGTGACGCGGCCCTGTCCGATGCCCTCGGTGACCGACGATCCGGAACTCTGGAGTTCGCCCGTCGTGTAATAGGAATAGAGCGCCGCGCCCATCGGGTCCGCAAGCGCGATATGAACGCGCGGGTCGCGTTCCTTCAGCGCGATGCCGACCCCCGCCAGGGTCCCGCCGGTGCCGACTGCGCTGACGAATCCGTCGACCCGGCCGTCGAGGTCGTCGAAAATCTCGGGTCCCGTCGTCTCGTAATGCCCGTTGCGATTGGCGACGTTGTCGAACTGATTGGCCCACACGGCCCCGTTCGGTTCGGTCCTGGACAGCGCCTCCGCGAGGCGGCCCGAGTAGCGCACATAGTTGTTGGGGTTCGAATAGGGAACCGCGGGAACCTCGATCAGCTCCGCGCCGGCAAGCCGGAGCATGTCCTTTTTTTCCTGGGTCTGGGTGCCGGGGATCACGATGATCGCCCGGTAGCCGAGCGCGCCCGCCACCATCGCGATCCCGATTCCCGTGTTGCCGGCCGTGCCTTCGACCACGACGCCGCCCGGGCGGAGAAGCCCGCGCTCTACCGCATCCTGGATGATCGCGACCGCCGCGCGATCCTTCACCGACCCGCCCGGATTCAGGAACTCGGCCTTGCCGAGAATCGTGCAGCCGGTCGCTTCGGAAGCGGCCCGAAGTCGGATGAGCGGCGTGCGACCGATCGCGCCGACGACATCGCGGTTGAACTTCATGGCGCTTCCCCGGATTGACGGTTCAGGTTAGGCAAGCATGGGCTTTGCGACAAGCCTCGCGGCTCTGGTGAGGACGAACGCACAAAGGAACGGATTTTGTTCTTCGTCGCATCGAAAGTCTTCTGGCTGTTGGCCTCGCCGGTCATCCTGTTGCTGACAGTCGCCGTGGCGGCGCTCGCAATCTCGATACCGCGACCGTCCCTCGTGTGGCGCCTGGCCGCGCTCGGGGCCATCCTTCTGCTTGCGGCGCTGGCGACGACGCCGATCGGTCTCTTGCTGATCGCGCCGCTCGAGAACCGCTTTCCCGAGCCCCCGGCGGATATGCCGCCTCCTTACGGGATCATCATGCTCGGCGGAACGATCAGGAGCGCGGAAAGCACGGCCCGGGGCCAGGCCGTCTTCAGCGACGGCGAGCGAGTGGTGCAGGCCGCGATCCTGGCCAAACGCTACCCGGACGCGCGGGTCATTTTCTCCGGCGGGAGCGGCTCGTTGCTGGCGACGTCCTCGACCGAGGCCCAGGAGGCGCAAAAGCTCTTGGTCGAACTCGGCGTCGATCCCTCGCGCATCACGCTGGAGGACGCCTCGCGCAACACCGACGAAAACGCGCGCTTCACGGCGAAGCTGGTTGATCCCGTGCCGGCGCAGCGGTTCCTGCTCGTCACGTCGGCCTATCATATGCCACGATCGATGGGCCTATTCGAAAAGGCGGGATTCGACGTGACCGCCTTCCCGGTCGCCTTCCGCACCCTTGGTAAAGGGCGCGATCTGCTGTGGGAGACCCACGCGCCGCGAAACCTCGAGACGTTCGAGATCGCCGCCAAGGAATGGATCGGCCTTGTCGCCTACCGGGCGACCGGAAGGATCGACAACCTGTTTCCGGGACCGGGCCGCGCAGTCGGACCGGCAAAGCCGGCGGAGGCCAACCGCGCCGCCGAAGCGCGTTGAAAGCCTATTCGGAGGAGGGCGAGCCGAGACGATAGACCCCGCGAAAATCCGTCGGATCGACGATCTTGCCCTTCCGATAGATGACGAGCCGTCCTTCCAGAGCCATCCTGACCGCGGCCCGGCGGATCGCGCCAAGATGCGAACGCCAACCGAGTTCGCCCTCTCCGCGCTCCTCGGCGAACGCCTTGGCTGCGTCGGTCGGGCTAATGGTGCCGCCGTGCGGCGCCTCTGCGCACAAATTCGCGATGACCGTCTCGACGACGGGGTCCGATTCGGAAGACATGGCTCTGTCTCCTGGAGGCGGGCTTCGCCGTCAAGCCAGGGTCAGGGGCACAGGTCCTGCGTCGCAAGGCTCGCCGCAACGTCGATCGGCAGGCACTTCGCTTCGACGATTTCCCGCGTTTTGTTGATCACGACGAAGCGGTCATCGAGAAGCACGTGAGCCTCAAGGCAGGTCTGTTTTTTCCTGTCGGACATTTTGTTGATAAGGCCCTTGTAATAAAGCTTGATCGCGATCAGCCGGGCGTCGTAGGCGATGCCCTGCAAGGCGTTTCGATCCGCACATTCGTACGGCAGGTCGACGCTGATCACGGCAAGCGCGGGGTTTTCCGAACAGACGGCGATCAGAATCGCAAGCAAGATCACGCGCATCGGCTGCTCCTCCTTTGGTTGCTGAGGCGGCGGGCGCTCCTGCGCCAAGCCCTTTGGCTTATCCTTTTCTTGGCGACGGAAGACAATCCGTGCAACTCAGCGGGATGCGCGTAAGCCGACTTTGCAACCCTTCTTCCTGTCCACATTTCCGACGACAGCTTGCTTTCGTTGGTTACATGACTAGAGTATAGGCAATATGGATGGTGCTCATGAATTAGGCAACTCGGCCCGGATCAGCGTTGGCGCCATCCAACTCGACGGTCGGGCGATGCTCGCGCCGATGTCGGGCGTCAGCGACTTGGCGATGCGGCGAATTGCGCGACGCTTCGGCGCGGCCTTGGTTTTCACGGAGATGGTGGCGGCTGAAACCTATCTCGAAGGCGATGCTGAGGCGACGATGCGCGCCGAAGGCGACGGGGTTTCGCCTCATGCGGTCCAACTCGTCGGGCGCAACGCTCACGCCCTCGCGGAGACAGCGCGTCGGGTTGAAGCGTCGGGAGCCAAACTAATTGATGTCAACATGGGCTGCCCGTCGCGTCGGGTGTCCGGGGCGCTCGCCGGCGCAGCGCTCATGCGTGACCTCGACGACGCCGAACGGATTCTCGTCGCCATACGTGGACGCGGTTTCCGTTCCTGTCACGGTCAAGATGCGCCTCGGCTGGGACGAGACCTCCCGGAACGCGCCCGACCTTGCTCGGCGCGCCGAGCGCGCAGGCGTCCGGATGGCGACGATTCACGGACGGACCCGGGCGCAATTCTACGCCGGTCGGGCCGATTGGCGGGCTGCGCGCGCCGTGGTCGAAGCCGTCGCCATTCCCGTGGTGATCAATGGCGATTGCGCCGGTCTCGAGGATGCCCGCGACATGATGGCTCAATCCGGCGCCCACGGCGTCATGATCGGGCGGGCGGCCCTTGGGGCGCCGTGGCTTGTCGGGGCCGTTTCCCGGGCGCTGAAGGAGGGCGGACCCCTCCGACTTCCTCCGCTCGAAGAGAGGCGGAAGGCGGCGCTCGAGCACTTCGACTGGCTGATCGGCGCACTCGGCCAACGTTCCGGACTGCGGCACGCCCGGAAGCACCTTGCCGCTTATGCCGTAGCGGCAGGCGCGCCAGCGGCGCTTCAGCGCAATCTTGTAACGACAGATGACACCGCCCGCGCGCGCGACCTGCTCGACCGCGCTTTTGACATCGCGCCACTGGAGGCGGCCGCGTGACCGCGCCCTTCAACAAAGAGCGGGCGGATCCGGCCAAGGTCCTGAATGCACTGGCTCAGCCGCTGTTCACGGTCGAGGGCCAGGGCATGGTGATCGAAGCGAATGTTGCGGCGGAGACCTTTTTCGCCATGGGCCGCGCCGCCCTCCTGCGATCGCGACTCGCCGACCTGCTGCCGTTCGGGTCGCCCGTGGTCGCACTCGTCGCCGACGCGATCACCAACCATGCGACTGTGGCCGGGTACAAGATCGACATTTCCACTCCGAGGACGGGAAATCGTGGCCCTGTCGATGTTTTCATCGCGCCCCTGCCTCAGCCGAGCGACGCCGTCGCAATTATGCTGCAGGAACGTGCGATTGCCGAAAAAATAGACAGACAGCTGACCCACAGGAGCGCGGCCCGCTCAATCACTGCGCTCGGTCTCATGCTCGCGCATGAGATTAAGAATCCGCTGTCCGGCATCCGCGGCGCCGCCCAGTTGCTGGAGGCTAACGCGGCGGACGAGGATCGCGCGCTCACACGCCTGATTTGCGAAGAGACCGACCGGATCGTCAAACTCGTGGACCGGATGCAGTCTTTCGCGGATTCGACACCTTCGCAGTGGGAGAGCCTCAATATCCACGCCGTGCTCGACCGTGTGAAGCGGCTCGCGCAGGCTGGCTTCGCGCGGCACGTGCGTTTCGTGGAGGTTTATGATCCTTCGCTGCCTCATATCCTCGGTTCTCCGGACCAACTGATTCAAGTGTTCTTGAATCTGGTGAAGAACGCCGCCGAAGCCATTGGCGACGATAGCATTGATGGGGAAATCATGCTGACCACGGCCTATCGCCCGGGCGTCCGGTTGCGGACCGCTCCGTCGGCTGAACCGGTTTCGCTACCGCTTGAGATCTGCGTGCGCGACAATGGTCCGGGCGTTGCGCCGGAGATCGCCACCAACCTTTTCGATCCGTTCGTCTCGACGAAAGGAAAGGGGTCTGGTCTGGGTCTTGCACTGGTCGCAAAGCTGGTCGGCGACCACGGCGGCACGATCGAATGCGAATCGTATCCACGCAGGACGATCTTTCGCGTGCTGATGCCGCTGCAGTCGCCGCGCGCCTCCGCGCCCAAGTGAGCGGTTCGGGGCGCGGCGAGGCGGAGGAGCAGGCCTGATGCCGTCAGGGCAGATTTTAGTTGCAGACGATGACGCGGGGATTCGCACGGTCTTGAACCAAGCGCTAACCCGCGCCGGTTATGAAGTGCGCGCAACAGGAACCGTCGCCGGGCTCTGGCGATGGGTGGCGGCGGGCGAGGGCGACCTGGTCATCACCGACGTCGTGATGCCTGACGACAATGCTTTCGATCTTCTGCCGCGCATCAAGCGGATGCGCCCGGATCTGCCAATCATCGTCATGAGCGCGCAAAACACGTTCATGACAGCGATCAAGGCGTCCGAACGCGGCGCGTACGAATATCTGCCCAAACCCTTCGATCTGCGCGAACTGGTGGCCATTGTCGGCCGGGCGCTGGCGGAACCGAAGCGTAGCCTCGAGGAGCCGGGCGACCACCTTCCGGTCGAGGTCATGCCGATCGTCGGCCGTTCGCCGGCCATGCAGGACATCTTCCGGGTCCTTGCGCGGCTGATGCAGACCGACCTGACCGTCATGATTTCCGGAGAATCCGGCACAGGTAAGGAACTCGTCGCACGCGCTCTGCACGACTACGGAAAGCGTAAGACCGGCCCTTTTGTCGCGATCAACATGGCCGCAATTCCCCGCGACTTGATTGAAAGCGAGTTGTTCGGTCACGAAAAGGGGGCCTTTACCGGCGCCGCGGCCCGTTCCGTCGGGCGATTCGAGCAGGCCGAGGGCGGGACGCTGTTCCTGGATGAAATCGGCGACATGCCAATGGAGGCCCAGACCCGGCTCCTGCGGGTCCTGCAGCAAGGAGAATACACGACGGTCGGCGGTCGGACGCCGATCAAGACCAACGTGCGGATCGTTGCCGCAACCAACAAGGATCTGCGTTTCGCCATCCAGCAGGGCGCGTTTCGCGAAGACCTGTTCTTCCGGCTCAACGTCGTTCCGATCCGTCTTCCACCCTTGCGGGAGCGCCCTGAGGACATTGCCGATCTTGTGCGCTCGTTCTTTCACCGCGGCGCCGCCGAGGGCCTGCCGATGAAGTCGATCGAGCCTGCGGCGATGGAGCGAATGAGGCGGTACTCGTGGCCGGGAAACGTTCGTGAACTGGAAAATCTCACTCGGCGTCTGGCCGCGCTCTACCCTCAGGAAGTCATCGGCGAGGCGCTGATCGAGACCGAACTGAACGTCGGAGGCTCGCCATCGCCTCTCCCCGCGCAGCAGGAGGACAACCGTCAGCGGGTCCACCCGGCGGCCGCCCTGGCGACTGGGGACGGATTTGACGGAGCGGTCGAGAGCGCGATCACCGACCTGTTCCGCTCGTTCGGCGGCGCGACGCCGCCGGTCGGCCTGTACCATCGGGTCTTGCGCGATCTCGAAGCGCCGCTGATCGCCGCGACTCTGACCCTCACCCGCGGGAATCAGATCAAGGCCGCTGAGATCCTAGGGCTTAATCGCAACACATTGCGCAAAAAAATACGCGATCTCAACCTGCGTGATATGCCGAACTTTCGGTGATTGCGCCGCCAAATTGTCGTAATCGAGCAACATTGTTGCATGATTGCCACTATTATGGTGTGAGTCGCGCTTGGGCGCGGCCGGCGGGTCCGGGAATTGACTGAAGCCACAAAGAGCGAGACGTCCAGCGCAGCGACGCCATTTGACGACAGCGGACCGACGGCTCGCTTCGGTCCTATCGCCGTCGGAGCGGCCTTCGTGCTCGCGTTGGCGACATTTCTCGTTTTCGCGGGCTTTACCCCGATTTTGCCGACGGCGACCGTCGTCTCCAGCCTTCTGATCGGCGATGGCCTCGTCGTTATTACACTGATTGTTCTCATCAGCATCGAGCTGTCGCGGCTAAGGTCGGCCAGAAAGGCGGCGCGCGCGGGCGCGCGTCTGCACAGCCGGTTCGTCGCTCTTTTCTCGCTGGTCGCCGCGATCCCGGCCATCGTCACCGCTGTTGTCGCGACTGTTTCGGTGGAATGGGCGATCAACCCTCGCTTTATGAGCGATGTCGCCGCCTTTATCAACGAAGCGAACCAGGCGACGCAGCTGTATCGGGAATCACAATGCCGCGCGCTACTGCGAGACGTGGATCTGACCGCGGGAGATATCGCGCGCAGCGCCATGCTGCTTCGCGCCGCGCCGGAGGAGTTCAAGGGATACTTCAGTTCGCGCGCAAAGACCCTCGGCTTCGCGGCGGCGGCGCTGATGAAAGGAGACGGAACGCCGGTCCAAATCGCGGCTGGATCGAACGAGAAGCTGATTGCAAAACCCGACCCGTCCGATTTCCAGGATGCGGTCAACGGGGAGGCCCTCTGCGGCTTTCTCGGGGTCGGCAACATATTCGTCGGCATTCGCCCGATTCCGGGGGCCGACGGGCAGTTCCTCTACGCGGCGCGAGGCATCGATCCGCTAGCGGCGAAAGTCGCGGAGGATGCTGCAAGCGTCTCGCGCATGTGGGAGCGCTTCGAGGCGCACCGGCACAGCCTCGAACTCGGCTTCGCGACGGTGTTCGTGCTGCTCGCCCTGACGATGCTCTTTTCGGCGATCTGGCTGGGGCTTGCCTGGGCGAATCGCCTCGTGGGGCCGATCCGCCGGTTGATTCGCGCAACCGACGACGTGGCCTCCGGCAATCTCCACGTCCAGGTGCCCACGCGCGCCTCCGACGGCGACCTCGGCCACCTCGGTCAGACATTCAACAAGATGACCTCCGAGTTGCTGCGCCAGCAGACTGGCCTCATCGAGGCCAATGCGCTGAACGACGAGAGGCGGGCCTTTATCGAGGCGGTTCTGTCGGGCGTGCCGGCCGGCGTTCTCGGCGTCGATAGCGATGGAGCGATCACGATCTCGAACGCCGCCGCCGAACAGCTCCTTCGACGGGAGAGGGGCCTCATCGGAATGCCGTTGGCCTCGATCCATCACACGATCGCGCTCATCTGGGACCAGGCGCGCTCGCTACGGCTTCGCCTTCATAACGGCCAGGCGACGATGCTGCGCGACGGACGGGAGCGGATTCTCAATGTGCGGGTCACAGGCAATCCAGGGCGCGACAGCGCCAGCGTCATCACTCTCGACGACATCAGCGATCTCGTCGCGGCGCAACGCACAGCGGCCTGGGCCGACGTCGCGCGCCGCATCGCCCATGAGATCAAGAACCCGCTGACGCCGATTCAGCTGTCGGCCGAACGGCTCAAGCGGCGCTACGGCCGCCACATCATTGAAGGCAAGGACGTCTTCGACCAGTGCACCGACACGATCATCCGGCAGGTCGACGACATCAAGCGCATGGTCGACGAATTCTCGTCGTTTGCACAGATGCCCAAGGCGCGCACGGCGCGCGACGACCTGACCGACTGCGTGCGCCAGGCGCTCTTCCTCATGCGAGTGGGCCGCGCCGACATCAAATTCGAAGAGCGGCTTCCCGACACCGCCGTGTTCGCCGATTTCGACAGGCGCCTGATTTCGCAGGCGCTCACCAACGTGTTGAAAAACGCGTCCGAGGGAATCGATGCGCTGGGGAACGTTCAGGAGAAGGGCAAGGTGCTGGTGAGTTTGGATCCCGATGTCGCGGGCTTTATCGAGATCGCCGTCAGCGACAATGGCAAGGGCTTCCCGAACGAGGATCGCCGGCGGCTGACCGAGCCCTACGTGACGACGCGTGCGGAGGGCACCGGGCTCGGACTGCCGATCGTGGTCAAGATCTTCGAGGATCACGGGGGCGGCGTAGATCTGCTCGACGGCCTCTCGCGTCCCGATGGCGGCCGGGGCGCGATGGTGCTGATGAAACTGCCCGCGCCGGGGGGCGGACAGGGCGGAGCCGAAGCCGCGAACGAGAAGATCGGATCATCCTGATGATTGCTGACATTCTCATCGTCGACGATGAAGAAGATATCCGCGAACTCGTGGCCGGCATTCTGGAGGACGAGGGCCACGGCGCGCGCATGGCGCGGAATTCGGACGAGGCGCTTGGGGCGATCGAAGCGCGCCGGCCGCAGCTCATCCTTCTCGACATTTGGCTGCAGGGGTCGAAACTGGACGGGCTGCAGCTGCTCGAGGCGATCAAGAAACAGAATCCGACGGTGCCGGTCGTCATGATATCCGGACACGGCAACATCGAGACAGCGGTGACGGCGATCAAACTCGGCGCTTACGATTTCATCGAGAAACCATTCAAGGCGGATCGCCTCATCCTTGTGGCGGAACGCGCGCTCGAGACATCGCGCCTCAAGCGCGAAGTCAATGAGCTCAAGAGCCGCGGCGGCGCGGCCAACAGGATGATCGGATCGTCTCCGGCCGTGATCAATCTGGGGCGGATCATTGAAAGGCTCGGCCACGCGAACTCGCGCGTGCTCATCTCTGGCGGCGCCGGTTCGGGCAAAGAGCTGGCCGCGAGGCTCATTCACGAGCATTCGAGCCGGGCGCAGGGTCCCTTCGTCGTCATCAACGCTCCGGCGATGTCGCCGGAGGGCATGGAAGCCGAGCTGTTCGGCGTCGAGGCGGCGACGGACCAGCCGCGTCGGATCGGCGCACTCGAAGAGGCGCACGGCGGCACCCTTTATCTCGACGAGGTCGCCGACATGCCGCGCGAGACGCAGGCGAAGATCCTGCGCGTCCTGGTCGATCAGAACTTCCAGCGGGTCGGAGGCTCCTCGCGCGTCAGCGTCGACGTGCGCATCATTTCCTCGACCAGCCGGGACCTCGCCGAGGCGATCACGGACGGACGGTTTCGCGAGGACCTGTTCCATCGACTGTCGGTTGTCCCGATCCGGGTTCCCTCGCTGGCGGAGCGGCGTGAGGACATTCCTGAACTCGTTCAGTATTTTCTGGAGATGACGGCGGCCAGCATGGGCGTCTCGCCGCGTCGCGTCGGAGCCGACGCCATGGCGGTCTTGCAGTCGCACGACTGGCCGGGGAATATCCGGCAGCTGCGCAATAATGTCGAGCGGCTGATGATCCTCGCGCTCGGCGACCCGAATGCGGAGATTTCCGCCTCGATGCTGCCTGCGGAGGTCGGAGCGCTGGTGCCGACGGTTCCGAGCGGCATCGGCGGCGAGAAACTGCTGGGCCTGCCGCTGCGCGAGGCGCGCGAAGCCTTCGAGCGCGACTATCTTATCGCTCAGATCAGCCGTTTCGGCGGCAACATCTCGCGCACCGCCGAGTTCATCGGCATGGAGCGTTCGGCGCTGCACCGCAAGCTGAAGTCGCTCAGCGTGGAATGACCGTTTGCCGTCCGTGCCGAGGCGGGAGTTTTCGCCGCTTCGGAGACTCTTGGGGGAACGGGCGCCCTTGTCGCGCATCGCCTATGTCAATGGTCAATACGTTCCGGTCGCCAAAGCCGCGGTGTCGATCGACGATCGCGCCTTCACTTTCGGCGACGGGGTTTACGAAGTCTGCGAGGTCAACAACGGCGCGCTGATCGAGGAAGCGCGGCATCTCGCCCGCCTGCGTCGCTCGCTTGCGGCGCTGCGAATCCCGTGGCCCATCGGCGAAACCGCGCTGCGGATCGTCATGCGCGAGATCGTGACGCGCAACCGTGTGCGTGACGGTCTCGTCTATCTGCAGATCAGCCGCGGCGCCGCGCGACGCGATCACGGATTCCCTCCCGAGGGAACGAAGCCGGGCTTGGTCATCTCGGCGCGAGCGCTCGACCCCGCCGTGGGCGCGGCGAGAGCCGCGACCGGGGTCGCGGTGTTCACGTTGCCTGACCAGCGTTGGGCGCGTCCGGACATCAAGACGCTGCAATTGCTGCCGAACGTTCTGGCGAAGCAGTTGGCTCGCGAGGCCGGCGCGTTCGAGGCCTGGTTCGTCGATCGCGCCGGATTCGTCACCGAAGGCGCTTCCACCAGTGCCTGGATCGTCACTGCCGATGGCGCCCTCGTCACCCGGCAGGCGGACGAGGCCATCCTGAACGGCGTAACCCGCGCCGCGCTGATCGACATTGCCGCGAGGCTCGGTCTTTGCCTTGAGGAGCGACCATTTACCCCGCATGAGGCGCAAGGCGCCCGGGAGGCCTTCTTTTCCAGCGCCACCACGATCGCCATGCCTGTTGTGTCGATCGATGGCAAGACAATCGGCGAGGGTCGGCCGGGAACCGTGGTTCCTCAGCTTCGACAGGCCTTTCGGAAGCTTGCGGAACGGTCGCTAAAACCTCTTTAACATTGGTATTTCGGTTTATGTTCTGCACGGGCCGAAACAATGTGGTATAAGTCTTCATTCGCGTGTCGGAACAGGCGCGCATGAGGTTTCAAAAAGACGGCCGGCAACGGCCCAAACATACGGAAAAAACTCATGGCAACCGAGAAGGCGCAAAACCTCCAGGACACGTTTCTGAACCACGTTCGCAAGTCGAAAACCTCCGTTACGATCTTTCTCGTCAACGGCGTCAAACTGCAGGGGTTCGTCACCTGGTTCGACAATTTCTGTGTGCTGCTGAGGCGGGACGGCCACTCGCAACTCGTCTACAAGCACGCGATCTCGACCATCATGCCGGCGACGCCGATCACCATGTTCGAGGCGGTGGAGGAGGGGTCAGACGCGCACTGACCAGGGCGCCGCGGATGGCCGCGGCGCGATCGACAACCGCGAGCGCTCCGTCGCGTCGGGCACGCGCACGCGCGTCGTTGGCCCTTACCTCACCCGGCTGCATCCGGGCGAGCGCGGAGCTGTGCGCAGTCCTGAGGCGCGGCGAGAGGAGGCGGTCGGCCTCGCCCGCGCCATCGATCTCAATATCGTCGGGGCCGAAACCGTATCGCTTGGCGCTATCCGGCCCGCCACCTACCTCGGCAAGGGGAAGGTCGAGGCGATCGCAGGCGAAGCGAAAGAAGAATTGATCGACCTGGTCGTGATGGACTGCGCGCTGTCGCCGGTCCAGCAGCGTAATCTCGAGAAGGCGTTCGGCAGCAAGGTGATCGACCGGACCGGGCTCATTCTCGAGATTTTCGGCCGCCGGGCGCGCACGGCCGAGGGTGCGCTGCAGGTCGAACTCGCGCATCTCGCCTACCAGAAGTCCCGGCTCGTCCGGTCTTGGACCCACCTCGAAAGGCAGCGCGGCGGTTTCGGCTTCCTCGGAGGTCCGGGCGAGACCCAGATCGAGACCGACCGCCGTCTCATCCAGGAGCGCATCATCCGCATCGAACGCGAGCTTGAAGGTGTCAAACGAACCCGCGCGCTGCATCGGGCGAGCCGGAGCGACGTGCCTTATCCGATCGTCGCGCTGGTCGGGTACACAAACGCCGGCAAGTCGACCCTCTTCAACCGCCTGACCCGCGCCGATGTCGTGGCGGCCGACATGCTTTTCGCCACCCTTGATCCGACCATGCGCCTGATCAGGCTGCCACATGGCGGGTCGGCGATCCTGTCCGACACCGTCGGCTTCATCTCCGATCTGCCGACCATGCTGATCTCCGCCTTCCGCGCCACACTCGAGGAGGTTCGCTCGGCGGACGTGATCGTGCACGTCCGCGACATCTCGCACGTCGACAGCGAGGCGCAGAGTGAAGATGTCGAAGCAATCCTGGCGGAGCTCGACATTGCCGATCGGGCGGACCGGGTCATCGAAGTCTGGAACAAGCTCGATCGGCTCGGGGCTGAAGAGCGCGGGGCGCTCGCGCAAGAGCAGGAGATGCGCGACGCAGCGCCGCTTGTCGTCTCCGCTCTCACGGGCGAGGGGATCGACCGGCTCCTGGCGGCAATCGAGCACCGCTTGGCGCGCGGGCGGTCGCTGATCGAGCTGACGCTCGACTCGGCCGACGGGCAGGGGCTGCACTGGCTCTACGAGCACGCCGAGGTGATGAGCCGAAGCGACCGGGACGACGGCCTGCACCTCGTCGTCCGCGTCTCGCCCGATCAGGTCGAGCGCGTCAGACTGCGCTTCGCGACGGCGTCGTCCGAAGGGCAGGCGCGGATGGCTTGACGCTCCTGACCGGCGCTGGAGAATCGGCCGCCACATCTCGCTTTTGGAGGCGGACAAGGGTCGTCAGAGATCGTCCCTCAGCCTGAAGCCGATCGCACGGACGGAGGCGATATATTGCCGTTCGCCGGTCGGGTCGAGCTTGCGACGCAGGTTTCCGATCTGAACATCGACGACGTTGCTGCGGGCGTCGTATCTGGATTGCCAGACGTCCTCGCGCAGCTTCGCCCTTGACAACGCCTGACCGGGATGGCGCATCAGATATTCGAGCAGCTTTTATTCGGTCGGCAAAAGATCAACCTGCCGTCCGGCGCAGCGCACCGTCCGCTCGACCAGGTTCATCTCCAGGTCGCCCTGCTGCAGCCTCGCGCACGGATCGTTGCCGCGACGCAACAACGCCTCGACCCGCACGGCCAACTCACGAACGTCGAACGGCTTGGTGAGATATTGGTCGGCGCCCGCTTTGAAACCATCAATCCGGTCGTCAACCGACGCCCTCGCTCCGAGAATGAGCGCCGAGATATGGTTTCCCTCCCGCCGGAGCGTCTCGACAACGTGCAGGCCATCGTCTTCCCCCAGATCGCGGTCGACGACGATTGCGGTCGCCCAGCCCGAGCGCGCCGCGCGCAGCGCCTCGCGCGTCGTTTGCGAGTGCCAGACCGTAAGGCCGTTGGCCCAGCGAAAGGCGCCGGAGATATGCGGCGCGACGTGGCCGATGCGGCGCATGAGACCGCCGCAATCCGGGCAGACGGCGAACGCTTCGCGGGCATCTGCGTTCGCCTCTGGCTCGGACGTCGTCGAAGGCTGGGCTTGGTCCGCGGGCTCCTGGGTCCGTTGGACTTTGAGGAACTCGACACGCGGGCGAGGTTCTCGCTTCGGTCGCCTTTGGCCAGGAAGCCGGAGTGCCGGATGGGGTGAAAGCCGTCGGGCAGGACGTGGAGGAGAAAGCGACGGATGAACTCGTGCGGTGCAAGCCGCATGACGCCGCCGCGCCCGCCGCGGCGATAGTCCTTGTCGGAGAAGGCCACCCCATCGTCGTCGACGGCGATGAGCCTCGAATTGGCGATCGCGGTGCGATGGGTGTAGCGGGCGAGGTAGGCCAGCACTCGCTCGGGTCCGCCGAACGGCGGCTTGGCGCAGACGACGAAGGGGCTGTTGGGGAGCGGGCGCAGGCGCTCGGCGAAAGCGGCGGCCTCGGCGAGTGGGGCCAGATCGCCGAAGAAACCGAGTTCGCCGCGACGAAAAGCGGCTTCCAAGCCGTTGAGGAACAGGCGGCGGAAGGTCTTCGACAGGGCGCGGACGGAGAGCAGGAAGTTGGGTTTGCAGGCGACCCAGGGCTGAGTGTCGAGGGCGACACCGCCGCCGGGGACGAGACAGTGAACGTGGGGATGATGGGTCAGCGTCTGTCCCCAGGTGTGGAGCAGGGCGATGAGGCCGATCCGAGCGCCGGGGCGTTCGACGGCAAGCGTCATGAGCGCCTCGGCGGCGGCGCGCATCAAGAGGCCGTAGACCGTCTGGTTGTTCTGGAAAGCGATCTCGGCCGCCGCCGGCGGCAGGGTGAAGACGACGTGGAAGGAGGGAACCGGCAGCAGCTCGGCCTGACGAGCAGCGAGCCACGCCGCTCTCGCCGCCGCCTGGCACTTCGGGCAATGGCGGTTTCTGCACGTAATGGGCGACGCCCATTACGTGCCTTATGGGCACTTCCACTAATGGGGAGTTGGCGGCGAGTCATGGCGCAATCCTGTCTGCCGCCGCCAATCCGGCTCTCCATTACGAGGGGCGTCTGAGGAGCGCGATTAGCTTGTCGGACGGCTGGAACGAACCGCGTCGCAGATGCGGCGGAACGATCGATTCCATTGCGACGAGCTTCTCTGTCGGATCGCCACGCGTGTAGATTTCCGTGGTCGTCAGGGTTGCGTGCCCCAGCCACAGCGACACCTTCCGGATGTCCTGCGTCGCCTGCAGGATGATCATCGCGCAGGTGTGCCTGAGCACGTGGGGCGAGATGCGTTTCCTGTCGAGGCCGGGATGCGTTTGCGCGGCGATCGCTGCGTGCTGCTTGAGCAGATAGGCGAAGCCCCATCGGCTCATCGGCTCTCCCCGCGCGTTGACGAACACCTCGGGGGCTGCGATCCGCCCGCGAACGGCGAGCCAGACGCGCAGGGCCGCGGCGGTGGTCTTCCACAGGGGGAGCGTCCGTTCCCGCCGTCCCTTGCCAAGAACACGAATGCTCATCGACGGCAGGTCGATGTCCCCGAGCTTCAATCCCGTCAGTTCGGACACGCGCAGACCTGCACAAACCGCCAGATGCAGCATGGCCCGGTCGCGGACGCCATCGCGCGTGGCGGGATCCGGGGCGTCGAGCACCGCTTGCAGCTCTTCTCGTAGAAGATAGGGGACGAGACGCTGATCGGTCTTCTTGAACGGGATCGCCAGGACGCGGCGGACATGCTCCAGGGCCGCCGGCTGCCTGTATTCGAGGAAGCGGAAGAAGGACTTGATGGCCGCCAGCCGGACATTGCGCGTCACCGGCGCGTTTTTGCGGTCATCCTCGAGATGCTCCAGGAAGGCGCTGATGAGGCCGGCGTCGAGTTGCTCCAGCGTCAGCGCCGACGGCGAGACCTTCAGTCTCTTCGCAGCGAACATGAAGAGCAACTGGAAGCTCACGGCATAGGAGTCGCGCGTATGCCGGCTGACGCCCCGCTGGCGCGCGAGCGTCTCGTCGAGGAACGCTTCGATGAGGGGAGCAATCGGCGTCATGATTGCCTCCCTTCGGCGAAGAACGCCTCACCGGCCGCGGCGACGTCACGCACGAGGTCGGCAGTGGCCTCCAGGTGCCAGTAGGTCGAATAGATGTTGATGTGACCCATGTAGGTCGCAAGCGCCGCCATATGCGCGCCGGTTCGGCTTCGATCGGCTGGACTGCCCTGCAGCGCCCGCACCGCGAACGTATGCCGCAGATCATGCAGGCGCGGTCGGCGCCGCGCCGCCGGCGCGATGCCTGCACTGCAGACCAGCCTGTCGAAGGTCTCTTTGACCGCGATGTAGCGCAGCGGCAGACCACGCGCGTCAACGAACACCGGATCAGCTTCGGAATGAGGCCGACGACGCGCCAGATAGCGCTCCAGGCCGGCTGTCGCCGTGTCGTGCAGCGGCGCCAAGCGGGTTTTTCGGAACTTGGTCTCGCGGATCAGCAGGCCGTCGCGCGTCACGTCGGCGACGGTCAACTTGAGCGCCTCGGAGATCCTCAATCCGGTGACCGACAGCAGCGCGATCAAGGTCGCATAGGTCCATGGGCGCAAGCCGCCTTTCGGGCGAAGCCGAAGGGCGGCTTCGATCAGTCGGTCGATCTCCGCCGCCGAGTAAATGTGCGGCGGGCGTCGCGTCTTGCGGGCGCCGAAGTGATTGACCGGCGGCAGCTCGTGCCGCGCGTCTTCAACCCGGACATGTCGCGCGAAGCGACAGACGGCTTTCAGCCGGGCGTCGCGTTGCGGAACGGACGGGCCGCACGCCGCCCAATCGATTGCGGTTTGGGCGTGGACATGCGTCTGCCCGCGCTTGGTCGCAAAAGCGGCAAAGCACTTGAGCAGCCATTCCGCGTTAAGCATCGCAAATCCCGTGGCGCGGCGGAGCGCCAGATAAGCCTCGATGGCCTTCAACATCAGAAGACCTCCGGCCAAGGCTGTGCGATTTGCTTGAGGAGCGCGACGTCGGCCTTGGCGTAATGGGCCGTCGTGTCGACGCCTCGGTGCCGTAGGACCAACCCGATCTTCTCGAGCGGAACGCCATGACGCAGCATCTCGGTCGCCGCCGTGTGTCGCAGGACGTGCGCCCCCTTGACCGGCGAGACGACGCCGGCCCGCTGCATGAGGCGTCTCACCACCGACGAGACGCCGTCGCCATTCCGGAACGGCCGAAAGGGCGCGATATTGCGCAGGAACACGTGATCGCTCGGACAGGTCGAGGGGCGGTCCGCGAGGTAGGCGGCGATCGCATCCCCGACATCCTGCGGAAGCGGCAGACGCACCTCGTAGCGCGACTTGCCCGAGACCAGCAGCGAGCCCGTCTCCCACTCGATGTCGTCGAGGCGGAGTTGCGCCACGTCGCCTGCGCGCAGCCCGAGGCGCGCCAGGAGCAGCAGGATCGCGCGATCACGCCGGCGCCCGACGACTTCGCCGTCGCTTGCCGCAATCAGCCGGCTCACCTGCTCCGTCGCCAGATATCGCGGCAACTCGGCAAGCCGCCAGCGGGCATAGCCGGGAATGACATCGGCGAGACCCGCTCGGCAGCGGCCTTCGACAGCGAGGTAGCGCAAGAACGCACGCAGGCTGGTCGTCAACTTCTCGACGGTTCCCTTGCCGCAACGGCCCGCGCAGTCCAGGAAAAAGCTGCGAACGGCGGCCGGCTCCCATCCTTCTGGATCGTCCCCGAGCGCCGCCGCCAGGCGCGCGGCGTCGCGGACGTAGAGCCTGATCGTGGCGTCGGACGCGCCGCGGTGCTTGCGCAGCCACTCTTTGAAGTGCGCCACCAGCCGCGGCTCAGCTCGCTGCAACGGCGAGGCGGCAGGCTGGCAGACGCCGATTTCGACGAGATGCCGGCAAAAAAGCCGGGCGCCGAAAATGGTGTGGTGGTTGCGGCGCCCTCCCATGGCGCGCGCACATCGGCAACTGAGCAGGTGTTCACTGAACGCCGCGAGATCAATCTCGCTCGGCATTGCCCCTTGCCCGACCACGACATGGCCGAGGTGCGCGGCCGCCCGCAAATATGGGACCGCCGTGGCGGCGCTATAACCCTGCCGCTCGAGCGCGGCTGCGAAGCCGTCAAGGTAGGGCCCGCTCGGCCCGCTCCGCAGATGCCCCAGCATCTTCGATGCCGAGAAGTAGGTCTCCAGCATATTCGTCCCCGTTCGTGACCGGCCATTGGTGGCCGACCCGACGGAGCCGCAGGACCGTATTGTTATGGGGAGAAAGATCGCTGCAATTCACAGAAAAGCGCCGACCCCAGTTCGCCAACTCCCCATTAGTGGAAGCGCCCATAAGGCACGTAATGTGGCGACGCGTTCGTGCGCGCAGTCCTCGCAGCGCTCGACGTGTCCGCCGAGCGCCGCCGTGCGGCAGGCCGTGATCGCTCCGATCACGCGCCGCCAGGAACCGCACGACCTCGTCGGCGTTGAGCACAACGGGAAGCTTGCGCGGTTCGCGGGCGTAAGCGATCCGCTCCGGGATCGTCTGTTCGCCGAGCCTCACGCCGTAGAAAAAGCGCAAGGCGCAGACGGCTTGGTTCACCGACGCTCACGCGACGCCCTTCGAAGCCGGATGCACCTGATAGGCTCGAACATCCTCCAGGCCGAGCCGATCGGGTGAGCGGCCAAAATACCGGCTGAACCTCGAGACCGCATGGACGTAGGATTGCTGTGTCGCCGGCGACAGATTGCGGATCGTCATGTCCTCGATCATCCGGCGGCGCAGAGGGCTGATCTGGGCCATCTGAAACTCCTGTCTGAGAGTGGGTTGCAACACCCCATCCTCTCAGGCAGGAGGACTTTCACTCCATCCCGCCGCTCATCCCCTTGCCTCCGCTTCAGCCGCGACAGCGGCTTCGTTGTGTGCCGGGCATGTTCAGTAGCTTGGAGGTGAAAGTCCTCTACCCGACCTGATGGAGGTGAAGGGTTAGCGATGCGCACGGGCTGTCGCCGCGAGGCGCCATGCAAGGGGGGTTCGACGCGTCAGCGGATCGAATTCGGCGTCTTTGAGGATTGGCCAAATCCGTTTCTGTGCGGCGTCATGTAACGCCCGCTCCGGACGGATACTGCCCCTACCGGGCGGTGCCATAGAAGGCCAACTTGCTGGTTCAATCCCGAAATTCAAGCGGAGACAGCCCCCAGCCGGGGCTCTTCCCCGGCCCGCCTTTTCGCACTATGTAAGCCGCTCTTTCTCCCCCTGACCCTGAAGCGATGCCTGACACGAACCCCGTCGCGCGGCGGCGCACCTTCGCCATTATTTCGCACCCGGACGCGGGCAAGACGACGCTCACCGAGAAGATGCTGCTGTTCGGCGGCGCGATCCAGCTCGCCGGCGAGGTGCGCGCCAAGGCGAACCGCCGCCAGACCCGCTCCGACTGGATGGGCATCGAGCGCGAGCGCGGGATCTCGGTGGTCACCTCGGTCATGACCTTCGAATACGGCGGCTGCGTCTTCAATCTGCTCGACACGCCAGGCCACGAGGACTTCTCCGAGGACACCTACAGGACGCTGACCGCCGTCGACTCGGCGGTGATGGTGATCGACGCCGCGAAAGGCATCGAATCGCGCACGCGAAAACTGTTCGAGGTTTGCCGGCTGCGCGACATCCCGATCGTCACCTTCATCAACAAGATGGATCGGGAGACCCGTGATCCGTTCGACCTTCTGGACGAGATCGAGAAAACGCTCGCGCTCGACGCCGCGCCGATCAACTGGACGATCGGCCGCGGGCGTTCGCTCGCCGGCGCCTATGACATCCGCCGCAGGCTGTTGCGTCCGTTCGGAGCCGACGCGGCCGAAATTCCCGTCTCCGGCCCCGACGACCCGAAGGTTGCGGGGCTCCTGCCCGAGCACGAGCGCGCGAAGGCGATCGAGGAGCTCAGTCTCGCGGTCGAGGGCCTGAAGAGCTTCGACCGGCCATCCTTCCTCGAGGGGCATCTGACGCCGGTGCTGTTCGGCAGCGCGCTGAAGGATTTCGGCGTCAGGGACCTGATCGACGCGATGGCGGAGTTCGCTCCGCCGCCCCGGGCGCAGGCCGCCGCGACGCGGATGGTGGCGGCGGACGAAGCCAGGATGACGGGCTTCGTCTTCAAGATCCAGGCCAATATGGACCCCAATCACCGCGACAGGATCGCGTTCATGCGGGTCTGTTCGGGCAAACTGCAGCGGGGGATGAGGGCAAAGCTCGTGCGGACCGGAAAGCCGGTGACGCTGTCCGCCCCGCAGTTCTTCTTCGCCCAGGATCGCTCGCTCGCCGAGGAGGCCTTCGCCGGCGACGTGGTCGGCATCCCGAACCACGGATTGCTGAGGATCGGCGACACGCTCAGCGAAGGCGAGGAGATCGTCTTCCGCGGGGTTCCGAGCTTCGCGCCGGAAATCCTGCGACGCGTGAAGCTCGCCGACGCGATGAAAGCCAAGAAGCTGCGCGAAGCGCTGCAGCAGATGGCGGAGGAGGGCGTCGTGCAGGTGTTCCTGCCGCACGACGGCGCGACCGCGATCGTCGGCGTCGTCGGCGCGCTACAGCTCGACGTGCTCGTCGAGCGGCTCAACGCCGAATATGGATTGCCCGTCTCCTTCGAGCCGAGCCGTTTCGAGGTTTGCCGCTGGGTGAGGTCGGACGAGAAGGCGGAGCTGGAGAAGTTCATCGCCGCCTATCCCTCGTCGCTCGCCTCCGATCTCGACGGCGCCCCGGTGTTCATGGCGTCGAGCGCCTTCAACCTGCGCTATGAACAGGAGCGCTGGCCGAAGATCGTGTTCACGGACATCAAGGATTACCAGAAGGCCGCCTGACGGGTCGCGGCGCGGTCGGCGTCTTTACTGACCCGAAAAAGCCGCCTGATCGACGACGAAACGAGACGCCTTCATCTATAACTCGGCGCTTCGGCGGGAAGGTCGGGTTCTTCCTCCCCGTTCCCCTTTGACGCGGGCCTCCCCATGCGAATGATCGGACTGGTCGGGCGCAGCGGATCCGGCAAGACGACCCTCATCACCGCGCTCCTGCCGGCGCTGTGCGCCCGCGGCCTGACCGTCTCGACGATCAAGCATGCGCACCACGGCTTCGACCTCGATCGCCCCGGCAAGGACTCGTTCCGGCATCGGGAGGCCGGCGCGAAGGAAGTGATGCTCGTTTCGGATTCGCGCTGGGCCCTGATGCACGAGATCAGCGATTCGCCGCAGCCGCCGCTCGAGGAACTTGTCGCCCGGCTCGCGCCGGTCGATCTCGTGCTGATCGAAGGATTTCACACCCATCGCCATCCGGCGATCGAGGTCCATCGCCCGAGCGAGGGGCACGACCTGATGTGGCGCGAGGGCTCTGGCATCATTGCGGTGGCGAGCGACGAAGACCTGCCGTCGCTTCCGATCCCCGTTCTGGACCTGAACGACACAAAGGCGCTCGCCGACTTCGTGCTTGCAAAGGCTGAAGACCATGTTTCCCGCGGGCCTTGACCTCCGTCTGCAACAGCGGCGCCAATCAGCCACGCTGCGCCCGACCTCGCGTCGCCCGGCGCGGGATCCGGGAATTCCTGCTTGAGCGGTCGGGCCAACGCTGAGACAATGGCGGCCGCCTCAACGGGGAATCGAACATGAGCGACGCCGTCGCCTACCTTTCGCGCGTGATCGAGCAGGGCCAGGGGCTTGCCGAGGCCGACGTCGTCCTCAAGGGAGGGCGGATCTTCGATCTCGTGACCGGCGAACTCGTCGCAAGCGACGTCGCCATCTGCAACGACCGCATCGTCGGCACGATGGACGAATATCGCGGCGCCCGCGAGATCGACGTGCGGGGAAAGGTCGTCGTTCCGGGCTTCATCGACACGCATTGCCATGTCGAGTCGTCGCTCATCACGCCGCTCGAGTTCGACCGTTGCGTCCTGCGGCATGGAGTCACGACAGCGATCTGCGATCCGCATGAGATCGGCAACGTGCTCGGTCCGGCGGGCCTGCGCTATTTCCTCGACGGCGCCATGGCGACCGCGATGGACCTTCGGATTCAGCTTTCGAGCTGCGTTCCGGCGACGAGCCTCGAGACGGCGGGCGCCCGGCTGGATGTCGGCGACCTTCTTGAGCTGGCCGATCACCCGAAAGTGCTCGGCCTTGCCGAGTTCATGAACTTCCGCGGCCTTCTGGCCCGCGATCCGGCCTGTCTCGCCAAGCTCGCCGCGTTCCAGACCCGCCCGATCGACGGGCACAGCCCGCTTCTGAGCGGCTGCGCGCTGAACGGGTACTTAAGCGCCGGCGTCCGCACCGATCACGAGGTGACAAATCTGCCCGAGGCGCGCGAAAAGCTGATGAAGGGCATGGCGGTGCTGATCCGCGAGGGCTCGGTGTGCAAGGACCTGCATGCGCTGAGCCCGATCGTGACCGAGCGCAACTCGCCGTTCATCGCCTTCTGCACCGATGACCGCAATCCGCTCGACATCGCCGAGGAGGGCCATCTCGATTTTATCATCCGCACCGTGATCCGCCTCGGCGCCGAGCCGCTCGCAGCCTACCGGGCCGCGACGATCTCGGCGGCCCGTATTTTCGGGCTGCGCGACCGCGGCCTCGTCGCGCCAGGATGGCGCGCCGACCTCGTCGTCGTGGACGATCTCGAGAGCTGCGCGGTGTCGATGGTCCTGGCCGGCGGCCGGGTGGTGAACGATGCGCTCTTCTCTTCACGCGGCGCGCTGCCTCCGGTCGGGCGCGACAGCATCAGGGCCCGGCGGGTCGAACCGGGCGACTTCGCCGCCAAAGGGCAGGGGCCCTCGACCCAGGCGATCGGCGTCATTCCCGGCAAGATCATCACGGGGCGCGTGCCGGTGACGCTGCCCTACCGGGACGGCAAGCGGCAGGTCGATCTCGGCCAGGACCTGATCAAGGTGTCGGTGGTGGCGCGCCACGGCGTCAACGACAACATGGCGACGGCTTTCGTCACCGGCTTCGGCATGAAGCGCGGGGCGATCGCTTCGTCGGTCGGGCATGACAGCCACAACCTTTGCGTGGTTGGGACCAACGAGACGGACATGGCCGCCGCCGTCAATCGCCTGCGTGAAATCGAGGGCGGGTTCGCGGTGGCCGAGGGCGGCCGGATCGTCGCCGAATTGCCGCTCGCGGTCGCGGGGCTGATGAGCCTGACGAGCTTCGAGGATGTGCACGGGAAGCTGATCCCGCTCCGCGCCGCGGCCAAGGGCCTCGGCGTAACCTTGGCCGAACCCTTCCTTCAGGTCGCCTTCCTGCCGTTGCCGGTGATCCCGCATCTCAAGATCACCGACCGGGGCCTCGTCGACGTCGACCGGATGGAGTTCGTGCGGGACTAGCGGCCAGGAAGCCGCTTGGCGCTTTAGCGCCGGTTTAGCGGCGGCGCTCAATGAAATCAGAGGGATGGAACCCCGGTTAGCGTCGAGATTTCAGCAGCAAAAATACTGTTATACGATGTGATATATGCGGCGACCCGGGGCCGTCGTTCAATCAATCGAGTCCGACAGCAATTCGCGCAACTCCCCGAGCCACGGCTCGTAGCGCCGCCACCGGTCGACGGAGGTGCGGTAAATCGGCTGTCGCGCCTGCCAGAGGCTCGCCGTCTCGATCCTGCGGTTATTGAAATGAGGCGTGAGACACGCATCGTTCCAGTCGAGGCCGCAGGCCGCGATCAGAAATCTCGTCTGCGGCTGCGGATCGGCGACCAACGCCTCGTAGTCGATCTCGATGAACCGATCCCGGGGCAGCACTTTCCGCCAGTGAGCCATCAGCCGCTGATACTGCCGCACGTAGAACACAAGATCGCTCCGGTCCGAAGCGTACTCGAAGTTTCTTTCGAAGGTCGTGGTGAAGATGGAGAGAGCGGCGTCGATCGGATGGCGCCGGCAATGGATGAGCGTCGCGTTGGGCAAGACGCGGTGGATGACGCCGAGCCACATGACAATTCCGATCGACTTGTCGGTGACTCGCTTCGCATTCGGCCCAAACGCCCGCAGGGCGGTTAGATAAGCGTCGGCCACGCGCCGCGTCGCCTCGGGGGCCCCGGCGATGGCCCAGAGATCCTCGGCAGGCGCCGCGCGCACGCCCCAGAACTGCAATTCCCCTCCCGCGGCGACTTCCGGATGGCTTGAAACAATCTGTTCGATCAGGGTGGTCCCCGAACGGGGCATCCCTGCAATCAGGATCGGAGTCGCATCCTCAACTCCGCAATCGGGGTGTCGGTCGCGATAGCCGGGCGGGGTCATCGCGATCAGCCGGTCGACGTGCTGGACAAGCGCATCGCGTCGGAGGCGGCCGCCCAGAGCGCGAAGACGGTTGCCGGCCTCGAAGTTTCGCATTGCCGCCTGGTAGTCGCCGATGTCGTCGTAGGCCTTTCCGAGCGCGAAATGAAGCAGGAGACGTTGGCGCGGCGTCAAACCGGATCGCGCCAGCGATGCATTCATCCGCGCGATCAGCGGGCTGTCGCCGGCGGTGAACTTCCGGTTGGTCGCGACCCCGTGCCACGCATGGCTCATGGCAGGGGAAAGCTCGGCGGCGCGTTCGTAATGCGCCGCGGCCTCCGCCGCGTGGCCCGCCTGGCCGAGCAGCCTGCCGAGGATGGCGTGGGCCTCGGCGCTTGCCGGATCGCTCCCGACGATGGCGCGCGTGGCGGCGAGCGCCTCCGTGAGCGAGCCCGCAGCCTCCAGCGCGCGGGCTTCTGCGATCTGAGGGGTCACCGTCCCCTCGGCCGCCCTCGACGCCGCACGGAAGGCGGCGATCGAATTCGGCGCGCAGGCCGCGCGCCAGATAGAGGTCGCCAAGCCGCATTTGCGCCTCGACGAGGGCGGGCTGCAGCGCGACTGCGGATTGATACTCCTCGATTGCTCGCGCCTGCTGGCCAAGAGTGTCGAAAATATAGCCGAGACAATAGTGCGCGGTCGCGATGCGGGGGTCGAGGCGAAGGGCGGCGCCGAACGGCCCGGCCGCCTGTTCGATCCGCCCGACCGACAACAGGGCAAGGCCAAGGTCGTGGTGCGGCGCGGCGACGGTCGGATCGAGCCGGACCGATCGTTGCAGCAGGGCGATCGCCTCATCGAAGCGTCCCGCATGGACCAGTCGCGCGCCGTCGCGGGCAAGCCGAACGGCTTCGTGCGCCGCCTCAGCCGAGACTTGAGCGGAGTGCGGCGCTCCGAAGGGAATTCCTGGCACGCGAGGCGGCTGAATTCCCGGGCTCGAGGGTTGGCTGTTGGCGGGCGCCGCCTCCAGACCGCCGCCGGGCTTTTTGCGTAGAACCCAGGTGGCGGTCAACGCCACGCGCCCTGCGCCAACCTGCTGCGGCGGGGCCGGGGGCGCCGGGGCGCCGCGCTCCTTGCCTGACTTCTCCATCGACGTCCCCTCGATGCAACCGGGCGGCGTTGTCGTTACCACAGCAAGGGATTATCGCCAATCGAAGGAGCCCGGCGGGTGCGTTCGAAATGTCAGTCCCGGACCCTGGAGGCATAAGCGATAACCCTCGTCAAGCCTCGGGCGCCAGCTCACGCAACTCGCCGATCCAGGGCTCGTAGTTGCGCCAGCGTTCGACCGATGTGGTGTAAACCGGTTGGCGCACCTGCCAGTAGCTGGCGGTCATGACCGTGCGCTCCTTGCGTTCCGGCGCAAGGCAGGAGTCGTTCCACGCGAGGCCAGCGAAGGCGATCAGTCTTCGGGTGACCGCCTCTCGATCGGCGACCAGATTCTCGTAGTCGACCTCCATATAGCGATCGGCCGGCAGAACCGCACGCCAGTGATCCATCAGCCGGAGATAGTTTCGGTACTCGAAGACGAGATCGCTTTTGTCGGCGCAGAACTCCATCGCCGCTTTGAAATAAGTGCTGTAGATCGAGAGGCAGGTGTCGATCGGGTGCCTGCGGCAATGAATTAACCGCGCGCGCGGCAGCAGCAGGTGAATGAGGCCGAGCCTGAGGAAGTTGAACGGCAGCTTGTCGGTCACCCGTGCGGCCGGCGTCCCGATCCGCCGCAAGAGCGAGAGATATTCCGCAGAAAGGCCATGCCCGGTCTTCGGGGTCAGATCGGTCGCCTCCACGACCCACGGCGCGGAGCCGTGAGTAACCCAGAACGCCAGTTCGCCGCCGGCGGCGACATCCGGATGGGCAGCGAGGATCTGTTCGACCAGGGTTGTGCCGGAGCGTGGCATGCCGACAATAAGTATTGGCGTCTCGTCGTTGCACCCATAGGCGGCGCTCTGCGCAAAGAATGGCGCGGTGAAGCGCCGAATCAGGCGATCGATCTGGTCGGAGAATGTCGCACGGTCGAATTTCGTCTGTAGCCTTCGGCGAAGGCGGTTGGCCGCATCGAAATGGCCCATCGCTTCGCGATACTCACGCAGGTCATCAAACATTTTGCCTATGGTGAAGTGCAGGACCATCCGCTGTCGGTCGTTTAGGCCGCGAACCTGAAGGGTCGACAGCATTCGGACGAGCCGCGGCCGATCCGATTCGCCGCACT
Organism: uncultured Alphaproteobacteria bacterium; assembly: GCA_963741405.1. GTDB lineage: Bacteria > Pseudomonadota > Alphaproteobacteria > Rhizobiales > Beijerinckiaceae > Roseiarcus. The sequence goes on from CAVUHX010000039.1 coordinate 493,951, forward strand.
TGCGGGCCTGAACTGCGGCGAATTGGGCTTCCGCCAGGAGCGGGTCGGCCTCCAATGCGCGATCATACGCGGCGAACGCTTCATCGAAGCGGCCGCCAATTGCGAGGACGTCGCCGAGAAGTTTGTGCGTCTGGGCATTATTGGGTTCGGCTGCAACGGCCTGGCGCAAACGCCGCTCCGCCTGCTCGAAATCGCCCTCGAGCACAAACGCCTTGGCGTCAGACATCCGGCCCAAAGCCGTGCCGGGCGCGGCGGCGGCCGCGCGGCGATACGAATCCGCGGCGGCGGCCGAGTCGCCTGTCGATTCGAGGAGCCCACCGAGTCGGCGATGGCCCTCGTCGAGCGCCGGGGTCAACCCGACAGCCCGACGAAACGCCGCGATCGCTTCAAAAGGCCGGCCCTGCTGTTCGATCGCCTTGCCCAAGTCGAGATGCGCCTCAGCGAAGTCATCGCCGAACGTTATCGCCAGCTTGAAACTTGATTCTGCGTTGGCATATTGACCGGCGCGCAGGAACGCCTGACCGAGCGCGTGGTGCAATCCCGCATTGACCGGGTCGAGTTTCGTCGCCTGGCGGAACTCCGCGATCGCAGCCGCCGCCTTGCCTGCCTGCAGCAGGCGATTTCCGCGGCGCCGGCACCGTTCGGCCGCCTCGGCCTGTCCGGCCTGGGTCGGCCTGCGCTCGCGATTTGCGGAATTTCCCGTAGTGCGCAGCGCCGCGAGCGGGTCTCGATACAATGACCGTTGAAGCCGTTCGGCTTCCTCTCGCATGCGGCCCGCTTCGCTCAGCGGCCCGAGGTTCAGAATCGTCCGCCCGGCCGCGCCGGAGAGGGCGATCGAGGGAGCGGCTTGTGGAGCGGGCTTCGTCTCGCCTGGCGGCCCCGGGTTGCGGGCCTGTGCCGGCGGCGCAGGCGCGCCGGTCGGGGCGCTCATCGCGGGTTCTCTTGTTGTCGGGCCTTCCATGGGGACCACATTGCCGGCCAAAGAGGCGGCGCCAGGCAGCAACGCGCGAAAAGGCCCGAGGAACGGCTCGTAACGGCGCCAGCGTTCGAGTGAGCCCGAATGGATCGCCTGGCGCGCCTGCCACTTGCTTGCGGTCTTGACGCGCCGCGGGTTGCCCTCCGGATGGAGACAGGCGTCGTCCCATTCGAGGCCAAGAAACGCGATCATTCTTCGCGTCGCCTGCTCGGGGTCGGCGATCAATTTCTCATACTCGATTTCGAAAAAGCGGTCGGCCGGCAGAACCGCACGCCAATGCGCCATCAGCCTTTCGTATTCCGCATTATAGAAGACGAGATCCTCGGCCTTGGTGGAAAAATCGGGCCGCGGCGCAAAGTAGGTCTGAAAAATCGACAGGCAGGTGTCGATCGGGCTGCGCCGGCAGTGGATGATCCGGGCGGCGGGAAAGACGAGGTGGATGAGGCCGGCCCAGCGAAAGTTCAACGGCATCTTGTCGGTAACGCGCAGCGCGTCGCCATCGAGTTCGCGCAGCACCCGGAGGCCTTCTTCGGCGATGCGGGAGATTGCAAGCGGGACCATCGCGTCTTCGCCGATCGTCGCAAATGCGCGCCCCTGATGCTCCCAGAACCTGAGTTCGTCGCCGCCATACACCGCGGAATGGCTGGCGACGATCTGCTCGACGAGGGTGGTGCCCGATCGCGGCAGGCCGAGAATAAGGACGGGCAACTCGGAAGGACTCGCCTGTGATCGATGGCGGTCGAAAAATTCCGGCGTAAACCGGGCGATCAGCCTATCGACACTTTCGCTCAGACGACGGCGGTCGAAACCGTAGGGATCCGGCTTTGCGGCGTTGGCGGCGCTGTAATGCCGCATTGCTGTGCCGGGATCGCCCAGATCGTCGTAGGCCTTCCCCAGCGCCAGATGCATGAGCGCGCGGGAGTCGGCCCTGGTCAGTCCAGGCAGGGCGGCCTCCATGCGTTCGATCAGCGCGCGGTCAGCGGCGCCAAGGTGCCGACAGCGCGTCAGGTCGTACCATGCAACCGCCTGACTCGGGTCGGCCGCGACGGCGGCCGCGAATTCCGTCTCGGCCAGGTCGAACCGGCCCGCCTCGGAGAAGAGGTTCCCGAGCATCCAGCGGGCGGTGCTGTTCCTGGGGTCGAGCGCCACCAAGCGACGAAGCGCGGTCTCGGCCTCGCTGTCGCGTTCCTCGATGACGAGGGCGCGGGCCAGGTTGAGGCGGCTCGCCGGGGAGCCGCGGGCCAGTTCGCCGGCGCGGCGGTAAGCTTTGGCGGCGGCGCGGCGCTGGCCGCGCTCGAGAAGCAAACCTGCCAGCGCAGCATGCGCGTCGCTCTGCCGCGGTTCACAGGCGATTGCCTTCTGAAGCGCGGCGATCGCCTTTTCCGGCTGGTTGGCGGCGGCAAGCGCCATTCCGAGCCAGCGCCATGCGGCGGCGAAATCAGGTTTGATTGCGATCGCGCGGTTCAGCGCCTCGACGGCCGGCGCCGCCTGGCCGCAATTCAGGAGAGTGAGGCCGAGATCGTGTGAGGCAAAGGCGTTGTTGGGTTCGAGGGCCAGAGCCTGGCGCAAAGGCGCCAACAATTCGGCGAGCCGACCGGCTTTCCGCAGCTCCGCCGCGCGAGCGAGATAAGGGGCGGCGAGGTCACGGCGTTTCGTCATGGCGATGACATGTAGCAACCACGGGAAAAAGCGGCAACGCCGGGTGCGTGACTGCGCTATGCCTGGGCGTTTTTCTGATTGGTGCAAGTTCTCTTCCGTTGGCAGGTCGACCGTCCAGAATTTCTCAGGTCCAGGGGCGAGCCTATTATACGTAATAATATAGTTAAATACGTAAACGCAGTTCGGCTCGACCCGGCGCCTTTCGATGTTACCGTCCGTCAAAATACTGGGATAACCGGCGCACACTTTTTTTCTCAATGTGCAACCCCGGCGATTGACGCTAGGTGAACTTTCTGTAATGTTGACGAGGTCGGCGTGACGTCGCGCCGATTTACAAAGGGGAACATCCGATGAAGCTTGCGACATTTCTTCTAGCTGGAACAGCCTTGGCGGCGCTCTCGGCGCCGGCTCTGGCAGGGACCGTTTGCCCGACCGCGCCAGTCTCGATTGGCGGCAACGGTTGTAACCTGACCTTCAACTACGGCGCTAACGGCGCGATCTCGACCACGGGTCCGGGCGGCGTCCTGGACAACGGGGGCGACGATGCGTTGATTGGTGTCGTCAACAATAGCGGCCACGCGATCAATTCGATCTCGTTTGCCGCTGGCCAGTCGAGCCCTATCTTTGGCTTCGACGGCGACGGCATCGGGTTCTATACCGGTCTGACCAACTCTATGGACACTTCAGCAGGCAAGTATGGCGGCGAATTTGCGTGGTTCTCCGGCATACAGGGCGCGTTCGGCGCAGGCACAGTCAACTTCATTGGCGGCATCGCAGACGGTTCCACTGGCTACTTCTCGCTCGAGGCTCCCGTCAGCTTAAGCCATCCGCCAGTGCTGGCGCCCGAACCTTCGACTTGGGCAATGATGCTGCTCGGCTTCGCCGGTCTCGGCTACGCGGGGTACCGGGCGAAGCGGGGCGCGGTCGCATTGGCCTGAGCCTTCGCGTAGTCCTCATTGTACGAATGCGAAAGTCCCCCCTCGGGGGGACTTTCTGCTTTTGTGCGCGATGCAGTCACGAGGAGTAGGTTACGCCCGCGCGAGATCTCGGGCAATTGTGCACTTGACTTATCCAATTCCTGCACGCTATAAGGCGAGCGCCGAACCGGAAGGGACGGCTGGCGCGCCCGAGATTGTTATTCCTGATATGGTTGCTGAGGAGGGCTGGTCAGAATTAACCAGAGTGTTTGACGTGTCAGATTTATGTCGCGGTCCTGATGAGGTCCTTCAGGCGATCAAGCTGGCATATCGGGCAATAAATCGTCTGTTGTGACGCCAGAGACGATCTTGCGAACTTCTGAGCAAGCGAGATATAGCCAGTTAGCTCGATTTAGGATCTCTTCGAATCGCGTTACTGGCAATGGGTCCTTTGCTTTTGCTGCGAAGATTAGCGTACCCTCGTCGCCGACGGCTCCGAACCCATGAGCGAGGATGTTTCTGTCGGCTGCCCATCGCTCATGGCCTTTCGCGATCTTCTTTAGGATCGGGAGCGCCGCGTGACTTAGGCTGCGCCTCTCCAAGGCCCTTTGGAGCAGCGTAATTTTCTTTTTCCCGTCAAGCACGTGGATCAAATCGTCGGCTATATCGCCATCCGTAATGTCGTATGCAAAGGTAAGCGCATCGCCTATGTCGCTCTCAGCCGCGCCCCACGTTAGAACGATGTGCGTGTACGTCACGCACTGATCAACGGTGAGGCCGTGGCGAAGGACGGGCCTGGGGGGATTCGGGAGTTCCAATGTGTCGCGACCTTGAAGCACAGGAAAAGGATAGTGAGCGGCGGGAAGCCGCTGTTCTGAAGCGGCTTCTCGCCACTCCTCCCGATCATAGGACGAAGCCGAAACCCGGCGCGAGTCCGAAAAAGCGCACGGAACCAGCTAAGGACATTCGCGAAAAGGAATAAGCAGACCTTTCGTTCTGCTCGCGGATATTGCATGGTTGCCTGTTGATACAGGCAGGCGCGCATCCCCATGGTAACCGTCTCTATTTATAAGGGCAGTGAGGAGCTACTGGCTTCTGGAGCCGTGTTGTTCTCGCTATCCAACCCTATCCGGATTTGCCTTGCAGAGAAGAATGAACGGTTAGAGTTTGACATTGTTGTCGAAAGCACGACGCTTACTTCACAAAGCAGCCCAAGTCTCACGTTTAACGCAACAAGCGCCACATCAGCGCAATTTGTATTCCGTGGTACTGGCGGCGTGCCGGGCGCGGCGTTCCACGATGTCCATTTAGGGGACATCGGAGGTAAGAAACTGACTGCCACCATGCGCGTGTCAAGCAGGGGGGATTCTGTACAACTGGTGTACATGTTTTGGGGTAGGGTACCAGGAAGTGGCTAAGTTAGACCTGCCAGACAATCCTGTCCTTGCCTCTAAGGTCCTAGACCATGAGGCGCGGAGACGTGAAGGTGGGATCATGAGTCACTTGTTCGGCTTGGGCGGTGAGAAGGCTGGAAACATCGCCGCGTTTGCGCTTATCGTTTCATTTCTGTTTTTTGGGATTATTCTAGTCTGGGGGCAAGACACGCCAACCTTCTCTAAAAAAGAGGAATTGGCTATGGTCTTGAGCATTATAACCTTGGCCTTGGGGTATGTTTTCGGAAGAAGCACAAGTTAATCCGTCGCCCATCGCTTGCGTGGTCGCGCGTCGGGTGGGCACCCCGGCCTATCCGATGGCGTCCAAGGCGGCTTGTGCGGCCCTCTAATCGGAGCTTCTTTCTTTCGCGAGGGTCAAGCCTCTGATTTTGCGCATATTTGGGGTTGCGAGGGGTGAAAATGTAGCCATGTAAATCAGATATTTTTGTTGATTGTGCGACGCGCATCCGCTATCCTACGCCCATGTACATCGAGACCGTCCCCAACCGCGGCTCCCCGCCCGCGATCCTGCTGCGCGAGAGCTACCGGGACGGCAAGACCGTGCGAAAGCGCACGCTGCTCAACCTCTCCCATTGGCCGGCCGAGCACGTCGAGGGGCTGCGCGGCGTCCTCAAGGGCGGGGTCGTGATGCCGCCGGGCGAACAGCCCTTCGTCATCGAGCGTTCGCTGCCGCATGGCCATGTCGCAGCCGTCCTGGGCGCGACGCGCGCGATCGGCCTCGACAAAATCATCGGTCCCAAGGCCACGCGCGAGACCGACCCCGAGAGCTGTCGACCGGTCGACCTCGTCCTGGCCATGATCGTCAGCCGCATCATCGCCCCGGCCTCCAAGCTCGCCACAGCCAGGGCGCTCGATCCCGCCACCGCCGCCTCGAGCCTCGGCGTCGAGCTGGCCTTGGGCGACGTCCGCGAGGACGAGTTCTACGCTGCGCTCGACTGGCTCCTCGAACGCCAGGGTCCGATCGAGACCGCGCTGGCAAAGCGCCACCTGAAGGGCGGGACGCTGGTGCTCTACGACGTCTCGTCGAGCTATGTCGAAGGCCGCTGCTGCCCCTTGGCCAAACGCGGCTACAACCGCGACGGCAAGAAGGGGAAGTTGCAGATCGTCTATGGCCTTCTGTGCGCGCCCGACGGCTGTCCCGTCGCCATCGAGGTGTTCGAAGGCAACACCGGCGATCCCATGACGCTCGCCGATCAGGTTTCGAAGCTGAAGCGCCGCTTCGCCATCGACCACGTCGTGCTGGTCGGCGATCGCGGCATGATCACCCAGGCGCGCATCGACGAGGATCTGCGCCCCGCCGGGCTCGACTGGATCACCGCCTTGCGCGCGCCTGCGCTCAAGGAGCTGGTCGGCGGCGGACATTTGCAGATGTCGCTGTTCGACGAGCGCGACATGGCGGCGATCACGTCGCCCGAGTTTCCCGGCGAGCGGCTGATCGTCTGCCGCAACCCGGATCTCGCGCGCGAGCGCGCCCGCAAGCGCGAGGACCTCCTCGCCGCCACCGAGCGGGATCTCGCCAAGACCGTCGCCAGCGTGGCGCGCAAGACCCGTCCCTTGCGCGGCGCGGCCGAGATCGGCATCGCGGTCGGCGCCGTGCTCGGCAGGCACAAGATGGCCAAGCATTTCGAGCTGACGATCGCCGACGACCGGTTCGCCTTCGCCCGAAAGCGCGAGCAGATCGCGCAGGAAGCCGCGCTCGACGGCCTCTACGCCGTGCGCACCAGCCTGCCCGAAGAGACCCTCGCCGACAACACCGCGGTCAAGACGTACAAATCCTTGGCCATGGTGGAACGCGCCTTTCGCTGCCTGAAGACGGTCGACCTGCATGTCCGGCCGATCTACCATTGGCTGGAGGATCGGGTCCGCGCCCACGTGTTCCTGTGCATGCTGGCCTATTACGTCGAGTGGCATATGCGCGAGCGCCTGGCGCCGATGCTCTACGACGACGACGACAAGGCCGCCGCCGAGGCCCTGCGCGAGAGCCCGGTCGCCAAGGCGCAGCGCTCCCCCGCCGCCCTCGCCAAGAGCGCCACGGGCCGCGCCGCCGACGGCGCCCCGGTCCACTCCTTCCAGACCCTGCTCGCCGACCTCGCGACCCTCGCACGCAACACCGTCGTGACCGCGAACGCGCCGGACCGCCCCTTCACCATCCTCACCCGCCCGACTCCGATCCAGCAAAAGGCCTTCGACCTCCTGGGATTCCCCATCGCCTGTACCCAGTAGCAGCGACCCCGGAGCCGCTCGCCGTGAGCGAGATCAATGACTTACGCTTCGTGAAAGAAAGAAGCTCGGTCTAATGGACCGCAGGCTGATGGTAAGTGAGCCGCTTGCCTTCGATACCCTTGAGCAGCATGGCGGCGCGTTCTTCGTCTTCGATCCCGAGCGCGGATCGGCGCGAATATCGGAAATCGAACTCGGCGAGGTAGCGGCGAAGATGCGCTTCGCTGATTGAGTGAAACACGCCCATAACGCCCCGCTTGAAGATGCTGAAATAGTTCTCGGCGTGGTTCACGGTCACGACGTAATCGCCCAGCTTGTAGGCGTATTCGTCGCGTGAGTGATCGACCGCATGATGGTTGGCGAACTCGCGGCCCATGACGATGTATTGAGCGGCTTCGTCCGTGTTCAGCGTGCTTTTGCGGCTGGTATGCGAGAACAGGAGCGGACGCAGCTTCGCGGCGCTGATGTTGGCGACATGGAATGAGCGGGCGCGGCCGTCTCGCTCAACGAGCGTGAAGACGGCTTTCTTGGGCGCTGGATCGTCATAAGCGCGGTTTTTGGCGCGACCGCCGATGAATGTCTCGTCGGCTTCGACAACCTTTCCCGCGCCGCCCAATGGCCCGCCGTTCTTGTTCGGCTCGATGTCGGTCATGGCCTCGCGAACGCGATGCGCCAGAAACCACGCGGTTCGATAGGAGCCGAGACCAAGGTTTCGCATCAATTGATGGGCCGAAATGCCCTTCTTGCTGGTCGCGACCAGATGGATTGCGAGTAGCCACTTGTGCAGTGGGATATGCGACCGCTCCATTACGGTTCCGGTGCGGCAAGTGAACTTCTCGCGGCAACCGTTGCAGAGGAAATATCCGGCTTGCGTCTCGCCAGCCATGCGATGAACGGTAGGCGATCCGCAATGCGGGCAGATCGCACCATTGGGCCAGCGCGAGGCTTCGATATGCTCGCGGGCTGCATCTTCGTCGTGGAAGCGGGCTTCGGAAAGGCTGGTCATTGACGTTCTCCAATGACCGATATGTACCATTAACGTGCGGCTAAGTCAAGTGCATAATTGCCAGATCTCGCACGCTTTGGCCCCGCTGATTCAAGATTGGCCTTTCTCGACCCCAGCATCGAACTGATGAACGGGCTCTCGACAGGGGCGCATTTCGGCTTCAGGGCCCACTCATTCTCGACTGCTTTGCGCCAAAACGAGGTCGACGCGCGTGGCGGACTAGGACTAAATTCATCCTGATGGCACGGGTTACATCCTGGGGTTTGACCTGAGGGAACCAAACGGAATGAGCGGGTCCGGCGCCGAGATCAAAACGAAGCCCAAGGTCGGCCGCAATGACCCCTGTCCCTGCGGCAGCAGGCGCAAATTCAAGCATTGCTGCGGGGCCTTGACCGCCGACCCAGGATCTGGCTCCGGAGCGGATCAAGGCTCCCCGACAGCCCACCCCACGTCGCAGAGACTGCAGGCGCTGATCCAGGCGGCCGAGAAGCACTGGGGCGTTGGGCGGTGGAGCGAAGCGATCTCAGCGCTTCAGGAAGCCGTCCGTTTCTTTCCAACCAACCCGGATGTGCACCGCAACCTCGGATACACATATCTGGGTTGCGGACGGTTTGCCGAAGCGGCCGCCAGCCTCCAAAGGGCCCTGGAATTGCGGCCTGGCTCCCAAAGCGCCCTTCGACTCCTTGCCGACGCCCTGGAGCGTGGGGGGCGCGAAGCGGAAGCACTGCTTGTCTGCCGCGAGATGAGCCTAAAGGCCGACGACCCGCTGGAGCGTCGGCACTATCTCGCCAAGACTCTGGCGATGGAGGGAAAACAGGACGAAGCGGAAATCGAATTCCGCCGACTGTTGGCCCTCGCCCCCCAGGCTGCCGGGACACGATTTCTCCTCGCAACTCTGTTGGCGGACCGTGGGCAGTTCGAGGAGGCCACAAACCACCTGGCCCAGACGCTGGAGAGCGCCCCCGAGAACTTCGGGCCGCTCACGGGAATGAAGCGGATGACGGAGGCTGACCGGCCATTGCTGGCCCGGATGCGCGACCTGGCTGAGCGGCCGGGTCTCGATCCGAGGCAGCGCAGCTCTATCCAGTTCGGCCTCGGCAAGGCCTTCGACGATCTCGGCGACTACGAGCGGGCAATGCGGCATTACGAAGCGGGTAACCGGCTCAAGGCGATGTCCGTACGCCTGGATCGCATGAAGCTGGCCGCAAGGTATGACCGCATCATCGCCGGCTCTTCCGCCGAAGCGCTGGAGCGTCAACGGCTATCGTTGTTCCGCACCGCGTGCGCGGGGGACGACCTGCCGGTGTTCATCGTCGGCATGCCGCGCTCCGGCACCACGCTTGTCGAGCAGGTTCTGTCTGCACATCCGTCTGTCGCGGCCGGCGGTGAACTACGCTTCTGGGATTTTCAAATCCAAAACTGGCACGGCGCCAGGATTGGTCCCCTCAATGTGGACGTCCTCTCTCAGGCCGCCGCAGACTACCGGGCTCTGTTGCGCACGTTCGGGCCTGACGCATTGCGGGTGACCGACAAGCAGCCGTTCAATTTCCAGTTGCTCTGGCTGATCCGGGTCGCCTTCCCGGACGCGCGCATCATCCATTGCCGGCGGAACCCTGTCGACACCTGCCTGTCGATCTTTTTTACCAATTTCTCCAACCAGAACGACTATGCCTGGGATCGCGGCGACCTGGTGTTCTACTATCGTCAGTACGAGCGGCTGATGGACCATTGGCGCCGCGTGCTGCCGCCCGACCGTTTCACCGAGGTCGACTACGAGACGCTGATCGCCGATCGGGAGGCTGAGACGCGCCGGCTGGTCGATTTCTGCGGGCTGGAATGGGACGACGCCTGCCTTGCCCCGGAGCGGAATAGCCGGGCGGTGGAGACGGCGAGCCTATGGCAAGTGCGCCAGCCGGTCTACAAGACTTCGGTCGAGCGCTGGCGCCGTTATGAGCCCTGGCTGGGCGAGTTGCGGCAGTTGCTGCCGCCGCGGGCCGCCGACCTCACGCACCCATAGGCCGCGACGGGCGATACCCTGCGCGCCGACCTCGCCTCATTGGGCCGATACGCCGGCCGGGAGAACAAGGAGGGCGCGTAGGCGATCGAACGCCAACATGGAGGCCGACCCCGGCTTCGTCACTGACGCCGATCCCTCAGCGCCTCCGTCCCAAACGCCGCCGCCAGCGCCAGCCAACTCACGATCATCGTCGTGCCGCCGATCGGGGCGGCGAACGGAAAGAGGCGCGCGCCGGCGAAGGCGTGCCAGGCGAGATCGGCGGCGAACAAGGTTGCGCCGGCCTCCATCGCGAAGCCGGCGACGACAAGCGGGCGCGACGCCGAAGCCCGCGCATGCGCCGCAACGCCAAGCGCGGCGACGGCGTGCAGGATGAGGAACAGGGAGCCCCGTTCGGCAAGCTCGCCTCCGCTCCTGTGCACGGCCGCGGCGGCGAGGACGACGCCGGCCCCGCCCATCAGCGCGGCGAGGGCGGCGAGCACGAGCGGCGAGCGGGTCATGCGGGAGGCTCCGGGAGGCTAGGCGGCAGGCAAAGAAGGCTTGGCCGGCCCTTGTCAAGTCGCACCGCGCCGGTGGATGGTCGCAGCGGCGCATGCGCCGAAGCCCTTCGAACCGGAGACGGCTCTTGCCGGACTATAGTGTGCGCGCCATCGAGCGCGGCGACCGCGAGCAATGGGCGCCGCTGTGGCGGGAGTATCTCGACTTCTACGAGACGGTCGAAACTCCCGAAGTCACCGCCGCCGTCTGGTCGCGCATCTTCGACCCGCTGGAGCCGGTCCATGCCGTCGTCGCGGCGCGGGACGGCGCGCTGATCGGCTTTTCGCATTACCTCTTTCAGCGCTCGACCTGGCTCGTGAACCCGCGCTGCTATCTGCAGGACCTCTACGTGGCGCCCGCGGCGCGGGGCGGCGGCGTCGGCCGCGCCCTGATCGGCGCGGTCGCGGCGGCGGCGAAGGCGGCGGGCGCCGCCAATGTCTACTGGAACACTCACGAGACGAACGCCACGGCGCGGCGCCTCTATGACACGCTCGCCAAGCGCACCGGCTTCATCCAGTATCGGATCGACGATCTCTGAAATCTGGGGAACGCGTCCGAAAGTTGGACGTTTCCCGGGTTGCTCCCCCGCCGGACTTCCCGCATCTTGTCGGGTCTCAATCGGTCTTCGTCGCCGTGGGCGCAGGCGAACGAAGGAAAGGGCGCGATCATGGTCTCGAAACGGCTTGCCAGGCGATCCCTGGCCACGGCGAAAGCCAACGTCCAGTCGGGGATCGACGCCGCGCTGACCATCGCCGCCCGCACGCAGAGCCTGATGTGGCCCGGCCAGCCGACCGAACAGGCGCGCGAGGCGCGGCTGATGGTGCAGGAAAAGCTCGATGCGGCGGTGGAAGGGGCGTTCGCGGCGCAGGCGGCGTGGGGCGCGTTTCTGATCAAAGCAGCGTTCGGCGGCGTGCGCACGCCCAACGACCTGTCGATGGGCCTCGCCGGAATCGCGGAGGCGGCGGCGAAGCCCGCGCGGCGCAAGGTTCGCGCCAATGCGCTGCGCCTCGCCGGGACGAGAGCCTCGCGCTGACATGGAGCTCGTGCACAATCTGCACGGCTATCTCGCCACCTACGGCTATCTGGCGATCTTCGTGATCGTCGGGATGGAGAGCGCGGGAATCCCGATGCCGGGAGAAACCGTGCTGGTCGCCTCGGCAATTTTTGCCGGGGAGGGAAAGCTTCATCTTTGGGGCGTCATCGGCGCGGCGGCGGCGGGCGCCATCTTCGGCGACAATTGCGGCTACTGGGTCGGGCGGGAATTCGGCTTCCCGATCGTCTACCGCTACGGCCGGTATCTGCGCCTCGACGAGCGCCGGCTCAAGCTTGGGCAGTATCTGTTCCTCCGGCACGGCGGCAAGATCGTGTTCTTCGGCCGCTTCGTCGCCATTCTGCGCGCCTTCGCGGCCTTCCTCTCCGGGGTCAACCACTTCAACTGGGAGCGGTTCTTCTTCTTCAACGCCGCGGGCGGGATCGTCTGGGCGACGATTTTCGGCACGGGCGGCTATTGGCTCGGCAAGGCGTTCGAGAGCTACGCCCGGCCGGTGGGTCTCGCGGCCCTCGCCGCGGCGGTCGTCGCGTTCTTTGCCGGTGGACGCTTCGTCCGCTACCACGAGCAGGCGCTCGAGGAGGAGGCGGAGAGGGCGTTGCCCGGTCCGCTCGTCCCGCCGAAGAAGCCGCGCCGCGGCTAATCGGCAGGATCCGGCGGCCCGCCTGATCAGGCGGCGGCCGGTCGTTCGACCGGCCCGATCCAGACCCTGAGCCGGTCCGAGCGGCGCAGGAAGTCGACGCTGACGGTGCGGTTGATCTTCTCGGCGTCGAGCGCCCGCAGGAGCTCGCCGACGCTCGTCACCGAATTGCCGTCGAGGCCGATGACGAGGTCGCCCGACAGGAGCCCCGCATGGGCCGCCGGACCCGTCTGGTCGACGCTGATGAGCCGTGCTCCGGTCGCCTGCTCGAGGCCGAGCCTGACCGCGATGCGGCGCGGGATGGCCACGGTCGCGGCGCCGACGCCGATATAGGCGCGCCGCACCCGCCCGTGCCGGGCGATCTCGCCGGCGACGAAATTGGCGGTGTTCGACGCGACGGCGAAGCAGATGCCCTGCGCGCCCATGATGACGGCGGTGTTGATGCCGACGACCTCGCCTGCGGTCGAGACCAGCGGGCCGCCGGAATTGCCGGGATTGAGCGCCGCGTCGGTCTGCACCACGTCCTCGATCATGCGGCCGGTGCGCGACTGGAGCGTGCGCCCCAGGGCGGAGACGACGCCGGTGGTGACGGTCGCGTCGAAGCCGAGCGGATTGCCGATCGCAATCGCGATCTGGCCGCGCCTGAGCTTCGAGCTGTCGCCGAGCCTGGCGGCCGGCAGCGACACGTCCGCCTCGACCCGCATGAGCGCGAGGTCGGTGTCGGGATCGTCGCCGAGCACTCGGGCCTGCAATTCGCGGCCCTCGACGGTGGTCAGCGACACGACGCGCGCGCCCTGGACCACATGCGAATTGGTCAGCGCCAGCCCGTCCGACGAGACGATGACGCCGGAGCCGGAACCGGCGTTCCGGCCGCCGCGTTTGACGTCGATCCGGACGACGCTGGGCCCGACCCGTTCGGCGACGTCGCTGACCACGCGCGAGTACTCATCGATGAGGGCGGCGTCGGACGGCGATTTCGCGCCAGGCCCCTCGACGCCTGATCCGTGGGATGGGCTGTCGGGATCGAGCGTCGGCGTCGGATGAAAGGATTGCAGAGGTTCGAACATGGGGCACGATATGGGAGGGCGCACAGAGCGCCGCAAGTCGCGGCGCCGGCCGGGATTTCCGCTCTCGCACGCCCTGCTACGTAGAATCCCTAATTGCGCCGATGCATGCCCTTTGGTTTTGATTACCGTAGGGAAACGCACGGATTTTCCGACAATTTCGCCGTTTCGCTTTGGGCGCTGGCGCGCCCGATCCGGGGTCGCTGTGGTGGTGCTTGCGCCGAACAAACTCGTTCCGTCGTCGCCGCGGCGCAGACCGAATGCCCTCCTTCTCGCGCCTGCGCCGGCAGCGCAGAGGGCCTTCGCCACGGATCGTCGGGAGAGGCAACGCGCGGGGTCCGGCTCAATCCCGTTCATCGCGGCTGTCGTCGCTGGCGTCGTGCTTTCCTTCTGGCTGGCCTGGGCGGACCGCGCGCTTCCGGTCCCGGCTGCTCCGGCCGATCGCCAGGAGGCGCCGGCCGCGACCCGGCCACGCGCGCCGAACCCAACCCCTTACGTCCCCCCGATCCTGATCGGGTCGACGACCGAGATTCCGGGCGCTTCGGCGCCCTTCCGAGATTCCGCCGCCCTGCGGCGGGATGGAGAATTGTCGTGACCGCGACCTTCTCCCGCTTGACTGCACCGGTCGAAGAGTTTGAGAGCCATGAACAAGGGTAGGGAATTCTGGGAGCCGCGCAAGCACGGGTTCGACGATGACGGGCCTGTCGGCTTTGCGCCCCGACAGCGGACGACTCGCCCGATCGGGCGGGCCGATGGGTTTGGCGGCGAAGAAGCGTTGCCCGCGGCTGACCTTTCTCCGGGCCAGCCGACGGTCGATGCGGTCGTGAAGTGGTACAAGGACGACAAGGGGTTCGGCTTTGTCGAGCTGACCAACGGCGGCGGCGACGCGTTCCTGCATGCGACCGTCCTGCACTCGAGCGGGCACGACAGCGTGCAGCCGGGGGCGAAGATGAGCGTGGTCGTCGCCATGGGCGTGAAGGGGCCGCAGGTGTCCCGCGTCGTCTCGGTCGATATGTCGACCGCGATCGAGCGTCCGCGTCGCACCTTCGACGCCCCGCGCCCGCCGCGGCGCGCCCAGCCGGACCTGTCGACCGCCATGGCTCTCGAGGGCAAGGTCAAGTGGTTCAACGAGACCAAGGGGTTCGGCTTCGTCGAGGTCGGCGACGGCGGCAAGGACATCTTCGTCCACATCTCGGCGCTCAACGCGGCCGGGATCGCGCGTCTCGACGAGGGTCAGCCGGTCAACATGCGGGTCGTCGACACGCCGCGCGGACGCGAAGCGGTTTCGATCACGCTGTAACCGAAGGCGCGGCGCTTTCCTTCCCCGGCTTTGCCGGGGATACGCATCCTGCTTCGAGGCGCGCGCCCCGTTTTGCGAGCCAACGCCGCCGCCGGCCGCCCCTGACGCTCACTCCTCCCCGGTCTGGACGTTCTCCAGCCGGGCGAGCGGCAGGGTGAAGCAGAGCTTGGCGCCTCCGTTCGGATTGGGCTCCGCCCAGATCGTCCCGTAATGCGCCTCGACGATCGAGCGGGAGATCGACAGGCCGACGCCGAGCCCGTTCGTCTTGGTCGAGCTGAACGGCACGAACATTTCCGCCTCGGCCTTGGCGGGCAGCCCGTGCCCGGTGTCGGAGAAATCGGCGCGGATCATGCCGTCCTCGAGAGCGGTCGAAATCGTCAGCTTCCGTTTCGGGGCGTCGCTCATCGCCTCGAATGCGTTGCGGATCAGGTTGACCATCGCCTGCTCGATCTGAACCCGGTCGGCCAGCACCTTGTCCTCGGCGGCGTCGAGATGGAGGACGATCTCGACCGCGGCCTGCCTGGCCGAAGGGGCGACCAGCTCGCAGGTTCCGAGGATGAGATCGTGGAGGCTGTGCTCCATCTTGTCGGGCTCTCCGCGGGATATGAACTCCCGCAGATGCGCGATGATCTGCCCCGCCCGATGCATCTGTGACGAGGCCTTCTCGAGGGCGTCGTTGATCGCCTCGCCTGCCGGCTCGGGCTTTCCGGCGATCAGGTGGCGCGCGGTGAAGAGATAGTTCGCCGCCGCCGCGAGCGGCTGGTTCAGCTCGTGCGCCAGGGCGGTCGCCATGTCCGCCATCAACGCGATGCGGTTGCCGTGCAGGCGTTTGAGCCGCGCCTCGAACCCGCGCCGCTCGCTGAGGTCGCGCACGAAGCCGATGAACAGGCGCTCGTCGCCATGGCGGGTTTCGGACACCGTCAATTCGACCGAAAAGGTCGACCCGTCCTTCCGTCGTCCTTCAACCTCGCGGCCGATGCCGATGATCCTGGCCTCGCCGGTCTCGAGGTAGCGCCGGATATAGCGGGCGTGCTGCGACCGGTGGGGCTCCGGCGTCAGGATGCTGACGTTGCGACCGATCAGTTCCTCCGGCGCATAGCCGAACATGCGGCCCGTGGACGCGTTCACCGTCCGGATGATTCCGGCCTCGTTGATGGTGACGATCGAGTTGGCCACGCCGTCGATCACCGCCCGCAACCGGGCCTCGCTGTCGCCGAGCGCGGCCCGGGCGCGACGCCGCTCGCCGATGTCGAAGAACGTCATGACGACGCCGTCGATCTTGTCCTCGACCGTGCGGTAGGGCCTGAGCCGCATGAGATACCAGCTGCCGCCGCGGCTGCGCACTTCGCGTTCGACCGAGGTCAGGTCGCGCAGCACGACACGCGCATCCCTGGAAATGTCCTCGCCGTCGAGATTGTGGGTGAAGTCGGTGAATGTCCGGCCTTCGTCGCCGCTGGCGATGTTGAACAGCTCAGCGATGCGCGGCGTGAAGCGGTTGATCCGCAATTGCGTGTCGAGGAAGAGGATGCCGACGTCGGTCGCCGCCATCAGGTTCTGGATATCGCTGTGGGCGCGCGACACGCTCTCCAGTTTCGACTTGAGCTCGCTGTTGACCGTCTGCAGTTCCTCGTTGATCGACTGCAGCTCCTCCTTGCTGGTCTCGAGCTCCTCCGAGGTCGAACGATACTCCTCGTTGATCGACTGCAGCTCCTCGTTGGCCGCGCGCAGCTCCTCGTTGGCGCCCTCGTACTCTTCGCGCGAGGTCCCGAGCTGCGACTGGGTGAACTGCAGCTCGCGCTGAAGCTGCAGGATCTGCTCGACCGGCGGGTGCTCCTCGACGGCGCCGTCGCCGTTCAGCGGAACGCCGAGCAACTCGCCCTCGAAGAAGAACACGATCGCCGACCGGGCCGCGTTGGGTTCGACCCCGAGCGGCCTCGCCTGGAGATAAACTCGTCGCACGGCGCCGTTGAAGCGCACGGCGATCGGGCCGTTGAGGCTCGCCTCGTTGCGGGAAAAGGCGCGGTGCAGGGCGGCGCGCAGGTCGAACCGCAGTTCTTCGCGCGCGAGCTCGGTGATGTCGTTGGCCAGCGTCCCGCCCGAGGGCTGCAGGTAGCGCCCGGCCAGGTCCGACAGGTGGACGACGCGGTAGGAATCGTCGACCACGATGCTCGGCGGGGCGAATCGCTCGAGGGCCTCGCGATGGACCGCCGCCTCGGCGCCGGCCCGGATCGTCGCGACCGCCCTCGCAGCCAGGGGCTCGACCGCGAAATTGGGAGGCCCGAAGCGCGGAGTCATCCGGGCCTCGTTGGGGACCGGCATGCGCTGATAGATGCGCGCCTCGCGGTCGATCGGCCTGAACATGCCGGCCGGAGCCTCGGCGCTTTCGGACGAGCCGAGGAAGAGATAGCCGTGCGGCTTCAGCGCGAAGTGGAAGGTCGAGCAGACCTGCTGCTGCAGCTTGCGATCGAGGTAGATCAGCACATTGCGGCAGGAGATGAGATCGGCGCGCGAGAACGGCGGGTCCTTGAGCAGGCTGTGCCTGGCGAACAGCACGACGTCGCGCAGCTCCCGGGTGACGCGGTAGCAATCGCTTTCGCGGCTGAAGAAGCGGCGCAGGCGGTCGTCCGTCAGGTCGGCTTCGATGACGAGGGGATAGCGGCCATCGCGGCCGATCGTCAGCGCGGCCTCGTCGAGATCGGAGGCGAACACCTGGATCTCGCACCGGATGTCGTGGCGGCTCGCCTCCTCGAGAAGCAGGATGGCGATCGAATAGGCCTCTTCCCCGGTCGCACAGCCGGGAATCCAGACGCGGATCGAGTTCGGCGGCGCCCTTGTCCTCGAACAGGTTCGGGATGACCGTCTTGGCCAGTTTGTCGAAGGCGCCGGCGTCGCGGAAGAAGGTCGTCACCGATATCAGCAGGTCGGCGAACAAAGCCTGCGCTTCGGCCGCATTGTCGCGCAGGATTGCGACGTAGTCCGCCATGGTGGACGCGCGCGCCACCTGCATCCGGCGGAGGATCCTCCGCCGGACGGTCGATGTCTTGTAGTTCGTGAAGTCGTGACCGGTCCGCACGCGCAGGAGGGAAAGGATGCGCTGCAAGTCCTTGCTGTCCGCCTCGTCCTACTCCACGGCCTCGTCCCGTGCGCGATCGGCGATCAGCTCCGGCAGCCGCGCGGCGATCTCGCGCACCGGCAGGACGAGGTCGGCGAGGCCGGTCGCGACGGCGCTGCGGGGCATCGAGCCGTATTCGGCCTCCTCCGGGTCCTGCACCAGGATGATGCCGCCGGCCTCCTTGATCGCCCTGATCCCGACCGTGCCGTCCGATCCCGCGCCGCTGAGGACGATGGCGAAGTCGTCGCCCCGCTGCGCGGCGAGCGAACGGAAAAACAGATCGATCGGCGCCCGCCGCCAGCGCGGCTCGTCGAATTCGGCGAGCGCCAGATGCTGGTCGGCGACGAGCAGCTGACGGTTGGGCGGGATGACATAGACATGGCCCGCCTCGATTCGGGTGCGGCCGGACACCTGGGTGACCGGCATTTTGGTGCGCGCCGCGAGAATCGCCGGCAGTTCGCTCTGATGCTCCGGGTCGAGATGGACGACGACGACGAAGGCGGCGTTCACATCGTCGGGCAGGCTCTCGAAGAACGTTTGCAGCGCATGCACGCCGCCGGCCGACGTGCCGATGCCGACCGTCGGAAAGCCGCTCGGGCGCGCGTCGTCTTTGCTTCCATGGCCAGGGGAGGGGGGCTGGTCGGCGCCGCTCATACGAGCCTCCTCAAAGCGAGCGCCGGGAGGTCTTCGGGCCCATTCCCCAGCTTCAGGCTCGACGATCCGTTTCCTACGTCCGCCAATGGGCGATCCTAGCCGACCGAGCGACGAAACTGAAGACAATTGAGCGGTTTGGACTGCCTATTTCAGCAGCGAATCAGCGCCAGGACAGCCGAGACCTTGGGCCGCCGGAAGGCGGCCCCTCTCTTTCTGGCCGGTCGCTGCAGCACGCTTTCGGAACCGCGTTTCGAATCGTCGAAATGGCGCGCGTGAGCCGCAGGGTTTCGCGGCGGGCGTCGTAAGGTTTCTCGGCGGCGCCGCACGGTTTCTCATGATCGGCGTTACGCTGCGACAATGTGCCTCAGGCAGGGCATTTTCCACGGAAAATCATGACGTTAACAACGGGTGTCAAGAGGCGTTACCGGAGGTTGTGGCGAGGTTGTCACTCTTTCAACAAGATTTGTTCATATTTAAACGATTCGAAACCAGCCCCCGCCCACAGAACAAGGAGAAATGGGCGGAGGAGGGATCGGGATCAGCGTCAACAGTCGAGGCGGGCCACAACCGCTGACGATCGCGAAGTTGAGGACACGGAACGTTCGAGCGGATGCTGTGGCGGGGCGCCCTGGCGGGTTGAAGGGCATCTGGGGAGAGTCTCTATGAGAAACATTCTTCTGTCATGCACGGCAGCGGCGGCGCTGCTCGCGACGACAGCCATGGCTTCCGCGCAGCAGGTCGACATCACGTATGTCGGTCTCGACCCGAGCTATGGTTCCGCGTTCGTCCAGCTTAGTGGTGGAAACGCGGGGAGCAGAACCGAAGCGGCTGGCGTGATCCTTCTGACGACGACGAGCAACAGCATCATTCCGGTGTTTTGCGTCGACGTGTTCCACACGATTAACCTTGGCGGTTACAATCCGCCGCTGAGCTATACGTTCGCGCCGCTGGCCTACGATTCGAGCACGACGGTGGGAGGTGGAAACCCGTTGCCGTCTGGCGTGCCGGAGGAGATCCAGGCCCTGGCGAATCTGGGCTCGAACTACTACAAGTCGGCGCCCGCCGACACCGATCCGATTGTCGCCGTCCAAGGCGCGATCTGGCTGCTCGAGTACGGCGGCGCGGTCACATCGGCCGACCCTGGGATCAACGCCTTGATTGCGGCGGACGTGACGTGGGCCCAGGCGCATCCGGCGGCCGTCGCCTATGCGCTCTATCCTGTCGGGCCGGGCGGACAGGGCTTCGGGGTGACCCAGGGCTTCGGGCCCGGCATTCCCGAGTCCTCGACCTGGGCGATGATGCTCATGGGCTTCGCGGGCCTCGGCTACGCAGCCTTCCGCAAGGCGGCCAAGGCGAGCGTTTCGGCGCTCGCCTGACGCCTTTCCCCTGCGACGACACGCGAGGCCGCCGGAGGCCGGCCTCGCGGGGCGCGGCTGACAGGACAGCCTCCGACTTGAAACCGCGCCCCGGAGGCGGCGCGTGAACAAAACACGAACAAGAGGAGAGAAAGATGGGGAAATTCAGGAATCTGGCCTTGGGAACGGCCGCAGCATTGGCGAGCCTCGCCACGGTGACGGTTGCGAACGCCGGCTCCGTCACGGTTAGTTTGGCGCCGACGGACAATACTCTCGCGTTCGACAATAACGCGGTCGATTCTACGTCGGGCACGACAATGACCCGATATGGGCTGGTCAGCTGGACAGGCAAAATCGCCAACGGCCTGACGGCGAACGTTAGCGCTCCGCCTGCCGGCGACACGTCGAACTATCTGTTCGGCACGCCAGGCGCGCCCGCGACCGTCACTTTCGATCATTCCCTGAACAGCTTCGATATCTACTGGGGTTCGATCGACAGTGTGGCCGGGGACGGCCGCGACAATGTCATCACTCTGCTGAACAACGGCGACGCGCTCACGGCGACTCAGCTGATTGCGCAAATCCCGTCGTTGGCCGGGACGGGCGACCAATCCAGCCCGATAACGAACGCGTGGATCCGGATATCCGACACTGAGCCCTTTACCGCATTCTCGGCGAGCGTAGGAGTGCCGGCCTTCGAGTTCGACATGGCGGGGGCGCCCGAACCGTCGACCTGGGCGATGATGGTCCTCGGCTTCGCCGGCCTCGGCTACGCGGCCTACCGCAAGGCGGGCAGGGCGAGCGTCTCGGCGCTCGCCTGACCTCGGCGTGAAAGCGCCAGCAATGGTCAGGGCGGAGAGCAGCCTTCGAGAAAACGGAATTCAAAGGCGCAACGTCCTGACCGAGTTCACTCGAGTTAGCAAACTAGGGAGAATTCCATGACATACAGATCCAGAATTCTGGCCGCCAGCGCGATCGCGACCATTATCGGCGTTGCGGCGCTCGCCGGACCGGCGCGAGCCGACGTAACCGTTTACGTCTGGGGCGGATATGGCCACACCGCCTCGCTCGGAACCGTCACCCCGGACCAGGCGGCGGACCCGAATCCGAGCGCCCTCGATCAGGCCGCCGCGGCGTTTACCTATACGGGGCCAATCAACTGGGTGAACAACGCCGCCAACAACGGAGCTGACCCGACCCAAAACCTGTTCGGCCAGTTCTTCGACCAGACCAGGATCGTGGGGTTCGCGAGCCCCGGAGGCGAGTATGCGTCCCTGTCGGACTTTTTGGATACGTCCATGAGTTCGCTGGGCAACAGTTGGTATTCGTACATACGAGTCGACGGCGTGACCGGCGCCGGCACGGCCACGATCACGCACGATGACGGCGCATCGGTCTACTCGGCGACGTGCCCGGGCGGCGTTTGCTACAGCTGGCCGACTCAAGTCGCCGAGACGACGGGCACATTCGGCATCGGAGCCGGTCCGTTCACCATCGACTACATCGAGGCGAACGGATCGCCGTCCTGGCTGGTGTTCAGCGTCGTTCCCGAGCCCTCAACCTGGGCGATGATGGTCATGGGCTTCGCCGGCCTCGGCTACGCGGCCTTCCTCAAGGCGGGCAGGACGAGAGTCTCCGCCCTCGCCTGACGCGACCATCCAGCGTGACGACACGCGAGGCCGTCGGACGCCGCCTCGCGTGGTCCGGCGAGAGGACAGCCTCCATCATAGGGCCGCGCCCGGAAGATGGTGCGTGAACAACGCCTAAACATAAGGAGAGAGAGGTGGGGAAAATCCGATATCGGGCCTTGGGTGTGGTCGCGGCATTGGCGAGCCTCCCACTGGCCGTCGCGGGCGGGTACCTTGCCGGCCCGGCGCTGGCGGACACGTATGAGCTCAATCTCGATGACTGTAGCGGTTGTCTTGTGGACGCCACGCCGTTCAGCACTGTGACCATCACGCAGGAAAGCCCTGGGGTCGTCAAGTTTGTCCTGAACTTGGCGAGCGACTTGACAGTCAATCAGAGCACGGCTTTTGGCGCGTTCGCTTTCAGCCTGGTTGGCGATCCGGCAATAACGATCACCCCGTTATCGACTAACCTGTCCGTAGGATCGACGGCTCAAAAAATGGACGGGTTTGGCATGTTCGACTATAGTGTCGACTACGCCTTGAATGACCATGCTCAAAAGAGCTTGAGCTTTGAGGTATCGACTCTTGCCTTGAATTCTCCGGCATTTGATTTGAGCAGCAATCCTCCGGGCCATCAGGCGGTGTTGTTCGCTGCGGACGTGTTCAATACGGGCAATCGGAATACCGGGATAATCGGCGGGAGCACCATGGTCGCCGTGCCCGAGCCTGCGACATGGACGCTGATGGTCCTCGGCTTCGCGGGCCTCGGTTACGCAGCTTTCCGGAAGGCGGGCAGGGAAAGCGTCTCGGCGCTCGCCTGACGCTAGGTCATCGACCTTTTCAAAGAACAACAGCGATGCCGACTTCAACTTCCTGACCAATGGCCCCGTCACGATCGGCAATGGCCAGGCGAACATCAAGGCCGCCGATAACACCTGGACGATGATGACGGTGACGCCGGGCATGGACTTGTTCGACGGGTTCATGATGCGGGGCATGGTGGACAGGGCCACAAAGTGCTCGAAAGGCACGGCGTGCGACGTGATATTCGACGTGACCTTCTCGGACAACACGACGGCCAGCCATACGTTTACCACGGTCGACAACAGCGGCGACTTCCGCGCGATCGGCTTCGACGAGACGCCGGGCACGGTGGGGTTGCTGGTGTCGCAGGTCGTGGTTTCGGTATCGAGCGGCGAGAACTTTGATCAGATCAAGCAGATGGGCTTCTCCGTCCCGGGCGCAACACCCACGATTCCTGAAACCTCGACCTGGGGCATGCTGCTCCTCGGCTTTGCCGGTCTTGGTTACGCGGGCCTTCGCCGAGGGCAAAAGGACAGCGTCTCGGCGCTCGCCTGAAACGCTTTCAGCCCGCTGAATTCCGAGGCCGCCGAAAGGCGGCCTCTTTTGTTGACACCGATCTCAGGAATCCCCTCGATTCTGTTCAGTTTCGTCATCGGGTCGCTCGCCTTGGGGAGTCCCGGATGAGCAGCGACGATGAGACCGCCTCCGACGGCGGCGAATGCGCCGGCCTCTCGTCCGCCGCCTCGCCAGACTGCGACAATCTGCCCTGGACAACGGAGTTCCGCGCGTAAATTCATAACATAACAAGTAAACGTTGGAGAATGCGGATTGAATGTAAGCATCATTGGCCAATGCGACCACAACCGCTTTCGATCTGGAAGTCGAACAGACGGAGTCAGCGTGACGAATAAGATTACGATCCATACGTAAGCATGCGATAATGACGAGAGCCGATCGCCTCTAGTTCACGGAGTTTCTTTCGGATATTTGACAGCTACTTCTGTATTAAACATGCGGCTAGTTTTATTCTAATACTTACGTTACTGGAAGTAGCATGAATAAATATTTACGCAATTAGCAAACAAAGACGTAATCAATTGTATTTATAGATCGCCATACGCGCGTACAATGCAATACGACTTTCGCATTGCGCTTTGGGGATCGAAGAGCAGAGCCATGAAAACACCATTGTCAGACCGCCTGCACTCGTTTCGACGCGACCAACGCGGAACGACATCACTTCTGTTTGCCGGCGGCCTTTTGACCGCGATCATCGTGACCGCGGCGGCCATCGACTATTCGAGCGCCGTCACCACGAGGACGCGGCTCCAGGCGGGCGTCGATTCCGCGTCGCTGGCCGCGGCGAAGCTGGGCGCCCAGAACCCTTCGACCTATCTCAACAACGTGGCGGCGCTGAAAACTGCGGCCCAAGCCTATCTGACCGCGGATGGGCCGTCCGGCGCGACGATCGGCGATTTCCACGCCTGCCTCGTCAGCGGCGGCGATTGCACGACCGGCGGCGGCAAGACGCTGCAGGTCGGCCAGTTCTACACCCAGGGGACGACAACCTACACGCCCCTGTTCAACAACATTTCCTGGCTGCCGGGTTCGAACTCCCAGACGCTCACGAGTTCGGCGACCGCGGGGGCGAGCCTGCAATGGCCGCAACAGCTCAGCCTGAACCTGGTCGGAGCGAAGGGCTGGTACTACAAGCACGTGACGCTCTACGCGCTTCCCTTCGCTAACGGCTCCGCGGGTAACACCTACACCTCGATGGGGGACTGGATCTATCAGCCGTCGAGTCTCAGCACGGCCAGCGGATCCGCCAACGTCACCGTCGGAACCGACGCGGCCAATGGAATGACCGGCCTGAAACTGGGTTCGCTCGGCTCCGGCTACGGGACGCTGACGGGACCGACCTCGGTCAACCTCGGGCAGTACGCCGACCTCTTCATGGTCGAAAACGTCATGCAGGGTCCCTGCCCGCCGTCCAAGCCCTGGATGCTGGGAAACTGGTCGTCGGGCTCGTATACCTTCCCGACAGCCTGTTACGCGACCCAGGCGCTGGCGCAGACCGCCGCCAACGCGAAGTGCTCGGGCAAGACAGGCAGCCAGCTCACGAGCTGCCTCAGTCCCTACACGCCGACGCAGGAGAGCGTCGGCTGGACCGTCTGTTCCGAATCCGAGCTCAACCAGGGCTCGAACCCCGCCTATACGAGCTATAACGCGATCTGCAATCCGAACACCGGCGCGAACGCCTCGTATAACTCGAGCAAAGCGCAGTCGTGGCAATTCATGTTCGTCAACTTCTTCCCGGCGCAGTCGGTTCAGAACACCAACGTGTTCTCGACCAGCGTCTCCGCCACGACCATGTTCCCCTGCGGACAGACGGTCGGCCACGAATGGGAGGACGGCGGCAGCATCGTTGGAACGAGCTACGCCACGGCTAAGTCCTCGGCGACCAACGCGAGCACCACGCCGCAGCAGGACTATTTCTACACCGTGGCGACGACCTGCGGACCGGAGCCTGGCATGGCGGCCAACGGCTACTACAGCACAACCCAGACCGCCACCTACGGCGCCGCGCCGCAATTGGTCCAATAGGACGCCTCCGCCGGGTCTCTCGAAATGCGCCTCGAAATGTCGAAAACGCGAGCCAGGGCCAGCCTCTGGCTCGCGCGCGCCGGCGGCGACACCGGCGCGACGACGGCGGTGGAATTCGCCCTCGTCGCGCCGCTCGTCATCGCTTTGATCCTCGGCGCCATGCAGATCGCCGTGATCTACCTCGCCCAGGCCGAGCTCGAGAACGCCGCCGAACAGGCCGCGCGGCTCGTCCTGACCCGTCAGGCGCCGGTTGCCGGTTCGTCGGGGCAGGCGAGCTTCAAGACCGCGGTCTGCGACAATCTGCCGGCCCTGTTCAGCTGCTCCGGCGTCATGGTCGACCTCGAGGCGCAGACGATTTCCGCCAAGTCCAGCGATGCGCTGATCCTGACGCCGCCGACGTTGACATACGGCTCGAGCGGCCAGGTGTCCAACGCCTGGAACTACAACCCGGGCTCGCCAGGACAGCTCATGATCCTGAGGGTGATGTACCAGTGGCCGGTCGTCGCCGGCCCGCTCGGCCTCGTCTTCAGCGATCTGGCGAACGGAACGCTGTTCATGAGCTCGACCCAGGTCTTCCAGAACGAGCAATAAGGGGCGCGATCGATGCGGCTCGCAGGGTTTGTCGTTCCTTTCCGATGGCTTCGCGACGAGAGGGGCGTCGCGGCGATCGAGGCCGCGCTGATCGCGCCGGTGGCGGTCGGCCTGCTCGGCCTGATCGCGATCTGGGGGCAGGCGATCGCCATCCAGCGCAAGGTCACCCTGACCGCCCACACGATCACTGACCTCGTCTCCCAGCAGGGAACGCAGACAGGCGGCGCGTGCACCGCAGAGCAACTGCGTCCCTGGCGGCGTCGGTCAACCAGTCCATCGGTCGACAATATTCTCAACAATGCGGCGAACGTCCTCTACCCTTACGTCAAGCCGACTTCGGGCACGAACCCGGTGACGGGGACGAACGTGTCGAAGATGACGATGGTCGTCTCCGAGATCAACGTCGACTCGGGAGGAACGACCGCGACCGTCCAGTGGAGCGAGCCGATGCCGTCGCACGGGACCGCTCTCGCCACGACCGCGCACGCCGTCACGCTGCCGAACTCGGTCGCGTCGTCCTCGACCAATCTCCTCATGGGCACTGTCGCCTACGCCTATACGCCGCCGGTGATCGGCGAAGCGGTCGGGACGATCACCTTGCAGGACACGATCTACGTGGCGCTGCGCCAGTGGTCGTGCATGAAGCTGAAGGTGGGCTCGTAGCGTTACGATCAACAGTCCGGGCAGCGAGAAGTTTTCCAGGCATGAGGTCGAGGGGGACGGCGCCGGCGTGCTCGACCTTCTTTCGCGATCGCGGGCGAAGGCCGAGCAGGGCGATGGCGTTGGGATCAAGACGGTCGTCATTCAGGAAGCGGGATTGGACGGGTTTTCGATTCATCGCTTGCTCATCGCCGAGGGGATCGAGAGCCAGGTGGTCGACGCGGCTTCGATTGCGGTCGACCGGCGGCATCGGCGGGCCAAGACCGATGCGATCGACGGCGAGACGCTGTTGCGGACGCTGATGGCGTGGGCTCGCGGCGAGCGGCGGGTCTGTTCCATGGTTCGCGCGCCGAGCCCGGAAGAAGAGGATCGCCGGCGCCTGACGCGCGAGCGCGGCAGGCTGCTCAAGGAACGCATTCAGCACACCAATCGGGTCACGTTGCGCGGTCGTCCTGAAAACGACATGCGCCGACGCCACGGCCACCAAAACCTATGCGGCGAGCGCTGCTGCCGGTCACGGCGAGCGCGTTCACGGCGACGAATCGTCCTGCGGATCGCAGGTGAGCGCAACCTACGGCGTTCCGACCTTCATTCCCGCCCTGCCGAACATCGACGTCAATGTCAGCGCCTGCTACCCGATGTGAGCCGTCGGTAGCGAGCGCCGTTTGCAAAGCACCGGCAGGTGGTGGCGCTCATAACCCGGAGTTGGCGGCGAATTGGCCCGGTCCGCCCCGAGCAAGCGATGTTAACAGATACCAATCAACTCAACGTCTTGTGGCGTCTCTGGGTGGGTCGCGCAATCGACGCCCTGAAATCATGCACAGCTATGGCGCGTTGCGGGGCCAGCTCCGGGAGTTCACGGATGCGTGTCATGGGCGTATTCTTCAGAGTGAACGTCGATCGCCTCGGGGCGGCGTGGCGCAGCGCTGGTTTTTCGCGACTTCACGAACTGATGGAAGCCGATGGCGCCGCGGTCTTGGTCATGTTCGCCGCCGTCAGCCCGATCGTCATCGGCGTGGCGGGGCTTGCGGTCGAGGCGTCCTAATGGCAACTGCACCAGCGTGCGATGCAGAACGCCGCGGATTCCGCCGCCATCGCCGCCGGCATGGAAGGCGGAACGAACTATGTCGCCGTTGCGCGGGCTGCAGCCGCCGAACACGGCTTCGTCGATGGCGTCGGGAACGTTGCAGTGTTTGTCGGCAACCCGACGACCGCCGCGGGTTGCACGTCGAACTGCTATTGGGTGTCGGTATCCGACAAGGCGCCTTTGTTCCTCTCTGCGGTCGTCGGCTATCAGGGAACGACGACCGTCAACAGCCATCCGATGACCGCCGTTCAGGCAGGCGCGGTCGCCACCCAGTCCGGCGGCGCGACCAGCGCGAATTCCACCGGCGTCGTCGCGCTGACGTCGCCGGCGACGCGCCCGGCGTTAAGGCCGGCGCCTACGAACCAGAGCCTGACCCTGGCTCGCATCGGCCATTCGGAGGGCCATTTCGCTCCCCTGGTACGTGCCCTATTGCACCAGTTGCAGTGACCGAGCGCGAGTGTGCGGGCCGCCCAATTCCGGGGCCGCAGCTCGTCGAACCACTTGGCCAGTTGGCCCGGCAGCTCTTCGAGCGTGTCGGCGAGCAAAGCCGCGCTGGCGAACGCAACCGGAGCAGCGAGACTGAAATCGGCTGAGCGCGACTCGACGCGCTCACCGCCGCACGGCGTCAGTAGATCAAGTGGCCAGTGTGCGTGACCGCCGCGAACAGCGCGGCGAGCGCCTGTCCGAGGTCGGCGCCGATCGCCGCCTCATAGAACAAGCCGGGCGTCGCGCAGGCCTGCAGGGACGGACCAATGTCGGACTGGATCGGCGCGATCTTCTGCTGATACCAGCTGTTGGCCGGCACGGCCAGATAGTCGGTATAGAGAATTGCGATCTTGATGCCGCGGTTCTTGATGGTCGTGCACCAGTTGGTTCCCAAGGGGTTGCCGTCCGGAGCGTTGCCCAGATTGTTGATCGCCTGTTCAAAACGCTTGCTGCCTTGCTCGTCCTCGACGCCGTCGGTGACGATGAACAGAACCTCTTGCGGCGTGTCGCCTGGCTGATTCGTGCCAGTGCCGGGATTGGGGATGTAGCTCGACTGGCTGAGCTTGCCGAGCGAGTCGTCGTAGTTCGTGCCGACGTCCCCGGGGCCGGAGGCGGAAGTGCAGGCTGAAGTCGCGCAGTTGTTGTTGTTGGAATACATCTCCATCACGCCGAAATTGGCGGAGTTGGTGCTCCACTGGCTGACATAATTTGCCGTCAAAGGCATGAGCTGCTTGAGGCCGATCGACCACACCGAATCCATGGAGTAGAGCGAGAAGCGGTATTGCGGCGGCGACGCAAACTGCGACGACTGCGCCGTCGTGGACGCCGTCTGCAGCAGGGCCGAAACGCCGCTGTTCAATTCATCCAGGCGCAAGGTGATGTTGTTGTTCCGGGCGAGGCCATAGTTGTCGATTTGCGCGCCTTGACTTGAGGTTTTGCAGTAGATCGCGCTGCTCGGGGGCGACGCCGTTTGCATATTTGCGTTCAGAGTTGGCGCCGTGCCGTTGGCGCAAGGGTTGCCGGCCGAGTCGCCATTATTGGTGCTGGCCTGATGGCAGGCAAAGGCGCAGCCGTTGCCGCCGTCCTGCTTCGGAGTCAAGTTCTCCATCTGATTGATGCCGGCTTGCGTCGCTGGCAAGACCATCGAGGGGGAATTGTCGAGTAGAACGTAGAAATCGAGGTTCGGCGGGATCTGAGCTCTCGCTGACGAGCGTCCCGACATGGGAAGCGAGCTTATCGCGAGCACCCGCCAGAATATCATGTTCACCGCCGTGCTGTAGTTGACTGTGACGTTGCGCTCCAAGGGATCGGCGCCGGTGGTGACCGTCACGGTGACGGTCGTCGCGCCAGGAGCGAGACCCGAAATGCCGTTTGCGAGGCCGGTGAACAAGGAAGTCGCTGCAGCCTGCGCGACGCTGTCGCTCTGCTGCAGCATGTTGGGCGTCACCGCGGCGAGCGCGGCGGCGTCGGCCAAGCCGCTCAACTTGGAGTGAATCTGCGCGGCTCGCCCATAGTCGATCGCCGCCGCGCCCGCAAACAGGAGCACCGGCGCCATTAGCGCATACATCGTCGCGACGTTGCCGCCGCGTTCTTTGAAGAAGTGGCCGACAGGAGAATTCGACATGGGTCCCGCTCGGAATAGATTCAACGCCGCGATCCTGACATGGGCCGTGCGCGTAGAAGCCACACTTTTTAGATGAAACAGCAGGAACTTAAACGGGCAGCTAATTTAATCCAATAATATTCGGCTTTCCGTCAATGTTCCCTATTGAGCTGCATTCAAATTGAATATCGAGCCGGATTACGGTTACCGCAATTGGATAAAACAAGCGATCATCGGTATGTATACGTTAGTAATAAGTTCCATTTCGTCCAGCGTGGCCAGCATGGCGAAGGCTTATCCCGTTGTCCCAGGCTCGTCTATATGTAGTGGATACACTGGTTTGATGAGTTGATTTTGGCCGGCGCCGAGTGCTGGCGGCGCACCGTCCTGTCGCATTCCGGTGGCCGACTTGCGGCGGCGAGGTGTCCGCCTGCTCGTCTGGACGCCCTTTCGAGGATTGTCTCGTTGGACGATGTCCCAGTAGCTCGCAGGCGCATGATGTGCGGCAAATGCGTGTCGAATATAAGACGGCGTTAAATCTTGGCGCGCAACATATTCTTGCGGTATCCTCTAGGATCAGGCCACAATGCCGATCGTCGGCAAACTCTTACATAGCGTGTCCCGCCTTTGGCGATTGTTCGCGCGCAACGAGCAGGGGTCGCCCGCCGTCGAGTTCGCTTTGATTGCTCCATTGTTTTTTGGGATTGCCCTCGCCACGCTGCAGGCCGCGACGATCTTTCTCATGAAGGCTTATTTCGAGTCGGCGGCGGAACAGGGCGCAAGAGTCGTCATGACCAATCAGACGGGGTCGATGACCACCGCCCAATTTAAGGCGCAGATTTGCACGGAACTGACCGCGCTCTTCGACTGCTCGCAGGTCGTCGTTGAACTGACGCCGTTGCCGGCTGGCACGACCAATCTCGCGTCGCTGTTGCCGCAATTCAACTCCACGGGGAAACTCATAGGCACGCCGACCGTCGACGTAGGCGCCAACGCCGGCGCCTCGGGCACCGACATGTTGTTGGTCGTGATGTATCCATGGCCCGTCTACGGCGGCCCGCTCGGCCTCAATTTCGCGAACCTGGGGAATGGCAAGATGCTGATGGCTTCGACACAGATATTTCGAGTCGAGCCGCTATGACGAAGGGAGGGACCGTCAATCACCTGTCGGCCGCGCGTCGGGCGTCGCGCGCCGTGTTGAACGAGGACGGCGGCATGGCCGCCGCCGAATTTGCGCTGATCCTGCCGGTCGCGCTGCTGTTCATTAGCCTTTTCGTCTACGGCGGCCAGATCTTCGGAGTGCAGCGCAAGGTGACGCTCAGCGCATTGACGGTGGCCGATATTTTCGCCCAGGCCAACAACGCCGGATCGGCCACCATCACGGCCGCCGAACTCAACCAAATCCTGAGCTATCCGAACCTGATCCTCTATCCCTATGATGGCAGCGGGGCCAAAGTGGTGGTGTCGCAATTGCTGGTCACCACCACGAACGGCGTAACCACGGGAACGGTCGAGGGGAGTTGGGCAAACGCCAACGGCACAACCCGCCCTCTCGGCCAACAGATGTCGGTCGATCCTTCAATAGCGGGAGCCTTCAACGGCTCGCTGAACAGCTATGTCGTCCTAGGGGAAGTGCAATATCCGTTTCAACCGACTGGGATCTATTACTCGATCGGAGCGGTCACGCTACACGATTCGGTTATGATGATCCCGCGGACGGCCGCCAAGATCACGGTTCAGTGAAAGGCCGCGTTTCCCGCATCTGGCGATGATCGGCATGGTCGAAAGTCGCGCCTAACAAAACGGCACCCTCGCGCGCGGGCGTCGATATATCATCTATCCTCCGCCGGGCTCGAGGCCAAGACCATCGCCGGGCCGTGCGAGCCCACCGGGGCGTCGAGAACCGCCTCCGTTGGGTGCCCGACATCGTCTTCCACGACGATCTCGCCCGCCTGCGTACCGCCTTCTACCCGGCGCCGGCGCTCCGACCTTCACGGCTTCCACCCCGCTTGCGGACATCAGGTCGTCGGGTCGGTCACGCTGCAACTCGCCGCAGTTCTGGCGAACGTCGGCGTCCCGCTGACCGCCAGCGCATGTTTTCCATAGAGAAATTTGCACCCAGTTCGCGCGCGAAAGGATCCTCACGTTGGCCGACGAATCGGATCGCGTTGCGCATCCAATGACCCAGTGCTCATTCGTGCGCCGCGCGGACGGGGTCACTGCGGTCGAATTCGCCCTGCCTTCGCCGATCTATTTCATGGCGCTGTTCGGGCTGGCGCAGGTCAGTCTCCGGCTCTGGGCCGATTTTTCGCTCCAGCGCGCCGTGGACGCCGCTTCGCGCTGCGCGGTCGTCCTGAAAACGACATGCGCCGACGCCACGGCCACCGAAGCCTACGCGGTGCGCGCCACCGCCGGGCTGCCGGTCACGGCGAGCGCGTTCAAGGCGACGACGAATGCGCCCTGCGGATCGCAGGTGAGCGCGACCTACGGCGTTCCGACCTTCATTCCCGCCCTGCCGAACATCAACGTCAAAGTCAGCGCCTGCTACCCGATGTGAAGCCGCGCGGTCGCCAGAGTGAGACGTATCTACGGACGCTCAGAACAAAAGATGTACAAACGAAGGAATCCCTGCTACAATTGGTTTCGGGCTCGGTCCAGGAGCCCAAATACGCAACTTAGTCGATGGCAGAGCCGGTCGGCCGCCGCTCGCGCCGCGCGAAAAGTGCAGAATTTGGCGCCCAAGCGATTGAAAAGGTTGAGTCGCCGACAAGACCGCCAACGGCTCGGCGCGACGTTCCTACGGACCCGCGCTCAGCGCCGCACGGTGCGGGGCGCTGTCGGAGCCGAATTTTCGGCGCGACGCTAAATCGGAATGCAAGCTCCTGAAATCGTTGATGGCATACGCTAACCTGACGCCAAAGCAACGGTAGCGGCGATTTTCCAAAACCTATGTCCGGCCCGCGGCCAGCGCGGCCAGGATCGCGCGCGCCCGCCGGCTGGCGAAAGCCGCGGCGACGTCGGGGCCAAGCTTGAGGCGCCAGTTCGGCCGCTCGTGGTCGGTGCCGGGCAGGTTGGTCGCCGCCGTCTCCCCGACGAGATCGTCGAACTGGGCGCTGGCGAGGAGCGAGCCCGAGCGGCCGATCAATCCGTGCACGGCCGCGGCGATCGCGTCGTCGAGCGGCGCGTCCTCGGCGGGCGCCGCCCCGATCAGCCCGGCGGAGAGGAGCGCCGCGACCAGGCCGCGCTTCTCCTCGAGCCGCTCCGCGACCGCTTCGCCCGCCGTCCGCAGCGTGATGAGGCCGAGCGACAGCTTCTCGGCGATGTCCGCGCCCTGCCACCAGCCGGCGAGCGTCGCAAGATCGTGGGTCGCCACGCAGGCGACCGACAGCGGCGGATAGGCCGCCGGCGGCAGGATCTCGGCGCCCTTGCGCTCGAACCAGAGCACCGTCATCCCGAGGATGTTCGCCCGCGTCAGCCGGGCGCGGAACCCTTCCGGCACCGTGCCGAGGTCCTCGCCGACGACCATGCACGTGGCCCTTTGGCTTTCGAGCGCGATATGCCCGATGAGGTCGTCGAGCGGATAGGCGAGATAGGCGCCCTCCGCCGGCCTCGCGCCGTCGGGGATCAGGAAAAGCCGCTGCAGACCCATCGCGTGGTCGATGCGCAGCATGCCGGCGTGGCGCATGTTGGCCGCATAAAGGGCGCTCAGCGCCGCCCAGCCCTCGCGGGCGCCGGCGAGCGGATTGGGCGCGGGCAGGTTCCAGTTCTGCCCCTGGACGGAGAACGGGTCGGGCGGGGCGCCGACCGAGGCGCCCTGCGCCAGCGCGCCGGCGTGCGCCCAGGCCTCGGCGCCGTCCGGCGCCGCCCCGACGGCCAGATCGCGGTAGAAGCCGATCTCGAGGCCGCGCTCGCGCGCCTGCGCCGCCGCCCGCCCGAGCTGTCTGTCGGCGAGCCACTGGCAGAAGAGCGCGAAGTCGAAGGCGTCGGCCTGCCTGCCGATGGCCTCCTCGATCGCCTTCGTTTCGCCGTTGCGCAAGGGTTCTGGCCAGGACCGCCAGTCCGCGCCGGCGTCGCCGGCCGCTATCGCCTGGAACGCCGCGAACCGCCTCAGCTCATCGCCGCCGGCTTCGACGAACGCCTGTCGCTCGGCGAAGATCGGATCCTCCGGCCGCGCCAGACGGGCGCAGGCGAAAGCCGCATGGAGCGCCGCCAGCGCCGCGCGCTTGACGGTCCATACGGCTGGATAGTCGACGAGCCGGGTGGCCGAAGCCGCGGCGACGGCCGGGGCAAGCCCTGCGAGCGCAGTTTCGAGCGCCTCGTCGCGGGGCAGGTCGGCGTTCAGAACGTCGATCAGCATCGGATCGAGAAAGCGCCGGTCCGAAGGATGGTAGGGGCTCGCCCGCTCGCGGTCGTGCGGGAACAGCATATGCATGGGGCTCACGCCCAAATAGGCGGCTCCCGCGCCGCCCGCGCCCTCGCCAGCAAGCGCCAGGGTCGAAAAGTCGCCGACCCCCTGATCGCCGGCGCGCCGCAGCGCGTAGAGCTGCCCTGTGACTCCGAACCGTCTTCGCTCGGAGGCGGCGGGGCCGTGGCACTCCGCTGGCGCAATCGTGAGCTGGCAGGCGAAGCCGTCGACGGTCAGCCGATGGCGGCCGATCGGCAGGGCCGGGAGCGGAATCGCCCGCTCCTCGACCGTGCGGCTGTCGGGAAGGGCGATCGGAGCGCCTTCGCCGGCGCCGATCCGCCATTCGAGGATCTTTCCGTCCTCGCGCTCGATCCTGGCCTCCGCGCCTGCCGGCGCGTCGCGCAGCGGGACGGTGAGCGGCGTGTCGGCGCGCAGCGCCAGCGAATGGGGAAGGCGGCGCCGACGCGTCTGGTTGATCAGGCTGCCCAGGCTTTCGCGCGCCTGGGATTCGCTGCCGACCTCAAGCCCGAGCGCCGTCAGGAGCGCGAGCTTGGTCTCGGGCGAGACGATGGTGCGCTTTCCGCCGACGTCCCACCATTCGCCGGCGATTCCCACGGCGCCCGCCAGCGCGTCGATGGTTTCGGCGGTTGGGGGACCGCCGCGAAGGCCTCCGCCCGTCGCAGGGCTTTCGGCAAGGATCAGACATGCGCGGGCGCGAAGGCGTTCGCGGTCGGCGATGGCGAGCGGCCGTTCCGGGGCCTCCGGGTCGTGGCTGTCGAGGAGCGTGCGCCACGCCATGCCGGCGCGAGGTTGAGGCAGGCGAAGTTCCGCCTCCTCGTTCGACCGGTTCATCGCGACCGCGACGCGGTCGACGCCGCCGTCATGCGGAGCGGCGAACACCGCGACCAGCACCGGGCCGGCCTGGTCGTTCCACGCGGAAGGCGTCATCGGCCCATCCGCGTCCCGCCATTCGACGTCGGGCAGGCCGGAGGAGTCGAACGGTTCGCCGGTCAGGAAGGCGTCGCGCGACAGGGCAGGGTGGCCGCGGCGCGCCTCAGCGAGCCGGCGGGTGAAGGCGATCAGCGAGGCGTCGGCCTCGCTCCAGCGAATGGCGGTCGTCGCGTTGTCCTGGGCGTAGGCGTTGTTGTTGCCCCCCTGACTGAAGCCGAGCTCGGAGCCCATCGCCAGCATCGGGGTCCCGCGCGAGGCGAACAGCAGCGTGAGGAGGTTGCGCTGGTCGCGCGCCCGCGCCGCGACGATAGCCGGGTCCTCCGTCGGCCCCTCGACGCCGTGACTCCAGGAATAATTCGTGTCGGTTCCGTCTCGATTGTGTTCGCCGTTCGCGTCGTTGTGCTTCTTCTCGTGCGAGACCAAGTCGGCGAGGGTGAATCCGTCGTGCGCGACGATGAAGTTCACGCTCTTCGACGGGGCGGCGGCGCGAGGGAACGCGTCGCGCGAGCCGGCCATTCGAGTCGCGATCTCCCCGCGCACGCCTGGATCTCCGCGCCAGAAGCGGCGCGCGGCATCACGGAAACGGTCGTTCCACTCGGCGAAGGCGGGGCCGAACGCTCCGAGGCGATAGCCACCGGGGCCGAGGTCCCAGGGTTCGGCGATAAGGCGCGCCTGGCGCACAACAGGGTCTTCGGCAAGCTGCCGGAAAAACGGCGCGTTGGCGTCGAAGCCGTCCGGTCCGCGACCGAGCGCGGTGGCGAGGTCGAAACGGAATCCGTCGATCCCGCCATGAATCATCCAGCGCCGGAGTGCGCCGATCGCCATGTCGACGACGAGCGGCCGGTCGAGCGCGAGACAATTGCCGGTGCCCGCGTCATTGACGTAAGTTGCCGGATCGCGCGGGTCGAGGCGGAACCAGGCGGCGTTGTCGAGGCCGCGGAACGAGAGCGTCGGCCCGAACTGATCGCTTTCGCCGTCGTGATTGAAAACGACGTCGAGAATCGCCTCCATCCCCGCTGCGTGCAGGGCGTCGGTCGTCGCCCGCACTTCCGCCCAGCCGCCGGGAGCAAGGCGCGGGTCGGGCGAGCCGAACACGACGGGATTGTACCCCCAGGCGTTCGCCAGGCCGAGCGGCGGAAGATGCCTTTCGTCGACAAAGGGGTCGGCCGGCATGATTTCAACCGCCGTCGCCCCCAGCGCGGCCAGATGGGCGATCGAGGCCGGATGCGCGAGTCCGGCAAATGTTCCCCGAGCGCTTTGCGCAATGGCGGGATTGAGGCGCGAAAAACCACGCAGGTTGAGTTCGTAGATGACCAGCAACTCGGCGGCGACCCGCTTGCCTCCCGGTTCGCCGCCGGCAGGGGCGCCTGCGATCGCTTTGGGCGCGTAAGGTCCGCTGTCTTCGCCATGTTTGAACATCGAGGGATGCAGGCGGAAAGGACGGTCGAAGCCGAAGGCGTAGGGGTCAGCCAGCAATTTGGAAGCGTCGAACCGGCGCCCTCGCGCCGGATCATAAGGGCCTTCGACCCGGAAACCGTAGCGCGCCCCTTCGCCGAAGCCAGGCGCGAGGCCTCGAAACACCGCATTGTCGTCGCGTTTCATCGCCGCCCGGAAAACCTCGCGATCGCCATCATAGAGGCAAAGAAAGGCGGCTTCGGCGTTCGGCAGCGCCAACGCCGCCTCGAGCCCTTGCGGCAGGACGACAACCCCGAGGGTCGCCTCGGCTCGGCTCATGCAGCCGTCCGCGATATCGAACGATAAAGCGCGGCGTAGCGGCGCGCGGGACCGCGCCAGGAGACGTCGGCGCGCATGCCGTTCAGTCTCATGCGCCGCATGGCCGCCGGATCGCGGTAGATCGCGAGCGCCCGGTCGAGGGCGTAGGTGAGGCCGTCGACCGAAAGTGGGGAGAATTGGACGCCGGTGGCGACCCCCGATGCAGTGGCTGCCTCGTTGGCGTCGATCACCGAGTCGGCAAGTCCGCCCACACGCGAAACGATCGGCGTGGCGCCGTAGCGCAAGGCGCAAAGCTGCGTCAGCCCGCAGGGCTCGAAGCGGGAAGGGACAAGGATGAAGTCAGCGGCGCCTTGGAAAAGGTGGGCGAGCGCCTCGTCGTAGCCAAAAATGCACCCAACCGAGCCGGCCCTTGCGTCCGCAGCTTCCGCGAAGCCGCTTTCCAAAGTCCGTTCTCCGGATCCCAACACGGCAAGCTGGGCGCCTTTGGCGACCAGGGCCGGCACTGCCTGCAGAAGCAGGTCGAGGCCCTTCTGGTGGGACAGGCGCGAGACGACGGCGAACAGCGGCCGATCGCCTGGCGTCAGCCCGAGCTTCGCTTGAAGCACGATTTTGTTGCGCGTCCGAAAGTCGACCCGAGTCGGGCCGAATTTCTGCGGCAGAGCTGGGTCGGTGGCGGGATTCCAGACGGCATCGTCGACGCCGTTGAGAATGCCGTGCACCGCGCCGGAGCGCGTGCGCAAGAGACCGTCCAGCGCCATGCCGAATTCGGGGGTCAGGATCTCTCGCGCATAGGTCGGCGAGACGGTCGTGATCACGTCGGCGAGCTGAAGCCCCGCCTTCAAATAGCCGACGCCGCCGAAATATTCCACGCCCTCGATCGCCAGCGCCCGGTCGGGCAATCCGAGCTCCCAAAATACCGAAATGGGGAAATGACCCTGAAAGGCGAGATTATGGATCGTCATCACTGTGCCGGGCCGACGGCCTTCGGCATAACGGAGATAGGCGGGGGTGAGCGCGGCCTGCCAATCGTGAGCGTGGACGATGTCGGGCTCAAAGGCGCGCTCCGAACCCAGTCCGATGTCCGCGCCGACCCTCGCGAGCGCCGCAAATCGGCGGGCATTATCCGGCCAGTCGCGCCCGTCGGGGCCCAGGTACGGATTGCCAGGACGGTCGTAGAGATGCGGCGCGTCGATCGCGAAAATGTCGAGACCCTCGGCGTGGCCGGCCAGCAGTCGCGCCGGGCCCCCGAACAGATCTGCGTATTCGCGCGCCACCGTGACGTCGCCAAGCTTCGCCATGACGATCGGGTAGGCGGGAACGAGCGACCGAATCTCGACGTCTTCCGAGGCAAGCGCACGCGGGAGAGCGCCCGCGACGTCGGCAAGCCCGCCCGTCTTCACCAGCGGAAAGATCTCCGAGGCGACGGACAGAACTTTCAGGGCGCTCATTTCCTGAGCTTTTCAATCATCGGACCGGTGATCAGGGTCACGCCGCTTTCGGTGCGCCGGAAGCGCTTGGAGTCCAGTTCGGGATCCTCGCCGACCACCAGGCCGTCGGGGATTCGGACTTCACTGTCGATCACCACCTTGTTGAGGCGAACGTGCCGGCCGATACTGGCGTAGGGCAGAATGACCGCCTCGTGTATCGTCGAATACGAATGAACATGCACACCGGTGAACACCAGTGATCGACTGATTGCAGCGCCTGAGACGATGCATCCGCCGGAAAGCAGAGATTGAATGGCGAGACCCCTGCGTCCGTCGACATCGTGCACGAACTTGGCCGGCGGGGTGATTTCGCCGTAGGTCCAAATCGGCCATGCGCGATCGTAAAGGTCGAGATCGGGAATGACGTCAGTTAAATCGATGTTGGCTTCCCAGTAGGCGTCAACGGTTCCCACGTCGCGCCAATAGTGTTTGGCTTCCTCGGTTGAGCGGACGCAGGACTGAGAAAAGTGGTGCGCGACCGCCTTGCCCTCCTTGACGATGCGAGGAATGATATCCTTGCCAAAGTCGTGGCTCGAATTGGGATTGGCCGCATCGTCCTTGAGAAGGTCAATCAGGAACGACGTCTCGAACACATAAATCCCCATGCTGCACAACGCGACGTCGGGCTTGCCGGGCATCGGGGGCGGGTTCCTGGGCTTCTCAAGGAAACTGATGATGGTGTTGTTGGTGTCGACATGCATGACGCCGAAGGCTGTAGCCTCCTCGAGAGTGGCCTCAAGACATCCGACTGTCACGTCCGCACCCGAGTCGACGTGCTGCTGCAGCATCTTCTCGTAGTCCATTTTGTAGATGTGGTCGCCGGCCAGGACCACCATGAAGTGCGGGCCGTAGCTCTCGATGATGTCGATGTTCTGATAGACAGCGTCGGCCGTGCCGAGATACCACATCGTCTCGGACACACGCTGCGAGGCAGGCAGGATATCGAAGCTCTCGTTTCGCTCGGGCCGGAAAAAGTTCCATCCTCGCTGCAGGTGCCGAATAAGGCTGTGCGCCTTGTATTGCGTCGCGACCGCGATGCGGCGAATACCGGAGTTCAGCGCGTTCGACAGCGCAAAGTCGATGATGCGCGATTTGCCGCCGAAATAGACGGCCGGCTTCGCCCGTCGATCGGTGAGTTCGAGAAGCCGGCTCCCGCGGCCCCCGGCAAGTACATACGCCATGGCGTGTCGGGAATAAGGAGCGGATAGCCCCATTTCCTTCGCCGTTCGTGTTTTCGGCATGAGTCCCCTCCATTTTCACGCGGCGACGGCGCCGCTATCCGGCGGGTTGAAGACGAGATACAAGGTCGCAAGCGGCGGCAGCACGAGTGTTGCCGAAGCCGGAAAGCCGTGCGACGGACGGCGCTCGGCGAGGACGCCGCCGAAATTGCCCATATTGGACCCTCCATAATCTGACGCATCGGTATTGATCGCCTCTCGCCAATGGCCCTCGTACGGCAGCCCGACCCGGTAATTCATGCGCGGCTCTGGCGTGAAGTTGCAGACGACTGCCACGGGTGGATCACTTTGGGCGCCCCGCCGCAGGAATGCGAGCACGGATTGTGAATCGTCGTTGACGACGATCCACCGGAAGCCTTCCGGCTCGCAGTCGCGGGCGTGGAGCGCCGCCGTTTCGCGGTAGACGCGGTTAAGATCGCGGATCAGCGTCTGCACCCCCTGATGCGGCCAGTGGTCGAGCAGCCACCAGGGGAGGGATTCCGCGGCGTTCCACTCCATCGTCTGGCCGAACTCCTGTCCCATGAACAGAAGCTTCTTGCCGGGATGGCCCCACATGAAGCCATAAAAAGCCCGTGCATTGGCGAAACGCTGCCATTCATCGCCCGGCATCTTGCCGACGACTGAGCCTTTGCCATGCACGACCTCGTCGTGCGATATTGGCAGGACGAAATTTTCGCTGAAAGCGTAGAGAAGCCCAAACGTCATTTTGTCGTGGCTCCAGCGCCTGTAGATCGGATCTCGGGACATGTAATCGAGCGTGTCGTGCATCCAGCCCATGTTCCACTTGAAACCGAAGCCGAGGCCGCCGACGTTCGTCGGGCGCGAAACCCCGGGAAAAGCGGTCGATTCCTCAGCGATCGTGACAGCGCCGGGGAAACCTCCGTAGACAAGTTCGTTGGCGCGGCGAAGAAACGCGATCGCCTCGCGGTTTTCTTTGCTGCCGTCGTCGTTCGGCAACCATTCGCCTTCCCGGCGGGAATAGTCGAGGTAAAGCATGGAGGCGACTGCGTCCACGCGCAGGCCGTCTATATGGAACCGGTCGACCCAATAAAGCGCGTTGCAATAGAGGAAGTTGGCCACCTCATGTCGGCCAAAATTGTAGATCGCGGTGTTCCAGTCGGGATGGAAACCCTTGCGCGGGTCCGCATGCTCGTACAGCGATGTGCCGTCGAAATGGGCCAAGCCGTGCTCGTCGGTCGGGAAATGGGCCGGCGCCCAGTCAAGAATAACGCCTAATCCCGTGGCGTGCGCCCTGTCGACGAAGCGGGCGAAACCGGCCGGTTCGCCGAAGCGTCGCGTCGGAGCGAAAAGACCGATCGGCTGGTAGCCCCAGGATTCGTCGAGCGGGTGTTCACTGATCGGCAGAAGCTCGATATGGGTGTATCCAAGATCGGCGACGTAGGGAATGAGCTGATCCGCGAGTTCGTCGTAGGTAAGAAATGTTCCGTCGAGATGGCGGCGCCACGAACCCAGGTGGACTTCGTAGGTCGACATCGGCTTGCGGCGAGGATCACCCTGCGCTCGCTTGGCGATGTACTCGGCGTCAGTCCATACGAAATCTGAGCTGTCGGCGACGACCGAGGCAGTGGACGGACGGAGCTCCGCTTCAAAGCCGAATGGATCGGCTTTGAGCGGGAGGAGTTTGCCGTTTGGACCGGTCAGTTCATATTTATAGACTGTTCCAGTCTGAAGGTGCGGGACGAAGATCTCCCATAAGCCGCTGTCATAGCGCTTGCGCATCTCGCAGCGCCGCCCGTCCCAGCGATTGAAATCGCCGACGACGGAAACTCGGGCAGCGTTCGGCGCCCAGAGCGCAAACAGGACGCCCTCCACGCCTTCGAGGTGGGTAAGTTGAGCCCCGAGCCTCCGGTAGAGCTGACGATGCGACCCCTCGCGGAGGAGGTAGTCGTCAAGCGGACCGAGCGCAGGACCAAAGGCATAAGAATCAATGTAGGACGACGTCCCAAAGGCCGTTTCCACCTCGATTCGGTAAAGCGGCTTTTCCTTAGCGGTAGGGATCAGCGCCTCGAAGAAGTCGTCCTTTCGCCGCGCAAGCTCGGCGATTACCTCGTTTCCATCT
The DNA here is from genome assembly GCA_963741405.1 of uncultured Alphaproteobacteria bacterium. Taxonomy (GTDB): domain Bacteria; phylum Pseudomonadota; class Alphaproteobacteria; order Rhizobiales; family Beijerinckiaceae; genus Roseiarcus. The sequence continues at coordinate 535,265 of CAVUHX010000039.1, forward strand.
CGTGTCAGCGCCCGCACGCGCACTGCATCCGGCGCGAACACCCTGATTACCCAGCCTGCAGGAGTTTCATGCGGGCCCAGCACCGCGAACGGATCAGCGCATCGCGCAGACAGGATCGCGTTCACGTCTTCCTCGCGCGCCCTCCAAGCCTCCATTTTATCCTCCACTCGCCCGTCGCTAGCCGATTGGCGTGAACGGCGCACTCCAGATTTCCGTCGCATACTCCGCGATCGCCCGGTCCGACGAAAACCACCCGACGTTGCCGGTGTTGATGATGCTTGAGCGCATCCACCGCTTCCTGTCTCGCCAAGCCTCGTCAACGCGTATCTGTGTCTCCCAGTAGGCGTCGAAATCGGCGCACAGCATGAAGTAATCGTGATGCGTCAAAGTGTCGACGAGCCCGCGATAGCGGCTCGCGTCGTCGGTCGAAAAAACGCCGGAGGCAATTTCATCCAGAGCCTCGCGCAGGACAGGAGACGCCGCAATTCTGGCGCTCGCGTCGATACCATGGGCACGCTCTCTTTCCACTTCGGAGGCGGTCAGCCCGAAAATGTAGATGTTGTCGTCACCGACGAGGTCGCGCAGCTCAACATTCGCGCCGTCGAGCGTTCCGATAGTAAGCGCTCCGTTCAACGCCATCTTCATGTTTCCGGTGCCCGAGGCTTCCATGCCTGCGGTTGAGATCTGCTCTGAAAGATCGACTGCCGGAATGACCGTCTCGGCAAGTGACACATTGTAATTCGGCAGGAAAACGATCTTCAAAAGACCACGCAGAGTTGGATCGGAGTTGACGACTCGGGCAACGTCGATCGCGAGCTTGATAATGAGCTTCGCTTGGGTATAGCTCGCAGCCGCCTTTCCGGAAAATATTTTTACGCGTGGCGCAAAATCGACCGTCGGATTGGCTCGGATGGCATTGTACCTCGCCACAGTCTCGAGAATATTGAGTAGCTGCCTCTTGTATTCATGAACGCGCTTGATCTGGACGTCGAACATCGATTCGGGATCGATGCGCTGCCCGAGTTGGACCGCGACATGACGTGCAAGCGCGATCTTGGCCGAGCGGCGAGCCGCGCCGACCCGCTCCTGCATAGAAGGGTCGTCGGCAAAGGAGCTGAACCCTTTCAGGGAGTCGGCGTTTTCGAGCGCGCTCTCGCCGAGTGTCGACCGGATGATCTCGGACAGCCCGGGATTACACTCGATGAGCCAGCGACGGAAGGTAATGCCGTTGGTCTTGTTGACGATGCGGCCGGGGTAAACGGTATTGAGGCTATGGAACACGGTCTTGCGCATCAGATCGGTGTGGAGAGCCGACACGCCATTGATCTTGTGGGAGCCGACAAATGCGAGGTTACCCATCCGGACCCGTCTGCCGGCGTGCTCGTCGATCAGAGAGAGCGTGGCGAGAAATCCCGAATCGATAAAACCGCGCCTGCGCGCGCTGTCGAGATGCGCCGCGTTCAGCAAATAGATGATTTGCATGTGGCGCGGCAGCAGACGCTCCATCAACGGAACGGGCCAGGTCTCAAGCGCTTCCGGCAGAAGCGTATGGTTGGTGTAGGAGAACGTCGCCTGCGTGACGCTCCATGCTTCGTCCCATTCGAGCCCGTTCAGGTCGATCAGAATGCGCATCAGTTCGGGAACGGCGATTGCCGGATGCGTGTCGTTCAGTTGGACTGCAGCATGTTCTCCAAGCGTGCGGACATCCTGATGCTGCTTGATGTGGCGGCGGATGAGATCGAGGAGCGAGGCTGAGGCGAAGAAAAACTCCTGCCTGAGGCGCAACTCCTGACCGGCGGGCGTCGCGTCGCTGGGATACAGAACCTTGGAGATCGCCTCCGCGCGCACCGTATCGGACAACGCGCCGACGAAATCACCTGCGTTGAAGGTGTCTAGCTTGAACGGATCTGGCGCGCGGGCCGACCACAACCGAAGCGTGTTAACATGCGTGCCGCGCCAACCGACGATCGGCGTGTCGTAACCAACAGCTTCGACGGTCTCGGCGGGATGCCACACGTGCCGGGTTCGTTCGTCTTCGCCCTGAACCATTTCCACCCAGCCGCCAAAGCCGATGGCGTAATTGACCTCGGGCCGTTCGAACTCCCATGGATTGCCGTTTGCGAGCCAGTCCTCGGGCGTCTCCTGCTGCCAGCCTCCGCGTATGATCTGTCGGAACAGGCCGTTGTCGTAGCGGATGCCGTAACCGTGCGCGGCTATGCGGAGCGTCGCCATGCTGTCCATGAAGCATGCGGCGAGCCGCCCGAGGCCGCCATTGCCGAGCGCGGCGTCCGGTTCGATCCGACGGAGCTCGGTCAGACTGACGCCGAGTTCCTTGAGCGCCTCGGCCATCGGTTCGGCGATGCCGAGATTGGTCATCGCGTCGAACAGAAGGCGCCCGATCAGAAACTCGAGGGACAAATAATAGACCCGCTTGCGGCCGTCGGCATAAATCTCCGCGGTGGATTCGAGCCAGCGGTCGACCACAACGTCCCGAGTGGCAAAAGCGACGGCCAGAAACCAGTCGCGCGGGCTGGCCACCTCGGGAATCTTGCCTACCGAGTAGGTCAGTTTCGCAAGGACTGCGGATTTCAGTTCAGCAGGCGTGTGGAGTTTGCGCGATCCCGCGGCTTGCGTCCTTTCGGCGGCGCTGAAATCGTCCATTGTCCTCATCCCTCAGGTCGTGAAGCGCTCGGCGGTCGAGCTCGCGCTCCGCTCAAGATCTGTAACATGCCGGTTGCATCGCACAATGCATTGTCTCCGCGTTGGACGTGCGCGGCGCTAATGACCAAGACCGTCACTGCGTCGGACCAGGAGCGGTTTTCGCGTCCCGAATTTGGTTCTGCAAGGCGGTGAGTTCGGCGGTTGCGGCGTTGATCTGGCTCTGAACAGCTTCGAATTGCTTCTGGGCCGTGGCCGTCTGGCTCTGGGCTTCCGCCAAGGCGGAGCGAGCAGCCTCGACTTGACCTTGCAAACGGGCCTGCTCCGCCGACAGCGCTTGATCCTGGGCCTGCATCCCGGTCAGTCGGTCGCTCTCCTCTTTTAGCCGAGCGCTCACCGCCTCGAGATCGCGCGACTTGGCGCTCGCCTCCTCCTGCGCGCCTGAAATCGCGAGCTTCGCATCCGTGATCTGTTTTGTGAGGTCGGCAAGCTCGTTCTGGGCGGATGCCCGAGCTGCGGACGCCTCCGATAAGGCCTTTTCCGCCTCGGTGGCCCTTGTCTTCAGGTCGGCGGCGGTGCCCGCGGCTTTCTGCAGATTCTGGAGGTCGGCGGCAAGAGATTTGCGCGCTCGCTCCGCCGCGTTCAGCGACCCGGACAACTCGCTTTGGGTCCTTGACGCCTCCGTCCACAGGAATCCGGCTAGAAGCCAACCAATAATCGCGACGCCCGCCAAAGCGAGCGACACGGGCCGGCGCAGCTCGTCGCCCGTATCGTAAGCCATTGACTCCTCCTGGTCGGCCTGCGACGTCGTCATGACCGTCAAGCCCCATTTCCATATTGGAGGCGCGGAGACAGCGCGCCAAGCGAAAAACGAAGCTGATCCGCCGGGAGTTGGTTGATCCGTTGGAGTGGTTGCGGTACGTGTTTGCCAGTTGTCCCGGGCGCCCGCCCACAGTTATGGTAGCAAAGCCAAACCCTGGGGGCTGATGGAATTGGGTGCAAACGCGGAGCCTGCAAGTGTATGGCTTCAGAGGCCACGTCGGGGGCATTCCGCCCTGAAATGGATTTTTCGTTTGTCAATTTTTGACGATGCGGTGTATCGTCGGACGCAAGAAATAAGCTGGCGGGGTTGCGGCGCTTTGCGAAGCACGTGGCGCGCCGATGCAAGCTGCACGGTGGAGGCTGGCGTTGATGGGCGGAACGTTGTTTGGTTTTCGGGTGGGCGTTGCCGGACTTGGCTCCAGTTTTCTCGTCAGCGTTGCGAATGCGGCGATCATTGGCGCGCCGGTGCCGGGGCAAATTGGATTTCTTCCGGCGAACACGCCGATTCAGTCCGACATTGAATGGTTCCACAACGCGATTCTCCTGCCGGTCACGATCGGCATTTCGGTGCTGGTGCTCGCGCTGCTTGCTTACGTTGTCGTCCGATTTAACGAGCGGTCGAACCCGACAGCCTCGCGGCTGACGCATAACGGGCCGCTCGAGATCGCGTGGACTGTTATCCCGGCCTTGATTCTCGTCGTGATAGCAGTTCCTTCGTTTCGGCTGCTGGCTGATCAGCTCATCATCCCTGCGCCTGACGTGACGCTCAAGGTGACGGCCTCGCAATGGCACTGGAACTATGGGTATCCCAAGTCCGAGGGCGGATTCTCATTCGATTCGCTGATCAAGGAAGACAAGGACCTGAGGCCGGGGGACATTCGACTGCTCAGCGTCGACAACGCGGCCTATGTGCCGGTCGGCAAGGTGGTGGAGATCGATGTCACCTCTCAGGACGTCATCCACTCCTTCTCGGTTCCATCGTTCGGGGTGAAAATCGACGCGATCCCAGGCCGCCTCAACAAGGCCTGGTTCAAGGCCGAACAGGAGGGGGTCTTTCACGGGCAGTGCTCGAACATCTGCGGCATCAACCACGCGTACATGCCGATCGAAGTCCACGTCGTCAGCGGGAGCGCTTATCAGGCATGGCTCGCCGACGCGAAGAAACAATTCGCCCACGCCGACGGCGTCGATTTTGCGGCAGCGTCGTCATCCCAACCATGACGGCGCCGTTCGCCGCACACATCGAATAACAATCGGGAGCCCGAACTATTATGGCGTCAGTCAGCGGATTTGCCCACTCGGAAGCCGCGGTTCACGAAGAGCACGGCCATCCGACCGGCTGGCGTCGTTATCTGCTTTCAACCAATCACAAAGACATTGGCACGCTCTACCTCGTCTTTGCCGTCTGCGCGGGCTTGATAGGCACGGCCCTCTCCATCGCGATCCGCGCTGAGCTCATGTTTCCCGGGATACAGGTCTTTACGGCGATCTCGGACGTTCTCACCGGCGACGGGTCGGTTGACGCCGCTAAAAATATGTACAACGTGTTTTTTACCAGCCACGCCCTCATCATGATCTTCTTCATGGTCATGCCAGCAATGATGGGGGGGTTCGGCAACTGGTTCGTGCCCTTGTTGATCGGAGCGCCCGACATGGCGTTTCCGCGCCTGAACAATCTCTCGTTTTGGCTGCTCGCCGCATCGTTCTGCCTGGTCATCACTTCGTTGTTCGTGGAAGGATCGCCCGGTATGAAAGGCTTCGGTGGAGGCTGGGTGCTCTACCCGCCGATGGCTTCCGATGTGGGCGCCCCGGGTCCGGCGGTCGATTTCGTCATTCTGTCGATGCATCTGGCCGGCATGTCCTCGATCCTCGGCTCCATCAATTTCATCGCAACGATATTCAACATGCGCGCGCCTGGAATGACGATGTTCCGGATGCCGCTGTTCGTTTGGTCGGTACTGGTGACGGCGTTCCTGCTTTTGCTCGCGCTGCCGGTTCTGGCCGGCGCGCTGACAATGCTCCTGACCGACCGCAACTTCCACACGACGTTCTTCGAACCGTCGGGTGGCGGCGATCCCATACTCTATCAGCATCTGTTCTGGTTCTTCGGCCACCCGGAAGTCTATATCCTGATTATTCCCGGGTTCGGCATCGTCAGCCAGGTTGTCTCGACCTTCGCCAAGAAGCCGGTGTTCGGCTATGTCGGAATGGTCTACGCGATGCTGGCGATCGCGCTGCTAGGCTTCATGGTCTGGGCGCATCACATGTTCACCACCGGCATGTCGCTCAACGCGCAACGCTACTACGTGTTCGCGACCATGGTGATCGCGGTGCCGACAGGGGTGAAGGTGTTCTCTTGGATCGCCACAATGTGGGGCGGCTCGATGTCGCTCAGGCCCCCCATGCTTTGGGCGATCGGCTTCATATTCGTCTTCACCGTCGGCGGAGTCACCGGCGTCGTGCTCGCCAACGCCGCTATCGACCGTTACGTGCACGACACGTACTACGTTGTCGCGCATTTCCACTACACGATGTCGCTCGGAGCGGTGTTCTCGATCTTCGCGGGCTTCTATTACTGGTTCCCGAAGATGACCGGCTATCTCTACGACGAGAGGCTGGCGAAATGGCACTTTTGGACGACGTTCGTCGGCATCAATTTCACATTTTTCCCCCAGCACTTCCTTGGATTCGCCGGAATGCCTCGGCGAATCATCGACTACACCGACGCCTACTGGCTCTGGAATGTCGTTTCCTCCGTTGGCGCGTACATTTCCGGCGCTGGCGCACTCGTCTTCGTTTATCTGATTTACGAGGCCTTCTCCGCCAAACGCGCCGCCGGAAACAACCCGTGGGGCCCGGGAGCCACGACACTGGAGTGGACAGTGTCGTCGCCGCCGCCTTTCCACTCCTTCGTCACTCCGCCGCACATTCCCGGATATGACGAGCACGGGGAACCAGTCGTGGCTGCGGGGAGTGCGCATTGAGCACACCCGGCGACGACCTCGCTCGCCGCAACCGCCGCCTCGCACTCGGTGGCATGGGCTTCGTGGCCGCGATGATGGCACTCGCCTATGCTGCGGTGCCGTTCTACGCCGCGTTTTGTCGCGCGACCGGGTACGAGGGCACGCCGCAGATCGCGACCCAGAACGCCACGTCCGCGGGACGCCGGACGGTGCGCGTGGCGTTCGACACAAATGTCGCGCCGGGCCTTGCCTGGAGCTTCGAGCCGGAGAGTGACAGCGTCGCCGTTCGCACGGGACGGACCGTGACGGTCTTCTTCCGCGCCAGCAACCTCAGCGACAAGCCGACCTCCGCCAACGCGACCTTCAACGTGACGCCGGAAGTGTCCGGCGGCTACTTCGACAAAATCCAGTGCTTCTGTTTCAGCGAACAGCATCTCGGGCCGCACGAGACCGCGGAATGGCCGGTGGTGTTCTTTCTCGATCCGAAGCTCGAGGTGGACGATTCGATGGCGAAAGTCGATTCGATCACGCTTTCCTACACACTGTTTGCCGCCCCGTCCCCAAGGGCGTCCAACGCCGACACCCGCGAACGTTCCGGCCCGGCCGGTTGATGAAAGAGGAGCGCAACAATGACTGACGCCCCGATGCCGGCCCGGGCAGGGTTTCATCTGGTCGACCCGAGCCCGTGGCCGATCATCGCCGCCGGATTCGCGCTTGTGACCGCGATTGGGCTCATCACGTTCATGCATGGCGTCGGGATCGGCCCGCTGGTGCTCGCCGTCGGCGGCGCGGGCATCCTCTTTACTATGGCCGGCTGGTGGAGAGATGTGATTTTCGAGGCGCAGGGCGGCTATCACAATGCGATCGTCCGGCACGGCCTGACGCTCGGGATGCTCCTTTTCATCGCCTCGGAGGTGATGTTCTTCGTCGCCTGGTTCTGGGCGTTCTTCGCCTCGTCGCTCGGCGCGGCAGACCCTCAGGTCGTGGGGCGGCTCGACTTCACCGGGGGCATGTGGCCGCCGAAGGGCACCGAAGTGCTCGATCCGCTGCGGCTGCCACTGATGAACACCTTCGTTCTTGTGACGTCGAGCTTCGCGGTCAATGTCGCACACGACGACCTGCGCGAGGGCAATCGCCAGGGATTCAAGAATTTTCTCCTGGTCGGAATTCTTCTCGGCGTCCTGTTCGCGATCACGCAGGCCTACGAGTACATTCATGCGCCCTTTGGCTTTAAGAACTCGATCTATGGCGCGACCTTCTTCATGGCGACCGGGTTCCACGGAGCGCATGTCATCATCGGCGTCATTTTCCTGGCGGTCTGCCTTGCGCGCGCCTGGGCCGGACAGATGACGCCGCGTCAGCATCTCGGTTTCCAGTTCGCCGCTTGGTACTGGCATTTCGTCGACGTGGTGTGGATCTTTCTGTTCACCTGCATCTACATCTGGGGCTCCTGGGGAGCCCCAATCGAAGGGGCGGCCGGCGGTTGACGGTCGGTCCGGCCACCCTGCGGAGGAGCCTCGGGGGAACCTCAATGACAGCTTTCGGCGACAGGACAGACCCGCTGAAAGGCGTTCAGGTCGGCATGACCGGCCGCCAGCAGGAACTCGTCACCAAGGATCTCACAGTCGGCGGCCATGTCGAGGGAATGCCGCTCGTCTATGGCACGCCGATGATGATCATGCTGATAGAGAAGGCGTCGGGCCTCGCCGTCGCAGGCCATCTGCCTCCCGGATGGGTGACGGTGGGCGCGGAGGTCAGCATCCGCCATCTCGCGCCGACGGCGATCGGGCGCACCGTCACCGCGACGGCTGAGGTCGTCGAGGTTCAGGGGCGCAGCGTGCTGTTCGCGGTCGAGGCGCACGACCGGGATCGCAGGATCGGCGAGGGCATGCACCGGCGCGGGGCCGTCAATCTGGAAAGATTCGCCAATCGCTGCGGATCGCGAAGCGCTTCCTAAAACAGGCGTGACGGGTCGCTGTCGGCAGGAATCGTTCGGATGATCTGGGTCGGAGGCAGGCCCGCCGCGTCCAACGCACGCTGCGCCGCGTCGAGGATCGATCGCTGGACCGCGCCGACGCCCTCCCGATCCGCCCAGAAGCGGCACGTCGCAAGCGGCGCGCCGGCGGTCATACTGGCGACGAACACCTCCGGTCGCGGCTCTTTCAGGACCCCGGTCTCCTTGTCCATCACAGCGCCCAGGATCGCCCTTGCGCGCTCCATGTCGGCGTCCGGCGCAAAGCCGACATTGAAGCTGACGAGGCGGCTGGCAGTCCGGGAATGGTTGCGCAGCGGGAATGTCCAGATCGCCGAATTTGGCGCGAACACGAACAGGCCTTCGTAGGTTTCGAGCGTGCAGGCGAAGAGACCGATTTCCTTCACCGTGCCAGCGAAGGGGGTTCCGCTGACGATTTCGATATAGTCGCCAACCCGGAAGGGCCTCAGCCACAGCAGCATGATGCCTGCCGCGATATTGGCAAGCGTCCCCTGCAGGGCGAGGCCGATCGCGAGACCGGCGGCGCCGAGGGCGGCGAGGAGGGAGGCGGTCTGCACGCCGATCTGGCTCAACGCCGCCACGAACGCCAGGATGAGGACGCCGTAGCGCGCGGCGGCGGCGAGCGCCGGACGCGCGGTTTCGTCGACATGCCCCGTGCGGGCCAGCGTCGCTGAAATGGTGCGCGCGGCCCATTTGGCCGCGAACGAGCCGCCCACCAGGATGACGCAAGCGACGGCCAGACGGGGCAAGAGAAACTCCGCCGACGTCCAGGCGAAGTCCGAAAGGCTCTGGATCGCGGTCGGGAGGGGAGTCATGCGTTCAAACCGGGAACCTCATGGCCTACACGGCGATGCGGACGCCTCGCTCCTTTTCGCCGCTCGCAATCCCGAACGTCAATCTGGTATGAAGGCGCAGACAGGGAGGGAAACATGCTGGAACGGATTCTCGACGCGCCCGCGACCACGCTCGCGCTGATGGCGAGCGGAACGATCATGGCGCGAGACGTCGAGGCGGCGATCGAGGCGGCCTTGGGCCCGTCGAACGCGGCGACCGGCCTCGTCGTCGTCATCGACCGGGAGTTCGACGGCTACATGGCCGAACTCGCGCGCGGGCTTGCGACTGCGGCCCTGGCGCACAGGTCGCTGGTGAAACTTGCGGTCGTAACCGACCGCGATCGGATGGACGAAGCAAGCCTCAGCGGCTTCAGCGCATCGGCCGTGCCGATCCGGGTCTTCGCGACGGCTGACAGGAACATGGCGTTCGATTGGGCGGCTGGCGCCCGGCGGGGCGAATAGCGGCGCTCTGTTCGGCACAAGTTGCGAACGGAGTTCTCCCTGTTTCTCCCTGGTAACAGATCCTATGCGGGTGGACGGCGGCCGGACTTGGTAGGCTGAGCTTCCACACCAGCATGGAGGCAACCGATGGAGTCCGTCCCCTCTGCGACCGTTGTCGCGGCCACCGTCCGAGCGAATGCTATCACGTTGTTCGCCTCGCTCGAATTGAGCAAATCGAAATGGGTTGTGACGATGAACAGTCCGGGCAGCGAGAAGTTTTCCAGGCATACAGTTGAAGGAGGAAACGGCGGCTGTTTGCTCGGCCTTCTTTCGCGGTGGCGGGGGAAGGCCGAGGAGCGCTACGGCGTTGCGATCAAGACGGTGGTTATTCAGGAAGCGGGACTGGACGGGTTCTGGATTCATCGGCTGCTGCTCGCGAACGGGATCGAGAGCCATGTCGTCGATGCGGGTTCGATCGCGGTCGCGCGGCGGCATCGGCGGGCCAAGACCGATTCGATCGACGGCGAGACACTGTTGCGGACGCTGATGGCCTGGGGTCGGGGTGAGCGGCGGGTCTGTTCCATGGTTCAGGCGCCGAGCCCGGAAGACGAGGATCGCCGGCGTCTGACGCGTGAGCGCGGCACGCTGGTCAAGGAACGCATTCAGCATACCAATCGGATCCGGGGGCTGCTCAGCGGCCAGGGCGTCCGGGATTACAATCCGCTTCGGCGCGATTGTCTTGAACGGCTTGAAGCGCTGCGGACCGGCGACGGCCGTCCTCTGCCGCCGCTGCTGAAGGCGGAAATCCTCCGGGAACTCGATCGGATAGCGGTGGTGACGACGCAACTGGCTACGGTCGAACGCGCCCGCGACGCGCTGGTCCATACGGAAGTCGAGAAGCCGGACACTCCCGCCGGCGTGCTCATCAAGCTCAAGGGCATCGGCCCTGAGTTCGCCTCGCTCCTGTGGCTGGAAGCGTTGTTTCGCAGCTTCGCCAACCGACGCCAGGTAGGGGCTTACGGCGGATTGGCGCCCAGTCCCTGGCAGAGCGGGAGCATCGAACGGGATCAAGGCATCTCGAAGTCGGGCAATCACCGCCTGCGCCGAACCATGATCGAGCTTGCCTGGTCGTGGCTGCGTCATCAGCCCAACTCGGCGTTGAGCCGCTGGTTTCGGGCGCGGGTCGGCGCCGCCAAAGGGCGAATCCGCCGGATCGCCATCGTGGCGCTGGCCCGCAAACTCCTCGTCGCCCTGTGGCGCTATGTCACCCAGGGCGTCGTTCCCGAGGGCGCCGAGCTCAAGGCGGCATGATCCAATGGCTCGACCCGCTCCAGCGAGGGCTCAATCCACCTCAGCAATGGCTTAACCCACTCCACCCATTCCAGCGAAGCTGAATATTGGCTTCGCCGGATCCGGGCGGGCGGTGACCGGTGTTTTCCCTTGGCTGAAACACGCCGCTTAACAGGATGGTCCCGCCAACCCGAGCCCGATGCCCTCGAGCATGAGGGATTATGGTCCGAGCCCAGGCTCAACCGGATGTGAGGTGATGCGGCCATCAAGGCTGCATGGCGAAAAACGGGCTCACGCTTCGGATCCAAACCCAAAGGAGAACGCAAAATGACGAAATGAAAATCACCCTTGACCGGAAACGCCCCATGTGAGGGGAAGCTGTGCCTTCTTCGTCCGCGTCGGATGACGAAAGCTCGTTGTTTTCCATGTTGTTGCGTAACAATGCTCACCTAGCGCGTCAGGAAAAATAACAGGAAGCATTTTGGCCTGTCTCCGGCGAGAACAGGGAGCGCAAGGCCAGAGGCGGAAATCCGCTCCGGGGAGGCGCGCACGCCCGACTCTGCTTTAATCGGAGCTTCTTTCTTTCGCGAGGGTCAAGCCTCTGATTTTGCGCATATTTGGGGTTGCGAGGGGTGAAAATGTAGCCATGTAAATCAGATATTTTTGTTGATTGTGCGACGCGCATCCGCTATCCTACGCCCATGTACATCGAGACCGTCCCCAACCGCGGCTCCCCGCCCGCGATCCTGCTGCGCGAGAGCTACCGGGACGGCAAGACCGTGCGAAAGCGCACGCTGCTCAACCTCTCCCATTGGCCGGCCGAGCACGTCGAGGGGCTGCGCGGCGTCCTCAAGGGCGGGGTCGTGATGCCGCCGGGCGAACAGCCCTTCGTCATCGAGCGTTCGCTGCCGCATGGCCATGTCGCAGCCGTCCTGGGCGCGACGCGCGCGATCGGCCTCGACAAAATCATCGGTCCCAAGGCCACGCGCGAGACCGACCCCGAGAGCTGTCGACCGGTCGACCTCGTCCTGGCCATGATCGTCAGCCGCATCATCGCCCCGGCCTCCAAGCTCGCCACAGCCAGGGCGCTCGATCCCGCCACCGCCGCCTCGAGCCTCGGCGTCGAGCTGGCCTTGGGCGACGTCCGCGAGGACGAGTTCTACGCTGCGCTCGACTGGCTCCTCGAACGCCAGGGTCCGATCGAGACCGCGCTGGCAAAGCGCCACCTGAAGGGCGGGACGCTGGTGCTCTACGACGTCTCGTCGAGCTATGTCGAAGGCCGCTGCTGCCCCTTGGCCAAACGCGGCTACAACCGCGACGGCAAGAAGGGGAAGTTGCAGATCGTCTATGGCCTTCTGTGCGCGCCCGACGGCTGTCCCGTCGCCATCGAGGTGTTCGAAGGCAACACCGGCGATCCCATGACGCTCGCCGATCAGGTTTCGAAGCTGAAGCGCCGCTTCGCCATCGACCACGTCGTGCTGGTCGGCGATCGCGGCATGATCACCCAGGCGCGCATCGACGAGGATCTGCGCCCCGCCGGGCTCGACTGGATCACCGCCTTGCGCGCGCCTGCGCTCAAGGAGCTGGTCGGCGGCGGACATTTGCAGATGTCGCTGTTCGACGAGCGCGACATGGCGGCGATCACGTCGCCCGAGTTTCCCGGCGAGCGGCTGATCGTCTGCCGCAACCCGGATCTCGCGCGCGAGCGCGCCCGCAAGCGCGAGGACCTCCTCGCCGCCACCGAGCGGGATCTCGCCAAGACCGTCGCCAGCGTGGCGCGCAAGACCCGTCCCTTGCGCGGCGCGGCCGAGATCGGCATCGCGGTCGGCGCCGTGCTCGGCAGGCACAAGATGGCCAAGCATTTCGAGCTGACGATCGCCGACGACCGGTTCGCCTTCGCCCGAAAGCGCGAGCAGATCGCGCAGGAAGCCGCGCTCGACGGCCTCTACGCCGTGCGCACCAGCCTGCCCGAAGAGACCCTCGCCGACAACACCGCGGTCAAGACGTACAAATCCTTGGCCATGGTGGAACGCGCCTTTCGCTGCCTGAAGACGGTCGACCTGCATGTCCGGCCGATCTACCATTGGCTGGAGGATCGGGTCCGCGCCCACGTGTTCCTGTGCATGCTGGCCTATTACGTCGAGTGGCATATGCGCGAGCGCCTGGCGCCGATGCTCTACGACGACGACAAGGCCGCCGCCGAGGCCCTGCGCGAGAGCCCGGTCGCCAAGGCGCAGCGCTCCCCCGCCGCCCTCGCCAAGAGCGCCACGGGCCGCGCCGCCGACGGCGCCCCGGTCCACTCCTTCCAGACCCTGCTCGCCGACCTCGCGACCCTCGCACGCAACACCGTCGTGATCGCGAACGCGCCGGACCGCCCCTTCACCATCCTCACCCGCCCGACTCCGATCCAGCAAAAGGCCTTCGACCTCCTGGGATTCCCCATCGCCTGTACCCAGTAGCAGCGACCCCGGAGCCGCTCGCCGTGAGCGAGATCAATGACTTACGCTTCGTGAAAGAAAGAAGCTCGGTTTAATAGGCAGATATAACCATTTGAAAATAAAGAGAAAGACTTTGTCCGCGCCACGCGAAGACGCAGTTGCGCGATCTTCCCGGCAAGGCCCGGCGAAATCGTCTCGTTCCGCATTGCCGTGGGCGATGAAGGTCTTGCGTCGCGATGCCGTCCAACGAGAGCGGGGGGAGGCGGCCGAACCGTCGCGGCACCTATCGCTTCGTCGGGAAACGTGTCAGGGTTTTAACCGAGGCGCACTCCGGAGATCGTCATGCAGGCCGTCGCGTTCAGAGCCGGGGACACGGTCATCTCGGAGGGCGACGACGGCACTAGGGCGTTCTTCATCGTTTCCGGTTTGGTCGAGGTCATCGTCGGCCAGGGCGCGCAGGCGAAATGCGTCGGCGTGCTGACGGCAGGCGAGGTGTTCGGCGAGATGTCGCTGATCGAGCCCGGCCCGCGATCGGCGACCGTCAGGGCGACGACCGACGTCGAGTGCCTCGCCACGTCCTATGAGGAGTTCATTGAGGCGATCGACGACCACCCCGAACGGGCGGTCGCATTCATGAAGACGCTGGTGCGCCGGCTCCGCCAGATGAACGAACTGATCGAAACCACAGGCCCTGGCAAACGCGGGCTTCGCGGCATGATCGGCGAGTGGCGGAAGTCGGTCGGACCGGCCGAGGTCAGCGGCGAGGCGGCCGATCTGTCGTGGACGATGCTGTGGTGATCCGAGGGGCGGGATAAGCCTCGCACGTAGGACATTGCTCAAAGCGGCAAGTCGATTTTCCGGACGGCGGGACGCTTTCGACTCGTTGCGCTTGCCGACAGCCTCAAACCAGCAGAATCGAGTTGAAGTCGAAATTCTGTCCTGGCGGGTTCTTGCCAATTCGCAAGCTCTTGGCGTCCGGGAAGTGGTAGGGCGGCACGGGGAGGGTGTATGGCGCAGGGACGCCCTGGAACACCCGGGCCGCGAGATCGTATTTCGACGCGTGGCAGGGGCAGAAAAAGCCGCCTGGCCAATTGGGCGCCGGGTTGGTCGAATCGGGCTGCGGCTCGAACAGCGGAACGCAGCCGCGGGAAGGCGAGCCCGCCCTCATGGGTGCCATCAAGGTTTCGGATGGAGTGTGAGACATATTTTGGCCCCCAAAGAACATTCGCCTGAAAGCTCGCCGCCAATCGCCACGTCGGTCGATGCGACCATTGGCCACGCAACTTGATCCGCCGATGAGCGGGATCAGAACCCCGCTTTTTCAGCGCCCCTGAGTCCCGGACCTCTGTTCGCCATCCGCCGCTTTTCTGGTTTGCCTTGACGAAGCGTCGAGACACCTTATATTATGGGCATAAGCTCATAATATAAGCGGCGGCGATGTCAAGACCAAACAAAAGGCGCTATGTGAGTCCGGCGCCCAAGGCGCAGGAATTCAGACCCGTAGGCGTGGCTCCGGGGGAGCTTCGCCACTTGGTGCTGCCGCTGGATGGTCTGGAGGCGCTGCGCCTCACCGACCTCGTCGGCCTGGAGCAGGTCGAGGCGGCCCTGCATATGGGCGTTTCGCGCCAGACTTTCGGGCGCATCCTCGCTGCTGCTCGCCGCGTTGCCTCCCAGGCATTGGTCGGCGGTTTGGCGCTGCGGATCGAGGCGAGCGCGAGCGTCGAGATCAGGTCAATCGCAAGTGGGGCGGCGGCGAACGTTCCTGCGCACATGAAAGTCGCAGTGTCGGCGCATGCGGCGTCGCTCGAGGCGGCGGTCGCTCCCAGGTTCGGCCGGGCGCCCGGCTTCCTGATCGTCGACCCGAAGACCATGGAATTCGAATACGTCGCCAACGGCGGCGGTGCGGATCGGACCAGCGGTCTCGGCGCCGATGCGGCGGCGCTTGTCGCCAAGGCTGGAGTAACGATGCTTCTGACCGGTTTCGTGGGCGCCAAAGCGTTGCGGGCCCTATCCGAGGCGGGAATCTGGGTTGCCGACGGCCTCGGCGCGCTGACGGTGCGTGAGGCCGTGAAATGCCTCGTCCGCGGCGAAATCATGCCGATTTCGCCGGAGGACGTCGCCGCTGGCGGCGCGGACGCGCCGCCTGACAGAGAACTGAGTTGAGAGGTCATGTCATGAACAATCGGATCGCTTTTCCGAGCAAAGGCTCCGGCGCGCTCGGCGCTTCACTGTCAGCGCATTTCGGAAGGTGCGCCTTCTTCACTCTGGTCGAGATCGACGATGGCGGCGCGACCGCAGCGACGGTCCTTGCCGCCCCTGCGCATGACGACGGAGGCTGCACGGAGCGCGTCCGGCTTCTGGCGGAACAGGGCGTACGGGGCGTGGTTATCGCGGGGATCGGCGGACACGCCTTGTTTCAACTGCAACAGGCCGGGATCGCTGTGTGGAGGGACCAGTCGCAGCGCCCCGTCGCCGCATTGGTGGAGGCCATGAAACGCGGCCAGATTCCGCAACTCGGACCGGGACTCGCGCACGACTCCCCAGGGGATGAAGGAAGTTGCGTCTGCCATTGACCGTCCGAACGATCGGCAAGGCCGCGCGAGGGGTGGATCGGAGGAGAAGATGGATCAGGCGGGTATCCAGGGCAGGACCCTGACGTCGGTGCTGATGCTATTGAGTTTCGTCGTCCTTGGGTCGAGCGGAGCGATCTTGTTCTTCGCCCCGCGGGGCCACGTCGCCAATGCAAGCGGTTGGGAACTGCTGGGACTGACCCGTTGGCAGTGGGAGGATTTGCACGCCTGCTTCGCGCTGCTGGTGCTGGCGGCGGCGGTCCCGCATATCTGGATGAATCGAAGAGCGTTGGTCAATCACATCAGGCAGAGAACCGCGGCGCTGGCGACGCCGCTCCTGCCCGTCCGTTTCGAGGTGCTCGTGGCTGTCGCGCTGTGCGTGACGGTCTTGATCGGCTCGGTCTGGCAGGCGCCGCCCTTCAGCACCGTCGCCGACCTTCGCAACGAAATGAGGGGCGCGACCTCGACCGCCGTTCCCCATTTCGCCGGAGCGAGGCACGGGCGGTGGTCCTCGGAATAGCCCGGTCGCGGGAACTCGACACCCATTCCACCAAGACAAGGAAACACCGTCATGAACAAGACATTGGTTGCGGTTCCCTCCTGCGCTCCCGGAGGAATCGACGCCCAAATCAGCGGCCATTCCGGCCATTGCGACCTCTTCACGCTTGTCGGGATCGACAACGGAGAAGTCACCAGTGTGGACGCGCTTCCTGGTGTTTCCCACCAGCATGACGGGTGCATGGTTCCGGTCGATCTGCATCGCGGGATCAAGATCCTGATCGCGGCCGGGATGGGGACGCGCTTCAAGAGCAGTGGTCCAACATCCGCGGAGTGTACATGGCCTAGGTAGTAAAAAGCCAATGATGTTGTATGATATCCACGAGAAGAAAATCTACGCTTATCCAAGTAAGGAATTTAAGCAGAATTGAGCGAAAGTTCTCAAGTGTCTCTGGAAATAGACGACGAGTCAACCTCGTGGCGAGATGATAGTCTTTGTCGGAGACGACATAGAACGGAAACGGGTCTCGTACGTGATGAACATTGACGCGGCGACCATTCAATAACGACCGCGCGTTTGGAGACCGATTCATCGGCGGCATTGGCGGGCCAATGGTTGATCCCTGGGGTGGCCGAGCAAGTCTGCTTAGCGGCCGAAACACTTTTCGTTTTCACGCCGAGGGCTGGACCCAGCGGCGCTCGGATGGCGGCAGCGAAGTGTTGCGGACGCAGCGGACAAAATTCCACAGACCGTGCGAAAACTTGGCCTGAGCGGGTTTCCTTTGCCGCGTTGGCCACGGCCATGACTCCCATCGCCGGATTTGAGTGCGACCCGCTGCGATTGTTGCTGGAGGCTGTTGACCATTGCGTCGAGGCGGACAATCCGGTCCGGTTCATCGACGCGTTCGTCGATGGGGTCGATCTTGCTGGCGCCGGGTTCGAGCGGGTCCAAGCGAAGGCGACCGGACGGCCAGGCTATGCGCGGTTGCGCATGGCGGCTTCGAAGCATTCCGTTCTCGATGCTCTGCCCGCGCCCTTGTCAATGCATGCTCGGCGCCGGCGGCGCGCGCGCTCGGGGCGCCTACTCCCAGGCGCTGTCGACGACCTTGAGTCCCCAAATGGCCTGCAAAATGGGTTTCACCCGGAGATCGGCGATCGTGTAGAAGATTTCTCTGCCGTCTCGCCGCGCGCTCACCAGGCCCTCCTGACGCAGTCGGGCAAGGTGCTGGGAAACAGTCGCTTGGTGAAGAGAGGTCAGCGCCACGAGTTCGCCGACGGACCTCTCATGCGACATCAACCGATAGACGATTTTCATTCGCGAGGTCTGCGCCAGGGCCCTCAAAATATAAATGGCGGCTCGGCGTTTCTCGGTGAGACATTTGCAGCTTCCGCGGTCGAGTCTGACCGTATGGCCGTAATCTACAGGTACAATTGCATTCATTTTACCGATCCAGCCAATGCAACTCGGCATGGCGCGATGGATCAAGCTTCCGCCCTAGATTCATCATATCATGGAAAGCGAATATTATGATATTTTTATTCCTGGCGAGGCCCGGTTCAGTTCTGCCTGGGCAGTGCGCCTCTCCCCGGTCGCCGGGCGCCTTGACGACACGAGGCGCAAGGCGGAGGAAATCCGGCGCAGTTTGGGCGCCTTGCGGACGGGAGGACGACACCGTGTGTGAGCTGCTGGCAATGTCGAGCCGGGTCCCGACAGGTCTGTCATTGTCGATGCGGCGGCTCGCGGATCGCGGCGCACCCGGCGGGAAGCTGGCCGACGGCTGGGGAGTGGCCTGCTACGACGGCTTCGACGTCCGACTGATTCGAGAGCCGGAACCGGCCGGCGATAGCGCCTGGCTCAACCGGGTCATCGACGCGGGGCGCCCGCACAGCCGGATCGTGATTGCGCACATCCGTCACCTGACGCAGGGCGGCATCGCTCTCGCGAACACCCAGCCTTTTTCACGGGAACTGGGCGGTCGCGTCCATGTCTTTGCGCACAACGGCATGCTGACCGGCATCGAGGGGGCGAATGGGGTCTCGGGCCGACGCTTCCGGCCGGTCGGCGAAACCGACTCCGAGGTGGCGTTTTGCGGCCTGTTGGAAAGGATGGCGCCGCTCTGGGCGGACCGGACGCCTTCCGACCGCGAGCGCCTTCAGGTCGTCGAAGGGTACGCCGCCGAGCTCCGTGTGCTGGGTCCTGCCAATTTCCTTTACTCCGACGGCGAGTTGCTGTTCGCCCATGGTCATCGCCGAACGCAAGCCGACGGTAATATCTCCCCGCCGGGACTGACGGTCCTCACGCGGCGCTGCCGGCCTGAACGCGACTCCCTGCCTGCGGCCGGCGTGAAACTGGACGTCGAACCCGACTCTCAGACGCTGACGCTTTTCGCCAGCGTGCCCCTGACAGACGAGGAATGGCGGCCAATGGCTGAGGGCGAGGTTGTCATGGTCCGAGATGGTGAACAGGCGCCGCAGCTCCAGTGAGAAAAAGCGGAAGCCAAGCATCCAGTCGAGCCGGGAAAGCGCAAGGAGCAGGAATTATGGCTTGCGCCGCACGAAGACGAAGCGGCGATCGGGCTCCCAGAAGCGGTCGGAGGGCCCACAGTCTCCCCGGAGCCATAGGCCGCCGCCGCCGCTGACCTCCATGACGAATAGGTCGAGATCGTCGCCCGAATCGGTGAACGGCTTCGTGGCGATGACGAGTTTTTCGCCGCGTGGCTGATTCCCGTAAGCTAGGCGCAGCGCCGGCCCGACTTCGGCTGGACACAGGTCCAGACCGATCGCGGGCGCCCTCTCGCAGATTTGGCTGTAGAGAGCGCCTTCCTTGAAGCCGAGGTCGGCGACGGAAAGTACCACGAGGTCCACGTCGATTTCTTCGCTGGCGCAGGTGCATGCCGGTTTGCCGAACAAATCGCTCACCCAGGCGCCGCTGAGATGCTTCCCCGCCTCGAGCGCGTCGCGATACGCGTCCGGCGACTTGTAGACGCCGAGTTTTATGGTTTTCCAGATCGGAAACTCGCGCTGCTCGGTCTCGACGACCCGGAGTTCGCCGCGCAGGAAGCGCTGCACGCCCACGTCGCCGCCGAGCTTCTTCACGACCGCGTCGAGCTGACCGGCGGTAAGATTTGCCGATGCGAAATCCATTGTGTCCTCCCGGGCTGGCGCGCCCTTTGGAATGCCGTCTCGCGCGAGGCGGAACCCTGAATGCAGCAATCCTGGCCCGCAAGCCCTTTCAAGCCTTCCGGCTACCACCGCCGCCAACTCAAGGCTGCCGATTTTCCCGCCCCAAGACTCGCAATGTCAATGTGACACGATGTTTCAGGGTGGTCTGAACCGCAGCTCCGGGTTTGCCTCTCCGGGGCGTGGCAGAGGAAGCTTACGGCTTCAGCCGCCATCCGGTGTGGAAGATCCGGGCGAGGACGGCGAGACAGCCGACAATGAACAACGCGGTGAAGCCGAGGCTCGCGGCGACGCTTACGTCGCCCTGGCCGTAAAAGCTCCAGCGGAAGCCGCTGACGAGATAGACCACCGGATTGAACAGGCTCGCCATCCGCCAGAACGGCGGCAGCATGTCGATCGAGTAGAACGCGCCGCCGAGAAAGGTCAGCGGCGTGACGACGAGCGCCGGGATGATCGCGAGCTGCTCGAAGGTCTTCGCCCAGATGCCGATGATGAAGCCGAACAGGCTGAAGGCGACCGAAGTCAGGAGGAGAAAGGCGATCATCCAGAACGGATGGTCGATGCGCACCGGCACGAACAGCGTCGCGGTCAGGAGGATGACGAGGCCGATGACGATCGACTTGGTCGCGGCCGCGCCGACATAGGCCGCCACCGCCTCGACCGAGGACATCGGCGCGGACAGGATCTCGAAGATGGTCCCGGTGAATTTGGGGAAGTAGATGCCGATCGAGGCGTTGGAGATGCTCTGGGTCAGAAGGGAGAGCATCATCAGGCCGGGAACGATGAAGGCGCCGTAGCTGACCCCGCCGACCTCGCTCATGCGGGAGCCGATCGCGCTGCCGAACACGACGAAATACAGGGCGGTGGTGATGACCGGCGTCGCGACGCTCTGCCAGATCGTGCGCACGGTGCGCGACAGCTCGTAGCGGTAGATCGCCCAGACCCCGCCGAAATTGATTCCGCTCACGCCGCTCGCCCCACCAGGTCGACGAAAATGTCCTCGAGGCTGCTCGCCGTCGTCTCGAGGTCCTTGAAGTCGACACCGAGCTCGCCCAATCGTCGGAGCAGCGTCGGCACGCCGGTGTCCTCGGCGGATGCGTCGAAGCGGTAGCTGAGTCTTCGACCGGCGTCCTCGAGCTCGATCGGCCAGCCGGCGAGCTCGGGCGGCAGCGCGGGCAGGGGGTCGTGCAGCGCGAGCGTTAGGCGCCGTTTGCCGAGCTTGCGCATGAGCCGGGCCTTGTCCTCGACCAGCACGATGCGGCCCTTGTCGATCACGCCGACCCGGTCGGCCATCTCCTCGGCCTCCTCAATGTAATGGGTGGTCAGAATCACGGTGACGCCCTGGTCGCGAAGCCGGCGCACGAGCGCCCACATGTCGCGGCGGAGATTGACGTCGACCCCAGCGGTGGGTTCGTCGAGAAACAGAACCTCGGGCTCATGGGCGAGGGCCTTGGCGATCATCACCCGCCGCTTCATGCCGCCCGACAGCTCGACGATGCGGGACTCGCGCTTCTCCCACAGGGAAAGGTCGCGCAAAAGGCGCTCGACGAACGCCGGATCAGGCGGCCGGCCGAACAGGCGGCGGCTGAAGGACACGGTCGCGCGGACGGAGGTAAAGATGTCGAGCGCGATCTCCTGGGGCACGAGGCCAATCTTCGAACGCGCGGCGCGAAACTCCCGCGTCACGTCGTGCCCGTCGACCAGCGCCTTGCCCGAGGTCATCGACACGGTGCCGCAGATGACCCCGATCAGGGTCGTCTTGCCCGCGCCGTTGGGGCCGAGGAGGGCGAAAATCTCACCCTTCTCGATGGCGAGATCGACCGAATCGAGCGCCAGATAGCCTGTCGTGTAGCGCTTGGTGACGGCGGAGACGGAAATCATCGGCGGCATCAGGGCGTGTCTCCCAAAGGCGCAAGGCCCCGCGGCCCGGCGGGAGTCGCCGGGGGCGGGGCCTGTCTATTTAAGGGCGCTCGGGGCTCGCGTCGATGTGCGGACGACGCTCGTCCTGCTGGAGCCCCGAGCGGGTCAGAAATTCATCGGCACGAAGAAGCAATAGGCGATCGACTGGCTCCCGCCTTTTCCATCGCGGTAGAAGATCCAGTAGTCGCCATCCTGACCCGGCAGCGCATCCCTGGCCGGGACGCGGTAGCGATAGCCGTCGACCACGTAATAGTCGTCGGAGACGCGGTGAACCTGGTCGGGGCGAAGGTGATGCGCGTCATCCGGCCCGCAGCACGAGGCCTTGACCCATGGCGGAACGACCTCTCTGTTGGCCCAGACGTCGTGGGCGAGGGCGGGCGCAGCGCCGAGGCCGACGACCGGAATCAGGCAGGCAGCCGCGACGATGCTTTTCATTCCGGGTCCGCGCGTTCGAGCCCTCAACGCCGCCCGTAGGCGGCGGTTCCCCAGTGCCGACGCCCGATGGTTACGAGAGCATCCGGGGGAAATGGTGAAGCGTCACCTACGCGTGAGGCGAGTAAAAGCGCGACCGCCGCGTTGGACATTTTTCAGGGCAGCCGGCCGCCCCGCTTGCCGCAACTCGGCCCCCGCGCTAACCCCCTCCCATGGCCAGAGCCGCTCCTCCGCCCCCGCCGCCGCCCGCGGCGCCGATCGACGTCAACCTGCGCGAAGCGCTCGAGGAGCGCTATCTCGCCTATGCGCTTTCGACCATCATGGGCCGGGCGCTTCCGGACGCGCGCGACGGGCTGAAGCCCGTCCACCGGCGCATCCTCTACGGCATGCATATCCTGAGGCTCGATCCGGGCACGGCGTTCAAGAAATGCGCCAAGATCGTCGGCGACGTGATGGGCTCGTTCCATCCGCACGGCGACCAGGCGATCTACGAGGCCCTGGTGCGCCTCGCCCAGGACTTCGCCTCGCGCTATCCGCTGGTCGAGGGCCAGGGCAATTTCGGCAACATCGACGGCGACAACGCCGCCGCTTACCGCTACACCGAAGCCCGGATGACCGACGTCGCCCGACTGATCATGGAGGGCGTGGATGAGGATTCGGTCGACTGGCGCGACAATTACTCCGGCGACACCAAAGAGCCGATCGTCATGCCGTCGGCCGTGCCGAACCTGCTCGCCAACGGCTCGCAGGGCATCGCGGTCGGCATGGCGACCTCGATCCCGCCTCACAATATCGCCGAGCTCTGCGACGCGGCGCTCACCCTGATCGCCCATCCCGAGGCTGGGACCGAGGCGCTGATGCAGTTCGTGCAGGGCCCCGACTTTCCGACCGGCGGGCTCGTGACCGACGACAGGGCGTCGATCCTCGAAACCTACCGTACCGGCCGCGGCGCCTTCCGCCTGCGCTCTCGCTGGGTGAAGGAGGACACGGGCCGCGGCGGCTGGACCGCGGTCGTCACCGAAATCCCTTACGGCGTGCCGAAGTCGCGCCTGATCGAGCAGATCGCCAATCTCATCAACGAGAAGAAGCTGCCGCTGCTCGGCGACGTGCGCGACGAGTTGACCGAGGACGTGCGCATCGTGCTCGAGCCGAGAAGCCGGACGGTCGAGCCGGCCACCCTGATGGAGTCGCTGTTCCGCTCGACCGAGCTCGAGGCGCGCATCTCGGTGAACATGAACGTGCTGGTCGACGGGGTGACGCCGCGGGTCGTCTCGCTGCGCGAAGCCCTTCAACAGTGGCTCGACCACCGCCGGGTCGTCCTCGTCCGCCGCTCGCGCCATCGCCTCGCGGCGATCGACAAGCGGCTCGAGCTGCTGGCCGGGATGATCGTCGTCTTTCTCAATCTCGACGAGGTGATCCGCATTGTCCGCGAGGAGGACGATCCCAAGGAAGCGCTGAAGGCCCGCTTCGGCCTCAGCGAGCCGCAGGTCGTCTATGTCCTCGACACACGCCTGAGGAGTCTGCGCCGTCTCGAGGAGATGGCCCTGCGCAAGGAGCAGGAAGACCTCAGCAAGGAGAAGGCGTCGATCGAGGCGCTGCTCGGCAGCGACCGGAGACAGTGGCAGATCATCGCCGTCGAGGTCCGCGACCTCAGGAAGAGGTTCGGGCCCGAAACCAGGCTCGGCCGCAGGCGCACCGGCTTCGAGGCGGCGCCCGACGTCGTGGCCGAACTCGCCGAGGCGATGATCGACCGGGAGCCCCTGACCGTCGTCGTGTCGCAGAAGGGCTGGATCCGCGCGCTCAAAGGCCAGGTCGCCGATCTCTCGACAGCGACTTTCAAGGGCGACGACGCGCTCCAGACATCGTTCTTCACCGAGACGACGTCGAAAATCCTGGTGCTGGCGAGCGACGGCAAGGTCTTCACGCTCGACGCCGCCAAGCTTCCCGGCGGGCGCGGGCAGGGCGAGCCGATCCGCCTGATGGCCGACATCGACGAAGGCGCCGCCATCGTCGCCGTCTGGGCCTACGCGCCGGGGGTTCGACGGCTGATCGTCGCCTCCGACGGCAACGGCTTCCTGGTCGCGGAGGACGATCTTCTTTCCTCGACCCGCAAGGGGAGGGCGGTCTTGAACGTCAGCGGCGAGGTGACCGCGGCGCTGATCGTCCAGGCCGACGGCGACCACGTCGCGGTGATCGGGCAGAATTGCAAGCTTCTGGTGTTCCCGGCCGATCAATTGGCCACCATGGCGCGCGGCAAGGGCACGAGGCTTCAGCGCTACAAGGGTGGCGGCGTCAGCGACGCCAGAGTCTTCTTCGTCGCCGACGGCCTCACCTGGCGCGATTCCGCCGGCCGCACCTTTACCGTCGCCATGCCCGAGCTCAAGGAGTGGATCGGAAATCGCGCCGAGGCCGGCCGCCTGCCGCCGAAGGGCTTTCCGAAGACCAACCGGTTTGAGGGGTAGGGGTTGGGGGGCCGGCGGCGGTCGCTCGTGCCCGACAGCAGGATTTCCGGTCGGGCGCCGCAGGCCTACCGAGGTCCAACCCGACGCTTCCGACCGTTGGTTTCGAAAAATCCGCCCTTCATCCAGTTTGTCAACAGACGGCCGTAACCTTTCGAGGATAGCGTGGCAAGTTCTCCGGCCGCTTGCGGCGAGGCCTGTTCGGGCCCGGAGCAAGGAGGTATTCTTCCTGTTATTCCTGTGTGCAACTGGCGGGTTGCTGGTTCAAGAGTTTATGAAGTTATTGTATGTATCTGAAAAAATTGTGTTTTATTACTGGAGCCGCGCGTCGGATGACAGAGAGGAAGAGAAGCGCCCGACGCTCGCGGGATTTCGGATTCGCCGTCGAGCTTCAGCCGGAATGACCGCGGTTGCACCCTGGTCGCACACCGATTTCAACGATCCCTGAGAATTCCCAGTCGGGTCGCCTGTTCGAAGATCAGCTCGCAGACGCAGTCGGGACGCTCCTCGTGAGCGAGGTGTCCGGCCCCGGGGATGGCGGCCAGAACCGCTCCGGGGACTTCGGCGGCGACAGTTCCGGCGGATGATGGCGGGACCGCCTTGTCGTTCTCACCCACGATCAGGAGCATCTTCGCGTTCATGAGGGGCAGGCGCCTGCGTAGGTCGGTCAGGTCCCAGTTGGCCATCATGCCGAGCGCGCCGGCCACATGAGCGGGGTTGCCCAGCAGCCGGGCGTAAAGCTCTATCCCCCTGCGGCTGATTTTCGATCCCGTTCCTTTGAGGACATTGGCGACCGATCGCTCGTCCGCCGCCCAGGCGAAGACCCGCGGCGCCAAGGGATTGAGAAACAGGAGTTTGGCTATGGTCGGGAACATCAGCCCCGCCATGCCCTCGAACGGGAGAAACGCGCCATTCAGGCTGACGAGGAGCTTCGGCGCAATTGTCTCGTCGAGACAGAGTCGGGCGAGAATCGCCGCGCCTGCCGAGTGTCCGATCACAACCGCGGGATGGCAGCCGAGCGCCTCGATCAGCGTTCCGACGGCCTTCGACATTCCGTGCAGGGAGAGGTCGGGACGCCGTCTGGCGCTGGTGAACGCGTGCCCGGGCAGGTCGGGCGCGATCACCCGAAACCGCCGGGCGAGCAGCGGCGCCAGCGCCTCCCACGAGTGGGTCGAAGCGCCTGTGCCATGCAGCAGGAACAGTTCGGGCCCCGCGCCGATCTTCTGGACGTGCCACCGGAAGCCGGCCGCCTCGAGGAATTCGCTCGCCTCGCGGTTCGGCCAGTCCGCCCCGTCCTTTCCGAAGATCAGCCGGTCATGACGCCAGAGCGAAATCACTTGCTCACGTCCCCGACGCGGACCGTACCGCCTCGTTGATCAGCGCAGCGTTGGCGACCGGCAATTTGACGTATCGGGCCCCCATCGCCTCGGCGATGCTCAGGGCCGATGAGGCTTCGCCACGCCGCGAGGGCGGCGAGGTGTCGATCGCCAGCGCCGCAATTCCCGCCGCTCCCAGCCGGCGTCCAGCATCCAGCGCATCCTCCATCGCTCGCGCGCGACCGCCCTTGCCGTCGCGGCCGACATTCGCCCGGCCGTCGGTCATCAGGACCAGAAACGCAGACTGGCCCTTGCGCCGGACTTGATCGGCAAGCAGCGCCCCGGCGTCAATTCCGCTCGCAAGCGGCGTTCCTCCGCCGCCCGGCAGCCCGGCGAGACTGGGCTTCGCCCGCGCCGTCGATCGTGTCGGCGGCAGGATGATCTCAGCGCCCTCTCCACGAAACGCGACCAGCGCGACGCTGTCGCGCCTCACGTAGCAATCGGCGAGCAGGAGTTCGACCGCGCCCTTCACTTCGGCCAGCCGGTGAAAGGCGGCGGATCCCGACGCGTCGATGACGAAGATGGTCGTCGCGCCGCGCCGCTGGCGATAACGGACGATGCGCAGGCCTTCGGGACGGACGAGAATCCTCTGCGGGCCGGCTTGCGAAGCCTCTCGGCGCCGCAGCGGCTGCCAGGGCGCTGCGGCGCGCAAGGTCGAGACGAGACTCAGGCGCCCCTCGCGCGGCGTTCCGGGGCGAGCGCCGATGGGCCGGCCGCGGCGCGACGACGCCTGAAAGGCGCCCGCCTTTCCGTCTCCGGTGGATCGAGTCCGAAGGGCTTGCCCGGCGGCGATCCGCGCCAGCAACTCTGCGGGGATTGCGGCCCGGGACGCGGCGAGGACCACATCCTCCAGCCTGTCCGCCTCCCGATCGGCGTTCGAATCCCGCGGTTCGCGGTCATTGTCGGAGTCGGTTTCGGGCGGCGGTTCCGCATTCTCGTCCGGTTCGGCGGATGGAAGCCGGGTGGCGCGCGGCGCAAGGCAAAGGATCGCGGACAGCGAGACATCGCGGTCCACCACCTGTGTGCGCCCTTCGAGCGCGCAGAGCGCGCGCGCCATCCGCAGAGCGAGCATCGGCGGCCTGAGCGAGGCGATCCCGAGTTCGGCGGCGACCCCGACCAAAGCCTCGGTGGCCGTGGGTGAGGCCGTGACGCGCGGCAGGAGGGCGCGCGCCGACTCAAAATCCGTTTCCGACCAGGGCAGGGGCTCAATGTCCCGCCGGCCGATGGCGCCGAGGCCGACCATCGGGCCGCAGCGGTCGAGGAGCGCCCCCGGCGGCCTCTCGTCCTCGCCGAGGCCTTCGTCGAGCGCGACGACGCCGACTCGCGCCGACAGCCTGAGGGCGAAACCGTCGCGTTCGAGCGTGACGCTCTCCGTATCGAGCGCTGCCGCCAGGCGCGCCGCGGCGCCGGGCGAGATTCGTTCGGCCATCGCAAGGACAAGCACGCCGCCGTCCGCCTGGGCGAGAACCCCCGTCTCGGCGACCGGCCGACCGGCCTTCAAGGTAGCGGCGATGTCGAGGTCGCCAAGCAGCCGGTCGTCGGTGATCCCGGCGGGGATCCGCCGCATCGGCGCCCGTGGAGCGAGCGCCGCGCGCAGTTGCTGAAGCCAAGCGTCAAGGACCGGGCCCGGTCCGGCTCTCGCTACGATTCCGGCGCCGTCCGGGTCAAGCGCAAACGCCGCCGCCGCGAGAATGGCGCGACGCCATGCCGTTCCGCTCTCGTCCCCGTCCGTCATCCGTCGAAGGTCTCCTCGAGCGCTCGCTGCACCCGCACGGCCGAGCCGGCGTCATCAAGCGGATTTCTCCGCAGTCTGTGGCTCAGCGCCATCGGCGCGACGCGCCGCAACTGGGCGTCCCCGACAACGGCTTCCCCGTTGAGGCTTGCGAGCGCGCGGGCCGCGCGAATGAGGGTCAGTTCGCCGCGCAGTCCGTCCGTTCCAAGGGCGAGACAAAGTCGGGTGGCGCGCTCGATCGCGGTGTCCGGCGTTGCGACCGACACCAGGTTTTCGCGCGCGACAACAATCCGCTTTCTCAGTTTGCGTTCCTCGGCCGACCATTTCTTCAGGAACGCCTCCGGATCCCGCTCGTATGCGTCCCGGCGCTTCACGACCTCGATCCGGCTCGCAAGGTCGGACGGCGTCTTGACTTCGATCGCGAGACCGAACCGGTCGAGAAGCTGCGGTCTCAGTTCGCCCTCTTCCGGGTTGCCGCTGCCGATCAGGACGAAACGTGCCGGATGGCGTACGCTGAGGCCCTCCCGCTCGACGACGTTGACGCCCGACGCCGCGACGTCCAGCAGGAGATCGACGAGGTGGTCTTCGAGCAAATTGACTTCGTCGATATAGAGAAACCCGCGGTTGGCCTGGGCGAGCAGTCCCGGTTCGAAGACCTTTTCGCCGTTCGTGAGGGCGTGCTCGAGATTGAGGGCTCCGACGACGCGATCTTCCGTGGCGCCGAGCGGCAGGTCGACCACCGGGACGGGCCGGGAAATGGACTTCGGCGCCTTGCGGCCCGGCGCGGCGCATTGCGCACAAAGGCCGGCCGGCGACGAGGGATCGCAATGGTAGGGACAGCCGACGATCGCGCGCATCTCGGGCAAGAGCACCGCGAGCGCCCGAACCACAGTCGACTTGCCCGTTCCCCGATCCCCAAACGCCAGAACGCCGCCGACCGTCGGATCGACGGCTGCGATCAGGACGGCCAGTTTCATGTCCTCCTGACCGACGATTGCGGAATACGGGAAGGGGCTTGGCCATCTGAAACTACCCACAGGCGCGCACTGGGACCCGCGTCAAAACGGCAAGCGCGAACGGACCTCGATGTGTCGTACCTGTGGAACACTTTGCCACGATTATGTCAACGAAACTTGTCAGAAATTCCAGACAAAAGTGTAAAATCCAGCCCCAAAGGAGGACCGCCGCTCGGGTGGACCCGCTCTTGAGGGAACGATCCGGTCCGACAACCCGTTCTCCGAACTCAGCTCCTTTTGGACGGTTGCGGGGAGGCCTATATTCAGGGCATGATTCCAACTCCGCAGCGTCGAAGCGCGCCCAGGGTCCTACGCGAGCGACCGGGCTGATGGCTCGCCGTTCGGGCAGCGCCGACCTTCCGCTGCACGGTGGCCGCGTGCCGCGGTGGCTCGGCGAGCGTATGACCCGCCTCGGCGCTGTGATCGCCGAGGCGATCGCGCTCGAATACGGGCGGGACGAGTTTTTGCGTCGCCTCGCCCATCCGTTCTGGTTCCAGTCCTTCGGCTCGGTGATGGGCATGGACTGGCACTCGTCCGGCGTCACGACATCGGTCATCGGCGCGCTGAAGCGGGGGCTCGAGCCGCTGTCGGGCGAACTCGGCCTGCATGTGTGCGGCGGCCGGGGGGCGCATTCGCGGCAGACGCCGCAGGAACTTGTCGCAATCGGGGACCGGGTCGGCTTCGACGGCGAAAAGCTCGCGACCGCCAGCCGCCTCGTCGCCAAGGTCGACAGCGCCGCGGTCCAGGACGGGTTCGACCTATATCTGCATGGATTCATCGTCGCCGACGACGGCCGCTGGGTGGTCGTCCAGCAGGGCATGAACGGCGAGCGCCGCCAGGCGCGGCGCTACCACTGGCTTTCGGAAGGGCTGAAGAGCTTCGTCGAGGAGCCGCACGCCGCCATCGACGGGATCGACCAGGGCGTGATCGTCAACCTGACCGACGCGCGCGCCGACGCCTCCCGCCGGCGGCAGATCGACCTGCTCGGCGACCTCGGGCCGGACGGAATCGAACGTGAGCTGGTCAGGCTCGAGGCCCCTGCGGCAAGGCCGGCCGAGCCGCCGCTGCAGCCGTTCCTGCCGCATCTCGTCATGCCGGCGCGCCACAACGTGCGGCCCGAGGACATCGTCGTTCGCCGCCTGCACGCCAACCTGGCGGCGGCCGCCGATCGCGGCCCGAAGGACTTCGCCGAGCTCCTGCTCGTGCCGGGGGTCGGCGCACGCACGGTGCGGGCTTTGGCGCAGATTGCCGAAGTCATCCATGGCGCGCCGTACCGGTTCAGCGATCCGGCGCGGTTCTCGATCGCCCACGGCGGCAAGGACCGCCATCCCTATCCCGTGCCGCTGAAAGTCTACGACCGCACGATCGAGGTGATGAAGGCTGCGGTCGTCAAGGCGAAGCTCGGCCAGTCGGAGGAACTGGCCGCGATCCGGCGGCTGGACGACCAGGCGCGCCGGCTCGAGGCCAGGGCCCGCGGGCCGTCGGTCGAGGCTCTGTTGGCTGAGGAACGGGCGCGCTCGCACGCGTACGGCGGCATGAGCGTGTTCGGGCCGGAGCCCGGGCCCGAACCGAGCGCCGCGCGACCCGCTGACGCAGGAGGCTGATCAGTCGGCCGAAAGCGCCGTCCTGCTCCCTCCCGGTCCTGCCGTGTGCCCCGAGGCCGAGACTGGCGAGGCCGAGCAGCATCATCGCCCTTGCCGAAAGCTGAGAAGAGCAGGTCTCCTTGTTTCTCCCTGGGAACAGATCCTATGCGGCGACGAGCGCTTTGAGTCCTATGATCGAAGCGTACAAACCCGAACAGAGGATCAACCATGCTTGTTCAGCAGATTGCGCCCGTCGCCGGGCATGAGTTTGCGCCGATCTTCGTTGCATTGGAACTGAGCCGATCGAAGTGGCTTGTCGGGATCGGCACGTCGCAGAAGTGGCCGGTTCGCCGACATGAAGTGGATGGGGGCGACCTGGAAGGGCTTCTGGCGCTGTTGATGCGGGTGGCGGCGGTCGAAGAGCAGCGCGCCGGCGTTCCGGTCCGGGTCGATATCTGCTTTGAGGCCGGGCGCGACGACCACTGGCTGCATTGCGCGCTGAAAGTGGCGGGATGCGACGTCTACGAGATCGATCCGGCGAGCGTGGCGGCTGACCGGCGAGCGCGGCGGGTGAAGTCGGACGGCGTGGACGTTGACAAGCTGGTGCGGACGCTTTCGCGTCTTGTGAGGGGCGAACGCGACGCCTGCCGGCGGTTGAGGTTCCGACCCTTGAGGAAGAGGACGCCAAGCGGCCGCATCGCGAATAGGCCCCTGATAGCCCCTTGACAACGCCCGCCTCATATAAGGGATTTGGAAATCCCTGTTCGGCGGACAACAAGGACAAGGCGGTGCCTGATAGACGTCCCGGCGGGATCTGCCTTTCGCTATGGGCGCCCGGCGGGGTCGTCGATGCCGCCGGCGTGCTCGCCCCGAGCGCGCACTGCCTGACCGAGCCAACGCTATTCAATCTGCCTCAAACTCCGGAGCGGGCAGGCCCGTTGAGTCCCAGGCTCATTCTTATCGCGAAAATCTCCTTCGCCTCGCGGACGCCGCGCAGCGCGTGGCTGCCGAGCGGCTCGAGACGGCGGTCGCCGCCCGTCACGGCGGCGGCGAACTCGGCCGATACCAGGACCGCCCGGTCTAGCGGCTCGCATAAGGCCTCAATGCGCGCGACCTCATTGATCGCCGGGCCGATCACGGTGAAGTCGAGCCGGTCGGACGCCCCGACATTGCCGTAGAGAACCTCGCCGATATGGAGCGCGAGATCGATGGAGGCCGACGGGACGCCGGCCGCTACGCGCGCCGCATTCATCACGTCAAGATTCGACATCGCTTCGATTGCGGCGTCGAGCGCGCGGCGGCATGTCGCGGCTCGGTCTGTGTCCTCAAACGAGAAGGTGGCGAGCATGCCGTCGCCGATGAATTTGAGCACCTGGCCGCCGCGCGGGCGCAGTGCCGCGGTCAGAATTTCAAAGACGTCATTGAGCAGGTCAATGACGTCGGGGCCCGGCGCGGCGTCGCTGATCCGGGTGAAGCCGCGGATATCGGCGTACCAAATGACGGCGCGCAGCTTCGTCATCGAACCGCGCCGGACCGCGCCGGCATGGACCCGCCGTCCGGCGTCTTCGCCGAGATAGGTCGCCAGCAGGCCCGAGGCGATGACATACCCTGCATGGGCTTTCATCGCCAACGAGAGCGCCGGCAGGGTGGCGTCGATGAGGGTCGCGTCGTCGTCGCTGAAGCCGCCTTTACGGTCGGTCGTGAACGAATACACGATCCCCGTCCCCTGTGACCGGTCGCCCTGTTTGCCGCGGTCGCCTTCCTTGCCGTAGACGTAGAGATGCGCGACATAGTCCGTCGCACCCAACGCGAAGAACTCTTTCAGCACCGCATAATCGCGCTGTACCGGCCCACTTTCGATGCGCCGGCGCATCGAAGGATTCGCTTCGCCCTCACGGGCTCGCTCGATCAGCGCGTAGAAGGGGCTGTTCACGAAGATTGCCGCGTCTTCGTCGCCGTGGGGATATTGCGCTGGCTCTATGGCGTTGAGGTCGCGCCGCCAAGTGTAGCCGTAACCGCTCCATTGCGGATGCAGCGTCTCCATCGACGCATGCGCCCGCCAAAGCGGCGCTCCATGAATGACGAGGCGCTGGCAATAGCCGTCGAACAGGTCGTAGGCCGCCGCGCCGCGCAGGCCCTCCCGCACCGCCCAGATATGGGTCTCGATGATGCGCCGCCCGAGTTCGTCGTCGAATGTCGAAAGGCCGAGCTGGGAGAGAAGGTCGCCGGGATCGTCGGGAGGCATGGGAGCACCTTCGCGCCTCGGCCGCGTCCCCGCAAGGCGCCCACGGGTGGGCGGACGCTGAGCCGCCGACGGTGTTCCGGTCCCTTCTTACCGCTCGCTGGGAGATGGTGGCACGCCCATCTCCTACGGCTTCGTTTCCTCCTTCGGGACGACGAACACCTGGCCCGGATAGATCCAGTGCGGGTCGCGGATCTGGGCCGAATTCGCAGCGAAGATGGCCTCGTAGCGCGAGCCGTCGCCATAGTATTTCTGACTGATCCCCCACAGCGTGTGGCCCGGCTCGACGTGGTGCGTCTGGACCGAATCGACGACGACGTCCGGCGACGAAGACGCTGGCGAAGCCGGGTTCGGCGAGGAGGGCGGAACGGCCGCTGCGGCTGTGGCCAGCGCGGCCGCAGGCGGGGTCGCCGGATAAGTGAACGGCGCCTCGGCGCGCGCGGCGACTTTCGCGTCCGCCGGGTTGATCTCGTCGGCGCGCATCTCGTAGGCGCCGGGCGTCATGCCGTGGACGATGGTCAGCGACCAGTGGCCGTCGGCTCTGGTCTTTGCGTCGCCCACATAGACGCCGCTGAGATAGAGGCGCACCGTCGCGTTCGGCGCCGCCGCCCCCCTGGCGACCAGACGGCCGCCGAGGCTCGCTTCGACCGACTGGACTGCGACCTGGCTGGCCGGCGAGGATGTGGAGGGAAGGGCGAGGGCGGTCGAAGGCGCAGAAGCGGGGGCCGCAGAAGGCGAAGCGGCTTTCGGCGCCGGTTCTGGCGCCGCCACGGCCACATTTACGACGTTCGAGGTCTGCGCCAGGGATCCCGCGCCCGTGGAAAGGGCCAGACTATGCTCGCCGGGCGGCAGCGTCGGCGGGATGATGACGAACTGGCCCTCAGGATTGGCGGTCGCTTCGGCGACGGTCCTGCCAGCGTCCTTGAGTTCGACCGTGGCGTTCGGCGCTGCGCGCCCGGCGACAACCGCCTCCCCTGTCGGTTCGACGCTGACAACGTCGAACGACGGTGTTTGCGGGGCGGCTGGGACGGCCGGCGCCGCGGCCGACGGCTTTGCCGGGGTCGGCGTGGCGAAGGCGGGAGAATCGGGGGCCTGCCCGGCGACCACGACCGGAGCCGGGTTCGGCCAGATGAAGCTCGGATGGGTCAAGTAAACCGCGCTTGCCCCTACGACTGCGATCGCGGCCCCCGTGGCGCCTGCCCAAATTGCTGCTGTCTGCGATGGCATGCTCGCTCGCTTTCCGCAGCGAGATATAGTCCCCAAACGTATCGGCGACAATGCGATGTCATGCCGCTGTCACGTGCGCTCCCCTGTATTTCGGCGTTTTTCAGGCCCGGAACAGTTGTCGTTCGATTCCGGCCGTGGCGAAGACATAGTCGCGGCTCGCCTCCAGTTCGGCCCGAAGCTTTCTAACGTCGTAGCCGACCATGCCGCCGCGCAATTTCCGAATCAGCCCGGCGCACAGCACCGTCGCCACGTTCGACCGGTCCATCAGCGTGACGACGGCCCCGGGCGCGTGGTTCAGCGGAGCGACGTTCAGCGCCGTTGCGTCGAGCAGGATGACGTCGGCGTCCTTGCCGGGGGTGAGCGAACCGGTCCTGGCGTCGATCCTCAGCCCTTCGGCGCCGCCGATCGTGCCCAGGCGGAGAGCGTCCCAGACCGACATGATCTTCGGATAGTCCTTGCCCTGCTATGCGAGGTCGTTGGCGAGCATGCGCTGCAGGGTCAGCACACCGCGCATCTGGGTGAACAAGTCGGCGGTCATCGTGCATTCGACGTCGCTCGACAGCGACATGCTCTTGCCGAGATCGATCGCCCTCTGGATCGGCGGCGTCCCGTGCCTCATGTGGATTTCGATCGGCACGGCGAACGTGACATGCGCGCCGGCGTCGGCGGCGGCCTTCCACGCCATGTCGCTCATCCCGGTCATGTGGATGAAGAAGCAATCCGGGCCGAACTGTCCGGCGGTCGCCAACGCATCAAAGGTCGGCTGCATTCCGAAGGTCCCGACGACGTGCAGGGCGATCGGCAGGTTCAGTTCGCGTCCGACCTTCCACGCGTTCTCGTAGCCCGGCAAGTAGATCTCGCCGCCCATGAACATGCTGAGCAACTGGTCGGACGAAGAGAAGTGCTGCTCGCGGATGCGCCTGGCGTCGCCGGGATATTTCGCCTTCTCACCCCAGCCCTCGAAATAGCCGAACACCGCGCGGCGGCCCGCGCCGCGAAGCCCCTCGATCGCCGCGTCGGAATGTTCCGGCGAATGGTGGATCTGCGAAATGTCCATCACCGCGGTGACGCCGGCGTCGATCTGCGAAACGCCGCCGAACAGCTCGTTGATGTAGACGTCCTGCGGCCGGTAGACCCTCGACAGGTTCTGAAGAATTGCCTCGTAATAATTGTGGGCGCTCCCCGGCCGTCCGTCGTTGATGAGGATGCCGTCGGCGAGGAAGCTGCGCAGCGCCGTCTCGAACTGATGGTGGTGCGCGTCGATGAAGCCCGGCATGACGATATGCCCGGACGCGTCGATGATTGCGGCGTCCTGCGCATCAATGGACGCGGCGACCTCGGCGATGGTCGACCCGTCGATGAGCACGTCGCCGACCGCATGATTGCCGACGCGTTCGTCCATTGACAGGATCGTTCCGCCTTTGATCAGCGTTCGCCGGCCCTTGACGCCGACGCCTTCGGGGAAGGGCGTTTCAGCGGCGCTCGGCACCGATTTTGCGTTCCCGGCCGCGGCCGGAGCGGAGCCGGAGAAGGAAGGTGGCGCCGCGGCGAAATGCGGAAAACCGCCGGCGCCGAGGCCCGCAAATTCACAGAAGTGGCACATGGTTTCCTCCCGGATCGGCCGGCTTCTGTCCTCGGCATTCGCACGGGGCGGCTCGGCGGTTCAGGAAAGGGTACGGAGCCATACCCGGCGCGTCAATCGCGCATACCCGGACACGCGCATACCCGGAGGCTTGGCCGGCGAGAACCATGCGCGCGAGGGCAATCTTAAGTTTTAATTTCAGGTTTCGACCCCTGAACTACCGTTCGTGATTCACCAGTACCGAAAAAATGCGACGATCAGCGGCCTGCTCTGCCCCAGCCCGAAATTCAAACCGAGACACCACGCTCGCGACGCGCCGGGTTGCAATCCCACGTTTGACGCGCTCTATTCACGGGCCGCCGAATTTTTTGACGGCCCCTCCGCACCCGGGTCACGAAGCCTCATGGCCGAGACAAGAAAACTCGCCGCGATCCTGGCCGCCGACGTCGTCGGCTTTAGCCGGCTGACCGGCGCGGATGAAGATCGCACCCTGGCGCGGCTCAGGGCCCTGCGCAGTGACCTCATCGACCCGACGATCGCGGTGCACAATGGCCGCGTGGTGAAGCGCACCGGCGATGGCGCGCTGGTCGAGTTCCGCAGCGTGGTCGACGCCGTGCGCTGCGCGATCGAGATTCAAAACGCCATGGCCGATCGAAACGCGGGCGTGGCGGAGGACCGGCGCATCGTGTTTCGCATCGGCGTCCATCTTGGCGACGTGGTCGAAGAGTCCGACGGCGATCTGATGGGCGACGGCGTCAATATCGCCGCGCGGCTTGAAGGAGTGGCCGAGCCCGGCGCGATCTGTCTCTCGGAAGACGCCTATCGGCAGGTGAAGGCGCGGCTCGACATTTCAGTCAGCGACCTCGGGGCGACGGCGCTCAAGAACATCGCCGAGCCGGTGCGAATCTATTCGCTGCGGGTCGGGGAGCCGGCCCGGGCGAAGCCGATCGAGCCAAACCCTGAAAAGCCGCCCGCGCGTTCGGCCTTGCCTGACAAACCATCCATCGCCGTGCTGCCCTTCGCCAACATGAGCGGCGACGCGGAACAGGAATATTTCGCCGACGGCATCTCGGAGGATATCATCACGGCGCTGTCGAAGCTGCCGCAGCTGTTCGTCATCGCCCGCAATTCGTCGTTCACCTTCAAGGGCCGCAACGTCGACATCGGCGAGGTCGGGAAGAGCCTCGGGGTACGCTATGTCCTCGAGGGCAGCGTTCGCAAGTCCGGCGCCCGCGTCAGGATCACCGCGCAGCTGATCGACGCGTCGACCGCGGGGCATTTGTGGGCCGAGCGGTTCGACCGGGAGCTCACCGACATTTTCGCCGTACAGGACGATGTGACGACCCAGATCGTCAAGGCGCTGGCGCTCAATCTCAGCCCCGGCGACCGACAGAACATCGCCGCCGAGCATACCGACAATCAGGAAGCCTACGACTGCTTCCTGCGTGGACGCGAGCTGTGGTGGCGCCACGCGAGAGACGCGAACCACGAGGCGGAGCGGCTGTTGCGTCGCGCGATCGAACTCGATCCCCGCTTCGCCCCCGCCTACGCCTTCCTCGCCGCGGCGAAAGTGAACGACTATGCGAGCGGGTGGAGCGCGTCGCCCGAACAGGGTCTCAAGGAAGCCGACGAGGCCGCCAGGCAGGCGGTGCAACTCGAC
Organism: uncultured Alphaproteobacteria bacterium; assembly: GCA_963741405.1. Taxonomy (GTDB): domain Bacteria; phylum Pseudomonadota; class Alphaproteobacteria; order Rhizobiales; family Beijerinckiaceae; genus Roseiarcus. The sequence goes on from CAVUHX010000039.1 coordinate 572,180, forward strand.
GAGCGCTACCCGTTTGCGCTCTGGGCGCTCGCCGGCGCCTGCCTTTGGGCGCGACGCCACGACGAAGCTGTGAGCGCGGCGGAGAAAGTGGTGGCGTTCAATCCGAGCTTCGCCGAGGGGTACGGGATGCTCGGCTTCATCCTGCATTACGTCGGCCGCTCCGAAGAGGCCGTCGCCTGCCTCGACCGCGCCATGACGCTCGACCCTTTCTGCACGGACATGATCCTCCACTTTCAGGGGCAGGCGCTCTTCCAGCTCGGCCGCTATGACGAGGCCGCCGCGATCCTGAAACGGCGCATCCTGCGCAACCCGGAGACGGACGCCTCGCGCGCCCTGCTCGCAGCCGTCTATGGCCAGATGGGCCTCCTCGAGGAGGCCCGCGAAGCCTGGCGCGGGCTCTTGCGCGTCAACCCGGATTATTCGCTGGATCAGCGTCGCAAGGTGTTGCCCTACAAGAACCCGGACGACTTCGAGCGGGTCGTCGAGGGCCTCCGCAAGGCCGGACTGCCCTGATCGCAGTCCATATGCCTGAGCCGCGCCGTCGCGAACAGCCCGGCGTCGGCGATTAACTGACGTCGGGCTTGACGAGGAATACGGCTCCGATCAGGCCGGGCGGATGTTCTGGTTGACGTGGAAGAGGTTGGCCGGGTCGTATTTCGCCTTGATCGAGGCGAGCCGCCCGTAGTTGTCGCCATAGGCCGCCTTGATCCGGGCGTCGCCCTCGTCGTCCATCATGAAGTTGGTGTAGCCGCCGCCGGGATTGAAGGGATGGACAGCGTCCCAGTAGGCTTTCGCCCAGCGCATGATCGCTCCGGCTTTCTGCGGGTTTGGATCGATGCCGGCGATGACCATCGACCAGGCGGCGTCCCTGGCGCTCCACGCCGTTTCCTGTTTGCCGACGCGACGGACCGCCCCGTCGATCGGATAGAGATGCACGAGCGACAGTTCGCTCGGCGTCCTGGCCGCCTGCGCGATATGCGCGTCGATCGCCGCGTCCGTCAGTTCGTTGACGTAGTCGCCCTTCCAGTACCACTGCATCCCCTTCGGATAGAGGCCGTCGAACATCGTCTGCAGGGCGGGATAGGGCATCATGCCCGTCCAGTCGAGCGCCGGCGGCGGCAGCGCGGCCAGAAGCGGCGCGAGCGCCTTTCGCCCTTCCTCTTCGGGGCCGTTGAAGCAGCACACGACCAGGCAGATCCTGTGGCCCCAGGTTCCTTGCGGAAACGGAGAGTTGGCGGGCACCGTCTTCAGGCCGACGAAGGCGCAGAGGTCCTCAGGCGCCGTCGGCAGGAAGTCTCGATAGGCCCGGAGGATCGCCCCGGCCTGGCTCTGGTCCCACGCCATCGGGCCGGCGAAGACCATGCGGACCGGATGGGCCTGGAACAGGAAGCTGGTCACGACGCCGAAGTTGCCGCCGCCGCCCTTGAGGGCCCACAGGAGATCGGGATTGTCGGTCCGGCTCGCGGTGACGAAGGTCCCGTCCGCGAGCACCACGTCGGCTTCGATCAGATTGTCGATCGTCAGGCCGAACTTGCGGGTCAGGTAGCCGGTGCCGCCGCCGAGCGTCAGCCCGGCGACGCCGGTCGTCGAAATGATGCCGAACGGAACGGCGAGGCCGAAGGCGTGCGTGGCGTGGTCGACGTCGCCCGACGTGCATCCCGGCTCGACCCGAACCGTCCGGCTGCCCGGATCGACGCGAACGCCCCTCATCGCCGAGAGATTGATCATCAGGCCGTCGTCGACGCTGCCGAGGCCGGGGCCGTTGTGGCCGCCGCCCCGGACGGCGATCGGGATGGCCTGTTCCCGGCCGAAATTCACCGCGGCGATGACGTCGGCTGCATCCGCGCACCGGGCGACCAGCAATGGCCGCTTGTCGATCATGCCGTTGTAGAGCTTGCGGGCTTCGTCGTAGCCGGGGTCGCTCCGCCCGATTACCGCGCCGCGCAGGTTTTTCCTGAAATTCTCGATGGTTTCGTGGTTCATGGCTTTCTTCCCGATATCAGGAGACGCCGAGACACTAACCCGTCTCGATGGCTGCACGATGCGCGTGGGCCGGCAGGCGGGTCCAGTTCACGTATTGAACCGGGGCGGTATAGAATTTGAATCGGGCAAGGACCTGCCCGGCGCCGTAACCTGATCACCCGGGCGGCTGTTCGGGAAGGCGCTGCGAGCGGAGGGAGAGCCGCATGCAGGTCTGGCTCGGCCTCAGCCCGTTCGCCGCAGAGAGGGATTTGGCGACGGCATAAGCGCCGCCGCGCCACAGCCCGCTACTGCCCTCGCTTGCCCTGCGCCGCGAAGCGCACCGCCTCCTCGGCCGCGCGGAACAGCGCCCGTGCTTTGTTGACGCATTCGGCGTGCTCGGCGGCCGGAGACGAGTTCGTAGACGATGCCGGCCCCGGCCTGCACGTGCATCAGCCCGTCCTTCACGACGGAAGCACGCAGGACGATGCAGGTGTCCATTTCGCCGCCGGCGCCGAAATAGCCGATGCAGCCGGCATAGATGCCGCGCTTGTCCTTCTCGAGCTCGTCGATGATCTCCATCGCCCGCACCTTCGGTGCGCCGGAGACGGTGCCGGCCGGGAAGCCGGCCGCCAGGGCCGCGACGGAATCGGCGTCGGCGCGCAACTCGCCCTCGACATTGGAGACGATGTGCATGACGTGGCTGTAGCGCTCGATGAAGAAACTGTCGGTCACCCGGACCGAGCCGATCCTGGCGACGCGCCCGACGTCGTTGCGTCCGAGGTCGAGCAGCATCAGATGCTCGGCGCGCTCCTTCGGATCGGCGAGCAGTTCGGCGGCCAGCGCCTCGTCCTCGCCCGGGGTCCCGCCGCGCGGCCGGGTGCCGGCGATCGGCCGGATGACGACCTTGCCGTCGCGCACCCTGACCAGGATTTCCGGGCTCGACACGACGATCTGGAAGCCGCCGAAGTCGAGGTAGCAGAGATAGGGCGAAGGATTGACCCGCCTCAGCGCCCGATAGAGCGAGAAGGCCGGAAGGTCGAAACGGCTGGTGAAGCGCTGCGACAGCACGATCTGGAACGCGTCGCCCGCTGCGATGTAGTCCTTCGCCCTCGCGACCATCACCCGGTATTCGGCTTCGGTGGTGTTGGATAGCGGCTCGCCCGCCTTCAGCATCGGATCGGCCTTGCCGCCTGTGGCGTGGTCGATCGGCGCCTCGAGCGCCGCGACCACCGCATCGAGCCGCATAAGCGCGCTCTCGTGCGCGGCCTTCGCGGAAATGCCCGGGGCCGGGCGCACCGGAGTGACGATCGCCATCTCGTCGCGCGCGGCGTCGAACACGACCATGACCGTCGGGCGGATGAGCAGCGCCTCCGGCACGCCGATCGGGTCGGGCTTGGCCGGAGGCAGGCGCTCCATCCGGCGCACCATGTCGTAGCCGAGATAGCCGAACACCCCGGCGGACATCGGCGGAAGCCCCGGCGGCAAGTCGATCCGCAATTCGGCAAGCAGCGACCGAAGCGCCTCGAGTGGCTCGCCGGGGCAGGGGAGAAAGGCGTCGGGATCGTGCAGCGCGCGCCGGTTGATCTCGGCGCGCTCGCCGGTCGTGCGGAAGACGAGATCGGGGTCGAGGCCGATCATCGAATAGCGTCCGCGCTGGGCGCCGCCCTCGACCGACTCGAGCAAAAACATGTTGCCGGCGCGTCCGCGGGCGAGCTTGAGATAGGCCGACACCGGCGTTTCGAGATCGGCCACCAGCGTCGTCACCACGACCGTGGCGTCGCCCGCCTCGTAGGCGCGCGCGAAAACCTCGTCGTCAGGCGTCGTCGGCGTCATGCTCAGCCGCCCTCGGCCGACTGAAGGACGTTCTCGTGCACGGTGACGCCGAGCGAGCGGCGCAAGGCGCCGACATACTGATCGAGCAAGCTGTCGCGGGCCGCGCCGTCGATCTTCTCGGCCATCGCTTTCACCCTGAGGTCGGCGAAGTCGACCAAGGGTGTTTTGTCCGCGGTGATCTTGAGCACCGTCCGCCCATCCGGCGTCGCCGCCGAGCTGGAACCGTCGGCGGGCTCCCGGAAGATAGCGGCGACGACCGATTCCGGCAGGCCAGTCTTGTCGTCCCGATGGATGTCGGCGGCCGACTTGACCTCGGCGCCGGCGCTCTTGGCGACATCGGCGACGGTCCCGCCGGCGCGGATCTGCTTGACGAGATCGTCCGCCTTGGCGGCGAGCGCCCTGTCGACCTGCTGGGCCCGCCACTGCGTCTCGACCTCGGGCTTGGCTTCCGCAAACGAGCGGTCGTGCGACGGTTCGACCTTGGTCACGGCGAACCAGACATAGCCGTTGTCCGGCGTCTGCAGGGGCGCTTCGTCAAGCCCGACGTCGGAGGCGAAGGCTGCGCGCAACAGATCGGTCTTGTCGGGCAGGCTCACCGGCTTGCCGCTCCGGTCCTGGCCCTGCGCGTCGACCGCCGTCACGGTCTCGGTTGTCAGGCCCGCCGCCTTTGCCGCTTCGGCGAGGGACTTGCCGGAAACGCGCGCGTCCTCGATCTTGTCGTGAACCGCCTGAATCTTGTCGCCGGCGCGGGAGGCTGAAACCTGCCGCTTGATCTCCTCCTCGACCTCCGCGAACGGCTTGACCGTCGAGGGCGTGATGCTCTTGACGCGAACGATGACCGGCCCGAACTGGCTCGAAAGCACGCCGCTGACCCCGCCCTGCGGCAGGGCGAACACCGCATCCGCTTCCGATTTGTCGATGATCGCGTCCTTGGTCGTTTCGCCGAGTTCTGTATCCTCGGGCTTCATGTTCCTTTCCTTGACGATGTCGTCGAAGGTCGCCCCTCCCCTGATCTTTGCCTCGGCGGCGTCCGCCTCGGCCTGGTTCGGAAACAGGATCTGCTCGAGGTCGCGCTTCTCGGGCGAGCCGAAGCGCGGATCCTTGCCGGCGACCTTGGCGTAGGCGGCCTCTGCGTCCGCGTCGCTCACCTCAGCCGGATTGGCCAGCGTCTGCGGCTCCAGCGCGACGACGGTCATGGACCGGAATTCCGGGGCGCGGTAGCTCGACTTGCGGTCGTTGAAAAACGCCTTCAGCGCATCCTCGGAGGTGGCGGGAATGTCGCCCGCGGCGGCGGCGGGAAGCACGAAATAGTCAACCGAGCGGGTCTGGCCCTCGTAATCGGCTTCCGCCTTCGTCTCGGCCTTCGGCGCGGTGAGGCCCGTCGTCATGGCGGCGAAAATGAATTGCCTCACCGCCGACTTGTGCAGTTCGGAGACATAGGTCTGCTCGTTCATGTCGTTGTCGCGCAGAACGCTGACGAATTTCTGCGGATCGAACGCGCCGGACTTGTCCTGGAATGCCGGGTTCGACGTGACGAGGCTGCGCAGCGCGTCCTGCGAAATATTGAGCCCGAGCTTTCGCGCTTCTTCGTCGAGCGCCGCCTCGCCGAGCAGCCTTTGCAGAACCTGCCGGTCGAGGCCGATGGCGCGCGCCTGCTCGTTGGTGAACGGCTGGCGCAGCCGGCGCTGGTACTGCTGCAGCATCCGCTGATACTCGTAGTGAAATTCCTGAGCGGAGATTTTCGCGCTTCCCACGGAGGCGACGGTCGAGGAGGTGAAGCCGCGCAGCATGTCGCCGACCCCCCAGATTACGAAGCTGACGATGATCAGCCCCATGACGACCGTCATGATCGCCTTTCCGACGAACCCCTGGGTCGCGGTGCGGATCGATTCGAGCATTCGTTACCTGCGCCTATTTGCCTCGGGCCAATTGAAGCGCGCGTTCTAGCCCCGGCTGGACGGTTTGCATAGGCTTCCCGCGGTGGTAACAAGCGCCAGCAAAAAACCCGGAGTACCTCACCATGACACCTGACGTGCGCCCGCTTGTCGCCGGCAACTGGAAGATGAACGGCCTTTCGGCGTCGCTCGTCGAAATCGAGGCGATGCGCGGGGCGTCCGACGCCGGCGAGACCGGTAAAGCCGAGCTCGCGGTGTGCCCGCCGTTCACGCTGCTCGCGCAGGCTGCCTGGAAGCTCAAGGGCGGGACGGTGACGCTGGGCGGGCAGGACTGCCACACCGAGGCGAGCGGCGCCTTCACGGGCGACATTTCGGCGGCGATGCTCAAGGATGCGGGCGCGACTTATGTCATCGTCGGGCACTCAGAGCGGCGAACCATGCATCATGAGACCGACGCGCTCGTGCGCGCCAAGGCCGAGGCGGCGCTGAAATCCGGCCTGATCGCGATCGTCTGCGTCGGCGAGACGCGCAACGAGCGCGAGGCGGGCGACGCCGTCGTCGTCGTCACGCGCCAGCTCCTCGGCTCGATGCCTCCCGCCGGCTCGGCGGAGACCGTGGTCGTCGCCTATGAACCGGTCTGGGCGATCGGCACCGGTCTCACGCCGACGTCGGCGGACGTCGCCGAGATGCACAAAGCCATCCGGGGACGGCTCGGCGAGATCTACGGCGCGGGGGGCGCGAAGGTTCGCATTCTTTACGGTGGATCAGTGAAGCCGTCGAACGCGAAGGAGTTGCTCGGGCTCGACAATGTCGACGGGGCGCTGGTCGGCGGGGCGAGCCTGAAGGCCGCCGATTTTCTGGCGATCGCCGCAGCCTATCGCTGACGGCAGGCTCCCGAGCGGACGCGGGTCAGCAGGACGTTTGGGGAGCCAGGATTGGGGAGCGTCGCCATAGCGGCGGCGAACGGCCGAACCAAGCCATTCAACGAACTTCGCACAGGATTCGTTCTCGGTCGTGAAAGGCCCCGCGAGGTCTCGCCGCATCCGCAGGCCATCGCCTGGCGAGCGGAGGGATCAAGACTGTTCGAGGAACGTGACGCTCCTATCGAATTCCAGACTGACCCGGGACCCCCGAATCCGACCCGATGGACGCGCCCCTTGCGCCATGATAGGAGCGCGCCAACTTTTTGAGGTCGCCGGCTCGATGGCCGTGCGGCCCGCCCTGTTTTGAGCGCCTCTGATGCAATCGGTCCTGATCGTCATTCATATTCTCATCGTGATCGCCCTGGTCGCGGTCGTGCTCCTGCAGCGCTCCGAAGGCGGCGTGCTGGGGTCCGGCGGCGGGACCGGCAGTTTCATGACCGGGCGCGGACAGGCGAATGCGCTGTCACGCGCCACGGCGGTCCTGGCGACGTTGTTTTTCGTCACCTCGCTCCTCATGTCGATCATCGCCGGCTGGAGCCGGGCGCCCCGTTCGATCCTGACCAAGGGTCCGGAAGCGCCGGCCAGCCAGACGGCGCCCCAGCCGGTCAACCCGGGCAACATCCTCGATCAGCTGAAGCAGCTTCAGGGCCAATCGAACGCGCCGGCGGCGCCGTCTGCGCCTGCGCCGGCCGCGCCGGAGCAGAAGCCTTAGTCCGAAGCCGGAGAGGCGGCCGTCGGAGGCGAGGGGCGTGCCGTCGTTTCGCAGCGAGCGCCGCGTGCGCCATCGAGCCGGGAAGATGTTCGACCTCGTGGCCGACGTCGAGCGCTATCCCGAATTCGTGCCGCTGTGCACGAGCCTGAAAGTGCGCAACCGGCGAACGGACGGGCATGGGCGCGAGACCCTGATCGCGGACATGTCAGTCGGCTACAAGATGATCCGCGAGCGATTCACGAGCCGGGTCGTGCTGGACAAGCCGCGCCTGAGGGTCGTGGTCGAATATATCGACGGGCCCTTCAGCCACATGGAGAACATCTGGACGTTCCGCGACGAAGCCGATGGCGCGCGCTCGATCGTCACCTTCTTCATCGATTACGAGTTCCGCAGCCGGACGCTCGGCGCGCTGATGGGCTCGATGTTCGACGCCGCTTTCCGCAAATTCGCGCAGGCCTTCGAGGAGCGGGCGGACGTTGTCTACGGGCGGACGCAGTAACCGTGACCCAACGAAGCGTTACGCCAAGAAGTTTCTCTCGGGCGAATTGTCATCGCACCGAGTGAACGACCGGAGTGCGCAAGGAGCGGGCGGTCAGGGAGGCGATGACGGTTCGCTTTTCGCCGCCGTCGTTTCTCGGGCCATGACCGCGGAGAGACCCATGCGCGCCGCGCCGCGGTTGGTTGCCCCGGTTGGGGCGATCACATAGCGGATGGGTGCGCGAGGTTGCTTGGCTGGCGGGACCGGCAAGCCAAAGGCGGCGACGGCCGGGAGGGAAGAAAGTGACGTTGATCGAACCGCGCTTCCGCGGCCTGTTTCTTTCTGTTTTTGCTCTGTTCACCCTATTCGGCACGTCGATGACGATCATCGGCGCGACGCTGCCGAAGATCCTGGCGAATTTCCACTGGAATTACCTGACGGCGGGAATTGTCCTTGGCGCTGGCGCCGTGGCCTATTTTGTGTCCACGTTCGCCGCCGGTCATCTGGTGAAGCACTGGGGGGCCAAACCGACCATCCTGCTCGCACTGACGCTCATCGTCGCCGGACTCGCGTTCTTCGCCACGACCCCCGATCCCGCGGCCAACACGCTGCTGAGCGCGCTCATCGGCCTCGGCCAGGGCGGCGTGGAAGTTGGCCTCAACTCGACGATCCTGCGGATGGACGAACGGAACACCGGTCGGCCGATGAACCTTTTGCATGGAGCTTTCGCCGTCGGCGCGATCGTTGGACCGTTCGCGGTCAGCATGCTCATGCAGAGCGGCCTCGACTGGGCCGTCGTCTACCGCGGCATGGCGGTGATCTTCGTGCTGCTGGCCGTGCTGATGGCGTTCGCCGCTTTGCCGTCCGTCCGGCCGGAAGCCGCTGAACACGACGAAACGCTTGAGCGACTGAGCGCAAATCCAGCCTATTGGCTGTCGTTTTTCGCCCTCTTCCTCTACCTCGGCGTTGAGTTGGGGGTTTCGAACTGGGTCGCCGAGTATTTTGTCGTCGTCTTCGCCTATTCGCCCGACGCCAGCGCCATGCTCGTTTCGCTGTTCTGGCTGGGTGTATTGGTCGGCCGCTTCGGCGTGCCCTTGCTATACAAAGGCTCGCGCCCTAAACCCCGCTGGTCGGACTCCTCCCGCCCCCCTCCCTCCCCCCCCGATCGCCCGCATCATAACAGTGATCCCGCCGGGGTATTTCGTGGACTGGCGGCCGCCGGACGACGGCGCTCGTGCGCAGGGCGACGGTGAGCGCGCTCATCGCAACTTTCGGTCTTCGTCATTTTTCAATTCTTGGCGGCCTCGCCGCGCCTTTCAAGCGCCGCCGTGATCTGCAACAAGAGCGTTTCCTATAAGATTGACTTGGCCCCAAGACGCCCCGCCACAAGCCATCGTCTGGACGAAGTGCGACGAATGGGAGAACAGGATGATCAGAACTCATTGGTCCATGGCTGGTGGGGTGCGCCCTGTGCGCCACGCCAGTCGCCGCAGACGAAGACATATATGAGGGCCCCACGGCCATCAAGCCGCTGACCGTGACGCCGCAGCCGCAGCGATCCGCCTCGCCCAAAGCTGTCTGCGACTTCGAGCATCAGTGCTACCCGGAGAAGGGCGGACCCATGGTCCAAGCTCCTTCGGCTCCCCCAGTGGTGGTCGCCAAGCCCGCCGCTCCGCGCCCCCAAGTCCCCGATGAACCCATCGTCGCGACGTGGCGAGACTGTATGGGTCGGGCCCTGCAGACCTACGAGCAGTCGCACGACCTCCACGCCCTGCAGATGGCCACGGGGAGTTGTCAGGAGCGGTTGGAGGAGCAGGGTGGCGAGGACTACGCCGGGGCAGAACCTCCGACTCCGCTGGCGGCGCCTCAGGCTAACGGCCGACGGAACATCGGTTGCGGCTGGTGGCCCATCGGCAGCGATGCCGACCGCGACTGTGCGGCGGGGCGTCGCCGCTTTTGACGACCGCCAGCGGGACGCCGGCCACCGGGAGTTCCGCGGCCGCGGTCTGCAACAGCCGCAACACGTCGAGTCCGGTCCGTCGGCGCGGGAACAAGCGTCGGGTTTCAGCCACCAGGGCGGGAGGCGCGCCGTCTTTTCCGGGCGAGCGCCGCGTGCGTCCCAGAGCCGCGCCGGTCTTCGAGGAATGAGCCGGGGCCGAATATTGGCGGGCGCGAAGCGCCTGCGCTTTGCAGGGTCGGGCGGCTCGTGCGCCGGGCCCGGCAGCCCCGCCGTGCAGCCGCTGCAAAACTCGTGGCGCCATAGGCGCGATCGGTGATCGCGCTTATGTCGCGGCCGCCTCCTCCAACATGGCGAGCGCGATGCTGACCGAGGCGAGCCGGACGTTGGCGCGGCCGGTGTCGCCGAACCGTTCCTCGCGCGCGGTCGTCGGCGCGCCGGCCCTTGCGCAGGCGAACCAGACCAGGCCGACCGGCTTCGCCGCCGTGCCGCCGTCGGGCCCGGCGACGCCGGTCACGCTGACCGCGACATCGGCGCGCGAGGCCGCGAGCGCTCCCTCCGCCATGGCGCGGGCGGTCGCTTCGCTCACCGCCCCATGCTCCTCCAGCGTCCGCGCCGGCACGCCGAGGAGATCCTGCTTGGCCTCGTTCGAATAGACGATGAAGCCGCGCTCGACCACGGCGGACGACCCGGGGATTTCGGTCAAGAGTCCCGCGACGAGTCCGCCGGTGCAGGATTCCGCCGTCGCGACCCTCAGCCCTTCAGACCGACACCGGTCGAGAAGCGCCGCGGCCCGGGCGGCGAGATCGGGGGGGAACATCGTGCGTCGCAACCGGTCGGAAACGAGGCGGGCAATCTAGCAGGTCGCGCGACGCGGGCAACTTCCAGTTTGCGGATCCGCAGTGTGATTGCTGTCACAGACTTGGCTGATCGGGGCAGGTAACAGTTTGTTAACCAGCGGGCGCCTGCTCGCCGCGAATAGGAGGGTAAGATGACGAACCTTCGGACGCTCGGCTTCTTCTTCTCGATGTTTCTAATGATGACCTGCCTCTCGGGGCCTGCCTCCGCCTGTCCCGCCGGTTATGCCCCGTGCGGGAGCGCGTGCTGCCCGCGTTGAGCGTCGCTGTTCACGGATGATCCGATGACGAGGGAGGACACGATGCGAAGAACGACACTGTTTTCGGTGGGGGCGCTCATGTCCGCGGCGGTCATCCCCTTGATGGTGTATTTGCCCGCACGACCGTCCAACGATCCGCTCGGCGACAAGCTTCGAAGCATGGGGTTCTATCCGATTGAACCCCCCTCGACGCTGATGGATGTCGGCTCACTCTACTACGTCGACGCCGGCGCGCACGATTTCAGGGCGATCTGTTACGCGCCGAAGGCCGATCTCGAAGGCTTGGTGCGGGAGTCCCCCAGCTGGCAGATTGAGGAAAACTTGAAGGTCGGGGGCGACTTCGCCGCGAAGGCAGGTCTTAACATCAGCCCTCAACTGAAGGGCAAAGTCAGCGACGCCTACATGCAGACAATGCATTTCTCGCTGACGGGTGTCGTGCTGGATGAAATCGCCCTGGGCGACAACGGTTTGGTGTACGCCAAGCTCATGAACAATCCCGTGTGCAGCAATGTCGTCAAGCAGCTCATCAACTTGGGCGGTTACATATGCCAGAGTCAGAAGGTTCTCCGCGCCAGGGCGGAGTTGAAGATCGACCGCAACGCCAGGAATACGATGACCGCCGCCGCAGAGGCCAATCTCGGCAAGAACGACGAAGGCGCTAAGACCGAGAGTTCAGCGCAGACCGACCGAACCGAGGTTCTGCGGGAGGGGCAGACGATTGAGGACGCGGTGCTGACCTATGGGGCGGAGATGTACCCGATTTGCCTCGCGCCGAAGAACGCGCATTTCGCCCGCACGCTCCCCAGGTCTGCTCTGGATCGCGCCTACCATTTCATACTCTACAGCATTGTGGAGCCGTTGCTGCCGGTCGAGCGCAGTCAACTCGACGTTGCGGAGAACGGCCACTTCCAATGACGATGCAGCACGGCGATCGAGTTGGAATTGCGGGGGTCCCGCTGTCCGCCGCCCTCAATTGACCGCGTCCAGCCGGCTGCGGACCTTCGCCGCCAGCTCTTCCATGGAGAACGGCTTGGAGAGGAGATGGACGCCGGGATCGAGCCGGCCGTGCCGCATGATGGCGTCGCGGCTGTAGCCCGTCATGTAGAGCACCCGCAGGCCAGGGCGGCGCCTCAGTGCTTCGTCGGCGAGTTCCCGCCCGTTGTAGTCGCCCGGCATCACGACGTCGGTCAGCAGGAGATCGAGCTTGGGCGCGCTGTCGAGCACAGTCAGCGCGGCCCTCCCGCTGGACGCTTCCGCGACGCGATAGCCGAGATCGCGCAGCGCCTCCAACGCATAGGCCCTGACGCCGTCGTCATCCTCGACCAGGAGAATGCTCTCGCGTCCGCCCGGCCGGTCGAATTCCGCGCGCGTGCGCTCGACCAGGCCCAATGAGGGATCCGCCTGACGGGGGAGCAGCATCCGGACGGTCGTGCCGCGGCCGGGCTCGCTTTCGATCTGGACATGGCCGCCCGACTGGCGGCAGAATCCGTAAACCTGGCTGAGCCCGAGGCCGGTGCCCTTGCCGACGTCCTTGGTGGTGAAGAACGGATCGAACGCCCGCGCCAGCGTCTGCGCGTCCATGCCGACGCCCGTGTCCATGACCGCGATCGTCACGTATTCGCCGGGCTCGACGCGCTCCGCGAAGGACACGGCGTCCGTCGGGCCGACGCGGCGGTTGGCCGTCTCGATGATCAGCCGGCCGCCGCGCGGCATGGCGTCCCGGGCGTTGAGCGCCAGGTTGAGGAGGGCGCTCTCGAGCTGGTTGGAATCGACATAGGCGTTCCACAGTCCGTCCGCCAAAATCGTCTTCATCGAGATCGGCTCGCCGAGCGTTCGCTGCAACAGGTCGCTGAATTCCTGCGACAAGCGCATTGGCGTCGACCGCCTGCGGCGCAAGCGCCTGACGGCGCGAAAAGGCGAGCAGGCGGCCGGTGAGCGCCCGGGCCCGCTGCACGCCCTGGAGCGCCAGGTCCTTCGCCTTTTCGATCCGGGCCTTGGCCGGCGCGGCGGCAGGTGGATGAGCTGGCGGTCGATCGTGTCCAGGCCGCCGAGCATCAGCGTCAGCATGTTGTTGAAGTCGTGCGCGACGCCGCCGGTGAGCTGGCCGAGCGCCTCCATCTTCTGAGCCTGGCGCAGCTGCTCCTCGAGGCGGCGCCGCTCGCTCACCTCCCGGGCGCTCACGACAACCCGGCGCGCCCCGCCGTCACGGCTCGGGACCGCGGTCGCGACCGCTTCGACGATCTGGCTGTCCTGCGACCGTTCGTAGCGATAAGGACCATCGTTGCGCACGGCGGCCGCAAGATGACGGTTGATCTCGGTGGCCTTCTCCGCTCCCAGAACCTCCTCGATCCTGCGCCCGATCACGTCTGCGCGCGTCATGCCATAGAGCCGAAGCGTCGCCGGATTGACCTCCTGGAACCGGAAGCTCCCTTTGTCCTCGACAAGCACGGCGTGGCATTCCGGCGAATGCTGGAAGAACGTCCGCACCAGCGCTTCGCTCGCGGCGAGCTGAGCCGTCCGCACTTCGACGCGCCGCTCCAGCGTCTCGTTGAGCCGGGTGAGCTCTGCCTCGGCTGTCTTGGCCTCGGTGACGTCATGGGCGACGCCGATGAAACCGACATGCTCGCCGGTGAGGCTCCAGCGCGGCTGCGATTCCGCCCGCAGCCACCGCCACTGCCCATCGCGGCGTCGGAACCGCGCCTCGACCGGGACCGACTTCAACGCCGCATGGACGCGAGGCTCCTCCCGCAAAATGCGGGGCAGATCGTCGGGGTGAAGGGCCTTCCGCCAGTCGAAAGCGAGCGCTTCCTCGTAAGAGCCGCCGAAGAAATCGAGGTAGGCCTGGTTGACGAATTCGCGCCGGCCGCTTGCGCCGGTCACCCACATCGGCACCGGCGCGCTGTTGGCGATGGCGCGGAATCGCGCTTCGCTTTCGGCGATCGCGCGCTCGGCCAATTTGCGTTGCGTGACGTCGGTGACGACCATATGCATATATCATGGTCGATTCCGAGGCTGACATAGAAGAGGTAGGCGACGATGTCGACAGATTCTGTAGGGGACGAACTTGCCCAGTTCTTAGTCCGCGAAATCGTGGGTGTTGACCTCAATCGGTTGGCCTTGCGGCCCATAGTCGCTGCCGCTGATCTAGAATTCGCCGAGCAATTCCTTCTTCTGCGCGTCGATCGATATCACCGGCTGATCGGTGGCCTGAAACGCCTCGGCCTTGGCGTTGATATATTCGAACTGAGCGTCGCTCGGGATGTGCCGCCTTCCTTGGTCTGCGGTTGAAGTGGCGGCAATATTGCAGCTCCTCCAACAGTTGGGAATGGTGGAGGAGCTCACCTTGTGACCCATCGCCCGAAGCGCCGCCGCCAGCTTGTCGTGGCTCTTCGAGACCCATCGCAACGGCCGCATCGGATCGCCCATCGTCGCGGGCTCGAGCAATCGTTGCAAGTCCTCCAGAAGCGTCGGGTCCCTCGTCGTCAACCACATAGACGCCGAGCACCCGGCCCGACGCGTCGCGGTGAGGAACATGGGTCACCTCGGTAAAGCCAGTCCGTCCGGCCGGGGGAACTCGACCTCGTAGGATATCTCCTCGCCGGCCAGCGCGCGCTCGAGGTTCGATCGGCGCGCCTCATACATTTCCGGGCTCATCACTTCGTCGACGCGGCGCCCGAGGATCTCGCTGCGCGGCCGATCGAACCAGATCTCGTACGTCCTGTTGACGAAGCGGAAGACCTGATCGCTGTCGACATAGGAGATCAGGACGGGCAGGGCGTCGGCGATCGCCCGCAGCCTTCCTTCGCTCGCCACCGCTTCCTGCTCGGCAAGCTTTCGCTCGGTGATGTCAATATGCGCGCCGACCAGCGCGGTCGCCTTGCCGTCGGCGTCGCGTTCGATCTCGGCGACCGCCCTGATCCAGCGCACAGCCCCGTCGCTCGGCCGAATGACGCGGTATTCCGACTTGTATTCGCTGCCGCGGCCGGCGACGGCGGCGAACAGGCGCTCAATCGCGCCCGCCCGGTCCTCGGGGTGGAGGCGCTCGGCCCAGGCGGCGTGCAACTCGACCGCCGCCTCGGGCGGCAGACCGTAGATCTGCAGATATTCCGGGGAGCGGCGCGCCAGGAAATTGTCGCGCACGTCGACCCACATGCCCCCCACCGCGCCGATCCTCTGGACCCGCTCGAGTTCGAGCTCTCGCCGACGCAGCGTCTGGACCATGGCCTGGCGATCGGTCACGTCACGAAAGGATACGCCGATGCCGTCGCCAAGCGGAAAAGCGCGGATCTCGTGATAGCGATCAGGCCGCCGGGTCGAGTAGGTTTCAAACACCTGCTTCTCGCGCGTCGCCATGACAAGTCGGTAGCGTCGCTCGAATTCAGTCCCGACCGCGGTCGGGGAGACTTCCCAGATCGTCCGGCCGATCACGTCCTCCCGGCGCAGGTCGAAGATTTCCATGGCTGCGCGGTTGAAGGCGATGAAACGCCAGCCGGAGTCGAGCGCAAAGAATCCTTCGGCGAGGCCGTCCAGAATCTCGCCGACCGCCAGGTCGTCTCGGCTCCAGACGCCATTCGCCGTCGCCGATGCGACGGACCGGTCGGGTTTGAGGGGCGGATCTGCGCGCACGGTGTTGGACGTCCCGTTCTTCAAAACCGCTTATGACCGCGACGTTGAACAAGCCCGGGCCGCTGCAACTCTCCGGACTGTGTGAGACAATGCGCCAAAAAGAGGCGATCCTGTGGTGATTTCAAAAAGTTGCCCTTCTTCGCAGCAGAGCTGGAGGCGTTTGCCCGGTGGCCGGGAGGTTAACCTGCGGACTTCATCATTCGACTCCGCCAGGGCTCCCCATGTCTCAGGCCAGGCGCCGCCCGTTCATGCTCGAGGAATTGCGGGCCTATCTCGTCGAGGGTGCATCTCGCGGCTTCGGCGTTTGCTTTGATGAATCCTCGCGCAATTCGGCAATCTGCGCGTCGAACCACGCCAGGTCCTGCTTCCACTGCGCCCAGTCCGGGTGCTCCCCGACCAGCTTCGCGATGATCGCGCGCCCTGACGCCAAGGCCTCGCTCGCCTTTGCCGTCTCCCTGGACGCGCGGAAGGCGGAGGCGAGCTTGGCATAGCTCACCGAGAGATCGCGCTGCCAGCCGGCGTTGCCGGGATCGGATTTCGCCAGCCGGTCGCTGATCGCGAGGCTGTCCTCGTAGGCCTTCAGCGCGCCCGCAAGGTCGCCCTGCGCCGTCTTCACGTCGCCGACCTTGTTCAACGACACCGAAAGATCGCGCTGCCAGCCGGCGTTGCCGGGATCGGATTTCGCCAGCCGGTCGGCGATCGCGAGGCTGTCCTGGTAGGCCTTCAGCGCGCCCGCAAGGTCGCCCTGCGCCGTCTTCACGTCGCCGATCTTCTCGTACGACACCGAAAGATCGCGCTGCCAGCCGGCGTTGCCGGGATCGGATTTCGCCAGCCGGTCTCTGATCGCGAGGCTGTCCTCGTAGGCCTTCAGCGCGCCCGCAAGGTCGCCCTGCGCCGTCTTCACGTCGCCGACTTATCGTACGACACCGAAAGATCGCGCTGCCAGCCGGCGTTGCCGGGATCGGATTTCGCCAGCCGGTCGGCGATCGCGAGGCTGTCCTCGTAGGCCTTCAGCGCGCCCGCAAGGTCGCCCTGCGCCGTCTTCACGTCGCCGATCTTCTCGTACGACACCGAAAGATCGCGCTGCCAGCCGGCGTTGCCGGGATCGGATTTCGCCAGCCGGTCGCTGATCGCGAGGCTGTCCTCGTAGGCCTTCAGCGCGCCCGCAAGGTCGCCCTGCGCCGTCTTCACGTCGCCGATCTTGATCGTACGACACCGAAAGATCGCGCTGCCAGCCGGCGTTGCCGGGATCGGATTTCGCCAGCCGGTCTCTGATCGCGAGGCTGTCCTCGATAGGCCTTCAGCGCGCCCGCAAGGTCGCCCTGCGCCGTCTTCACGTCGCCGATCTTCTCGTACGACACCGAAAGATCGCGCTGCCAGCCGGCGTTGCCGGGATCGGATTTCGCCAGCCGGTCGCCGATCGCGAGGCTGTCCTCGTAGGCCTTCAGCGCGCCCGCAAGGTCGCCGCGCCGAACTTTGATGTCTCCAAGACCGAGAATTGCCCAGTATCTGTAGAATGTCTGATCGTCCGCCTTCGCCAGCCTCAGCACACGCTCAAACCGTGACTGCGCCTGATTGAGGTCGCCGTGGTCGATCTGAATCCAGCCGGCCCATAACAGGCTCTCGAGATCGTCGGGATCGAGCGCCAGCGCCTTCTCGTAGGCCTCCAGCGCCTGTTTCGGATCGCGGAGACCGGCGATTGCGCCGAGGTTTCGATAGGCGATCGCAGCGTCTTTGCGGTCCTTTTCCGCCTGCGCGGTGGCCTGCTCGGCCTGCGCCGTCTTGTCCTCGGCGAACGTCTTCAGCAGCGCGGCGGCGTCGGCGACCTTGTTCGCCTTGAGGAGGTCGAGAGCGTGCTGCAGGCGCGCGTCGCCTTCCGCGGCCCCCTTCGCGATCGACCCGACCGCTTCGCCGACCTTCTGCTGCGCGCCAGGCCCCGCCGCCGGATTCCGCTCGATCAGCAAATTGGTCAAAGCGGCGAGTTGAGCGTCTTTCGCGGCGAGTTGAGCGTCTTTCGTGCTCAGTTGCTCGGTCAGGGGCTTCTGGATCTGCTCGATCTGCTCCTTGCTCGGCCCGGAGCGGCGCAATCAGCGCCTGCACGCCCTTGTAGGCGATCAGGGCGACAAGCCCGATCGACGCGATCCTGACGAGCTTCGGGATGACATTGCGCGATTGCTCGGATGGGATCGGCGGCAGAGGAAGACTTTCGAGCGAACCCGCCGGGTTCGCGGGGCGAGGGTTCCTGGCGACGAAATCCCGCGTGCGGGCGTAGAGCAGCGACGACCGATCCGCGGGCTTCACGATCGCAAGATGATCGGCGTCGATCGGGACGGGGGGATCTCCCGGAAGGCCCGGGTCCGCGCTCGCTTCATCGACGATGCGCCCCGCCGCCGTGTCCTGCGTTTCATAGAAGACGCGATGTTCGAGACCATCTTTGCGGTCCTGGGCCAGGCGGCGATAGGCGATATTGATGCTGCGCAGGGTCGGGTCGTTGGCGACCAGGACGCCGGCGAGGGTTGACGGCCACGCGAGAAATCTCAACCGCTCGAGCAGACTCGCCTTTCGCGACCCGGTATGGGGCGTCGCCGCGAACACGACCTGCCTCACGCGCCGAAAGAAATCGGCCGCTTCCGGGCGGCCGCCCGTCTGCTGCTGCAGGTCGAGCAGCATTTGCTTGACGATCAGGCCGCCGAGGCTGTGACAGACAAAAGCAATCGGGCCGGTCTTGAGGCCGGGTTCGCCGAGGACATATTCGAGGATGTTGACGGCCCGGTCCTGCAACGGCATCGAGGTTCCGAGCCAATTCGTCGGCGGGGCCTCATAGGCGACCGTGTAGACTGCAATCCCCTCGACGTCCTGCGCCAGCCAGAGCGGCCAGAAGGTGTCGTTGTCGGGCGCTCGCCGCCAGGTGTCGTAGGCATGGCCGCCAAGGCCGTGGACGAAAATGACGCTCGCTCGCGGCTCACCGCTCCACCCCGCGATCTTGATGAGCCGCGACATCTCGACGAAGACCGAACCAAGAGGAATAATTTCCCAATGAAACAGGTTAACACATCACGCGACCTGCAAGGTAATTCCTTCGTGAGACCGCCGTGACCCGCCACCCGAAAGCCCGCCCGTTCACCCTCGACGAACTGCGGGCCTATCTCCTGGAGATTTTCCCGCAGATCTGGGCGCGGGGCGATTACTCGATCGAGGAGGTCGGGCCGATGAGCGCCACGGTGCGGCTCAACTACCATCCTGACCACCTTCGGCCCGGCGGGACGATCTCCGGGCCGACGATGTTCGCGCTCAGCGACCTCGCGCTTTATGTCGCGATCCTGCACGAGATCGGGCGCGTCGAACTCGCCGTGACCACCAATGTCTCGATCAATTTCCTGCGCCGGCCGGAGCCGAGGGATCTTGTCGGCAGGGCGAAATTGATGAAGCTCGGCAAGCGTCTGGCCGTCGGCGAGGTTGCGCTCTATTCGCCCGGCGACCCCGACATGGTCGCGCATGCGACCGGGACCTATTCAATCCCGGCGCGCCGTGGCGATGACGCTTTCGCGCGCGACAGCGGGGTCTGGAAGGGGCGCGCTGGGGCTTGACGAGCGGTGTTAGATCCGCCTCCGCGTGGACCGGCCGATCAGGCGGGCGGCTTGTGCGCCAGCCAGCGGCCCGCCTCGGCTGCGGCAAACAACTCGGCAAGCGCAGAATTGACAGCGGCCGGCTCTTCGCTGGTGATGGTGTGGCCCGAGCGCGGAACGACCAATAACCCGGCCGTCGGCACGGTGCGTTTGAGGAACAGGCTACCCTCGAGGCAGGTGTCGTCCTCGTCGCCGACGATGACCAGAAGCGGAGCGGAGAAGCGCTTCAAATCGGCCTCGAGGTCCCATAGCGTTGGCCGCTTCGCTTGCACCATCGACATCGTCAACGCGTGGCCGAGCGCGGAATGTTCGGCCAGCATGCGGACGAATTCGGCGAAGCCGCGCGGATCCTTGTATCTTTGGCTCTTGCGCGTCGGCGTGTCGGCATAACGCGTCGCGGCGGTGGCGATGTCGTTGTCGCCGAACAGATTGGCGGTCTCGGCCGCGACTTTGCGCATAGCCTCGCGCGCCGCAGGGTCGGCGACCGAGCCCCAGCCGCAGCCGGCCGCCGTCACTGAGATGCAGCGCTCGCCATGGCGAATGCCGACGTGCAGCGCGGTGTAGGCGCCCATGGAATGGCCGACAATGTGCGCCTTGCCTACATCAAGCGCGTTCATGATCGCAATGACGTCGCCGCGGGCGATGTCCTGACCATAGCGCGCCGGATCGCTCGGCACGTCCGACGGCGGATAGCCGCGCGCCGAAAAAGTGACGCAGCGGTGCGAGCGCGAAAAGGCGCGCATCTGCGGCTCCCAGGTCCGGTAATCGCCGGCGAATTCGTGGATGAAAATCACCGGGCTGCCGACGCCGGCCTCCTCGTAGTAGAGTTCCGCGCCGTCCGCGCTCTTGATCTTGGGCATTGTCGACCGCCTCGTCGGCTGTTCCATTGGCGAATGGAGCAGAGCCTCCGCCGATCGAAAGCGCAAGGCCAATCGCGCGCGAGTTCGCCGCCTCCCCGGGCCGCGCTGACCTGCGTCATCGGCTTCGGCTGTTTCCTGCCCTCGATCTCGTAACGCAGCGCGCGCTGCGCTCGCGGGCTGCATGGAGGCCGAGCCGCGCCTGGTTCGAGGCCGCTTCGCGCATGCCTTGTACGCGCTGAAGTGACGGTATTATATTACCGCACTATAAAAGCTGAAGAATTCTTGGCGATTCCAGGGCTTACTCGTTGACATTTCGTGCGGAGCGCGGCAGAAGCGCGCCACTTCGAAACTCACGGAACCCCAATGTTCGGCAAAACCCATTCGACCAAGACGGCCGACGTCGAGAAGAAATGGCTTCTGATCGACGCCAAGGGCCTCGTCGTCGGGCGGCTCGCGACCATCGTCGCCATGCGCCTGCGCGGCAAGCACAAGCCAAGCTTCACCCCGCACATCGACGACGGCGACAACGTGATCATCGTCAATGCGGAGAAGGTGGTGCTCACCGGCCGCAAGCGCGACAACAAGGTCTATCATCACTACACCGGCTATATCGGCGGCATCAAGGAGCGCTCCGCCAAGTCGATCCTCGAGGGCAAGTTCCCCGAGCGCGTGGTCGAAAAGGCGGTCGAGCGTATGCTGCCGCGCGGACCACTCGGCAAGAAGCAGCTCGGCAACCTGCGCGTCTACAAGGGCCCCGACCATCCGCACGCCGCCCAGCAGCCGGTCGTGCTCGACGTCGCCAAACTCAATCCCAAGAACAGCCGGAGCGCGTAACCCATGGCTGAGACCCTCGCCTCTCTCGCCGATCTTAAGTCTTCGTCAATTGCTCCTCCGGACGCGGCGGTTGCGCCCCTCCATGTCCAGAAGCTGGACAAGTACGGTCGCGCCTACGCCACCGGAAAACGCAAGAACGCCGTCGCCCGGGTCTGGATCAAGCCTGGCCGCGGCCTGGCGACAGTCAACGGCAAGCCGCTCGATCAGTATTTCGCCAGGCCCGTGCTGCGGATGATCCTGAGCCAGCCGCTCGTCGTCGCCAACCGCATCACCCAGTACGACGTGATCGTCACGGTCACCGGCGGCGGGCTCTCGGGCCAGGCCGGCGCGGTCCGCCACGGCATCGCCAAGGCCCTGACCAACTACGAGCCCGATCTCCGGCCGGCTCTGAAGAAGGAAGGCTTCCTCACCCGCGATTCCCGCGTGGTCGAGCGCAAGAAGTACGGCCACAAGAAGGCCCGCCGCAGCTTCCAGTTCTCGAAGCGTTAAGGCGGATCGCTCAGGCCAAAAATGGTGGGGAAGGGCCCGGCCGCCGACGCGGCTTCGAGAGCGGCCCGGCTCGAAACGGCCTGGAGAGCGGAAAGCGCTCCGGAGGCCGCGCCGATCGCAGGGCGCGGCCCGCTCGGAGTGTTCGATCGGTCATGCGCCAATTCCCTCGACAAGCGCGGCCGGAGGGCGCTCGGTTGCGTCGCTGGCAGGCTGAGAGCGCGCTGTTCGTCTCTCTTCCGTTCCCGGTCGCGCCAACTGTGATTTTTATATGGTTTTTCAGAGTGATATCTGGTCATTTGCATAAGGCGCGCAAGGTCCTCGGCGGGGATGCGGACCGCCTGTTATTCCCATGATCAGGGGAATAGACACCTGTTCTTTTGCGGAAGCTGCACATCAAAGCGCTTGTGGAAGCGACTGGAATCAATGGCGTTATCATGCTCGGTCGAGGGCAAAAATCCGCCGCTCCGCCCTGTTAGCAGGGAGAAACAGGGAGAACTCCATCGCTCGGCTCGCGTGATCAGCAGGGCAACGCCCGCTTGGCCAGTTCGATCCAGTAGGCGACGCCGTGGGGAAGCGCCGCGTCGTTGAAGTCGTATTTCGGGTTGTGCAGGCCGGCCGTGTCGCCGTTGCCGACGAAAATATAGGCTCCAGGAACCCGGCGCAGGACGAAAGCGAAATCCTCGGCTCCCATGACCGGCTTCAGATCGTCGCGAACGCGCTCGGGGCCCGCGACGGCGCGCATGGCGGAAAGCGCAAGCTCGGTCTCCGCCGGATGATTGACGGTCGGGGGGTAGGGCGTGTCGGCCCTGCGGTCGAGACGGGCCTCTACGCCCAAGGCCGCGGCGGTCGAAGCGCAGATGCGCGCGAGCTCTGCTTCGACGGTCTTCGAGACGGTCTCGGAGAAGGACCGGATGTTGCATTTCATCTCGACCTTGTCCGGAATCACGTTGAAGGCCTCGCCGCCGTGGATCGCGGTGATCGAAACGACGGCGCTGTCGAGCGGATCGATCACGCGCGAGACGATGGTCTGGACCGCCGTCACGATATGGCTTGCGGCGACGATCGGGTCGCGCGCGAAATGCGGAAAGGCCGCGTGACCGCCGACGCCCTCGACCGTGATGACGAATCCCGCTGTCGCGGCCATGGCCGGTCCGCGCACCACGCCAAACTGCCCGACCGGCACTCCCGGCCAGTTATGGACGGCGTAGGCGCCCTTGACGGGAAAGCGCTCGAGCATGCCGTCGTCGATCATCGCCTGCGCCCCGGCGCCGCCTTCCTCCGCTGGCTGGAAGCAGAAGATGAGCGTGCCGTCGAATTCCCGATTTTCAGCGAGCCAGCGCGCCGCGCCGAGCAGCATCGTCGTATGGCCGTCGTGACCGCAGGCGTGCATCCGGCCGGGCGAGACGGAGGCATATTCGGCGCCGCTCGCCTCCAGGATCGGCAGGGCGTCCATGTCGGCGCGCAGGAGGACGCGCTTGTCCGCCCTCTGCCCCGGGCCCGTCGCGCCGTGCAGGACGCCGAGGACGCCGGTTTGACCTATGCCCTCGATGACCTCGTCGAAGCCGAAGGCCCTCAGGCGCTCGGCGACGATCCGCGACGTGCGCGGCAGATCGTAGGTCAGCTCGGGGTGGCGGTGGAAGTCGCGCCGCCATTCGGTGAGCTCCGGGATCATGGCGGCGATGGAGTTCTTCAGCGGGGCGTTCATGGCGGCGCCTCCTGTGCGGGATGGCTGCTGCGACAGCGAAGAACCGACGGTAGAAGGCGGGCGCCGGTTCGGCAAGTCGTGTGGTTGCTGTATATCGTGGAGCAGGTCTGGGCGGAAAGCCGGGCGGGAAGGCCGCGGCGGCAAAGGAGATATGGATGAGCGCTCCGGCGCCTGGAATTCTGAGCCTCGTTCCGTTCGTCAGCGTCGAGAATATGCTGCGGATCGTCTGGGCGATCGGCGTCGAGCGGATGATCTCGGAGATTGCCGCCTATATCGAGGAGGATTTTCGCCGCTGGGAGCTGTTCGACAAGACGCCCAGGATCGCCGCCCATTCGGCCGAAGGGGTGATCGAGCTGATGCCGACCAGCGATGGCGCGACCTACGGCTTCAAATACGTCAACGGCCATCCGAAGAACGCCGCCGAGGGGCGCCAGACCGTGACGGCCTTCGGCGTGCTGTCGCACGTCGACAGCGGATATCCGATGCTGATCTCTGAGATGACGATTCTCACCGCTTTGCGCACCGCGGCGACCTCGGCTTTGGTGGGGAAATATCTCGCGCCCCCGGGCGCACGCACGATGGCGATCATCGGGGCCGGAGCGCAGTGCGAATTCCAGGCGCTCGCGTTCAAGGCCCTGTGCGGCGTCGCAACGGTTCGGATCTACGACATCGACCCGGCGGCGACGCGCAAGGCGGTCGCCAATCTGGCGGGGCAGGGTGTCGAAGCGATCGGCTGCGGCTCGAAGGAGGAAGCCATTCTCGGGGCGGAGATCGTCACCACCTGCACCGCCGACAAGCGCTTCGCCACCATTCTAACCGACAATATGATCGGCTCGGGGGTGCATATCAACGCGATCGGCGGAGACTGCCCGGGCAAGACGGAGCTCGCCCGCGATATCCTGCTCAGGTCCGACATTTTCGTCGAATACGCGGCGCAGACGCGGATCGAAGGAGAGATCCAGCAGCTCGACAAGGATCATCCGGTGACCGAGCTCTGGCAGATGATCGCGGGGCTCGCGCCGGGTCGGCGTGACGCGCGGCAGATCACCCTGTTCGACGGCGTCGGCTTCGCCATCGAGGACTTTTCCGCCCTGCGCTACATCCGCGACCAGCTCCCGACGACCGGCCACTACGTCAATCTCGACCTGCTCGCCGATCCCGACGACCCGCGCGACCTGTTCGGGATGGTGTTGCGCGCCGGCCCCAGCACCCCAGGCCTGAAGGGCGGCTGACGCGCCCCGTCAGGCAGGAGAGGCGAGACCGGGATAGCGGCGTGCAGCCGCCGCGCCGATCAGGATGATCGTTTCGCCGGAATGCTCGCGCACCCGGATGCGCGAACCGGGCAAATTCAGCGTCTTCGCCATGTCGATGATCTTCGGCCAGGCCGCCCTCGGGCTATCGAGGGCGACCGACGTCTCGGCGGCGATGATGTCATCGCCCTGAAGCACTTCGAAATCGAAATACGGCACCGGACGCCTCCCCCTTGCGGCGAACCCTCCAGCCTCGCGCCTCGCCCACTAATGGGGGCGAGCAATCTTCTTAATACGAAAGTCTATAGCGCACTCTGCCGGCAGCTAGCAAGCGTTTACTCGACTGCCAGATGACGCCGCGCGTGCAGCCGAAGCGGCTTTTGAAGAACAGGGGCCGACGCGGCCCCCGAAATCGTCGCGGCGGCCGGCGACCCCACGAGCGCCGAACGCCCCATCGCCAACCGCCGCGACGCCCGCCGCCCGCGCGTCGCCCTCGCAACTCCGCAACCGGCCCGCCCTTCGAGGCAAGTTCCGATCCGCCGACAGCGTCGCGCCATTGTGCTGGTCGCCTTATCCGCTCGGCCGGGCCGAAAACCCGAAGCGCGAAAGCCCCTTAAACCGGAACGAAACGCTGGTTCTTGATCTGAATCAATGCGCGGCAAGAACATTCCGCCGGACTCAGCGGCCCGGACGGAACAGGCGACGCAGCTCGATCGCCGGGCAGCGGTTCATGACGACCGAGACGCCCCTGGCGCGGGCGCGAGCCGCCGCCTCTTCGTTGATCACGCCAAGCTGCATCCAGATCACCCGTGGCAGGGGGTCCAGTCGCAGGCTGTCGTCGACGACGTCGCCGGCGGCTGCCGACCTGCGGAACACGTCGACCATGTCGATCGGCGCGGGGACATCGGCCAGCCGGGCGCTGACCGGACGGCTGCGGATCAGCGCGCCGGAATGGCCGGGGTTGACCGGGAAGGTCTCGTAACCCCGTTCGATCAGGACGCCCAGGACCTCGTTGGAGGGTCGGGCCGGATTGGGCGACGCGCCGACGACGGCGATCGTGCGCACGCTGGCAAGGATGTCGCGGATAGCCGCGTCGCTCAACCCGTCACGCGGGGCCACAGGAAGCTCCATAGTTCGGCCGACGCTTTTCGAGAAAGGCCGCCATGCCTTCGACGCAGTCCGGCTCGGCGAGATTGTCGACCATCGCCTTGGCGGCGAGCGCGTAAGCCACGTCGAGCGGCTGCCCGATCTGTTCGTAAAAGGCGCGCTTGCCGATGGCGAGCGAGGATGCCGAATGCTCGGCGATGGATCGCGCCAAAGCCTGCGCCTCTTGAAGCGCCTGACCTTGCGGGACGACCCTGTTGACGAGGCCGAAACGCTCGGCGTCCGCGGCGCTGAAGAGCTTTCCAGTCATCGCCATTTCCAGCGCGTGCTTGCGCGACACGACGCGCCCCACGGCCACGAGCGGCGTCGAACAGAAGAGGCCGGCGTTGATGCCGGAGAGCGCGAATTGCGACCTTTCGCTCGCGACCGAAAGATCGCAGGCGGCGACGAGCTGGCAGCCGGCCGCGGTCGCAATGCCCTCGATCGCCGCGATGACCGGTTTCGGCAGCGCGACGATCGCCTGCATCAGGATGGAGCAGCGCTCGAACAGCAGCTCGTAATACGAGCGCCCACTATCGGCGTCGTTTCGGTGCGCCTGCATTTCCTTGAGATTGTGCCCGGCGCTGAGCGCGGGGCCGTCGCCAGCGAGAACGACGACCCGGGCGCGTTCGTCCTTGGCGAGGTCGGCCAGGACGACGATCAGCGCATCGATCATCTGCAGTCCCAGAGCGTTGCGATTCTGCGGCTGGGTCAGGGTCAGCGTGACGACGCCACCGTCGTCGTCGCGGCGGAGGATTTGCGGCGACGGGGTGGGGGAGGGCGCGGCGGTCATGGCTCGGTCCTGAAGCTGGGAGAGCGCGAAGCCTAACTGCGCGCGCGGCCGCAGTAAATGGATCGGCGCTCCGACTCGTCTTCGAGGAAGCCGATCAAGCGATTGTGAATTTGCCGACGCGATGGCGCCGACATTGCCGGCGACTTGATTGCGGGAGGCGCCCACGAGCGTCAAAGAAAGAGCCACAAATCCGCCGCAGCCGTTGCGTGACACTCCGACGCGGACGCCACAAAGGGCGCCGCACTCCCTACGCGGACCCGAAGGAATGCTGCTATGACAAACAGGCAATATGCCGTCCATACGGTCCGGGACGAGCCGGTGAGGCTCCGGGATCAGCTGGACCACATCGCTGCGGAGGGAGGCAGAGTCGTCAGCGTGATCTGGCAACCGGCCCGGCAGGTGGCGCTTGAGCCCGGGCTGCCGCCATATGAGGTCGCGTCGGGCTACGTCATTGTTTCCGAGCATGAGGCGCCTGAGGCGCCGGGCCGCTAGAACAGGACGGTTTCAGAGCGCATGGCGTCTGGCCACGAGGGCCGTTTCGCAGTCCGGCGCTCTCGAAACCCATGGCGCCCGATCCTATATCGGCGGCCCTCACGCTGCGATGCAGTTCGCGGAAGCGCCCCTGGACCGATGGAGCTACGATGTCCCAGAACTTCATTTCCCCTGCGCCTGACCCTGCCGACCTCGATCTCGAGACGTTCGCGAAAGCGGTCGACGCGGGCGAGGTGACGGTTGTGGACGTTCGCGAACCGCATGAGTTCGCCGCGGGCCACATTCCCGGTTCGGTCAACCTGCCGATGTCGCGCTTCGATCCGAAAGACCTTCCGAACGGCAAAACGGTCGTCCTCGTCTGCCAGGTTGGAGTGCGATCTCGAAACGCGCTCATCCGGACGCGCGCGGCCGGACGCAACGTCAGGCACTACGCCGGCGGCCTGTCCCAATGGCGCATGTATGGCGGCGACGTCGAGGTCTGAGGGCTCCTCGCGCCGGTGCGCTCGCAGCGGCGGAGCTGATTGTCCTGAAATCATCCCGCTCCAGGCGATGCCTCTCCGGCGCCGAGATCGCTTTCGACTTTCGGGCGGCGCGTTCGGTCCGCCGACATTGCCTCGCCGGTAACCACATAGACGACCGTCTCGGCGATGTTCGTCGCATGGTCGCCGATCCGCTCGATGTTTTTCGAGCAGAACAGAAGATGGGTATAGAGGGAGATATGGCGCGGGTCTTCCATCATGTGGGTTAGAAGCTGGCGGGAAAAACCCTCTTCGATAGCGTCGAGGTCATCGTCGCGCTCCCAGACCTCCCGGGCCCGCTCGGCGTCGCGTTGAGCGTAGGCGTCGAGCGCATCCTTCAACAGCGCCGCGGCGGCCTTGGTCAGGCGCTTGAGCCCGCGGATGGCGCCCGGGAATCGCAACTCGTCGCCGGTCTCGACCGTCCGCTCGGCGATACTCCTGGCCAGGTCGCCAACCCGGTCGAGATCGCCGGCGACTCGCATCACGCCGATCAACTCCCTGAGATCGATCGCCACCGGCTGATGCCGCGCGATCGTTTTCACGGCGAGTTCCTCGATCTCGCGCTGAAGGAGGTTCAGATGAACGTCGGTCGCGACGACGTGATAAGCCAGAACGGTATCTGCTGTGGCCAGTCCGTCCATGGCGTCGCATACCATTTTTTCCGCGACGCCGCGCATCCCGGCAATGCGCTCCGCGAGGGCGTCGAGATCCCTGTCGTAGGCTTTGACCGTATGACCTACCACCGCTTTTCCCCTATGCCCGTCGAACAGGACACGTGACGCCGTGCGCGCATGTCGAGCGGCGGCGCGGAAACGGCGGCGCGTCGCCAGACATTTCCGGTTTCTATCATGATCCTTGGGGCTTGCCGGAATTTTCTTGGGGAGCGGCCCTCCCGAGCGGTCCGGTCCGGAGACTATCCCATGCGATCGCCGCCGGCAGCACCGTCCGCGGTCCATAGGTCGCCCGCAGGACAGGAATTGCCACGCCAGCGAGCGCGCGGGCTCTTGCGCGATCGTGACGACCAGCAGCGCTGGCATCGCGACGTTGTAGGCGAAATGGATCAACCCATCTGATAAGTCGCGCGATACATAGCCTACAAAACCGGCGGCCCAGCCGGTGACGATCACCGCGAACACCGGCAAGATGAGACCTGCGACTTCCATTCCTGTCTCTGTAAGTCGAACGTGCCAGCTTCGGACATGGACTCGGACCATGTCCATCGAGAAAGCGACTTGCGCAGGTTGGTCGATCGCGAGACCCGGACGCTGGGCGTTCCCCGACGCTCCCAGCAGCCCGTCCCCAGCTTGCTCTCGGGAGAAGACCGAAGCCAGGCCTGTTCCCGATGACGAGCCTCGCCGGTCGTGCGCTGCTCAAAGGCGATCCAGATCGGAGGCAAACGTCCAACAGAATTCGACCGCGCGCCGTGACGCGCTCACGAATACCCTCTCAGCCAGACTCCAAGCGGCATGTCGAGGCTGCCGGTTAACCTCTCGGTGACCTTCGTCGCCATACCGTGCCCTTCCGGAAAGAAGGAGCAGACATGATGGACACGGCGATCCCGGGCGAACGGATTCGTTCTTTTATCGAACGTATCGAGCACATCGACGAAGAGATCAAGGCGTTGAACGAGGGCAAGAAGGAAGTCCTCGCAGAGGCCAAGGGAGAGGGCTTCGATGTGAAAGTCCTCAGGGAGATCTTGCGGCTGCGCAAGCAGGACAAGGACGAGCGCGATGAACAGGAGACCCTGCTGGACCTCTATCTGAAGGCCATGGAGAGCGCCGGGACACTGGAAGCGAAAGCCGCATAAGCCGATCGAGCGACAAAGGAGGAGGATGGCGGCGGAGCCCGCCTCCTCCCTCAGCGCATCCGCGGGCTCCTGGCATAGCGCGCCTTTGCTCGGTCCGCGACTGAGCCTCGACCTTTCCCGCTTTCCCCTCCGCCCGTTTTCCGCTAGGCAGCGCGCTTCTCGCTCCATCTTTGGAACAGGCGGACGTTTTCCATGCATCGCTATCGCACGCACACCTGCGGCGCCCTCGGCATCCGTGAGGATGGCGAGACGGTCCGCCTGTCGGGCTGGTGCCACCGCATCCGCGACCACGGCGGCGTGCTGTTCATCGACCTTCGCGACCATTACGGGATCACCCAATGCGTGGTCGACCCCGACTCGCCGGCCTTCCGCGAGGCCGAGAAGCTGCGTTCGGAATTCGTCGTCAAGATCGACGGCAACGTCCGCAAGCGCCCGGCCGGCACCGAGAACCCGGACATGCCGACCGGCCTCGTCGAGGTCTATGTGCGCGCAATCGAGGTTCTCGGCCCTGCCGGCGACCTGCCGATGCCGGTGTTCGGCGACCAGCCTTACCCCGAGGATACCCGGCTCAGATACCGATTCCTCGACCTTCGCCGCGAGAAGCTGCACAAGAACATCATGCTGCGCGGGCAAATCATTGATTTTCTTCGGGCGCGGATGAAGGCGCAGGGGTTCTTCGAGTTCCAGACGCCGATCCTCACCGCATCGAGCCCGGAGGGCGCGCGCGACTTTCTGGTGCCGGCGCGCCTGCATCCGGGAAAATTCTACGCCCTGCCGCAGGCGCCGCAGCAGTTCAAGCAGCTGATCATGGTGGCGGGCTTCGACCGCTATTTCCAGATCGCGCCCTGTTTCCGCGACGAGGACGCGCGCGCCGACCGTTCCCCGGGCGAGTTCTACCAGCTCGACATCGAGATGAGCTTCGTCGCCCAGGAGGACGTGTTCGCGGCGGTCGAGCCGGTCCTGCGCGGCGTGTTCGAGGAATTCGGCGGCGGCAGGCCGGTGACGAAAACCTTCCCGATGATCCCCTACGCCCAGGCGATGCTCGAGTTCGGCGTCGACAAGCCGGACCTGCGCAATCCGATCCGGATTTCCGACGTGACGGAGGTGTTCGAACGGGACGACGCGACGTTCAACGCCTTCAAGCAGGTCATCAGGGCGGGCGGCGTGGTGCGGGCGATCCCCGCGCCAGGCGCGGCGAAGAGCCCGCGCTCGTTCTTCGACAAGCTGAACGACTGGGCGCAAGGGCGAGGGCGCGCCGGGCCTCGGCTACATCATCTTCGAAGGGGAGGGCGAGGCGCTGGCGGGCAGGGGGCCGATCGCCAAGTTCCTGCCGTCCGAGGCGCAGAAGGCGCTGGTCGCCAAGGCGAAGCTTTCGGCGGGCGATGCGGTGTTCTTCGCCTGCGACAAGGCCGACAGGGCGGCCAAGCTCGCCGGCGCGGCGCGCGTGCGCATCGGCAATGACCTCGGCGTGTCGAAGAACGACGTGTTCGAGCTCTGCTGGATCGTCGACTTCCCGATGTACGAGTGGAACGAGGAGGAGAAGAAGATCGACTTCTCCCACAATCCGTTCTCGATGCCCCAGGGCGGCCTCGAGGCGCTGGAGACCAAGGATCCGCTCGAGATCAAGGCGTTCCAGTACGACATCGTATGCAACGGCGTCGAACTGTCGTCGGGGGCGATCCGCAACCATCGGCCCGACATCATGGTGAAGGCCTTCGAGATCGCCGGCTACGGCGAGGACGTGCTTTTGGAAAAGTTCGGCGGAATGTACCGCGCCTTCCAGTGCGGCGCCCCGCCGCACGGCGGCATCGCGCCGGGCGTCGACCGGATCGTCATGCTGCTGGCGGGCGAGGAGAACCTGCGCGAGGTGGTGCTGTTCCCGATGAACCAGCGCGCCGAGGACCTGATGATGGGCGCCCCGGCGCAGGTGACGGCGCGGCAGTTGCGCGATCTCAGCATCCGCCTCGCTATTCCGGAGAAGTGAGGGGCGAGCGACACGAGGTCGCTCGGCGCGTCGCACAGGCACCCAGACCGGGACGAAATGCTTCACCGCTCGCGCAAGACCTCCTGCCGGTACCGCAGCAACGGCGACAGGAGATAGCTCAGAATTGTGCGCGAGCCCGTCTTGATCTCGACCGTCACGGCCATGCCGGGCGACAAATTCACCGTACCCTCGTCGATCTGCATCCGGGTGCGGTCGAGGGAGATCCGGGCGCTGTAGTTCAGCTCCTGTCCCCTCGGCTCGCTCGTGTCGTTTTGTGCCCCGAGCGTGCGGTTGTCGCGACGATTTTCCTGCCGGTCACGGATGACGGCGTCCTGCGAGACGCTGAGCACCTTGCCGCGAAGAAGGCCGTAGCGGGTAAAATTGAAGGTATCGACCTTGATCTCGGCGTCCTGCCCTGAATGCACGAAGCCGATGTCGCGATTGGACACCATGGCCTCGATTTCCAGCCGGCTGTCGCTCGGCACCAGCGCCATGAGGGCCTGCGCCGGCGTGACGACGCCGCCGACCGTGTGGATCGCAAGCTGTTGCACAACTCCGTCCTCCGGGGCGGTCAGCAGTTGAAGCCTTGTCTTCTGCTCGGCCTTGATCAGCTCCTGAGCGAGTCCGTTCGCCTTCTGCTCGGCCTTGGCCAGCTCGTCGGAGAGCGTGCGCTGATATTCAGCCGCCGTCTGGCCGTGCGTCTCGCGGATCGCAGCCGCCGCCGCCTCGGCCTCGTGCAGATGACTCTTCTGGACGCCGAGCTCCTGCTGCTCCTCGACAAGCTGCTGGAGCGCCTCGAAATAGGTGAGCTTCGACCCCAGTTCCTTGTCGACCAGCGTCTTGCGGATATCGACGCGCTGCTGAATTACCGGAATCGTCGCTTCCAGCTTTCTGATCGTGGCCGCGATCGTGGCCTGCTCGGCTACCTTCTGGTCTTCCTGACGATCGAGCGCGGCAATTTTGGCGCGATGCTCGATGACCTGATTGAGCAGAAGCTGACGCTGAGCCGCGATCAGGGCAGGCGGTGCGCCGCCGGGCGGCGCAAAGTCGGCCGACGGATCCTCGGCGTCCGCGAGTGCGGCCTTCAGACGCGCGATGTTGAGCTTTTCTGCCTGGAGGTCGTCTTGCAGGCGATCGCGGTCCGCCGCATTGGCGGTCGGGTCGAGTTCGATCAGCGTATCGCCGGCCCTGACCGCCTGCCCGTCCTGAACGCGAATGGAGCGCACCACCCCGGTCTCGAGCGGCTGGATGATCTTGGTGCGGCTGCTCGGCACGATCTTCCCGGGCGCCGACGCAACGATGTCGATCGTGCCCCACCGTGCCCAGGCCAGAGCCGCGCAGAACAGGAGGACGATGGCCGCTCCGATCGCACGGCCGGCCGGCGATGGAGGGGTTTCCACGATCTCGAGGGCGGCCGGCAGGAACGCCAGCTCTTCGCCGCGCCTTTTGCGGACTGGCCGGAACGGGACGACGCGCCGCGCGGGTTCAGCGGAAACGGTGGCCTCACGCGATTTCATGAATGCCTGCCTGCAGCCTGTGCAACGACGCGTAGCGGCCGCCTGTCTTGATCAGCGTGTCATGCGTTCCGTCTTCGACAAGGCGGCCGCACTCGAGCGTGACGATGCGATCCGCCGACCGCACGGTTGAAAGCCGGTGGGCGATGACGAGAACCGTCCGCCCCCTGGCGATCGCCTTCATGTTCTCCTGGATGATGCGCTCGCTCTCGTAGTCGAGGGCGCTGGTCGCCTCATCGAAGATCAGGATGCGCGGGTTGCCGACCAGAGCGCGGGCGATGGCGATGCGCTGGCGCTGGCCGCCCGAGAGAGTGGAGCCCCGCTCGCCGACCACGGTGTCGTAGCCTTCGGCGAGCTCGAGGATGAAATCGTGCGCTCCCGCGAGCCTTGCCGCGTCGATGATGCGCTCCATCGGCATGGCGGGATCGGCTAGAGCAATATTGTCGCGCACCGAGCGGTTGAACAGCACGTTCTCCTGCAGCACGACGCCGATCTGGCGGCGCAGCCAGGCCGGGTCGGCGATGGCGAGATCCATTCCGTCCACCAGGACGCGCCCGCTTTCCGGGACATAGAGCCGCTGGACGAGCTTGGCGATCGTGCTCTTGCCCGATCCCGACGGCCCGACGATGCCGACTGTCTGGCCGGCCGGCACGTCGAACGTGATATCGTGCAGGACTTCCTGCCCATCGATCCGGTACCGGAAGGTTACATGGTCGAAGCGGACGGCGCCGCGGATCGCCGGCAGCCGCGCGCGCCCCGGCATGTAGGTGGGCTCGGCGGTCGTGTTGAGGATGTCGCCCAGGCGCAAGATCGAAAGGCGGGCCTGGTGGAAGTCCTGCCACATCTGCGCGAGGCGCAGCACGGGTGCGCTCACCCGGCTCGCCAGGATGTTGAAGGCCACGAGCTCGCCGACCGACAGGTCGCCCTCGATGACGAGCTTCGCCCCGAAATAGAGGATCGCCGCGGTGACGACCTTGCTGACGAGCTGCACCGCCTGGCTCGCGGTGTTGCCGAGGCTCAGGACGCGAAAGCTTGCCGCCACGTAACCGGCGAGCTGCTCTTCCCAGCGGCGTTGCATCTGCGGCTCGACCGCCATCGCCTTGAGCGTCTCGACCCCGGTGATGCTCTCGACCAGAAAGGCCTGGTTCTCGGCGCCGCGCTTGAATTTCTCGTCGAGCCCGCGCCGGAACAGCGGCGTCGCCGCCGCCGAGATCGCGACATAGAACGGCAACGAGCCCAGCACGACCCAGGTCAACAGCGGCGAATAGAAATACATGACCGCGAGGAACACGAAGGTGAAGAGCAGATCGATGACGAGAGTCAGCGCCGAACTGGTGAGAAAATTGCGGATGTTCTCGAGTTCGCGCACCCGCGCAACGGAATCGCCGACCCGCCGCGCCTGAAAGTAGGCCATCGGCAAGGCCAGCAGGTGTCGAAACAGACGGGCGCCGAGCTCGACATCGATGCGGTTGGTCGTGTGTGCGAACACGTAAGTGCGCAGGATGGCGAGAACAGTCTCGAACACCGAGATTGTCACCAGTCCGATCGCCAGCACGTCGAGAGTGGTCAAGGCCCGGTGGACCAACACCTTGTCGATAACCACCTGAAAGAACAACGGCGAAATCAGGGCGATGAGCTGAAGGAAGAAAGACGCGACAAGGACCTCGAGCAGGAGACGCCGGTATTTGTGGATTGCTCCGAGAAACCAGGTGATGTCGAACCGGCGGGCGATATCCGACAGTCCGGCCCGACGGGCCATCATGATCAGACGACCATCCCAGACCGCGACGAGCTCGTCCCGCGTCATCAACGCGGGTCTCGCAGCGAAAGGCGACTGGACGAGAACCTTGTCATCGCCCGCCTTCGCGACCACGAGGAATCCTCCGTCGCGCAAGGGGGCGATCGCCGGCAAGGGCGTCCTCTCCAGACGAGACCATTTTGTCCGGCAGGCGCGGGCCTTGAGTCCGAGATCCCTGGCGCATCGGAGCATCTCCGCGGCGCCAATCCTGTCCGTTCCGAGTCGGTGCTTGATCTGACCGGCGTCCGCCGCAACGCCGTGGAGGCGCAGCAACGTCACCAGCGCTTCGAGTCCGGGGTCCGCGGAGCTCGCGCTTTCGATTTCGGCGCTCACTTTGCGTTCTCCAGGCGGCAGGGTTGCGTCAGGCGGTGGGGTGCGCCAGCAGCGGCGGGTGGGGCTCCTGGTCGGCGCCAAGAGGCGTCCCGCCGTGGGTAGCGGCCGCGGCGGCGAAGCTCGACGCCATGAACTGGCCGAGCAGGGCGGCCCCCGCGGCATGCGGAACATGGCTCGCCGTCGCTGCGCCGCCGCTGTTCGCTGGGGGGGCGAAAGCGGCGTTGATCACGACATTGTTGCCCGATCCGCCGTCGAGGGTGTCTTGCCCGCCGTTGCCGATCAGGACGTCGTCTCCGGCGCCGCCGGTCAGGACGTCGTTGCCCGGGCTGCCGACGATGATGTCGTCGCCATCGGCGCCGTTGGCGGTGAGCTGCATTCCGGTCAGTCCGGACGCCTGGATGACGTCGTCGCCGCCGAGGCCGTTAACGACGATACGGTCATTCGCCTCGAAGCCGGAGATCGTCACCTTGGCGGCGAGGCCAGACACCGTGACCAGGCCGCTGTCATTGGTGACCGTGATCACATCGTCGCCGGCCGTGCCGTTGACCACGATCGTGTCGACCCGCCCGTCGGCTCCTCCGGCGTCGATATTGACGTTCTTGACGCCCGTCCCGGTGAGGTCGTCGACCGTGATCGTGTCGGCCCCGCCGCGCGCGGTGACGTCGATCGTCTCCATGCGGTTAAGGTCCATGGTGATGTTGGCGATGTCGCGGGTCAGCCTCGCCCGGCTGCCGTTGGCGGAGATTTCGATGTTCTCGTTGACGTTGGCTCCGTTGAACACAAGCGTATCTGCGCCAGACTGGCCCTCGACGATGTCGCTGCCGTCGCCCGGATTCCAGACGAAGGTGTCGTCGCCTGCGCCAAGCAGGGCTGCGTCACTCCCGCGGCCGCCGAAGACAAGGTCGGCGCCGGCGCTGCCGATGATCGTGTCATCGCCGTCGCCGCCGTTGATCGTGAGGTTGATTTTGCCCGCCGTGAGGCCGGAAGCGTTGATCGTATCGTTGCCGGCGCCTCCGTTGACGGTGAGCCCGTCGAGGTCGGGGTCGGCGCCGCTGACAGTCACCTTGGCAGGCAGTCCGCTGACCACCGTGCTTGCGCCGCTGCTCGCGATATTGATCAGGTTGTCGCCCGCGGTCCCGTTAACGGTCACGCTGTCGGCTTGGCGGTCCCCAACGCCGCTGCCCGGCGTCGCCGCGAGGTCGAGGGCGATCTGGTTGACGTCGGTTCCGCTGAGATCGTTGACCGTGATGGCGTCGGCGCCGCCCAGAGCGGAGAACTGGATACGCTCGACGCCGTTCAGGTCCATCGTGACGTTGCCGACGTCGCGGAACAGCCGGGCCCGCCCGCCATTGGCGGAGATGTCGATGTTCTCGGTGGCGTTCGAGCCGTTGAACACAAGCGTATCGACGCCCGTCTGGCCTTCGACAATGTCGCTGCCGTCGCCCGGATTCCAGACGAATGTGTCGTTGCCGGCGCCGAGAAAGGCGACGTCGTCGCCACGCCCGCCGGTCACTTTGTCCGCGCCATCGCCGGCGATGAGCACATCGGCGCCCTGGCTGCCGGTGATGGTGTCGGCGCCGGCGCCGCCGTCGATGGTCAGTCCGACGATGCCCGCAGGCAGGGCGGACGCATTGATCGTGTCGTTGCCGCCTCCGGCGTTCACCGTCAGCGTGTCGCCCGCATCCGCGTGGTCGATGTCGACTTCAGCGGCCAGCCCGGTGACCGACAACGAATTGCCTGCGCCCTGTATGCTGATCGAGTCGCTCCTGGCCGTGCCGTTGACGATCACGCTGTCGGCCGCGCCGTCGCCGGCGCCGCTGCCGCTGGAGGCGGACAAGTCGATCGTCACCGCCGTCACTCCCGTGCCTGTCAGGTCGCCGACCGCGACGGTATCGGCTCCCCCTCGGGCGACGAAGGTGATGTGTTCGACGGCGGAGAGGTTCATGGTGACGTTGCCGACGTCGCGGGTGAATCTCGCGTTGTGGCCGTTGGCTGCGATGTCGATCTTCTCGTTCACGTTGGCGCCGTTGAACAGAAGCGTATCGACGCCGGCGCCGCCGTCGACGGTGTCGCTGCCGTCGCCCGGATTCCAGACGAACGTGTCGTTGCCGGCGCCGAGCATCGCGGTGTCGGCGCCGCGGCCGCCGATGACGACGTCGTCGCCGTCGCCGCCGATCAGCGTATCGTTTCCGTCGCCGCCGGTGATCGTGTCGTTGCCGGCGCCGCCGTCGAGGGTGAGATTGATGAGGCCGGCGAGACCATTGCCGGCGGTGATGACGTCGTCGCCGCCGTTGGCGTGGAGGACCAGATTCTCGGTCGTGCCGATGTCGAGCGTAAACGGAGCGGGGTTCGTGCGGTCGAAGCGCACGCGCGAGCCGTTGGCCGTGATGGTGAAGGTTTCGGCTCCGTTGCCGCCATTGACCTCGGCGGTGTCGTTCCCGTCGCCTCCTTCGAACAGGTCGCTGCCGTCGCCGGGGTTCCAGATCATGCGATCGTCGCCCGCCTGGCCGAACACCTGGTCGTTGCCCGCGCCGCCGGTCAGCGTGTCGTTGCCCGCGCCTCCAAACAGCAGGTCGTTGCCCCCCTTGCCGAGAAGGGTGTCGTCGCCAACCTGGCCGAATAGCATATCCGCGCCCGAACCGCCGGTGATCGTGTCGTTCCCTGCGCCGCCGAACAAAAGCGCGGCGGGCAGAGCTCCGTTGGACTCGTCGAGCGCGATCGTGTCATTTCCTCCCTGGCCGAACGCCTCGACGAGCGACGTGTTGGCGACCGTTGCCGGGCCCCCCACGACCGGAACGGCGCCGCCGTTCACGAGAATCCGTCCGGCCGCATCGCGGCTGGTCGTGATCGTATTGGCGCCGCTGTCGCCGATTTCCGACAGCTTGCCTGATGAAAATGTCGCGGTGACAGCCATGCTCGTGATCCTCGCAAGAGTTGGCCGCGCGCCAATGCGCGCGGGCTGTGGCCGGTTGAACAAATGCGATTGAATGCTTCTGACGCGGTACGGTGGTCAGGGGTTCGGATCGAAGCTGACCAGCGTCCCGTTACCGAGCGTGGGTGGCGTCTCGGAACTGCTACGCGACTGCGTAGCTCGCCGCGAAAGGCCGCCTGAACTTCCGGAAAAACAACGTCGTTCTGCGCCAAAAAGAGGTGCGGGCGCCGGAATCAGTCATCGATTCACTCCGCCTTCTGTCCTTATGGATCAACGAATTTTCGTACCGAACTGTCCGCTGTGCGCCAAGACATCGCACAACTGCTTCGCTTGTGTCTAGTTCACGAACTGAATCGCCTCGTCGGATTTCTGAACCGGCCAATTCCCCGCCAAAGCGGGGCAGGGGTCGCTTGCTGACAGGGGGACGTGCTAAAGATCTTATGCAGTATGTATAATAAGACGCCAGCGCGGGGTGAAGCTCGACGCTAAGTCGGGCAGTAACAGCCTGAAAACATTGAGGGCCTCCGCTAAGCTGGCGCCAAACCGCCAAGGTCAGCCGACCCGCGCCATGCGGACGACCGCCCGGACCGCGGTCTCGAGCACCCATCCCGCCAGATA
The DNA here is from genome assembly GCA_963741405.1 of uncultured Alphaproteobacteria bacterium. Lineage (GTDB taxonomy): Bacteria > Pseudomonadota > Alphaproteobacteria > Rhizobiales > Beijerinckiaceae > Roseiarcus. The sequence goes on from CAVUHX010000039.1 coordinate 610,379, forward strand.
GGCGAGGGCGCAGCAGAAGGCTGCGCCCTCGGCGACCCTGAGCGTCATGTCGCCGGAAAAATCATACGACCCGCCGTTCAGCGCGCGCATGGCGAGGGTGAAGGGCAGGGCGGCTAGCACCAGCGGGAGGTCGGCGAACCAGGTCCCCGCCCGCCGAAGGTAGTCGAGGTAGAGCCCGGCGAAGACGAAGGCGTAAATCCCCGCCAGTCCGACGCCGGTCCAGGAGAGGAGCCGCACCGGGCGGGCTTCCGACTCACTCTGCCTTGAAGGCGACCACCTGCTGCGTCTGGCGGCCGAGCCCATCGATGCCGAGCGACACCGTATCGCCCGCCTTCAGGAAGTGTGGCGGCTTCTTGCCCATGCCGACGCCGGGCGGCGTCCCGGTGGTGATGACGTCGCCGGGCTCGAGGATCATGAACTGCGAGATGTAGGAGACGAGCGTCCTGACGCCGAACACCATGGTCGCGGTCGAGCCGCTCTGCATCCGCTCGCCGTTGACGTCGAGCCACATGTCGAGCTTCTGCGGATCCCCGACCTCGTCGGGGGTGACCAGCCATGGGCCAAGCGGACCGAAAGTCGGGCAGCCCTTGCCCTTCATCCACTGGCCCGACCGCTCGATCTGGAACTCGCGCTCGGACACGTCGTTGCACACGCAATAACCGGCGACATGCTTGAGGGCCTCCGTCTCGCTGACATAGCTCGCCCGCGTCCCGATTACGATCGCAAGCTCCACTTCCCAGTCGGTCTTCTTCGAGCCTTTCGGGATGACGATGTCGTCATTCGGTCCGACGATGCAGGACGGCGCCTTGTTGAACAACACCGGCTCCTTCGGCACCGCCTGGCCGGACTCGGCGGCGTGGTCGGCGTAGTTGAGACCGACGGCGACGAAGTTTCCGACACTGGCGACACAGGGGCCCAGCCTCGGCGTTCCGCGCACAGCCGGCAGCGTTTCGGGCTTGAGCCTGGCCAGACGCGAGAGCGCCCGCGGGTTGAGCGTATCGGCGTCGATGTCGGCCACGACCTCGCTGAGGTCGCGCAATCTGCCGGTCGAATCCACGAGACCCGGTTTTTCCTTGCCGATCCTGCCGTAACGAACAAGCTTCATCTTCCCCTCCCGATTTCGAGCCTTGACGTCCGAGGCTGAGCGAATTCTTCCTTTACCAAGAGATGACATGCTGCAAAACGTCAATCGCCGCGATCCTATCCGCGACAGGCCAATGTGATGCCGAGGCGCCGTAGAATTTCATGCCGCGAACCACAAATAGCCCGATTGAGGCGATATAGGCGTCTGGAGCTGATTTGGGACCAAAACCGTTTGTTGATCCTGGTATCCTGTGTCCAGCCCATATTGGGGCTTGAAGGCTTTTTAGGATGATGTTTTGTTGAACGCGGCGCGCTCGCCAAGCGCCCGATAAGACTCTCAACCTTCGCGTAGAGAAAAGATCGCACAATGTCAGCTTTGGAACGGATCGCGCTTTTTATTGATGGCGCCAATTTGTATGCGAGCGCGAAAGCACTCGGTTTTGACATCGACTACAAGCGCCTGCTGAAGGAATTTCAGGGCAGGGGGCGTCTGATTCGGGCGTTCTATTACACTGCGCTGGTGGACGATCAGGAATATTCGTCCATCCGGCCGCTTGTCGATTGGCTCGATTACAACGGCTACGCGGTGGTGACGAAGCCGACCAAGGAGTTCGTCGACTCGACCGGGCGTCGCAAAGTCAAGGGCAACATGGACATCGAGCTGGCTGTCAACGCCATGGAAATGGCTGACCACCTCGATCTCATAGTGCTCTTCTCGGGCGACGGGGACTTCCGCTCGCTGGTCGAGTTGATCCAGCGCAAGGGCGTGCGGGTGGCGGTCGTCTCGACGATCTCGACCCAGCCGCCGATGGTGGCGGACGAGTTGCGCCGGCAGGCGGACGAATTCATCGATCTCGCGCAGCTCATGGCGCGCATCGGACGCGATCCCGCCGAGCGGGCCGTCCGCGCCGAAAATCATCGCCGGCACTTCGCGCCCATGCAGCAGCCGGCCGAAGAATCGGTCCGCGAGTAGGATCGATCGCCGCCCGATGGCCTTCGATGTCAGCCCGCCGCGGGACTGCGAGGCTTGTTCGCGTCTCGCTGCCTATCGGGCCGCCAACCGCGCCGCCTATCCGGATTGGTCGAACGCCCCTGTCGAGTCCTTCGGCGAGGCGGGCGCCCGCCTCCTGATCGTCGGTCTCGCGCCCGGGCTGCGGGGGGCCAATCGCACCGGCCGCCCGTTCACCGGCGACTACGCGGGCGACCTCCTTTACGAGACGCTGACCCGGTTCGGCTTCGCGGCGGGCTCCTACGGCCGGCAGCCCGACGACGGGCTCGAACTGGTCGACTGCGCCATCGTCAACGCCGTGCGATGCGCGCCGCCGCAGAACAAGCCGACGCCGCAGGAAATCGTGGCCTGTCGCGCCTATCTGTCGCACTCGATCGCGGCGCTCGCCAATCTCAAAGTCATCCTGGCGCTCGGACGCGTAGCGCACGAAACGGTGCTGCGCGCCTTCGGAGCGCGTGCGGCGAGTTTCCCGTTCGCCCACGGCGTACGCCATGCCCTGAAGGCGGGTGGACCGAGCCTGTTCGACAGCTATCATTGCTCGCGCTACAATACCAACACGGGCGTGCTGACCGCCGCGATGTTCCGCGATGTATTCGCCTCGATCCGGGCCGATCTCGAGCGGTCCTGAGATTCGCGGCGGCGCGGCCTGTTTGAAGAGGGGAAGATCGACGTGAGCGCACGGGTGTTCGGCGCGATCGACGGCGTTCCGGTCCATGAGGTCGCGATCGCATCCAAGGCGGGAGCGAGCGCGAAAATCCTGACCTGGGGCGCGGTGATTCGCGATCTCGTCATACCGACGGCCAACGGCCCGCAGAGCGTGACGCTCGGCCTCAACACCATCGAGGACTACGTCGCGCATTCGCCGCATTTCGGCGCGGTCGCAGGGCGTTTCGCCAACCGGATCGCCAACGGTCGCTTCGTCCTCGACGGGGTGGAATACACGCTCGACCGGAAGCCGGGCCAGAAGCACATGCTGCACGGCGGCACGAAAGCCTTCGGCCAACGCGTCTGGAAACTCGGCGCCTATGACGGCTCGTCGGTTTCGCTGACGCTCGAGTCGCCGGACGGCGAGGCGGGCTTTCCCGGCGCGCTGACCGCGACCTGCGTCTATCGGATGCTCGAACCCGCCACGCTCAGAGTCGAACTCTCGGCGGTCACGGACAAGCCGACCGTGGTCAACCTGACCCAGCACGCCTATTTCAATCTCGACGGGTCGCGCGACATTCTCGACCATGACGTGACGTTGTTCGCGGATTTCTACACGCCCGCCGACGCGGAGCTCATCCCGACTGGGGAAATCCGGTCGGTCGCGGGGACGCCCTACGATTTCCGCGTCGCCCGCGCGGTGCGGCACGCCAGCGGGACGACCTACGACACGAACTTTGTCGCGACCCTGCGCCCGGGTGCGGACGGCCTCGCGCCGATCGCGCGTCTTTGCTCGCCCCGGAACGGAATGACCATGGCGTTTCACAGCAGCGAGCCGGGAGTGCAGCTCTACGATGCGGCCAAGCTCGATTGTCCGGTTCCCGGGCTGAATGGCGCGCGCTACGGCGCCCACGCCGGACTGTGCCTCGAGCCGCAGGCCTTCCCCGACTCGCCGAACCGGCGCCACTTCACCGACTGCGTCCTGCGGCCCGGCTCGCACTATCGTCACGTGAGCGAATATCGCTTCACGAGCGGCGAATAGGGCAGGATGAGTTCGGGTCGTTCCAAGCGCGGGCGTAAAACCTGGCAAGGGCTTCTTCTGAAAATGCGGCGCGCAGTGTTTGTCTAAACCCGCCGTGCAGTTGTGTTTTGGCGCCGCCCAATCAACTCGCGTCCAGGCTCATCTTCGACAGTTGGAAATACTAACATGTTGTTTCACATCGACATTTCCCGCTGAAAAAACGACGTGGCACTACATCACAGCTAGTGTTTGTATTTTCGATTTTTGGGTTGATCCACCGCTCATTTTGCGGCGAGATGACCCTTGCCGCAGACCGGTGGCGGCTTTGGGCGGGCGCGAGGGCCCAGCGCCGGCAGCAAGAGTCCACCGGCCCGCAGGGAAACGTTCCAACTCCCGTAACGTTACCCCTACACAATCGTAGCGATCGATTGAAAAGTCAAATGAAATATGCACTGACGTGGCACTACATTTTCGCAGAATTTCGAACTCGTTCCAACAATATCAATGACTTACGACACGCAGAGCGGCCATCACTGTAGAAGATCAGCCAGGGTTGCAGGCCGGCAGGCCCTTACTCGCCGCGGCCCAATTCCGGCCGTTCCGCCCCTGATCAGGGGAGAATCTCCCCCGGATGTCGTTCGATCGTGCGCTCGCAGGTCCATCGCCGGTTGTAGCGCAAGCCTCTGTTGGAAGGCCCCTTTTCCCGGCGAGACTGCCGCGGCGGTTGCGCCGCCGACCCCTGTTAATTGCGCGAAAACAGGCGAAAACAGGGGAAAACCGCCTGGCCGACCGCTCGTCGCCGGTCTCGCCGGCGCTGCTGGGGCAGCCTGCGACCCGGGTATAGCTGGCCGCCCCCGATCGCTCGCCGACTTCGGATTCCTGCGTCGCGATTTTGGTTTCGCGGAACGATGCCGTCCGCGCTTATCGCGGCGCAGTCCCCCTTATTCGCGCCCGAGGCTCTCGCCAGGACCGGCTTCCGCCAGAGCACGGCCGACTTCCAGACCGAGATCGTCCATCGATGTCTGCTCGCGGACGCTGAGGTCCTCGCCCTTCGCCTGCCGCTCGGCCTGTTCGGGCGAACGGGCGACGTTGACCGTGACCTTCGCCTCCACTTCCGGGTGCAGTTGGACCGGCACCGAGTGCAAGCCGAGCGTCTTGATCGGATGCTGGATGGCGACATGCCCTCGCTGCACCGGATGACCGGCGGCGGTTAGCGCCTCGGCGATGTCCCGAGCGGAGACCGAACCGTAGAGCTGTCCCGTTTCGCCGGCCTGCCGGATGATCACGACCGTCGCCCGATCCACCTTGGCCGAGACCTCGCCGGCAGTGCGCTTGAGCTCGTGATTGCGGGCCTCGAGGTCGGCGCGCTGCGCCTCGAACTTCTTCTTGTTCGGTTCGGTCGCGCGCAAAGCCTTGCCTCGCGGCAACAGGAAATTGCGGGCGTAACCGTCCTTGACGTGGACCGTGTCGCCCATGTGGCCGAGCTTGCCGATGCGTTCGAGCAGAATGACGTCCATGATGGTCTCCTATTGATGACTGGATGGCTTGGGGGAGGGAAGAAAAGCCGCGCGTGCGCGCAGCCTGGCGAAGGCGTCGACAAGTCCGAGCGCGGCAAGGACGGGAAGCGTGTATTTGGCCCGCAGCACGCAACAGGCGTACAGGGCGACGAGCATCACGATCCTCAGTTTGAGGCCGCGCGACAACGCATGCGCCACCGCCAGGCCCTGCAGCGCGAATGCCGCGGCGAGCCCGCCAATCCCGATCGAGAAATACTGCGACGCAGGAGCGGGCAGGGCATAGGCGCCGATCGCGCAACCGATCAAAACGAGCCCGAGCGGCCAGGGCACGCGCAGCGATGTCGGCAGATCGGGCCATGGCCTCGGCAGCCGATGCGACAGCTGCGTCGAGCGCGCAGCCGCATAGAGATTGACGCTCAGCATGACGAGCGTCGACGCCGCAATCGCGGCTGGGCCGAATTGGACAAGCGACTCGGCGAAGATCCGCAACGCTCCACTGTCCTTCGCATCGAAAGCGTCGCTTGCGAGGGCCTCGAGCGCCGACGAAACCTGCTTCGCCCCTTCGGCATAGCCGCCGTAGATCACAATGACCGCCGACAGCAGGGCGCCGGCGCCAAGCATGCCGATCATGGCGGCGACCGAGACGATCGCTCCGACCGAAGCGTATCCTTGGCCTGACGAGGATCTTGCTGGGAGGTATCGCCGCACCGGCGCGGCGGCGCAGGCGGCCAGAATCCAGGCGGGAGCCGCGACGGACGCTGCGAACAGGAGGCCCGTGGAAGCCGCGTAGCGGATGCTCGAAAACGGATCGGCAAGGAGGGTCAGGGCGGCGACGGACGCCGCCGCGGCGATCGCCCCGGAGCCCAGGCCCCAACCCATGGTCGCGATCATGATCGGAAGCGGCGCGAGATAGGCGAGCGCCATCGCGAGCGGGCTCGTCTGCGCGCTGACCGCGAACAGAAAGGCCGCGGCGCACCCGGCGCCGATCGCGACGGCGTATCGATGAATCATGGCGCTGTCCCGCTCGGTTCGCGGTTAGAAGGCGAAAGGCCGCCTCCAGCTACCGCCGCGGAACGACTCCGGCCGCGGCGGTTCGTGTCAAGGCGGCGTCAGCGGATCACATAGGGCAGCAGGCCGATAAAGCGAGCGCGCTTGATCGCCTGGGCGAGTTCGCGCTGCTTGCCTGCGCTGACCGCGGTGATGCGGGACGGCACGATCTTGCCACGCTCCGAGATGTAGCGCGACAGGAGACGCGTGTCCTTGTAGTCGATCTTCGGCGCATTGGCGCCCGAGAACGGGCAGGATTTGCGGCGGCGGAAGAAAGGACGACGGGGCGCGGCGGCCATCAGTTTGCTCCAACGTTCATGTCATCGCGCGGGCGGCGGGGAGGGCGGTCGCCCCGGTCAGGCCGGTCGCCACGATCGGGCCGGTCCCCGCGCGGGCCGCGCGGACCGCGATCGTCGCGGTCGGCATCGTCGCGCTTGCGCAGCATCGCAGACGGGCCTGCCTCGTGTTCGTCGACGCGAATGGTGAGGAAGCGAAGCACGTCCTCGTTGAGGCCCAGGGTGCGTTCGAGCTCGACCACTGCCTCGGAAGGCGCGGCGATGTTGAGCAGGGTGAAATGCGCCTTTCGGTTCTTCTTGATGCGAAACGCCAGCGACTTGAGCCCCCAGGGCTCCACCTTGGTCACGGCGCCGCCGAGCGTCGCAATTTTCGACTTGATCTGTTCCGTCAGCGCTTCGACCTGTTGCTGCGTGACGTCCTGGCGCGCCAGGAAGATGTGCTCATAGAGAGCCATTGGTTGCCTTTCCATTCCATGCGTGCGTCCCGCGCGGAGCCCTTCGAGCCCCGAGAAAGGCTCGAACCGGATCGTTCGAAGGCGGGAACACGGGAAGCCGGGCCCTTCGGCCCTGCCGCGCGAACGAGCGCGCGGCCTTCCGTTCAGCCCCCGGCGGGATGCAACGAAGGAGGTCCCATACAGAGAGATCGCGTCCGCCGCAAGACGAACCCGCGCGTTTTCGTCATTGCGCGCCCGATGTGAACTGGCAGGAACAAGGGCATCGGCCCGACGTTGAGCCTCGGGCGGATCACCATCGAAAACCTGAGGAGATCATCGGCATGGGCCTTTTTTCAAAGGACATCAGGACAATGGACGACCTGTTCGTCCATCAGCTGCAGGACATCTACTACGCCGAGAAACGCATTGTCGGAGCCCTGCCGGACATGATCAGCAAGGCCTCATCCCCGCAGCTGCGCGCGGCCTTCGAGGCGCATCTCGGCGAGACGAGGAACCACGTGCGTCGCCTCGAGCAGGTATTCCAGATGCACGGCGCACAGCCGACCAGCGCAACTTGTCCGGCAATCGACGGGATCATCGAAGAGGCCAACGAGGTTGCGGGCGATGTCGCCGACAAGAGCGTTCTGGACGCCGCTCTGATCGCGGCGGCGCAGGCGGTCGAACATTATGAGATGACCCGATACGGCACTCTGATCGCCTGGGCGAAGACGCTCGGCCGCAACGATTGCGCGCAGGTTCTTCAGGAGACCCTGTCGGAGGAAAAGGCCGCAGACGACAAGCTCACCTCGATCGCCGAAAACGGCGCCAATCGTCGAGCGGCGTAACGCCAAGAAGGACAGGGCATCCTCTGAGACGCCCTGTCCTGTCAACCAAAGACCAACAAGCAAAAAACCAAGTTTGGATTGGGGTCGCCGCTCGGGCGCATTCTCGGCTGCGTCATAGCCCCTTCCCGACATCGGCCATGCTTCCGTAGTCGACGTCCGGCATCGCCGCGACAATCTCCAGCATGTCGGGTTCCGCGTCGTTCTCCCGCGTCTGACGAACGAGGTCGTGCTTGAAAGGGACAGGGCGGCCTGCTGCGACGCTGCGAAGACGGCGTCAAGCGCATCGGAAAGCGCATCGAACTTTGCCTTTGCGGCGTTGTTCGCGCCGGACTGGATCAGGTTGGCCAGTAGAATATTCAGCACGTCTTTGCGGACGGCGACTGCCGCCCGCTTGTCCCGATCCACCTCCCCTTCATCGAGCGCCGGGACCAGCGCCTCGACTTCGACCATGTGATGAGGAAGCCAGAGGGCAGCGAATTCGCTCGCGATCGCCCGCATGTCGGCGCTGTCCTCGGACCGCTTCGCGAGCGCCGCCTGAAGCTCCTTGTGGCGCTCGCCCTGGTACTCCGCGATTCCTGCCTTGTTCGTCGCCGCCCCTCTGCTCTCACCGGCGCCGGAGGCGCTTCGCTCCGCCTGGAGCTCTCTCCGAACCATTTTCCGCTTTCGCCTTGCCCGTTTCTTGTCGTGATGTGTCCAGCTCAGGTGCCATTGCGCGCTCCTCGCTGCGTTTCTCGCCGGTCAACGTCTCGCATTGCCGCGTGCTCCAAAATTATTGTTCATTCGCCGCCCGCGGGGCGCACACCGAAAACAATTGAAATTCTTTGCGAAATCGGTCTCGCAGGTTGACGCCCGCGCTCCTGTGTGAGCCCGCGTGCGGCGTTTCCGGAAGATGCTTCGTCGACCGCTACGCGGGGGCGCGGAACGACAAAATCCTGTCGCTCGGGAAGTCGTACAATTTGCCGGTTTCGGTCCACTCCGGCGAACAGATCTCAACGATCCTGGGCGCCAGTTCGTCCGGCGTGCGCAGGGTCATCGGGTCCTCGCCGGGCATCGCCTTGGCGCGCATCAGCGTGCGCAGCGGCCCCGGATTGATCAGCATGACGCGGATGTTGGACGTGTTGACCGTCTCGGCCGCGTAGGTGCGGGCGATGGCGTCGAGCGCGGCCTTCGCGGTCGCGTAGGGACCCCAATAGGCGCGAAAGTCCGCCCGGCTCGCGACGCCGGAGGTGACGAACGCCACCCGTCCTGCGGGCGATTTGCGCAACAGGGGATCGAGGGAACGGATGAGACGCCAGTTGGCGGTCACATTGACCGCCAACACGTCGTCCCATTCCTTTGGACCGACGTGATGCAGCGGAGACAGGACGCCGAGAATCCCGGCGTTGCCGACGAGGGCGTCAAGCCGTCCCCAGCGTCGATGGAGCGCCTCGCCGAGCCGGTCAATCGCGGAATGGTCGCGCAGGTCCATCGGGACGAGCGTCGCCGGACTGTCCTCGTTCGGCCGAAGGGCGCGGATCGCGTCGTCCAGTTCCTCGAGCGCGCCTTGGGTGCGGGCGAGCGCCACCACGTGGGCGCCCGCGCCGGCGAAGGCGAGCGCCGCCGCCCTGCCGATGCCGCGCGAAGCGCCGGTGATCAGGACGACGCGGCTGGATGCGTCGTTTTCCAGGACGATCAATCGACACTCCTCAGGACGTTTGCTAACTTGGATCGCGGCGGGGACGCCTACGCCGTCGGACGATGAAGCAGTGTCCTGACCGGAGAGCGCCCAATCGTCGGGATCCGAAGGCGCATTCGCTGGCGGAATAAGGGCTTCGGGCCGTTATATGGACTTGCCGATTGAGAAAATAAAGTCCAAAACGACCGCGAGATTGACCCGGCGCTGGCAAGCCCGACGCTGGGTGTGGGGCTGGCGCGCGACCGCGCCATTGTTTTGAGGCTTGAGATGCCGAAAGAAAAATCTGGCCGGGAATCGGGCAGGACAGTCACGAGAGCGGACCTGTCGGAGATCGTCTATCAGCGCGTCGGATTGTCGCGCTCCGAATCCGCCGAACTCGTGCAGTCGGTGCTGGACGAGATCTGCGATGCGGCGGCGCGCGGAGAGACAGTGAAGCTTTCCGGCTTCGGCTCGTTCGTCGTCCGCTCGAAGGGGGAACGGATCGGCCGCAATCCGAAGACCGGTGTCGAGGTGCCGATCCTTCCGCGCCGTGTGATGGTGTTCAAGCCGTCCAACGTCCTGAAGGAGCGGATCAACGGCGGCGGCGCCAGTCCAGCCGGCGCCGAAGGCGAGGAATAGCGGGCAGGGCCGGCGACCCGGGCTCGCTTTCTCGCGCGCATCGACTGATAATGGAGCGGCGTCGGGGCGGCCGACGATGATTCGCCCCGCCCGACATGCCGAGCGAGGCGATGGAAAAGAGCCCCGAGGCCTTTCGAACGATCCGTGAAGTCGCCGAAGCGACGGATCTGCCGCAGCACGTGCTGCGCTTCTGGGAGACGCGGTTTCCGCAGATCCGGCCGCTGAAGCGGGCGCGGGGCCGACGCTATTACCGCCCCGAAGACGTCGAGCGGCTGAAGCTCATCCGGCGCCTCCTGTACGATGAGGGCTACACCATCAAGGGCGTGCAGAAGCTGTTCAAGGAACAGGGCGTTCAGAACGTGGGGTCCGCCGTCCTTGACGCCCGGCTGCCGTTCGCGCTGGCCTTCTCCTTCGCAGCCGACGAGCAGGAAGAGGAATCTCTGCATCCCGCTCCCGCCGTCGAATCCGAACGGCTTTCCGCGCCCGTCGACCGGGAACCGCCGTCGGCGCCGTCTGCGCCGCACCTGTCGGCAGAAGAGATCGCGGCGCTTCACGGCGTGCTGGCCGAAATCCACGAGGCCCGGCGGATCCTCGGACAGGCCCGTTCGCAGCCGGCGTGATCGCGGTTCGCCGCGGGCGGCATTGCCAGCGGCGCCCCCGGCGCCTATAAGGAGCGCCGTCGGAGTGTAGCGCAGCCCGGTTAGCGCACTTGTCTGGGGGACAAGGGGTCGTGGGTTCGAATCCCGCCACTCCGACCATCCGACACACTGAAATAAATTATGATTCCATAGGGGTGGCTACCTAAGCGGGGTTTCGGGAAAATCTCGGAGTGACCACCCCTGGGCGACATGACGCTGACCGAGCCTCACGCCGCAGAGCCGCCTGAATATGGCGGGGTGGTTCCTCCGATCGGCGGCTTCCTCATGATGACGAATCCCGCCCGCTCAATATGGTCGACGAGCTTCCGCGCAACAATCGCAGACATGAGTTCGTCCGCACGGTGGAGGCGGTTGCCTCCGTTGCGTCGAAGCGCGAATGCCAGAGCCTCGGCCAGGTCTTCCGGGCTAGCGGGCGTGAGATCGTCCAGATTGTCTGCATTGTCTGGATCGTCCCGAGCGCGACGTCGCGACGGGAAAAGGGCAAGGACATTCTCGACGGGTTGCGAGGGGTCTCTTGAGTCTTTGACCATCGATAGCCTACTGCATTCGGAAAGGGTTGCGTCCGACACTGGACCGATTGAGGCCGAACGAAGCCCGAGTGTTGGCGAAGCATGGACGCCGGTGTTGAGTCACGGCTTAACCGAGCTTGCAAAAATTGATCGAACAAGTGTCGGGAGCAAGCCGAACTAACCCATGGTTGCGCCCGGCGCTCGCATGCCGCCAGAACGAGGAGCGACCGGGGCGCATTGCGACGACGAAATTGGAAAAGCAGGCGGCTATCGCTCGCCACCCCTTTCCGGGAGGCAATGGAACGGGTGGGCCAATTTCGTCGTCGGCGTCATGCTATCAGTCGAAGCTTTTCCGAGACTGACGACCCTCGATAACCCTGGTCGCTGCGTCGACGCCGATGCGGACGCGCTTGCCCGTCATGCGCGCCACAATGAACGCTACGCGCCGCCAGTGCGGGGCGTTCGCCCAGCGTGCGTTTTCCCGTCCGGCAGGATCAGGTCACGCTCGCGATGGCGCCGTCTCGTTGCGGGATCAGTCCTCGACCCTCCTGGCGACGTCGAAGCCATCGGAGCGACCTCGGCCAGTCCAGGGGCGCCCGAACGTCACCAGGTGCAGTGACGATAGCCCCAGCGGCCAATCCAGCAATGCCGGACGGGGCCGGCGTAGAACCCGTAGACTGGGCGATGCCAGCCCCAGCCCCGCCGATGCCAGGGGTGACGCCAGCCCCAGCCGTGCGCATGCCAGCCCCAGCCGCGATGCCAACCCCAACCGTGCCCATGCCAACCTCCCCCGCCATGCCACCAGACATTTTCGACTCCGGCCGCGGTGACCGGCTGTCCGAGTGAGGGAGAAGAAAGCGTGAACGCGGAAGAAGGGCAGGACGTCGCGAGTAACATCGTCGCTCCTGCAATGGCGGCGCAAGCACCGCCCAAGACACCGCGCGAAAGCATGTTTTCCTCCGTAACTTCGAATCGCAATTCATAGGACGCCTCCGCACCTGAACAGGGCGTGAAACGCTTGGGCGAGGGTCCGCCCGAATTTTGCCGGCCGAGCCAAATCCGCGAACCGCGCCCTCGCCGGGCCGCCAGCGTCGCCGACGCAGACATCCAAAGGAGGGAGGAGAACTACGCAAGGAGTCCGTCGCGTAATTAATTCGCATTTAATTTCAACGTTGTGCCGCGAACTCCCTTACTAACGCCGTTCACACCTGTCACGAAGGCGCCTGATAACAGAAGTATGACAACAATGGATGCCCGATGCAAAAGACGGCGATGACGGCCGAAGAGCTGGAGGCGCTCCATTTCGCTGATGGCTTGCCGTGGAAGGAGATCGCGGCGATGGCGCACTGCGCCACCTACTACGCCTCCGACATGGTGTGGGCGCGGAGGTACAGCCGGGCGCGCGACGCTGGCAAGTCCGCCGAGGAGTCGGTGGCCTATGCGCGGGGCGAAAGTCAATTGTGAGCTTGCGGCCGTTGTTGACGCATCCCGCCGCTCAAGCCGAGCGGAAAATAGAATCCCGTCGTGGACTCTTGGGGAGGCGATGGGCCACGCGATTCTGTTCCCGGAAGCGCAACCCCGCCTTATTGATCCAGATCAATGCGCGCTCGCCGCGATCTGCGATACTGCCGATGTCATCAGCCAAATGCGTGCGCACACATTTGGAGTGAGACTTTGACTAGAGTGCGGGCCGAGGGGATCTCTACCTCGGCCCGGCTTCGTTTGTCAGGACTTGGCGCGCGAGTGGAAGCCGAAGTGATCGCGTTCGGTGAAGTGTGCGGGACATCTTCGTCGCTTGTAGAGGCCAAATCCTTGAACCTCGCCCCGCATGACCGAGAGAAGTTGCCTGGAATGTCCGAAAAGAGCGTTGAGTCCTGCACCGCGAAAAGGCTAGAGGATCTGATCGCCGATACACAGGCTCTAGATCGACGGATTCGGAATTTAGAGAAGGCCGGCTGCGCGGTTGCAGAACAGGCGCGGACAGACCCGGTTCCGGTCGAGGAGAATCCACTTCCTCTCCTCGCTGGAGCAGCAACAGCGCCATCGACCGCCCCGACCCTGGCCGCGCCAAGGGCCGTCAGCTATCGGGTTTATCTTCGGGAGTACATGAAGAGAGAGCGACAGCGGCGAGCGCTCGGCGGCAACGGCGACGCAGGCCGTGGCGCCTAGGCCATCGCGCCGCTCATGGTTCCTTTCTTCAATCGGGGTTTCCGGGAACAGGCGCCATGAATAAGACGCCTCTGCGCCTGAACAGCACGTGAAGCAGCCCGCCTAATAATCCCTCGACCGGCACGAGGGATTATCGCGGTGCCAAGAGGCTTCCGCGGCTTGGCATCGATTGGCGGGCCTAGGCGGCGAGCCTCGCCCAGCCCGCTCTCGCCCGCTGCCCGAGGCTTTCACTACTCGACAGGCGGCGAAAAGTTGAGTGGTCCGACCGCGCGTCAACCGTTGCACCATGAACCTTTGAGCGTCATCAATGCGCACGCGCCGCAATCTGCTATGGTAGCAGTTGTAAGCCTCGTTAAGAAGGCTAATCGCCCCAAGCGTCGGGCCGTGGTTCCCCCGCCCCTCCTTTGACTGCGGCCCGCGAATAAAGGAGGTAGCACATGCGCAGCCTCGTTCAACCGCTGCCATCCATGCACTGCGAACACTGCAACGGCGAGTTGCTCTTCAAACGTATTGAGCTAGACGATACGGTCTTAGAGGTCGAAGTCCAGGTGTTCGTTTGCGCAAAATGCGGACGCGAGCACTCGAGGAAGCTGATCCACGATCCCTATACTGCGCACACTGCGCAGAAACGGAAGGATGGCCAAGCCGAATAGAAACGATTGAACCGCGCTCGATGAGGCGCAGCGGCCGGCGCGCGAATGGAAGCCGAGGTAAGGCCGCACGGGTCAGGTGTTTGACCCAAATCAATTCGGACGCGCCGCGACTCGGGCAATGCTTTCGGGTTAGACGCGGGGCGAGTGCCCCGTCTAACGGCTCGGGCCGAGGGGGGGTGGGTCCGTGGGCTCGCCGGCGGCCCCTCAGGTCCGGGCCACTCCACCGTGACGTCAGTTTCCCATTGATTGGGGCTAGTGGGCTTTGCCGTGAAGGTGAATGACTTGCCGACCATCGATGCCGCGCTGCCGGATGCAACCGGCCAGCGGCCCTTGCCGGTAGCGGTCCAGCCGGTCACTTTTCCGTCAGCCATCGTTAGCGCCAGGCTTCCCGACGCCGTCACGCTCACCGAAGAGGCGCCCGGCGCGAGCGACGCCGCTGCCAGAGAGCAGGACGGCGTTTGGCCCGTCCCATTCCCAAATATTCGTGTTGGTCAAAACCCAGCCGCTCCACGGGCCTGATTCGATGCGACAACTCTCTTGTACAACCTCGATCGCATGATGGTCGCGATCTCCTACCGGCTCGCGCGCGCCTGAAGCGCCAAAGCCCTGACAGATGAGTTTGAAATGATTCTCCTGCGCGACAGCACTTGACGCAACCGCCAAGAGCGCGACGGCAGCCGTCATAGTCGCTGTTCGAACCAACGTGATCATAAGCGTCCTCCACCTGCGAGGCGCATCTGCCGCCGCTCGTTCCCTCAACAGGCGTCCTCTGCATTGATCGACGTCAATGCGCCCGCTTTTTGCACATTCCGAGGGTTGGCCATTTGCTCGAATTTGGACTCGATCCCCACCACGGACCTACGCCGGCGCCTGGGGCAGGGGCCGGTTGCGGCCGTAGCGATCGTGGCTCGACACCCAGTCGCCGGCGAGCACAGCCGAGGAGAGCGAAATCTCGCCCGCCAGCACCGCGGCGGCGCAGATTTCGGCGAATTTCGCCGCCTTGCCCGAGCCGCGGCAACCGAGGATGTCGAGACACTCGCCCTGGGTCGCAAGTCCGGTGCCGCCGCCGACCGTCGCGACGATCAGCGCGGTCAGGGTGATCGACCAGTAGTAGTCGCCGTTGTCGAGGAGTTGGCTGTAGACGACGCCGGCATGCGATTCGGCGACATTGGCGGCGTCCTGGCCGGTGGCGATGAAGATCGCCGCCAGCCCGTTGGCGGCGTGCGAGCCGTTGTTGGCCGACCCGGCGAGAAAGGCGCCGGCCTGGGAAATCTGCCGGACATAGAAGAGATCCTTCGTGTCGACCCGCATGATGCTCTTCAGCACGTCCTTCTTCACCGTCGCCTCGGCGACGACGCGCCGGCCGCGGGTCGCGAGCATATTCATTTGCGAGTGTTTCTTGTCCGTGTCGGTGTTGCCGGAGAGGACGTAGCGGGCCCCGCCCGGGATAGTTCGTCTTGATCCATTCGCAGGCGGCGAAGGTCGCCTTGCTGGTCATGTTCTGGCCGGCGGCGTCGCCGGTCGTGTAATTGAACCTGAGGTGCCGCACGGGTCCGACTGCGAATTGCGCGATGCTCTGGAGCCGTCCGGTGCGGGTCGTCGCCTCGGCCGCGGACTTGATCGCGGCGAAATGCTCGCGCACCCATTCGCCGAAGACGCGGGCCTCGAGCGCATCCTCGAAGATGAAGACCGGGGAGCGCTGCATCGCCTCTTCGACGATCGTCGCTTTCGCGCCGCCGCATTCGGTCAGCACCCGCATGCCGCGGTTGTAGCTGGCGACCAGCGTTCCTTCGGTCGTCGCCATCGGCACGTAGAAATCGCCCCGCGCATGCTCGCCGTTGATGCGCAACGGACCAGCGAGCCCGATCGGCACCTGCGCGGCGCCGATGAAGTTCTCGATGTTCCCGGGCAGGACGGACGGGTCGAAGGCGTAGCGGCCGACATGGTCGAGCTTGGCGCCGGTCTGGGCTTCGACGAAGGCGCGGCGTTCGGCTGCCGCCTCGGCCGTATAATCGTCGGCGCGGTGCCGCGGAATATGCGTCCGCGCGCCTGTCGAACCCGTCATCGTCGCCGCCTCCCGCGCCGCCGGCCGGTTAGCGCCGGCGCGCCTCGCGGAAGGGCACTATACGAGGTTGGGACGCGGCGCGACCGGCCGATTGCCGCAGGTCCCAGTCCGGCGACAGATCCCGGTCCGGCGACGGGTCCCAGTCCGGGGGAACGCGGGCTACCGGCGTGTTCGATTCGCATAATATATATTATGGAACCACGCGAACAGGGAATCATTTTCCCTGTTGATTGCCCGCTTGACGTAGGTTGTATTTCTCCGCGGATTGGCACAAGCACTTGAAATATCACACCTTATCCCGCCAGCATTTCGGGCGCGGAGCAATGTTTTTCGCCGTTTATTTTCGTCCAAAGAGGGAAAACAGCGAAAACCCCCTTGTTCAGGGAGCGCGTCCCGAGCGCAGGAAAGCGTGGATGGCCGTTTCAACCGACAGCCATTCCCCCCTCAGCCGCCGAAGTCCTCGACGCGCATCCCGTCAAAGGCCGGAATGACATTCGGCGGCAGGCGTTTGCGTAGCGTTTCGTAATCGAGGTCGGTGTGCAGGTTGGTCAGGATGGCCCGGCGCGGACGCATGGCCTCGATTTCCGCCAACGCCTCGTCCAGGCTGAAATGCGAGGGGTGCGGACGATAGCGCAGCGCGTCGATGATCCACACATCGAGCCCCTGCAGGAGAGCCCGGCTGGCCTCCGGAATGCGTTTGACGTCAGGGGTGTAGGCGAGCTCGCCGAAGCGGAACCCGAGCGCGCTGATCTCGCCGTGGTCGAGGTCGAATGGCGTCGCCTCGATCGGTCCGCCCATTCCCACGATTCGGCAGGGGTTGCCGGCCGCAAGGCGCAGATCCGTTGCGATCGGCGGATAGGAACTGCCGTCAGGAGTTTTGAAAATATAGGAAAAGTTGTGTCGCACCGTCAGCGCCGTCGGCTCGTCCATATGCATGTCGATGCGCCGCCCGGCCTGAAGATAGAGCGGCCTGAGATCGTCGATCCCGTGCGTGTGGTCGGCGTGCGGGTGGGTGAGCAGCACCGCGTCGACCCGCCTCACGTCCGCATCGATCAGCTGCTCCCGCAGGTCGGGTCCCGCGTCGACGAGCGCCGTCGTCACGCCGCCCGCGCCGATGCGCTCGACGAGCGCCGAACAGCGACGGCGGCGGTTGCGCGGATTGGCGGGGTCGCACGCGCCCCACCCCTGTGCGACGCGCGGAACGCCCGCCGAGGAGCCGCAGCCGAGAATGGTCAGGCGAAGGCTCAAGGCCGGGAGCCGCCCCGGTCGAGCTTCGGGAAAACCCGCAGCGTATTGGCGCGGGTCGCCGCCGCGAGGGCTTCGGGCGCGATTCCCTTCGCGTCCGCGACCGCCTTTGCGGTCGCGGCGACGAACGCCGGCTCGTTGCGCTGGCCGCGATACGGAACCGGCGCGAGATAGGGAGCATCGGTCTCGACGAGGATGCGGTCGAGCGGAACGTCTCGGGCGATCGCCCGCAGGTCGCCCGAGTTCTTGAAAGTGACCACGCCGGAAAACGAGATCGAGAAACCGAGGCCGAGAGCGATCTCGGCCAGGGCGCGGGACGAGGTGAAGCAGTGGAGCAGGGCGCCGAACGGCCCCTGCCCCATCTCGTCCTTCAGGATCGCGGCGGTGTCGTTCTCGGCTTCGCGGGTGTGGATGACGATCGGCAGACCGAGCTCGCGCGCAACCGCGATCTGGCCGCGGAACACGCGCTGAGCCACCTCCGGCGGAGCATGGTTGTAGTGGTAGTCGAGGCCGGCCTCGCCGATCCCGACGCATTTGGCATGCTCGGCGAACCGGCGCATGGCGTCGAAATCCGAAGCCGCCTTCCCCGCCGCCTCGTGCGGATGCGTTCCGACGGTGAAGAAGACGCTGTCATAGCGCTCGGCGATCGCCGCGACCCGCGCCGCCTGATCGAGCCGCGTCCCGATGGTGATCATCCGCTCGACCCCGGCGGCGTGCGCCCGCTCGACGACCGCGTCGAGTTCGTCGGCGAAATCGGGAAAGTCGAGGTGGCAATGGCTGTCGATCAGCGTCACTTCGCCGCCTCCGGCTCGACATAGCGCGGAAAGACCGGCGACGGGGCCGGCAGCGCCCTGCCCCGCTCGAGCCGATGCGACGCATCGAGACGGCCAGCGGTCTCTCCTGCCTCGAGCGCGGCGAACGTGCGCCGTGGCGGAGCGACCCCGAGCAGGTCGAGCAGCTTCGCCATGCTGCCGGGCATGACCGGCTGCAGAAGGATCGCGCAGACGCGCAGCGCCTCGATCGTTACGTAGAGGACGAGCCGCATCCGCGCCGGGTCGCTCTTGGCGAGCTTCCAGGGCTCGCAATTGGCGAAATAGCGGTTCGTCTCGGCGACCACCTCGAACACGGCGCCGACATAGAGGTGGATGAGGAACCCCTGCATGTGGCGGCGCGCCTCGCCCAGGAGCGCGTCGGCGCGCGCGAGGATCGCGAGATCCTCCGGTGCGGGCGGAACGCCCGCCGGATCGGGGACGGCGGCAGCGCAATTCCTGGCGATCATGGTGAGAGAACGCTGCGCGAGGTTGCCGATGTCGTTGGCGAGATCGGCGGTCATGCGGCCGACGATCGCCTCGTGCGAGTAATTGCCGTCCTGCCCGAACGGCACCTCCCGCAGGAAGAAATAGCGAACGGGATCGAGGCCGTAGGCCGCGACGAGATCGGCCGGACTCACCACGTTGCCGACCGACTTCGACATCTTCTCGCCTCGGTTGAACAGAAATCCGTGCACGACGACCTGCCGCGGCACGGGCAGTCCGGCCGACATGAGGAAGGCCGGCCAGTAGACGGCGTGGAAGCGGGTGATGTCCTTGCCGATCACGTGCGCGTCGGCCGGCCAGAATTTCGCTCGCGGGCCGTCGTCGGGAAAGCCGGTCGCGGTGATATAGTTGGTCAGCGCGTCGACCCAGACATACATGACGTGCTTCGGGTCGCCAGGCACGGGCGTTCCCCAGGCGAGGGTCGCGCGGCTGATCGACAGGTCCGTGAGACCGCGCTTCACGAAGGCGACGATCTCGTTGAGGTACTTCTCCGGCGTGACGAAATCCGGGTGCGCTTCGTAATGGGCAAGGAGCCGGTCGGCCCAGGCCGACAGGCGGAAGAACCAGCTCTCCTCCTCCACCCAGTCGACGGGGGCGCCCGTCGGCGCCAGCCTGGTTGCGTCAGGGCCTGGACTGAGCTCGCTCTCGTCGAAATAGGCTTCGTCCCGCACGGAGTACCAGCCGGAATATTTCGAGAGATAGACGTCCCCGTTCGCCGCCATTCGCTCCCAGATCGCCTGCGCGGCGCGGACGTTGCGGGCCTGGGTCGTGCGCACGATGTCGTCGGCGCGGGCGTTGAGAAGCTCGCCCATCGCCTCGAACTCGGCGGCGACACGGTCGACGAACGCCTGCGGCGTGACCCCTTCGCGCGCCGCGGTCTGTTGAACCTTCAGACCATATTCGTCCATTCCGGTGACGAACAGCGTGTCGCGCCCGTCGAGCCGCATGAAACGCTGGATGGCGTCGGTCGCGATGCGCTCGTAGGCGTGGCCGATATGCGGCGCGCCGTTGGCGTAGGGGATCGCTGTCGTCACGTAGAAGCGGCTCATGCCGCCGTCCTAGAGCATTTCGGAAGCGATTGGAACGCCGCGGGCGCGGCGGTCTTCCTCGATTCCGAAGCTACGCGGCAGGAAGCTCACGCCTGCAGGAGCGCGCGTTGCGAGTCGGGCGCAGGCCCTCTCCGGCGGCGACTCAAGCCTCCGAGCGTCCTGTCATTGCCATCTGCAATGCAGGGCGCCCCAAGGTCCTCGCCAACAGTGGCGGACCGGGCCGGCATAGAAGCCGTAGGGACGTGGCCCCCGACCCCATCCCCAGCGTCGCCAGCCCCATGGACGGTTCGGATGCCAACGCCCCCACCGGTCCCACCAGACCTTTTCGATTCCTCCGCCGATGACAGGCTGGTCGAGAACTGGCGAGGAAAGGGTGAACGCTGGCGCAGGGACCGTCGTCACGAGCATCGCCGCTCCTGCAATCGCGACAAGAGCGCCGCCAGGGAGAATACGTGAGTACATGAATCTCCTCCATATTGCCGTTGCGGAAGACAGCATACGCCGTTCAGTCTGAACAGACGCTGAAACCCGCGCTGTCAACGGAGGTTCCTTCGACCGTCAGGATTGTGTCGCTGCGCCAATGGATGCGGCCATACCGCCGATGCCCGGATCGCCTCCGGCCGCGGGCGCCAGACGCACTCAGGCAGACTGAGGGTGAGCCCGGCATGAGAAGGGCATCGTAGGCCGGAAAGATGCCCTTGTTCCCACGCTCACGCCGGACTCAATTCATGGGACGCATGTTGCGTGCCGCCGGCGGCGTCTCATTCCGGCACAGATGAGTTCCAGCGACTTCGCGCCGATCTCGGCGATCCTCTGGCGATCCCGAGGCAGTCGCGAATGATGGTCCGGTCCCCTGCCCGCGCGACCGCCTCGGCATAGCCCTCGGCCCCTCACGAGGCGGAACGCTGTCGTCGTTCGGCGCCGAGCGGAAGCTTCTCCTCAAGCAGCGGCCCATAGGCCTGTGTGACAACCCCCGATTCTTCACGCTCCGGCGGCGTCAGCGCAAAGCGCGTCTGATCCCAGCGGAAAGGGCTTTGAATCCAGGAGTCGTCGCCTGGCGCGGGCCCTCCGGCGCCGAGCGAGGAGCCAGCCATAGCCAATCCGACGGGACCGGAGCCCGCCACCAGCCGGTTTTGTCATCGCAGCTCTCCGGATAAGCATCTCCCCGTTTCCATGGCCTATTCCAGAACGGGAACGAACGAAACCGATCCTATAAACCTGCCGCTAAGCTCGCTCGATTATCGTGGCCCGGAGTCTCGCCGACACCGTGTGGAGCGCGCCAGAATGTACATTTGGGATTGCGAAATCATCGCGTCCGTAAGGTCCGCCTCTCCGCTTCCGTCGCTTGCAGTCAGCGGCCGAGCGACGGACCATAGGGTCCGAACCAGAGTAAACAGGCTCGCACACGCGCCGCGGCTATCGCCGGCGGACCAGAAGAACTCCCTCTCGGAGCGGCCCGCGGAACCCAAAGCGCAGGCCCATGAGACCCGAGCGGATACCGAAGACTAGGATTTGAGGCCACTCCAATGGCGGCTTCGAGCGAGCTTGTCGGTTTCGTTGTAATGCTGTCTGTGCCCGCCTATTTCGTCCTCCAACCCTGGGCGCTGCATCGATTCGCGCGAAAATGGCGGACGGCGGCTGCGGCTCCTCTGCTGTTCGCCATTCCGGCTGCGCTGTGGTGCCTCTACGCCTTTGCGCAAGGTTCTGACCTATGGCCGATCACATTCGTATTTGTCGCCCCAATAGGAACTCTATATCTGTTGATCTTGATTTGTCTTGATTGGGCGATTACCCCGTGAAGGGCAGACAAAGCGGTCCTCGCGCGAGAAGCGGCCGAGATCGAAACGACGCTTATCCCGACTTCCGGCGCCCGATTGGGCGGAAGCGTCGAAATCGAATCCCACCGATCGGGGAGGCTGCGGTGTCGGTGATCGTGGGCGCCCTCACATCAGCAGACCGCCGCCGACAGCGACAATCTGGCCGCTGATGTAGTTCGATTCCGGTGTGCAGAAAAGATAGACGGCGTCGGCCGCCTCCTCCGGCGTTCCACCCCGGCCAAGCGGCACCATCTTCTCGAATGTATTGAGGAGCTGGGGCTGGACCCCGACCTTGATCTCACGGCCGGCGACGTCGATCGTCGCCTGCTGCGCCTCGATCGCCTGCGTCAGACGCGTGTGGATCAGGCCGAAGGCGACGCAATTGACATTGACCTTGTAGCGCCCCCACTCCTTGCACAGAGTGCGGGTGAATCCGATCAGCGAGGCCTTCGCCGCCGAATAGCTGACCTGGCCGGCATTGCCGTAGAGGCCTGCGAGCGACGAGATGTTGACCACCTTGCGAAACACCTCGCGCCCGGCTTCGGCGTCCCTTTTGGCGAGCATGCGGATTGGCTCGGCCGCCGCGCGCATGATGCGGAACGGCGCCACGAGATGCACGTCGAGCATCGCCTGAAACTGCTCGTCGGTCATTTTCTGGACGGTCGAGTCCCAGGTGTAGCCGGCGTTGTTGACGATGATGTCGAGCCCGCCGAGCTTCTCCATTCCCGCCGCCACGAAGCTCTCGGCGAAACCGGGCCTGGTGACATCGCCATTGACGGCGACCGCCTCGCCGCCGAGAGCCTTGATCTCCTGGACGACGGCCTGCCCCGGCGCCTCGTCGAGATCGTTGACGACGACCTTGGCGCCATGACGGGCGAGCTTGAGCGCAATGCAGCGACCGATGCCGCGCCCCGAACCGGACACAAGAGCGACTTTTCCTGCCAGATTGTTCATTTCGGTTTCCTCTTTAGAGAGCGACGATGGCTTCGCCGGAAAGCTTCACTTCTCCGGCTTCATTCTTCGCGGTAAGCGACAGCCGTGCGCGCTGTTCGCCTTCGGCTTCGAGGAGCTCTGCGACGGTTCCCTCGCAGCGGATCCTGGCGCCGATCTCGGTGATCGCGACGAAGCGCGTCGAAAACGAGCGCAATCGATCGGGACGCACGGTGTCGGTGACGGCCTGGCCGAGCATCGCCATGACCAGCATGCCCTGCGCAAACACGTCCGGAAATCCGGCCCTCTTGGCGAAGTCGATGTCGACATGCATCGGATTGTGATCGCCCGACGCGCCGGCGTAGAGCGCGAGCGTCGTACGCGTGATGCGCGGAAAGCTCTTGTCGACGACGATCGAACCGACCGTTGGGGTCGTGGGGAAGGTGTTCATGCCACAGCCTCCGGATTGCGGACGACGATGACGCGGATGGCGTCCGCAACGTGCTCGCCGCGCTGATTGACGATACGGGTGGTGACGTCGATCAGGGTCATCGCGCCCGCCTTTTTCTGGGCGACGCTGGTGACGGCCGATTGCAGGGTCAGTTCGTCGCCGACGACGACCGGCGCGTGATAGACGAACTTCTGCTCACCATGCAGCACCCTGCGAAGATCGATTTCGAGCGCCTCGAGCATCGCGAACGGGTCGTCCGCGTCCATCATTTCCAGACAGAACAAATAGGTCGGCGGGATCGGCGTCGCCGCAAAGCCCGCGGCTTTCGCCGCGGCGTGATCGCGGTAGATCGGGTTGGACTCGCCGAGCGTATTGAGGAAGTAGCGCAGCCGTCCCGGCTCGACGCGCGCATGGGTCGGCGCAAGTTTGCGCCCGACCGCTGAAGAATCGACCATGACCGTCCTCACATCTGCTGGTAGAGCGTGACGACGCAGGCGCCGCCGAGGCCAAGATTGTGCTGAAGACCGCGCTTCACGCCGTCGACCTGGGTCGCCCCGGCGGTTCCGCGCAACTGCCTTGTCAGCTCGTAGCACTGCGCGAGGCCGGTGGCGCCGAGCGGATGCCCCTTCGACAACAGACCGCCGGACGGGTTCGTGACCACCTTGCCGCCATAGGTGTTGTCGCCGGCGTCGATGAACGCTTCGGCGCCCCCCTCCGGGCAAAGGCCCAGCGCCTCGTAGGTGATCAGTTCGTTGTGGGCGAAGCAGTCGTGCAATTCGACGACGCCGATCTCCTTGGGGCCAATGCCGGATTGTTCGTACACCTTGTTCGCGGCGGCGCGCGCCATGTCGTAGCCGACCAGCCGCATCATGTCCTTCGTATCGAAGGTGCTCTGCGTGTCGGTCGTCATCGCCTGCGCGGCGATGGCGACCTCCGTCTTGAGGCCGTGGCGCCTGGCGAAGGTCTCGGAGACCAGGACCGCGGCCGCTCCGCCGCAGGTCGGTGGACAAGCCATCAGCCGCGTCATGACGCCCGGCCAGATCACCTGATCGTTCATTACCTCTTCCGCCGTCAGCTCCTTGCGGAAGATGGCGAGCGGATTGTTCTTCGCGTGACGGCTCGCCTTGGCGCGGATCTTGGCGAAGGCCTCCATCTTGGTGCCGTATTTCTTCATGTGGGCGAGCCCGGCGCCGCCGAAATAGCGCAGCGCAAGCGGGATGCCCGGCGCGTCGATCAGCGTGTCGGCGAGCGCATCGAACTCCTCGAACGGGCTCGGACGATCGGTGTAGACCGAACCCAGCGCGCCGGGCTTCATCTGCTCGAAGCCGAGCGCGAGGACGCAATCGGCCGCGCCCGAAGCGATCGCTTGTCGCGCCAGAAACAGTGCGGTGGAGCCGGTCGAGCAGTTGTTGTTGACGTTGACGATTGGAACCCCGGTCATGCCGAGGTGGTAGATCGCGCGCTGGCCGGCGGTCGAGTCGCCGTACACGTATCCCGCGTAGGCCTGCTCGACGAGCTCGTATCCGACTCCGGCGTCGGCGAGCGCGCGTCGCCCCGCCTCGGCGCCCATCTCATGATAGCTCGCGCTCGCTCCAGGCTTGGCGAAGGGAATCATTCCAACGCCTGCGACGACAACCCTGGACGACATTGGCTCCTCCTCAAATTACCCACTAGACATTTACTGTCCCATGGGTCATATATGGCTCTCGGGACCCTGTCAAGAAGGAATGCAAAGATCGTGAGCGCGCCGAAGCCAGTGGCCGACATTTCGCCATGGACTCCATTCGAGGACCGCAGGCGCGCGCGCGACGAGAAGCGTGACGCAGTCCTGCGCATGGCGGTCCGGCTGTTTCTCGTGGATGGCTATCACCGCACGCCGCTGGCCACGATCGCCGAGCGGCTGAACATCACCAAACCCGCGCTCTACAACTACTTCGCCGGCAAGGAAGAGATTCTTTATGCGCTCTATCGACTGGGCGACGAGCAGTACGAGGAGAGTTTCGGGCGCATCGAGCGCGGCGAAGGGTGCGGTCTCGACAAGCTCCGCGCGATGATCCGCGCCTACGCCAGCAGCATGACGACGGATTTCGGCATGTGCTTCGCCCGTCTCGACGACCGCGAACTCGGCGAGGAGCCGCGCGCGCAAGTCCGCCGTTCCAAGCGGCGCTATGACCTGGCGTTTCGAAATCAGATCGAACGCGGCGTCGAGGACGGCTCCGTCAGACCGTGCAATCCCAAATTGGCCGCCTTCGTGATCGCCGGCGCGCTGAACGGGATCGCGGATTGGTACAGGCCGGGGGGCGACCTCCCGGTTGAAACGATCGCGGACGAATTCGCCCTGCGGCTGACTGAAGGGCTTGCAACGCGCGCAAACCAACTGCCTGCGACGGCAAAGCCAAATCGAGGCGCAAAGCGAAAATCATGAGCCTCGGGCGGTCCCTCGCGCGGCGCGAAAGGGACGTCGCTCATCGTCGTCGCGGGTTGCAGGCGTAGGGGACGAGCGACCCGACGCTCCGGCGCTCGACCTTGTCGGCCGGCCACGAAGCCGGCTCTTTCGGCGCGGGCGCGCCGACGCTCTCTTTTTTGCGGGCCAAAGGTATTCTCTTTTAGGGGCAAGAAAATTCTGCGCGTGCGGGGGCGTCTGGTTGCCAGGGGAAGGCCAAAGCGCAATTCCAAACCCCCTACCCTTCCGCGCGTTCGCAGCGCCTTCCGGTCGGATCTTCGCGGAAGCGATTGTCGTGCAAGCGGCGCTACGAGCCTCTCCAGCGTCGCTGGCGCCGGCCTAAAAGCGAAAAACCCGATCCCAGTCGTCCTTGACGTGGACAATGGTCCATCCGCGTCCTGGGCCCTCGTCGAGCCCACGCGCCAGACGGGCAAGGCCAGCGGCGCGATCATAGGCATATTCGCGGTCCGCATCGTCATGATGGACGATCAGACCGAAGCGCGCCCCAGGTCCGCTGGTAACCCATTCGAGCATCGCGAAATCGCCATCCGAATTGCCGAACGCCGCGATCGGACGCCGCCCGATATGTGTATTGATCGCGACGGGCTTGCCTTCCTTGTCGCCAAAGAAATGCAATTCGGCCTCACGCATCAGCACCGGCTCGCCGTCCTTAACCACATATTTGGTGACGATGCTGCTGCCAATCACTTGCTCGGGTGGAACGCCGTAGACGGTTTCACTGAAAGTGCGCATGAATTCGATGCCGCCACCCGAGACAATGAACGTCTTGAAGTCGTTCGCACGCAGCAGGGCGAGCACATCGAGCATCGGTTGGTAGACGAGATCGGTATAGGGGCGGTTGAACTGCGGATGGCGTGCGGTGGCAATCCAGTCGCGGGCCAGATCGGCAAACGCTTCGGTCGACATGCCGGCGTGTGTCGCCATCACCAGCGCGACGAGCCCGTCCATGCCGACGGCCATGATGCCGGCCACATCGCCTTCGAGAACGGCTTTGAATGGCTGTAGATCGCGCCATTCGGGGTGCTGCGGCGCCAACGCCCGGATGCGATCGATCACAAAATACGCCTGGACCGGCAGCGGCTGCTCGACCCAAAGCGTGCCGTCATTGTCGAACACGGCAATGCGATCGGCGAGGGGCACGAAATCGGGGTGGCCCATGGTTGTCACACGCGCCACGAAATCGAGGATCGCTTGCCTGGGCGCGCCGTTGCGCCATGCGGAAAGCACCGGATTGACAGGTTCGGCGTTCACCCCGTCACATCCCAGCGCTTGAGCAACCGCGCCGCCGTCCCGAAGGGTCCCAACTGGAAAATGGCGGCGCCTGCCGGAGCAAACGCAAATGCCGGGAACGGTTCGGCGATCATCCGGTCGAGATAGTCGGTTGGCGCGACGCCGGTGCTGACGTGCGGATTGAAGTGTGCGCCGGCATGATGCGCGACAAATCCCGAAACGTAGTCGATCAGCGCCGCGTCGAACGCCGGATTGTCGTGCCTGGCGGTAAAGGCCTCGATCGGGCCGGTCGGCGCCATGAACGGCGCGGCGGCGGCGATCACATCGGCTTGCAGCTTTTGCAGTTCTGGCGTCAGCGTGGCGCAAATGCCGGCCACGCCCACACCAGGCCCGGGCGTGTAATAGTAGCGAACTGCCCACAGTAGCAGATTGGTCACCTTTGCGTTGCCGATCACATCGCCGGTCGCCGAGTAGAGCGCCTCCAAGTCCTTGGCGGCGACAAAACACTGCAACAACGTGATGTGCGGGCGATGGTCCGCATCTAGTGCAAACCCGCTCGGAAACGCCTGGCGCAACCGTGCATTGTTGCTTTCCGCGCGTTCGAGCATTCGGCCATCCGGCTCGAGCAGGATGTCTATCGCGATGACCTCAGACGGCGCCATGGGCGTATGTTCCTTGCTCTCGTTCCGACGTTCAGACTGCCAAGGCCGGTATCTTGTCAAGAACTATCATCGCCCGAAGATAGCGCTGTCGTCACGTACCGGGAGGGATCTGGAAGGCAGCAAAGGGTCAGACATGACACGTTCGCAAGACCGCCCGCGAACGCCGGCCATTTGCGCATTGCGGCCGTCCGTCGGTACGAATTTGAACGATCGCAAAGGTTCGATTCCGGGATTACAGGGACAGTGCATTCTATTGTGGGGCACGAACGTTGGTTGACACATCCGACAAGAATTACTGCACTGTCATCGTAATGCCCGCGAGCTTGTGAGCGTAGGCGATCGCCGCCGCGCGGCGCGAATTGGTCGAGACCTTGAGACCGAAATCGGCGAGGGCCGCCAGATAGGCCGCAACGGTCGCCGGCGTCGCCGGCAGCGCGATCGCGCCGACCGCCTCGCACCAGGTCGTGAAATGCCGGATGTCGGCAAGGGTGGCGCGGCGGGTCGCGTCGGCCTTTTCGCTGAGCGCGTAGCCGGCGGCGGAAGTCAGTGCATCCGTGAGCACCGCCGCCGGCGCGCCTCCGACCGGCAGCAGCGTCAGATCGGAACGCATGAATGAACATTCCGGTAGTGGGTCTGTTTGAATTTCGGCTTCCGACCTTTGCGGTCGTTCAAATTCGTACCGATAGACGGCCGCAATGCGCAAAATGTCGGGCATCCGCCGACGCCAGGGCGAACGAGTGCCAAATCCGACCGTTTGTTGCCATTCATGGTGGGTCCCATGACCGAAAGAATGCGCCAGCAGCGCTCGTTCCAATCAAGACCCCAGCGCCATCCTCAGCGCGCCGGGGGGGCCATGCTCGCATCACCAAGGCGTCGCGCAGTGGGAATGACTGAGTAGGGAATCTTCCGCATAGACCGCTTGGATAGCGGGAGTAGTCGCTTCGACTGCGCGGCTCTGAGTAGTTTCCGAGGGTTGCCGCAGAGCGGCACTGCCCCTATGCAGAACTGTCTAGACTTCGGCTGGCGAATCCGCCGTCTTCAATAAGGGGTTCGCTGGCGAGGACCTGCGGTGAATGGGGAGGTACCCGCCTGCCCCGCACTATAGGTGGTTCACGCTTATCGCCGCGGCCAAATCATGATTGACCGCGGCGTTTCTTCTCGCGCTTTCGCCGCAACGACGAATGACGCGTTAGGCCGTGGGGGCCGACTCTGCGTATGGCGACGGGAAGGTCGCAAAAGGCCGCCTCAGGCGCGGCGGATCGGCAACCTTTAAGGGCGCGTCATGCCCCTATTTGCTTGCAGTGGTTATCGTGGTTATCCCGATGTCGAGGCCGGAAACGCCCGTGAAGCGGCGCGCTTATTTGCTGATCTGCGGGCCAAAAGCGAATACGGCGGCGGCGGCGAGTGCACTTGTCTCACACCGACCTCGGGAAGCATTCTGACCTTTCTGGCGTACGTCGGAAACTTTCGCGGGCCTGGCGTCACGGCTGACCGCAGCGTCTCGATAACCGTCGAGCAGCAAGAGAACTGATCCGGTCGCGGGCGATCGACACGCCGATCGGAAAGCATACCTGCCCGCCCCACCAAAATCGTCGCACCGACTTCGAAGGGTGACGGCGGCAGGAGTCTCCGATCATCCATGCCGCCCCCTGAAATTTTCGCGACGTCGGGCGCGCCCGCGACTCGGATAGGTGCTTTACGATAGCAACGAATTCGACAACGGTCCGCTGTCCGCATAACAGCGGTCGCTCCCAAACGGCTTGGCGAACGAGTTCATATCCGACCCTTTGATGCCCTCCCGGCCGGTCCCGGTACACGAGGAGAACGCCAGGGCAGTAATTGGTCGTGAGGTTCCGCCAAACACGGAAAGGGCATCCGCTTCGTCAGCATGGAAAAGGTCGAGAGTTGACCCCGATCAACTCGCCGGACGCCCCTCGAGCATAACATTATCCAACTGAAGTCGGGGCGCAAACGCCGCTCGGCGTCAGGGGGAGCGGCGCAAACGCTCCCGAGAAGGAGGGTCGGGCGATGAAAATCAGAGATTCCAGTGTCAGCAGCCGCCGCTGCAGTCGCAGCGGCGCCTGTCGGAATGGCCGTTGTCGCCGCGGAAGCGCCAAAGCCGATGGGAGTCGGCGCCAAGTTCCAACTCGCCCGGGATTACACGGATTACAGTGACAGTCGGATTGTAGAGTCGAGGAAGGGCGCGGTGGCGTTGAGGCTTGGCCAATGGCTCCGTTTCCCTTCCCCGCTCATCAAACCGGACGTGCGGATTTGCCGCATCCGGCTTTCCGACAGAGTTCATGTCAGGCTCACGGCCGGCGCGGCCGGTCTGTCGCGGGTTAGACGCTGCACGCCGAGCCTCCCGAAGATTTCGTTCCAGGAGTACTCACGCGCGCCGCGTCCGCCGCGCTTGGCGCGCCGGTTGAGGAAGCGCCGGATCCGATCGCCAACATGTCGGTCGACGCTCCTGTACGCCGCGTTCAGGGTTCCGTAGCCGAAGTACGCCGACCACCCGCCAAGAAGGCGGTTCAGTCGCTTGCGCACGCCCGGCCAGTCGCCCGTCTCGCACGGCCTCAACAGATCGCCGATCTTGCCTTTGATCCGCGTCAGGCTCTTCATCGAAGGACGCGCGCCCAGATAGCGCTCTCCGTCGCGGGCGTATCTCGGCCCGAACGTATAGCCCAAGAAGTCGAAGTCTTCCGCACGGGCGTCTCTCACCGAGGTCTTGGCCTCGTTGAGCGTGAGCCCGAGCCGGGTCATGACCGCCCGCGTCCACGCCAGGGCCTCGGCCGCTCTGCCGCGGCTGAGGATGACGAAGTCGTCGGCGTAATTGACCACATGCGCGCGGAACGTCTTGCCGCACTCCTTCACACGCCAGAACTTCAGGAAACGGTTCATATAGAGGTTGGCGAGCAGCGGACTGATCACGCCGCCCTGCGGCGTGCCCTTCCGGCAGCTCTTGCCTCCGCTCACGCGCCGTCTCCCCGCGCCATCCCGTTCTTCCGCCGGCGAGCTCAGCCACAGCTTGATCAGCCGCAGCACTTTTGCGTCGACGACGCGCCGGGCCACGCTCTTGAGCAGCTCGACGTGCGGAATTGTGTCGAAATATCTCGACAAGTCGGCGTCTACGACATCGGCGTAACCCTGCCGGATCAACCGGTGGGTCGCCTTGATCGCGTCGCCCGCGCTTCGTTCGGGTCTGTATCCGTACGCACAGTCCTCGAAGTCCGCCTCGAAGATCGGCTCCAACACCAGTTTGGCGGCCGTCTGCGCAACCCGATCGCGGATGGTGGGAATGCCCAACGGGCGCTCCCCGCCTCCCGGCTTCGGGATCATCACGCGCCGCACCGGCGAGGGCCGATACGTCATCGAGGCGAGGTCCTCACGCAAAGCCTCGAGCCACGCCTCCACTCCCGCCCGCTCGATGTCGTCGAACGTCACCCCGTCAACGCCCGCCGTCCCGTCGTTGCGACGGGCCAGCGCATAGGCGTGGGCGAGGATGTCCGCCCGACAGATCTTGTCGTACAGAAGATAGAAGCGGAACTTGGGCTCCGCCTTCGCCTTCACATAAAGCTTCCTCTGAACCTAGAAACGGCAGTTGGCTGATGTGACGTTCACGCGATCAGCGATATTTCGCGTTTGGGTTGCATCAGGTTGGCGCGAGGCGGGGCGGGGCGCGGAGGAGGCGTCCGTTGAGGAAGGCCTGGAAGGCGCGCGACAAAATCGCCCGCCAGGTTTGCAGGCGGGTTAACTGCTCCGCATTTTTGGCGAGGCCTCGCAGGAAGGTGGCGACGGCGGCGAGCGCCCGAGCGGCGGGCTCGGCCTTGGCGTGCGAACTCGTCACGCGGATCGTCGTTTGCCGCGCATGCCGGGTGCGGGTGGCGATCGCCGTCAGGAACAGCGGCCGGCTGGTGATCGCCTCGCGGTGAAGGCTGGGATCGGCGAGACGGACGAAGATGTTCCACCAGTTGTAAAAGAGCGCAAGCATCCGGGCCGCGAGCCGGCACCGGGCGAGATCGTGCGTTGTATAGCCGCCCCAGCCCCATTGGTTCTTCATCTCGTCGAAAATGTTCTCTCCGTCGCCCCTGTCGCGATAGAGCTGACCGAACGCCTCAGTGACTTCATCGAGCGAGGTGACCAGAACCGAGTATTCGTAGACCTCCGTCGCTTCGCCGATTTCGGCGAACGCGAGTTGCGGCGGACCGCCGTCGTCGTTCACCCGAAGCCCCACGGCGTCCTTCAGCCGCCGCCTGAGCACGATCACGCGCCGCTGGCGGCTCCAGCCCACCAGCCGAACCTCGCTCTCCTTCGCCTCGAAGCCCTGGCCGGCGTCGACCCATTCGCGCGACGAGGCGAGCTTCTCGATCATGCGCTTGACGTTGGCGGTCAGCCGCAGCTTCAAGAGAAACGGAAGCGCCCGCGCCTCCGCCTCGCGCATGATCTCCTCGTTGCCGAAGCCCCGGTCGCCCCGCAACAAGGCGGGCCACAGGTCGCGCGGCAAACGATCGAGCAGCCCCCACAGACTCGGTGCGCTGTGTCTGGATGCATGCTCGTCGCCAGGGCCGACATCGACATCGAGGATCAGACGCGTCGAAGCCATCGAATACGTGTGATAGCAATGGCTCGGACGTCCCGGCTTCTTGGGATTGTAGCCGAGCACCGCCCCTTCCTGATGACCGTAAAGCGGCTTAATCGTCGTATCGACGTCGAGAATCCAGGGCTCGGCCAGCAGCGGCTCCACACAATATTGCAGGTGTCGGCGCAGCCAGACGGCCCCTTCCGTCTCGTCGATCGCCTTGAAGGCGCGCCGGATCGCGTCCTCGCTGACGACCTTCTTCATCCCCAGAAGTTCCGGCAGCACGGCGTCGCAGCGCAGCGCCGCGATGTGCGCGTAGCGCCTGTGGCCGGCGAGCATGGAAAGCATCGCCGTGCCGAGAACGTCCCGCTTGCTCGGCGCGTTCGGGCTCAAATAGCGAAGCGGACAGTCGGTCACCAAGGCGTCGAACAGGCCAGCCGTTTTGAGGAAGTCGACGAAGAACGGCAGCTGCCCATGCGGCGTCATCGCCGCTTTATGGTCCCATTCAACCCGGACCGGACCAAAGAAACTGTCGAGATCGACGCCTCCCGGCGGCTCCCTCGCCACAACCACAGATTGTTCACCCGACCGGTGAGCCGAAGAAGATGACGAATCGCGCCTCATGCCCTGACATTGCGCGCGTTCCGCCCCCGCACAAAACCTCAACTGCCGTTTCTAGGCTGAAGGGTCCTGATCTTATCCGGCGTTTGCAGACTCGTCGCCAATCGCCGCTCCTTCCCCTCTTCGAAAGCGCCTCTGAAGTCAGGGGCCTTTGCTCCGCCGGAGTTACCCGGCCTCGACGCTCTTACGCCCCTGTCCGACTCCCGCTTCCGGCCGGCGCCCTCAAAGACGCCGTCGAGGCCGAACCCTCGCCGGACGCGGGTCTCCCCTGATTACCCGTTCCTCTCTTCCGGCCTGCCGCGCCCAATACCCCCGCGGACCCCATGAGTGCGCATGTCGATGCCTTCCCCATGGATGCTGCCTTCCCCGTCACCGTGGCGGGTCGGCGTCCGCATTGAACCTTTCGAGGCCTGCTCAGGCTATCACTCAAGTTGCGGCCGGCCGGATCGCTCAACCGCCCAAGGCGGCCTTTGTCGCGAGGCTCCAGCCCGGCCGGTTGCCCCGCCAGACCGCTCGCCAGCTACCGGACCCATCGACACTTATCCGGGTGGAACCTTCCTCCACTAGAGAAACGCGCCTTCAGGGCGCACACGGTGACAGTGCATTCTATTGTGGTCACGAACGTTGGTTGACCCATCCGACAAGAATTACTGCACTGTCATCGTAATGCACCGCCAGACCGCTCGCCAACTACCGGACCCATCCACACTTATCCGGGTGGAACCTTCCTCCACTAGAGAAACGCGCCTTCAGGGCGCACACGGTGACAGTGCATTCTGTTGTGGCACACGGTGACAGTGCATTCTGTTGTGGGTACGAACGTTGATTGACCCATCCGAAAAGAATTACTGCACCGTCACCGTAATGCACCGTAACGCGAGCCGTAACGCCGGGTCGGAGCGGAGCGACTTCGTGCGTCGACCCGAAGCAGGCATTCCCGACGGGTCCCCGGTCTAAATCATCCGCCTTGCACGCGCCTTCGTTCGCCTCAATCACATTAGCGCACTGCCCTCACGGGTCTTGTGCTAAGCTGATGGCGCCGGAGGGCGCGACATGAGCGAAACCCGGAAGATTGCGGCGATCCTGGTCGCGGATATCGTCGGCTATAGCCGGCTCGCGGGAGCGGACGAGGATCGCATTCTGGCGCGGCTCAGGGCGCTGCGCAGCGACCTTATCGATCCGACCATCGCCCTGCATCACGGGCGCATCGTCAAGCGAACCGGCGACGGCAGCCTCATCGAATTCCGCAGCGTGGTCGACGCCGTGCGTTGTGCAATCGAAGTGCAGAACGGCATGATCGAACGCAACGCCGGCTTGCCGCCTGAGCGCCGCATCGAGTTCCGCGTCGGCATTCACCTTGGCGACGTCGTCGAGGAGGCGGACGGCGATCTGATGGGCGACGGCGTCAACATCGCCGCGCGGCTTGAGGGGATCGCCGCGCCCGGCGCGATCTGCCTCTCCGAGGACGCCTACCGGCAGGTGAGCGGTAGGCTCGACATGGCGGTCGTCGACCTCGGCCCGACCCGGCTCAAGAACATCGAACGGCCGATCCGGGTCTACTCGCTGCAGGTGGGCGTACCCGCAGAGGCGAAACCCGCGACGGCGGCTAAGCCGTCCGACAAACCGCCGGGATCGCTGTCGCGGTCTCTCATGGTCCGCCACAGCATTTTAGGGGTCGCGGCGGCAGCGCTAGTCCTCATGCTAGCCGTAGGCGTCTGGAATTTCTGGCTACGCCACCTCAGTCCCGGGGTCGTTGCCAGGGGGTCGCTCGCGGTACTGCCGTTTGCAAACCTCGGCGGCGACGAGGCGACGGGCAGACTCGCCGACGGTCTGACGGAAGACATCATCACCGACTCGTCGCGCCATCGCACCATGGACGTCATCGCTCACAATTCGACGGAGGTCTACAAAGGCAAGGCTGTCGATGTGCGGCAAGTCGGCAGGGACCTGAACGTCCGCTATGTGCTGGAAGGTTCGGTGCAGCGCGAGGGCGATCAGATCCGCGTCACCGCGCAGCTGATCGACGCTGCGAGCAATGCGCATCTGTGGTCGGAGCGCTGGGATAAGCCCTCGAAGGACTTCTTCGCGGTGCAGAGCGACATCGCCGATCAACTGGGGAACCGTCTTGGCGGCGGCGGTGTGATTCTCAACGCCGATACAGCAGCCGCGCGGCGTTCGCGCCCGGAAAATTTCACCGCTTACGAACTCTTTCTTGCCGGCCGGCGCGAGCATGTGCTGTTCACTCAGGAAGGCACCAAGAATGCTATCGAACTGCTCGAGAGGGCGGTCGCAGCCGATCCAAGTCTTTCCCGTGCCTGGTCCGAACTGTCCTTCGCTCGCCAATTTTTGATAGTTTGTTGCGGCGCGGACCCGGCGGTCGTCCTTCCTCCGGCGCTCGCCGCCGCGCGGCGCGCCGTCGAGACCGATCCGAGCGACGCCTTTGCCCATTCGGCGCTCGCCTATATCCTCGGGATGCAGGGAAACTTTGCCGCCAGCGAAGCGGAATACGAAACCGCCCTACGGCTCAACCCTGGAGACACCGAGATTCTCGCATTGTATTCAGGTTCGGCGTCGGCATTCGGACACCCTGAGCAAGGCGCGGAGATGGCCGATCACGCAATCCGGCTCAACCCGAACTATCAGGTATGGCAGGCGTGGAATTTCTCTTGGGCATACTTCGCTGTCGGTCGATTCGAAGACACTTTGCGAATCCTAGAACGGCTCCCGAAAGACAACTACCTCGTCTACTCTTGGGTGCAGCGCGCCGCGAGCTATGCGGCGCTCGGCCGGCCCGCGGAAGCGAAGGCGGCCACATCGGATGCGCTTCAACACTTCCCCAATCTGACCATCGAGGGCTTCACCGGGACCGCGGACAACAGCGACGCAGACCGAATACGGCTCATCGGGCCGATGCGGGCCGCGGGATTCCCGGCCTGCGCGAAGCCAGAGACCCTAGCGAAAAATCCACAATTGGTGCGCCTGCCTGAATGCCTGTCGAAATGAATCTGCCGAGACATTTCTGACGAACGAAGCGTTCTTGGATTTGTCCGAACCTGACGAAATCCGAGAATTGAGACATCCGCCTTCTCCTTGAGGACGTTCGACAGACCAAGGATATCGACCTTGGCCGCGGATCGCCCTGGTCGGATCTGCACCCAAGCGGTAGCACCCGGGCCTTGGAAAAAAGCAACCCGCCGTCATACAGTCCGCAGTTGCCGCCAGAGCCGATGCGATCATTGCTGATAGGTCGTCTTTAGAAGAGCCACCTCACAATGGAACGCAGATTAAGCGCAATCCTTGCCGCCGACGTCGTCGGATACTCCGCCTTGATGGAAAAGGACGAAGTCGGCACCTTTGAGCGGCTGAAAGCGCATCGACAGGAAAATTTCGAACCGCAGATCACAGCCCACCGCGGACGCGTGTTCAAACTGCTGGGGGACGGGCTGCTGGCCGAGTTCGCCAGCGTGGTCAACGCTGTCGAAGCCGCCGTCGCGGCGCAACGCGAAATGGCTCTCCGCAATGAGGGTGTCCCTGCCGGTCAGAGGATCGATGTGCGCATCGGCATCAATGTCGGCGACGTCATCGTCGAAGGAGAGGATCGCCATGGCGATGGCGTCAACGTCGCGGCCCGCCTACAGCAGCTCGCCGAACGCGGCGGCATTATGATCTCGGGGACGGCTTACGAACAAATGCAGGGCAAAGTCGATATTCCATTCGAGTTCGCCGGCGAGCACCAGGTCAAGAACATCACGCGCCCAGTGCGCGTCAACCGCCTGAAGCAAAACGGCAGGTTGACGGTGAAGACCCCAACCTCGCGGCTGCGGTTATTGCGCCGGGCAAGTGTAGTGATTGCGGCCACAGTCCTGCTTGGCCTCGCAGGGGGTGGAGCATGGTGGTTTTGGCCGGCCGCGCCCCCGACGGGAAAACCGTCTATTGCGGTTCTGCCCTTCAATAACTACGGCGGTGATGAAGAAACCGGTCGCCTTGCTGACGGCCTCACCGAAGACGTCATCACTGATTTGGCGCGGCTCCCTAATTTCCGAGTGATCGCACGCAATTCGACTGAAGTCTACAAGGGCAAGCCCGTCGACATCAGAGCGGTCGCGCGCGCCGTTGACGTCAACTACGTTCTTGAGGGCTCAATCCAGCACAAGGACGGGCGGGTTCGGATTTCCGCGCAATTGATCAATGCGGCGGCCGGGACCCATCTATGGTCCGACCAATGGGACCGGCCCGATGAAGACATCTTCACGGTTCAGGCGGAGATCGCCCTGAGGGTCGCCAACCAGCTCGCCTGGTCCAGCCAGATAATGCAGAACGTAGGCGAGGCAGCGCGACGCAAGCGCCCCGGCAACCTCAGCGCCTATGAATATTATCTCCTGGGTGATGAGAAGAATCAAAAGCAGGATCCCGCGAGCCTGAAGGACGCCATCGAGTTGCTCAATCGCGCCGTCGAGCTCGATCCTGGACTCGCCCGTGCGTGGGTCACCCTCTTTCAATGATGTTCTCAGCTTTGCTGGCGTCGATGCGGAAAAGAATAGAAAGCTTGCGGATCAAGCCGCTGCCCGCGCTATCGAAGCCGACCCAAGCGATGCCAATGCGCATGTAGCACTAGGCTGGAGCTATGGCCAACACAATGATTTCATTCGGGCAAAAGCAGAACTTGACACCGCCTTAAGGTTAGCGCCTGGCTCGGCCGATGTGCTCACCAAATATTCCACCTGGGCAGCCACACTCGGCGACCCTAAGGGAGGCGGTGAAATGGCCGATCAGGTGATCCGGCTCGATCCGAACTACCCGGAGTGGGCGGCGGGACGACTGTCATATGCCTACTTCGCGGCGGACCGCTATCAGGATGCCCTGCACGTCCTGGACCGGGTGACCTTGGACGACTATTCGCCGGACAGTTGGGTCATACGGCCCAGCGCGCTCGCGGCCCTGGGCCGTGTGGAGGAGGCGAAGACCTGGGTGAATGAGGCGCTCAAGCGTTACCCTGACTTGACTGTGGAAGGTTGGGGCAACCAGCCTGGCTACAACACGGACGAGCGCCAGCGCTTCGTCAAGACGATGGCTCTCGCAGGCTTTCCGACCTGCGCCAAACCGGAGGCGTTAGCAAAGATCGCCAATCCCGTGCGCTTGCCCGAGTGCGCGGGGCCTCGGGGCAACGCGAGATAGCGAAGGGGACTGAAGCCGCCGGCGTCATACGGTGTCCTTCAACTTGAAGCCGATCGCCCAAGCGAGGTCGATGGTTATCTCGCGCTTGTTCGCGCAGACGACGCCAGGTCCGATTTCAGTCACCGGCGCCGCTGGCTTTCGGCGATGCGCTGGAGGGCGTGGATTCGCTGCGCTTGGACATGGCTCGCCGCAGTCGAAGCAGGGCTGGCCGAAGCGCGGACGTATCAATGCGCTTATGGTGCTTCATGCCCTTGCTAACGGCTTGGATTACTAGCGGGAAGGACGGTTACCGCTAGCGAAACTGGTCCGGGCCCGTCTCAA
Source organism: uncultured Alphaproteobacteria bacterium (assembly GCA_963741405.1). GTDB lineage: Bacteria > Pseudomonadota > Alphaproteobacteria > Rhizobiales > Beijerinckiaceae > Roseiarcus. The sequence goes on from CAVUHX010000039.1 coordinate 648,481, forward strand.
GCCAGGCAGCCGCGGTGGAGCAGTAGCTCGCGCGCTCATAAGCCCGGCGCCGCATCACCGCCATCATCATCATGCCGGCGAACCGCTCGGATTCGTCGGGGCGAACGTCCGCCGGCGGGCGCCCGTGCTCGCGCCGCGAATCACGCAGATGAAGGTCGCAGGCCTCCCCCCAGGTCGGCTTGGCCCGGCGCGGCATCAGGCCGCGGCCTCCGGAGGGTCTTCGCCCCGAGGCAGCGGCCGCATTTCGTCGGCGACGAAGGCTAAGGCCTTGAGCAGTTTCGCGCTCGCCCCCTCGGCGAGCGCGCGGGCGAAGTCCTCGCTCCGCAGCGCGCCCAAAAACTCGGCGCAGTAGCCGCGATCGAAGGCGCGCGCCTCCTCTTGCCGGCCGAAGAAGCGGGAAGGCTCGAACAGGCTCTGGTGAGCGAGCGTCGACCAGTATGCGGCCATCACCGCGCCTCCACGGGGGCGAAATTGGTGAAGACGCGCGTCTGCGGCTTTTCCCGCCTGGGGCGCCATTCCGGGCCCATCTCGGCCCGGATGACCTTGGAACAAACAGTGTACAAAAGACGGGAGCCGTGGTACCCTTGCACTCAATGAAAGGAGCGAACCGAATGCCCGGCCTCGTCGCGCTTCCGAACGCCGCCCGGACTCTCTCCCTGCCCGCTCGACCGGGCGGCCATCCGTCGCGGCAAGGAGGGCGGGCGTTCCTTGCCCTCGCGGCTCGGTCGGCCCGCGCAAAACGGTCGGAAATGCTGCAGCAAATTATTGAAAAGATTAAATCCGTGCCCGGAAATGGCGCCCTCGCCGAGCCCGTGGATCAACAAGCCCCGTCTTCGGTCCGCGGCGGACGGGCCGATGCGAGTCGCCCGCAAATGGCGCCACAATGGCTTGAAAAGGTTGATTCCGCGCCCGGAAATGGTCTGGCCCCGGAAGCCTCGTACCCCCAGGATGAGGGGCGGCGATCAAGCCGGCTCGCCCGCCGACAGCGCCGCCTCCTCCACCAGGAACTCCCGAAAGGCCTTGATGCGCGGGGTTTCCGCCTCCCCCGGACGGCAGAGGAAGTAATAGGCGAACGGCGTCCGGACGCTGGTCGAGAACGGCGCGATGAGACGGCCCGCGGCAAGCTCGTCGGCGACAATGGCGAGCGAGCCGAGGGCGACCCCCTGCCCCTGCGCCGCCGCGTGGATCGCCATCGCCATATTGTTGAACCAGACGCCGTGGCGGGACTCGACGTCCCGCCCGCCGGCGGCCTTCAGCCAGTCGGACCAGGACGGCCACGACGGATAGGCTGCGCTCCACTCCAGATGCAGCAGCGTGTGGCGCTTCAGATCTTCAGGGATTCGCAGCGGGGTTTCTCCCGAGACGATGTCGGGGGAGCAGACCGGAAACACGTCCTCCTTGAACAGAAGCGTCGTCGCGAGGCCCGGGAATTCGCCCGCCCCCCAACGGACGAGCGCGTCGGTCGCGCTCGATTCGAGGGCGTCCTCCATCGGATTGGCGTCGAGGAGCACGTCGATTTCGGGATGGCGCGCCTTGAATTTGCCGATCCGGCCGACGAGCCAGGTCGCGGCGAAGGAGGCGCTCGCATTGATGACGAGAAAGCGGCGGCCCTTGGCCTCGCGCATCGCGCGCGCCGCCCGGGCAAGGGTTGCAAACCCCTCGGCGAGGCCGGCCGCTCCGGCGGCGCCCGATTCGGTCAGCGCGAGCCCGCGCCCCGAGCGGCGGACGAGCGGGCCGCCGATCTCCTGTTCGAGCAGGCGCACCTGTTGGGCGACCGCCGCCTTGGTGACGTGGAGCTCCTCCGCCGCCCGGGCGAACGAGAGCCGGCGCGCCACGACCTCGAAGGCCCTCAGCGCATTGAGCGGCGGCATCCGGTCCACCGGCTTCATCGTATAGCCTGTCTATCCTCTAACGGCATAAACATTGACTTGAAACCAACGAACTTCCTCATATATCCCACTCGAAAAAGACGCAATCCCTGCGTTTTCTAATGTTGGACGAAAGTAAATGGGCGCGTATGCGGCGGGATCGACCCACCATCACCTCGAATTCCGGTTTTCGGGAGTCATTCGGGTCGGTAAACGAATTCTTAACGGAATCGCCGAGCGAGCGAGTCTTGCCGCCGACCGCAGTCAGTTTGCCTCGCTTCCGAGCCGCTATCTCGACGACATCGGCATAACCGCGGCGGAGCGAGCTGCGATCCTCGGCTACGAGGAGCCGACCACCGACGGCTGGCGCGTCGTCGCGTCCCACCTCTGAACCAGGTCCCGCGGCCGCCTGTTCGCCAGGCCCCCGGCCGGACCAGTTTGCTCCCGCCCTGAGTTTGGGGCCGGCCGACGGCGGATTTCGCTCATCGCGACGCGATCGGCTTTGGGACAAAAGCCAACGCGCGGCCGTTTTGCTTGACGGCTGCGGCGCGGCGTCGGAAAAGACGCGCTCGACCCCGATCGGAGAGAGAATGCAGCGCGTCGCCCTGATCGACAACTATGACAGCTTCACATTCAACCTTGTTCACTATCTCGGCGAACTCGGCGCGGACGTGATCGTTTGGCGGAATGACGAGATCAGCGTCGAGGATATCCTTGCCGAGAAGCCGGACGCGATCGTGCTGTCGCCGGGCCCGTGCACGCCGAATGAAGCGGGCATCGGTCTCGATCTCGTACGCGCGGCAAGCGAGACCACCCCAATCCTTGGCGTCTGCCTCGGCCACCAGACGATCGGACAAGCTTTCGGAGGCGAGGTGGTGCGCGCCCCCGTCCCGATGCACGGCAAGGTCTCGCGCATCGAACACAACGCACGAGGAATTTTCCGGGGACTGAATGGCTCGTTCGAGGCGACGCGATATCACTCGCTCGTCATCGAGCGCGCATCCGCGCCAGAAGAGCTCGAGGTGAGCGCGGAATCAGACGACGGCCTCATCATGGCGGTGGAGCATCGCGACCGTCCGGTTTACGGGGTGCAGTTCCATCCCGAAAGCATCGCGAGCGAGCACGGACGAGAGATCCTGCGCAATTTCCTGGACCTGGCCGCCGCGTTCAACGCGCGCGGCTTTCGGCGCTGAGCGATCCGCGCGCATGGAATACTTCAAGCCTTTGATTGCCAAGGTCGCCGCCGGAGCCGCGCTGACCCAAAGGGAAGCGATGGCTGCTTTCGACGCCATGCTGTCGGGTGAAGTGACGCCGTCGCAGATGGGCGGCTTCCTCATGGCCCTAAGAGTGCGCGGCGAAAGCGTCGACGAGATTACCGGCGCAGTCTTGGCCATGCGGGCGAAAATGATTCCGGTCACGGCGCCCCCGACGCAATCGACATTGTCGGGACCGGCGGAGACAATTCCGGCTCCTACAACGTCTCCACGCTCGCCTCGATCATCACGGCGTCGTGCGGTGTTCCGGTCGCCAAACACGGCAATCGCGCGGCCTCGTCCCGCTCGGGCGCCGCCGACACGCTTGTCGCGTTGGGGGTGAAGATAGGGCTTCCGCCCGAAGGCGTCGAACGCTGCCTGAAACAAGCGGGTGTCGGCTTCATGATGGCGCCGTCGCATCACGCGGCGATGCGCCACGTCGGGCCGACTAGGGTGGAACTCGGCACGCGCACGATCTTCAATCTACTTGGCCCTCTCGCCAACCCAGCCGGCGTCGCCAGGCAGGTGATTGGGGTCTTCTCTGCCGTTTGGCTCGAGCCGTTGGCGGAAGTGTTGCGCAATCTCGGCTCCGAGCGCGTCTGGATCACGCACGGATCGGACGGTCTCGATGAGATCACGACCACCGGACCGACCAGCGTCGTGGAGTTGAAGAACGGCTCGATCCGCGCTTTCGAGGTCACCCCGGAAGAGGCTGGCCTCGTACGTGCAGAGCCCGCCGGATTGAAGGGCGGGGACCCGGAGCACAATGCCGAGGCCCTCCTCAAGGTGCTCGACGGCGGCGACGGGGCCTATCGAGACATCGCCCTCATTAACGCCGCCGCCGCGTTGGTCATCGCGGGAAGGGCGATGTCGTTGAAGGAGGGGGTAGGTCTGGGGGACGCCGCCATTCGCACCGGCGCGGCGCGGCGCACGCTCGACCGGTTGATCGCCGTGTCAAACGCTTGAGCTCGAGGGCGCCGATGGCCGACATCCTGAAGAAGATCGAGAGTTACAAGCGGCGTGAGATCGCCGACGCCAAGGTTCGCGTCCCGCGCGCGACCCTCGAGCGCGAGATCGCGGGGCAGTCGCCGCCGCGCGGGTTCATCAAGGCCCTCGAGCGAGCCACCGAGGAAGGCCGTTTTGCGCTGATCGCCGAGATCAAGAAGGCGAGCCCTTCCAAAGGCCTAATCCGCGAGGAGTTCGAGCCGGCCGCTCTCGCGAAGGCCTATCAGGTCGGCGGCGCCGCATGTCTCTCGGTTCTGACCGATGGCCCTTCGTTCCAAGGGACGGCGGAACATCTGATGAAGGCGCGAAAGGCGACCGCGCTGCCCATTCTGCGAAAGGACTTTCTTTTCGACCCATACCAGGTGCTCGAGGCCCGCGCGTGGGGCGCCGACTGCATCCTGATCATCATGGCGGCCGTCGATGACGAGACCGCGCGGACGCTGAACAAAGCGGCGCACGACCTCGGCCTCGACGTGCTGATAGAGACGCATAACGAGCTCGAACTGAAGCGCGCCCTCGCTCTCGAGGGACGCCTGATCGGCATCAACAACCGAGACCTGCGTACTTTCGCGACCTCGCTCGAGGTCTGCGAGCAACTCAAGCCACAGGTGCCGGCCGGAAAGATTGTGGTCGCCGAGAGTGGCATCGCCAGCCACGCCGATTGCAAACGCCTAGCCAGAGCCGGCATCGAGACCTTTCTCGTTGGGGAGGCGCTGATGCGGCACCGGGACGTCGCTGAAGCGACCCGGTCGCTGCTTACCGGACAGTAAGCGCAAATCGTCATGCTGATCGTTTCAAGTCGCGGCGCACCGGCGCGTTCTTGTATGTTCATTTTTCGTTCCTGAGAAGGCCATGGTATCCTGCCCACGCGAATCGCGACATCGTGAGCACACATGAATGATCTTTTCGGCGCCGCGTCTGCCCAGCGCGGCAAGGTGGTCCCCATGAAGGCAGCGTCTGCCCGGCGCACGGCCCCTCCAGGAGAGGTCGACTACAACGCCGCATCGATCGAGGTGCTAGAGGGACTGGAGCCGGTGCGAAGGCGGCCCGGGATGTATATTGGGGGAACTGACGCCAACGCGCTGCATCATCTTTTCGCCGAAGTCGTTGACAATTCAATGGACGAGGCCGTCGCCGGCCATGCAACGTTCATAGAGGTTTCGTTGGAGGAGAGCGGCTGGCTGAGCGTGCTCGACAACGGGCGGGGCATGCCTGTCGACCCGCATCCGAAATTCCCCAAGAAGTCCGCACTCGAGGTCATCATGACGATGCTGCACGCGGGCGGCAAATTCGACAGCGGCGCCTACGAGACATCTGGCGGCCTCCATGGCGTCGGTGTCTCGGTGGTGAACGCGTTGTCGGAAAAGATGGAAGTCGAAGTCGCCCGCGGACAGACGCTCTATCGTCAGACGTTCGAACGCGGCAAGCCCACGTCTCCGCTGAAAATCATCGGGAAGGCCCCGAACCGACGGGGCACCAAGGTCCGTTTTCTACCGGATGCAGAGATATTCGGCAAGAATGCTCGCTTCGACCCGGCCCGCGTCTTCAGGATGGCGCGGTCCAAGGCCTACCTGTTCGGCGGGGTCGAAATTCGATGGCGTTGCGCGCCTGCGCTGCTCGGAGGAGAAAGCAAGACGCCCGCGGAGGCGACCTTCCATTTTCCCGGCGGACTTAAGGACTACCTAGCCGCCGATATCGACGGCGAGGCCCTCGTCGCAGATCAGGCTTTCGTCGGCCGGGTGGAAAAATCGGGACGGCATGGCGCGGTCGAATGGGCGATCGCCTGGCTTGCCGCCGCGGACGGTTTCGTCCACTCGTACTGCAACACCATCCCGACGCCAGACGGTGGAACTCACGAGGCGGGCTTGCGCACCGCCCTGCTGCGCGGTCTGAAGGATCATGCCGAACGCATTGGCCAGGCCAAGCGAGCGAGCGCCCTGACGACCGACGATGTCATGGCCGGTTGCGCCGCGCTGATTTCCATTTTCATCCGGGAACCGGAATTTCAGGGACAGAACAAGGGCCGGCTGCAGACCGCAGAGGCGGCTCGGTTAGTGGACGGCGCCATCCGCGACGCCTTCGACCACTGGCTCGCGGCGGCGCCGAGCCAGGCGACGAAACTCCTCGACTGGTCGATCGAGCGCGCCGAGGAACGCGTCCGTCGGCGGATCGAGAAGGATGTCGCGCGTAAGACAGCCGTCCGTAAGTTGCGTCTGCCCGGCAAACTCGCGGACTGTACGAACTCGTCCGCGCAAGGCTCGGAACTGTTTATCGTCGAAGGTGACTCGGCCGGCGGCTCCGCCAAGCAAGCGCGTGACCGCGCCTCGCAGGCAGTGCTTCCGCTTCGCGGCAAGATCCTCAACGTCGCTTCCGCCACCCGTGACAAGCTTGCGCAAAACCAGCAGCTCGGAGACCTCCTTCAGGCGCTCGGTTGCGGATCGGGGTCGCAGTACCGGTCGGAAGATCTGCGTTACGACAAGATCATCATCATGACCGACGCCGACGTCGACGGCGCCCATATCGCCTCTCTTCTCATCACTTTCTTTTTCCGGCAGACGCCGAAACTCATCGAGGAAGGGCATCTATACCTGGCGGCGCCTCCCCTCTACCGGCTGACCCAAGGCGACAAGTCGCTTTACGCGCGCGACGACGCCCACAAGGGGCAGTTGCTGAAATCCGGCTTCAGCGGCCGCACGGCCATCGAGGTCAGCCGATTCAAGGGACTTGGCGAAATGCCGATGCGGGACCTGCGGGACACGACCATGGATCCCGCCAAACGCGCCCTCCTGCGCGTCGCGGTCCTGGCGGAGGAGAGGGCAGCGACTGCCGAAACGCTGGAGCGTCTAATGGGAACCAAGCCCGAGGCCAGGTTCGCCTTCATTCAGGAGCGAGCGCCGAACGCGATCGAATTGGTTGACGTTTGAGCGATTTTTGCAATCGGCCAGATCCGGTAACTCGACTGGCGCTGTGTCAACACAGATACTTCCCTTTCGGGCGTTAAGACATCTGGAAACGGTCAAAGAAATGCGCTAGTGTTTATGTGGCGGGCTGCGTTCGCATCGAGCGGGCGGGCGGGCGAGCATTCGATGGTTGAGCACGGCGATTTTGCATTGGCGCGGGCGGCGATGAAGATTTTGCCCAATTCCGCGAGGCGGCGCATTGCGCACGCTCAAATTCGCTACTCGACCGGCGGGGGCTGCTCCCTTTGAAGGTCTCGTCAGCATGGATTCTCACGCGAGACCGGGAACCGTCAGACGCGTCACGCGTAGGAGTTTCGTCGCGGTGGCGGCGATCGCGAGGGGCGGCGTTCCGCCTCGGCCGAATAGGGTTTTGTCTGGAGAATTTGGACTAGCATGAGCAAGGGTAAGGATTTTCGCCCCCGCAAGCGGGGCTTCGACGATGATGGACCGGTGTCCTACGATTCGAAGCCCCGCCAGTCGCGGGGCTTCGGGGGCGTTCCGGATGGGGGCTATTCCGCCCCGACGTTCGGGGGTGGATCTTCGGCGCCGCCGGCTTCGAACGCGCCGGTTGTCGACGCTGTCGTGAAGTGGTTCAAGGCCGACAAGGGCTATGGCTTCGTCGAACTGGCCGGTGGCCAGGGCGACGCGTTCCTTCACGCCAACGCGCTTCAAGGCGCCGGACACGAGTCGGTCCCTACAGGCGCCAAATTGCGCGTTCAGATAGGCGCCGGGGCGAAGGGAGCTCAGGTCACCCGTGTGCTCGAGGTCGATGCTTCGGGCGCCGTCGAGCGTCCGCAGCGTTCGTTCGGCGACGCGCCCCGCCCGCGTCGCGCCGCTCCCGATCCGTCGACCGCCGTTTCTGTCACCGGCAAGGTCAAATGGTTTGACGGGGTCAAGGGCTTTGGCTTCGTGGCGAGCGAGGATGGGGGCAAAGACGTCTTTGTCCACATTTCGGTCCTCGGGCCGGCGGGAATTACCCATCTTACTGAGGGCCAGCAGGTCAATATGCGCGTCGTCGACACGCCGAAGGGCCGTGAGGCGATCTCTCTATCGATCTGATCGGCGCAGGCGAGTCGCCTGTCCCGTTGGAGCGCGGCCCCGTGCCGCGCTTTTTCCTGGAAACCGCGATCGACAACGCGTCGGTTGCGCGTGTGCGCCGCCCGGATGAGAGAATCGACCGATGCAGCCGAGTCGCGACATTGGTCGCCTGATCGAGATCATGGCGGCGCTTCGTAACCCGGACCGCGGCTGCCCTTGGGACGTCGAGCAGAGCTTCGCCTCGATCGTTCCCTATACGATCGAGGAGGCCTACGAGGTCGCCGATGCGATCGAGCGCGGCGACACTGAGGATCTGAGGGAGGAGTTGGGCGATCTGCTTTTGCAGGTTGTCTTTCATGCACGGATGGCCGAGGAGGCCGGTCTGTTCGATTTCGGCGGTGTCGTCGATGCGATCACCGCGAAGCTTATCCGCCGACATCCGCATGTCTTTGGCGATGCCGGCGGCCTCGATTCGAAGGCGGTCAAGGCCCTCTGGGGCAGCATCAAGGCCGAAGAGAAGCGTGTACGAGCCGAGGCTCGGCGATCCGCCGGCGCTCGGGCCGAAGCGCCGTCGGGCTCGCTCGGCGACGTTCCGCTGTCCTTGCCCGCACTCTCGCGCGCCCTCAAGCTCCAGGAGAAGGCCGGAAAAGTCGGATTCGACTGGGACGACGTGGGCGCGGTCGTCGCCAAGTTGCGCGAGGAGGTCGCCGAGGTCGAGGCGGAAATCGGCGATCGCTCGGCGGAGAGGCTATCTGACGAGGTCGGCGACCTCCTGTTTGCCGCCGTAAACCTCGCCCGTCATCTCGATGTGGACCCCGAGGCGGCCCTGCGGGGCGCGAACGCCAAATTCGAGCGCCGTTTCGCCCATATCGAACGACGCCTGGCCGAGGGAGGGCGGAAGCCGGAAGGCGCCGATCTCGACGAGATGGACGCGCTGTGGCTCGAGGCCAAGAGATTCGAGCGCCGGCAGCGGTGATCCATGCGTCATCTGGCGCTGCTCAGGGGCGTCGGCGTCGTTCGCCCAGATTTCGGGCAGATAGAGCCGATAGGCGATCGGCAGGCTCGCATGATGATTGGCGATCGAGAGCGTCACCGCGATCTGACAGTTGTCCGTCTTGCCCAGCCGCCCGCAATATTGACGCGCCACGCCGGGCTTTACATTGGCTCGCATGAAAGTCTCAATCGAGGGCGCCGTTCGGGTCTGCGATCTCGGCCCGATGAAACGACTGGCCACGACGATCATGGCCAAGGCCGAGGGCATCATAAATAGACGGATCGTTTGCCTCCGCAAATAACTTACTCGCACGATCGGATTCATTGCGGATATGCGCATCGACCGCGTCACTCAATTTGACGGATACCGCTAAAACTTCCGGCGCGGGTTCTTTGAAGCACTTCCTTGGCGCCCAGAATTCAGCCTCTCTTTGCACATCGGCCTCTATTTGCATAACGGAAGCCCGGACCCGAAGCGAATGCTGACGGATACGACTTGAGTTGACGACCTTACCGCCTCTGAGAGTCGGCACATAGCAGTGAGCCCTCGTAGGGAAGCCACGTGCTGGTAGGGCAATCGACCTCTTGCCAGCGGCTCGTCACAGATGGCGAAACTGCGCTCGTTCGGATGTCGCGAGGGGCTCGCTTTAAGCGGGAGCGCCGCGACTACTGGTTCGAACCACCTGCTCCGGGGTGATCCGGATCAAATCTCGAACTCGACCCCGATCTCCATGATCTGCTGGCCTGGGATCTTGAAATAGGCACCGGGGCGCTGGGCGTTATGGTGCATGAAGGCGAACAGCGCCTCGCGCCAGCGAGCAAATCCGGGTCGCCGTCCAGAAGGAATGATCGTTTCGTGACCGGTGTAGTAGATCACCCGGTCGAGATCGAACTCGGCGATCTTGCCGCGCGCCATCGCGTCAACCAGCCCCTCCGGAACGTTCGGTTGCTCCATGAAGCCGAAGCGCAACTCGGTGCGCGTCAACCCTTCCGAGAGAGGCGCGACGACAATTCTGTCGTCGTCCGGCGCGCGCGGCGTCTCGGCTATCAAGACCGCAACGAGAAGCACGTTCTCCTGCAGCACGCGATTGCACTTGACGTTGTGTGACAGCGCAAGCGGCACGCCCTTGGTCATTCGGCCGAGGACCACCGCCGTCCCCGGCAGGCGGAGCGGAGGATTGGTGCGAAGGTGTTCGATGAACTCCTGGGAGCGCTCGCGCACCTCCAGCCGGACCTTGTCCATGACCTCCTCCCCCTTCCGCCACGTCAGCATCAGGAAAGAGATCACCGCGGCGATGAGCAGCGGAAACCATCCGCCGTCAAGCAGCTTGGTCGAGGTCGAGGCGAGGAACAGCAGGTCGATTCCGAGCAGGCTCGCATTGATCGCATAGACGACAAAGCGATTGAACTTCCAGTGCAGGGCGACGAACGTGGCCATCAGGGTGGTGATCGCCATCAGCAACGAGACCGCAATGCCGTAGGCGCCCGCGAGGGCGTCCGATGAGCCGAAGCCGAGGACCGCGACGATGGCGCCGGCGCCGAGCGCCCAGTTGACGAGGGGAATATAGATTTGGCCGATCTCGCGGCCCTCTGTGTGGACGACATTCATCCGCGGCAGGAACCCGAGATTGATCGCCTGCTGGGTCAGCGAGAAGGCGCCGGAGATGATCGACTGCGACGCGATCACAGTCGCGACGGTGGCGAGAACGACAAGCGGATAGTGCGACCATTGTGGTCCAAGCTGAAAGAAGGGGCTGTCGATGGCGCTGGGGTCGGCGAGAAGTAGCCCTCCCTGGCCGAAATAATTGAGCGTGAGAGCCGGAAGGGCGAGGCCGAACCAGGCGATCCGGATCGGCAGCGGCCCGAAATGGCCCATGTCGGCGTAGAACGCTTCGCCCCCGGTAACCGCCAGAAAGGCGCCGCCGATAATGACGAAGGCCCGCGGCCCGGCGTGCCAGAGATAGGTGACCGCCGGCAGGGGGCTGAGCGCCGCGAGCACGGCGGGCGACTTCACAATTCCGATTACGCCGAGAGCTCCGGCGATAATGAACCAGATCAGCATGACCGGCCCGAAGATGCCGCCGATCCAGGATGTGCCGTTGCGCTGGATGAGAAAGAGCCCGGCGAGGATGACGACCGTCAGGGGAACGACCGCGCGCCCCATCTCCGGTGCATAGATCTTGAGCCCCTCGATCGCGCTCAGGACTGAAATCGCCGGTGTGATCGTGCCGTCGCCGTAGAGCAGCGTCGCGCCGACCAGTCCGATGATGATCAGCGTGGCGCGCCATTTGTTGGCTTTCGCGCGGCGCGGGCTGACTAGGGCGAGCAGCGCGAGGATCCCGCCCTCGCCATGGTTGTCGGCCCGCATGATCAAAATCGCGTATTTGATCGAAATGACAATGATCAGCGACCAGAAAATCAGCGACACCACGCCGAGGACCGCCTCTGGCGACGCCTGCCCGGCGGGACTGGCTGACTTGACCGTGACGCTAAGCGTGTAGAGCGGACTGGTGCCAATATCGCCGAATACGACCCCCATGCACGCGAGCGCCGCCGGCGCCCATGGACGCTCCGTTCCCTCCCGTCTCTCGGCGCCGAGTTTGGCGGTCGCACTCATCCTGAGCGGCCTTGAATATCGATCTCAACGCTACTGCAGGCGGGGCCGGCGGTAAACGACGTTCCGCTGCGCGCCAACCAAGCGCGTCGTAGTTCCGTCACAAGGGCTACGGAGGCAAAGCTCCCGGGCAGATCGATGCGGGCCTTTTCGTCACCACGGCGCGTCGCTGTTTGCTCGTCGCGGCGCCGCGCTGTATCCGTTAGTGGTTGACTAGGTCATCGCCGGTGACCCCGTTGACCCGCTGGCTCGCCGTTCTGCCATTTCTCGAAATGCTGATCGGCCCTGTGTTTCTCAATCGGGCGCAGCCGCTGTTGCTGGGCATGCCGCTCCTGCTCGCGTGGCTGGTGATGTGGGTGGTGCTCACCTCGATCATCATGGCGGTGATTTACGCCCTGGATCCAGCCAACCGCGAGGATGCCGACAGGAGCGGCGGAGGGTGAGCGCGGCGCTCCTGGTCATCTTTGCCTTCGCGGCGCTGGCGCTCGGGAAGGACCTGAACCTCGAGCAGTGGACGGTCGCCGGCGCGGCTTCGGGGCGGTCTTAGAGCTGGTCCCGGTTGTCTGCACAGGCTTCCGCGAATGTTAAGTGGACTGCTGCCGGGTTGGTCCTTTGCGATTTCGCGCGCTAGGCGTGACGGAGGGAGGGCGTAGCCCGACCAGAGACACCGTCCAGCGCGCGGCGGAAAACTCATGCGGCCGCCGCGAGGGGCGACGGAGTGAAGTAGGCCTCGTCCGGCGTCTTCCGGTCAAGGCTCGAATGGGGGCGTTGACGATTGTAAAAGTCAAGATACCGGCTCAGCGAAGCGCGCGCCTCGGCGACGGTGTCGTAGGCCTTGAGGTAGACCTCCTCGTACTTCAGCGATCTCCAGAGCCGCTCGACGAACACGTTGTCGCGCCAGGAGCCCTTGCCGTCCATGCTGATGGGGATCCCGTTCTTCTCGAGGATGCCGGTAAACGCCTCGCTGGTGAACTGACTGTCCTGGTCGCTGTTGAAAATCTCAGGCTTGCCGTGATTGCCGATGGCCTCCTCGAGAGCCTCGACGCAGAAGCCGGCCTCCATCGTGATCGACACCCGATGCGAAAGCACGCGCCGAGTGAACCAGTCGACGACGGCGACGAGGTAGACGAAGCCGCGCGCCATCGGGATATAGGTGATGTCCGTCGCCCAGACCTGGTTCGGCCGCTCGACCGTCACGCCCCGTAGCAGATACGGGTAGATCTTGTGGCCGGGCGCGGGTTTGCTGGTGTTCGGTCGGCGATAGATCGCCTCGATTCCCATGCGCTTCATCAGGGTTGCGACATGCCGGCGGCCGACCGCATGACGCGCAGGTCCTCGGGTGAGACCGGACGGGGCTTGTAATAGACCGCGCCCCGGCTGACGTTCAAAGCTTTCGCCTGGCGGGAAATCGGCAGATCGCAAACTTCTACTACCACCCCGGCAAAGCCGGGGGGGCCTCCCGCTGACGCTAGAGGGCGCGCTCCGCGGCCTTTCGGCCGGTGGCGCAATAGAGGTGGCCTCGAGAATCTGGACAGTCGGTTAAGTGGATTTTCTGCCTGACAACGGCGACATTGGCCGAGGATCAGGAGATCAGATGAGGAAGCGCACCCGTCGGAACCACACACCGGCCTTCAAGGCAAAAGTGGCTTTGGCCGCGATCAAGGGCGAAAAGATGCTGGCCGAGCTGGCGCAGCAGTTCGATGTCCACCCCAATCAGATCACGCAATGGAAGGGTCAGCTTCTTTGAAGGCGCAGCCGGCGTTTTCGGGAGCGGCAGAGTCGAGGCCGGGCCGGCGCCGGTTGATTTGAAGGCCCTTCATGCGAAGATCGGAGAGCTGACGCTGGAGAACGATTTTTTGGCAGGTGCGCTCACCAAGGCGGGCTTGTTGAGCGCAAAGCGATGATCGACAGAACGCACGGACGTTCGAGACCACGACGTCCGGCTTATTGGACTTGTCGGCGTGGCTTTCGGAGAAGGGATGCACGCTCGCGGCTATGGAAGCCACCGGCGTCTACTGGAAGCCGGTCTGGCATATTCTCGCGGACGGCGAGTTCGAGCTGCTGCTGGCCAACGCCGCGCATGTGAAGAACGTGCCCGGCCGCAAGACCGACGTGAACGATGCGACCTGGCTCTCCGAGCTGGCCGCTCACGGCCTGATCCGCGGCAGTTTCGTGCCGGATCGTCCGACCCAGGAGCTGCGGTCCCTGCTTCGCACCCGCAAGCAGCTGGTTCGCGAGCGCTCGTCCCATATTCAGCGGCTGCAGAAGACGTTGGAGGACGGCAACATCAAGCTCAACTCGGTCATCTCCGACATCCTGGGCGTTAGCGGTCGGGCCATGGTCGAGGCGATGATCGCCGGCCAGACCGATCCGGTTGTCTTGGCCGGGCTGGCGGACCGGCGGATCCGAGCCACGCCAGAAGAGCTTCGCGAGGCGCTGCGGGGCCGCCTGACGGCTCACCACCGCTTCTTGCTCCAGCTCCATCTGGAGCAGATCGACGCCCTCGATCGGGCGATCGCGCGGATCGACGAGGAGGTGAAGACCGATCTCAACTCCTTTCGTGAGGCCACCCAGATCGTAAAGACCGTTCCGGGCTTCGACGACCTCAGCGCCCAATCCTTTCTGTCCGAGATCGGCGTCGACATGAGCCGCTTTCCCTCGGACGCCCATCTCCTCTCCTGGGCCTGCATTTGCCCGCGCAACGACGAGAGCGCCGGCAAGAGACGGTCCACTCGAATGCGCAAGGGCTCGCGCTGGTTGAAAGCGATGCTCTTCTCCTGCGCCTGGGCGGCCGCCAGAACCAAAGGCAGCTACTTCCAGGCCCAGTTCCACCGAATCAAGGCTCGCCGCGGGGCCAAAAAGGCTATCGGCGCCGTCGCCGCCTCCCTCCTGCGCACCATCTACCACATGCTCAAGGACCGCACGCTGTACCAGGATCTCGGCGCCGACCACTTCGACAAGCGACACAAGATCGCCTCCACCCGTCGCCTTGTCCAGCGCCTCCAGAACCTGGGGTTCGCCGTTCAGCTCACCCCCGGCCCCCGCATGACCCGCGTCTAGGGCCTGTCTTCAGTTGAGGAGGATGGCGGCACAGGCGAGTTGAACGCCGGCGAGGAAAATCTTGGCGAGCTTGTCGTAACGCGTGGCGATGGCCCGGAAATGCTTGAGCTTGTTGAAGAAACGCTCAATGAGATTGCGTTCGCAGTAGAGGGCGAAGTCGCACGGGCGCGGGGTCTTTCGGTTGGATTTGGATGGGATGACTGGGACGACCGCTCGATCGTTGAGGGCGCCGATGAAGGCATCGGCGTCGAAAGCCTTGTCGGCGATCAGAGCGCCGGGATCGACGGCTTCGATGAGAGATTTAGCGCAAGTCAGATCGTGATCCTGGCCCGGGCTGAGCATCACCTCGACAGGATTGCCGAGGGCATCGACGAGCGCGTGTATCTTGGTGGTCAATCCGCCGCGGGATCGGCCGATGGCTTGCGCACCGTCTTTTTTCTTGGCGCCGGCGCTATGCTGGTGAGCGCGCACGATGGTGGCGTCGATCATCATGTACTCGTTGTCGTGATCGCTGGCCAAGAGCCTGAAAACCCGCTCGAAAACGCCGCTCTTGGCCCATCGGTTGAAACGCTGATAGACGATCTTCCAGTCGCCAAAGCGCTCGGGCAGATCGCGCCACGGGACGCCGGCGCGAAACCTGAAGAGAACGGCTTCGACGAACAGGCGATTGTCCGCCGCCGTGCCGCCCACATGGCCTTCACGGCCCGGCAGAATGTCTTTGATCCGATCCCACTGGTCGTCGCGCAGTGCATATCGTCGCATCGGTCAGCCCCTCCTCGGGCCGACCACTCACGAGTCAGACATTTGCTGATTCGGGAATCCCTTGCGTATCCAAAACACCAAACGTTCTGCGTCCGATTCCACTCCGTTCTCACGTCAACTGAAGACAGGCTGAACTGGACCCCGGATTTAGGACCATTGGCTAAGGTGTGAAATGACCTGCTCTGTCGCAACCGATGGAGCGAGAAATGACGAAGTCACGCAAGAAGTTTGATGCGGCGTTCAAGGCGAAGATTGCGCTCGAGGCGCTTCGCGAGGATGCGACAGTTCCGGAACTGGCGAGGCGGCACGGGGTGCATCCGAACCAGATTTATGCCTGGAAGAAGCAGGTTCTTGACAACGTCGCGAGCCTGTTCGCGCGCGGGGCGAGGGGTTCGGGCGATGGCGAGGAGGAGCGCGAACGCGAGACGGCCAAGCTTTACGCCACGATCGGCCAGCTGACGGTCGAACGGGATTTCTTGGCCAAGAGGCCAGGTCGATGAGCGCGCCCGATCGAAGAGCGAAGGTCGAACGGCCTGGTAAGGACCTGTCGGTGCGCCGCCAATGCGCGCTTGTGGGCGTGGCGCGCTCGGGGGTCTACCGCCCCAAGCCCTTCGCCGGGGCGGACGATCTGGCGGTGATGCGCCGCATCGACGAACTGCATCTCGAGCTTCCGTTCTACGGCTCGCGGCGAATGACCTTCGAACTCAACAAGGAAGGCCGCGGGGTCAATCGCAAGCGGGTGCGGCGGCTGATGCGGGCGATGGGGATCGAGGCGCTGGTTCCGCGCCCCGGCACGAGCAAAGCCGCGCCCGGGCACAAGATATACCCCTACCTGCTGCGCGGCCTGAAGATTGTCGAGCCGAACCACGTGTGGGCGGCCGACGTGACCTACATCCCGATGGCGTGCGGCTTCCTCTATCTGGTGGCGATCATCGACTGGGCCAGCCGGGCGGTTCTGGCGTGGCGGCTGTCGAACACCAACGATGCCAGCTTCTGCGTGGCGGCGCTGGAGGAGGCGCTGCTTCGGTTCGGAAAGCCCCAAATATTCAATACTGATCAGGGCTCCACGTTCACCGCCGAGGCTTTCACCGGCAAGCTCGCGGCGGCCGGCGTCGCGATTTCGATGGACGGACGCGGCCGCTTCATGGACAACATCTTCATCGAACGGCTGTGGCGTTCGATCAAGTATGAAGAGGTGCATCTCAAAGCCTACGCCGACGGCCGCGAGGCGCGGGCCGGCATCGGTTCCTGGATGACCTTTTACAATTTTCGACGCCCGCACCAGGCGATGAACAACCAGATGCCGATGGCGGTGTGGCGCGCCGGCATGGACGAAATCGAGGCGGCGGCGAGGCCTGTGGATATGCCGCTTCGCTTGGACAACGCAAACGCGTTGCCCACATACCCACAGCAGAGGCAGAAGCAGCAAGAAGCGGCTTGATTCTTGAAAGACAAGGGCAGGCGAGATTACACCTTAAGTCCGACCTCCCGTGGTCCCACGAGTGGGGTCCAGTTCGGCCCTAGTTTCTCTCTAGGACATTTCACACCTTAGTTGGCCATCGGACTTCGCCGGGAATGAAACACGTGCTAGTCTGGCTGAGAGAGCTGGCCCCGCAAATCTGGACAGATCGATAAGTGGATTTTCTGCCTGACAACGGCGAGATTGGCCGAGGATCAGGAGATCAGATGAGGAAGCGCAGCCGTCGGAACCACACACCGGCCTTCAAGGCGAAAGTGGCTTTGGCCGCGATCAAGGGCGAAAAGACGCTGGCCGAGCTGGCGCAGCAGTTCGATGTCCACCCCAATCAGATTACGCAATGGAAGGGGCAGCTTCTCGAAGGCGCGGCCGGCGTTTTCGGGCGTGGCAGAGTCGAGGCCGGGCCGGCGCCGGTTGATTTGAAGGCCCTTCATGCGAAGATCGGAGAGCTGGCGCTGGAGAACGATTTTTTGGAAGGCGCGCTCACCAAGGCGGGCTTGCTGAGCGCAAAGCGATGATCGACAGAACGCACGATCTCGCGATTTCCCGCCAGGCGAAGGTTTTGAACGTCAGCCGGGGCGCGGTCTATTACAAGCCTCGTCCCGTGTCGGCCGAAGACCTGCGCCTCATGCGGCGGATCGACGAACTGCATCTGGAGCGTCCGTTCGCGGGCGCCCGCATGCTGCGCGATTTTCTCGGCCGCGAGGGCCTTGCGGTCGGCCGCCGGCATGTCGCGACCCTGATGAAGCGGATGGGAATCGCGGCGATCTATCGCCGTCCGAATACCAGTCGAAACCCGCGCCCGGCCACAAGATCTACCCGTATCTGCTGCGGGGCGTGACGGTCGAGCGGCCGAACCAGGTCTGGGCGACGGACATCACCTATATCCCGATGGCGCGCGGCTTCGTCTACCTCGTCGCCGTCGTCGACTGGTTCACCCGGCGCGTGCTTTCGCATCGGGTGTCGATCACGATGGAGGCCGGCTTCTGCGTCGAGGCTCTCGAGGAGGCCATCGGCAATCACGGCAAGCCTGAGATTTTCAACAGCGACCAGGGCAGTCAGTTCACCAGCGAGGCGTTTACCGGCATCCTCGAGAAGAACGGGATCGCCATCAGCATGGACGGCAAGGGCTCCTGGCGCGACAACGTGTTCGTCGAGCGGCTCTGGAGATCGGTGAAGTACGAGGAGGTCTACCTCAAGGCCTACGACACCGTCGCCGAGGCGCGCGCTTCGCTGAGCCGGTATCTCGACTTTTACAATCGTCAACGCCCTCATTCGAGCCTTGACCGGAAGACGCCGGACGAGGCCTACTTCACCCCGTCGCCCCTCGCAGCGGCCGCATGAGTTTTCCGCCGCGCGCTGGACGTGTCTCTGGTCGGGCTACGCCCTCCCTCCGTCACGCCCAGCGCGCGAAATCGCAGAGGACCAACCCGGCAGCAGTCCACTTAACATTCGCGGAAGCCTGTGCAGACAAACGGGACCAGCTCTCAATCGGGGGTGCTCCGAAGTCCCCGGTCCAACTAAGGTACGAGCTCATAGCACCAAACAGCAAACGACCTCTGCGCCGACGACGCTCAGCCGGCTCGTAGAATCTCGGTGAGCGGATCATCGATCGCCCCTTTCTGTCGAAGGGAAACGACTTTATTCTCGTCCGTCGCATCCTCGCGCAGCGCCTCGAGCGCAATCTTCGCCTCGAACGCTGAATCAAACTTCTGACGTGACTTCGTCATTTCTCGCTCCATCGGTTGCGACAGAGCAGGACATACTGCTCGTCGACTTGAAAGCGCGCGGTTTGGCCGTCGCGCCGCAAGCCGCCGTCGGGGATGGCGCGCTCGGGTTCTGGAAAGCCCTCGACGAGGCGTTCCCGACGACGCGTCATCAGCGACGCTGGCTGCACAAGACACTCAACGTGCTCGACAAGCTCCCGAAGTCGATGCAGCGCAACGCGCGCAAGGATCTGCGCGAGATCTGGCCGTCGCCGAGCCGGGCCGCGGTCGCCCAATATCATCAGGGACAAGTCACGGCGACGCGCCTGGTCACGCTGCTGCGAGGGTTCGGCATCGTCATCTCCAAGCGGAGGTCGTTCGCCTGCTGATCGCCGGCAAGCAGAGCTTCCTGGATGAAGCCCGCGCCGTGCTGCGAGCCGGCTTGACCAACGCGGCATGGATCACGGTCGACGACACCGGGGCGCGCCACAAGGCCAAGAACGGCTTCTGCACCCAGATCGGCAACGCGCAGTTCGCCTGGTTCGGGACCACGGGTTCAAAGAGCCGTCTCAACTTCCTCGACCTGTTGCGCGCCGGGCACGGCGATTACGTCATCAATGACGAAGCCTTGGCCTATATGCGCGCCCGCGCGCTCGCCGGACCCGTCATCGCCCGCCTGAGCGAGCAGGAGAATCGCGTCTTCGCCGATCGGGCGGCCTGGAACGCTCATCTGGAGCGGCTCGGCGTCGCCGCCCTGAAGGTCCATCCCGATCCCGTGCTGATCGCCACCGAAGGCGCTCTGTGGGGCAGCGTCAAGGCGCATGGCTTGCTCGCCGACACTGTGATCGTCAGCGACGACGCCGGCCAGTTCAATGTCGGCCCGCATGGCCTGTGCTGGGTCCATGCCGAACGTCTGGTCCACAAACTCGACACCTTCACCGACGCGCAACGCGCCGCCCAGAGCCGCATCCGCGCCCTCATCTGGCCGTTCTACCGCAGTCTCAAAGCTTGGCGCCGCCATCCATCCCCGGCGCGCAAGGCCACCTTGTCGGCGCGGTTCGATCGCATCTTCGGCTGCAGGACCGGCTTCGCCACCCTCGACCGGTTGCTCGCCCGCCTGCGGGCCAACAAGAGCGAATTGCTCAGGGTCCTCGAACGGCCCGAGATCCCGCTCAACACCAACGGATCCGAGAACGACATCCGTTGCCAGGTCACCAAGCGCAAGATCAGCGGCGGAACTCGCAGCAACCCCGGTCGCGACTGCCGCGACGCCTTTCTCGGCCTCAACAAGACCTGCGACAAGCTCGCCATCGCCTTCTGGGACTATCTCGGCGCACGCCTCGCCGTTCCAGGCTGCAACGACATCCCCGCCCTCGCCGAAATCGTCAGCGCCCGCGCCCCAAGACCCCCATAATTGCCACGACTTTTGCCCCTGTTGCCACCCATCTGGCTATGTCGTTGAGGCGAATAGGTTTTGCTGATCGGGGTTTGGTCCCGCGAGGCGCCGGACGCCTTTTGCTGCGCGGCTGACGAGCGCAAGAGCCGTTGGTCCGGCGAGGACGGCGCGACTGAACAGCCAGGGACCTTCGGCGAGAGGGTGAAGCGCGTCGATCTGTTGGGCTTCGGCGGCGAGGCGCAACGTCTTGGCGCTGACGCCGATAAGCGCGGCGGCCTTGTTTAGGGTCAGCCAGGGTTCGACGCCGTCCGGCGCAGGACGATGAACCGAAATCTCGTGATAGGCGCGCAACGACGTGACGCGTTCGCGCGTCCATCGATTGCCGTTGCCGGTGACGAGCTTGTTGCGATTGAGGGTCGCGGCGATGAGATTGTCGTTGGCGATGAGCACGAGGACGCGCACGGCGGCGACGATGTCGGCGGGCGTGCTGTTGCGTTGTCCCTTGCGCTTGCGGGGAAGACGCAACTCGGTATGGACGCCGCCTGCCCAATGAACCAGAAGCACGATCTCGGCGGCGTCGGCGTCGATGTCGGCGACGATCTCGCGGATCACCGATCGCACGATGCGCTTCTTCAGCCGCGCGTCGGTCGTGGGCGCGCGCCAGACAGACCTGAGATCGCCGGCCATCGCGTCCAAGGCGACCGGACCTCGCGGCGTCGGCGTCGCCGCGTCGTGCGTCGCGATCTTCGCCTCGACTTCGGTGACGCGCGCGAGCGCCTTGTTCCAGCGTGTTTCGAGTTCCCCCGCCACCAGCCGGTTGGCGGGATCGGCGGCGTCATACTGGCGGAACGTCCGATCTGCCGCATAACGCGCCGCTTCGAGATCGCGCAGCAGGGCGTCGCGGACCTGGTCGCGCCTGCTCATGACTTCGGCTTCGGCGGCGGCCGAGGCGGCGATCGCGGCGGGCTCCACCACGCGCAGCAAGGCTTCTTCAATGGCGTCGTCGACGCGCAGGCCACCGAAGGCGATGCAGCGTGGTTCGCCCTGATCGAGCAGGCCGCGATGGCAGGAGTAACGGGGAATGCCATGCTTGGCGCCGGTATAGCGCAGCGTCAGCTTGCGGCCGCAACGCCGGCAGCGAATGAGGCCGGCGAGCAGCGCGTCGCCGTGCTTCGGCGCGCCATGATGTTGGCTGTCGGGGACGTTGTCGCTGATCATGTCCCGGATCGCCTCCGCGCGTTCCCACGTGACATAGCCTTCATGGACGCCGGGCATCAACGTCAGCCATTCCTCGCGCCGCTTGCGTCGCGCTCTCTTTCCGGCGCCCGCCTCGATCAGCCCCGTCGCTGGGCCGGACTTCCCGTAGGCATAGGCGCCGCCGTAGGCGGGATTGTGGATCATGCGGTGGATCGTCGCGTAGCAGGGGCGTCGCCAGACGATGTCGCCATTGCCGCGCCGGGCGGGCAAATCGAGCCCATGTTCATGAAACCACAGCAACGCCTGCCGCGCGCTGCCGAGTTCGCCGACTTTTTGGAAAACCAGTTCGATCTTCGCCTGGACGCGCCGGTCCGGATCCTTCTCCAGACGATCGACCGCTTTCACGAAGCCGACGGGCGCATTGACGACGAGTTCGCCGCGCCGCGCCTTCTCGTGGCGGGCGGCGAGCGAGCGTTGGCGAAGCAGATCCAGTTCATACTCGTTCAGGCTTCCCTTCGAACACACGACATACTCCCCAGCAACAGCCGTTTGAGGTCATCCTCCGGTATCCGCATCATCCGAATGCCGGCGAACGACTCACGGTCGTTCGACGTCTCGCTTACGCCGGCGATGCGCATTTCGTCGTCGAGCTGCCGGATGGCGTCAGGCTGATGCTGCCGGCATGGATGACCGAAGCGTACGCGGCGACGCTGCCGATGATGGCTGCGCCGCGGCTCTCCCTTGCCTGCTTGAGAGAGCTGCGCCGGCTGGCGGATCAGCGGGACATATCCTCGTCACCGGCGAATGACGCAATTCGCGGCGGTGGAGGCGACGATGGAGCAGCGTGCCCAGGAACAGCAACTCGAACTTCTCATGTTGACGGCCGGCGAGGCTACGCCACGGCTGTTCGATGGACGACACGCACGGAGATCGTAAACCTGCTCAAAGCCCTCCTGAGCGATCGCCTCAGCCAGGTCAGAACGCCGGCGGAGACGGACGATGACTAAGATCACCGGCGACCACCTGGCGCGCAGCGCCTATGTCTATGTGCGGCAATCCAGCATGGATCAACTCCTGCACAATCTGGAGAGCCGACGACGCCAGTACGCGCTGACGACGCGCGCCCGCGACCTTGGCTGGCAGGACGTGATTGTCATCGACGACGATCTCGGCCGCTCAGGAGGCGGGACGGCGCGCCCCGGCTTCGAGCGCCTGCTCGTGGGGATCTGCGGCGGCGAGGCCGGCGCGGTCTTCGCTCTCGAGGCGTCGCGCCTGGCCCGCAACGGCCGCGATTGGCACACCCTCCTGGAGTTCTGCGCCCTGGTCGGCAGCCTGATCATCGATGAGGACGGAGTGTACGATCCGCGACTCGTCAACGATCGCTTGCTGCTGGGCATGAAAGGCGCTTTCAGCGAGCTCGAGCTTTCGACGTTACGGCAGCGCTCGCAGGAGGCCTTGCGCCTGAAGGCGGCGCGCGGCGATCTGCACACGACCGTCGCCATCGGCTATCGGCGCAGCGCCGATGATCGCCTGGAACAAGACCCCGACCGGCGCATCCGCGAGGCCCTGTCGTTGGTGTTCCGAAAGTTTCGTGAGATCGGCAGCGTGCGCCAGCTTGTCCTGTGGCTGCGCCAGGAAGGAATCGACGTGCCGACCGCCGTGCATAGTCGGCACGGGCGGACGGTGCGATGGGACCCGCCGCGCTACCATGCCGTCCACCGGCTGTTGACCAACCCGGTCTATGCCGGGGCCTATGTCTTCGGACGGACCCTGTCCCGCACCCGCGTCGAAGGCGGACGCAAAGTCATTATCCACGGCGTGGCGCGCCGGCGCGAGGACTGGACGGTTCTGATCCAGGACCACCATGATGGCTACATCACCTGGGAAGAGTATGATCGCAACCTGGCGATCATCGCCGGGAATGCGAACATGAAGGGGTCGATGGTGGCGGGCGCGGTGCGGAACGGCGGTGCGCTGCTCGTCGGCCTGCTGCGCTGCGGACGCTGCGGACGCAAATTCAAGGTGCTGCATCATTCGAGGCGCGATGCGCGCTATGTCTGCGCCAGCCATGTCGACCCGTCTCGCGAAAAGGGGTGCACCGCATTCAACAACATGCGCATCGACGCGGCGGTGTCGGCGGAAGTGTTGCGTGCGATCTCGCCGCTGGCCGTCGAGGCGGCGCTGAAGCTGATCGCTGAGCGCAAAGAGGCCAGCAGCGAACAGCTACGGCACAGAGAGTCCGCGCTGGAGCAGGCCCGCTACGAGGCGAAGCATGCGCGCCGGCAATACGACGCCGTCGATCCCGACAACCGGCTGGTCGCCGGCGAACTCGAACGGCGATGGAACGACTGTCTTGCGACGGCCGCGCGGCTCGAAGAGCAGATCCGGAGCTTGCGCAACGAGGAGCCGTGCGCTGTCGGCGACGACGAGCGCGTGGCGCTTATGGCGCTCGCCGGAGACCTGCCAGGGCTCTGGAACGACGCCGCTGCGTCCGTCGAGACGCGCAAGCGGATCTTGCGCACCGTGCTGAAGGAGATCGTCGTGACCGTCGAGACCGGTCGCCTACACCTCGTGCTGCACTGGCAGGGTGGGGATCACACGCGGCTCGAGGTGCTGAAGAACCGCTCGGGCCAAAACCGCTTCAAGACCGATGCGGCGACCGAGCAGCTGGTGTGCGAACTTGCCCGCCTGTTGCCGGACCACAGCATCGCACCGGTTCTCAATCGGCTGGGCGTCCGCTCTGCCAGAGGCCAGACCTGGACCCAGCTGCGCGTGCGCAATTTCCGCGGCACGCATCGGATACCGGTCTACCGCGAGGGCGAACGTGAAGAGCGCCATGAGCTTATTCTGACCGAGGCCGCAAACCGCCTCGGCGTCAGCAACATGACCGTTGTTCGCTTGATCCGAGATGGACTGTTGCCGGCAAGACAGGTTTGCCCTCGCGCCCCCTATGTCATCCGCGAGAGTGACCTGGCCCGGCCAGCCGTCGGGCAGGCAATCGCAAGGGGACGTCCAGTATCATCCGATCCGCGACAAGAAAGCCTGCCTTTTCAATGAGATCATGAGGTACTGCATTATGTCGCCGTCCTGTTCAATCCGAGCAGGAGGCGATCGTTGCCGAGGCTGGGCGCGTAGACCGTCTCCTGATCGACGAGGAGCGTGTCGACGACGCGGCACATCTCGATCAATTGTTGCCAGTCGCGGCTGTTGCGCGCGAAGCGCGACACTTCGCGCGCGGCGACCGCACCGACCTTGCCGAGGCAGACATCGGCAACCATGCGCTCGAAACCAGCGCGCGCTACGCCGCCCGCCGCCGAGCGCCCGAGATCGTCGTCGATCGTCTCGACGTCGGAAAAACCCAGCGCCGTCAGGCGATCACGCATGGCGTACTGCAAGGTCCGGCTTTCGCGATTGTGCAGGACCTGATGCGGCGAGGACTGGCGCACGTAGAGGATCGCCTTTCGCGCGAGGTGATGCACGCCGATCTTGTCAGTCATGGCGCGCCTCCCGGCCTTGAAGGCCGCGTTGGCGTCCGTGATCGAGCATCAGCCGCGTCAACGCCGTCATGACTTCCTGGCGCGCCGCCTCCGGCAGAGCCTTCCATTCCGGCCCCCCGGGAGCGACCTTTCGTGCGGCGTCGAAGAGATCGAACTGACGCAGTTTCCGGACGTCGGCGGTTGTGACGCGGCGTTTGTCGTGCGGGCATGGGCTTCTCTCCGATTCGGATCGTGAGAACCCATGGATGCGCTCGAATGCGCGCCGATCGATGCCGCAGCTTCCGGCCGTCCAAGCCCCAGCGCGTCGTTCAACAAGGCGCGAAGCTTCACCAGCGCCGCCATATCGGCGACGGGCGACCCCGACATCCTCACCAAGCCGCAAATGGCGCGATCGAACATCCAGGCCGGCAGGTCCCGCCCGCGATCGCGGTCTTCCCTGCCGATCGCGCAGCGGAAAATGTCCCCACTCGTCCGCTCCCTTGCCTCGCGCACCCGCACCAGGCATCCCCACCAGGGATGAAAGGGATACAAAACCTCCCGTTCGCCGAGTTCGTGGGCGTTGTGTCGTCGAGTTCTACAATCACGAGCGTCCGCACCAGGCGATGAAGCGCCTGGCGCTGGGCGAGAGCTGGGCGAGCAAACGCACGAAGGCTCTGCGTTTCCATCTGATCGGCCTGCCTGGGCGTGTGGTCAGCCACGCTCGCCAGTTGATGATCGCGCCGAGCGAGTAGAGCATCGCAGTCTGCCAGTCTTGTAACGCGCCGAGCCAGAGAAAAAGCAGAGGAGGTGACCGAAAACTCGACACCGTGACCTTGCCAGCCCCTCGAGACCGCAAAATCGGTCCCGCCAAGGCGCGCGCCGAGATTTGATCGGGGATTGTGGGCAAGCCGTCCGCTTGCGGGACCAGACTCGAAGGGAAACAACGGCGCCGAAACCGGAATTTCAAACTGAGACACGACCCCTTGCTGTGTCAGGCGACCGCTTCCACGCGTCTCGACAGGCAGATGCGCAATCTTTCGCCAACACTTCAAGGGAAAGGTGGCTTGCAACCGCGCCGAAACGAGCCGACCTTGGGCGGGTTATGGCGCCGGATGGGCGGTGGCCGCGTTGGGCCTGAAATCGGACAAGGCCAATGCAGTTTATATAATACTTTCAATTTATTACAGTCGTTTTCTTATGCTTCACTTCGAAAATGGTCGCTCGGCGCTTTGGCGAATGGGTCATTGGCGGTTTCGGCTTCGGCGCGAGTTCCCTGCTTTGCCGCAAAAATTCCCTGCGAATTCCCTGCGCGGCGGAAGAAATTCCCTGCCCCTCCACGCAGGGATTTCTTGCGCAAGAAGTTAAAATCCAAGGCCTTTTCGGCGCCCATCTGCGCGGGAAAAGCCGGATTTCCCTGCGAACTCCCTGCCCGCAGGGAACTTTCCCCAGTCGGACCCCTCCCCGAACCCGCCTTGCCCCGGCGAGTTCGACCGGCCTCATCCCGCTCTCTCTGGACTTTGCGCGTGCGCCGGGCAGGGTTTACGCCCAGCCCGAATCGTCGTCTCGTGGCGCTCATGCTCGCGCCCATCCTCTCCGTCCAGTCGCACGTCGTCTACGGCCATGTCGGCAACTCGGCCGCGGTCTTTCCGCTGCAGCGGCTCGGGCGGGAGGTCTGGCCGCTGATGAGCGTCCAGTTCTCCAGCCATACCGGCTACGCCGGTTGGCGGGGGCGCGCCTTTGACGCCGGGATGATCGACGATTGCATGGCCGGGCTCGAGGCGATCGGCGTCCTTCGGCATTGCGCCGGGGTAATGACCGGCTATCTCGGGAGAGCCGAGATCGGCGAAGCGGCCCTGCGCGCGCTCGCCGCGGTCCGCCGCGCCCGTCCGGAGGCCGCCTACGCCTGCGATCCGGTGATCGGCGACATCGGCCGCGGCAGCTACGTTGCGCCGGGGGTTGCCGAATTCTTCCGCGACCGCGCCCTGCCCGCGGCGACGATCGTCACGCCGAACGCCTACGAACTCGAATGGCTGACCGGCGCGGCGGTGAGGTCGCTCGCCGAGGCCCGCTCCACCATCTCCGCTCTGCTGGCGCCCGGCCCGAGCGTCGCGGCCGTCACCTCGCTGTCGCTGGAGGACACGCCGCCGGACCGGATTGACATGATCGCCGGCGACCGCAATGGTCTGTGGCGGATAGCGACGCCGAAGCTCCGGATCGCGGTCAGCGGCGCAGGCGACCTGTTCGCCGCGCTCTTCTTTCACCGCTGGCTGGAAAGCCGTTCGACGCCTGAGGCGCTGTCGCGCACCGCGTCATCGGTCTTCGGCATTGTCGCTGCGACGCTTGCTTCGGGGGCGCGTGAACTCGCCCTCGTCGAGGCGCAGGACGAACTGGCGCACCCCTCCAGGAACTTTCTGGCTGAGCCGATTTAGGACATCAGGAACAATAAGTGCTACGATTTGATGGCTTTCGGGGCCTAATCGTATAGTTCCATTCAGGATGGAACTGATCGCCGGCGATGTCGAGGGATGTCATCTCGGCCTTGCTGACCCGGATGCCCTTGCGGTAGGTGCGCGTGTCGAGCGCGCTTTCGACTTTCAAGCCGGTCTTGGTGTTGGTGGCGCCGATTAGTTCGACCACGGCGAGGCGAGTGGTGAGCGGCCGGCCGCGCCAGTTCTGCGTGATGTGGCAGAACATGCGGTGCTCGATCTTGTTCCACTGTGTGCCTTGCCAAGGTGCACAGGTGTCGTGGGTGCAAATCCCACCCGGCAACTCTCGCTCCAGCCGGAAGCGCCCGGAGCGGATCAGGAGGCAACGAATGGTCTCTGAAGCACTTTGGGAAAAAGGTCCCTTTTGGGGATCAGCGGGCCATACGGGCCGCAGCACAAGCGAACATCGTCGAGGCCTCGAAAGGATCAATGTGAGAGCCAACCCACCAGTGGAATGGGCAGGCCGCCGTCGTCAGTCAAGCGAGCGAGAAACGCCCCTGACGGTCTCACCGGGGTAAAGATGGCAGCACGTATGGCAGAACATCTGTGTGCAACAAGGGAAGTCTGTCTTGGCGACCACGGCGGGCAATCCGGCTGGTCAACGGCGGAGCCCGCGAGGGACAGCGTCGGCCGGGGCAGATGGCGGATGGGTCCGTATTACCGTTGAGGTCGGGTAATGCTGGCGGAGGAAAGGGGCCCTGACCTGCGACAGGCGATCAAAGTGACGAGACCCCGGAGCTTGGCCGAAGGCCCAGCAACTCCGCTCGAAAGGGTTCAGAAGTTACAGAGCTCGCTGCATGCGAAAGCTAAGGCTGAACCAGCTTTCCGTTTCTATACCCTATGGGATAAAGTGTTTTGGGCCGACGTCCTCGCAGAAGCGTACCGGGCATGTCACCGCAACGGTGGGGCCGCGGGCGTCGACGAGATGACGTTTGACCAGATTACCGCCTACGGGCGAGAACAATGGCTGGAAGAGTTGCGGCAGGAGTTGCGGGCCGGTGGATATCGGCCACGGCCCTTGCTGCGCGTCTGGATTCCGAAAAGCAACGGGGGCCAGCGCCCACTTGGGATTCCGTGCATCCGCGACCGCGTGGTCGAGATGGCGGCCCTTCTGGTGCTGAGCCCGATCTTCGAGGCGGACCTGCTGCGTAACCAGTATGGTTTTCGCCTGGGGATGGACGCCAAAATGGCAATTCGCCAAGCCTACTGGCACATCATGGACCACGGGCGTTCCGAGGTAGTGGACGCTGACCTCAGCGACTACTTTTCCTCGATCCCGCACGGCCCCTTGATGCGCTGCGTGAGTCGGCGAGTGGCGGACGGGACGCTCCTGTCTGTCATCAAGAGTTGGCTCGCGGCGCCGGTCATCGAGCGGGATAAACGCACGACCCGATGCACGACGGAGGCCAAGGACCGAAGTCGAGGGACGCCGCAAGGGTCTCCGATTTCGCCCTTGCTGGCGAATCTCTATTTCCGTCGCTTCCTTCTGGCCTGGGAGCAATTCGGCCACCGAACGCGGCTCGATGCCCACGTGGTCAACTATGCCGATGACCTCGTCATCTGCTGCCGACCCGGCAACGGGCCGGCAGCACTGGCGACGATGCGGGGGTTGATGACGCGGCTTGGGCTAACGGTGAACGAGACCAAGACCCGATTGGCGCGTCTACCCGAGGAGAACTTCGACTTCCTCGGCTATACCATCGGTCGGTTCTACGGCAAGGACGGGGCGCCTTACATCGGCACGCGCCCGTCCCGGAAAGCCGTTCGGCGCTTGCTCCAACGGGTTCACGACGCGACGACGCCGTACAAACATGCCGAAAGCCCAAAATTGCGGGTGGCCGCTATCAGTCGGCTGCTCCGGGGATGGGCTGCGTACTTCAACCAAGGGCCGGTTCTGCCGACCTACAAAGTCGTGCGTTGGTATGTGCAACGGCGTCTTCAACGTTGGTTGGTGAGACGAAGTGGACAAGCGGGCACTGGATACCGCCAATATCCGGACGAGATAGCCCCGTCACGCTGTTTGAGGGGCGCGGTGGGGTCTGCTGATCATGGTTAGCGAGGTCGACATGGCTCGGGCCTTCGTCGAGCGCGATTGTGAGGCAGGGGTCAAGGGGCTGGCGGCGGATCGAGTCGGGCGATCCGGTCTTCGAAGCGTTGCGCGTACTCCGGGTCGAAGTCGTCTGGCGCGCGGCCGATGATCTCCAGCGCGCGCCGATAGCAGGCGACGGCCTCCCGGTTTTCGCTCCGCTTGTCATGGACGTGGCCGAGGAACTCCCATCCGTCGGGGATATCCGGATAGCGTTCCAGGATATGGCGGGCGGCGGTCTCGAGCTCTTCTAGCTTGCCTTCCTCAACGAAGCGAAGGGCGGCGTCGACCGTCTCGTCCAAGTCCCTGAGATCCGCAGAGGCGGCGAAGTCGGCCGCGATCGCGTCGCGGGCCTCGCGCTGCTCCAGGCGCCTGGCTTCGGCGCGCGCCTCGCGCCCGGCCTGCTCGGCGGCGAGGCGTTCGCGCTCGGCCGCCTCGTCCCGCGGCAGGCAGCACGCCTTGTATTTCTTGCCGCTTCCGCAAGGGCAGCGATCGTTGCGTCCGGGCTTGGCCATAGGGGTCGAGCGCCTTCCGTCGGAGGACGCATCCTTGTACGCAACGCTGCTGGCCGACGCCAGATTCCACGACCTCCTGCTCGCCGCCGACCGTGATCTGGCGGAAGCCTGCCGGACCGAGGGCTGCGCCTGCGGCGGGCCCCGGCACATGGCCCGCTACGCCCGCAAGCCGCGCGGCCGGCCGTGCCGTCTCGGGCCCGAGCACGACCAGCGCTTCAGCTTTTGCTGCGCCGTCGACGGCTGCCGCTCGCGGGCGACGCCGCCGTCGCTGCGCTTCCTCGGGCGCAGGGTCTATGTCGCGACCGTCGTCGTGCTGATCGCCATCCTGCGGGACGGCGTCAGCGACGCGCGGCTCGAGCGCCTGAGGGAGGTCGTGTCCGTCGACCGGCGCACGATCGCCCGCTGGCGCAGGTGGTGGCGCGACACGTTCACGGCGACCCGGTTCTGGAGGGCGGCGCGCGCCAGCTTCATGCCGCCGCCCGACGGGATGCAGCTGCCGGCGGCGCTGATCGACCGCTTCAGCGGCGACGCGCAGGATCGCCTGGTCGCCCTGCTGCGCTTTCTCGGCCCGGTCACCGGAGGCTCCCGCATGCGCGCTTTCTGACGGGCGCGGCCGACCCGCAGAGCATGCTCGTCGCGGGCGCCCTGACACTGTGCCAACGCTCGGGCGCACCCTGACGAGAGGAGCGCCGGCATGGCCGAGGAGACGCGAGGGCGGCGGGTTCACGAGCGGTGGGCGCACTTGCGCTTCTCCGTCGTCGGCCAACTGTTGGCCGCGCCGCCCGACAAGGGCGAGCTGAAGGCTGCGATGGAAGGGCTGGCGGCACGGACGTGGCGGCATCCGACCACGGGCGAACCCGTACGCTTCGGCTTCTCGACCATCGAGCGCTGGTACTACCGCGCCTTGCGCGAGCGCGCCGATCCGGTGACCGTTCTTCGTCGCAAGCTGCGCGCCGACGCCGGCCAGCAGCCTGCCGTCGGCGAGGCGGTCCGGCGCGCGGTGCTCACCCAGTACGCCGCCCACAAGAGCTGGAGCGTCAAGCTCCACCACGACAACCTCGTCGCCCTGGCCGGTCTCGGGCCCGCGCCGTCCTATTCCACGCTGCTCCGCTTCATGAGAGCCAACGGCCTCGACAAGCGCCGGCGCCTCACCTCGCGCCAGACGGAAGGGGCCGAGCGCGCCGAGGCGCGCCTCGTCGAGCGCGAGGTCCGTCGATATGAGGCCGAGTACGTCAATGGCCTGTGGCACTGGGATTGCCACCACGGGTCGCGCAAGGTTCTGACGCCCCGCGGCGAGTGGGCGACGCCGATCCTGTTCGGCGTGCTCGACGATCGCTCGCGCCTCGCCTGCCATCTCCAATGGTATCTGTCCGAGACTGCCGAGGTGATCGCGCACGGCCTCGCCCAGGCGTTCCAGAAGCGCGGCCTGCCGCGCGCCGCCTTGAGCGACAACGGTTCGGCCATGACGGCGGCCGAGATCAGCGAAGGGCTCGCGCGCCTCGGCGTCCTCCACCATACGACCCTGCCTTATTCCCCGTATCAAAATGCGAAACAGGAGGCGTTCTGGGGCCCGGTCGAGGGGCGGCTCGTCGCCATGCTGGAGCGTGTGCCCGACCTGACGCTGGCGTTCCTCAACGAGGCGACGCAGGCCTGGGTCGAGCACGAGTACAACCGCACGGTCCACTCCGAGATCGCCGCCACGCCGCTCGCCCGCTTCCTCGAAGGCCCGGCGGTGACGCGGCCCTGTCCGGGCAGCGTCGCGCTCCGCCTCGCCTTCACCCGCAGCGTCACGCGGACACAGAAGAAGAGCGACGGCAGCATCGTCATCGACGGCCGACGCTTCGAGCTGCCGAACCGCTATCGCCATCTCGCCCGCGTCGAGGTGCGCTACGCCGAGTGGGACCTGAGCGCCGTCCACCTCGTCGACGAGCGCACCGGCGATGTGCTGGCCCGCCTCTATCCCCAGGACAGGACGCAGAACGCCAGCGGCGTGCGCCGCTCGCTCGAGCCGCTCGGCCTGCCGCCGACAAAGCCGGCTCCGCCCGCGTCGCCCCTCCCGCCGCTGCTCAAGCGCCTGCTCGACGCGCAGTCGAGCGCCGGGCTTCCGCCCGCCTATCTCCCCAAGGACGAGGACGAAGGATAGAACCCATGAACAGGAAGATGCTCGGCCTCTACGGCCTCAAGTGGAACCCTTTCGCTCCCGACGTGCCCGTCGAGGCCCTGCACGTCGGCCGCCGCATCGAGTCCTTCTGCTGGCGCGCGGAGCAGCTCGTGGGCGAGGGCGGCTTCGCCCTCGTCACCGGCGCGCCCGGCGCCGGTAAGTCCGTCACCCTGCGCATTCTCGCCGACCGGCTGGAGGCCAAGCGGGACGTGAAGGTCGGCGTCATCAGCCGGCCGCAGTCGGGCCTCTCCGACTTCTATCGCGAGTTGGGCGATCTGTTCGGCGTCGAGCTGTCTCCCCATAACCGCTGGGCCGGCGCCAAGGTCTTGCGCGAGCGCTGGCAGGCGCACATCGACGCCGCCCTGTCGCGCCCGGTGCTCATCGCCGACGAGGCGCAGGAGATGAAGGCCGCCGTCCTTGCCGAGCTGCGCCTGCTGTCGTCCGTCCGCTTCGACAGCCAGGTTCTCCTCACCGTGGTGCTCGCGGGCGACGGGCGCCTGCTGCAACGGCTGCGCTCCGACGAGCTGTCTCCGCTCGACAGCCGCTGCCGTGTCCGTCTCGCCCTCGAACGGGCGACGCCCAACGAACTCGCCGAGCTGCTCGCGCACGCGCTGCAGGAGGCCGGCGCCGCCAGGCTGATGACCCCCGAGCTGATCGCGACTCTCGCCGATCACGCGCAGGGCAATCCGCGTGCGCTCATGAATTTGGCCGCGGAGCTGCTCGACGCCGCGGCCCAGCGCGAGGCCCCCCACATCGACGAGAAGCTGTTCCTGGAGATGTGCGCCGCCCCGCCCCCGGAGGCGAGGCCGGCCCGCCGCCGGGCCACAGGCCGCTCATGAGCCTGCTGCCCGTCGAGCCCGCCTGGCGTCTGGCCGAGCGCGCCGAGGAGCATCGCTGGCTCGTCGCCGGGTTGTGGTCGGATGAGGCCGTCGGAATCGTCGGCGGCGAGCCCAAGTGCTGCAAGTCGTTCCTGGCTCTCGACCTCGCCGTCTCGGTCGCCTCCGGCGCGCCCTGCCTGCGCCGCTTCGTCGTGCCCAAGGCCGGGCGCGTCCTGCTCTACGCCGCCGAGGACGCCCTGCACATCGTCCGGCGCCGCCTCGACGGCATCGCCGTCGCCGCCGGCGCGAGGCTCGCCGATCTCGATATCCAGGTCATCACCGCGCCGACGCTGCGCCTCGACCTCGAGGCCGACCGGCGCAGCCTCGCCGAGACCGTCGACCGGTTGCGGCCCCGGCTGCTCATCCTCGATCCCTTCGTGCGGCTGCACCGCATCGACGAGAACGCCAGCGGCGAGGTCGCGCCATTGCTCGCCTTTCTGCGCGAGCTGCAACGCCGCTACGGCGTCGCCGTGCTCGTCGTGCACCACGCCCGGAAGGGCGGAGCTTGCGTCCGCGCCGGCCAAGCCTTGCGCGGCTCCTCCGAGTTCCACGCCTGGGGCGACAGCAACCTCTATCTGCGTCGCGACGGCGAGGCGCTGACGCTGACCGCCGAGCATCGTGCGGCTCCGTCGTCCCGGCCGCTCGTCGTCGAACTGGTCCAGAACGGCCCGGCCCTCGCCCTGGAAGCGGTCGAGCGGGCCACGCCCGTCGCCGTCGACACGCCCTCGCTCGACGAGCGCGTCATGGCGGCGCTCGCCGAAGCCCGAGAGCCGCTTCCGTTCGTCGACCTGCGCGCCCGATGCCGGGTTCGGGCCGCCACCCTCCACGAGCGCATCGGCCTGCTCGCCGCCGCCGGCCGCATCGTCAAGACCGTCGACGGCTACCGGCTCGCGAGCCCCTGATCGGCGCTCCGTTCCCGGTTCCCGTTCCCCGCCTCTCTACAGCGCGTGGGAATGGGAACGGGAACACCCGGCCGTGAGCCCGCCTTGCCTTCATCCTGAAGCCCCGGACGACGATCTGCTTCGAATGATCGCGCCGATCCCGAGGGTCCGGGCCGGCCAGTTTCCTGGTTCGGCTGGGCGGCCGTTTCCTCGTCCCGGCCTTGCGAGAGCGGAACTGGCGTCGCGCGCAGGGGCGGTCAAGGACGCGCGCAAGCGCGCCCGAAGGGCTTGTCCTTGACGGCCCCGAGCACGGCGCCAAGCTTGGGCAAGTCGGGACGCGGGAGGGTCCCGTCCGTCTCGTCGTCGGCGAGCACGACCGCACGCTCCGCCGTCACGGGCTCAAGCAGCGCGCTCTCCACATCGCCCATCAAACACCGTGACTGGCGCGCCCTCAAACAGCGCGAGCCGGCTTATATCTCTACGAGACGCTCGGCCTGTATGCCTTGCCATTGCGTCGCGCTGACTTGCCGAGCGCGAAGGCTTGATGACGCGGGTGAAAGCCGGATGCGGGCGATCTGCATGTCCGGTTGTGTGTCCAGCGAAGGCTGGCGTGTTCAGCAAGGGATAGACCTGCCGGGGCAAGAGTCAGAGGCCCCGTAGTTTGGATAGCAGAGGCGAAGGAAACCGAAACTCTGAAGCCTATCGACAAGGTCTCCCTATCGGGGAGATCCACGAGTCACCGGGCCGTAACAAAAGTGAACGCGATGTGGCCTCGAAAATGAGTAGTCCCGAGGGCCGAGTCTTCAACCAGAGGGCGAAGGCAGCATGAATGGTCGAAGTCTGACTGACACGACTATTCACCTCGGCGGGGTGGAAGCGGCAGCACGGTGACAAGGACATGCCGAGCAACTGGAGAAACCCTACTCGTCCCGGCGCGAAATCGCCGGAGCAGGGTAGATCGTATAACCGGCGAACCCGGGAAATCGGTTGACGACGAGAGGGTGGCGGACGGGTCCGTATTAGCGATGAACCGGAGCAACGTCCGGGGAGCGAAGGGCCCTGCCATTTGTAACAACTCCGACCAAGGGAAGGCGCGGACGGGATGACAAAGACGTCCATCGAATTGCAGGACCTGAGGCGGAGGATATACGTCAAGGCGAAGGCTGAACCGTCTTGGCGTTTCTGGGACTCTACGTCCACGTCTGCAAATTGGAGACTCTGCGAGAAGCGTATGAGGCGGCCAAAAAGAACGACGGCGTCCCGGGGATCGACGGGATGACTTTCGAGGCCATCGAAGCGCAAGGCGCAGAGGCTTTCCTGGAGCAGATACGGGGCGAACTGGTTGGGCGTATCTACGCGCCTCTTCCGGCGCGGCGGCAGGAGATACCGAAGGACGGGGGCAAAGTCCGCGTCCTTTCGATTCCGGCCATTCGCGATCGGGTGGTGCAAGGGGCGCTCAAACTGATTTTAGAGCCCATCTTCGAGGCGGATTTCCAACCGGGGTCGTTTGGATACCGTCCCAAGCGGACAGCGCATGAAGCTATACAGCGCGTGGCTGAAGCCATCGTCCAAAGGAAGACGCGAGTTCTCGACTTCGATCTGCGCAGCTACTTCGACAATGTCCGGCACGACCGGTTGTTGGAAAAGGTGGCCAAGCGGGTGGAGGACGCGGACATCATGCATCTCCTGAGGGTCATTCTCAGGGCTTCGGGCAGAAGGGGCGTTCCTCAAGGCGGAATGATCTCCCCGCTGCTCAGCAATCTCTACCTCAATGAGGTCGACCGAATGCTGGAGCGGGCCAAGGAGGTCACTCGCCAAGGCAAGTACACCGACATCGAATATGCGAGATTTGCTGACGATCTGGTGATCTTGATCGACGCCTTCGCGCGACATGACTGGCTGATTGGGGCCGCGGAACGACGGCTGCGGGAGGAGTTCGACAAACTGCAAGTCGAGATCAATGATGAGAAGAGCAGCATCGTGGACCTTAGCCGAGGCGAGAGCTTCGGCTTCTTAGGCTTCGATTTCCGCTATCTCCGCGGTCTAAGCGGGAAGTGGAGGCCGCACTACACGCCCAAGCTCAAAAAGCGGACGGCGCTCGTGCGAGGGCTCAAAGAGGTGTTCCGTCGCCATCAATCGCAACCGGTAGAACGGGTGATCAGCTTGATCAATCCGGTTCTCCGAGGGTGGGTCAACTACTTCGCCATGGGGCACTCTAGCGAGTGCTTCAGCTTCATCAAGGACTGGGCAGAAAAGAAGGTCAGGCGTCATCTGGCGCATGCACGGAAACGACGAGGCTTCGGTTGGAAGCGGTGGAATAGGCGTTGGCTCTACGACACGCTGGGGCTGTTCGACAGCTATCGCGTGAAGCGACCCGCGCCGAAAGTCGTCCCAGCAGGATAGGTCCCATAAACCTCGACGCGAAGCAGATGGGGGAGCGCAGTGCGGGAAATCCGCAAGCTGCGTTCGACGTGGCGGGGACAGGAGACGTGGTACGGTCGAGATACTGAGACACTCGCAGACGAAAGAGCGAGCCAACAGGAAACTCAAACTTCGACCTAAACCGGCGCGCCTGTCCTCGACCCTACCGGGTTCTGTTCGCCCGCAGACAGCAGTTTCCAGCCGCTCGCCACGACGACGAGGCCGCCCGCGATCCGAAGGGCGCCGATCGAGACGCCGAAGAAATTGAGCACATAAGCGCCCACCCAAAGCGCGCCGAACATGATGAGCATCGCATAGAAGCCGACGCGGGCGGCGACCTTGGTCCGCTGGGCATGGTCGGCCTCCCTCATGACGCCGTCGAAAATGAAGGCGCCGCCGATCGGGTTGATGATCGAAAACAGCGACGGGAATGCGAACAGGAACGCATTGCCGGCGATCACGGCGAATTCCATGGCGCTATCGCCCCACATTCGCTCCACCCTGATCAGGCTTTGGCGTCGCTCTCGAAGGAATGGACCCGAAAGCGGCGCCGCGACCGCCTCGAAGCGGTTACAGCGGAAGAGCTAAGCGATCTGGGTTCAACCCTCCATGGCGGAGGCGCTCAAAATGGGCGCCAGACGCGCCAGTATCCTCGCTCAGTCCGCTTCGCCGGACGAGCGGGCCGCAGGATGTTTCGTCGGATCTTTGATCTTGCCTGCGGTAGGCCGGGCTTCGACCGCCATGGCGTGCATGAGGCCGAGATAACGAGAGATCCGCTCCGCTTGCCGTCGATCGAGGTCCATGAGCTCCCGTCTGACTGGCGACATATCCAGTCCGGTCACCGCGATATGCCAAAGACCTTTGCTGTCACGGGCAACCCACTGGCGCTCTGCGAGACCCTCCAGCTTTCGCCGCACGGTTTCCCGGGGAATGCCGGTGACCTCGGCGATGCTGGATGCATTGGGCTCCTCGCTATTTCAAGTGGGTGAATTAGCGAGCACGTCGCCGGCGATGAGGTAGACGATGGCTTTGAGGTTTCGTTTGGTTCGGTAGCCCTTGGCCTTGCGCTTGGCGGCCTGGACATTGCCGTTGATGGCTTCCAGGACGCCGTTGGAAAGGCCGGTTGCGATCGATCTGAGAATGCCCTCGGCGCCTTGGCCATGATCGTCGTGGCCAGTCGTTTCATCGGGCCGAGATCGCAGACCCGAACCCAGGCGTTCCAGCGATCGAGGCAGCGTCGGGCGGTCTTGGCGTCCATCGTGAACAGCTGCTGCAGGTTCATGCGGATTTGCATCGCCTGGATCGTGTCCAGGTTCTGCGCTTCCAATCTTGACAACGCTTCCTTCTCCTCCTGCGTCAGATGATCGACGTTCTTGAGGAAGATGTAGCGCCGGCCCTTGATCTGGAAGTTGTTCCGCGCTTCCTCGCGCCGCACCTGGTCGACGGCCTCGTTGGCGAGTTTGATGACGTGGAATTTGTCGAACGTGATCTCGGCGTTGTCGAAATTCGCCTTGATCCCCGCTTCGAACGCCGCCCCCATGTCGATGCTGGCGTCGGTGACCGCCTCGCGCTTGCCGCCGTGCGCCTCGAGGAAATCCGCGAATTCCTTCACCGTCGCAGCGTCCTTGCCGTCGGCCACGTAGATGACTTTGCGCCGCGCCATGTCGACGAACAGGCTGATGTAGTCGTGGCCGCGCCGCGCCGAGGTTTCGTCGGCGGCGATGCGCCGCACCTGCGACAAATCCAGCCCCTCCACCGCGCGCCAAACGTAGTGCTCGACGATCCGCCACAAGCGCGTGTCGTGCTCGCCGAGCCGCTTGGCCGCATTGGCGATCGGCATCGCCTTGGCCAGCGCCAGCACGTAGGCCTCGAACAACAACGTGAACCCGGAACCCGCCCGAGCCCACGGCGTGGCGACCTTGCGCACCCCGCAGTTCGGACAGCTCACTCGCGGCACACGAGCGTGCAACAGCGTGCGATGCTGGAAGAAGTCCAGATGCCGCCACGTCTCGTCCTTCGTGTCGTGAACCGCACAACCCTCGCCTCCGCACTCAGCGCAGGCGAACCGGCTCCCGCGTGGAAAATCCACGTACAAATCGAGCCGACCATCCTCGACCGCAAACTCGCTACGCGTCACCATCCACGGCGACTGCAACCCAAGGGCCAACTGGAAAAGATCGGTGTCTCGCATCCCCTCAGGCTAAACTCGATCCCCCCTCAGCGATCGCCAACCCGCCCCCAAATTCCGACTTACCCACTCCTTTCAGCGAGGAGCCGATGCATTGATGCGCGGCGGCGGCCCTTTCAAGAGGCCGACCGGCATCTCGCCGTCTTCGTGAAAATTCGACCTGATGCGCGCCTCGAGCTCCATCTGACCGACGACCGCAAGAACAAGAACCGACTGGAGATCGGTGTCGAACACCCGCGAAATGTCGGCGAGATGCTCCACAAAAAATTGAACGAAAGTATACTGGAAAACAAAGTAGTTGTCGCGATAGAGCGCCCGGGAGAGTCCGCTGTACGACGACCCCGTCGTCCACTCTTGGTCCTATAAGCTCGACCAGGCAGCCTGAGCGGGCAATCGCGCCCAACGCCGCCACATCCTCCTCGCCAATCGCCAATTCAATCGCCCGCCGTCGACCCGCCATCACCTCACACCTCGCTTCCGAATCAAAGCAGCAAGGCTACAAACCACGTCAGGAAAAATGAATCCCGCGCGCATATGATTGGTTTCAACGATTCGATGAACTAGTTCTACTGTGTCACAAGCGTTTGCTGAAGTTCCGCCGCGTTGCGACGGCTTGACAGCATGGGCATCGATGGAGGGATTTTGCCAGGGCGATCGTCAATTGCTTGCGCATGGTCGCGATCGAGTTGGCGCACGTGGCGTTCGGGACGGATCGGGGGCGCGTGGGGATCGACAACGGCCGGAAAGGGCAGGTTTTTCGCGGCGCCAGCGGGCTGAGGGGGGAAAAGCCGATCTCTCGAGGATCAGGAACCCGTAGGCTGCGATGCAGAGGCTGGCGTGATGATGGAATCCCCGCCAGCCTCGCCCCTCGAAGTGAGCCAGGCCGAGTTCGCTCTTCAATTCCTCATAGTCGCGTTCGATGCGCCAGCGCCGCTTGATGACGTCGACGAGAGCCGCGAGCGGCATGTCCTCGGGCAAGGTCGAGAGCCAGTATTTGGTCGGCTCCGCCTCGCCCTCCGGCCATTCGATGACGAGCCATTCGACGGGGTGCGGCGCCACGAGTTTGTGGTCGCGCGAGGCCGGCCTGACCCGCGCGGCGGCGAAGCGCGAAGACAAGGGCTGGTTGGAGCCTTCGCGCCACTCGACGTCCTTCCAGGCCTCGGCGGGCAGGCGCATCGCAAGCTCTTTGGCCGAGACCGGCCGATGATCGGCGTCGTGTCGCAGGCGCGAAGGCTTGCGCCCCCGGCCGCTCCAGGGTTTGGGCGGCAATGGCTCTTCTCCGGGAGGCCAGACCGACAGCGTCGATTGCACGCCCACCGCATAGGGCAGTCCCAGCGCGGTGACGCCGGCGCGGAAGTCTCCGTCGCAGCCGTAGGCGGCGTCGGTCAGCACGACGCCCCTGGCCACGCCGCCCTTCGGGCGGCCTCGATCTGGGCGAGCGCGATTTGCGGCTTGGTCCTGAACTCCACGTCCTCGGGGACGTGCGCCTTTTCTCGACGTTCGGCGTCGTTCGCCCAGATTTCGGGCAGATAGAGCCGATAGGCGATCGGCAGGCTCGCATGATGATTGGCGATCGAGAGCGTCACCGCGATCTGACAGTTGTCCGTCTTGCCCAGCCGCCCGCAATATTGACGCGCCACGCCAACCGAGTGCAAACCCTTCTTCTGAAACCCCGTATCGTCGACGATCCAGGCTTCGACGCCTCCTTGCGCCGCAAATGCCGGCGCCGCAAGTTCGCGAACCTTCGCCAGCATCGCCTCGTCCGACCACCCCGACTGCCCAACGAAGTGCAACAAAGACTGATGCGCCGCCGCAGCGCGCGCCGGAGACACCATCGACGCGATCGGCTCGACGCTCTTGCGCTCGCAGGGCATCAGCAAACCGGTGCAATAATCCATCAAAGGGCCCGCTCGGTCCGCGTGCCCGAGCGCGTCCGCCAGACTGTCCACGTAAGCCGCAAACCGCGCCTCGCTCTCCCCCCTCGTCCCGTCCATCTTCGCCGCCTCCGCCAACAAAACGAATTGGCAGAATATCAAAGCCTTACACTCGGCGAATCCGCAAAATCGGGTCGTGACTCAGTAGAACTAGGTGGAGCTTTTCGGCTCCGGAGCCGTTAACCCTTGTTGCGGATCGTCGCAAAAGAGATCATGTTCCAGCGTACAGTTGCGTGGGCGCAGACAAGGGAACGGGCCATGAAGAGTTCAATCAAAGGTCTTGGCGCCGCCGCGCTTGGAATCGTCATCGGATTGACCTTCGCCGCGAGCGCGCAGGCGGCTCACCGTCATGTCCGCCATCCCGCCGCAGAAGGGCGGCAGATCGTGGTTCACCCCCGCGAATCTTATCTGACAGCCGGTCCGAGCGCCACCTTTGGCGAATACAACGGCTATGCGCTGGATACGCTCTCCGCGCCCGGAACCTACATGCCGGAGATCGACCATACTTTTAGCGGTCAGCGCGGCCTCGAACGGCTGCCGAACAACTTCACCGTTCCGGGCTGCTGCGTTCCGTAAGGATCGGACGCACGAGCGACCGCCGTCTCCGCCTGCGGGCGGGAGCCGATTGAATGACCCGCCGCTTTTTCACCCTCGACGCCTTTGTGGATAAGCCGCTGGCGGGAAACCCGCTGGCGGTCGTCCTCGACTGTGAAGGGCTGGACGACGGCCGCATGCAGGCGATCGCCCGCGAGTTCAACCTGTCCGAGACCGTGTTCGTGTTCGAGCCGAGGAGCGCGGTCAACACCGCTCGTGTGCGGATATTTACTCCCGCCCGCGAATTGCCTTTCGCCGGGCATCCGACCGTCGGCACGGCCGCTCTCATCGCTCATCTCCGGGCGCCGGACCTCCTGGCGGCTCAGGACATGCGGATCGTGCTCGAGGAAGGGGTCGGCGACGTCGTTTGCGTCGCGCGCCATCGCAGGGGAGAGGCGCTCGCAGCGAATTTCGACCTTCCGAAACTGCCTCAGCGGCTCGAGACTCCGCCGCCAACCGCGGAGATCGCCCGCGGCCTTGGACTGGCGGCGGAGGACATCGGTTTCGGCGGGCATGAGCCGCGCCTTTTCACCGCGGGGGCGCCGTTTCTCTTCGTGCCGGTGTGCTCGCTCGCGGCGATCGGCAGGGCGCGGCCACTCGACATGCGATGGAACGCCGGCGGCGGGCCGGCGACTTATCTTTACACGAGGGAAGTCGTCGAGGCCGGTTCGGCCTTTCACGCCCGGATGTTCGGCGGCGGATGGGGCGTTGCCGAAGACCCGGCGACCGGCGCCGCCGCCGCCGCCTTCGCCGGCGTGACCCTCGCCTTCGATCGGCGCCGCGACGGGCGGCATGTGCTGACCATCGAGCAGGGCTACGAAATGGGCCGGCCGAGCCGGATCGCGCTGGGGCTCGAGATCGAGCAGGGCGACCTGCGCTCGGCTTCGATCGGCGGTTCAGCGGTCATCGTGTCCAGCGGCGTGCTCGAATTGTGATCGATGCGCCGCGCATCGTCGAGGTCGCCGAACTCGACTTCGCTTACGAGCCTGCGCCCTGGAGCTTCGTCGAGGCTGCGGCGGAGCGCGTCGCAGGCCACTGGGCAGAGCTTTGCGCGAGAAAGCCCGCTCTCTTCAACGGCCGCGTGCTTCTGCTCGCCCGACGCGAGCTTGCGCAAGGCGCGGACGGCGGCCTGCGGTTCACCGGGGCCTATTTCGAGACGGACTACGCCAATTATGTCGCCTGGCGCGACTGGGGCCATCCCGGCGAGCGCGTGGACAACTGCTTCTCGATGGCCGCGCTGCGCGGCGCGGACGGCGCCTTCCTGCTCGGCGAGATGGCGCCTCACACGCTGAACGCCGGGCAGATTTATTTTCCCGCCGGGACGCCGGACCCGCAGGACCTCCTTGACGGGAGGGTCGACCTCGACGGCAGCGCCCGGCGCGAGCTTCTCGAGGAGACCGGCCTCCAGGCCGGCGAGGCGTCGGCAGGCAAGGGTTGGACGGTCGTCTTCCAGCCCCGGCGCATCGCATGCATGAAGGCGATGACGCTCGCGGTCCCTGCCGACGAGGCGAGGGCGCGCATCGACGACTTTTTGCGGCGCGACCCGCTGGCCGAGCTGAGCCGGATGCATATCGTGCGCCGGGTCGAAGACATCGACGAGGCGCGTACGCCGGCGTTCGTTGCGGCCTATCTGCGCGCGGCGTTCGGCTCGTAGCTCTCTGCTAGAGATTCGTCGGATAGCCGTGACGCGTCTTCGACGCGACGATCATCGCCTTCGCTTCAGGGTCATGGCCAGTCGCGCAAGCGCCTTCCGCCGAACCGATTTCCCGCTTGATCTGGTTGTAGACCGACTGGGCGACATGGCCCATCGACAGGTCGTTGTCCTGAATCGCGCGATAGCGGGCGATCTCCGCCCGGCAGTCGCCCCCTTCCGGCAACTGGAAATTCTGCGGAAGTCACCGCGACAGACCCTGGCGCAGGCGGCGCCGAGGCCTGCGGAGCGGGCGTGTTGCAGGCCGAAAGCGCGAGCGCGGCGAAGACGGCGAAAACGAGCGGCGATCTCATCGGCAGTTCCCGAGTCGGAGGTTCCCGGCCGCAGACTGGCAAAACGAGAGCGCGCGTCAAGGCCACATCGCTTCCGCTGCGCAAGCCACGCGCCAGCGTCCGGCGCCACCATACGGGCATGCTGGAATCGTTCGTGGAACAACGCCACTTCCCTCGCTCCCGGCGCCTTCGCCAGGCGCTCTGCGTTTTCAATAACGGAGAGTCGTCGCTCGACGTGATGGTGCGCGACGTCTCGGCGAAGGGAGCCCGCGTGACTGGCGACGGCATGGTCCTTTTGCCGAAGACCTTCGAACTGAGGATCCGCGACGGCGACCGACTTCAATCGGCGCGCACCGCCCGCCTCGTCTGGACGGACGGCCGGACCGCGGGCATCGAGTTCATCGACTGAAGGGAGCGGATCCGCTCCCTTCATGCCGTCGATGAGTCGGCGATCACCTCGCCGTCGCGGCAGGACGATGGACCATCCAGATTTCCGAGACCGAGGCAACCGCGACGATCAGCCCAAGCGCGACAAAGGTCCAAGCTGCGTAATGCATCGCGGCGAAGCCCAGCGCCCAGGGCGAGATGATCATCAGGACGCCGACGATCAGCGCCACCCAGTCCTCCCACTCGGCGAACTGGACGAGCGCCGCGATCCCCATGACCGCGATCACCACGCCGCCGACCCATGCGGTTCTCGCCGCCGTCATCTCCCCGGTAAAGCCCAAGGCCCAGGGCGAGACGAACAGCAGCACGCCGCAAATCAGGTTGATCCAGTCTTGCACGCTGTTGTGCGCGCGCCACGAAGTCTCCATTGGCATCGAAACCTCCTCCATCTAGCGCGGCGTCGAACGCCTTCCGGCGTTAACGTCTTGATTCCCGAGTTAGTTCTCGATTGTGGCAATTCAAGTCGGCGTGCGCGCCCGGACCGGCAATGGGTTGGCGGCGGCAATCCTGCTATAGTGGGTTCGGACCCTCAGCCAAGGATCAGCCCATGCGCATCGAGCCGGTATTCCTGTTCGACCTCGACGGCACGCTCGTCGACAGCGTCTATCAGCACGTCCTCGCCTGGAAGGAGGCGCTCGACGGAGAGGGCATCGATCTCTCGGTCTGGCGGATTCATCGCAAGATCGGCATGAGCGGCGGCCTGTTCACCAATCAGCTCGTCCGCGAGACCGGCGTGCCGATCGACGAGGAGCGCGGCGAGCGGCTCCGGCTGGCGCATGCGCGCGCCTACCGCCGCATGGGCGACCATATCCGCCCGCTGCCTGGCGCGCGGGAGCTCCTGATGTGGCTGACCAGCGTCGAGATCCCGTGGGCGATCGCAACCAGCGGCCGCATGGAGACTGCGGCGGTAAACCTCAGGGCGCTCGGCGTCGATCCCGGACAAGACGCCGGTGGTGACCCGCGATCTGGTGAAATACGCCAAGCCCGATCCCGACCTGTTCCTGGCGGCGGCGGAGCGCCTCGGCGCGCCGATTGAGACGGCCGTGGTG
Organism: uncultured Alphaproteobacteria bacterium; assembly: GCA_963741405.1. Classification (GTDB taxonomy): domain Bacteria; phylum Pseudomonadota; class Alphaproteobacteria; order Rhizobiales; family Beijerinckiaceae; genus Roseiarcus. The sequence goes on from CAVUHX010000039.1 coordinate 692,909, forward strand.
GTCGGAGACAGCATCTGGGACATGCTGGCGGCGGCGCGCTGCCGGGCGCTGGGCGTCGGGCTCCTGTGCGGCGGCTACGGGGCGGAGGAGCTGCAGAAGGCGACCGCCTTCCGCGTCTACGAAGACCCGGCCGACCTGCTGGCGCATATCGACGAACTCGGCGGCCGCCGCTAGAGGGCGTCCAATCGAATCCGTCTCCGATTGAACCTTTTCAAGGGGTTGGGCGCCATTTTCTGTAACTTTCACGTGCTCGGCGACCCCAACGCCCGGCGGGCGGGGACGAATGAGAAGTACACTACGCAAAACTAGTCGTATGGTCTATTCTTGCATCTATACAGTTACACTCTCAGACAATACTTATGTATGCTTAGGTATCCACGCAACAGCGGTCGGCGGTCGGCGACAATACTGAGACCGCGCGCATCGACAGACCACCTATCGCCCCAGCATCAGCATCAGGTTCTGCACCGCCGCGCCCGAGGCCCCCTTGCCGAGGTTGTCGAACCTGGCGACGAGCACCGCCTGGCGGCGCAACTCGTTGGCGAACACGTGGATCTCGATGTCGTTGGTCCCGTTGAGCGATTCCGGCTCGAGGCGCGGGCTCTCTCCGGCCGGCGCAACGGAAAAATGCTTCTCGCCCTTGTAGTGCCTCTCATAGACCGCCCGCAGGTCGCCGATCGACGGCTTGGCCGGCAGCGCGTCGAGATGAAGCGGCACGCTGACCAGCATACCCTGGCGGAAATTGCCGACCGAGGGCACGAAGATCGGGCGCGTCGTCACGCCGGAATAGAGCTCGATCTCGGGCATGTGCTTGTGCTCGAGGCCGAGGGCATAGAGTTCGAAGGCCGGGGCCTTGCCCGTCTCGTAGGCCTCGATCATCGCCTTGCCGCCGCCCGAATAGCCGCTGACCGAGCCGATCGAGACAGGCATGTCCCTGGGCAGGAGGCCGGCGTCGGTCAGCGGGCGCAGGAGCGCAATCGCCCCGGTGGCGTGGCAGCCGGGATTGGTCACCTTCGTCGCCTTTGCGACCGCCTCGCCCTGCCCTGCGGTGAGCTCAGGAAAACCGTAGGTCCAGCCGGGCGCGACGCGATGCGCCGACGAAGCGTCGATGACGCGCGGCCCATTCCCGCCCATTGCGTCGATGAGACGCGCGGCTTCCCTGGCCGCTTCGTCCGGCAGGCAGAGGATGACGACGTCGACGGTCCCGTAAAGCCCCAGCTTGGCCGCGGAATCCTTGCGCGCCTCGGGGGCGAGGCTCGCGAGCTCGATTCCTTCGACGCCCTCGAGCTTGTCACGGATCTGCAGGCCGGTCGTTCCCGCCTCGCCGTCGATGAAGACGGTCGCCGCCATGTTCCCTGCTCCTCCAGTCCGAAAGGCGCTGACGCCCTGCGCGCTGCGGGCGCGCGCAAGCTGCGGCGCGGTGTTTCGCCCAAACCCCTGTCATCGTCAAGGCGGCGCCCCGGCGCGTTTTTGCTTCGTAATTCATTGGGACATTGCAAAATCAACCGACTGAACCTGTTGGTCTTTGTGCCGCGCCAATCGATGCTTTCGAGAGGGGGGTGAGTAGATTCCGACTCTAGCCGCGAAGGATAACCGTTCGTAACGTCAAAATACGACACACAAACGGAATCCCCTTTGAAGGAGAATTGCGATGATGGGCGGCGACGGATGGGGATGGGGAATGGGTTCGGGAATCGGCTGGGGGATGGGCGGGTTCGGAGGAATCGGCGGGCTGGTGGTGATACTGCTGATTGTGGGCGGTGCAGTGCTTGCGTTACGCCGCCGAAATTCGTGACGGGGGGTTCCGCGCCAACTGAATTCGAACCGAAGATTCGGGATCAGGATGTCCAATAGACGATCGAGGAGAGTTTTCGACCCCCGACCTCGGACGTGAAGGAGCGTGGCTCGACGCGGGAAAATAAGGTCAAGAGGTGACCGAAAACGGAACTCCGTCACAAGGTCGCGCCCCGCCGCGTCGCGCATCCCATGGATCAGGTGAAGCGGTCGAAAAAACTCAAACTGGAGAATACCCTGATGAAACCATTCACAACAGCAATTATCGGTGCACTGGTGGTTGCGGTGGCTGTGATCGGATATCTCTATTATCAAAGGACGAGAAGCGACATCACAATCCAAATGCCCAAAATCGAGTTCAAGTCCTAGCAGCCTGTCGGACTTGAGGTTTTCGCGACGTGTAACATACTGATATTGTTACGTTTTGTGTTTCTCGGAAAAGTCGAAAAACCCAATGATATCAATGGGTGTATCGTTAAGTCCGACAGACTGCTAGCGGATTGACACTCGCGATGGCTGGACGGGTGGCGGGAGCCGTCGCACATCCGCGTGACGAAGCAGATTGAGATCCCGGTTCGCAGGGCCCGATGACAGTGCGCAAGGTATGACGGGCCAAGGAATGATGGGTCCTGGCACGATGTAAACCCTGACTCCCCCTGAGCCCGGGGCGACCGGCAACTCGATTTTCCGCGGCCAGGGCTCTCAGTGCCATACGCTTAATGCGGGCTCGTCTGGTCTGCCCGGGCCGAGTTTGTGGCCACTTTGGACGCAAAGCCGGGCGCCCAGCTACGCCTATTCGACATCAACGCGGGAGTCTGGCGTCGTCTGGAACGACGCGACGTTTGATCAGTACATTGCGGCTCCGCAGAGCTACATCCCCGGCAACTCCATGGTTTCCGGGTGTCACGGACAAGACCGTGCGGCAGCGCTCGGTCGCCTACTTTAGGGAGGCAACCAAGTAATGGGCGAATTATCATACTCTTCGTGCGATGAACGGAGATCCGCGGATCAAACGCCTGGGCCGCCGCCAACCTGACGCTCGCGCAACCTTGGGAGATACCTCATGTGGGGTCACGGATCGTACTGGATGATGGGCAACGGTTGGGATGGGACGGGTTCGATGATGATCTTTGGTGGACTGTTCTGGCTGGTTCTACTCGCTCTCGGCGTTGCCGGGGCCATGTGGTTTTTCGGCGCCTCGCGGCGTCGTGGCCCTGATATGCCGATGGCGGAACGGAATTACCCGGCGCTGGAGATTCTCGAGCAACGATACGCCCGTGGCGAAATCAACCGCGAAGAGTATCTTGAGAAAAAGAAAGATATGCTTCGGCCGGGCGCGACCGCCCCGGTGCAATGAAAGACCAAACGTGCCGAACTGCAAAGGCCTACGCTGGACGTATCACCCTATCATTGATATGTTTTTCCATATGAAAACGACACTTAATATCGACGCGACCGTCATGACTGAGCTTAGACGCGAGGCGGCGCGCCAGGGGCGAACAATGTCCGAGCTCGTCGAGACCGCCCTGCGCAACCACTTCCGGTCCCGGAACAGTCCGGCGGAACTCGCGCCGCTTCCGACCTTCCACAGCGGCGGAACCTTCGTCGAGATCGCCGATCGGGACGCCCTTTATCAGGCGATGGAAGGACGATAGCCGCATGGTCGTCGTCGACACGAACGTGCTCGTCTACGCTGCCGACGCCGACTCGCTTTTGCATGTGAAATCGTTCGACTGGATCGAACGACGGCGCAGCCAACCGGACGCATGGTACGTGACATGGTCCATCCTCTATGAATTCCTCCGGGTGACGACGCACCCTCGCGTCATGCGGAGACCGTGGACCGCGGCACAGGCCATGTCATTTGTTTCCGCCCTCCTCGGCTCACCCGGGCTCGGTGTTCTCGTGGCGACGGAACGGCACGCGGACGTCGCCGCGCAAGTGATTGCGGAACTGCCCTGGCTTGCCGGGAACATCGTTCACGACGCGCACACCGCCATTCTTATGCGTGAACACGGCGTAGCCAAAATCTGCACGCGGGACACCGACTTCCATCGCTTCCCCTTTCTCGAGGTCGTGGAGCCCGCTTGAGCCACGGTCGACTTGTGTTGGGAACGTTTGCGACGACCTTCTGAGCGCGCCCGGCGACGACGCTGACGTCCTGGGCTTTTGAGTGTATTTCGCTGAGGAGGGCCGCAAGTGCGGACGGCGCCGGCTTTCTGCTTCCCGCCGCAGCGACGGCGAGGTAGGCCGAGACTCCCATGACCCTGCAAAGCCTGATTCTCCTGGCGCTCAAAGCCAGCATCATCCTTTCCGTGTTCGCAATCGGCCTCGAGTCCCGGTTCAACGACACGGTCTCCTTGCTGCGCCGTCCAGGACTGCTCCTGCGCTCGGTTCTGGCGATGAACGTCGTCATGCCGGTCGTCGCCGCGGCGATAGCCTGGGCGTTCGACCTGCCCGAGGCGGTGGAAATATCGCTGGTCGCGCTCGCCGTCTCGCCGGTTCCGCCGATCCTGCCGAAGAAGCAGATCAAGGCGCATGGCGAGGCCTCCTATGCGATCGGGCTGCAGGTCGCCATAGCCGCAGTCGCAGCCCTGTTCATTCCGCTCGCCGTCGAAGGGCTCGGCCTGACGTTCCAGAGACCGCTTCACATCAGCCCCTGGCCGATCGCCTCGCTCGTGCTCGCGACCGTGCTGGCGCCGCTCGCCGCCGGCATCCTCGTCAGGCGTCTGGCGCCGGCGCTCGCCGCCCGCTTTGCCGCGCCGGCTGCGCGCACTGCCGGGATCGTGCTGGCGCTCGGCTTTCTTGCCGTTCTGCTGACGGCGTGGCCGGCGATCCTGGCGCTCATCGGAACCGGCGCGCTCGCGGCGGTCGCCGCCTTCGTGCTGATCGGCCTTCTCGTCGGACATGGTCTGGGCGGTCCCGATCCGCACGACCGGACCGTGCTCGCGCTCGCCGCCGCGACCCGTCACCCCGGCGTCGCCTTGACGATCGGTTCGGCGAGCTTTCCCGGCCAGAAGGAGGTCCTGCCGGCGATCCTGTTGTATCTGGTCGCCGCCGCGGTCCTGACGATCCCCTACGTGATGTGGCGCAAGCGCGTCGGCTAAGCAGAGTCTTATGGTGAGTCCGAAGGCGGTCGCTCAATTCTGCCTGGCGGCCGACGCAGCCTCGACTTCAGTTCCGCCACTCGAAGCGGAACACCTGAACCTCTTGCGCAAAACCCTTCAGCCGCCGGTCGCCGAGACCCACGAAGCGCTTGACGTCCTCCTCGCAGAGCTCGCGCACCAGCCCGGAGACGACGATGCCGTCGGCCTCCGCCTCGCTGCACAGGCGGGACGCGAGTTGCACCGTCGCGCCGAACAGGTCGTTGTGGTCCTCGACCGGTTCGCCGGCATGGATGCCGATCCGGACGCTCAGGCTCTCGGACGCCTCCGCATTGTAGGCGGCAAAGCGGCGCTGGATGTCGGCCGCGGCGCGCACCGCGTTCGTCACTTTGTCGAACGAGGCCATGATGCCGTCGCCGGTATGCTTGACCTCGCGCCCGCCATAAGTCTCGAGCCCGCGCCGGACCAACGCGTCATGCGCCCGCACCAGTTCGAGCGCGGCGGCGTCCCCCAGCCGCGCCGTCATCTCCGTGGAACCGACGATGTCGGTGAACATCACCGCGCGACGCCCCGGGTCGACAGAAGGCGCAGGACCGGCTCCGGCCGCGCGCGGATCGCCGATGCGGCCGAGGAACGCCTCGACCGTGGAGAGATCCACCGGAATGATGGCGTTGGCGATCGCGCCATGCGCCTCGCGATGGACCCGCTCCGCAGTGGCCGGATCGGGCGCGTGAACCAAACAGAAGCCTGCGCCGCGTTCCTGGTCGAACCAATAGGCCATATATTTGACCCCGTAACTGTCCTGGATCTCCAAGTCCCTGCGGTGCGCGTCGGCGACGTCCGCCGGCGTCAATCCGCGCAGATCGTGGCGATCCATGAAGATCGGCATGGTCGGCTCTCCCAACGTCCAAGCTGCAAGGCTCAGGCCGCCGGCCTGATGTTCTGGTTCACCCGGAAAAGGTTGTTGGGGTCGTAGTCCTTCTTCACCCTCGCGAGGCGATCGTAATTCTTTCCAAAGGCAGCCTTGACGCGCGCCTCGCCCTCGTCGTCCATCATGAAGTTGGCATAGGCGCCGTCGAGATTGTACGGATGGACGGCCTTCCAATAGTCCTGCGCCCATTGCTTGAGGGCCGGGGCCATCCCCGGATCGGGGTCGACCCCGAAAATCACCATCGACCAGGTCGCATCGCGATAGCCCCATGCGGCTGAGTCTTTCGTCTGCCGATGGACCGCGCCGTCGATTGGGTAAAGGTGCATGCCAGAAAGCAAGCTCGGAAACTTCGCCGCGTTTGCCACATATGCGTCGATGGCGGCGTCGGGCAATTCCTTGACGAAGTCGCCCTTCCAGTACCACTGCAGGCCCTTCGGCAGCAGCGGGTCGAACAGCGTCTGGATCATAGTGTAGGGCATCGGCTGCGCCCAATCGATGATCGGTTTCGGCAGCGCCGCGCGGACTGCATTGACCGCCTTCTCGCCCTCCGGCAGCGGCCCGTTGTGCGAAACGACGAGGATGCACATCTTCTTCGACCAGTGCTCCTTGGGGAAAGGATCGGCGGGCGGAACGACCTGAAGCCCGAGGAACATGTAGAACTCCTCCGGGGCCTTCGGTTGGGCTTGCCGGAACCATTTCATCACGGCAGGCGCGTCGGCGAGTTCGAACACGATCGGTCCGCCATAGATCATGCCGGCCGGGTTGGTGCGGAACAGGAAGCTGGTCACGACGCCGAAATTTCCGCCGCCGCCCCGCAGCGCCCATAATAGATCAGTATTTTCAGTTTCCGAGGCGGTGACGAAACTCCCATCCGCCAGCACCACGTCGGCTTCGAGAAGATTATCGACGGCGAGGCCGTATTGCCGGCTGAGATAGCCGTGCCCGCCGCTCAGCGTCAGGCCGGCGACGCCGGTCGTCGAGATGATCCCGAACGGCACGGCCTGGCCGAAGGCGTGGGTTGCGTGATCGACGTCGCCACTGGTGCAGCCCGGCCCCACTCTCACCGTCTTCTGCTTGGGGTCGACGCGGACCCCCTTCATCGTCGACAGGTCGATGACCAGGCCGTCGTCGACGCTCCCGAGACCCGGGCCATTGTGACCGCCGCCGCGAATGGCGATCGGCAGTTTGTTGTCCCGGCCAAAATTCACCGCCGCGATCACGTCGGCGACATCCGCGCATCGGGCGATGAGCAGCGGCCGCTTGTCGATCATCGCGTTGTAGAGCTTGCGAGCTTCTTCGTACTCTGAATGGTCACGCCCGATGACCAAGCCACGGAAATTTTGAGCGAACTTGACGATAAACTCGTCGTTCATAGCATTCCCTCCTCTGATGCTACCGCTACAGAAAGCGAACAGATGTTCGCGAAGGGGCTCACTGTTTAAAAGAAAGTTTATGCACTATTCCACGTTTATGGCAAGACTTGTTGTCCGGACAGACAATAGATGAGGTCGAAAGAACGGGGCGAGTGCCCCGAGCCACATTTCGAGCGTCGCCGCGACACCTTAGCCCGGACGTAAGACCTTGATCCGAAAAGAAGTCGGATGATCTCAAGCCACTTTCGCCGACGAAGCAACCGGGTCGCGGCAACGGCTGTCGAGGAGTCAGACCGCCGCGATGGAGAGCTCGCTCGTCATCGGCACGCCACGCAGCGCGCCGAGCACCATGTTGCGCGTAACCACCCGCTCGTGCAGTCTCTCGAGCTGTTCGCGCGGCGCCTTGGAAACAAGGGTCGCGCGCAGGTGGAGGCTTAGGAAGCGGGGGCGCGCGTCGGGCGGCGCCTCGAGGCCGTCGAGCCCTTCGAACTCGCCGCGTGGATCGAATACGCCCTCGACCACGAAGTCGACCCGGTCGAGTGGAATGCCGGCGTGCTCGGCGAGCATAGGATAATCGGAGCCGGCGCAGGTCGCTGCCGCGAGAAAGATCTGCTCCCAGGGATAGATCCGGGTCGGCGGCTCCTCGCTCAGGGCAGAGGGCCGCTCGAGCGAAGGCGGCGCATAGGGGTTGCCGGCGTTGCGCTCGTAGCGATAGCGGATGCGATAGGCGCCGCACCACGTTCGACTTCCTCGGCTTCTCCCATCTCTGGGCCAAGTCAAAGAAGGGGGTGAACGGGGTGAGGCAAGTAACGGCCAAAAGCCGGTACGCACGGGCGCTGGCGGCGGTAAGCGAGTGGTGCCGACGCAATCGGCATCGATCCTTGCGCGATCAGCATGCCCATCTGTCCCAGATGATGCGAGGCCACTATGCCTACTACGGCATATCGGGCAACTCTCGACGCATACGATGGTTCGCCTGCCAGGTCGTGGTGCTGTGGAAGAAATGGCTGGCGCGACGGCATCGTGGAGGAGGCGCGTTCCCCTGGACCCGCCTCAACGCGATCCTCAAGCGCCATCCGCTTCCACCGGCGCGGAACGTCCACCACCTCTACGCCAACGCGAGCGAAACTCTCCCGTGAAAACTCGGCATTCGGAGCGGCGCAGCGGCGCGATGAAGCGCTTGAACGTCTTCTTGTCGACGAGCCCGGCGTGCGTGTTGAAGAACGTCAACCGGCCAGAGTCGTGCGCATCCGTGAGCATCGCCGGCATCTTGCCGCTGAACAGGCGCGCCAGCAGGTTGACGTGCACGAGGAAATTGGAGCGGGAGGCGACCCATCGTGATCCGTCGGGCGAGAGCCCCCCGCCGGGCACGATCATGTGCACGTGCGGATGATGGGTGAGGGTCGAGCCCCAGGTGTGCAGCACGGCGGTGACGCCGATCCGGGGGCCGAGGCGCCTGGGATTGGCGGCGATGGCGAGCGTCGTCTCGGCTGCCGCCTTGATCAACAGGTCGTAGACCACGCGCTTGTTCTGCCAGGCGATGTCGCGCAGCTCGCCCGGCAGCGTGTAGACGACGTGAAAGTACGGGACGGGCAGCAGCTCCGCTTCCCGGTCGGCCAGCCATCGGCGCGGCCTGGCACTTGGGGCAATGCCTGTTGGCGCACGAGTTGTAAGCGATGTGCGTATGGCCGCACGCCGCGTTCTCGCAGCGCGCCACGTGGCCGCCGAGCGCCGCCGTGCGGCAGCGCTCGATGGCGCTCATCACCTTCAGCTGATCGAGGCTCACGTGGCCGCGGTTGGCTTCACGCCACGCGGGACCGTGCTCGCGGAAGATGTCCGCGAGCTTCAGAGCGTCACGATCCGGTTGCGGTTGCAGATGCTGGCGCCGCTCTCGACGAGGTGCAGCTGGAAGCGGCGGACTTCTTCAGCGGTCGCCGTATCGGGCGAACGTTTGAGCCAGGCGGCGAACCGCTTGCAGCTGTAGATATGGTTGCGCTGCGTGTGCGGGTCGAGCTGGCGCGCAGTCATGTCTTCGATCATACGCTGACGAAGCGGACTGACAGGGTTGGTCTCGCTCATCGGGCGCTCCTTCCTGAGTTGAGGTTGAACGACCCTCAATTCTCAGGAGGGGGCTGCCCGTCGCGCCATCGCTATCCTACCGGATTGCTACCCGCCCTCCCGGCTCACGCCTCCCGCGCAGCGGGCCGGAGCGGAGCGACTTCGTGCCATGGCGGAAATCCGCCATCGTGATGCGCGCTTCGCCGACTTGAGCGGTCAGCGTTTCGACCTTCTCGTGCGGCAGTTTCAGGAACGCGTCGATCAGCCCCAATTCGCTGATCAACTCGAGCGTCGAAGGATGAACCGTATCGCCGCGGAAATCGCGGAAGAAGTCTGCGTGTTTCTCCAGCACTACGACATCGACGCCAGCACGCGCGAGCAGGAAACCCAGCATCATTCCCGCGGGCCCGCCGCCGGCGATGCAGCATTGCGTGGTAATGGTCCAGTCAGCCATCGCAATTCGTCCGGCCGGTTGTCTTCGGTTGACGGACTGGATTATCGCTCCGTGCAGCCAGTAAAGCCATGGGCAAGCGAGGCAGCATCATGCCAGCGATCGTCCCGGGCCGCCCATGCGGGTTTGCGCCTCCCGCTGTCGCAACCTCGTCAAACCCGTGGTCTCCATGTATCGGGCAATCGCGCTCTCGAACGGCGGAATCCGGTCGGCGAAACCTTCGCCGACACGCCTGCGAACAGGGCGGAAAGGATTCGCCCTGTGACAACTGCAAAGCGGTCGCGATTCTCCCGCCGCCCGAACCGCGGACAGAACAAAACGTTCCGGAAGGCAATGAGCCTCTCCTCCTCACTCGGCCGAAACCGCGGCCCGGAACGCCCGCATAGCGAACGACGCCTGTTCGGCCCCCGGGACGTGCCCGGCGCCGACCGGGCAGGCGCGGCGTGCGCGGCAGCCGCGATCCATGCAGTCGGCGGCGGCGCTCCTCAGATGGGTCGCGCAGGCGGGGACATCGTAGCCGCCGACGACAAACGCGCCGACCGGGCAGGCGTTCAGGCACGGCCGCCCGCGGCAGGTCTCGCACGGGTTCGGCGTTGCTTCGACAGCCGGAATGTCTAGCGTCTCCCTAAACGCGAGCGCCCCGCGATAGGAGTGCCAGAGGCCATAGGTCGGATGGACGAGGAGGCCGAGCGGCGAGGCATGGACCGGCTCGGCGCGCCGCGCCCATTGCTGGAACGGAAAGTGCGGCGGGCCGTCGAACGGGTAAAGGGCGGGCGCGCCGAGATCGCGCCCCAACCCGTCGATAACGCGTCTGCTCCAGCGGTCGAGCGGCTGCTCGGCCATGTCGCAGGCCTCGCCGCTCGCGGCGAAGGCGCCCCAGCCAGAGCGACCGGCGACCCCGACCAGGACGATCGTGCGGACCTCCGCGAGCGCCCCTGCCCGCTCGTCGTCGGCGAGATGGAAGGCGCCGCGCGGAACGAGGCCTGCGCGCTCGACGAGGGAAAGGACAGTTGCGATCTTCATGTGCGACATGGGGCAGGTGTGGCCACCATAGAAGACCGCTTCCGCCGGAACCACCCGATCGAAGGCACCTCAGGCCCCGGTCAGGCCGTGACAGGGAGGAAATCGAAGGCTTGGCTCGACCGCGATGCGAGAATTGAGGAGCGTGCGCGTGCGGGCGGCGGCGTCCTCGCGCTGAACCGGACGTACTGACGGGGAATCCGAAATCCGGATCGCTGCCTGCGCTTCCCTTCCACCGGCGCATTTGACGGCTTCTCCTGACAACAGACGAAGTCCCTGAGCATGCGATTCCCATGTTTGGCCTGTTTTCGCGAAAATAACAGGCTGAGCGACGCGCTTGGCGGACCGGCCTCAGCCGGAAAATGGATGTCTTTCCAATTGGCTATAGCATGATCTGCGACGACGTAACATACGAAATATGTAACAAATGACAGGGGAGGTTTCCGCCCTGTTACGCACAAGAAACAGGGGTCGATGGCCGCCTGAGCAGGGAAACGCCGAAACTGCCCGGCTCTGATGCAACCTGAGCGCGAACCGATCCGCCAGCGACGCCGCCGGAGCCAGCCTCGCCGGAGATTCCGGTAAGCAGAAGGAACTGCGGAGTTTCCGAAGGCGTCTCGGCCGCGTTTGATCAGCACGGAGCCGGGCGGCCCAATGAAGTCCGCCGCCCCGCATCCGGGCGCATGCCGCGAGCGGACGCGCCTCGTCGTATTTCACAGCCCGCTACCGGTCGAAGCCAATTCATGGCACAATGGGCACGGTCCTAACCAAACTGCCCGCGCTCAAGGCCGGTGAGCAAGGCGAGAGGCCGCGCCGGTCTTGCGCGGGACCCCTCTGAAGCGCACATCGCCCATGGCGCTCCGGGCGCGCCACAACCGGAGGCTCGACCTGGACGCTGCCTATGTCGAACTGAGCGAGGGCCTTTACCGTGCGAGCCCCCTCACCGTCGGCCCGTGGAATCCCGGGCATCAGCACGCCGGCCCGCCCTCGGCGCTGATCTGCCGGGCGGTCGAGCGCGCGGCGGCGAAGGACGGCCTGACCCATCTCGGCCGCCTGACCGTCAACCTGCTGCGTCCCGCGCCGGTCGGGGAATGCCGGGTCGAGACGGGCGCCGATTATGTGGGCCGCAACGCTGGCCACTTTTCCGGCCGTCTCACCGCCGGGAACAAGGAGGTCGCACGCTTCACCGCGCTGATGCAGCGCGAGGAGGCGCTTGCCGTTCCCGACGGAACGCCAGGCCACCGGCGCCCCAGGCGCCGAAGCCGGTCGATCAGAGCCCGGTCGTCACCATGGCATTCGATGCAGGGTTCGGGTACGCGGATCTCGTCGAGAACCGCCTCGCGGGGGGCCGTTTCTTCGACGGACCGTGCTCCGCATGGTTTCGGTTGAACCATCCTCTGGTGAAGGGCGAGGAGCCGAGTCCATACCAGCGCGTCGCAGTCGCCGCCAATTCCGGGAACGGCATCAGCGCGGCGCTCGATTTCAAGCTCTACCTCTTCGTCAACAGCGACCTGACGATCAACCTCTTCCGCCGCCCTACGGGGAAATGGATCTGCCTGCAATCGGCAAGCTGGTTCGGCGGCAACGGCTGCGGCTTGGCGGAGTCCGCGCTCTACGACGAGGCCGGTCTCATCGGGCGGGCCAGCCAGGGCCTTACGGTGCGGAGGCGGCGAGGATCCAGCGACTTTCGGGAGTCATGCACAACCTTCGAAGTCGCAATTCGCCTCATTCGTCCTGTGCGCCCGGCGGACAACAATAGTAGAGCCGTTTCGCTCGGCGTTATTTTTTATCGAGTTCGCCCGTGGGTTAGTGTTTTCCATTCTCCGGCCGCGTAATTCTCTGTCTCGAACCGCAGGCCTCTTACGCGACGACGAGACCCAGATGCTCCTCCATAGGCGCAAAATCGCGGTCTTCGTGCAGGAGTGCGCACCGACGCTCGATACAAAACGTTCCGATGATGATGTCTGCGGTCTTCCGGACCGTAATGCCGAGGCCCCGGAGCCTATGATAGTTGCGCGCGGCAAGAGGAGCCAAATCGGCGTCGAGGAGCGAGACAAGGTCGAACTCGCGCAATCCCCGTTCGATCCGCGTCGCATCCGCCTCGTCCCGGGCGCCCTGAAGAACTTCGAGCAGAATGAGATCGCCGACCAGGATCTGTTCTCGGCTGGCGGCGTCTTCGAGCCTGGCCGTCGCCGGCGTTCGCGATCCGCGAAGGTGGGCGATCCAAACGGAGCTGTCGACGAGAATCACGACCGTCCCGAGGCGCGGCCAAGGCGCATCTCGTCGAGGTCGCCTTCCCAACCCAATCCCTTCAGGACCCTGAGCGCCTCGGCCTGTTTGCGGATCCGAATCAGCAGCCGCAGACCTTCTTCGACCGTCGCCCGTTTGGTCGAAAAGCCGGTCAGCCTCATGGCCTGCGCCATCAACTCGTCATCGATTTCAATATTGGTCCGCATTTAGGCAAATCCCTCTAGTGTGTATAGTTTTTGATCATCATACACATCGCGAGCGTCGCCGCAAAGCAGGGGCCGTAAAAGTGGCGCACGCCGGCAGACCCGACGCAAAGCGGGCGCGATCAATGATCGCGCCCGCTTTGTGGGAAGCATTTGTCGGCGCGATCGGCGATCGCGCCCGACGCGGCGCCGACCGCGTCTTGAAGAGGCTGCGCTTCAGCCGAACTTCGGATCGAGTTCGCCGCTGGCGTAGCGCTTGGCCATCTCGGCGAGCGGGACGATCTTCTTGAACTTCGGCGCCTGACCGGCGGTGTTGAACTCCTCGAACCGGGCCTTGCAGACCTTCACCATCGCCTCGATCGCCGGCTTCAGGTACTTGCGCGGATCGAACTCCTCGGGGTGCTCCTGCAGCACCTTGCGGATCTGGCCGGTGATCGCCATGCGGTTGTCGGTGTCGATGTTGATCTTGCGCACACCGTTCTTGATGCCGCGCTGGATCTCCGGGATCGGCACGCCGTAGGTCTGGGGCATCTTGCCGCCGAACTTGTTGATGATGTCCTGCAGGTCCTGCGGCACCGAGGACGAGCCGTGCATCACGAGATGGGTGTTCGGCAGCTTCTTGTGGATCGCCTCGATGACGTTCATCGCCAGGATGTCGCCGGTGGGCTTGCGCGAGAACTTGTATGCGCCGTGCGAGGTGCCCATGGCGATGGCGAGCGCGTCGACCTTGGTCTCGCGCACGAACTTGACCGCCTCGTCAGGGTTGGTGAGCAACTGGTCATGGCTGAGCTTGCCCTCGGCGCCGTGACCGTCCTCCTTGTCGCCCATGCCGGTTTCGAGCGACCCGAGCACGCCGAGTTCGCCCTCGACCGAGACGCCGCCAAGATGAGCCATGTCGGTTACCTGCTTGGTGACGCCGACATTGTAGGCCCAGTCCGCCGGGGTCTTGCCGTCCGACTTCAGCGAGCCGTCCATCATCACCGAGGTGAAGCCGGCCTGCATCGCGGTGACGCAGGTCGCCGGGCCGTTGCCGTGGTCGAGGTGCACGCAGATCGGGATCTGCGGATACATCTCCGCCATCGCCTCCATCATGTGGCGCAGCATGATGTCGTTGGCGTAGGAGCGCGCGCCGCGCGAGGCCTGGATGATGACCGGCGCCTCGAGCGCGCTCGCCGCCTCGCCGATCGCCAGCGCCTGCTCCATGTTGTTGATGTTGAACGCCGGCACTCCATAACTGTGTTCGGCGGCGTGATCGAGCAGTTGGCGTAGTGTGATGCGGGACATGCTTTCCCCCTCCGTGTCTTCAGGGACTCTGTTGAAGGACCATTTCGAATGGAAGTCTATTTCGAACGCAACGCCTCGACGCCCGGAAGGGCCTTGCCCTCCATCCATTCGAGGAACGCGCCCCCCGCGGCCGAGACGTAAGTGAATTGCCCGGCGACGCCGGCCTGGTTGAGCGCCGCGACGGTGTCGCCGCCGCCCGCGATCGCCTTGAGTTTGCCCTCGCGCGTCAGGAACCCGACGGTCTTGGCGATTGCGAAGGTCGCAGCCTCGAACGGCGGCGTCTCGAATGCGCCGAACGGCCCGTTCCAGACAAGGGTCTTGATCTTGCCGATGACCTCTTCGATCGCGACGACCGACTTCGGCCCGATGTCGAGGATCATCTCGTCCTCGGCGACATGACCGACGTCGACGACGCGCGCATGGGCATGCGCCTTGAATTCCTTGGCGACGGTCGCGTCGATCGGCAGCACGATGCGGCACCCGGTCTTTTCCGCTTCCGCCATGATCGAGCGGGCCGTGTCGGCCATGTCCTTCTCGCACAGCGACTTGCCGATGTGCTTGCCCTGGGCGAACAGGAAGGTGTTGGCCATGCCGCCGCCGATGATGAGGACGTCGACCTTCTTGATGAGGTTGCCGAGCAGCTCGAGCTTGCTCGAGACCTTCGCGCCGCCGACGATCGCCGCGACCGGCCGCTCGGGATTGCCGAGCGCGATCGTCAGGGCTTCGAGCTCCACCTGCATGGCGCGGCCGCAGTAGGACGGCAGTTTATGCGCCACGCCTTCGGTCGAAGCGTGCGCGCGGTGGGCGGCCGAGAAGGCGTCGTTGACATAGACGTCGCCGAGCTTGGCCATTTCCTCGACGAGAGCCGGATCGTTCTTCTCCTCGCCCTTGTAGAAGCGGGTATTCTCGAGGACGAGGATGTCGCCGTTCTTCATTTTGGCGATGGCGTCGGCGGCGACTTCGCCGATGCAATCGTCTGCGAAGCCGACCGGCCGCTTGATGACGTCGGAGACCGCGGCAGCCACCGGCCTCAGCGAATATTCCTCGTTCCGGACGCCTTTCGGTCGTCCGAAATGGGCGAGCAGGATCACCTTGCCGCCCTTGTCGGCGATTTCGGTGATCGTCGAGGCGACCCGCTCGATGCGAGTCGTGTCGGTCACCCTGCCGTCCTCGGTCGGAACGTTGAGATCGACCCGCAGGAGGACACGCTTGCCCGAAAGGCTGGCGTCATCGAGCGTGCGGAATGGTTTGCTCATGGTCGCTCCCCTAATGAACTGGAGTTCTTTCGGTTCGAGCCCGTGCTCGACCTCGCCGGGGCGCGAACCCCGGCGGTCAGTCGATTTTTTTTGTAGAGGCGCGCCCGAAGGCTCGATCAGGCGCCCCGTCCGTTCAGATCAGCTTCGACAGCGCCACCGCGGTGTCGGACATGCGATTCGAGAAGCCCCACTCGTTGTCGTACCAGGACAGGATGCGGACGAAAGTCCCGTCGATGACCTTGGTCTGGTCGAGGTGGAAGATCGAGGAGCGCGGGTCGTGGTTGAAGTCGATCGAGACGTTGGGCTTGTCGGTGTAGCCGAGAATGCCCTTGAGCGGCCCGTTCGCCGCCTTGATCACCGCCTCGTTGATCTCTTCCTTGCTGGTCGCGCGCTTGGCGACGAACTTCAGATCGACGACCGAGACGTTCGGGGTCGTCACACGGATCGCCGAGCCGTCGAGCTTGCCCTTGAGTTCCGGCAGGACGAGGCCGACCGCCTTGGCGGCGCCGGTCGTCGTCGGGATCATCGACAACGCCGCGGCGCGCGAGCGGTAGAGGTCCTTGTGCAGGGTGTCCAGCGTCGGCTGGTCGCCGGTGTAGGAGTGGATCGTCGTCATAAAGCCGTGCTGAATGCCGATCGCGTCGTTGAGCACCTTGGCCACCGGCGCGAGGCAGTTCGTCGTGCACGAAGCGTTCGAGATGACCAGGTGATCCTTGGTCAGCTTGTCGTGATTGACGCCATAGACGACAGTGAGGTCGGCGCCGTCAGACGGGGCGGAGACGATGACGCGCTTGGCGCCGGCGGTCAGCAGAATTGCCGCCTTTTCACGCGCGGTGAAAATGCCGGTGCACTCGAGCGCGATGTCCACCCCGAGTTCCTTGTAGGGAAGCTCGGCCGGGTTCCTGATCGCCGTCACCTTGATCTTGTGACCGGCGACATGGATCGAGTCGCCCTCGACCGTGACCTCGTGCGGGAAGCGCCCGTGCACGCTGTCGAAGCGCAGCAGGTGCGCGTTGGTCTCGACCGGACCCAGGTCGTTGATCGCGACGACCTCGATGTCCTTGCGGCCCGATTCGATCATGGCGCGCAGCACGAGCCGCCCGATGCGTCCGAAGCCGTTGATCGCTACTTTTGTGACCATCGATAAACTCTCCTCATGCCAGACCGGATACCGCGACCGCCGGCGGACCGGTCCGTGGAAACCGCCGCGTTAAAAGCGCGCGCTACATGCGCCTTCGCTAGCCTAAAGTCTACAGAATATCCGGTGGATGCGACAATTCGTCTACGGCGCCGAACTCAAGTTCATATCCTCGCAGCCGCGGCGTCCGCGACGGCTTCCGGCGTAATGCCGAAGAACCGATAGACGTCCTTGTAGGGGCCGCTCTCTCCGAAGCCCTTCATGCCGATGAACGGGCCGTCGCCGATAATGGCGTCCCAGCCCTGCCGCACCGCGGCCTCGACGCCGACCTTGACTTTCGCAGAGCCAATCACCGATCGGCGGTAATCCTCCGGCTGATCGAAGAAAGCATCCATGCAAGGCACGGAGACGACGCGGGCGGCGATCCCCCTCCCCTTCAGGAGCGCCTGCGCGGCGACCGCGAGCGAAACCTCCGACCCGGACGCGAAGATCGAAACCGCCGCCTCCCCCTCGGCCGGAGAAATCTCGTAGGCGCCCTTCGCGCTGAGATTCTCGGCGACATGCGTCCGCCGCAGGGCGGGCAGGTTCTGGCGCGTCAGCGCGAGAATCGAGGGCGAGTGCGGCTTTTCCAGCGCCGCCTGCCAGCTCTCGACCGTCTCCACGCTATCGGCGGGCCGCCAGAGATAGAGATTGGGCATGGCGCGGAGCGATGCAATCTGCTCGATCGGCTGGTGCGTCGGTCCGTCCTCGCCGAGCCCGATCGAATCGTGGGTGAAAACGTGCACGACGCGGATCTTCATCAGCGCCGCGAGCCGCAGCGAGGGCCGACAATAGTCGGTGAAGGCGAGAAAGGACGCGCCCGACGGGATGAAGCCGCCGTGAACCGCCATGCCGTTGCAGGCGGCCGCCATGCCATGCTCGCGGATGCCCCAGTGAATGTAGCGGCCGGAGAAGTTTTCCGGCGTGATCTCCGGCGTGGCCGCGACCTTGGTGTTGTTTGAGCCGGTCAGATCGGCCGAGCCCGTGACCAGTTCCGGCACGGCGGGCGCGATCACGTTGAGGGCCGCCTCGCCCGCCTTGCGGGTCGCGATCTCCGGCGCGTCGGCGGCGAGCTTCCGCTTGTAGGCGCCGATGACCGAGTCGAGGTCGGCAGGAAGCTCGCCCCGGATCCGCCGTTCGAATTCGGCCCGCGCTTGCGCCTCGAGTCCGTCCAGCCTCGCCCGCCATGCCTCGTTCTGCGGCTTGCCGCGCGCGCCGACCGCCCGCCAGGCGGCGAGAATGTCGTCCGGCACGACGAAGGGCTCGTAAGGCCAGTTGAGGTTCTTGCGCGCGCCGGCGACCTCGGCCGCGCCGGGCGCCTCGCCATGCGCCTTGTTCGTCCCGGCCTTGGTCGGCAGGCCGAAGCCGATCGTCGTCTTGCAGGCGATCATGGTCGGGCGGTCGGAATTCTGGGCGGCGCGCACGGCGGCAAGGATCGCGTCCTGATCGTGCCCGTCGATCCGGCTCGCGTTCCAGCCGGCAGATTCGAAGCGCATGACCTGATCGACGGAGTCGGAGAGCGACGTCTTGCCGTCGATCGAAATGCCGTTGTCGTCGTAAAACACGATCAGCTTCTTGAGCCTGTAATGGCCGGCGATAGCGATCGCCTCCTGGCTGACGCCCTCCATGAGGTCGCCGTCGGAGGCGAGCACGTAGGTGCGGTGGTCGACGATCCCGGGAAAGTGCGCCGCCAGCATCCGTTCGGCGATCGCCATGCCGACGGCCGTCGCGATACCTTGCCCCAGCGGGCCCGTGGTCGTCTCGACCCCGAGCGTATGGCCGTATTCCGGATGGCCCGGGGTCTTCGAGCCGACCTGGCGGAAGGACTTCAGATCCTCGATCGTCAGCCCCTTTTCGCCGCTCTCGCCGGTCAGATAGAGCAGCGCATAGAGGAGCATCGAACCGTGGCCGGCCGACAGCACGAAGCGGTCGCGGTCGGGCCAGTGCGGATCGGACGCGTCGAACTTCAGGACGTCGCGGAAGAGAACGGTCGCCACGTCGGCTGCGCCCATCGGCAAGCCGGGATGGCCGCTCTTGGCCTTCTCCACAGCGTCGACGGCGAGAAATCGAATGGCGTTGGCCATGGAATCGTGGCTCGGTGTCGTCGCCATGGAGGGTCTCCTCGTGCCTGGATCGCCTCGCCCCGGGCGGGCGAGACGCCCGCCAGTTAGGGAAGGCTTCGGCAGCCTGTCAATGTGCACAGATTTCCGCGCCGTCCCGCGTTGACGCCCTGTTCAAGTGTCGCGTAAAGAAAACGTTGCAATGGACGGACGCGAAACCATGTCGGACGCGTTGGACACCTCCCTGAAGCGGCTCGCAGCCGCCGTCGACCAGCTTGAGCGCGCAGCCGAGCGGCGGATGCGCCATGACGAGGCGCGCGCCGATGCGGAAGAAGAATACGCCCTGATGCAGGACGACCGCTCGCGCCTTGCGGTCGAACTCGACGCCGCGCTCGACCGCTCCCGCACCCTCGAGGCGGCCAACGCCGAAGCCGATGAGCGGCTTGCGCGCGCCGCGCAGGCGATCGGCGCGATCATCGAACGCGTGGATCCGCCGGCGGACTAGGCGCCCGGCGCCGGCAAGGGAAGGTCGCGCCATGGCGCAGGTATCGGTGACGATCGACAACCGCAAGTACCGCCTCGCCTGCAGCGAGGGCGAGGAGACGCGGCTGGCGCAACTGGCGGCGATGATCGACGGCAAGATCACGGAACTGCGTGCATCCTTTGGAGAGGTCGGAGACCAGCGGCTCGTCGTCATGGCCGCGCTGACCATCGCCGACAGCCTTACCGAGGCGCGCGACCAGGTCGAAGCCGAGCGCGAGCGCGCTCGCGCCGCGGTCGCCCGGTCCGACGCGGCGGCGGCCCGGATGGATGCGCTCGGCGCCCGACTCGAAGCGCTCGCCGGCCAGCTCGCGGGCGGCGCGCAGGCCTGAGCCGGCCGCCCGTCGACAGCGAGCCTCAGATCGTGGACTCCATCCTCGCCATCATGTCCGCGGTCCCGACCGCCGGCAGCGACGACCGGAGGGCGAGCTCCATGACGATCAGGCTCCAGACCGTGACCGCAATCACGCCCGGCCAGAAGGTCAGCCAGCCGAGGCCGCCGTCGACGTCCCCGAACGCTGAAATCATCC
Organism: uncultured Alphaproteobacteria bacterium; assembly: GCA_963741405.1. Classification (GTDB taxonomy): domain Bacteria; phylum Pseudomonadota; class Alphaproteobacteria; order Rhizobiales; family Beijerinckiaceae; genus Roseiarcus. The sequence continues at coordinate 712,940 of CAVUHX010000039.1, forward strand.
GCATGCCGCCGAACCAGGGAAACAGCCAGGCGATGTAGCGCCAGCCGAACTCCGCCACCGGCATCCGGGCGACGAGGTGATAGTAGAGCGCGTAGAGCACGAAGACGCCGACCATGATGATGTAGAGGAAGCTGTCCGTCCTGAACCCGGTCCAATAGAGGATCCAGTTGCCCCACACGAACGCGAGCGGCGCCAGGATCTCGGCGCCCCAGAGGCGGAACGGCCTCTGAAGCTCCGGCTGGTTGCGGCGCAGGACGAGCAGCACGATCGGACCAAGCCCGTAGGTGATGACAGTCACCGAGGTGATGTAGGAAACCATCAGCTGCCAGGCCGGAAACGGCAGCAGGAACAGGACGCCAACCGCCCACGTCACAAGCCGCCGGCCCAGGGCGCCCTCGCCGGGTTGAGCGCGGTGAGCCAGCGCGAGCCCGCGGCGGTCTCGCCCGTCGCGAACAGGATCCGCGAGCCGCCGGTCATGTATATCAGCGCCGTGCCGCTCGGGGAAATGTAGGCGTCGATGTAAAGCAAGGCCGCAAGCCAGCCGAGGCCGAGGGTCGCGGCCAGCCCGGCGAACGGTCCTGCCGCTCCGGCGAAGGTCAGCTGCGACCATCCGTGGGCGAGATCGTCGGGCCTCAGCGCCATCAGGAACGCGACCTGAAGCAGGACGTAGACGATGCCCGCGATCAGGACAGACTCCTCTCATTCGCCCAAGCGCCCGATGGGACGCCAGGCGATAAGCGCAAGCCGGCGCTTCCCCGCTCTTCGAGAAGCCGACAGGGTCTGGACTTGTCGATAAACGCGCAACTCAGCTCGGAAAGGGCATGCATAACCTGCAATTCGGGCGAGCTTAAGAAATTCCGCGCCGGCGCCGCAGGGGAATTCGCCCAAACTCTCTGACGTTCAGACGCGCCCGCGTGCTCGCGGTGGGCCTCTGCTCACGGACGCGACTGCGCGAATGCCAGGCCGCGGTCGACGATCTCGACGGCGATCGCCGACAGCGCGTCGGCGCTGTCTGGCTTGACGTAGACCTTGTCGGCGCCGGCGCGCAGCGCCTCGTCGTGGACCAGCCGGGCTGTCGAAGTCGTCAGGACGACCACCGGCAGGTCGCTGAGCTCCAGCGTCGCGCGCAAGGCGTGCAGGAACTTGACGCCGTTCAGCCGCGGCATGTTGAGATCGAGCACCAGCACGTCCGGCAGCCTGTTGGTCAGATCTTCGATCGAAACCCGATAGGCGGCTTCCAGCCCGTCGCCGGCCCGCTCGAGGGCGACTTCCCGCCGCAATCCGGCCTTCACGCTGTCCAAAGCGCGCTCGAAAAGAAAAACATCGTCGGGATCATCCTCGATCAACAGAACTCGGCAGGGTCTGGGCGTGGCGGTTGCGTCTGGCATTAGGAGGTTCATCTGACCATAAGAATGCGAACTCATTATCACATCATGCGGCTCGCGGGATCCCTGCGGCCGTAGCAGCCGCAAGAGGCTGGAGTGAGGCGAGACCATGCAAACGCGAGCGCAAGGCGACGATCGCTTCCGGCTGGCCGTCGACGCGTCTCCTGCCGCCATGATCATGGTCGACGCCGACGGTCTGATCGAATTCGCCAACGCAGAGACCGAGCGGATGTTCGGCTACGCCAGCTTCGAGCTGATCGGGCAGTCGATCGACATTCTCGTTCCGGCGCGGTCACGGGAGGCCCATGGGGCGATGCGCCGGGGCTTTTTCGCCGGTCCGAGCGCACGCCCAATGGGCGCTGGCCGCGATCTGTACGGGGCGCACAAGGATGGGCGGGAGTTTCCGGTCGAGATCGCGCTGACGCCGATCGAGGTCGAGTTTGGTCCGATTGCGCTTGCGACCATCGTCGACATCACCGGCCGTCGTCGCGCCGAGGAGGAGCTCGCGCGACGCGCGGCCGACCTCGAAATCGCCAACGAACGGCTGACCCAGTTCGCCTATGTCGCCTCGCACGATCTGCAGGAGCCCCTGCGCAAGATCGCCGTCTACGCCGACCTGCTCGACAAGGCGATCGCGCGGTCTGACCGCGACGACATCGTTCGCGCCACCTCGGTCGTCCAGAATTCCGCCGTGCGCGCACGGCGGATGGTCCAGAACCTCCTCACCTTCTCGCGGGTCACCGGGAGCGAAACGCGCCTCGAGCCGCTCGACCTTCGTGCGGAAGTCGAACTGGCGCTCGGCGACCTGTCGGCTTCGATCGAAGAAACCGGGGCGCGGATCGACGTCGACATCCCGCCGCTCGTGGTGCCGGCGGACCGCGCTCAGCTCGGGCGGCTCGTCCAGAACATCGTGTCGAACGCGATCAAGTACCATAAGCCAGGGGTTGCTCCGGCGATCGGGATCCGAGCGAGGCCGATCGACCGCGCCCGCGCGACGCTTTCGATCGCCGACCAGGGAATTGGGTTTGACGAGGCGTTCGCCAGGCAGATATTCGAGCCGTTCAAGCGCCTGCACGACATTACGGAATATTCGGGAACCGGGATCGGGCTCGCGATCTGCAAAGCGATAGCCGATCGCTACGGCTGGACGATAGGCGTGCGTTCGCGTCCGGGCGAGGGCTCGACTTTCATGGTGACGCTGCCGACGGCATGAGCGCTGGCGCCGCTTCCCATTGTGCAACTCCCTTCAACCGGCTTTGCGACGACTTCGCGAAACGCCATCCTTCACTCGACCGTTGAGTGATTGCGCCGAACCGCCTGGGAACCACCGACCTGGATTCTCATGGGTATCGGCGCCGCGATCGCCGCAGCCCTCGCAGCGACGAATCGGCGCAGCAACGGTCCGGCGGCCTCGACGCCCGGGCGCCTGAAGTTGCCCCGGCAGGCGCCTGAAGGACGGCCTCAGCGCTTCCCAGCACCCTTGGCGAATTCGGCGAAGGCCGCCTTGTAGTCCGGGTGCCATCGTGACAAAGGCGGACGGTTCTCGACGATATCGCCCGCCGCCCACAGGATGCGCCGCTCGTCGGTGGCGCGCGTGACTTCGTTGTCGGGGCAGAGGATATAGAAGTCGCCAGCCGACATGGAGTCGATCATGAGGTCGATCACCTGGTCGGCCGTCCAGGCGCCGGCCGGCTTGTCCGCGGCCCTCGTGAGCCCAGTGAAGGTGAATCCCGGAATGAGCAAATGCGCGCTGACCTGGGCGCCAGCGGTATTGCGCAGCTCGTGGGCGAGCGCCTCGGTCACGACCTTAACTCCGGCTTTCGAAACATTGTAGGCGGTGTCGCCGGGCGGACAGGTGATCCCCTGCTTCGAGCCCGTATTGACGATCGCCGAAGGAGCGCTCTGCCCGATCATCTCCGGCGCGAACACGTTCACGCCGTGGATAACGCCCCAGAGATTCACGTCGATGACCCGGCGCCATTTTTCGAGATCGCCGAGGACTCCGTCGCCGCCCTCCACTCCAGCGTTGTTCATCAGGACCGCGACCTCGCCGAAGTCGGCGAAGGTCAGGTCCTTCAGGCGCTCGACGTCGGCCACGTCACTGACGTCGGCGACGCAGAGCCGGACGTCGCCGGTATGCGACGCCAGCCGCGACACCCGATCCTCGGCCGCCTCGAGCCGCCGGGCGTCGGCGTCGGCCATGACGACCTTCATGCCAAGCGCGGCGAATTTCGCCGCGGCGGCGAGACCGATGCCGCTTGCGGCGCCGGTGACGACCGCGACCCGGCCGGGGCTGAGAGCCGGATGGAGAGTCATGGCAAAGCTCCTTCTCGTTTTGCCGGGGTGTCCCGCCTAGATCCTGCCCTCGCGCCGCATCAGCCGCATCACGGCGCTGAGCGTCGCCTTGAGCGAGGCCATCACGATGTTCGGGTCGATGCCCACGCCGTGCAGGACGCGATCGCCCGCGTCGTGGATCTCGACATAGCTGGCGGCGGTCGCGTTGGCGCCGCGCCCGACGGCATGCTCGAGATAATCGATAAACGAGAACTCGACGCCAAACGCCTTCTTAAGGGCGTCGACGAACGCGTCCACCGGGCCATTGCCTTCCCCTTCGATCGTGAACGTCGTCCCGTCCGCCTTGCGCAGGGTCGCAACGAGCTCACGATTGTCCGGGCTCGTCGGTATCGTCTGCTGCTTGACCAGGGCCATCGGCGCGTCGTCGAGAAGATAGGATTGCCGGAACAGCGCCCACAGTTCCGGCGAGGTCAGCTCCCTGCCATCCCCATCCATCCGCCCCTGCGCGATCTTGGAGAACTCGACCTGCAGCGATCGGGGCAGGTCGAGCCCGTAATCGGCCTTCAGGATATACGCCATTCCGCCCTTGCCGGACTGGCTGTTGATGCGGATCACCGCCTCGTAGTCGCGCCCGACGTCCTTCGGGTCGATCGGCAGGTAGGGCACCTGGAAAAGGGGATCGTTGCGCATGGCCTGCGCCTCGAAGCCTTTCTTGATCGCGTCCTGATGCGAGCCGGAGAAGGCCGTGTAGACCAGTTCGCCGACGTAAGGATGCCGCTGATGCACCGGCAGCTGGTTGCAGTGCTCGACGATTTCCTTGATCGCGTTCACATTGCGCAGGTCGAGCTCGGGATCGACACCCTGGGTGAAGAGGTTCAGCGCCATCGTTACGATGTCGACGTTGCCGGTCCGTTCGCCGTTGCCGAACAGGGTTCCCTCGACGCGTTCGGCGCCCGCCATAAGCGCGAGCTCCGCCGCGGCGACCGCCGTGCCGCGGTCATTGTGCGGATGGACGGACAGGATCACGCTCGAGCGGTCGGAGATGTGCCGCCCGAACCATTCGAACTGGTCGGCGTAGGTGTTCGGCGTCGCCATCTCGACCGTCGCCGGCAGGTTCAGGATCAGCCGCTTCCCCGGCGTCGGCCGGATCACGTCCTTCACCGCCTCGCAGATCTCCAGCGCGAAATCGAGCTCGGTGCCGGTGAAGCTCTCGGGCGAATACTCGAACTGGAAGTCCGTTCCGGGCGCCGCGTCCGCGAGCGCCCTGACCTTTCTCGCCGCCGCCACCGCGATATCGGTCACCCCCTTGCGATCGGTGCGGAACACGACTTCGCGCTGCAAAGTGGAGGTCGAGTTGTAGAAATGGACGATGACCTTCTTCGCGCCCTTCACCGCTTCGAAGGTGCGCTCGATCAGCTCGGGGCGGCACTGGGTCAGCACCTGGATCGCGACGCCCTCGGGAATGTCGCCGGCCTCGATGATCGAGCGGACGAAGTCGAAATCGGTCTGCGACGCCGAGGGAAAGGCGACCTCGATCTCCTTGAAGCCCATGGTCACGAGCAGCCGGAACATGCGGTTCTTGCGATCGACGCCCATCGGCTCGATCAGCGCCTGGTTGCCGTCGCGAAGGTCGACCGAACACCAGATCGGGGCCTTATCGATGATGCGCGACGGCCACTGCCGATCGGACAGGACGATGGGCTGGAAAGCGCGGTACTTGGAAACGGGCATGGCGGTCATGACGAACCCTGGAAGATTGCGCCGGTCTCGGCTGTGAGCGAGTCGGTCGCGGGTGGATTGTCTCGGCTGGGGAAAATCCGAAGCGAAAATGTGCGTCCCGGCGCTTCAGAGCGCCGGGCGGATAAGTCGCAGGGTCGCCGACCAGGTTCGCATGGGCACACTATCAATCAGAGACGGGAGGAAAAATCAACCGGGCTCACGTTTTTGAGCCGCATCAATTCCGGCCTGCGCAATCCGCGTATAGGGTCGGCGGCTTGACCCTTCGGGGAAGTTTGTTGCTATAGGCGGTGGACCCGCCGATGATGTCCACCGGTCCGGCAAACTCCTTGGAAACAATGGCCAAGCCTTGAGCGGCGGTCGGCGGACCTGGAGTTCGCCGATAAACATAGTGATGGGAGGCGCGACCATGGCCCGGAAAAAAATCCTGATGGCGGCGAGCGGCGACTTGCGGCAGAGCGCCAACGAAACCTGCTGGCCCGCGCAGGAAGCGATGGAGAAGCAGGTCTCTTCCGCGCTGGCCGCATTCGGCGTCGAGGTCGAACGCGCCCATCCCTATGATCCGGCTCTCAAGCATGGATTCATCGCCAGCCAGAAGCAGGGCCTCGAGATCTTCGCCAAGGTTGATCCGCAGGCGCCGATCATCGTCGCCGAAGCCGTTTGGCAATACACCAACCACGTTCTGCCCGGGCTGATCGGCCATCGCGGCGCGATTCTCACGGTGGCGAACTGGTCAGGGCAATGGCCCGGCCTTGTCGGGATGCTCAATCTGAACGGATCTTTGACCAAAGCCGGCGTGCCCTACAGCACTTTGTGGAGCGAGACCTTCACCGACGAGCCGTTCAAGGACAAGCTCGGTCAGTGGTTGAGCGAGGGCCGCGTCACGCACGACGCTTCCCACGTCCACCCGTTCAACCCGGCCTCGGCGCCCTCGCGGGCCCGCGAGCTCGCGGGCGCGATCGCCGGCGATTTCCGCCGGCGCAAGGCAATTATGGGCATCTTCGACGAAGGCTGCATGGGGATGTACAACGCGATCATCCCGGACGAGCTTCTGTTCCCGCTCGGCGTGTTCAAGGAACGCCTGTCGCAATCCGCGCTTTACGCTGCCTCCCGCGAGGTTCCCGACGCGGAGGCCCGCGCCGTTTACGACTGGCTGATCCAGAAAGGCATGACGTTCCATTTCGGCGCCGACCCGGCCGCTGACCTGACGCTCGAACAGGTCCTCGACCAGTGCCGGATGTACATCGCGGCGGCCCGCATCGCCGACACTTTCGGCTGTGACGCCATCGGCATCCAGTACCAGCAGGGTCTGAAAGACCTCATGCCCGCCTCCGACCTCGCCGAGGGGATGCTGAACAACGACGACCGCCCGCCGGTGAGGGGCGCAGACGGAAAACCGATCCGCGACGGACAGGCCATCGTCCACTTCAATGAGGTGGACGAATGCGCCGGGCTCGACGCTTTGTTCACCAACCGCGTGCATCGGGCGCTCGGACAGCCCGTCGAAACGACACTGCACGACATCCGATGGGGCGACGCCGACCGAAGCGGCAGCACCGAGGACTACGTCTGGGTGTTCGAGATCTCCGGCGCCGCTCCGCCGGCCCACCACATCGGCGGCTGGGCCGGCACGGACAGCCTGCGTCAGCCCCCGATGTATTTCCGTCTCGGCGGCGGAACGGTGCGCGGAATCGCCAAGCCCGGCTCCATCGTGTGGTCGCGCGTCTTCGTCGAATCGGGTCGGCTCAAGATGGATATCGGCCGCGCCCGCGTAGCGGCGCTGCCGAAGGAGGAGACCGAGCGGCGCTGGCGCGACACAACGCCGCAGTGGCCGATCATGCATGGCGTGCTGCACGGGGTGACGCGCGACCAGATGATGGCGCGGCACAAGGCGAACCACATCCAGGTCGCCTACGCCAATTCGCCCGAGGAGGCGGACCTCGCGCTGGCGACGAAGGCGGCGCTCGCCGCCGAGCTCGGCCTCGAAGTCTCGCTCTGCGGGGCGAGAGCGGACGGTTCGCCGCTGGTTCATTAGAGCGGGATGCGATCGGGTCGAACCGCCGCCCGCCGCCGCTGTCATTCCGGCTTGCCCGAAGGCCCGACGGCGAATCCGAAACTCGGCAAGCGGGCCGGGCGCTCCTGGTTGGCTTGTCCTCCGCCGGGCAAGACGCAATTTTCGATCGGCCGACGCGCTCGCTCGTCAGAGGAGTTCTCCCTGTTTCTCCCTGGTGACCGGGAGAAACCGGATCGACCCTTGCGCTTCCCGGCCACCCGGACGGAGATATAACAGGAAGAATTCCTGCCTGTTTCGAGCCGGAACAGGACGTTCGCGGGCGTCCAGGGAGGGCGCCGCCCCGCCGGGCACTGTGCTTCCCGGCAGAAAGGGCGAAGGAGGCAATATCGGCTATCGCCAGTTCAGGAACGCGAAAAGAGGCGCGCGCTCATTGCGACACGGCCTTCGACCGGGTCCGGAATCCGCTTTTCGATCGTTGTTTGGCTGAAATTCTTACCAGTCGCAAAGTCAAAGCACATCGACGTTTCGGCGCACGGGTAGAGCTTGCTGAGGCCGGTAATTGTCGTGTAAGCCACACTGCGCTCGCGGCGGCGAAGGAAGCCGCTTCAACCCTTTCCGGATGAGCGATCATCCCACGAAGCACGATCCGGTTCGCCGGAATCGAAAGCAGAAGAGAGCCGCCCTGGCTCTCAAAATTGGAGGAAAAGCATGAAAAAATTCCTGATCGCGACCGCTTTGACGTCGCTCGCCGCCCTAAGCGCGCCTAGCTACGCCGCCGACAAGCCGACGATCCCGGTCATCGTCAAGGACACGACCTCGGCCTATTGGCAGATCGTGTTCGCCGGCGCCCGCCAGGCCGCCAAGGATCTCAACGTCAATGTCCCCGAGCTCGGCGCCCAGTCGGAAGCCGACATCAACGGCGAGATTACAATCCTCGAGAACGCGGTGGCCGGAAAGCCCGCCGCAGTCGTTATCGCCCCGACCCAGTTCAAGGCGCTCGGCGCGCCGATCGACGAAGCGGCGAAGAAGGTGCCGATCATCGGCATCGATTCCGCGGCGGACTCGAAGGCTTTCACCTCGTTCCTGACCACGGACAACGTGCAGGGCGGCCGCATCGCCGCCGATGGCATGGCCGCGGCGATCAAGGAGAAATATGGCAAGGACGAGGGCGAAGTCGCGCTGATCACCCATCTGCCCGGCGTCGGCTCGCTCGAGGCCCGCAACAAAGGCTTTAAGGAGGAGCTGGCGGCCAAATATCCCGGCCTCAAGCTGGTGGCGGACAGGGTCTCGGACGGCAACGCGACGACCGGCCTCAACATCATGACCGACCTCATCACCGCTATGCCGAACTTGCGCGGCGTGTTCGCCGACAATCTCATCCAGTGCCAGGGCGCGAGCCAGGCGATCGCGGAGAACAAGAAGGGCGACACGATCAAGCTCGTCTGCTTCGACGCCGACCCTAAGCTGATCGGATATCTCGAGGACGGCACGATCGCCGCCCTTCTGCTGCAGGACCCCTATCGCATGGGCTATGACGGCGTGAAGACCGCGCTCGCGGCCTCCAAGGGCGAAAAGGTCGAGGCCTTCGTCGACACCGGCGCGAACCTCGTCACCAAGGCCAACATGAATAATGAGAAGGAGCACAAGCTGCTCTATCCGCCGAAGTGATCCGCCGATGGGCGCGCCGGCGCTGCGGCGTCGGCGCGCCCATTTTGCCTCCATGAAGCCGTATTCACGGGCCGGCGCGTGACAGAATGCCTTGCGCGACGCCAAGGCGCGGCGGATGATGTACCTTTAAACCAAGAATGATTCGTCCAAGAGCGCGACCATGACCTCAGTTGTCACCGCCGCCCCGGCCGATGGCGCGTCGCCGCTCGCATTCCACAAGCTGGACAAGCTTTTCGGCGCGATTCACGTCCTCGAGGACGGGGTCGGCAAGTGGCTCAATCGCAACAGGCTCTTCATCTTCGACGAGCCCACCGCTGGCGTCACGTCGGCGCGAGGGCGGAAATCTGTCGGCTGCTCGGCCCCCCAACTCGCGAAGGGCGTGGGCGTCATCATGATCTCGTCCTGCCTGCCGGAGGTCTGCAGGCTCGCCGACACCCTGCACGTCTTTCCGGCGGGCGGACTCGTCGCAAGCCACGGACACAAGGACGCTACCCAGGAAATAACACTCACCGAGGCGATCGGCGTTTAGGGCGCCGCGCGGAGTCCAGCGGAAATGACGGATCATACCATCCAGACCATCTCTCAGGATGAACGGCGCAGCCGCCGGCTGAACGTGCTGTTCAGTCTCACTCTCCTCGTCGTGCTGCTCGTCATATGGATCGCGCTGTCGTTCGCGACCACGACCTTCTGGACCGCGAACAACATGGCCAACCTCCTTCGCCAGGGGGCGATGATCGCGATCCTCGCCATCGGCGAGACCTTCACCATCATCACCGGCGGCATCGACCTTTCGGTCGGCGCGGTCACCGGATTCATCTCGATGACGGTGGCCCTGTTGCTCGCCAACCATCTCGGCTTTGCCTCGACCGTCGCCGGCGCCGTCGCGATCTCGCTCGCGATCGGCGTTTTGATCGGCCTCTTCCACGCCTTCGGCGTCACGCAGTTGGGTCTGCCCCCGTTCATCATGACGCTGGCGACGATGTACGCTTTGCGCGGCATCGGCTTTCTCATCACCAACGGCGCGACGATTTCGGTCGACAACGACGCCTTCACCGGCTTCTCGCGCGCGAGCTTCCTCGGCTTTCCCTGGACGAGCGGGAGGTGGTTCGCAATCCCGACGCTGTTCTGGATGGTGATCGTCGTCGCACTCCCTCTTTACATCCTCCTCACGAAGTACCCTTGGGGCCGCTATCTCATCGTCATCGGCGGGAACAAGGAGGCCGCGATTCTTTCCGGCGTCAACGTCACGGCGATGATCTATCTCGCCTACGTCATATCGGCCACATGCGCCGCCATCGTCGGGATTTTGCTCGCCATGCGGATCGGCATCGGCAATCCGGGCCAGGGCGAGGGGTGGGAATTGCAGGCGATCGCCTCGTCGGTCATCGGCGGCACCAGCCTCTTCGGCGGGGTCGGCACGGTGCAGGGGCCCCTGATCGGCTCCTTCATCCTGACGACGTTAAACAACGGCGCCAACCTGCTCAACCTCAATCCCTTCTTGCAGCGGATCGTCACCGGGGCGCTGATCATCATTGTCGTCTATTTCGACACCCTGCGGCGAAGGAGGCACTGAGCGCCCGCGACGGCGGGCAAATCCGTGCGGAAACGCCTATCGAGCGCTAGCGGACCGAGCGGACTCGAGCGCGTCGAACGCATGAATCCAGCCGAAGTCGTCCGGGAAGCGCGACATGCGTTCGTTCCGCCGCGCGGCGTCCGGTCCGTCGGAAAGATGCAACGCTTCGTTTCCCGCCCATGACGCACGCTGGATCGTCCGGGTTCGCGCTTTGCGCAGAACTTCATAAGTCTCGAGCGCCGCCTCGATGTTTTTCGGGTCCTGTCCAATCAGTTCTGCGAGCGTGACCGCGTCCTCGATGGTCGTATTGGCGCCTTGCCCATGATGCGGCAGCATCGCGTGCGCCGCATCGCCGAGGAGCGCGACCCGCCCGCGACGCCAGCATCTCAGGGGCTTGGCCAGGAACAATCCCCATCGCAAGTCGTGGCGCACGGCGCCGATCATCTCGGTCACAGCCGGATGCCATCCCTCGAAAGCCGCCAGCGCTTCCTCCGGGCTCGCCTCAGCGAGGCCCTTCTCCGGGTCGCGCCATTCCGCTGGTCCTTCGACGACGGCCAGGAAGTTGACGTGATCGGCCCGCGCTCCGATTGCGTAATGAAGCAGATGCGCGGACGGGCCCATCCAGAACTGTATCGCCTCCGGATCCGGCAGCGACCGCAAGCGCGTCGTCGGCACGATCCCGCGAAACCCGCTCGTCCGCGAATAGAGCAGACGATCGTCCCCCGCGACATGGCGACGGGCGACCGACCGCACTCCGTCCGCCGCGACCACCCAGTCGGCTTCGACGCTTCCTCCGTCGGCGAACCTCAGCACGACGCGGTCGTCGCGGTCCTGAAGATCGACGAGGCGGCGGCCGAGATGCAGCCGCCCGTCCTCCAGCGATCCGCCAAGAATGCGCTGGAGTTCGGCGCGGTGAACGCCGCAGTAGGGCGCGCCGAACCGGCTGCGATAGGCGCCGTCGAGTCGAACCGGATGCGCGGCGATCCGCTCGCCGGTCCGGCCGTTCCGGTAGACGAGTTCGGTCGGCTCCGTGGACACGGCGACCAGCGCGTCCAGAAGCCCGAGACGCTCGAGCTCGCGCGTCCCGTTCGCCGACAGCGCCACTGCGGCGCCGATTTCCGCCAGTTCATGAGCCTGCTCGAAGACATCCGCCGAGAGGCCGCGCCGGCTCAGGGAAAGCGACAAGGTGAGGCCACCCATTCCGGCCCCGACGATCGCGATGCGCGGCTGCGTGCTCCAACTCGTCATCGCTTCGTCCCCGACGTGTCCGCAGAGAATGGTTGAATCGCGAGAGAACCGTGTCAATAGGAACGTCACCCAACGGAGCGGCTGCCACCATGACGGACGACCCCCTCGCCTGCGGCGATCTCATCGCCTGGCGCCGATACGCCTACGGCAAGGCCGCCGCCGAGGACGGCGATTTTGACGCCGCATCGGAGATGTTCGAGCAAGCCCTCGAGCAGGCGCCGCATTGGCCACCGGCCTGGTTCGCCCTCGCCAAGGCGCGGGAAGATCTCGGAGATGTCGCCGGCGCTGCCGAGGCGTTTCGCAGGACGCTGTCGGCGGACCCGTCCGACTCGCAGTGCGCTGGACCTCGCCTCGCGATCTTGGGGCGGGGCGAGCGGCCGAGCGCCCTTCCGCAGGCCTATGTGCAGCGGCTGTTCGACGATTACGCAGCGCGCTTCGAAGCGCACTTGACCGACGGTCTCGACTATCGCGGCCCGGCGGTGATCGTCCAAGCGCTGGACGCCGCCGCCCCTGCCCGCCGTTTCGCCTCGGCCCTCGACATCGGCTGCGGCACAGGCCTTGCCGGTGACGCGTTGCGCGTGCGGGTGGATCGCCTGACCGGCGTCGACATCTCTCCGGCAATGGTCGCCCGGGCGCGCCGGCGCGGTCTCTACGATGCGCTGGAGACCGCCGACGCGACCGCCTTTCTGACACGCTCGCCGCCGGCCAGCTTCGACTGCATCGTCGCCGCCGATGCGCTCCCCTATTTCGGCGACCTCGAGCCTGTGTTCGCGGCCTGCCGGCGGGCGTTGACAAAAGCGGGCGTTCTTGCCTTCTCCGTCGAAACCTTCGAAGGCGACGGTTTCAGGCTCGGCCCGGCCATGCGTTTCGCCCACGCCTCCGCCTATGTCGCGGAAATCGCGGCGGCCTGCCGCCTTCGCCCTCTGCTCGCCCTGCCGCAGTGGGTCCGCCGCGAAGCCGGGATCGAGACGCCCGGCCTGATTTGCGTATTCGGCGCGACAAGCTGAGCCGGCCCCGGAACGAAGACCGTCTCTCAATCGATCGGAGCTGCTTCGGCGGAGGATCTGGCGACACGGGAGCCCGGCTATGCGAAGCCTGAAGGCCTGTCCGAAATGCGGCTCAGCGCCGCCGCGCCCGCATGATCGCCGCGTTCAGTTCCCCGCCGAATACGAACAGCAGCGCAACCCAGTAGAGATAGACGAGCGCGATCATCGCCGATGCGAGGCCCGCATACATCGAGATGTAATTGCGGACGAACTCGCTCAGATACGCGCCGAACGCCTCGCCGAAGGCGATGCTGGCGATGAAGGTCAGCACGACGCCGGGGAGAAGGTCAACGACTCTCGGCCGGTGGGCCGGAAGGATGAGATGCGCCAGAAACAGCGACGTCGCCAGCATGAAGGCCGCGATGGCGAGACGGGCGAAGGTCAGAATTTCGTGCGCGGCCGCCACCCAGGGCAGATAGGCTCCGAGTGCGTCGAGGATCAGCGGCCCAAGCACGACCAGGAACGCAAGCGCTAGAAGGGCGACAGATCCGACCAGCACGAGACCGAGCGATTGGAGTCTCAGGAGCCACCACGGCCGCATCTCGATGAGGCCGTAGGCGCGGTTCAGGCCGACCCGGAGCGCCTCGATCGCGCTCGATGCGAAATACGAAGAAAGGATCGCGCCCAGCGTCAGAAGCCCGCCCCGCGGCGCCGTCAGCACATTCGAAACCTCCTCGGCGATCGGCCGGGCGACGACGTCAGGCCATTCCGCAAACACGAGCCGCGCCGCTTCTTTCGCCAGCTCTGCCGATCCGAGGAAGCCCGCCACCGCAGCGACGAAGATCAGGAACGGGAACAGGGAGGTCAGCAGCGTCAAGCCGATGTAGCTGGCGATCGCCCAGCCGTCGTCGGCGAGAAACTTCTCCGCCGCGCTCCACAGGATTGAAAACAGCCTGCCCACTCGCGCCTCGCCGGCCCTTGAACGCCCGTTGTCCCGTCATTTAGGCCGGGCCGGCAGGTGCGCGCTATGGGCCCGGCTGCTTATTTTCGCCCGACAACGGCAATAAGACGCATTGCAACAGGATCGGCGCGGCAGCATTGTGCGACGCAGCATAGCCCTTCAGGAGAAATGCTCGTGACGCTCGACGATCTCGCCCGCCAGGCCCAGTTCACGGCCGAGGGCCTGCTGGAATGCGCGGTCACCGCGGTGCGTGAGCGGGTCAGCGCCCACGGGAAGCTCAGCGCAGCCAAAATCGAGGCGGAGCAGCACGCCGTCCACGGGCTCGCCTGGCTTGCGACTTACGTCGAAGCGATCAAGGAAATGGCCGCCTACGCCCGACGCATGCACGAGGACGGCCGCCTCGGTCCGACCGAGGAACTGCTCACCCGCATCGGGCTTGGCGAATATCTGGCCCAGATTTTCGGCGGCGTCCCGATGAACCAGGGCGAAATCGTCCGCCTGACCGACTTCGGCCTGTCGGAATCCGACATCGAACCTTTCCGCGACGAGCCGGTGGTCAATGCGCTGATGCGGTCGGGCAACACGCCCGACAACCGCAAGGCGCTGGCGGAATTGATCAAGCATGCGCATGTGGGCGCGATCGGCGATCCGGGCCTCGACGATACGCTGGAGGCCATTCGCGCCGAGATGCGCCGGTTCGCCGACGCGGAAGTCGTTCCCGATGCCCAGACATGGCACCGCGCCAACGCCTATATCCCGCTCGAAGTCATCGCCGGCTTGTCGCAGATGGGCGTGTTCGGCCTGACTATTCCGGAATCCTACGGCGGCATGGGGCTCGGCAAGGTCGCGATGTGCGTGGTGTCCGAGGAATTGTCGCGCGGTTATATCGGCGTCGGCTCGCTCGGCACACGCTCCGAGATCGCCGCCGAACTCATCCTCGTCGGCGGAACCGAGGCGCAGAAGGAGAAATACCTGCCCAAGATCGCCAGCGGCGAGATCTTGCCGACGGCCGTCTTCACCGAGCCGAACACCGGCTCCGATCTCGCGAGCCTCAAGACGCGGGCCGTCCGGGAGGGCGACGACTATGCTGTTCACGGCGCCAAGACCTGGATCACCCATCCGGTGCGCGCCGACCTGATGACGCTGCTTGTCAGGACCGACCCGCAGGAGAAAGGTTACAGGGGGCTTTCGATGCTGCTCGCGGAGAAGCCGCGCGGAACCGATGCGGAACCGTTCCCGGCGAAGGGAATGTCCGGCGGGGAGATCGAGGTCCTCGGCTACCGCGGCATGAAGGAATACGAGATCGCGTTCGACGGGTTCTCCGTCCCCGCCACCGCTCTCCTTGGCGGCGTCGAGGGCCAGGGCTTCAAGCAGCTGATGGAGACGTTCGAGTCGGCCCGGATCCAGACGGCCGCGCGGGCGGTCGGGGTCGCGCAATGCGCGTTCGAACTCGGCTTGCGCTACGCCAGAGAACGCGTCCAGTTCGGGAAGACCCTGATTCACTTTCCGCGGGTTGCCGACAAGCTGGCGATGATGGCGGTCGAGATCCACATCGCCCGCCAGATCACCTATTTCGCTGGGCGCGCGAAGGACGCCGGGCGCCGCTGCGACCTCGAGGCGGGCATGGCCAAGCTGCTCGGCGCCCGGGTCGCCTGGGCGGCGGCCGACAATGCGCTGCAGATCCACGGCGGCAACGGCTTCGCGCTCGAATATCCGATCTCGCGCGTTCTCTGCGACGCGCGCATCCTCAACATCTTCGAGGGAGCGGCCGAGATCCAGGCGCAGGTGATCGCACGGCGCCTTCTGGAGGGGGGGAATTGATAGGGCCCTCGCACTCGCCGAAGGATAGTGTTGCTTGATCTCGAACGGGGGCGTTCCGCCTGTTTCGCCCTGCTAACAGGGAGAAAGCCCGGAGGCGCGCTCCGCCTGGTTTCGTTCCGCGCGTGTTGATGCGGTTATTTTCAGAATGTCACACAAGATTGTTGAAGCGAAGGTGTAACGAAATGACCGGGAACGACGAAGCAAGAACAGGCGCTTTTTCGCCTGCAACAGGGCGATGAAGG
The DNA here is from genome assembly GCA_963741405.1 of uncultured Alphaproteobacteria bacterium. Lineage (GTDB taxonomy): Bacteria > Pseudomonadota > Alphaproteobacteria > Rhizobiales > Beijerinckiaceae > Roseiarcus. Next base: position 728,870 of record CAVUHX010000039.1, read on the forward strand.
CAAGCCGCGTCGGCTGGACGATGGACTCAAAGGAAAGAAAATCTAACCGATCGGCCTCCCATGGGGTCCCGGCCCATCGAGGGACCGCGAGCCCGTCAAGCGGAGCTCGAAGACAGCGTCGCAAGAGCCTGAATTGATTGAGCGGCCAACGGCGCGGGGCGCGCCTCGGCAGAATCCTGGACAATTCCCTTCGCCGCCCGGGGCCGTCGCGCGCAACCGCCAAACCAGCCGGTTCGCCCCGCCGCGGCGGTATACCCAGGGGCGCGCTTCGTTCGGGCGCGCCCCTCCAAGCCACTGTCATGGGAAACGAGGTTCGCTCAGATCTTCTCGATCTGCACGTGGGCCGTTCCGGACACGCGGAACCCGAGGACGCCGGCGGCCGCGACCGAGACGTCAATGATCCGGCCGCGGATGAAGGGGCCGCGGTCGACGATCTTCACGACGGCGCTGTGGCCGTTGTCGAGATTGATGATGCGCACCTGGGTCCCGAACGGGAGCGTCTTGTGCGCCGCTATCAGTCCACTGTAATGAGGATTATGGTAATAAGAAGCAATACCCTTTTCGTCGGCTGTCGCAACATTCGTATACCCAGCCAATATCGCGCCCACAAGAATCAACTTCCGCATCCATTCTACCTTTTTTCTGTTAACGGTACTCGGCTCCTTTGGCGGCTGGTTGCGGCAAAAGAAAGGCGAGCATTTTTGGCGGGAATTTGATTGATAGAGGACTTGACCGGCCGATCAGGTTTCTCACGGCGGCAAAATTGCCCTACATCGCGGTGAAGGTCGAACACGACGACAGGGGCGGCAGGAAAGGGTAGCTGATCCATGAACGTCCTCATCGTCGGCGCGGCGGGAATGATCGGGCGCAAGCTCTCGCAGAGGCTGGCGCGCGACGGGCGGTTGGCTGGGAGGGCGATCGACGGGGCGCGCCTTGTCGACATCGCGGCGCCGGAGCCGGTCGAGGCCGCCTTCCCGGTCGAGTGCGAGGCCTTCGACATCGCAGCCTCGTACGTCGCCCCGAAGCTCGCCCAAGGTCGGCCGGACGTGATCTTCCTGCTCGCCTCGGTCGTATCGGGGGAGGCGGAGGCCGACTTCGACAAGGGTTATGCGATCAATCTCGATGGAACCCGCGCTCTGTTCGAGGCCATTCGCCGCGAAAACGAGCTGTCCGGCGGCGTCTACCGGCCGCGGCTCGTGTTCACCTCATCGATCGCCGTGTTCGGCGCGCCCTTTCCCGACGTGATCGGCGACGACTTCGCGCCCGCGCCGTTGACGAGCTACGGAACCCAGAAGGCGATTTGCGAGTTGCTTCTGGGCGACTCCTCGAGGCGCGGCTTTTTCGACGGGATCGGCCTCAGGCTCCCCACCATCTGCGTGCGGCCCGGCGCGCCGAACAAGGCCGCCTCCGGGTTCTTTTCGGGGATCATCCGGGAGCCGCTGGCCGGCAAGGAGGCGATCCTGCCCGTGAGCGAGGACGTGCGCCATTGGCACGCCTCGCCCCGCTCTGCGGTGGAGTTTCTCGTGCGCGCAGCCGAAATGGACTCATCCCTGCTCGGCGCCCGGCGCACTCTGACCCTGCCCGGGGTCTCCGTGACCGTCGGGGAACAGATCGACGCCCTGAGGCGGATCGCCGGCGACAAGGCGACGAGGCTGATCCGGCGGGAGCCGAACGAGACGATCGCCCGCATCGTCGCCGGCTGGCCGCGGGCGTTCGACCCCGCTCGCGCGAGAAGCCTGGGCTTTCGTGCGGAAGAGGATTTTTCGACGATCATTCAAACCTATATCGAAGACGATTTCAGAGCCTGAATCGAGCGAGCAATGCTGGATCTGCCGGCCCGGCGCAGAAACGGAGGGGAAACCCGAGCCTCGGTTGGGGCTTTGCTCCCTGCTGCCACGCCTGTGGGGTCGCTCCGGCTGCGCGGCCCCGGCCTGGCGGGCCGGGTGCTTGTCGTCACTCTGGGCTTCGTCCTGCTCGCAATGGGCCTTTTCTACGTGACGCGGCTGGCGGCATTCCGCGAGACATGGCTTCACAACAAGCTTGCGTCGGCCCAAACTGCCTTCGAAGCGTTCGACGGCGGCGGCCCGGACGACCTCCCGCCGGAGCTCGCCCGCAAAATTCTGGCGAGCGTCGGCGTGAAGGCCATTGCCGTTGCGACGCTTTCGGGATGGCGCGTGCTCGCGGAGCAGGGCAGGCACGCGGCCACTCTCGGCTCCATTGAAACGGTCAATCTCGACAGCGAAACATTCGTCGGCAGCATCCGAGCCGCATTCGATACGCTGTTCGCCAAACCCGGGACCATTATTCACGTAACCAACGGGGCCTCGCCCGACCAAGCCGGCATCGCCGTCACCCTCGATGAGACGCCGCTCAAGGAGGCGCTGTGGCGCGTTTCGCGCACGTTTCTCAATATCGCCCTGATGATCGCGGCGGTGGTCACCTGCGTCTTGTGGGCGGCGCTCTGGCATATGGTGCTGCGGCCCGTGCGGCGGCTTACCAGGAACATCATCGCGTTCGGCGAGCGTCCGCAGGACATATCGCGCGTGATCGCCCCGAGCGGGCGGCACGACGAGATCGGCCGCGCCGAGGCGGCGCTCGCGACCATGCAGGGAACGCTCGCCGATGAACTCGCCCAGCGCAAGCGACTGGCCGAACTCGGCATGGCGGTGGCGCGCATCAACCATGACCTGCGCAACATGCTGACGGCGGCGCAGCTGATTTCCGATCGCCTGGCCGCGATTCCCGACCCGCTCGCGCAGCGCCTCGCGCCGCGACTGGTCGCGACGCTCGACCGGGCGATCCAGTTCTGCCAGGCGACCCTGACCTATGGCGCAGGACGCGAGCAGCCGCCCGAGCGGCGCCCGTTCGATCTCAGCGAACTCGTCCGGCAGGTCGTCGAGTTGGCGCACGCGGAGCATGCGGAGGCGATCGACTATCATGTCGATATTCCCCCTCGTTTCGAGGTCTACGCCGATCCCGACCATATCCTGCGCGTCTTCGAGAACCTGAGCCGCAACGCCGCCCAGGCGCTCATGGCGAAAGGCGCCGAGGGCGGCAGGCCCAAGGCGATCCGGTTCGCGGCGATCCGCACGGACGGCGACGCCATCATCGAGGTCAGCGACACCGGCCCGGGGTTCCCGGCCGACCAGAGCGCCCGCATCTTCGAGCCGTTCCACAAGTCGACCAGCGACGCGGGCGCCGGGCTCGGCCTGTCGATCGCCGCCGATCTCGTCGCCCGAAACGGCGGGGCGATCGAACTCGCGCCGTCGAAGGCGGACGACTTCTATTGCGGTGCGCGCTTGCTCATCACGCTGCCGACCAGGGCGAGCGCCGCACGCAAGGCGGCCGGCGCCCTGCCGGAGGCCTGACCCGCCTTGTCCGGCGGGCGCCTTTCGCGCTTTCGCACGACGCCGGGCTCGGTTAAGACAGTCGCCCCTCGGGACGCCTGATGGCCGCCGGACCCGGCGCGCAGCGGGAGCAAGGCCATTTCGATCGCGAAGCACGACGTCCGCACCGGGGCGATCGCCTTCATCTCCTCCGGCGCGAAGGAGGCCGACGAGGCGTTCCACAGGCTGGTCGGGCTTCACGGCAACGTTCCGCCCGAGGAGGCCGACGTCATCGTCGCCCTCGGCGGCGACGGCCTGATGCTGCAGACCCTCCACCGGACGATGGACGCGCCGAAGCCGATCTACGGCATGAACCGCGGGTCGGTCGGGTTCCTGATGAACGAATATTCCGAGCGCGCCCTGCCGGAGCGGCTTGCCGCGGCCCTGCCCTCGATCATCCATCCCCTCGCCATGCGCGCCCGCAGCGTGAACGGAATTGAGACGACCGCCCGGGCGATCAACGAGGTCTCGATGCTGCGGCAGGTCTATCAGGCCGCAAAGCTGCGGATCGAAGTCGACGACGAGACGCGGCTCGTCGAATTGATCGCAGACGGCGTTCTGGTGTCGACCCCGGCCGGGTCGACCGCCTATAACCTTTCGGCCAATGGGCCGATCCTGCCGCTCGATGCGTCCGTGATGGCGCTGACGCCGATCTCGCCGTTCCGCCCGCGCCGCTGGCGCGGCGCGCTCCTGCCTGACTCGGCCCGGGTCGTCATCCACGTCCTCGAGGCCGACAAGCGCCCGGTCGCCGTCGCCGCCGACCATTTCGAGATCCGCAACGTCACGCGCGTCGCAGTGGAGATGGACAAGGCGACGGCGCTCATCCTGCTCCACGACCCGGGGCATTCGCTCAACGAGCGCATCCTGCGCGAGCAGTTCGGATACTGAAGGGAAAGCTCATGGCGAGGTCGGCGCGCGTCACCGGCGAAACCCTGCTCGCGAGCGGGCGGTTCGACCTCACCCGCACGGATATCGACGTGGTCGAGGACGACGGTCTCGAACGCACGCTGGCGCACGAAGTCTACCGGCACGGCAAAGCCGCGGCGGTGCTGCTCTACGACCCGGCGCGCTCGGTGGTGACGCTGGTCAAGCAGTTCCGGGCGGGCGCCTTTCTCTCGGACGGAGCGCTCTCGACGATCGAGGCCTGCGCGGGAATGCTCGACGGCGACCCGCCGGAGGTCTGCGTGGTGCGCGAGGCGCTGGAGGAGACAGGGATCGCGATCCGCGCGCCGCGGCGCGCCTTCGACGCCTACATGAGCCCCGGCGGCATGACGGAAAAGATCGCCTGCTTCGTCGCCCCATACAGCGCGGACGATCGCGCAGGCGACGGCGGCGGAGTCGACGAGGACGAGCACATCGAGGTGGTCGAGGTTCCGTTCGCCGAGGCGCTCGCGATGATCGAGAGCGGCGCCATCGCCGACGCCAAGACGATCGCGCTCCTCTATCACGCCAAGGCGAAGGGGCTGCTCGGGTAAGAAAGCCCGCCCGGCGGGCCCGCGGGCGCGACTCGAACGGGCCGATGCCCCATATTGCCGTTTGGCGCCGGTTTAGCGGCAGGCCCCTTGTTCTTCAGGGACTTGCGACCCCGCTTAGCGTCGCGTTGCGAGCCGCCTTCCATGGCGCCGGCGCCGGAGGGTCAATATACGTGTTATATTAGTTATAATATCCGGCTCGGCGACCTCATTCGCGAACCAACTTCAGCCACGATCGTGCGTTCAATCGGCCAGCGGGCCGGCTCGACAGATGGCGACGACCAAGGCCGCCAACATCTGCGCCGCGCCGGAAATGGTCGTCGCGAAACGGAATTCCTGCAGTTCGGACGGCAATCGGCGAGGTCGACGATGAGCGTTTCGGTCACCTACGGCGATTGCGGGGAGGCTGCCGGGTCGTTCCAGCGGTCCGTGACCTGCGCTTGTCCCCTGCCCGATGTAGTCGCGCGATTGGGCGAAGCGATCGAAGCGGCGGACCTGTGGGTTCTGCACGAGATCGATCCGCAGGCGTTGCTTCACAAGGGCGGCTACGCCATCGGCCCGGCCCGGCAGATTCTTTTCTTTCACCCTCGGCTGATGGCGCGCCTGCTCGCCGCAGATCCGGCCGCCCTGATCGAGGCGCCGATGAAGTTCGCCGTCCTCGAGCTGCCGGACGGTCCCGTGACTTTGCGCTGGAACGATCCGGCCGCCGCTTTCGCGCGCTACGGCAATGCCGCGCTTGCCGAGCTCGGGCAGGAACTCGCTTCGCTCAGCGAGAGGATCGCGGCGGCGGCGTCAAGTCCTCGCGAAGCCGTGGCAATGTAGTCGTTGCTTTCGCCCGGGAGGACATTGTCATGGCGGCGGACGGTTTGACGACATTTCCGAGCTCGTTCGGACCCAGGGAAACGATGGACCGGCTCGAGGCCGAAATAAAGGCCAAGGGCATGACGGTGTTCGCCCGCATCGATCACGCCGCCGGAGCCGTCGCGGCAGGAATGCCGCTGCGACCGACGGAGCTTCTCATTTTCGGCAGCGCGAAGGCCGGCACCCCGCTTATGCAGGCCGACCAGAAAGTCGGCATCGATCTGCCCCTCAAGGCGCTGGTCTATGAGGACGCGGCCGGAAAGGTTTGGCTGGCCTATAATGATCCGCGCTGGATCGCTGGCCGGCACGGACTCGGCGGGTCAGTCGCCCCGAACGTGGATGGGATGGCCGCGGCGCTGGAGGGCCTCGCGAGGCCGGTCGCCGGGTCGCCGTGACGTCGATCAGGCATTGCATCGAAAGACTCGTCTCTCGATAGCGTTCCGTGCTCCACCCGGGTGTTCGACGAGGTCCCGACCTCTGGCGCTCGGAGGCGATAGAGACCAGACTGTCTTTGAAGCGATGTGACGGCGGCTGGCAGTTGCCAAGCACGCCCTCCGCCTGCGAGTTTCGCGATCGGGACGACTAGGGCGGAGAAAGCGGATGCGGGGGCTGATCGCGGGCGCGGCCATGGCGGCGGCTCTGGCCCTGGCCGGGTGCAACGCCAAGGGGGAGAAAGGCAATCCGGGCCAGCCGGGGCCGCCGGGACCGCAAGGCGTCGAAGGCCCGGCTGGGCCTCCGGGAGCCAGGGGCGCGGCCGGGCCGGCCGGCCCGGCGGGCGCGCGCGGAGCCGTCGGGATCCGCGGTTCGGAAGGTCCGCCCGGGCCGAAGGGCGAACCGGGTCCGCCCGGGCCGCCGGGACCGAAGGGCGACAGCGGGCCGGCCGGGCCCCCGGGGCCGCCGGGTCCGCAGGGGGAAGCCGGGCCGATCGGAGTCGTCGGCCCCGAGGGGCCGAAGGGCGAAGCCGGCGCCGTCGGCGGATCCGGGCCGCCCGGTCCGGCGGGGCCGAAGGGATTGAAAGGCGATTCCGGTCCCGCCGGTCCGCCGGGCCCAGCGGGACCGCCAGGCGCGACGGGCCCCGTGGGCCCCAAGGGGGACGCGGGGCCTCCCGGGGAGGCCGGTCCCCAGGGCGCCAAGGGGGAGGCCGGCGCCCGCGGGCCTGCCGGAACCGAGGGGCCGAAGGGTGACCCCGGCCCCGCCGGGCCGGCCGGGCCGCCAGGCGCCCGAGGACTTGCGGGGCCACCCGGCCCACAGGGGCCGAAAGGTGAAACCGGCGCCGAGGGACCGAAGGGCGCGCCTGGTCCGATCGGGCCGGCCGGCTTGGTCGGCCCGCCGGGACCGAAAGGCGAAACCGGCGCCGAGGGCCGGCAAGGTCCGCATGGCCTGACCGGCCCGGCCGGCCCGCCAGGACCGAAAGGCGAGACCGGCGCCGAAGGACCGAAAGGGCCGCCCGGTCTGACCGGGCCCTCCGGTCCACAGGGGCCCAAAGGCGACACCGGCGCCGAGGGCCGGCAAGGTCCGCACGGTCTGGCCGGACCTGAGGGACCCAAGGGCGATCCCGGCCCGATCGGGCCCCCCGGCCCGCAGGGACCGCGCGGCTTCGCCGGGCCGATCGGGCCCATCGGGCCGCCGGGATCGGGCGTCGATATCCGCGTTCTCGTCGGCGAGACGAAAGCGACCTGCGACGTGTCGGAAATTCTGCTGAGCGCCTACTGCGAAGACGGAACGGGCAGCCTGAAAATCCTCGGACGATCCGGAGCGAGTTGCGAAGGCGACCCGCCCGGCAAGGCGGTGGTGATCTGCCTGAAGCGATAGGCAGGATGAGTCGCGAACGAATTGCGCTGCAAACCCTCATCCGGCCGGCCGCCGCCGGCCACTGCCTCGGACGCAGGATGCCCGCATAGAGCTGCGCCGCTCGCGCCTCGTCGCGCTCTCAGCCTCGCAGGAATGACGCGCTGACCGTATCCGCGGTCGCGACGTGATTCGCGACCAGTTGCGGCAGCATTGCGCCGAGAAGCTCACGGGCGCCGTCACCGCCGCGCGACGCGATCTCGTCGCGCATCCGCTCGACTTCACGCAGAAGTTTGGCGTGAAGCTCGAGATGGCACAACAGGATCGGAACCCGCGCTTCCGTCATAGCGGCCTCCTCGCGGGCGAAATGCTCGGCAAGCTCGCGCGCGATCGCCTCAAAGAGATCCGGCAGGCGCTCGTCGGGGGTCGTTGCGACGCCGGCGAACATGCGCTCGATCGCGGCATGATCGCGGTCCATCAGCGGAACGCCAAGAATGGGAGCCATGGGACCTCGGTTCGACCGGCCGCCCGCGGACACGGTCGCGGGCGTTTCGCGCATTGGCTTCGCACGCAGGCGGGACGCATGTCCTTGACTTCGGTCAAGCGGACGAAGAGCGCGCTATTCCGTTCCCTCGGCGAAGGCCGCCAGTTTGCCGACATTGTCGATCGTGACGCTGTCGCGCTCGACTGTGACGCCGAGCGGCAAGAGTCTCAGAAGCGCGCGCGAAAAGCTTTCAGGCTTCATGCCGAGGCGGCTCGCGATCAGCGCCTTCTCGTAAGGGAGCGCGATCCGGGCGGAGCCGGAAGCCGACCCGGCCTGCTTGACGAAGAAGTCGGCAATGCGCTGGGGCGCCGATTTCGCCTTGAGCTGCTCGATCTCGTCGACGAGTTCGCGCAGCCGCATCGAGGCGGCGGCCAGCATGTCGAACGCCAGCTGCGGCTCGGCCAGCACGGCGCGGCGCAGGTTGGCGGCATCGATCTTGAGGATGCGCGCCGCGGAAACGGCCTCGCAGCTCGCCGGGTAGCGGCCGCCGAGGAACATCGCGACCTCGGCGAAGGTCTCGCCCGCCGAGAAGATCGCCACCACCACTTCCTCGCCGTCTTCCCTGAGCCGATAGAGCTTGGCCCAGCCTTCGAGGACGCAGAAGAAACCGTCGGCCGGCTCTCCCTGTTCGAAGATCTGTTCGCCCCGCGCGAATGTCTTTGGCGCGCGATCGCCGATCGTCGCCCGCGTGATCGTCGGGCCCATCGCCTTGAACAGCGGCGCCTGAATAACAATGTCCCAGTCCCGCGCCGAAAGAGCCATGCCGCTTCTCCCGCGCCCGGCATAGCAGGATCGACCGGCCCGCGCACCGCAGCCGTCGGCTTCACCCCGTGCTCCAGACGCGCGGTCGCCGCATGCCCGCGATCTTGCAGGCCTGTCCCGGATAGCCGTAGGGGAAGAGCTCGAACAGCCGGTTGCGGGACGCGCCGCGCGTTTCGCTCAAATGCCGCATAACGAACCGGGCGTCGGCCGGGACCCGATGCTCCTCGTAGTAGGCGCGCATGAAGCGGATCGCCTCCCAGTGCTCGGGCGTGAGTTCGATGCTCATCGCCGCCGCGGTTCGGCGCGCCCAGTCTTCTGTCCATTGGTCGGGATCGACGAGATAGCCGTCGCTATCCACCGAGTCTGCCTGCACAGTCTTCCTCCTTGGTTCATGGCTCCGCTCCGGAGCGGCCGATTGCCGGATCGTCATAGCGCGCTATCCATCCGCTCGACTTAACCTCGGTCAAGGACATTCGTCGCGCCTCCGTCCATCCCGGTCCAGCCTGGGGCGCGATTGAAGGGTATAGGCAAAGCATGATCGACGACATCGAGATTGCCCGCGCTCTGCACGTGCTGTTCGTCGCCCACTGGATCGGCGGGGTCGCTTTCGTCACGCTGGTCGCTCTGCCGCTTGCCCGCTCGAAGAGCGAAGCGCTGGCCGGCTGGGCGCTGTTCGAGTCGATCGAAAACCGTTTCGCCGCCCAGGTCCGTTGGTCGATTCCGCTGGCCGGCCTGACGGGCCTGTGGATGACCTGGCGCCTCGGGCTGTGGGGCCTGTTCGCCTATCCCGCGTATTGGTGGCTCGACGCGATGACGATCCTCTGGACGCTGTTCGTGGCGATCGTCTTCGTCGTCGAGCCGTTGGCGCACAGGCGGGTCACGGTCGAGGCGGCGCGCGATCCGGCGGGCGTCCTGCGGCGCCTCTTCCGCGTCCATCTCGTGCTGCTCGCCGCGGCCGCGGTCACGATCCTCGGCGCCGTCGGGGGGACGCACGGAGGATTTGTCCAGTGACCACCCTCCCCCATCCCGAGCCGCGCGGTTCCATGGCCGCATCCCGCGCGTGGAGAGGAGCGGCGATCCTGAGCCGCGGCTTCCGCCCGTTCTTTCTCGCCGCGGGAATCTGGGCGCTGGTGGGCATGGCGCTGTGGACCGCTTTTTTCACCGGGGCGATCGTCGTGCCGACGGAATTCTCCGCGGTCGATTGGCATGCCCATGAAATGATCTTCGGCTATGGCGCGGCCGTCGTCGCCGGCTTCCTCCTGACGGCGATCCCCAACTGGACCGGCCGCCTGCCGGTCGCCGGCGCTCCGCTCGCGGCGCTCGTCGGCCTGTGGGGCGCCGGTCGCATCGCCGTCTTCGCCTCGGCCGAGATCGGGCGATCGGCCGCCGCGGTCATCGACTCGTCGTTCCTTATCGCCTTCGCAGCGCTGGTCGCCCGCGAGGTGGCGGCGGGCCGGAACTGGCGCAACCTGAAGACGGCGGGGCTCGTCTTCGCGCTCGCCCTTGCCAACGTCGCCTTCCATGTCGAGGACGCGCGCTCCGGTCTCGCCGAACTGTCGACGCGCGCGGCGCTCGGCCTCCTCGTCGTGCTGATCCTCTTGATCGGGGGGCGCGTGACCCCGAGCTTCACCGGCAACTGGCTGGCCAAGGCAGGCTCTGGGAAACGGCCGGCCCCGTTCGGCAAGCTGGACGGGATCGTCATGGCGCTGTCGGGCGCGTCGCTGCTCGCCTGGGTCGCCATGCCTGAAGGCGTTCCGACCGGCGCCCTCGTGCTTGCCGCCGGCGCCGCGAATCTCTGGCGGCTTTCCCGGTGGCGCGGGCTTACGGCGCGGCGGGACCCTCTGGTGCTCGTGCTGCACGCAGGCTTTCTCCTCGCGGCGGCCGGGTTTCTCGCGGTGGGCGCGCACGCCCTGTGGCCGTCGCGGATCCCCTATTCCGTCGGCGTGCACGTGTGGGCTTTGGGTGCGGTCGGAGTGATGACGCTCGCCATGATGACCCGCGCGACGCTCGGACATTGCGGGCGAGCGCTCGTCGCGTCGAAGGGAACGCAATTCGCCTATCTCTGCGTCGGCGCCGCGCTCCTCGCGCGCGTCGCGATGGCGTTCCTGCCCGAGGCGTTCCTGCCCCTGATGTCGGTCGCGGCGGCGGCCTGGCTTCTCGCTTTCGCCGCATTTCTTCTCATCTATGGGCCGATGCTGATCCGCCGCGGCGCATCAGCCTGAGGGAACGCAGCGCCTTGGACGAGTTCTCGAACCTCGCCGAGCAGATTCTCGACCAGGCAGCGGACGCCGTCATTTTCGCCGATCGCTCGGGAACGATCCGTCGCTGGAACGCGGCGGCCGCCGGGGTGTTCGGGTTTCCCTCCGAGGAGGCGCTCGGCCAATCGCTCGACCTGATCATTCCCGAGCATCTCCGCGCAGCGCACTGGAGCGGCTTCGACGCGGCGATGACCAACGTCGCCCTGAAGCTTCAGGGGCGTCCGACCCTGACTCGCGGCCTGCACAAGAGCGGACGCAAGCTTTACGTCGAGATGACCTTCGCTCTGGTCGCGTCCGGCGGAGCGGCGTTGGGATCCGTCGCGGTGGCGCGTGACGTCACGGAGCGCGTCGAGCGCGAGCGGGCGGCGAAAGCCCATCCAGGCGCCGCCGCATAGACCGCGTCCGGGCATTCTTCGCGCCCGCTTAACGGAGATCAAGGCGCTTGTCAGGGCGGCGCGGGTATGAGGGTCCCGCGCCCTGCAAGGCGCAGCAAAAGCATGGAGAGCAGGGATGAAGTTGCGGGCCTTTGGTTCAGGCGTAGGCCTCGCGGCGATGCTGGCCGCCGGCGCCTATGCCGCCTCGCGCGAAGAGAACCTGGCCGACCCGGTCGTCGGCGAAGAGAACGCGGTCCTGACCGACGCCCCGAACGTCCCGCCGCCGATAAGCCGTGACCACGCGACCAAGGTCATCGTGCATCTCGAGGTCAGGGAAGTCGAAGGACGGCTCGCCGACGGCGTGCGTTACACCTTCTGGACGTTCGGCGGTCATGTGCCCGGCAAATTCATGCGCATCCGCGAGGGCGACGAGGTGGAGTTCCACCTCGACAACCATCCGGACAACAAGAATCCGCACAACATCGACCTGCATGCGGTCAACGGACCGGGCGGCGGGGCGGCGGCGTCGCTGACCGCGCCCGGCCACAGCTCGGTGTTCTCGTTCAAGGCGCTGAACCCGGGACTGTTCGTCTACCATTGCGCGACCGCGCCGGTCGCCATGCATGTCGGCAACGGCATGTACGGTATGATCCTGGTCGAGCCGAAGGGGGGCCTGCCAAAGGTCGATCATGAATATTACGTGATGCAGAGCGACTTCTACACCGAAGGCAGGAACGGCGACCAGGGCCTGCAGCCGTTCAGCATGGCCAAGGCGCTCGACGAGAAGCCGGACTATGTCGTGTTCAACGGATCGGTCAGCTCGACGGTCGGCGACAAGGCGCTGACGGCCAAAGTCGGCGAGACGGTCCGCCTGTTCGTCGGCGACGGCGGTCCGAACCTGACCTCCTCCTTCCATGTGATCGGGCAGATCTTCGACACGGTCTACCCCGAAGGCAATATGAGCCTCGCCACGCAGAATGTGCAGACGACCGCGATCTCCGCCGGAGGCTCCGTGATCACCGAATTCAAGATGAGCGTGCCCGGCACGTTCATCATCGTCGACCACTCGCTCGAGCGCGCCTTCAACCGCGGCGCACTGGCGCAACTCAAAGTCTCCGGCCCCGACGACAAGCTCGTTTATTCCGGGAAGCAGTTCGATCTCGTGTATCAGCCCGAAGGAACCGGGATCCGCGTCGCGGGCCAGGGCGTCGTCCCGGCGCCGGCGGCGAGGACGAAGGCGGAGCGCATCGAAATCGGCGCCGGCGTCTTCGCCAACAATTGCCAGGCCTGCCATCAGGCGACCGGCCAAGGAGTGCCCGACGCCTTCCCGCCGCTGGCGAAATCCGATTATCTCAACGGCGACAAGATCCGCGCGATCAAGACGGTCACCGGCGGCCTCGAAACCAAACTCACCGTCAACGGCCACGAGTTCAACGGCGTGATGCCCGCCTGGAGCCTTTCCGACGAGGAGATCGCCGACGTTCTGACCTACGTCTACAACACCTGGGGCAACTCGGGCCTCGAGGTCACGCCCGATGAGGTGAATGCCTATCGGGTGAAGGCGAAATAGCCATGCGCGCCAGCGCCGCGCTCGCATGCGCGGCCCTTGCCGCCGTTGGATGCGCGGTGACGGCGCAGGCCAGCGATCTGGTCGCGATCCCTGCCGGCCTCTACACGCCGTTCCAACGGGTGAAGACGCAGACCGAGTCCCAGGACGCGCCCGCCCCGCCGAGGCCGATCGGGTCGTTTCGCCTTCAGGCGGAGACGGTGACCAACGCCGAGTTTCTCGCTTTCGTGACCGCGCATCCCGAATGGCGGAAGTCGCGGATCAAGCCGCTGTTTGCCGATCGGCGCTATCTCAGGCGGTGGGCGGGCGATCTCGAGCTCGCCGACGCCGCGGCGCGAGAGGAGCCGGTGACCAACGTTTCCTGGTTTGCCGCCGAAGCCTATTGCAAGGCCCAGGGCCTGCGGTTGCCGACGACGGAACAGTGGGAATATGCGCTCGCCGACGCCGGACGCGGCCAACCCGAGGTGCGCGCGCGTTCGCTCGAATGGTTCTCCGAGCCGAACGGCGCTCGCCTGAATGCGATCGGCGGCCCGGCCAATGGCTTCGGGCTCCGCGACATGGTCGGTCTCATCTGGGAATGGACGCTCGACTTCAACGCCTATGCGACGACCGCCGAGTCGCGCGACCCCAACGGCAAGGATCCCGCCGCCTTCTGCGGCGGCGCCGCGGCCGGAGTCGCGGACCCCACCGACTACCCGGCCTTCATGCGCTATTCGATGCGCGCGAGCCTGAAGGCCGACTATACCGCCGACAATCTCGGCTTCCGCTGCGCGGGAGGGGCGCCATGAGGTTTCGTTCGCTGTTCGCCGCGCTCGCCGTCGCAGGCGCTCGCCGCGGGCCCGATCGGCGCCGTGCGCGCCAACGATCCCGCGCCGCATGACGCACAGGCGGCGCCGTCCGGCGGGTCCCTCTACCAACTCCCATCGAAATGGACGACCCAGGACGGCGTAAAAGTCACGCTCGTCTCCTTCGCAGGCGCGCCGGTCGTGGCGGCGATGGGCTACACGACCTGCAAGGACATCTGCCCGGCGATCGTGGCCAACATGATGTGGATCGAGAAGCATCTGCCTCCCGACGCCGCCGCACGGGTGCGGTTTGCCTTTTTCAGCTTCGATCCGGAGGCCGACACGCCGGAGCGCTTGAAACTCTACGCCGACAGCCATGGGCTCGATCTTGCTCGCTGGACGCTCCTGCGCGCCGACGATGACTCGACGCGCGAACTCGCCGCCGCCCTCGGCGTTGGCTACAAGCCCGACGGTCAGGGCGGCTTCGACCATGCGGCGATCATCTCGCTCCTCGACCAGAACGGCGAGATCGTGTTCCAGCAGCGCGGGACGCAGGCTTCGTCCGACGAACTGCTCGTTAAACTGAAGAGCTTGCTCGGGAAGTAAGACGCAGGAAGCGCCTCAGGTTTTCGCCGGCGTCTCCTCGAGCCGCACCTGGTAGCCCCAGAGGCGGCGGATATGGCGCATCGTCGCCTCGCGCCCGGTATCGGCGAGGCCGACGCCATTGCGCACCGCGTGGCGCAGGACGAGCGGACGGTCGCCCATCAGGTCGACATCGACGACCTGGATATCGGGCTCGTTCGCTCCGACGTCGTAGCTGTCGGCAAGCGCCGAGCGCACCCGCCGATATCCTTCGTCGTCGTGGATCGCATCGACCCTGACGGTCGGGTCGGCGGACCTGTCGGTCAGCGCGAACAATTTGAACTTGCGCATGAGACGCGGCGACAGGAACTGGCGGATGAAGGATTCGTCGCGGTAGTTGGCCCACACGTCGCGAAGCACCGCCGGCCAGTCTTCTCGTCCGGCGATGTCGGGAAACCATTGCCGGTCCTCGTCGGTCGGCGCGACGCAGATACGCTGGATGTCCTGCATCATGGCGAAACCGAGCGCGTAGGGGTTAAACCCACCGTAGCGCTGATCGTCGAAATCGAACTGCGCAACGACATTGGCGTGGCTGTGGAGGATCTCCAGAAGCGCGCCCTCGGAAATGAGCCCCTTGTCGTACAGCCGGTTGACGATCGTGTAGTGGACGAAGGTCGCGCAGCCCTCGTTCATCACCTTGGTCTGGCGTTGGGGATAGAAATATTGCGCGAGATTGCGAACGATCCGCAGGAGTTCGCGCTGCCACTTGCGCAGAACGGGGCTGTTCTTCTCCAGGAAATAGAGCAGGTTCTCCTCGG
Source organism: uncultured Alphaproteobacteria bacterium (assembly GCA_963741405.1). Classification (GTDB taxonomy): domain Bacteria; phylum Pseudomonadota; class Alphaproteobacteria; order Rhizobiales; family Beijerinckiaceae; genus Roseiarcus. The sequence goes on from CAVUHX010000039.1 coordinate 744,067, forward strand.
GTAGGCGCAGGCGGCGCTTGCGCTCGCGCGCCTCCTCCTCGCTGACGTCGTTTTCCTGCGGGACAGCGGCGCCCGGCACGGTGCGCCACAGGTCGCGATAGTCCTGCGTCTCGCGCTCGATCTTTTCGATCCGCCGACGCTCATAATCCGCGAGACTGAGCCTCGGCGCGCGGCGGTAGCGAAAGATCCCCTGCCCCATCAGCGCGTGGGCGGCGTCGAGAGTCGTCTCCACCGCCTCCAGACCGTGTCGTTCCTCGCAGGCGGCGACGTAGCGCTTGGCGAAGTCGAGATAGTCTAGGATGCCCGAGGGATCAGTCCATTGATGGAAGAGATAGTTGTTCTTGAAGAAATGGTTGTGGCCGAAGGCGGCGTGGGCGATGACCAGCGTCTGCATCGCCATCGTGTTCTCCTCCATGCAGTAGCTGATGCACGGATTCGAGTTGATGACGATCTCGTAGGCGAGAGCTTGGTAGCCCTTGCGGTAGAGCGCCTCGTCCCGGGCGAAGCGCTTGCCGTAGGACCAGTGCGCGTACATGAGCGGCATCCCGACCGACGAATAGGCGTCGAGCATTTGCTCAGCCGAGATGATCTCGATCTGGTTGGGGAACACATCGAGACCGAGTTCGTTGCGCGCAATTTCGTCGATCGCATCGTAGACGCGGCGGACGGTCGCGAAGTCCCACTCCGCTCCGTCGAACAGAAGGGCGCCGGCGGGCGCACCGGGGCGCGCGGTCGTCGCGCTCATGAGCCCGCCCCCTGTCTCGACTGCCGGGCGAAGAGCTTGCGGAACACGGGATAGATGTCGGCGCGGCTCGCGACGCGCGCCATGGCGAAGTTCGGGGCATTCTCCTTCAGCCCGGCATAGGCGCGCCAAAGGTCCTTCTCGCGCGCGTCATCCGATGCGTCCTCGTCCGCGATCTCGATATAGGCGTAGTATTGCGTCAGAGGCAGGATCGCGTGGTCGAGAAGCGCCACGCACTCGCGCGAATCGCCGGTCGAATTGTCGCCATCGGAGGCCTGGGCGCAATAGACGTTCCAGTCGGCGATCGGGTACCGCGCCTCCCGCACGGCCATCATCGTCTTCAGCGCGGAACTCACCACCGTGCCGCCGGTTTCGCGTCCGTAGAAGAACTCCTGCTCGTCCACCTCCGCCGCCTCGTGGGTATGACGGATGAAGACGATGTCGACTCTCTCGTATTTCCGCTTCAGGAACAGGTGCAGCAGGATGAAGAAGCGCTTGGCGAGATCCTTCTCCCGCTCGCCCATCGACGCCGAGACGTCCATCAGGCAGAACATGACAGCCTTGGCGCGAGGCACCGTTATCGGCGTGAATCGATTGTATCGCACGTCGATCGGATCGATAAACGGGACGGCGCGCTGCCGACGCTTCAGGCGACCGATCTCGGCGGCGAGCTCGCCGATGCGCAGCTTGTCGGCCGCCTCCATCGTCGACTTGGCGCGCAGCGCCGCCAGCTCCTCTTCGAGCCGTTCGACCTCGGCATGGCTGGGTCGGCGAAGCGCCATCCGCCGGCCCATGCTGACCCGCATCGTGCGCAGAACCGCGAGGTTGGGCGTCGCGCCGTCGCTGGTGTAGCCCGCGCGGCGGAATTCGCGCGCCGTCGCGTCCTTGAGCGACGCTTTGACGAGGTCTGGAAGCTCGAGGTCCTCGAACAGGATATCGAGGAACTCCGCTTCCGTGAGCGCGAACGAGAACGGGTCCTCGCCGGAGCCAGAGTCCGCTCCCTCGCGGCCAGATCCGCCCCCACCGCCGCCTTTCGGTTTCTCGATCTGGTCTCCGGCGACGAATTCCTTGTTGCCGGGCAGCACGTAGTGCCGATCGCCGGAATCGCGCGACAGATGGAATTGCGGTTCGCCGATGCCGTCGGTCGGAATCGAAACCGCGCCGCCTTTGCCCGCGTCGGCGATGCTCCGTTCGGCCACCGCTTTGTCGACCGCCCGCTTGACCTCGGCGCGGGTCCGGCGAAGGAACCGCTGGCGATTGCCGAGGCTCTTGTCGCGCGGGTTGAGACGTCGGTCGACGAACTGGGCCATTCTATCCGGCCTTGTTGACTCGCATGTACCACTCGACGAGACGGCGAACCTGGCGCTCGGTGTAGCCGCGCGCCTTCATCCGGTCGAGGAAGTCGGCATGCTGCTTCTCGGTCTTCGAGTCCTGCTTGGCGCCGAAACTGATGATCGGCAGCAGATCTTCGACCTGGCTGAACATGCGCTTCTCGATCACTTCGCGGATCTTCTCGTAGGATGTCCAGGATGGGTTCTTGCCCTGGTTGGCGGCCCGCGAGCGCAAGGCGAACTTGACGATCTCGTTACGGAAATCCTTTGGATTGGCGATGCCGGCCGGCTTCTCGGTCTTTGAGAGCTCGGCGTCGAGCACCTGCCTGTCGAAGACCTGACCGGTGTCGGGATCCTTGAAATCCTGTTCCTCGATCCAGGCGTCGGCATGGGCGATGTAGCGGTCGAACAGGTTCTGGCCGTACTCGCTGTACGATTCGATATAGGCCTTCTGGATCTCGCGGCCGATGAACTCGGCGTAGCGCGGCGCAAGCGTCGACTTGATGAAGTCGAGATACCTGTCCTCGACGTCCTTGGGATGCTGCTCGCGCTTGATCGCCTGCTCGAGCACGTACATGAGATGGACCGGGTCGGCCGCGATCTCCTCGTTGTCGAAGTTGAAGGTCTCGGACAGCACCTTGAAGGCAAACCGGGTCGAGACGCCAGTCATCCCTTCGGCAACTCCCGCAGCCTCCCGATATTCCTGCACCGACTTCGCCTTCGGATCGGTGTCCTTCAGGCTTTCGCCGTTGTAGACGCGCAGCTTCGAGAAGAGCGGTGAATTCTGGTGCTCCTTGAGACGGGTGAGGATGCAGAAGCGCGCGAGGAACTCAAGCACTTCGGGTGCGCAGGGCGCCCGGCACAATTCACTGCCCTCGAGGAGCTTGGCGTAGATCATCGCCTCCTCGGTCACCCTCAGGCAATAGGGCACCTTGACCACGCAGATCCGGTCAAGGAACGCCTCGTTATTCTTGTTGTTCTTGAACTGCTCCCACTCCGATTCGTTGGAATGGGCGAGCACAATGCCCTGGAACGGCAGCGCGCCGAGGTTTTCCGTTCCGGCGTAATTGCCTTCCTGGGTCGCGGTCAGGAGCGGATGCAGCACCTTGATCGGCGCCTTGAACATTTCAACGAATTCCAGAAGCCCCTGGGTCGTGCGGTTCAGGCCGCCCGAGTAGCTGTAGGCATCGGGATCGTGCTGCGAGAAATGCTCGAGCTTGCGGATGTCGACCTTGCCGACGAGGGTGGAGATGTCCTGATTGTTCTCGTCGCCCGGCTCGGTCTTCGCCACGCCGATCTGACGCAGCTTGGACGGATAGAGCTTGATCACGGAGAATCGCGACAGATCGCCGTCGAACGCGTCTAGGCGCTTGGCCGCCCACGGCGAGCAGATGCCGGTCAGGCGCCGCGGCGCAATGCCGTAGCGGCTTTCGAGCGCATCGCCCATCGTTTCGGGGCGGAACAGGCCGAGGGGCGATTCGAACACCGGGCTAATCTCGTCGCCGGCCGCAAGCACGTAGATCGGCTGGGTCTCCATCAGGGCCTTGAGGCGTTCGGCCAGAGACGACTTGCCGCCGCCAACCGGGCCGAGCAGGTAGAGGATCTGCTTGCGCTCCTCGAGACCTTGCGCGGCATGCTGGAAATAACTCACTACCCGCTGGATCGTGTCTTCCATCCCGAAGAACCCGGCCATCGTGGGATAGACCTTGATGGTTCGGTTGAGGAAGATGCGGCCGAGGCGGGAATCCTTGGACGTATCGACGACAATCGGGTCGCCGATCGCGGTGATCATCCGTTCGGCCGCGCTCGCCGTCATTCCCGGGTTGTCCCGGCAACCTTCGAGATAATCGGTCAGGCTCATCGGCTCGCGCCGCTCGCGCGCATAGGCCGACGAGAACAGGCTGAAGATGTCCGAACTGCCGCCCGCCGCGCTGCGCGGCCCTCCGGCTGAACCGGTTTGCGCGAATGCGTAAGCAGCCTCGACGTTCATGTCGGATCTCCGGCGTGTTTGGTTTCTTCTTCCGGTCGAATCAACTCTGAGGGCCAATGATTAACAAAAACTTTGAATTGTTCCAGATTGGAACGACAGAAAAGGCGCTCGCATTTGGTGCGAATTGCTTGGAAATTGGTTGAAATCAATGTTTTACGCAAGACTAAGAAAATTGTGCACAGCATGAACTGAGCTGGTCGCCCCAAGTTTGTTGACGGTGCGTCAACCAACTCCTCCGACAAAAGTTCCCCGAATCGGAGATAATTGCCGGGCTGATGCGGAATGCCCGTCAACGAATAGCCGAGCGACGCCAGTATAGGGATAGTTGTCACAAAATTCAGAACGGCTAACCAACCCCAAACGCTCAATTCGCCCTCATTCCATGTTTCGCGCGAAATCCCGTCTGGCGCGTACTCGGACTCCGAAGCCGGTCCGATCGGCCCATCGTATCCGAGCAAGAAGGGCGCCATTGAGGCGCAAAGCGGTCGGACGATGAAGACGCCTCCAGTCAGCGGCTGCCGTGCTGGCGGTCGTTATCATCGTGAACAAAGAGAACCGCTGCGGCTCTGCGTTAGCGGCCGATGATCGCTTGGACCTGAGTCCTGATCCTGGAGCGCTCATGCTCGATTCCGTCGCTGCCTTGTGTACATAGTCAATCAGATTTTGAGCGGTTTGCCTAGAAAGAAAGCATCCGCCCGCCAGATGCGGCGCCCGATCCGCCCCGGTCGGAACTCGCCTTGCCCAGAAAGAAAGCAGCCGGTGTCGATTGACCCCGCGCTGAACCGGGATCCGTCCGAGAGCGGCACGACTCCAAGTCGACAAGAGTTCTCGCGTGCAGGGTCGGGCCCCAGGAGGGTGGGCGCGCCGGTTCGACCCCTTGCGGGGGACGGGAGGCGCTTCAGGGCGCCTTCCTCTTCGCCGCCTCGAGCGTGTTGGCCATCAGCATGGCGATCGTCATGCGGCCGACGCCGCCCGGAACAGGGGTGATGGCGCCCGCAACGTCCGCCGCCTCGCCATAGGCGACGTCCCCGATGAGACGCGTCCTCGGCTTGCCTGCCGGATCGAGGGCCTGGCCGGCCACGCGGTTGATGCCGACGTCGATGACGATCGCCCCAGGCTTGACCCAGTCGCCCCGCACCATCTCCGGGCGCCCGACCGCTGCGACGAGGATATCGGCGCGGCGCGCGACATCGGGCAGGTCGCGGGTGCGCGAATGGGCGATGGTCACCGTGCAGTGGCGGGAGAGCAGAAGTTGCGCCATCGGCTTGCCGACGATGTTCGAGCGGCCGAGAACGACCGCCTCCTTGCCGGCGAGCGTAGTCTTGAGCGCCTCGCACGCCCTGTCGAGCATGATCATCGCGCCGGCGGGGGTGCAGGGCACGACCGCGCGCTCCATCTCGCCGATCGAGAGCAGGCCGACGTTGATCGGATGGAAGCCGTCGACGTCCTTCCCCGGGTCGATCGCTTCGAGGACGAGCGCAGACCGGACATGTTTCGGCAACGGCAGTTGCACCAGGATCCCGTGGATCGCGGGATCCGCGTTGAGCCGCCCGACGAGCGCGAGCAGGTCCGCTTCGCTCGTTTCGGCAGGCAGCGTGTGCTGGAGCGAGTGGAAGCCGCAGTTCGTCGCGGCCTTTCCCTTGCCGGCGACATAGGATTGGCTGGCCGGGTCGTCGCCAACCAGAACGACCGCGAGGCCCGGCGTCACCCCCCGCGCGGCGAGCGCGCGCGCCTCGACCGCGACCTTCCCGATCACTTCGTCCGCGATCGCCTTGCCGTCGAGCACGAAAGCTTTCGTCATCCGACCGTCCCGTGAGGTTGCCAAGATCAGGCCGCCCGATAGGCGAAGCTCGCCTCGTGCCGCGCGCGCCCTCCGGGGGCGAGCGCGCGCATCGAGGGCTTGTCGAACAGGTCGCCGGCAAACCCTTCCGGGTCGCTGTATCCGGTCCAGGCTTCGAGGCAGATGAACGGCGCCCCGGGGCGGGTCCACAAGGCGACGTGCTGAAAGTCGGGGAACTCCATGGCGATCGACGCGCCCGAAGCGTCGTGGAAACTAAGCCGCCGGCTCACGCAATTGAGGAAGCAGACCGCGTCGTTGGCGAACAGCGCGTCGCTGAGGGGCAGATCGCGGCCGCTGATCGGAACCGGCCTCCTCGTCTTGCTGACGAGGCCGCCAGGCGCGATCACCGGAACCTCGCCGCGCTCCGGCTTGCCGAAGCGCACGAACGCGCCGTCGCGGCCCTTCTCGCCGAGCGGCCAGCGGAAACCCGGATGCAGGCCGCAGGCGTAAGGAGCGGTTTCGCCGCCAGGATTGGCGATCTCGAGCGCCATGCCGAGCGCGGCGTCGGTCAGGCGATATTCGACGGCGAGCGCGAAGGCGAACGGATAGACGGCGCGCGTGCGCTCGTTGTCGCACAGAACCAGGCGGACAAAGTCGGGGCGGACGCTCTCAACCGCGAAGGTCTCGAACCGGGCGAATCCGTGGAGGCCCAAAGCATAGCGGCGCCCGGCGACCCGGGCGCCGTCGTGCGTCCAGCCGACGACCGGATAGAGGATCGGGCTTGTGTCGGGCCAGATCGCCGGGTCGCCCGGCCACAGAAGATCGCGGTCCGCGACGCGCCAGCTTCGCGCCTCGGCCCCCGCCAGGGCGACCGATGCGCGGGCGGACCCGGACGCAAGCTCGACCATGGTCACAGGACGATCCCCTCGATTGCCGCGGCCGAGACCAGCGCGTCCTTGAGGCCCGGAGCGCAGGCGATGAGCGGATTGCCCTTGGTGAGGCCGTCGCCGCTGAGAAAGTCGCTGACATAACCGCCCGCCTCGTGGACCAGCAGGATCGCGGCGAGGCAGTCCCAGGCGTTGATGTGGTGCTCGACGAAGCCGTCGCGCCGGCCAGCGGCGACATAGGCGACGCCGAGCGCGCCCGAACCGGTCCGGCACGGCGCCGCGCCCCAAAGGGTTACGCGGCGGACAAGATCGAGATATTTCGCCGCGCCGGTGCGCACGTTCCAGCCGACCTCGATGGTGGAATTGGCGAGCGCGCTCGCCTCCGACGGCTTGATCGCCGCCCCGTTGAGTCGCGCGCCCCCGCTCCGCCGGGCGGAGAAGAGTTCGTCTCGCATCGGATCGTAGATCACGCCGACTTCGATCCTGCGTCCCGCGATGCAGGCGATCGAAACGCAGAAGTGCGACACGCCGCGGGCGAAGTTCGACGTCCCGTCGATTGGGTCGACGACCCACGTCGCTCCTGCTCCCCGCGCCGACCGCCCCTCCGTCTCCTCGCCGATGAAGCCGTCCTCCGGAAAGGCCTCGTTCAGCCGCGACGAAATCAGCTCTTCCGTCTCGCCGTCGACTTCGGTCAGGTAATCCTGCGGCCCCTTGAAGCGCACCTTGAAAGACGCGTCGAGAAAACGACGGCGAGCGAGCGCTCCCGCCTCGCGCGCGACGGCCTCGGCCGCGAGCTGGCGCAACTGCATGGGATCGGCGTCTTTCATCGGAGGGGTCCAGAGCTTCAAAAGTGACTGTATGAGCCGCGCGGGAACGTCACTTTCCCCCCGTCCGGCCCGATAAAGCACGGCGGAGCATGGCCTTTGACGGCTTCGCCGACGAAGACGACCGGAACGCCCGCCGCTGCGGCCTCGGCCTCGAAGGCGGGCGCTGAGTCCGGCGCGACCGACGCGAGGAGTTCATAATCGTCGCCCCCGGTCGCGGCAATCGCGAACAATTCCGGCCGCACGGCGATGGCGGCGCGCGCGGCCACGGAGAGCGGCAGCCGGTAGATCGGCACGCGGGCGGTGACGCCCGACACCGCGAGCATCTTGGTCAGATCGCCGACGAATCCGTCGGAGACGTCCATGCAGCCATTGGCCCGCATCGACACAGCCTTGGCCAATGCGACGCGCGGCCGCGGCGAGAGATAGCGGTCGAGCAGGAACTCTCTGTCGACGTGCCCGATGTCGGGTCCGCGGCCCTGTCGGATCATGAGTCCGATCGCCGCGTCGCCGATCGTGCCGGTGACATAAAGCCGGTCGCCGGGCCTGACGCCCGACCGCTTCGCCATGCGTCCGGAGGGGACCCCGCCGAACGCGGTGATCGACAGCGTCAGGGGGCCGGGTGTCGAAACCGTGTCGCCGCCCGCGAGCGGGCAGCCATAGGCGCCGGCGTCCGCGCCGAGGCCGGCGGCGAACGCCCTCAGCCAGTCTTCGCGCCAGTCGACCGGCAGCGCCAGCGCCAGGAGAAAGCCGAGCGGACGGGCGCCCTTGGCGGCAAGGTCGGAAAGGTTCACCCGGAGCGCCTTGCGCGCGATCGCCTCGGGCGGATCATCGGCGAAAAAATGCACGCCGGCGACAAGCGCATCGGTGGTCAGCACGAGGTCATGGCCCGGCGGAGGCTCGAGAAGCGCCGCGTCGTCGCGCAGCCCGAGGCCGGCGGGGCCGGCAAGCGGCGCAAAGAAGCGCGCGATGAGTTCGTCTTCGCCAGGTCGGGAAGGCATGGACGGAAGCGCCCCTGGGGAAATGGTTCGTTCGGGCCGGCCGGCCCGGCGCCCTGTTAGCCTATCCGCCGTCCGATGTCGCCTGCCCGCGATCATCGGCCGCGGCCCGTAGCGGTTCCGATTCTTCCTGATCGCGGATGCGCCGGAGCCCGCTCCGCGATAAAGGAGTCGGAACGTCAGCGACGGAACTGAAGCGCCCTACTCGAGGAACCGGAAGCTCGGCGCGCAGCCGAATTCCCGTTGCAGGGAATTTTGCAGGGAATTTCTCGCTTTCGGCCCAATTCGAGGAAAAATCAGCCCGAAAAGGCCAACGATTTTAGGCGGTTTCGAAGGAATTCCCTACGCGGCCGAGCAGGGAATTTTTTCCGCCGAGCAGGGAACCGAAATTCCCTGCTCGGGCAAAAGCAGGGATGTCTTGCGCCTGAGGCGCCGCCGCGGGAATTGTGTTCGCTCCGCCGGGAAGATCGGAACATTGGCGACAGAACACCAGCGGCGGGGCGTTCGGCAGCCGAGATGGCGGTCATGACCCGCGAGCCAAGGGCGTCACGGACCAGGCGAAACTCCCGAGGCTCCGCCCGTCGCCCCATTCCTATGCGCTGTCCGTGTCGCAATGCCATGCCCCATCGCCGGGCCGCGGAGCGCAAATGGACGGCGGCCATCCGCCTGCGCGTGCGCCTGTGCGACGAAAGCAAAGTCTCCGGGAGGAGCCGCTCCCAGGATCAGCGCGGCGGTTGTGCCGCAAACGAGAAGACCCTGCATGACAGAATGCTGAGCGATGATCAGCAGTATGAAGGCGTGGGCGCAGGCGGAAACGGGAAGCGAAGCGCGACACACGGAACCCTTCGTCTCGCCTGCTCGTTGCTAATGGCTACTGGCGCGACCATCGGTTCTTCTTCAATAGGGCTGTGAACAATCTCGGCGACGACTACGTCTTCAACGCCGGATACGACGCGCCCTTCGCCAATCGGCCGGGATGATAGCCGAGAAGCGATTCGATCTCGCGCAAGGGCCGGCCCGCAAGATACTTCAGCTGGGTGACGTGCCCCTTCACCACAACGGGTTGTCCAATGTGCATCGGAAAGGTTCTCTGCCGCCCGTTCGATGAAAATGCACTTAGCGCGCAGGTAGGAGAGCCGTCAAACCGGAGGCGTTGTCCGGGCGCCGATGGTCGACATGGCTTGCAGTTGTGATCGACCGGTTGCGCCCCGGCGCCTCTCTGCCTAAACGGGGGACGCTGAATACCGCCCGAGGAGCCGGCGTGACCGACGCGTTTGAACCCAAATCCGATTTCCTGCGCGTTATGCAGGAGCGCGGCTACATCCATCAGTGCTCGGGCCTCGAGGGCCTCGACCGGAAGGCGCTCTCGGGCTCGCTCGTCGGCTATATCGGCTTCGACGCGACGGCGCCCTCGCTGCATGTCGGCTCGCTCGTGCAGATCATGATGCTGCACTGGCTGCAGGAGACCGGCGGCAAGCCGGTGGCGCTGATGGGCGGCGGCACGACCATGGTCGGCGATCCGTCGGGCAAGGACGAGAGCCGGAAGCTGCTGACCGTCGAGGCGATCGAGGCCAACAAGGCGGGCATCCGCAGGGCCTTCGCCCATTTCATCGACTTCGGCGAGGGCAGGACCGGCGCGATCATGCCCGACAACGCCGACTGGCTGGCAAAACTCAATTACATCGACTTCCTGCGCGACGTCGGCCGGCATTTCTCGGTCAACCGCATGCTGGCGATGGATTCGGTCAAGCTCCGGCTCGACCGCGAGCACGAGCTCACCTTCCTCGAATTCAACTACATGTGCCTGCAGGCCTACGACTTCACCGAGCTCTACAGGCGCTACGGCGTGACCCTGCAGATGGGCGGCTCCGACCAGTGGGGCAACATCGTCACCGGCATCGATCTCGGCCGGCGGATGGGGCTCGAGCCGTTCTACGCCCTGACCTCCCCGCTCATCACCACCGCCTCGGGGGCGAAAATGGGCAAGTCCGCCGCCGGGGCGGTATGGCTCGACGCATCGCTGCGGAGCCCCTACGACTACTGGCAGTTCTGGCGCAACACCGAGGATTCCGACGTCGGCCGGTTCCTGAGGCTCTTCACCCTGCTGCCGATCGACGAAATCCGGCGTCTCGAATCCCTTCAGGGGGTCGAGATCAACGAGGCGAAGAAAGCGCTCGCCAATCAGACGACGACCCTTCTGCACGGATACGAGGCCGCGCAATCCGCCGCCGAGACGGCGCGCAAGACGTTCGAGGAAGGCGCGCTGGCCGAAAGCCTGCCGACGGTGGAGGTGCCGGGCACCGAGTTCGACGCGGGCCTCGGGGCGCTCAACGCCTTCGTCCGCGCTGGCCTTGTCGCCTCGACCGGCGAAGCGCGCCGCCAGATCCGCGGCGGAGGCCTGCGCATCAACGACGCCGCAATCAGCGACGAGAAGGCGCTGATCACGCGCGACGCTTTGCAAACGGGGGGCGTGGTCAAGCTGTCGCTCGGCCGCAAGAAGCACGTGCTGGTGAAGGCGGTGTAGGCGCGGGGCCTGTATCCTGTAGGGCGCGCTCCATAGGGCGTCCGGAAGGACGCCCGTCTCGCGACGGGCTACGGAGCGGGCCGGCCGGGTCAGCGACCCAGCCGTACAGGGCGCCGCCGAGTTCGCGCTTCTCCCTGTTTCTCCCTGGTAACAGGAGAAGCCGGATTAAATCCGTGTGCTCTTCGGCCACACCAGCGAAGGAAAAAGCATGTCTTCGTCGGAGGTTGAAACGAACTCTTCAACCAGTGGACCTCCACTCGAATGTAGAAATAACAGGAAAAATCCTGCCCTGTTTCCGAGCGGGAACAGGCGCCCGCGGGCAATCGGAGAGGTTGCTGCGGCGCAGGGCTCGCGCTTGGATTTTGAGAAACGGCATGAAGGTGGAGGGGCGCAGCCGCCCCGATGCGTGAAACGCGCACCCTCCGGTCATCCGCTCGCTCACGATCATTCGGCTATCGGGTCAGCTCGACCATGCAACCGGCCTCGGCTCGGGTCCAAGATTGATCGCACGTGAGCGCGACGGCGTTTTGAACGCACGCCAACGCGAGATAGACGCGATCGCCAAGTTTTACATGACAGTGCAGTTTTTTTGCTGATCGATAAAAAGCCTCGACTTCCCGGGAGTTGACGGCGACCCTCGGCTTCTTCGTTTTCGCCGAAATCCCGTCGGCGAACGTCCTTCTCGGGGCGGGCGTCGTCGTCGCGGCGGCTGCCGCGATGCTGTGGCGCGAGCGCCAGGCCGGACGGATCCGGTTCGCCTCCGGCGCGCGCAAGGCCTGACCGGCCGGGATCGCACGTTCGATATTCCGGACGCGATCGGCTATAACGCATCCGGACGATCGAACGGAGCGGGCGCCATGGGCGTGGAAGGCAAGGACCGGGCGAAGGTGCTCGAAGCGGGCGTGGCGTCGCTGTCGAACCAGCTCGGGCGCGCCGTTCTGCGGCTGCGCAAGAGCTTCGGGCTGTCGCTGGCCGACCTTTCCGCCCAGTCCGGCGTCGCCAAGTCGATCATCTCGCAGATCGAGCGCAACGAGACCAACCCGACCCTGTCCACCATCTGGCGCCTGGCTCACGCGCTCGACGTCTCGATCGAATCGATCTTGCAGGGCGGCGAGGACGGACCGTTTATCGAACACCTCGAGCGCGGCACGACCCCGATCTTCGTCTCGGACGACGGACTGTGCCGCCTCGCCGTGACGGGCTGGCTGAAGACGGTCGACTGGCTGCAATGGTACGATTTCCAGGCCGATCCCGGCGGCGTGCTCGAATCGGCGGCGCATGCGCGCGGCTCGGTCGAGTGCCTGTCGGTGCTCGACGGCGAGCTCGAGGTGGATGTCGGGGGGTCGATCGAGACGGTCGGCGCCGGCGAGACGCTGCGCTATCGCTGCGACCGGCCGCACCGCATCCGCAACATCGGCGACCGGCCAGCCCATGCGACGATGGTCAACATTCTCAAGGCGGCGATGATCGATTGATACCGGAGCGCCGGGTTCTTGTTCTGGAGCGGAACAGGGAGAAAATCTCCCTGTTCTTTCGCTCTTGCTCTGCATCAATGAAGCGGCGGAAGATACTGGGATAACAATTGTTTCCAGGAGTGTGAGGCGGCGCGGTCCCGGCGATTCTCCCTGTTACCAGGGAGAAACAGGGAGAATCAGGCGAAAAGTCCCGTTCTTTTCGGCCGAGCCCCTCGCAGGGGATCGTCAGGTTTTCGTTCCTCGCCGCGGTTCGCCTTCCGCCGCAAGCCAGCGGTCTATCCCGCTGAAAACACGCCGAGAACGACCCCCGCCGCCGCGGTGAGGGCGACGACGGCGAGGGGCGGGGCGCGCCAGACGACCAGCGCGGCGAAGCCGGCGGCGGCGACGGCGAAATCGGCCCGCGAGCGAACGGCGCTGGTCCAGACGGGATCGTAGAGCGCGGAGGCCAGCAGGCCGACGACCGCGGCGTTGACCCCCGCCATCGCCGCGCGCGCCCCCGGCCGCGTCCGGAGCCCGCGCCAGTAGGGCAGCGCGCCCGTCAGGATCAGCATCCCAGGCAGGAAAATCGCAACCAGCGCCAAAGCCGCCCCCGCCGCGCCGCCCGGCGGGGCGTTGGCGGCGGCGCCGAGGAAGGCGGCGAAGGTGAACAGCGGCCCGGGCACGGCCTGGGCGGCGCCGTAGCCGGCGAGGAAGGCGCTCTCCGGGACGAAACCCGGCGCGACCACCGCGCCCTGCAGGAGCGGCAGCACGACATGGCCGCCGCCGAACACCAGCGCGCCGGATCGGTAGATCGCGGCGAGGAACGCCGCCGTCCCCGCCCGGCCGGGCAGGAAGGACAGCGCCAGCAGCCCGAAGAATGTCGCGAGGAAGACGAAGCCCATGCGGCGCGACACCGGCGCCGCCTCACCGCCGCCGAGCGCCGCCCCGGCGCCCGGCCGGCAGAGGGCGAGCCCGAGAACGGCCCCCACCGCGATCGCAGAAATCTGGCTCGCTCCGCCGGACACGAAAGCCGTCACGATCAGAGCAAGGACGGCGATCGCCGCGCGCGGCCGGTCCGGCGCCAGATTCTGCGCCATGCCGAGCACCGCCTGGGCGACGATCGCCAGGGCGACGAGCTTGAGGCCATGCAGCAGCCCCTCCCCGGCCGGACCTTTCAGCGCGCCGGCGCCCCAGGCGAACAGGGTCAGCGCGATCGCCGAGGGCAGCGTGAAGCCCGCCCAGGCCGCCAGGCCGCCAACATAGCCCGCGCGCATGAGGCCGATCGCGAAGCCCGTCTGGCTGCTCGCCGGGCCGGGAAGGAACTGGCAGAGCGCCAGAAGGTCGGCGAAGGCGCGCTCGTCGAGCCAGCCGCGGCGGACGACGAATTCGTTGCGGAAATAACCGAGATGGGCCACCGGCCCGCCGAACGAGGTCAGGCCGAGCTTGAGGAACGCGCGCAGGACTTCCAGGGGAGAGCCGCCCGGCTGGGGCCGGGATGCGACGTCTTGGCCGGCCAGAGTCATGTTCGCCTTGCGGAGGACCTGCGCCGGCGGACAGGGCCCAGCCCTGCCCTCATGCCGCGGCGACGCCGGTCTTCGAGAAATCGTCGCCCGTGAAAACCTGCCTTCGGATAAGGCCCGCACGGTCAGAAATAGCCAAGTCGGCCGCGGCAGGCCCAGACCCGCCTGTATCCCTCCGCGACAGGTCCGGGGAATCCAAAATCGGTTTGAAACGACTCCCTTTAGCTTTTTCCGGCCGGAGGCGCCGGCGCGCCACTTGGAGGCGCGGAAACAGCGGCCGGCTCGGGAACCGCCTGCCACGCAGCCTGCGCCGCGGGCGATAGCTTGTCCATGTGCTCCAGGAAAAGCGCGAGGGTCCAAATCTGCTTGTCATCCAATTCGTCTCTCCACGACGGCATCCCGGTCCATCGAATTCCATGTTTGACTTTCCAGAATGTCCACCCCTCCGGATCGTCTTCGACGCCGTCGGTGGCCAATTGGGGAGGCGCTGGATATTCGCCCTTGGCAATCGCCGAGGCGGACGCGTTCCCTTTTGCAGAGCCATGACAAATGGCGCAATGGTCGCCGTAGAGACGAATGCCCTCGATCAGATTCGCGTCGGTTTCGGCAACCGGGTTCGGACCCTTGGGAGCTTGCGCGTTCAGCGTGGCTCGCAACGACGTGCCCGCGACATATTTCTCCAGTCGGCCGGGTTGGGCGTCCGCGCCGGCGGGAATCAACCCGCTGGCAATCGTCAGGTAACCGCCGACAAGGGCGACGATTGCAGAAAAGACGATCCCAAGGAGAAACCCTCGAAGCATGACTACTCCCTCAAATTGCGTCCCAATTGGACAACTCGTCCAGAACCTCGGCGATCGAAGGAGGTTCCGGCCAAGGGGCAAATCCCGCCAAGACAAATCCCGGCAAGAATGAATACCCCATGCTCATGAGGAGCCACCTGTGGCGCCGGAAAGCCCGGTTGCGCGGGGCCGGGCTTGGATGGCAACAACTCGGCCAGGAACCGCCCCCAGCCGCACGCCTCAGCAGCAGGTGTAGCCGCCGTCGATCGGCAGGGACACGCCGGTGATCATCGACGCCGCATCGCTCAGCAGAAACACGATCGGCCCGGCGATGTCGTCCTCGGTGGCCCACCGGCCGAGCGGCATCTTCTCGAGAAACGGAGGGCCGATGTCCGGACGGCCCCAGTACCATTTCGACATCGGGGTCATGACGACCGTCGGATTCACGGCATTGACGCGGATGCCGTACTTGCCGAGCTCGAGCGCGGAGACCTTGGTGATGTTTTCCAGCGCGCCCTTCGATGCGCCGTAGGATATGTGGCCGGGCAGCGCCACGAGCGCGGCCTGGCTCGAGACGTTGACGATGGCGCCGCCCTTGCGGAGCCGGATCATCGACTTCGCCGCATATTTGGTGACGAGAAGCGCTCCGCGCGCGTTGACTCTGATCACCTCGTCGAACACGGCGATGTCGGTGTCCATGGGTGTCGCGATCTCGCCGCCGAACCCGCCGCTGTTGACGACGCCCCACAGGTCGAGGCCGTCGAGCGCCGCGCGGACGCTCTCCTCCGACGTCAGGTCGAACGGCAGCGAGCGGCATCCGGTTTCGGTCGCGAGCTTGTCGAGCGCCTCCTTCGACCGGCCGCTCGCGACGACGTCGGCGCCGGCTTCGACAAGCCGGCGCACCGTTGCGCCGCCGATGCCGCCGCTTGCGCCGGTCACCAGAACCGTGCGCCCGTTCAGGTTCCACATCTGAATTCGCCCCTGACTTGGATTTAGCGACCGCGTCTACGCCAACCGGAGCAGCCGCGCCAGAGCCCGCCGCGAGTTGGCATCCATCCGGAGGTGGCGCGCCCGCTTGTCACCGGGCCGAGGGATGGTCGGCATCGATCTGCCGCTGGGCGGAACACCGGCAGATCCGATGCACGTGCGATTCTCGATGGCGTCGCTCTGTCTGAACTGTGATCACTGTCACTGCGCCGGAAGTCTTGCTGCGCCAATAACAAGGACCAAACGAAGCGAGGAGATGCGAGCTTTTTGTTCGGCGACACTTGGGATGGCGCGGCTTCCGATCCAGGTCAGGCCATCGCACCGTCCGTTCGCCGGCAGATCTTACCTTCAGAGAGGCGGCTCATCGTGAAGACGTCCAGGCTGCTATTTTCCCTGCTCCTCACGGCGCCGGTGCAAGCCCAGGCCCAGACGACGACCTTTGCTTCCCCAAACGGACTTACCGAGGAGTGCCGCATTCTGCCGCACATTCCCGGCGGCAATTACGCGCACAAGGACGGCCAGACCGAGCAGGAATACTGCGCAACCAACTTCTACGATACCGCCAGGGTGGCGCTGTGCCCGAAGACCTGGAGCACGAGCCCCGGAACCATGGTCTATGACATTACCGGTAGCGGCAAGTCCCAGCGGGACTATGAGGCGATGCCAAGCTGCGGCGGCAGCAAGGACGGGCATACGTCGATCGCAAAATACAAGCAGTCGATGAATCAGCACGGGACGAGCGGCACGTACTCGCCCGGGCCGCTGATGTACTACCATCTGTCGCGCTACTTCGACACGACCGTCGACGTCCCGGTCGCCGTCTACCGCACGATGGACAAGGACGCGCATTACGCTCGCGTCGCGCAAAAGGCCTACACCAGGGCCATGGGCAAGTCCCCGATGAATCGCGCCGGCTGGCAGTGGTTGGCGACAAGCGAGCAGAACCCTTCCCACTACGTGCCGACCGGTGATCTGTTCACACCCGATCGGAAGCAGATCTACGGCGACCTGCTCGGCGGCGGCGGCATCCGCTACGGTGCGGAGATCAATGGAATTCGTTCAGGCGGCGGCGCAGCGCAGAACAATGAGTTCCAGAACACGCCCGCCTTCCTGGCTCTCAGGAGCGGCTCCCCGCTCAAGGAAGCCATTGCCGAGGGCGTCAAGGGGGGCCGCGCCAACGCCAGGATCAACCACGATCTGGGGCCCGCGGTTTCGGATCTGCAAATGGCTCTGTGGATGCGCGAACTCAGCGAGATCGTGATCCTCGATTATGTTTTCGCTCAGCAGGACCGGATCGGAAACATCGACTACAAGTGGAGGCAGTATACCGTGGATCCGGGCACGGCGGAGGTCAGCTCAGAAAAGGTCGACAGCGAGTCTTCGCGTGCTGCGATGAAAATCGCAGACAATATGGTCCAGAAGACGCAGCTGAACGACAACGACGCCGGGGGCCGATCATATACGAACTTCACCAAGGTAACCCAGATGCTGCAAAAAGTGCGTCACCTGGGCCCAGATACCTATCGCAAGTTGATTGCGCTCAACGCCGACTTTCAGCGGCAGGGCGAGCTCTACAAGTATTTCTCCGCCAATTTCAACCTGGGACCGAACGAGCTGAAGCAGCTCGTGACCCTGACCAACGAAGCAACCGAGATTCTGAAGGCCACATGCAAAGCAGGGCATATGCGCTTCGACCTGTACGATCCGGGCGCCTTCCTGACCAACAAAGCGGTCGAACAGAGCGTGAATTGCGACGCTCCTTAGGGGAGAACGAGTGATGAAAGCGACAGTCGCACTGGTATGCCTGATGGTGTGCATCACCCCGGCTTCAGCCGAAATGGCGAATGCACCGAGCGTCACCGTCCTGATCCCGGACATGATGAAGCAATACGGGGTCTCCAACCTCCGCATGGTCATGCCGGGCGTACTCTACCGCGGCGGCTCGACTGCAGGAACCGAGAAAAGCCGGGCGCCCTTGCTGTCCAGTTCGCAGCAGGCGCTTTGCAACGGCGGGTTTAACGCGATCGTCTATGGCTACGGGAACAACTGGCATGGCGGATCGGGACTCAGCATTTCCTGCTCCAAAGGCCAGGCGACCTATGTCTCCAAGCGCTGGGATCATCCCGAAGAGATTCACGACGTGATGAAGGAATTGCACGACATCATCACGCAGCAGAAGGGCGCCATGTATGTGCACTGCTGGTATGGAGTGCACGCCTCGGGCACGCTGGCCTCGGCCGCGCTGCGACAGTTCTGTGGTCTCAGCGGCGATCAGGCGGTGCGCTACTGGGAGAGCACCGTTCCGTCGCGGAGTTTATGGTATCCGAGCGTCGTCAGCGCCATCCGTAATTTCCACCCAGACCCGGCCTTGAGCATCTCGGAGGAGGAGAAGAAACGGGTTTGCCCCTCCGCCGCACAGATGGGATTCGCTTTCTAGGCCAAGGCTGCGGAGACTCCGATGACGGCTCGACCTCAACCGAACTCAAGGCCGCCGTCGGCTATCTCCGGACGGCTTGCCGCCCCTGGCCGTCACCTGCGAGCAACGGAGGATTGAAATGGCGGGAAACAAAATTGGAGAGGCGGGGAGCATCGTCTCGGCCGCGGTCGCGAGTGCATGCCCCGGGGGTTCCCACGCAGACGCCCGACCATCCCGGATCATTCTGCTGCGTCACGCGGAGAAGGCGACCTCGTCCAAGCTTTCCGAAATTGGCCGGAGGCGGGCGGAGGCCCTTGCGAAGCAGTATCTGGGGAAGGACGCGATTGTGTCGCTGTTTTCCGCGGGACAGGCGCCGGCCGCATTCTTCAGCGTAACCCCGCACAGCCTGGAGACGATCACCCCGGCCGCACAGACCTGGGGCCTGCCGGTCGTCTTCTATTCCTTGGCAATCGACGAGAACGACAGCCAGAGCGACGACGCCAAGGAGGAACTGCTTGCCCGCCGCACCCAGGCGGCGGCGCACGACGTCCTGACCAAGCCGGAACTGGCGGGAAAGATCGTCGTCATCTCTTGGGAGCACAAGCACATCGCGAACAGCAAGCTCGCACCGGACACGACGTTCCGGCAGTTGCTCGGTCTTGCCGGCCTCGAGGGCGTTCCGGAAACCTGGCCGGGCGGAAACTACGACTACTTCTGGATTGTCGACTATGCGCCCGGCAAATCGACCCCTTCGAATTTCAAGATGATCAGGCAGGCGTTCGCAGAGCCTTACGACGATCTGCCGACGAACAAATGGGGAAACGACGAGCCCCCTTTCCTAGCGGGGGAGGACGACTGCAAGCCGTAAGGCGAGTTCGCGCCGGGCCCCATGGCTCCCGGCCGCCAATCCCGATGGAATGGCGCGTCTTCATGCATTCTGAGCGAGGAGTTCGTCATGCCCGTCCTACCCGCGACGGTTCTCCCGACGCCCGATTTTGCCTGGGACCCGGCGACACGCCCGCCGATCGCGGGCCTTCGTCCCTACCGCGATCAATCATACCGCCTCGAGCCTGAAATCGTGGGCGGCAAATTCGTCGTGCACAACTACGGGCACGGCGGCGCCGGCATCACGCTGAGCTGGGGCTGCGCGCACGAAGTCGTCGATATCGTGAGCACGCACGGCGTCGGCGCCGACGACAGCATTGCAGTGCTCGGCGCGGGCGTGATGGGGCTGACTGCGGCATCGCTTCTGCTGGCTCTAAACCTCAAGCTCACAATCTACGCCAGGGAGTTTCCGCCCCATACGACCTCCAACGTCGCGGGCGGGCAATGGGCGCCGTCGTTGGTCAACCATCGCGATCCGCTCCAGTTTACTCGCATTCTCCGCCGGGCGTTCTCCGAACATCAGTCTCGAGGCGCGGCTTACGGGGTGTCCGCCCGCGAGAACTACACGCTCGTTCACGCCTCCAACTTCGAGAGCTGTCCGCGCGACGTCATCCCGCAACCGACAGCGTTCGCTCATCTACCGTTCGCGCATCTGAGGTCGCCGGGCTTCGGCTATGGCACACTGCTGGTCGAGCCGCCGATTTTTCTGGCCAAGATGCAGGCAGACCTCGACGCGGCAAATGTCTCGTTCGTTCCGCGCGAGATCAAGGACCTCAGCCAGGTATCGGACCTTTCCGAGACGATTGTCGTCAATTGCACCGGTCTCGGATCGAAGGCGATCTGCAACGACAGACTGATGCATTCCGTCAGAGGGCAGCTGGTGCTGCTGCCGCCGCAGCCCAACCTGCAATATCTGTTCGCCGGCCATCATGGCTATCTGTTTCCCCGCCAGGATAGCGTCGTCGTGGGCGGGTCGGAGGAAATGGATGTGACCGACCCCACTCCCGACCTGCGGATTTGCAAGGCGATCCTCGCCAACATGAAGACGGTCTTCACCGGCGGGCTGACCATGGCGCTGCAGCGCGGAAGTGTTCCGAGCTGGGCCATGCGCAGCAAGTGAGCGCCGGTCGATCTTACAGCCCCTTCGCCTTGAAGTACTTCAACAGGGTCCAGACAGCGACCTGCTGCTCATCGTCCATCTTATTCGGATCGAAGTGCATGAGGAGGATCTCTGAGGGTTTTTTTCCCTCGACGCGACACGCCGGGGGGTAAGGATTTGAGGTTCCGGCTTCGACGTCCGGCGCCGATGCCGGGGCAAACGCTTGTTTCCGGCGCGGCGCCAGCGAGCGGGGTTTCCGGCCCTTCAGGACGCGGCCGCTGATCTTCACGCCCGCGTCATTGGCGGCGTAAAGGAAGAACGTCACGCACTTCTGGACGACCGCGTCCGCCGCGGGGAACGCCCGCCTGAACGCCTCGTTGAAATGCGAGGGTGTCGCGGTTTCGAGGTCGATCGCGAACATCGGGGCGTATTGCTGCCGAAGCAGTTCGAGCAGCGTCTCTGGCCAACGTCCTGCGTCCTGCGCGCTCACAAGCTCCCTGAGACGCGGTGTCGGCTGCCCCGCCTCATCAACCAGCCCGAGGAACCGCAGCGCGTGGGTCAGCTGCGTGCCGACTACGCCGGAAAAACGCGTCAGCACGCTGCGATCAATTCGAGACGGAACGCCGTGCTCGCGCAGATCGTCGATGAATGTCCGAAACGTCCGATAGGACGTGTATGGCGGCGTTCTTGCGGACTTCGCCTGCTCCGGACTGCCGCTGCGCATGGCGTCTCCCATCGATACGGAACGCCACTACGCGCATTCGCGCCGCGCCGCAAACATACCGTATGCGCGTCACGCGCCGGACAGTTCGATATAGGCGGTTGCGCCGTGACGCTTCCGATCCAATATGTTGAAACAATTGTTTATTTTCTCTGATGGAACGGGTTTTGGCGGGCGCGTCGTCCAAGCGACGGCCGAACAGGAGAATAGCCTTTGCCAGGGCCCCTTCCTATCGCGGCTGCACAGGCAGCGGCGGCAGCCGTGGGGAATCGCGCACATGCTGTGGACAGCCGAGGCGGTCGACATCCTCAAGAGGCTGGCTCTCGACGGAAGGAGCGCGAGCGCGATCGCCGCGGCGCTCGGCGCGCCGTCCCGCAACGCGGTGATCGGCAAGGCGAACCGGATCGGCATCAGGCTCAACGGCGACGGCCGCGCTTCCGCGCCCGGCCGAACGCCGGCCCGCGGCCGTCCCGAGCGGTCGGCGGCGGTTCCTCGTCCCGCCCCTGCTCCCGACGCGGAAAGGGGGTCGGCCTGGACTTTCGCCGAGGCCGAGATCGGGGCGATGCGCCGGCTGCGGTTCGACGAGATCCGGGACTCCGCCTGCCGCTGGCCGATCGGCGATCCGAGGAGCGGGGAGTTCGCGTATTGCGGGCTCGAGCCGGCGGAGGGCCGGTCCTATTGCGCCGGCCATTGCCGCATGGCTTATCGCCCGCCGGGGGCGCGCCCGAGGCAAAGCCCGCAGGAGCGTCTTCGTTATCCCGCGCTCGCGAATTCGTGGCGAACGGCCTGAGCGCCGCTGATCGCGGCGCTCAGGAACAAAAGCTCATGGCCGGGACGGGCCCGGCCATCACGGCAGCGGCGCCAGCGGGAGTCCCGGTTCCGCGAACGCCGAGCTTATGCAGCCACCTCCTTCACGCGGCCGCGGCGAGCCGCTGCTCGACCATGGTGCGCAAAGCCTGCAGGTCGTGGTTGAAGATGCGGATGCCGTCCGACAGTTTCTCCGTCGCCATCTGGTCTTCGTTCAGCATCCAGCGGAAGCGCTTCTCGTCCATCGCGATGCGCGGGGGCGCAAGGCCGGGGTGCTCCGGATCGAGCCGCCGGGGGAGTTCGCCCTCTTCCTTGGACAGCGCCTCCAGGAGCTGCGGCGAAATCGTCAGGCGGTCGCATCCGGCAAGCGCCTCGATCTCGCCGGTGTTGCGGAACGAGGCGCCCATGACCACGGTCTTGATCCCATAGGCCTTGTAATAGGCGTAGATCGCGCGGACCGACTTCACGCCGGGGTCGGTATCGAAATCGTACGGGCCGCCGCCCGCCTTGACGTGCCAGTCGAGGATGCGGCCGACGAACGGGGAGACGAGGAACGCCTTCGCGTCCGCCGCCGTGATCGCCTGAGCGAGGGAGAAGATCAGCGTCATGTTGCAGTCGATCCCCTCGGCCTGCAGCCGGCGGACCGCCTCCATCCCCTCCCAGGTCGAAGCGACTTTGATCAGGATGCGGTCTTTGCCGACCCCGCGTTCCTCGTACAGCGCAATCAGCTTCTTCGCCTTGGCGACGGTATTGTCGGTGTCGAACGAGAGGTCGGCGTCGACCTCGGTCGACACTCGGCCCGGGACGATCTTGGTGATCTCGGTCCCGAAATTGACCGCGACGCGGTCGGTGACGTCGGTGACGACCGCGCCCTGGCGGCGCCCCCAGACGATCGCTTCCTCGACCAACCTCGCATAGCCCGGCATCTGCGAGGCCTTCAGGATGAGCGACGGGTTGGTGGTCGCGTCGGTCGGGCGGAAGGCGCGCATCGAGTCCATGTCTCCGGTATCGGCGACGACGGTGCTCATGGCGCGCAATTGTTCGAGCTTGTTCGGCATGGGGGCCTCGTGGGGTCAGGGTGGCGAGAAGGGAATGTCGCCCCGGCGCGGACGGTTTTCAAGCTACGCCGGCAGAGTTGCGGCTGTCGATCCGATCGGATGCCTCTGGAAATCCGTTGCGATGAGTATTCGCTAGAAGGGGAGGCGTCCACATCGACCTGAGAGAGGGACGGATCGTCGAGGACGTCGACCCCGACGGCTCCGCCCAAACGGCTGCGAGTCCTCGCGTCATCGTTCCAGCCGTCGATGTGATCGGCCGGACCGCCGCCATGGGAACCCTTCGCGAAATCCGAAGTCTGCAGTCCACATTGTCATGGATTCCGATGAACAGAGTGGAAATGACGAAAATTCCGAAATGACCTGGAACGGACGCGATTGGCGGAAACCTCCGCGATCTCGATCCGGCGCCCTATCCGATCCGGGACGACCTGCTCCGGCTTGCGCCGCCGGGAGCGGCTCGACGCGCCTCTCGCCGATCGCTTCCTCCGCGTTAGTTGCTCGGCGGCGCGAGGGGCGCGGTCTGGACGGCCATCGCCGCCGCCGACCCCGGCGCGGCGATGAGGGGAGCCGGCGCGGCGTTCGGATCGGCGTATTTACTCGCATCGATCACCGACACGGTATTGGCGTCCTCCGCGCGCGGTTTCTCGATCTGCGCGCCAATTTCGCTCAGCACCTGGGGCGAATCCGCATAGACAGCGTGGCTGATGAAGCGGTCGGCGTCGGCATAGGCGGTGATGTCGACCACCTTTGCGCCCTGACTTTCGATCTCGGCCCGGTCCTCGGGCTTGGAGGCGTCGATCGCGCCGACCCGCTGCCTTGAGCTCGCGATCAGGCTGGAAAGCGACAGCGCCCGGTCGTTCGGCGTCGCGAACACCGTCACCTTGGCCGGCCGAATGCGCGCCATCTGAGAGGCGAACACCGTCATGTCGATATCGGGCGACGCGAGGATCACGTTGTCGAGATGGCCGGAAAGATCCCGGTCGCCACCGATCGCCGAGGCGCGCAGCGCCTCCATCGTCAGCCAGCCGCCCATCGAATGACCGATGATCTGGATCTTGCCGGCGCCCGGCGTCTGACCGAGGTCGTGCAACAGGGCCTGCAGGGCGTCGCGCGAGGCGGTGGCGCTCTCCTTGTCCGAGACGTAGCCGAACAATTCGTTGCGCGAGGGCCAGGTAAAGAGCACCGCGACGCCGCCGAAATGGGTGTCGGCGACGATCTGCGCCGCCCGCGAGCGGGCCTGGTCGAAGCTCGTGTTGAAGCCGTGCACGAACACCAGGATGTCGCGGTTGACGCCGATCCGACCGGAGACATGCGAGGCGAGCTCGGCGCGGAATTCGTCGCCGTCCAGGTCGCGCTCGCCGGAGAGCACGATGTCGTTGTTGCGATCCGGCTTGCCCCAGAGCGGGCCCTCGATCGACCCCGCGTGATGGCCGGGCGGGATGGACATCGTGGCGAGAGCGAAATGGGCCTCGGCCGCCTGCTCGCGCGCTGCAGCGCCGGTCTCGCCCTTGCGGGTCGAGGCGATGAAGATCTGAACGGGCCGAGGTTTCGGCGCAGGCGCGCTCGACGCCCAAGGCGTCAGCGACATGCCGCCGTCCCCGATCTCGCTCATGTCGGGTGCGACGCAGGCGGAAACCCCGAGCGCCGCGCCGAGGGCCGCAGAGAGGCTCAGCGCGCGAAAGGCCAATGTCCCTGCGCCGCGCGGGACCACATTCATCAAGTCAGCCCTTAAGACTTTGTTCAGTAACAGCTTTTCAAGCGCCGCCGGGCACGCCGCCGCAGTCGGGAACGCTCATGCCGCGCTCGTGTGGCGAGATTGCGACGGGCCGATGCGCGTACTGTTAGAACCGCTTTGGGCGAACCCCGAGCAAGAGCTCCAAGAGCCCGGCGCAGCATAGCGGTAACGGCTCCCAGAAGGTTCAGATGACGGGAGGCCAATCGAGAAGCGCCGCCGCGGCGATTTGCCGCCGTCGCTGCAACCGGCGCTGATGCTGCTGATGCTCATGCAGGCGAAGCGACACGCAAGTTTTGGCGGAGGGGCGCGAACATTTGCGTCAGCGCCCCAGCGTAACCTGCCCTTAACGCTATTGGGGCCCTAATCGGCGCCGACAAGGTCGGGCCGTTCCGCCGCCCGACCCAGCCCAAGTTTCGGCCGATTTGGAGGGCAGACCCCCGCCGCTCCAGGTTTCGCCGCCGTTCGTCACGCGGCCATGATGTCAAAAAGGTCTCGATACGCCCATGACTCCCGCCGACGTAGCCGCCGCCGCGACTCCGGAGACGAGCATCCTTTCGATGTTCTGGTCGGCCCACATCGTCGTCAAGGCGGTGATGCTGGGCCTCTTCCTCGCCTCCCTGTGGTGCTGGACGATCATCTTCGACAAGTCCCGCCTCTTCCACAAATTCAAGCGCGAGATGGAGAATTTCGAGCAGGTGTTCTGGTCGGGCCAGTCGCTCGAAGAACTCTACACTTCCCTGTCGAACCAGCCGAACGGCGGCGCGGCGGCGCTGTTCGTCGCCGCGATGCGCGAGTGGAAGCGCTCGTTCCAGCAGGCGGCGGGATCCTTTCGGGGACTGCACGCGCGCATCGACAAGGTGCTCGACGTGTCGATCGCGCGCGAGGTCGAACGGCTCGAATCGAATCTGCTGGTGCTCGCGACCGTCGCCTCGGCCGGCCCGTTCATCGGCCTGTTCGGCACCGTTTTCGGCATCATGAACTCCTTCCAGTCGATCGCGGCGTCGAAAAACACCTCGCTGGCGGTGGTGGCCCCGGGCATCGCGGAAGCGCTGCTCGCCACTGCGATCGGCCTGTTCGCCGCGATCCCGGCGCTCATCGCCTACAACAAGTTCCAAGGCGACGTGGCCAAGGCCCAGGCGCGGCTCGAAAGCTTCGCGGACGAATTCTCCTCCATCCTCTCGCGGCAGATCGACCATCACCTGTCGGCCGAGAAGGTTTCCTGAACCTGGAGGAGCCGGACAATGGCCATATCGGTCGGAAGCGGGCGCAAAAGCTTTCGAGGACGGCGCGGCGTTCCACGTTACGGCGCGATGGCGGACATCAACATGACGCCGTTCATCGACGTCATGCTGGTGCTCCTGATCATCTTCATGGTTGCAGCGCCCCTGCTGTCGACCGGCGTCTCGGTCGATCTGCCGCAGACCAGCGCGGCGGCGCTCAATGTCGACCGAAAGCCGATCGCCGTATCGCTCAACGAGCAGGGCCAGCTTTTTCTGATGGACCAGCAAATCGCCGACGCCGATCTCGTGCCCAGGCTTCAGGCGGCGTCCCAGAACGACACGGAGCAGCGGATCTACCTGCGCGCCTCGAAGGTCGTTCCCTATGGAAGGGTGGCGCAGATCATGGCGGCCGTGACGCAGGCCGGATTCAAGAAGGTGGCGCTGGTCACCGAGCCGACCAGTCAGTAGCCGGGAGCGGCTTTGGACGAGCGGCGGTCATATTGGTCTTGGGCGGCCTCCGGCGCGCTGCACGGGACGATGCTGGTTCTCCTCATCCTCGGATTCGCAGCGGCGCCGAAGTTCGAGGACAACCCGGAATCGATTCCAGTCGAGGCGGTTTCGCTGAGCGAACTGAACCAGATCATGAACGGGGAGAAGGACGCCCGGCCCACCCCCCAGCCGCCGGCGAGGCCCGAGCCGGCGCCGGCGCCGCCGAAGCCGCCCGAGCCCCCGCTGGATCTGCGCACGGCCGAGGAGCCAGCGCCTGCGCCGCCTCCGAGACCCGAGCCTCCGCCGCCGCCCAAGCAGGAGCCTCCGCCTCCCCCGCCGAAGCCGGCCCCGCCTCCGCCGCCGAAAGCCGTCGAGAACGCGCCGGCCCCCCCCGTGCGCCCGAAGGAGCCGCAGCCAGAGAGGCAGAAGCCGGACGAGATCGCCAGGACGCTCGAACGGGAGAAGAGCGAGCCCCAGCCGAAGCCGGCGCGGGTCTACGATCCCAACGCGATCGCCAGGCTCATCGGCCAGCCGAAATTGCAAGCAACCCAGACCTCGTCGAATGCGGCGGGGAACGCAACGCCGCTCGGCCTTCCCCATCACGACGCGCCGCGCATGTCGGTGTCGATGGCCTCGGCGCTCGACGCCTGGCTGACCGAGAGCTACCTCAACTGCTGGACGCCTCCGCCGGTCATGCCCGACGGGGACATCTACGTCGCGCAGATCAAGGTCGTCTTCAATTCCGACGGATCGCTCTCGGCGCGCCCAGTCCTCCTCAATCCGCCGAACGATCCTGCCTGGCGGGCTCATGCCGAGAGCGCGATGCGGGCGGTCAAGAAGTGCGATCCGCTGCGCGTCCCCCCGCAGTACGCGCCCTATTTCGAGGAGTGGAAGGTCGAAACCATCCACTTCGATCCGCGTGAAACCCAAGGTTGAGCCCGCCACCCCAAGCTGAAGACGAGATCCGCCATGAAACTGACCTCCATCGGCTTCCTCCTTCTCGCCGGCGCGTTCGCCGCCGGCGCGCTCGAGCGCGACCGGATCCTTCCGTCGTCGACCCGTCTCGCCTCCCGCGAGGCGACGACGCCGCCCGCTCCGCTTCCGCCTGTCCGGCCGGAGGCCGATGCGGCGCAGCCCGCCGCAGCCGGCCCGACCGCAGTCGCGGCCCTCGAGCCGGCCCCGCAGCCCCCGTCCCCCATCCCTTCCCCGCCGCCGGCGCGCATGACGCTCACTCAGCAGGCCGAGTTCGACAGCTGGATGGTGAAGACCTATCTCGGATGCTGGAAGCCGGTCGCACAAGCTCCCGACAGTGACGCCTACGTCGCGCAGGTGCGGCTCGCCTTCAAGCCGGACGGGTCCCTCAAGAAGCCGCCGAAGCTCGTCAATCCCCCGTCGGACCCGGCTTCGAAGCCCCAGGCGAAGAGCGTCATGCTGGCCGTCAAGGCGTGCAACCCGCTGCCGGTTCCGGCCCAATATCGCCCTTTTTATGAGCAATGGAAGACCAAGACCATTCACTTCAATCCTCAGATCGCCACTCGATAACGTCGGGCGGCGAACACTGTTTCTTGCGCCCGTGAGCCCGGCCTATGTCCTTTTCATTGTTTGTTGTTCGATTTTCCGCTGTCGCGGCCCTGCTTCTGGCCGCGTTGGCGGCGCCGGCGCGCGCGGAAACGGGCGACGTCTACGTCCACGCCGGCGCGAACTTCAAACCCGTGACCGTCGCGGTGACGCCCTTCGTCGGCGAGCAGACGGGCGACAAGATCGGCAGCATCGTCAGCAACGACTTCGCCCGATCAATCTTCCTTCTGCCGGTCAACCCGTCGAGCTTTCCGGAAACCATCTCCAATCCCGACGTCCGCCCGAACATCGACGCCTGGAAGACTGTCAACGCGCAATTCGTGCTGACCGGCCGCGTGCTTCGGCCGGACACCGGCCACGTGACCGCGCAGTTCCGACTGTGGGACGCTTCGACCGGGGAACAGGTCGCCGGCGAGCAATATACGACCGAGGCGGCGAACGCGCGCCGGGTCGGGCACATGATCGCCGACGCGGTGTTTGCGCGGGTGACCGGCGAGAAAGGCTTCTTCGATTCGCGCGTCGTGTTCGTCGACGAGAGTGGTCCGAAGGAAAAGCGCCACAAGCGGCTGGCCGTGATGGACGTGGACGGGGCGAATATGAAGACGCTCGGCGGCGCCGGCGAAGAGCTCGTCGTCACGCCGCGCTTCTCGCCCTCCGCCCAGCAGGTGGCCTACATGTCGTTCGGCGCGGCCGATCCCAAGGTCACGCTCCTCAATCTCGAGACCGGGCAGCGGGAGGCGGTGGGCAACTTCCCCGGCATGACGTTCGCGCCGCGCTTCTCACCGGACGGGCAGCAGATCGTGATGTCGCTGTCGGAAGGCGCGAGCAGCAACCTCTACACCATGGATCTGCGCACCCGCGCCACGACACGGCTGACGGACACGTCCGCGATCGACACGTCGCCGACCTTCTCGCCCGACGGTTCCCAGATCGCTTTCGAGTCCGATCGCGGCGGATCGCAGCAGATCTACGTGATGAGTTCGAGCGGCGGCCCGGCCAAGCGCATCTCGTTCGGCGAAGGAAAATATTCGACCCCCGTGTGGTCGCCGCGCGGCGACCTCATCGCTTTCACCCGCATCAGGGGCGGCTCGTTCGGCATCGGCGTGATGAAGCCAGACGGCTCGGGCGAGCGGATCCTGGTGGAAGGCTTCCATAACGAAGGACCGACCTTCGCTCCGAACGGTCTCTACGTGATGTTCTTTCGCGATTCCGGCGGATCGGGCGGCCCGAAGATCTACATGACCGACATTTTCGGCCACGGCGAGTTCCTGGTGCCGACGCCGAACTACGCCAGCGACCCTTCCTGGGGGCCGCTGATGCATTGAGCCGCCCCCGGCGAAGCGCTCCCGCAAGGAGCGGGGCAAACTCGCTGTTCATTTCCTGATCCGGCCAAGGATCAGCGATTTTATCGGGGAACGACCTCATTTCGGGCCCCGAACAGGCCGAAAACGCCGCATCGGGCTCAAATAATCCCCATGGCGCCAATTATGTTACGCGCGAATTCGCTGTTTTGCGGGGAACAGGGACATTGTCTGGCCGAACAGGGAATTCGAATTCCCTGTTCGGCCAGACAGGGACAATTCTCGCGTCAAAACTGCAACCGGCGCGGGTTCTGGCGCGCGAACAAGGAGGCGCCGAATATCCGAGGATCACGTCGCCCGGTTCAACCCTCGCCTTCGTCGAAAGAAGCGCGGCTCGACCGGTCCGCTTTATATCCCATCCTCCGAGGAGGCCGGATCGATCGCGCCCGCCTCTCTGCGGCGCACGACTTCCTTTCTTTGACGGAGAAATTGCAGCATATCCAGCGAGACCCAGGCGAACCGGAAGACCGGCGCTTCCCGGAGGCCCGCGGCCGTGGGTTCCATGATCGGAACCTCGTGCGCCGGGTCGCGCTCGACCGCCCGCCGATAGAACCGCCAGGTCGCATGACCTAGGACCGGCATGACGACCGCAAGGCCGATGAACAGCGGCAGCGAGCCGAGGATGAGCGCCGCCGCGACGATCAACCCCCACAGCGCCACCGCGGCGGGATTGTCGCGCGCCGTATCGAGCGAAGCGACGACGGCCGGAACGACGCCGACGTCGCGGTCGAGCAGCAGCGGAAACGAGACGACGCTGAGGCAGAGCGCCAGCGCCGCGAAGCCAAATCCGACGAGGCCGCCGACGACGATCAGCGTCCACCCCCGTCCCGTGGTCAGGACGTCGGCGAGGAACGGCAGCGCGGCGGCAGGCGGCTTCGGCCCGTAGAGCCAGCCGTAGAGGACATCCGCAACGCCGATCCAGGCGGCGAAGACCGCGAACAGCCCGGCGCCGAGCGCAATGATCGAGGGCAGCGCTGGCAAGCGAAGCACCGCGAACGCATCCCGCCACGACACGGAAAGGCCGGCCTCGCGCCTCCGGCTCATTTCATAGAGACCGACGGCGAAGAACGGCCCGAGCAGCGCAAAGCCTGCGGCGAACGGGAAGACGAGGTGGAGCGCGTTGCGGACCGAGGTCAGCCCGACGAGCGCAATTCCGGCCAGCGTGTAGAAGATGCCGATGAACACCGGATGGGTCGGCATCGCGAGGAAGTCGTCGAGACCTTCCCTCAGCGCCGCGATGCAGTCGACGGGCTCGAGCTTGCGGATACGGATCCGGGCGTCGAGCGCCTCGGGGCCGAAATAGACGTGAAAAGCAGACGCCATGACAGTCCTCCCGCAAAGCTGACGAAGCGGCGACGGGACATCGAGATCGCAGGCGGCCCGCAGCCGCATTCCTCCGGGCGCCGCCTCGAGGACGCTTCTAGAACGGGGACGCGGCGTTTTTGTGGGGGCCGTCTATTCGGCCGGCGCGGCGCCGACGGCTTTGCGCGCCGGCGCGCGGCGCGGCCCGAACGCCTTGGTCAGCACGGCGATGACCGAGAGCGTCGCGGCATAGACGACGACCTGGAGGACCGACGGCTGGTCGGAATAGCCGATCAGCGTATGCAGGACCCGGCCGAACAGGCTGGTGTCGGAAAGGATCGCGGACGTGTCCCAGGCCGTCGCCTCGAGAACCGGGAGGACGCCCGCCTGCTGCAGGAAGAGCGTCGCCTGCGCCGCCAGACCCGCGGCGAGAAAGCTGATCAGGAGCGTGGTGACGGCGAACAGCCGCCGCGGCGGAATCGTGACCAGCCCGAGATAGGTGACGGCGGTCACGCCGATCCCGGCGACAAGCCCGAGCGCCGATCCGATCAGGAGATCCGACGAGGTCGAACCGGCGGATGCGGCGAGGCCATACATGAACAGGGCGATTTCCGAGCCCTCGCGCATCACCGCCACCGCGCAGACCACGCCGAGCGCGACGATCGACCGCCGCCCGGCGCGCACCGCCTCGCCCACGTCCTTCACCTGCCCTGCGAGCTCCCGGCCGTGGCTCGCCATCCAGACGTTGTGCCAAATCAGCATCACGACCGCGAGGAGTAGGATCGAAGCGTTGAAAACTTCCTGTCCGGAGCCCGCCAGCGCCTCGGCGATCACGCCGGCGAAGGCGGCGACCAGGCAGGCGCCCAGCGCGCCCGCCGCGACGCCTCCCGCGATCGTCGCGCGGCTGCCGCGCACGCCCTGCGTCACCGCGAGCACGATCCCGACGATGAGGCCCGCCTCGATGATTTCCCGAAAAACGATGATCAGCGCGCCCAGCATGGCAAACCCTTCGTCGGCGTTCCGCGCCTCACTGCACCACCAAAAAGCCTTCGGTCGTCGCTTCGTGGTAGTCGTCGAAGAAACGATAGCGCCCTTGCTTCAAGGGACGCAGGTTGACGGTGACCGTACCGCCGCCGACGACGATTTTCTCGACCCTGATTGGCTTGCTTTCGAATTCCGCCGGCGTCTGGTCCTCGTTGACGATCTTGAGAACGATCGGCTTGCCGGCCGGAGCGGTCGGCTCGGCGGGCGAGAATTTGTGATCCTTGAGCGTCACCGTAACAGCGGCCGGCTCGTCGGCGAAAGCAGCCGGGACAAAGGCGGGCGAGAGCACGAGACCCGCAAGGAGAACCGAAGCAAAACGAGCGGCAGTCATCCAAAACTCCATCGCGGGTCCCGGTCCCGCATCCGCCCGACCGGGACCGCCGCAGCCAAGCTTTGCGGCCAAGCCAGCCAAGGGCCCTTCGAGTTTCGATAACAAGCGCAGGACCTATGCACAACGATGGCGGGGCCATTTTAGAATCGATTCAAATCGCATCGGGTTGGGCGACTGTCGAATAAACGTCCCAGGCCGCCGAAATACCTCTTGCGTCGCAGCGCGATTCGACCAGATAAGCGTCTGCCCAATACGCACGTGCCTGTGGTCGCGTGTCGGTCGGCGGGGATCTGGACAAGAGGCCAGTCAACCGCCCGTGGAAGACCGGCAGCGGAGGCGAACCGGCGAACCCCGCCCAACGGGGGACGCGGCTTGAAGCAACGACGGACCGGGCTTTTTTGGTCTCTGCCGGCCCTCCAAAGGTCGGCGATCAAAGGGGCTTGTCTTTCTTGCCGGGCGTGCGGACGGGACTTTTCCTCGTCCAAACGATGGCCCTGAACGCCGGAGCGGAACTTCGCTCGGGCGCGTCATGGCCACGGCGCAGCAGCTGATTGCCCGAGGCCCTTTGCCGGCGGTTCTCCGCCTCGTCGAGGGCGCCGAGCGATCGCGTCGGCGGGTCAACGACGCCGCGCCGCGCCGCGCCTCCAACGCGCGGAGCGGTCGGCCGTATCGCCGACAATCCTTCATTTGCCAGGCGCGGAGGCTTCTCCGCGCGCTTGGGGGATGCCGCTCATGACGGACCGCATCAAGGAATTCCTCGCCCGCAACCGCGAGGACGGACCACGCCTCGTCGTCGACCTCGACGTCGTGCGCGAGAACTATCTCTCCTTCGCCCGCGCCCTGCCCGACACGCGCGTGTTCTATGCCGTGAAGGCAAACCCGGCGCCGGAGATCCTGACCCTTCTCGCCGGTCTCGGCTCGTGCTTCGACGCGGCCTCGGTCGCCGAGATCGAGCAGGCGCTCGCCGCCAACGCGACGGCGGAACGCATCAGCTTCGGCAATACGATCAAGAAGGAGAAGGATATCGCGCGGGCTCACGCGCTCGGCGTCCGTCTCTATGCGGTCGACTGCGAGGCGGAGGTGGAGAAGGTGGCCCGCGCGGCGCCCGGCTCGAAGGTGTTCTGCCGAATCTTATGCGACGGATCGGGCGCCGACTGGCCGCTGTCGCGCAAGTTCGGTTGCGCGCCGGAGATGGCGCCGCGCGTGCTCGAACGCGCCCAGGCTCTGGGGCTCGTTCCGCACGGCCTGTCGTTCCACGTCGGCTCGCAGCAGCGCAATCCGCGCATGTGGGACCGGGCGCTGAAAGTGTCGGCCGCGATCTTCTGCGACCTTGGCGAGCGCGGCATCCAGCTGCAGATGCTCAACCTCGGCGGCGGCTTTCCGACCCGTTATCTCCGGAACGTGCCCGGCGTGAAGACCTACGGTCAGACGATCTTCCGGGCGCTTCGCCGGCACTTCGGCAACCGCATCCCGGAGACGATCATCGAGCCGGGCCGCGGCATGGTCGGCAACGCCGGGATCATCGAAGCGGAAGTGGTGTTGATCTCGCGCAAGTCGGAGAACGACCGGGTTCGCTGGGTCTATCTCGACATCGGCAAGTTCAACGGCCTCGCCGAGACGACCGACGAGATGATCCGCTATCCGGTCCGCACGGAGCGCGACGGCGACCCGCTCGGCGCTTGCGTGCTGGCGGGGCCGAGCTGCGACTCGATCGACGTGCTGTACGAGAAGGAGCCCTATCTCCTGCCGGTTACGCTCGAGATCGGCGCCAAGGTGCTGATCGAGGGAACCGGGGCCTATACGACCACCTATTCGACGGTCGGCTTCAACGGGTTTCCGCCGCTGAAGGCCTATGTGATCTGAGCGAATGATTCCCCTCGCCCCGCTTGCGGGGAGAGGGCCGGCACCATAGCCCGCGAAAGACGGGCGTCTATCGACGCCCTATGGCGCCACCTTCTCCCCGCGCGCGGGGAGAAGCGACAGTCGAGCGGCGGAGTGTCGCGCTCGATTGTGAAAGCGATCCCGGCTAAACGTTGCGCCTCCGAACTATGGAAGTCTCGAGGCGCTCCATGAAAAGCGTGCTTTCTGGCGTGACCGCGCTCGCGGCGGCCGTGGCTTTTGTCCACCCAGCCACGGCGACAAGCGACTCCCTTCCGCTGGTGACCACGCAACCCGATCCGACCGCCGATGTCGCCCCCTGGTTCGTTTCCGACAGCGATCCGCGCTGGTCGAACGCCGAGTGGTCCGCGGCGGACATCGTGGCTTTGCGCGAGAAGATCAAATACGTCTTCGTCATCTTCAACGAGAACCGCTCGTTCGACCACGAATACGGCTCTTTTCCCGGGGCCAACGGCCTCTATTCCGACGGGCTGAAGCCGCGCCCGGCCGCGGACACGCCCGGCTTTTCGCAATCCTATCTCAACACGGTGACCGGCAAGAGTGTGACCGTGCAGCCGTTCCTGGTCGGCCCGCACGAAAACGCGTCGTTCAAGGACTCGACCGACCATTCCCACACGGGCCTCGCCGCCAAGATCGACGTGCGCGACGGGGTCGCGAAAATGGACAGATTCGCCGAAGTCGAGTGGCGCCGCTACGCAAGCGCCGGCGGCGAGAAGGGCGAGAAGCAGGGAACGCAGTTCGCCCGGCTGGTGATGGCGCATGTCGATTGCGACACGATCCCCTTCTTCTGGCGCTACGCCAGCCGCTTCACGATCTTCGACAACATTTTCGCCACCGAGGACACGCCGTCCACCCCGAACGCAGTCGCCATGATCGCCGGGCAGTCGGGCGAGACGCAGTGGGTCAAGCACCCGGCCAGCGCGTCGAACCCGGCCGCCACCGGATTTACCGGGGCGATCACCGGCACAATCAATGGCAAGTCGTACTCCGGCGTCGCGACGACCGAGGGCCCGCCGCTGGTCAACGACCCGCAACCCTGGTGGGGCTCCGAATTCGACAGCGCCACCGCCGCAGTCCGCCAGCCGACCGCGCCGGACGAGAACTGGGATCCGAACAACATCGCCTCGAACCTCACCTTCGCCACGCTCCCGCTGACGATGATGGGCGGCTGGATCGACTGGTTCACGGCCCAGGACCGCAATCCGGATTTCGACCTCGCCGACGTCAAGAAGGACATCCCCGCCATCGCCGCTGCGGGGACGGAGCCGGTGGCCTGGCGCTGGTACCAGAACGGCTACGACCTTGAGCCGACGGACGCGGCCGGAGTCGCATCGCACATCAACTACGTCAGCCACCACAACGGCCCGCAATACTTCGGCTATGTCTCGAACAATCCGGTCGAGCAGACCAGCCTTCGCGGCGAAGGCGACTTCTTCGCCGACATCGCGAAAGGCGCGCTGCCGACGTCGGGCGGGGTCTTCTATCTGCGCGGCGGCTATTACAATCTTCATTATCCAAAGGACACCGCGGTCATCCAGAACCCGAACTACCCAAACCCCAGGGGCCTGACCCAGGCCGAACGCGACAAGATCACCCGTTCGAAATCGGGCGACGACGACCATCCGAGCTATTCCGACAGCCAGCTGACCGAGGCGATGGCGGCGCGCGCTATCAACGCGATCGCGGCGAACAAGGACATCTGGGAGAAGAGCGCGATCATCATCACCTACGATGAGTCCGACGGGCTTTACGATCACGTCCCGCCGCGGATTCTGAGCTACGGCCCCGACGGCCTGCCGCTGGCGCGCGGCATCCGCATCCCGCTGATCCTGATTTCGCCTTACGCGCGGACGCATGCGGTCTCGCGCGCCGAGGGCGACCACAACGCTGTCATCGAGACGATCAACGCGCTGTTCGGCCTGCCGGCGCTGTCGAGCCTGCCCGAAGAAAGGCAGGCGCTGGCCGACGGCGATTCCCCAGCCTTCAACGCCTTCGCGCCGAAGGGCTTCGAGCAGAAATATCTCGGGCCGCGCGATACGCCCTCGCCGATCACTGACGGCCTCCTCTCGGGCTTCGACAAGGCGCGCGTGACGGGCGCCCTGCCGCCGCTGCCGGCCTCGCTTGCGACAATTCCCGCCGACATCGTCGAGACCTTCCCGCACTACGGCGGCAAGGGCTGCGAAGCGATCGGGGTGACGCCCGAGAACGTGCGGCAGAACATCCCCAATGCCATCCCCGATGGGTTCAATTCGCTGCCCTCGACGCTGCCGGACTACAATTGAGGGAGCTTGTGACGCGGCTTCAAGTTCTTCCTCCCCAGCTTTGCAGCTTCGGCATGCACACATCGCAATTCGAGGCACCCCCGGGTCTTCGCCCAGGGGCAGGCACTTCCCCGCTTCGCGGAGAAGGCGCGCAAACCACGATGCTGCTTTTCGCCCTCGCCTTCGCCCTCCTGGTCGCGTGGGGCTTGCCCGCCCATGCCGGAACCGTCGTCGACCGCATCAAGGCCGACGGCGTCATCCGCTGCGGCGGCGTCTCGCGCCCAGGCCTGGTCGGCCAGTCGCCCGACGGGCGCAAGGCCGCCGGTCTCTATCTCGACCTTTGCCGCGCGATCGGCGCGGCGCTTCTCGGACCCGACGGCCACATCGAGTTCCGCCCTTACAATTCCGACAAGGCGTTCGACCGGGCGCGGAGCGGAGCCGATGACCTTTCCTTCCTCGACGGCTCCGAAATCCTCGAGCAGAAGCTCGCCGGGAAAACGACGCCCGGCCCCCCGGTCGTGCTCGTCTCCACCGCCGCGATGGTGCGCGATCGATCGCCGGCGACAAGCCTCGCCGACCTCGCCGGCAAAACCGTCTGCTTCTACCAGGGCTCGAACGCGCACCGGAATCTCGAGGCCTGGATGGCGGCCCACAAGCTCGACTTCGTCCGCATGGGCTACATGGAATACGACGAGCTATACGACGCCTACGATGCCGGCGTGTGCGAGGCTCTGGTCGGCGAGGCCGGCGACCTCGCCGTCGCGCGACTCGCCGGCAAGACGCAAAGCCGGATCCTCCCCGAGCCGCTCAGAACTTTCCCCGTCCTCGCGGTGACGCCGCCGAGCGATCCGCAATGGTCGGCGATCGTCGCCTGGGCGATCGACGCGCTTGTGCGGGCGGAACTGCCGGCGAGCCCTTGGGCTGCGGATGGCCTCGGCTCACTGCCCATTGCCGGACAGGATATCGGCCTCGCGGCCGACTGGCAGGCCCGGGTGGTCGGCGCCGCCGGAACCTACGCCGAGATCTACGCCCGAAACCTCGGCGAGCGCTCGCCCCTCGAACTGCCGCGCGGTCCGAACGCGCCGGTCGAGGCCCGCGGGCTGCTGGTGACACCGTTCCGGGAATAGGCGCGGGCGCCGCGGTCACGTTGGCGACGACCACGCAATTGCGCTAGCCTGCCGTCATATTTGGCCAGCCGGTCCACGAGGCCGAGCACAGAAAGTCCGAGGCATGACGGAGCTCTGGAGTCGTTCGGCCGGCGATTTGGCAGCCGGGATCGCGCGGACGGATTATTCCTGCGTCGAGGTCATCGAAGCACACCTTCGTCGGATCGAGGCCGTCAACCCGGCCGTCAACGCGGTCGTCAAGGTTTTCGCCGAAGCGGCCCGCCGCGATGCGATCGAGGCGGATCGCAAGGCCGCTGCCGGTGAAGCGCTGGGGCCGCTGCACGGCGTCCCCTTCACCATCAAGGACAATATCGACATCGCCGGCTGCGCGACGACCTGGGGCATCGCGGCTTTCGCCAATGCCGTCGCGCCGTCTGACGCGCCGGTCGTCGAACGGATGCGGCGAGCCGGCGCAATCCCGATCGGCCGCACCAACCTGCCCGACATGGGCCTGCGCATGCACACCGACAGCTCCCTCTACGGGCTGACTCGCAACCCCTGGAATCCTCGTCGTACGACGAGCGGCTCGAGCGGCGGCGAGGCGGTCGCACTCGCCACCGCCATGTCGGCGGTCGGCCTCGGCAATGATATCGGCGGATCGCTGCGCAATCCGGCCAACGCCTGCGGCATCGCCTCGATCCGCCCCTCGCAGGGGCGGGTGCCCCACGCAGGGTCCGGCCCGACAGAAGACCTGCTGCTCTCCGCTCAGTTGATGCATACCGACGGCCCGATGGCCCGCCGGGTCGCCGATGTACGCCTTGCGCTGAGCGTCCTGGCTGGCGCGCATCCGCGCGATCCCTGGTCTATCGACGCTGCGTTCGATCCGACGCGCAAGGAATCGGCGCTGCGCGTCGCGATGGTCGCCGAGCCGCCGGGCGGCCCGACCGATCCGACCATCGCAAAGGTCGTCCGGGAGACCGGCGCGGCCCTGCGCGACGCCGGTTACGAAGTCGTCGAGATCGTTCCGCCGCGCTACGCGGAGGTCGCGACGGTCTTCGGGCAGTTCCTCGTCGGCGACTTCCGGTCCATCAGCAACCTGCTGGAGCCGATCATGGGGAAGGACGGGCGGTTCTTTTTCAGCACCGCCAGCGCCGGCGTACCGCCTCTCGACGCCGCAGCGATGTCGAGGATGTTCGCCGTCCGCTACAGCCTGGCGCGCGCCTGGTCGCAGTTCATGGCGCAATATCCGCTCGTGCTGTCGCCGGTCTGGACCCAATTGCCCTTCGAGGTCGGGTTCGACGTCGCCGCGCCAGAAAATGTCGCAGCGACGGCACAAATGTCCCGGCCGGTGCTTCCGTCCAATCTGTTCGGGCTGCCCTCGGCCAGCGTCCCGGCAGGCCGCGACGAACCGACGGGGCTGCCGATCGGCGTGCTGCTGACCGGTCGGCTGATGCGCGACGGCGAGTGCCTCGACGCCGCGGAGGCGATCGAGGCCCGGCTCGGGTTGAAGACGCCGATCGATCCGGCTTGATTGCAACGGGAAGCGGCGCTTACGGCCCGCCTCCGCTCACGCCTTGACCGCGCCAGCCGTGAGTCCGGCGACGATGTAGCGCTGCGCCATCAGAAACATCACGATTGCCGGAAGGATCGTCAGCGTGATGAACGCGAGGACCAGTTGCCAGGAGGTCATGTATTGGCCCTGGTATCCCATCAGGCCCAGCGTCCACGGGTAGCGGGATTCGCTGTTCAGAACGACGAGCGGCAACAGATAGCCGTTCCAGCTGGCGACGAACGAGATCACGGCGACGGTCGAGAGGATCGGCCCGGAGAGCGGCAACGTGATGTAGAAAAAGTAGCGGAAGTACCCGCAGCCATCCATCATTGCGGCGTCCAGCAGTTCGATCGGCAACTGCTTGAAGGCGGTGCGCAAGAGGAGAATGGCCATGGCGAGCGAGAAAGCGACCTGAGGCAGGATCACACCCCAGTAGGAATCGAGGAGGCCGAGATCGCGGATCTTGATGAACAGGGGCAGGATCGCCGTCGCCACCGGAAACAGAAGCCCGAGCTGAAGGTAACTGAAGAGATACCGATCGCCGAAAAAGCGCAGGTGGGCGAAGGTGAAGGCCGCCATCGAGGACAGCGCCAGCGTCAGGGCGACGGTCATGAGCGCAATCAGCAGCGAATTGCCGAGCACCTGCCAGTATCGATAACCCGTCAAGACGTCCCAGTAGTTCTTCCAGACCCAGACATGCGGCAGTCCGAAGGGATGCGCCTGCAGGTCGCCCAATTCCTTGAATCCGTTGAGCGCGGTCGCAAGGATCGGAACGAGCACGATGCCGGCGAACACAACGAGGGTCGCGAAGATCGCAATGGCGCTGAAGCCGCGCGGAGCGCGGCCGGCGGGTTCGTGAGCCGCCGTCGCGGCTGCTTGGATTGGAAGCGCAGTCTCAGTCATCGCGCATGAAGAGTCGTCTGTAGCCGAAGGCGAAGGTCACGCAGATCAGGAACAGCACTACGCCGACGGCAGAGCCGAAGCCCACCCGCATCCGCGTGATGCCGAAATAGTAGAGGTAGGAGACCATCGTGTTGGTGGACTCGAACGGACCGCCGCCGGTCAGCGGTACGATGATGTCGAATAGCTGCAGCGCGCCGACGACGGAAAAGAACACCGAAAGCCGGATCATCGGCCCGAGCAGCGGCAGGGTAATGTGCCAGAAGCGCTGAAAGGCTGTCGCCCCGTCCATCTCGGCCGCCTCGAGCAGCGACTTGTCGATGCCCTGCAGGCCCGCGACATAGAGCATCATGTGGAAGCCGAAATATTTCCACAGGACGACGATCAGCACCGCGCTGAACGCCCAGGTCTTGTCCGCCAGCAGATAATAGGGTGCTAGTCCAAGCGCGCCGGTGATCACGCTGGGAAGACCGTAGCCGCCGTCGAACATGAATCGCCAGATGAGCCCCGCCGCGACGTCGGCCAAGACATAGGGCAGAAAGAAAATCATCCGGAATACGGCCGCGCCGGCGATCCGTCCGGCGACCATCATCGCCACGCCGAGCGCCAGCGGCAGCTGGACGAGAAGCGAGACGACGATGATGAGGCCGTTATTGATCAGCGAGCGCGCGAAGGTCGCGTTGCCGATCAGGTAGCCGTAGTTCTTGAGCCCGATGAATTTCTCCGGCCGGCCGTAGCCGTTCCAGTTGTAGAAGCCGTACCAGGCGGCTTCCCCCATCGGCAGGGCGACGAACACGGTGAAGAGCAGGAGCGCCGGCGGCAGGAAGATGACGAGCGTCGCCCAGCCGTTGGCGGACATGCGCCGGGCGGGTTCGACATAGGTCGCTTGAACCGTCGACAAATCGGCAGGCCTCGCAAAGCTATCGGAGAGTGGCCCCGCCGCGAGCGGCGGCGGAGCCCGGACGATTGGTTTCTGACTGGCGCTACTGCTGGTCGAACGCGTCCTGGATCGCCGCCGCCGCCGCCTCCGGCGTCATCTCGCCAGCCGCGACCGCCACCGACGCGTCGTTGATGACGCGTCCGACCGAGGGGCCGAGGTCCTGATCGAAAAAATTCTGATGGTAGGTCGTCTTGGCGAGATCCTCAGCCAGCCGTTTCACCAGCGGATCGGTGATCGAGGCTTCGGCGCCCTTGACGACCGGGATATAGCCGCCGTGCGCGGCGGCCTCCTGCGCGTATTTCGGCTGGCTGAAGAACTTGAGGAAATCGACGGCCTCGGGAGGCGCGGTCTTGGTCACCAACCAGCCGTTGATGCCG
This sequence comes from uncultured Alphaproteobacteria bacterium, assembly GCA_963741405.1. Taxonomy (GTDB): domain Bacteria; phylum Pseudomonadota; class Alphaproteobacteria; order Rhizobiales; family Beijerinckiaceae; genus Roseiarcus. The sequence goes on from CAVUHX010000039.1 coordinate 784,964, forward strand.
CCGAGGATATCGGTCGCCTTGCCCTTGCCGCCGGGAACGACCGGGAAGGACAGGATGCCGATGTCCCCCTCCGGCACGCCCTTGCCGCTGGCGGAATTCGGTCCCTGCATGCCGATAAACCATTGGCCCATGAGGTCCATCGCCGCCTTGCCGTCGCCGAAGACGCCGGACGACTGGGTGTGCGAGGTCGAGAGATAGCCGGGCTGGAACGGCTCGAGCGCCGCCAGTTCGCGCAGGCGCCTGCCCGCCTCGACGAAGGTCGCATTCTTGAAGCCGCCGTCCTTGCCGGCCTTGGCGTCGGCCAGCGCGTGCTCGCCGCCGATGCGCATGACGAGGTAGGAATAGTAGAAATGCATCGGCCACTTCTCGCCCGCCCCGACCGAGATGGGTGTGATGCCGGCGGCCTTGAGCTTCTTCACCGCGGCGAGGAAGTCGTCCCAGGTCTTGATGTCCTCGGCTTTGACGCCGGCTTTCTCGAACAGTTTCTTATTGTAATAGAAGGCGACCTCGCCCACCTCGAACGGAACCCCGACGGCTTTGCCGTCGACCTTGAAGGCGTCGACGGCGGTCGGGGACATCGCGGATTCGACGGAGGCGACGTCGGCAGTGATGTCCTTGAGGAAGCCCGCCTTGTCCTGCGCCTGCATGACGCCGCCCGACCAGCTGTAGAACAGGTCCGGACGGTCGCTGGATTGGAGCATCGTCGGCAGTTTCGCCTTGAAGGCCTCGTTCTCCAGATACTTGAACTCGACTTTCACGCCCTTGTGCTCGGCATTGTAATCGCTTGCGATCTTGTCCCAAAGCGCCCTTTGCGCCGCATTGTCGCTGACGTGAAGAACGGTAATGTTCGTGTCGGCCAAAGCCGGAATACTGAGAGCGGCGACACAGACCGCTGCGAGCGCGAAATAGCGAAATTTCATCGTTTCCTCCGGAGAGCTACGGCTCGGCGGACTATTTTTATCCGCGATACGAATTAAATCTGTCCTGAGTTCCGAGGACTGTCAAGAGAAACGAGCCGATATCACACGAAAGGCGGCAGCAGGCGGTTGACAGGCGGAAGGGTGGGATGAAATAATTCCGCCATCCGTATAAAAGCGCGCCGAGGCGGAAAACTCCCAGAGCGATGAAGACCGCCGATCCCGAATTGATGCGCGCGATCAACCGCTTCCATGTGACGGACGCGATCCGGCGGTTCGGCCCGGTGTCGCGGGTCGAGATCTCGCAATTGACGGAGCTGAGCGCGACGACCGTCTCCGCCATCACCGCGGCGCTGCTCGACGACAAGCTGATCATCCCCCTTCAGGTCGGCGCGCTGCGCGACGCCGGCCGCGGTCGCCCGCGGGTGATGCTCGAGCTCAATCCGGACGCTGCGCATGTGGTCGGCGTCAAGCTCGCACCCGACCAGATCACCGTGGCCGTCACCAACTTCTGCGCCGACATCCTGCGCTCGCTGGCGATGCCGATCCGCATCGACCGGCAAACCGCCGCGGTCATCGCCGATCTCGTCGAGGACGGCGTTCGCCGCTGCGTCAGCGACGCCGGCCTCGAACTGGCGGATGTCTCGGGGGTCTGCGTCGGCCTGCCCGGCGTGGTCGAGCGGGCGGCGGGAGTTTGCCGGCAGAGCCCGATCTTCCAGGAGCGCGACGTGCCGCTCGGCGCGGATCTCGTCCGGCGCCTCGGCGTTCCGACGTCGATCGACAGCGACGTCAATCTCGTCACTCTGGCCGAGCACTGGTTCGGGCAGACGCGCGACCTCAACGACTTTCTCGTCGTCAACGTCGACCGCAGTCTCGGGCTCGGGATCCTGCACAACGGCGAATTGTTCCGAGGTGCGAACGGCCTCAGTCCGGATCTCGGCGATCTGATGGTTCGCCCGCCGGGCGCCGGCGGCGGGCGCTTGGCCGAGGTTGGCTCGGAGACGTCGGTCCTCGCCGAGGCGGAGGCCCTGCTCGGCGACGGCGTTCAGCGCGCCGATCTCCGACCGGAACGGGAGATGGCGCTCCTTCTGCAACGCGCGGGCGACGGCGACGCGCGCTGCGCCGGCCTCCTCGCCGCGGCGGGCGAAGCCGTCGGTTTCGCCGTCGCCAATCTCATTACCCTGTTTGCGCCTCCCAAGGTGATCGTCTCCGGGCGCGCCATGGCGACCAGCGAGCATTTCGTCGAGCCGCTGCGCAGGACCGTGGCCGCAATTCTGCCGGCGAGTCTCGCCGACGTGTCCGACATCGTCGTTCGCGAATGGAGCGAGAGCGTCTGGGTGAGGGGCGCTGCGGCGATGACGCTGCGTGATCTCTACGGCGCCCCGTGGGGAACGACAGGTCCGGCGCCGATCCGCGAATTGCAGGCGTCGCCTGCGGGAGAATCGTCATGAAGCGAGTCGGCGTCGGCGTCATTGGTTGCGGAAACATCAGCGCCGCCTATCTGACCGCGGCGCGCAAATTCCGGATTCTCGACATCGTCGCCCTCGCCGACGCCAATCCGGCCGCGGCGGAAGCGCGCGGAGCGGAATTCGACATCCCCGCCCGCCCGGTTGACGCGCTCCTAGCCGATCCGGCGGTCGAGATCGTCCTCAATCTCACCGTCCCCAAGGCGCATATCGAGGTCGGGCTCCGCGCGATCGCCGCGGGAAAGCACGTCCATTCGGAGAAGCCGCTCGGCGTCAGCGTCGCCGAAGCGCGCCCGCTCGTCGAGGCCGCGGCCGCCCGGGCCCTGCGCCTCGGCTGCGCGCCGGACACCTTCCTCGGCGGCGCCCATCAGACCGCACGCAGTTGCGTCGACGACGGCCTGATCGGCCGACCGATCGGCGGCACGGCCTTTTTCATGTGTCCCGGCCATGAGCGCTGGCATCCCAATCCGGGCTTCTACTACTTGGGCGGCGGCGGCCCGATGCTCGACATGGGGCCCTACTACATCACCGAACTCGTCAATCTGCTCGGCCCCGTTGCAAGCGTCAGCGGTGTCGCGACGCGCCTGCGAAGCGAGCGCCTGGTCACGAGCAAGCCGCTCGCCGGAACGCGCGTGCCGGTCGAGGTCGCGACCCATGTCACGGGGACGCTCCTCTTCGCCAGCGGCGCCGCGGTGTCGATGACCATGAGCTTCGATGTGCCGCGGCACAGGCATGTCCCGATCGAGCTCTATGGCGAGGCCGGATCGCTGATCGTCCCCGACCCCAACTTCTTCGGCGGCCAGGTCGAATTCGCGACGGCAAGCGAAGACTGGCGCGAGATCCCGACCCGCCATGCCTACGCCGACGGCAACTACCGGATCATCGGCGTAGCCGATATGGCGCACGCCATCCGCTCTGGGCGGCCGCACCGCGCCAGCGGCGACCTCGCCTTTCATGTGCTCGAGGTGATGGAGGCGTTCCAGACATCGTCGGACAGCGGTCATGCGGTGGGCGTCTCCTCCCGTCCGGAGCGTCCGGCGCCGATGCCGGCCGCGCTCGCGCCCGGCGAGATCGACTGACCAAGGAGGAAACGACCATGCGGGAAGCGCTCATTGTCTGGGGCGGCTGGAGCGGCCACGAGCCGGAGAAAGGCGCGCAGATCGTCGCCGGCTTGCTCGAAGCAGAGGGCTTCAAGGTCTACGTCGAAAACACGACTGAGGCCTTCGCCGATCCGGCCATCGCCGACATGAGCCTGATCGTGCCGATCGTCACCATGGCGAAGATCGAGAAGGAAGAGGTCGAGAATCTGACTTCCGCCGTGCGCGGGGGCGCCGGCCTCGCCGGCTATCACGGCGGCATGGGCGACGCGTTTCGCGAAAGCGTCGACTACCAGTTCATGTGCGGCGGTCAGTGGGTCGCCCACCCCGGCGGCGTGATCGACTACCGCGTCGACATCGCGAAACCCAATGATCCGATCATGCGCGGTCTTTCAGGCTTTCCGTACTGCTCGGAGCAATATTACTTGCATGTCGATCCTTCGAACGAGGTGCTGGCGACGACGACCTTCTCGGGAACGCATGCGCCGTGGATCGACGGCGTCGTGATGCCGGTCGTCTGGAAGCGCAGGCATGGCGTGGGCCGCGTCTTTTACAGTTCGCTCGGCCATGTGGCGGCGGAATTCGACGTGCCCGAGATGAAGGAGATCTTCCGGCGCGGAATGCTCTGGGCGGCGCGCTGAAAAGCTACCCCGTCACGTCGAAACGGACGCGAGGACCCCAATGGCCACCATCCGCAATCCGATCCTGCCGGGCTTCAATCCCGACCCGTCGATTTGCCGGGTCGGGGAGGACTACTACATCGCGACGTCCACGTTCGAATGGTATCCCGGCGTCCAGATTCATCACTCGCGCGATCTCGTGAACTGGCGCCTTGTCAAGCGGCCGCTCGATCGCGCGGCGCAACTCGACATGCGCGGCAATCCCGATTCGGGCGGGGTCTGGGCGCCCTGCCTGTCGCATTCCGATGGCCGGTTCTGGCTCGTCTACACCGATGTGAAACGCCTCGATGGCAGCTTCAAGGACGCCCACAATTACATCGTCACCGCGCCGGCAATCGAGGGTCCATGGTCCGACCCGACCTATGTGAATTCGAGCGGCTTCGACCCTTCCCTCTTCCATGACGACGACGGCCGCAAATGGCTGGTCAACATGGTGTGGGACCACCGCACGGACGGAGCGGCGCGGAACCGGAGGCACCCGGCCTTCGGCGGAATCCTCCTGCAGGAATACGACCCACGGTCGGGCAGGCTTGTCGGCCCGGTCGCCAATATTTTCGCTGGCAGCGCGCACGGACTGGTCGAGGGGCCGCACCTCCACAAACGCAACGGCTGGTACTACCTGACCGTCGCCGAGGGAGGGACGGGCTACGACCATGCGGTGACGATGGCCCGCTCGCGCCGCATCGACGGCCCCTACGAACTGCATCCCGCCGTGCATCTGATCACGTCGAAGGACGCGCCCGGAGCACCGCTGCAGCGCGCCGGTCACGGGCAGATCATCGAAACGCCGGAAGGTCGGGTCTATCACACGCATCTCTGCTCGCGGCCGCTTCAGGGCGTGCGGCGCTCGCCGATGGGGCGCGAGACGGCGTTGCAGCAATGCGTCTGGGGGGAGGACGACTGGCTTTATCTGGCGCAGGGCGGGCAGACGCCCGCCGTCGACGTCCCGGCCCCGTTATCGACCGCCCCGCGGCAGGAATCCACAACGCTGCGCGCTCCGTTTTCGCCCGCTGGACTGCCGCCCGAATTTCAATGGCTCCGCACGCCCTACCCGGAGCGGATCTTCTCGCTCTCGGCGCGGCCCGGGCACCTGCGGCTGATCGCACGCGAGTCGATCGGTTCGTGGTTCGAGCAGGCCCTCGTCGCGCGGCGGCAGGAGCACTTCGTCTACCGCGCCGAGACCGAGCTCGACTTCCGTCCGCAGACCTTTCAGCAAGCGGCCGGAATTGCGGGCTACTACAATCGCCACAAACTTCACTTTCTCGCGATCACGTGGCGCGAGACTCTCGGCCGCGTGCTGACGATCCTGAGCTGCGAAGCCGACTATCCCGACGGGAATCTCACCTTCCCGCTCGCCGAGCCCGTTCGGCTCGACACCGAAGGTCCGGTGCGGCTCGCCGTCGCCGTCGAGCGCGAGACGCTGCAATTCTCGTTCGAGGAAGCCGGTGAATGGCGGACGGTCGGACCCGTCCTCGACGCGTCGGTCCTGTCCGATGAAGCCGGGCGCGGTGAGCATGGCTCGTTTACGGGCGCCTTTGTCGGCATGGCCGCCTTCGATACGTCGGGAGGCGCAATTCCAGCGGACTACAGCTATTTCCACTATGAGGGTCTCGACTGAGGTTTCGCCGCGCCGGCTGCGTCGGCCCTCCGTTTCCCCCAACCGTTTGCATATTGACAGTCCGCGTTCCGCTTACTACGCGCTTCCTGGAGGCGTGGCGTGATCCGCGCCGTAACGCGGGAAACAAGAGGGCGCAGCGCATGTCGTTCGATGGAACCTGGGCACTGACAATCGAGACGCCGATCGGCACGCAGGAATCGACTCTGGCGGCGCAGGCGTCGGGCGGCGCCCTGACTGGCACGCAGTCGGGCGCGGACGGCGCGCAGCCGATTCAGGACGGCGTCGTCAACGGCGACGAAGCGACCTGGTCCGTCAGCATCACCTCCCCGATGCCAATGACGCTGGAATTCAAGGGCGCGGTCGCAGGCGACAGTCTGTCGGGGACGGTCAAGCTCGGCATGTTCGGCGAAGCGCCGTTCAAAGGCGTCCGCGCCTGAGCTTCGCCTGCGGAGCCGGGCCCGGTCCGGTCGGCTCCCGCGGCTGAAGGTTCCGCGTGCAGCCGGGCCGAAGCGCGCCTCACTCGACCTCGATTTCGCGGACGCGCAGATCGTCGCCTGCGGTCATCTGGACGTGGTAGCGGCCGCATTCCGGGCAGGCGCTGAACCGCTCGGCGATCGCGACCGTCTTGCCGCAGTCGAGGCACCACCCTGCCCCGGGAACGCGGTCGATCTCGAGCGCCGCCCCCTCGACGATCGTCCCGGCTGAAACGGCGGCGAAGCAGAACGTCAGCGCCTCCGGCTCGACATGACTGAGCGCGCCGACGTCGACAAACACTCGCGTCACCTTTGCCGCGCCCTGCTTCTTCGCCGCATCCGCCGCGATTTCGACGATGCTCTCGGTCAAAGCCATCTCATGCATCGTTCCGCCAGCGCCGCCGCCTCGAGAGACAAGATTCCGGCCATCATAGAGACGCGAGGCCGGGGATTCCATGCTCGCGCAGTCGCAGGCCGGGGCCCAAGGAGAGGGACCATGCGCAAGGGGGCTTGGCGGTGACGAACTGCCGGAACGGCAGGTGACGGCGCGGCGACCACTGCGAAAGCGATAGCGGTCGGCAGAGCCCAGCGGGGCCGAACGCGCATGGTTATCTATCGCCCGGGTTTGCGTTGCATTCAAACAACGCAAAGGGGCCCGCGCGGGTTGCGCGTGGGCCCCTTTGACGTCGTCATCGCGTCAACCTGGCAGCACTACGCCTTCGGGAACGAAAAGGCGACGAACCGGTCGTTGCCGCTGGCGCTCTGCACCCGCATCAGGACGGCCTTCTTGCCGTCATGCTTCGCAGCCGCAATTTCCGACTTCACGTCGCCGGGCGTCGATACCGGCTTGCCGGAGACATCGAGAATGACGTCGCCAACGGCGAGCCCCTTCTGGGCCGCTTCACCGGTCGGGTCGACACCGGTGATTGCGACTCCCTTGTGGTTGGGGCCTTCGACCTCATGCGCCGGGGCGAGTTGAAGACCGAAGCCGCTTTGCTGTTCTGTTGCGCCAGAGGGGGCATTGCTGGCGACGTTCGGGTTCTTTTGCGGCGCGAGCGTCACGTCGGCCGTCTGCTCGGCGCTGTTGCGAAGATAGGAAAGCTGGACTTTCTCGCCCGGCTTCATCGACCCGATTTGCCGGGTCAGATCGCCGGCGTCCTTGACCTCCTGCCCGTTCACCTTGGTGATGACGTCGCCCGCCTGAAGGCCGGCGTCGGCGGCAGGGGTGGAAGGCATCGCCCGGTCCACGATCGCGCCTTCGGCCGTCCTCAGTCCCAGGGCCTCCGCGATATCCGGGCCGACCGGCTGGATCTGCACACCGAGGTAGCCGCGCTCGACCACCCCGCCATGCTCGAGAGCGGCGACCACCCGGTCGACCGTGCTGGCGGGAATGGCGAAGCCGATGCCGACGCTGCCGCCCGAGGGGGAATAGATCGCCGTGTTCACGCCGACGACCTGTCCCTGGTCGTTGAACGCGGGACCGCCGGAATTACCCTTGTTGATCGGCGCGTCGATCTGCAGGAAGCGGTCGTAGGGCCCATCGCCGATATCGCGGCCCTTGGCCGAAATGATCCCTGCCGTCACCGTGCCGCCGAGTCCGTAGGGGTTGCCGATCGCGACCACCCAGTCGCCTATGTGGGGCGTCCCCTTCGCCAAGGTGACGTAGGGATAATCGCCCGGCTGCTCGATCTTGAGGAGCGCGAGGTCCGTCTTCGGATCCGTTCCGATCACTTTGGCGTCGAGAACCTTTCCGTCGTCCATGGTAACCGTAACGGCCTTCGAATCTTGCACGACGTGGTAGTTGGTCACGATGTATCCGTCGTGCGAAATGAAGAAGCCGGAGCCCTCGCCCATGATGATCGAACGCGGGTTGGCGGGGGCGCCGTTCTGCTCGCCGAACCGCCTGAGGAACTGCTGAATCTCCGGCGGCAAGTCGCCAAGCGCGCTGCCGTCGGCGGTCCCATCGTGCACGATCTTGACCTTGACCGAAACCACCGCGGGTTTAACGCGCGCGATCAGCGGGGCGAACGACGGCAGGATGTCGGCTTGGGGGCCCTGCGCGGCCGGGGTCGACACGTCGGCGGCGTGGGCGAAGTGGGGGCCGGTCAGGGCCTCTTCACCGATCGCGCCGGCCGTGGCGAGCGCCACGACGGCGGCCGAGGCCAGGATGCGGTTCCGGCTACGCGAGAAGGAGGAGGAACGAAAGAGGGGCATGGTCTGACTCCAATCTTTGTTGCAGTTCGAGTGGCGTCCCCGTGGGCCGAGGCCCTTTGTCTGGCAGGATGCGCTCCTCCGTCTGTCCTCGCATTGGCCAATGCATTACGGTTTCTCAACGAATTGACAGTGTTAGCGGATACGGCGACGAGCGACCAACGGCTATAACAGCAATGGTGGTTTGGTCGTTCCTTGCAGGCGAAGCGCTCTCCCCGAGAAGCGCGAACGCCTTCGCCGACGCGCGGGGCGGACGCCGGAGTCAGCGGCCGTTCCTCCTTCTCGATTTATGAATTCTTTACGACGGAGCGCCGCGTCCCATCTCGAATCTTTACGCATGGATGTTGGACAAGAGCGAGTCTGGACATTCGTGGCGCCGCCCGAACAAACACTCTTGCATCCTGATGAAGCTGTTCTCGGTCCTATTCTGGAGCCTCGTGGTGGTGACGACCTTGGTCAGCTACCGCTGGAGCAGCATGGTCGGCCTGATCTTCTTCATCGCCCCGCTGATGTCTGGTGCGCTCGTCGCCTCTCAGATGAGGATCGGATTTCTTATGCGCCGGCGACTCATTCCATCTCGAATGCTTGTGCGCTCGCGGCCAGATTCCGTATCGACAGGACAATATGGAGACTGTGCGTGAGTAGTCGTTGCCCGGACGCAACGGCGACCTTCCCGGAGGGGTCGCTCGCCCGCTTGGACGCTTCGGGCCCGGAAGCGACGTTGTCGCCTTGCGACATGTTCGGCCGCCTCTGCGTGCTCACGGGAATCGCGCTCTGCTTCGGGCTCGCGGCCCAACTCCTGGTCGGCGGCCCGTACTGACAGCCGCAGTCACCTTCGGCCTCGGCCTCCGAAGCCGGTCGCATTTCTTGGAATGGTCGCAGTCTCGGTCTCTATCGGCCCAGGCCGGCTGCGCCGGCGCGGCGGCGCCCTATTTCGGCGCCGTATAGAGACCGTAGTTCGCGATCCGCTTGGCGACATTGGCGACTTCTTCGGGCGTGAGAAGCGGCGGCTCGACGCCAAGCTGAAGGCAATTGACGTACTGGTGCGCGAGGTTCTCGACCTCCACCGCGAGCCACATTGCGCTGCGAAGGTCGTCGCCGGCCGCGATCATCCCGTGATGGGCAAGAAGGCACGCCTTCCGATCCTTCAGCGCCGTCACCGCGTGATCGGAAAGCTCCTGAGTGCCGAAGGTCGCATAGGGGGCGCAGCGGATCGTGTCGCCGCCGGCCGCGCAGACCATATAGTGGATGGGCGGAATGCTCCGCTCCATGATTGCCAGCGTCGTGCAGTAGACGGGGTGCGCATGAACGATGGCGTTCACGTCCGGCCTGTCACGCAGAATATCCAGATGAAACCGCCACTCGGTCGACGGCCGCCCGTTTCCGACGACGCTGTGGTCGAAGCGCATCTCAATGATGTCCTCCGGCTGCATGAGGTCGTAAGGCATGCTGGTCGGCGTGATCAGGAATCCGTCGCCCTCGCGCACGCTGATGTTGCCCGAAGTCCCCTGATTGATGCCGAGCGCGTTCATCGACCGACAAGCGTCGATGATGCTCTGGCGCTTTTCCCTCGCGGCTTCCGTCAGCATAGTGCGTTCCAGTTCGTATGTAGCGGAGGCGGTCCGCCCGGATGGATCCCGGCTCTTCCTTAGGCGCGCCGGCGGGACGCGACAAGCGTCTGATTCTGCGCCCCTGCCCCGCTCAATGCGTCTGCCGCTCGATTGACCGGCCTTCCGCCGTTTGCTAGGCCTCGCCGGCAAGGCTTCGGGCATTTGCGGCGATTTTCGTCGCGAGGGCAGAGTCGGCAGGAAGTTGGAGGGGGCGTCTGTGGGAATCGCACTTCGCAGCAGCGCGTTGGCGTTGGGAACATTGGCTGCGGCTTTTCTGGCGGGATGCGCCTCCGAGCCGCCGCCCGCTCCGGTGGTCGCCGCACCCGCGATCAGCTCCGATCAGCTGGTCGGCAAGTGGGGCCTCGCCTCCTATCACAGCGACAGCGACCGCGACCGCACCATCAAGGAAGCAAAGGCCCAGTGCAACAGACCCTACGTGATCGACAAGGGGCCGAACGGCGGCCTGATGATGTACCTCGCCGACCAGAAGGAGAAGTCGGAGCTGGTTCTCAAGGCGGGGAAGGACGGCGTGACCTATCTCGGGCCGCCAGGCGACGCCGGCACCGCCGACGACCGGATGATCTCCAACATCGACGCCAACTCGTTCACCACAATCTGGGTGGACCCGGACAACGCGGGGCGCTATGGAACCATGGTGTACGAGCGCTGCGGCAAGCGGGCGTGAGGCGCATGAAGTTCCATCTTCCAACGGAGCGGGTATGAAGGTTCGATCGAGCAACTTTGGGCGGATGCTGGCGGTCGCGGCTCTCGCGGCGACGGCGCTTCTCCTTCCCGGCGTTTTCGCAACTGCCCAGCAGGTCGACATGAACGTCGTGGACCAGCCAGGCTACCAGCCGACGCCCGACGAGGAGCAGCTCAGCGGCGCCTACGAGAAGCAGGAGGTGTTCTTCCGCACCTCGGAAGCGCCGGGCACGATCATCATCGACACGAAAGGGCGCTTCCTCTACCTCGTTCAGCCGAACAATCGCGCCCTCCGCTACGGCATCGGGGTCGGCCGCGACGGCTTCCAATGGTCGGGCATGCAAAAGATCTCGCGTAAGCAGGAATGGCCGGACTGGCGCCCGCCGCCGGAGATGATCGAGCGCCAGCCCTACCTGCCGCGCTTCATGGCCGGCGGGCCGGGCAATCCGCTGGGCGCCCGGGCGATGTATCTCGGCCAGACTGTCTATCGTATCCACGGCACCAACCAGCCGCAGACGATCGGCCACGCTATCTCGTCCGGTTGTTTCCGCCTGGTCAACGCGGACGTGATCGATCTTTACGATCGCGTCCCGGTCGGGACCAAAGTCATCATCAAGCAGGCCGTCGCCCTCTGATCGCGGCGGCCCAACCTGTCTCGAGGCCGGTCATGCGCATGTTGAAACCGCTTCTCGCCGCCTCGGCGGCGCTCGCCTTCGGCGCGGCTTCCTCTGGAAGCGATGCCCAGACGCTGAAGACCGTCCAGGACCGGGGGTCGCTCATCTGCGGCGTCAGTCAGGGACTGGCCGGCTTTTCGATGAAGGACGACAAGGGCGCGTGGTCGGGCTTCGACGTCGACTTCTGCCGCGCGCTGGCCGCTGCGGTCTTCAACGATCCGTCGAAGGTGGAGTTCGTCCCGCTGTCGGCCTCCGAACGGTTCGACGCGCTGAAGAACAAGAAGATCGACGTCCTGTCGCGCAACTCGACCTGGACGCTCGGCCGCGAGAACGATTCGGGCCTCGTCTTCGCCGGCGTCACCTATTATGACGGTCAGGCGTTCCTTGTTCCCAAGAGCCGCAATCTCACTTCCGCTCTGGAGCTCGACGGCAGCAAGGTCTGCATCCAGAAGGGCACGACCTCGGAGCCCAACGCCGCCGACTTCTTCGAGACCAACCACATCAATTACGAGCTCGTCGAGGCCGACACCGTTGCCGACCTTGTGGCGGACTATCTCGCCGGCAAGTGCAACGCGCTGTCGACCGACTCATCGCAGCTCTTCGCCCTGCGCTCGCAGTTTCCCAAGCCCGGCGATCACATGATCCTGCCCGACATTATCTCCAAGGAGCCGCTCGGCCCGGTGGTGCGCCAGGACGACATCCAATGGTTCAATATCGTCAAGTGGGTCAACTTCGCGCTTCTCGACGCCGAGGAGATGGGCGTTGGCTCGAAGACCATCGATGAGGCGCTGAAGTCGCAGAAGCCCGGGGTGAAGCGCCTCGTCGGCACGGATGGAGACTTCGGCAAGCCTCTCGGCCTCTCGAACGCCTGGGCGGCGAATGCGGTCCGCGCGGTCGGCAATTACGGCGAATTGTATGAGCGTAACGTCGGCGTCCAGACGAAACTCGGCATCCCGCGCGGCCTGAACGAGCTCTGGAACAACGGCGGCATCCAGTACGCTCCGCCGATCCGCTGACGCCAAAAGCAGGCGCCAAGCACCCTCGGCGACTCATTCGCAAACCCTTGTCTGCCCTTGGTAGTGGCACTGGATCTCGCCCTGGCCTGGCGACGACGGGGAGGCGGGCGGCGGAACAAAGGGCTTGGGCTGTTGAACCTGCCTGGCTCTCGGCAGCACCATATTTTGCGCCGGCGGCGGGGGCACGACGATCACCGGGTATGGGCCAGTCATGAACTGCGCCCGACACGAGCCGCCGGCTGCGATAGCGAGCGTTAGACTCGTCGCCAAGACCAGAATTCTCTTATTCATGTTTAACCCCTTGCGCCCGACCCGCGACCTTCAGCTTTTCGTCATTGAACCGCCTCAGCGTTCAATTGTCGATAGACGAATGCAAAAAGCCGTCTCCGCCGCGCGATGCATCAGCTCTTGGCCCGCCGCTCGCGGATCATGAAGTTGTCGAACGAATATTCCGCCACCTGCCACCAGAGATACTCGTCTGCGCGGAACGCCATATACGAGTCGGCGAGTGTCTTGAAGTTCGGGTTTTGCTCGGTAAGCTCGGCATAGAGTTCGGTCGCCTTGCGAAAGCAGGCCTCCAGGACTTCCTGCGAGAACAACCGCAGCTGCGCTCCACCGACCACCAGCCGTTTCACCGCGCCGGGATTGGCGGCGTCGTATTTCGGCCGAACCGAGCCGTTGGCCAGCGCTGCCGCCGCGCGGAACGACGCCTGATAGGGTTTCGGAAGCCCCAGGAACTTGTCCCGGGCGACGACGAGATGCAGCTGCATGTCGCCCTTCCACCAGCCCGGATAATAGTAATAGGGCGCGACCTTCGAGATCGGCTCGCGAACGCCGTCTTTCAGCTCGCCGAACTTTTCGTCGTCGTAGGGGCCGACCCACTCGAAGGCGTCCAACCTACCCTTCGACAGCGCCTCGATGATCGCGTCCTTCGGCAGGGCGACCGGCGCCGCGCCGAGAGCCTGGAACACCTTCCCGGCAAAACCGCCGATCCGCACCTTCAATCCCGTGAGATCGGCGGGGGTGCGGATCTCCTTGCGGAACCAGCCCGCCATTTGGGCGCCGGTGTCGCCGAGCGGCAGGGCCATCAGATTGCGTTCGCCGAGCAGCCTGTCGATCAGCTCGCCGCCGCCGCCCTCCTGCAGCCACGCGGACTGCTGCCGGCCGTTCAGCCCGAACGGCGCTCCGGTACCGAAAATATAAGCCGGCTCCCTGTTCCACGAATAGGACAGCGCCGTGTGCGAGCATTCCGCCTTGCCGTCAGCCACCGCGTCCAGCGCTTCGAGCGCCGGCGCGATCTCGCCGGCCGCGGAGACGGCGACGGTGAACTGGCCGTCGGTCATGTCCGACAGCGCCTGGGCGAATGTCTGGGCGCCGCCGAACAGGAAGTCGAAGCTCGGCTGGAACGCCGACGCCAGGCGCCATCGCACTTCCGGGTTCGGATTGGCGACGGCCGGAGCCGCCACGGCGAGCCCCGCCGCCGCCCCGAGCCCCATGACGAGTTGCCGCCGTGCAACCCTCATGTCAGGCCGCCGAGCGAAGCAAAGAATTGCGGCCGGCGATCGATCGCCGATCGTTCACGCGCGTCATTTCCGATCCATTTCCGCTCCGGCGCCAGCGCATCGGGTTCCCGTTCGTCGACGCCAGGCGCCTGAGCCGCCGGGCTCGCGGCAAAACGCCGCGCGGATACTCACCCATGCCGAGGGCGAACACAAGGCGGCCGGCCCCCCGTGTCAATCGAGATGCATTGTCGCCATGTGGACGCGTATCTCGCGCGCCAGTTCGACCAGGGAAATCACCAGAAGAGCGAGCGCGACCACGAACATCACCGCCATGAGGCCGCCGTGGCTGATCCCGAACAGCGCGGCCAGGAACGCGCCGATCAGAAGGGCAGCCGTGATCAGCGCGCTGAGCACGGCGTAGTAGATGGCGCGGCTCAGAAGCTGCAACCGGCGGGCGAAGGACTTGGCGATCGCATCCTTCAGCTGCGGGTCGATCCCGTCGCCGTCGCTCGACCGCAGGGCGCGGTTTCGGTCGACGATCCGCTCCATCCGGCCGATCAGGACGGACAGGAACCCCGCCACCGCCCCCAGCATGAACGCCGGCGCGGTGGCATGCGAGATCGCCGCGCTGAGATGATCGATATCGCCGACGACCGCCATCCACCATGCCCCGGACGCGCGACCGTTGCGCGCCGACAATCCCGGCGCCTCGTGCGCCGGCAGCCCGAGAATGGAGAGTGGCGCGACGATTCGCAACCTGCCGCTCGCGGCCGCCTTTGTGTCGTTTCCGTCACAGTCCGTGCGTTTCTTGAGCGAACGCGCGGCGAATTGCCGGCTGTGCTTGCCCGTGACCGCGGGCGTTACTAGGATTCGCCAGTCGTGTTCGGTCGGAATGCGTCGGCGGCGTTCTTGGGGGCAAGTCATGCGGGGCATCTCACGGGCGATAGCGATAGCGATCGCGCTCGGTGCGTTTCTCTCTCTGCCGGCGCTTGCGGCCGATCTGCCGACGAAGAAGCCGGCGCCCGAGCCCATTCCCCTCCCTGCGCTCGCCCCAGCCTGGCATTTTGAATTCACCGGCTACGGCTGGGCCTCGAGCGTCGCGGGAAACGCGGGTTTCGGCGCCCTGCCGACCTTGGACTACTATGCGCCCTTCAGCAAAGTGCTCGAGCACCTCGAGGCCGGCTTCATGGGCTCGGCGGTGGCGTATAACAACTCGTACATCGTCGGCCTGGACGCGATCTGGTCGAGGATCGGCGGGGCGGGAACCGTCAAGGTTTCACGGCTCCCCGCGGGCGCCGCGGGCGTGGACCTCACCCTGACCGAAGGCCTCGCGACCGCCTTCGGCGGGCTCAGGATTCCAGTCGGACCGCCCAACCTCTTGCTCTATGCAACGGTCGGCGCCCGTTACACCTACAGCGGAACGAAGGTCGCGCTCACTACGCCCCTCGGCTTCAGCAACACCCAGTCGGTCGACAAGGGATGGGTCAACCCGGTCGCCGGCTTCGCCGCGCATTACCGTTTCGATGACCGCTGGTTCATGAACGTCTTTGCAGACATCGGCGGCTGGAGCGACAGCGCGACCGGGCAGGCGCTCGCCTCCGTCGGCTACAACTGGACCCAGAATTGGTCGACGACGCTCGGCTACCGGGTGCTCTATACCTACGAGAAGCAGGATACGGGCTTCAACTATCTTCTGTTCGAACCGAAGAGCTTCCGCTACCAGCAGTGGATGTACGGTCCATTTGCGGGGATAAAGTACAGCTTCTGACGGCGCCCCCCTCCTGGACCAAAGCTGAGATCCGATAGCCCACAACGCGCCTCTCGCGGCGCTCCGGAGGGGCGGCGTGTCGCCGCTCCAGGGTGCGCGGGGACGCGCACCCTCCCCCAAGGCACGCCGTCAGTAGCAGACGCGTCGGCCGTAGCGATCGATGTGGCAGCGCACGCCGGGGCGCACAACGGCCGCGCCGTGGTAGCCGTAGCCGCCGCGAGGCGCGACCACCGCGCCGCGCGCGCCGGCGCAGCCGGCGTGATAGGCGCCGCGGGCGCAAACGACCGCGTTGGCCTCCGCCACGGTTCCCGCGATGAGGCCGAGCGCGAGCAAAGCCGAAACAACAGCAGTTTTCATGGTGACTTCCTTCCGTTAATCGCGGCCTCCATCGCGGCGCCCGCGTTCCCTCACGCGCCGTCGGCGACGGCGGTGTTTACGGCCCCGCCGCGCGGGGCGCGATGTCTTACTTCGCAGCCGCCTTCGCCATGGCGTCCTTGCAGCCTTGGCTGAGCTCGGCCGAGTGCTGGCTCAAGCACTCCGCCTTGGCGTTCCTGCCGGCCTTCACGTCGGCGCAGAACGACTTCATGTCCGCCTTGCAGGCGCGGCCGATCGCCGCGACCTTGATGTATGCGATCTGGCAATCGGTCGACAGATCGGAGAAGTGCTCCTTCATGCAGGTTTTGAGTCCGCCGCTGCCGGGCTTCGCGTTTGCGCACACCGACTTGATGTCCTTGGCGCAGGCCTTGGCCAATGCCGACGGCGCCGCATCGGCGCCGGACCCGGCGAGCACCATCGCAGCGCCGAGCGCGGCGACAAATCCCAGCATATTCATTTTCACGTCTCCTCGAGAAAGCGCAACGCGCTCACTTCTCCATCATCAGCCATTCAGCGCGGTCCTCTTTGAGCAGCAGGCCGACGGCGTGAATGATCTTCTCGTCCTGGTGGGTATTTTACGCCGGCCCCGATGAACTGCGTCTGAATGACGCGAGAACCCGTTCGGCCTGGCGCCGAACGCCCTTATGCATACGCTCGCTAGGACGCGCCTCGGGATGGGGGGTGGAAAGCAGGGCTAGGGTGATGAATAGTTCGCGGTGACAGTCGTGCAATCCGACTCACGTTTGATGGATCGGGCCACGCCAATCCGACCTTCGGCCACCCCCGGCCGAGGCAAGCCCCCATCAATTCGCGTCCTGCGCCGCGTGCTCGGCCTCCATCAGCTTCTGCTTGTCCTGTTCGGTCAGCACCGGCGGGGCGACGGAGACCGTCAGCTTGTCGATCTTGCCGGTGAAGGCGAACGGCACCTGATAGTCCTGATCGTCGACCGGCGTGCCGGTGTCGGAGCCGATGTCGAAGGTCTCGTCCCACGGCATCGTGAGCGGGATGGTGTGCTCCAGTGCTTGAGTTGTGACCACTTTTCCGTCAACCGAAAGCGTGCCGGTTCCCCCGCGACCGAGGCCGCTGATGTTGTTGAACGCCAGCGTCGCGAAGCCGAGCCCGTCGTACTTGAAGTCGTAGACCAGCGTATGCTTGCCGGGCGTCAGCGCGTCCGGCCCTTCCCAACGGACCCGCTTCAGATCGAGCAGGTTCCACAGGAACACCGGCTTGCCCTTCAGCAGATAGAGCCCGTAGCCGCCGAACCGCCCGCCATCCGTGACGATCATGCCCTCGCCCCCTCCCTCCGGCACGTCGACATCCGCGGTGATCGTATAGGAGGTGTTGAGCAGGCTCGGCCCGGTGCCGCGCGGCTGGCCGGTGATTGGCACGCCGCTGTAGGTGTACACTTTGCGACCGCCCGACATCGACGGACGTGGGATCACCATGCGCGTCGCGACAGAAGCATCCAGCGGCAGAACCTGATATTTCGCAAACTGGGCGAACATCAGGTCGGTCATCTCCTTCACCTTGCCGGGATTCTCGGCGGCGACGTCTGTGTATTGCGTCCAGTCATGCCGCACGTCGTAGAGCTCGAACTTGAACGCGCTGGCCGGATCGGTGATCGCCTTGGTCAGCAGTTCCCACGGCGCGCGCTTCGGAACGGCGCTCAGCATCCAACCGTCGTCGTAGAGCCCCTGCACGCCCATCATCTCGAAATATTGGGTCTTGTGCGGCGTGGGTGCGTCGGCGTTGGCCTTGTCGAAGCTGTAGACCATGCTGACGCCTTCGATCGGCTTCTGCGCGATCCCGTCGACCATGTCGGGCGTCGGGATGCCGGTGACTTCGAGCAGCGTCGGCACGACGTCGATCACGTGATGGAATTGCCAGCGCACGCCGCCCTTGTCCTTGATGTGGCCGGGCCAGGAGATCGCCATGCCCTGTCGGGTGCCGCCGAAGAACGACGGAATCTGCTTCGTCCACTTGTAGGGGGTGTCGAAGGCCCAGGCCCACGGCACCGCGAAGTGGTTATAGGCGAACTGTGTGCCCCAGGCGTCGTATAACTTCATCTGCGCGGCGACCGGCAGCTCGACGCCGTTGAACTGCAGCACCTCGCTCGGCGTGCCCTTGGGCGAGCCCTCGGCGGAGGCGCCGTTGTCGCCGCTGATGTAGATGATCAGGGTGTTGTCGAGCTTGCCCATGTCCTGGACAGCCTGGATCACCCGGCCGATCTCGTGATCGGTATAGGCGAGGTAGGCGGCGTAGACGTTCGCCTGACGAATGAAGAGCTTCTTCTCCTCGTCGGTCGTCTTTTCCCAGCGCTGCAGGAGATCGTCAGGCCAGGGCGTCAGCTTGGCGTCCTGCGGGATCACGCCGAGCTTCTTCTGGTTGGCGAAGATCTGGTCGCGCAGGTCGTTCCAGCCCTTGTCGAAGAGATGCATGTCGGTGATCTTTTGCACCCATTCCGGCGTCGGGTGATGCGGCGCGTGAGTGCCGCCGGGAACGTAATAGACGAAGAACGGCAGATCGGGATTGATGTCGTTGAGCTGGTTCATCCAGCGGATGGCGTCGTCGGCCATCGCGGTCGTCAGGTTCCATTTCCCCTGCTTACCGACATAAGGATAGATCGGCGTCGTGTTGCGGAAGAGGTTCGGCTCCCACTGGCTCGCGTCGCCGCCGACGAATCCATAGAAATAGTCGAAGCCCATGCCGGTCGGCCACTGGTCGAACGGGCCGGCTTGGCTCGCCGTCCAGGTCGGCGTGTTGTGGTCCTTGCCGAACCAGGCGGTGCGGTAGCCGTTCTCGAGCAGAATGCGGCCGATGGTCGCGCTGTCCCTGCCGATCACGCTGTCATAGCCCGGAAAGCCGGACGCCGCCTCGGAGACGACGCCGAAGCCGACGGAATGGTGGTTGCGGCCGGTGATCAGCGCCGCGCGCGTCGGCGAGCAGAGCGAGGTCGAATGGAAGTTGGTGTAGCGCAGGCCGTTGGCGGCGATGCGATCGAGCGCCGGCGTCGGGATGACGCCGCCGAAGGTCGATGGAGCGGCAAAGCCGACGTCGTCGGTCATGATGAGCAGAATGTTCGGAGCGCCCTTCGGCGGCACGACGCGCGCCGGCCATGCGGGTGTCGACTGCGCCGCGTTGAGCTCGATCTGGCCCTTGAACGCCTGGGGCGGCGGCGGGAGGACATGGCCGTCGATCGTCGTCGTCGCATTGGGCGACCCTGGCGCGCCCGATGTCTGCGGGAGGTCGATCGGCGGCGCCCCGATCTGCGGCGCGCCGCTCATCTCCTGCGCGTATGCCGCGCCTATCGACACGAGCGCCGCCGCGCCAAGTCCGGTCAGGAGCGCGGCTAGGCGCCCCCGGAAGCGGTTCAGTGGATAAAGCATCGCCGAATTTCCTCCTCACCAACGAACGCGAGCGCAAGCGCTCGCTGCAACCGCTCAGACTTAGGTGAGCCGCGAAGCGCCCGCCGTCTCCGCAAGAGCAACCGCTCCCCCCCAGCAACGCTAGCCCGACGCTGCGAGGCAACCAGGCCCCCATGTCAGCGTCACGACGTCGCAGGGAACGGGAGATTCCTCTGGCCCCATAGCAGCCCGTCGAATGACGGGCGTCTTTCGACGCCCTGTGCCGCCGCCTTCTCCCCGCGCGCGGGGAGAAGGGATCATTCCGACCCGCACTCATTGAACGGCGGAGCCGCCTTGCCAGTGAGCAGCGCGGTCAGAGCCGCAGCGGTGCCGATCGGAGCGCCGACATAGATCGTCGAGCCCGTCTTGCTGGTGGCGACATCGCTCTTGCAATATTTGAAGAAGGACTTGTCGCACGGATAGGGTCCGAGAATCTGGTAGCCCTGCGCGCTGCCGGAGCTGGCGTCGGTGATCGGGCAGGAACAGATGATCTTCCCTTTCGGCACAGGCTTGTCGAAGCCCGGGAACGTCGTTTCCTCGGTGCTGCGGAAGCACAGGCCGCCGTCGCATTGGGCGTAGGCGCCGCCGGACTTGCCGCCCTCGCAGGTGTAGACCCCGACGCCTCCCTGGGGCGAGGCGATCTGCTCGGGCATGCTGTAGGTGCTCACCATGTATTTGTTGTCGACGCCGGCGGCGTTGACCGCGCAGACGTCCACGCCCTTGCCCATCGGGAACGGCAGGCTGATGCTGTCGCCGTGCTTCTCCTCGCACTGACAATAGGCCACCCCGTCATAAACATTGCAGCGCGCGGCGGCGCAAAGCGCATAGGTCTGATCCTTGCAGACCTTGAACGTCGAGCCGGCCATCGCGTCAAGAAGCTCGTCGAGGCAACCTTTGGGAAGCTGGCCCATCTTGTTCTGCATGCATTCTTTCATGCGCCCGATATCGGGGAGCACGTCCGAGCAGAGACGCCAGACATCGCCAGCGCACGCTTTGATGATCCCGAAATCCTGATCGAGCTTGTCCTGCGCCATCGCCGGCGCGGCCGCGCCAACACCGAATGTGAGGACCAAGGCCAATCCCGCGGCGGTCAGCCGCGCCTTTGCAGCCGTCTTCCAGCCTGCCCACATGTCGATTCCTCCTCACCCGTCTGCGTCGATAATAAGCTTGCCCGCGCCCGAATTCGGCGGCGAACCGCGCCTTTCGCGCTGCGCGTCAGTTCGTTTCCGGCGTGGCGCGGTCGACTCTAGCCGGCGCGGGTCCCCGGCCGGCCGCGAAACGATCGTTGCCGGCGTCGTTCTCGGAATTGAGCCCCGTGTCGACGTCGAGCCAGGAGCCCAGGCACCAATGATCCAGGCGCGGCGCCTTGCAGTCGGGCGTCACCGGGCCTGGGTCGCAGACACAATATTTGTCGGCGTGCGGCGTGACATTGGCCACTTCCTTTCGCTCGCCCGAAGGCAGCGCAAAATCCATCTGGGCGCCCGCGATTTTGACCGCGAACTGGCAGACGTGTCCCGCCGGCGCCGCGCACAGAAAGGTCACGGTTTGCTGGGCGCTCGCCGCACTCGCCAGACAGAGCGGCGCCGCGACGCAAAGCGCCGTCGATAGAAGCAGTTTTCTCATGGCCCCCTCACTTCTCTTGCATCATGCCTTCGGCGCGCATGTCGTGCATGTTCACGGCGATGGCGTGAATGATCTTCTCGTCCTGGTGCTGCTTGCAATATTCGATGACGAGATGCTCGAGCTCGCGGCCTTTCTTGTAGTCCATGTAATGTTTGTGGCCGAGGCCGTTGTACCAGCCGCTGTACCAGGACATCAGCGCGTTGGCGTCCTCCTGATAGGTATTGGCGAGCTGGCCGCAGGTCAGCGCCGTCACGTCGATAAAACCATTGGCGTCGACATAGGCGTTGAGATCGACCGGGTCGGCCTTCGCCGCGCCGATTGTCGCCAGGGCGCCGACAAGACCAAGAAGCATAGCTCTTTTCATTTTCCACCCATTCCAACTCCTCCCGCGAGGCTTCGCTTGTCGCGCCTCTCGGGATCATGCCAATGACTTTCCGCGTCGCTTCGACGTGTCACGCTCTCGGACGCCGGCTCACCATCCAGACGCGCGCCAGAAGGACTGCGAGGAGGGCGTGGGCCGCAAAGGCCGGCCACAACAATAAACCCACGTTCGTCCCGCCCACGCCGACAACGAGAAGATACAGCGCCGCGAGCGCGCTCAGCGCGACCAGCGACGCGAGCGCCTGGGGCGAGCTGCGCTCGGATGCGCCCGGCCAGCAGCCCACGGCTAGACACAGCATGACGAGGCCGGAAATGCGTCCGACCAGATCGCCCGACCCACCCATTTCCGACCCGAACAGCAGTCGGGCGAGAAGCGATGGCGCCGCAATCAGGCCGGCGCCGGTCAAGATTTCCAGCCCGGCCGCCGCCAAAACCGGCGCTCTCGCCTGGATGACACTGGTATCCTTGTCGGCCACCCTCGATGCCCCTTCCGAATCGTCACGAACCTAACTGCGGCGTGGCCTCGCGTCATTGACTTGGCGGGCCAAAAATTGACTATATGAGCGAAGAGCGTGCAGGGAAGTCTTGTTGCTGCGCGTCCGCAGAATTCGTCGAGTGCGCCAGGCTTGGATACGAGCTCTTCTCGAAGGCCCGCTTACGCGACCGCGAAAGCGCGCAACGTCGCCGCCATTCCCGATGTTCTGCGCGAATTCGGCGCCGACGTCCCCGCGATCCTGCGGAAGGCCGGCCTCGATCCGAACTTTTTTGACGACCTCGAACAGGTCATGCCCTATGCCGCTCTTGGACGGCTGATGACGGAGAGCGTCAAAGTGACGGGCTGCGAGTCCTTCGGACTCCGTGTCGGCGCGAAGACGAAGCTCAGCTCGCTTGGACTGACGAGCCTCGTGTCGCTCAACGCGCCCACCGTCCGCGACGCTCTGCTTGTCATCAACGACACCCTGAAGACGAGCGAGACCGGCGGCGCGACATTCCTTGACATTCGCGGCGGCCTCGCCTCGTTCGGCTATAGGGTGGTCGCTGCCGATATCGAATCCGTCGATCAGATCGAAGACGGTTCGCTCGCCATCGCGTTCAACATTCTGCGCCGGCTCTGCGGCCCAGCGTGGCGGCCGGTCCGCGCGCGCCTCGGCCGCGATCCGCCGCGCGACCGGACCCCGTTCGCGCGCTACTTCGAAGCGCCGATCGAATTCGGTGCGCCGTCCACGGTTCTCATCTTCGACTCCGTGGCCCTCGACAACCCCGTCCGCGATCGCGACCCCGAGGCCGCAGAGATCCTCGCTCCGCTGCTGCGCGAGGCGGTGGCCAACGCGCCGGGCGATTTCGTCGCCTCGGTCAAGTCGGTCATTCGCGCCCGGATCCGCGCCGGCGCGCTCAGCCGCGACAGCGTCTGCCTCGCGCTCGGACTCAACCCCCGTAACTTCGCCCGCCGGCTCGAGTTGCATGGCGTCACCTATTCGGGCCTCGCCGACGAAGCGAAATACGAGGCCGCCCAGGGCCTCCTCCTGAAGGGCAAGCGGATCGCCGAAGTCGCCGCCCTGGTCGGCTTCGCCGAGCAAAGCGCCTTCACCCGCGCCTTCAGGGCCTGGTCGGGGACAACGCCCGCCCGCTGGCGGGCGGCGCGCGGCGGGCGCTGAGGCACGACGGAACTTCTCCCGGCCATACTCAAGAGAGGTTGGGGCAAATACGGGCGCGAGACTGTCCCTTTGCGAACCGGGCTCCCCAATCTGCAACGAGGGGTTGTCGAGCCTGGTGCTCATATAAGCCCGCTCATCCTGGCGCATTGGATCAGCGCCCGCCCCTCACAAGTTCGTCCGCGAGGGCGACCAGAGCTTCTCTCAGGGCGGCCCCTTTGATGCGCGAGAACGCCCGGCTCAAGGATGTCCCTGCTCGCGCAAGGAGAATGGACGGTTCTCGGCTCGAACGCCAAGTTCGCTGAGTGCGGCAAGAACCGCCTCGTCATTCCCTTCGACAAAGGCGGAGATCAGGGCGGCCTGGGTCTGCTGCCGCGCCGAAAGGACGACCCGCAGAGTGACCACCCTTAATTCTCTGAGAACAGAGCTCGCTTGCTTTCACTGAACAATCTTGAACGGCAGACTTAATCAGACAAAGCGGTGAAGCACAAAGAGTAAAGGGCGCTCCGGCTTGGCGCAGTGCATCTAGCGGAAGTTGCGGACTTGCCGGTCCTGCTTCAACGGGAAATATAATGTTCCAAAGCGCATCGATTACCAATCGGACACATTGCCGCGACAACTGTTAACCGTTTTCCACGGATGTGCGACAATTTGCGCGTCCGCTGCGACGGATGGCGCCATTCCGCCGACGCGCGACCGGCCTTAAGGTCGCGCCAAGGTCAGTCGCTGTGGTCCCGATGCGCTTGATCCAGACAGCGCCGGGGGGACCATGTCCCGGCGCGGTCGCCCCTTGAACGCGCCTTGGCCGGGTCGCGAGGGGCCGGACTCCTTGTCTCCGACATGCGGCCTCAACGACCGCGTGGAGTCGTTCGCCTTGCCGTTTCGACGCCTTCAGGCGCGCCGGGTCCCGGCGCGGAGCCCCGAATGCGCGCCCACTCACGAATGGGCTCCCTGGCCAGCCGGGTCCGTCGCGCCGACGATATGGGCGACGACGGCGTTCATGCTGGTGTCGCGGGTGGCGTCGTCGGCGATGACCGTCCCCTGGCGCAGGACGACGATGCGGTCACAAACCGAAAACACGTCGGTCAGGCGATGGCTGATGAGAATGACGGCGATGCCCTGACTTTTGCGTTCGGATGAGGTCGAGAACGTGCTCGACCTCGCGCACCGCGAGCGCGGCGGTCGGCTCGTCCATGATGACGAGACGGGGGTTGAACGTCAGCGCCAGGGCGATCGCGACCGACTGCTGTTGCCCGCCGGACAGCCGTCGAGGTCGACCACCGGAACTTTCATTTCGTTGGCGTGCTTGAGGCACGGCAGCAGGTTGCGCGCGGGCCCGGTGGATTCCCGAACCTTGAGGGCGCAGGGAAGGAGAACGCGCTCGACGGCGCTCGCGACGTCGCCGCCCATGCGGCGCGTCAGCAGCGCCCACGCGGCCGAGGCGAAGTCGTCGATCGGCTGGGCGACGGTGGTGAGAAAGGGCCTCAATGCAACCATCCACTCGAAATCATCGAAGCCGGCGATCGAGACGTCGCCCGGGATGTCAAGGCCGAGGCCGCGGGCGGCCTTGAGCGCGGCGAGCGCGCAGACATTGGTGAGGGCGAAAATGGCGGTCGGCCGATCCGCGCGATGGAGCTCCATCTCGATCGCGGCCCTGAGGTTTTCGAGGTCATGTCCGCCGCAGACGATTTGCTCGCGGCCGGCGAGCCCCGCCCCGCCCAGCGCGCGACGGCAGCCCGCGATGCGCGCGGCGACGTTCTGCAAATGCTCCGAGTGGGCGAGAACCGCGATGTCGCGGTGTCCGAGTCCGATGAGATGTTGCACGGCCTCGTATCCGCCCGTCTCGCCATCGGCGCACACCGTATCGAAGCCGGGACATTCCGCGCCCCGGTCGACGAGCACGGTCGGCGGCCGGCGCGCCGCGCCGGCGCCGAGGGAGGCCATCGAGGCGTCGCTCGCCGGGACAGCGATCAGGCCGTCGATGCGCCGTCCGACGAGAGCGCCGAGCCGCCGCCGCTCGATCGCCTCGTCCTCGCTGGTCGACGCGAGCAGGAGATCATAGCCGTCGCGCTCCGCGAGAGCCTCGACGCCATGCACGAGGCCGGCGAAGAACACGTTGGTGATGTCCGGGACAACCATGCCGACGAGACGGGTCGAAGCGCCGCGCAAGGCGCTCGCGGCGCGGTCGACCTGATAGCCGAGTCCGGTGATCGCTTCGAGAACCCTTCGGCGGCTTGCCTCGCCGACAGGTCGATTGCCGTTCACCACGTTTGAGGCCGTCGCGACCGAAACGCCGGCGCGCGCCGCGACATCGCGAATGGTCGGCGTCTTCGGCAAGACCGACTCTCCCTCCCGGCGTTGATGAACGGTCTTTCTATAACGTTTTAAGGCTACGCGCGCCCATGAAGTCCTGTCAAGCGTCGCGCCCTTCCGCTTGCGGGAGAAGGGCGCGGGCGACAGCCGGCCGGATGGGGGCCTGCGCCGCGATTCGATCCTGCTCTAACTCCGCTCGATCGGCTTCGAGCGCGAGCGCGCGACTGTCTCGCGCTGCGCACGCCGGCAGGAGAGCGGCGGCAGGCCGCGCAGGATCAGTTCCGCGTCGGCGACGGTCTGGCGGCCGATCTCGAGCAGCGAATCCGTCATCGCCCCGGCGCGGTGCGGCGACAGCACGAGGCCCTCGACTTTGCGCGCGGGATCGTCGGGCGGCGCCGGCTCGATCGGGAACACGTCGGTCGCGGCGCGGAACCGGCCGCTCTCCACTGCGCGCAGGAATTCGGGAAAGTCGACCACGCCGGCGCGGCTCATCAGCAAGACGACCGAACCGGGTGTGACGAGATCGAACTCGCGCTTGCCCAGGAAACCTTTGTTCTCGCTGGTGGCGGCGGCGAAGACGACGATCAGCTGTGACCCGGTCAAGATCTCGTCGAGCGAGGCCGCCTCGACCCCGTGGTCGGCCATGAAATGCGCCGAGATCCAGGGATCGTAGGCCTTCACGCGACAGCCGAAGGGCCGGATCAGCGGAACGAAGGCGCGCCCGAGATCGCCGAAGCCGATCAGCCCGACATGCGCGCCATAGAGCGAGAAGCAGCCTTCGGCGCCCTCGAGCAGCCATTTCTCGTCGCCCCGGCGCATCGCCCGATCAGCGGCCGTGATCCCGCGGCAGAGGTCGATCGCCAGCCCGACCGCCATTTCGGCGACCGGCCTGGCGAAGGCCGAACTCGGCGCCAGGACGTGGATTCCGCGCTGAAAGCAGGTTTCGTAGTCCACGTTCTGCAGAAAGTTGGTCTCGACGTTGACGATGGCGCGCAGCTTCGCCGCCCGGTCGAGGCGGGCCTTCGGCATGTCGCTCTGGCCGATCAGCAGGGCCATCTCGGGCAGAGCGGCCTCGAACGCCTCGGCCGGCATCCGCCCCTGTCCTTCGTGGACGCTCAGATCTCCCATTTCGCGCAAGCGGCGCCAGAGGTCAGAGTCGAAGATCTCGTCCAGGCCCCTCGGCTGCGGATCGATCACAATCAGCGGTCTCGCCATGTCTCTCCTCCCGGTGTCGTCTTGGCCGAGATTTATATCGTTATAGGCGAGCAGGCAAGCGCCGCGGCGGGCGGGTTGGGCGGGCGGCGACCCCTGTGGAAATGACAATTAAATAGCGATATCCACTTGTTGTATGAGGTTTCGGGGCGACGCTAAGCCGGGGCGCAAGCCTTTGGCGTCATTTACTGCCGCCGCTAAACCGGCGCTAAAATGGCGGAGCGCCGCTCCCGGCGTGAGGGCCCTACCCTCTCGCCTTCCAGAAATCCGCCTGCAGCGCGGCCGCCTCCGCTTCGAGCAGCGGCCCGACGACCTCGGTCGGCCGCTGCCCGGCCGAAAAGACGACCTCGCACGGCAGGTCGAGCGTCGGGTTCTCCTCGTGGGCGCCGGTCGCATCCTTCAGCCCCTTTTCCGTCTGCCCGTACACGACGCGCCCGATCCCGGCCCAGTAGATCGCGCCGGCGCACATCGCGCAGGGCTCGGCCGAGGTGTAGAGGGTGCAGCGGGCGAGGAACGTGAGGTCATAGGCGCGGGCGGCGCGCGAGGCGAGCAGGCGCTCGGCATGGGCGGTGCGGTCGCGGCCCTCGCTCGTAAAGCCGTTGCCCTGCTCCATCAGGAGCTTTCCCTCGCCGTCCGCCAGCACCGAGCCGAACGGATGATCGCCGCCCTCGCGCGCCCGCCTCGCGACGTCGAAGGCCCGGCGCAGAAGCGCCTCGTCATGGGGGCGAACGGAATTCTTCATCGGCGACTCCGGGACTCCGGGAGTGATAGCATGAAGCGCGGAACGGCGCGGCGCCAGGATTTTGGGCAGTCCACAGCCGAGAGGACCGTTACTGCCAATTAATTTGACAGTTGGGTCCGCCGCGTTAGGGTCGCTCGCCAAGGCGCAAAGACAGATGCGGCGGCAGGGCGGGTCGGCGCGGATCTTGCGATACGCGGAGCGGGCAGGCGCCGGAAGAAGGCTGGGGAGCAAGGACATGGCGAGGTGAAGGCTGATTCTCCTCCGCGACTGAAGCTCGTCGGCGTCAGCAAGTCGTTCCCCGGCGTGCGCGCCAACGACAACGTCCATCTCAGCGTCCGGCCCGGCGAGATCCACGCGCTCCTCGGCGAGAACGGCGCCGGCAAGTCGACCCTCGTCAAGATGATCTACGGCGTTCTCGCGCCGGACGAGGGCCAGATCCTGTTCGACGGCGCGCCGGTGCGCATCACCAACCCGCGCGCCGCGCGCCGGCTCGGCATCGGCATGGTCTTCCAGCATTTCTCCCTGTTCGAGGCGATGACGGTGCTGGAGAATATCGCGCTCGGGCTCGACTCGCGCCTGTCCTCGCGCGAGCTGCTCGCCGAGTTCCACCGGGTGCTCGACACCTACCACCTCAAGCTCGATGCGCGCCGGATCGTCTCGACGCTCAGCGTCGGCGAGCGCCAGCGCATCGAGATCGTGCGGGCGCTCCTGCTCAATCCGAGCCTGCTCATCATGGACGAGCCGACGTCGGTGCTGACGCCGCAGGAGGTCGAGCAACTGTTCGAGACGCTCAGGCGCCTCGCCTCCAGCGGCTGTTCGATCCTGTACATCTCGCACAAGCTGCACGAGATCATCGCCCTTTGCGACACGGCGACCATCCTGCGCGGCGGCAAGGTCGTGGCAAGCTGCGATCCGAAGCGCGAGACCTCGCGGTCGATGGCCGAAATGATGATCGGGGCGAACCTGAAGGAGATCGCCAAGCCCGTCGGCCGCGCCTTCGGCCCGCCCAAGCTCGAAGTCCAGAATCTGAGCTTGCCCAAGCCGACCGAGTTCGGCGCCGCCCTCAAGGAGGTCTCGCTGATCGTGCGCGCCGGCGAGATCTTCGGCGTGGCGGGCGTCGCGGGCAACGGCCAGAACGAACTGCTTTCGGCGCTGAGCGGCGAGACCCGGGCGCCGACCGCCGAGGCGGTCCTTCTCGCCGGAGAGGCTGTCGGGCGCATGGGCGTGACCGAGCGGCGCAATCTCGGGCTTTGCGCCGTGCCGGAGGAGCGTCACGGCCATGCCGCCGTCGGCGACTTCTCGCTCACCGACAACGCTTCACTGACCGGGCGCGACCGGATGGAGTTCGTGAGTTTCGGCCTCATCGACCCGGGCAAGGCGACCAATTACGCGGCCGACGTGATCGGCGCCTTCACCGTGAAGGCGACAGGCCCCGGCGCCCTGGCGAGCTCGCTCTCGGGCGGCAACCTGCAGAAGTTCATCATGGGCCGAGAGATCCTGCAGCGTCCCGAGGCGCTGGTCGTATGCCAGCCGACCTGGGGGGTCGACGCCGGCGCGGGTGCGGCCATCCACCAGGCGATCGTGGACCTCGCCGCGCGGGGCTCGGCTGTGCTGGTCATTTCGCAGGATCTCGACGAGCTTCTGACGCTATGCGACACGCTCGCCGTGATCAACCTCGGCCGCCTGTCGAAGACGCTCAAGGTCGGAGAGGTTTCGGTCGAGGAGATCGGGCTCCTGATGGGCGGCGTGCACGGAGACCCGACGGCGACAATCGAACTGACTGAGCATCTGCATGCGCATCCGATTTGAAAAGCGGCTGACGCCGAGCCGGCTCATGCTGGTGGCGACGCCGATCGCTTCGGTGCTGCTGACCATGCTGCTCGGCGCGATCATCTTCGAGCTTATCGGATTCGACGGTCCGCATGCGATCTACGAGACCTTCATCACGCCGATTGTCGCCCCCTACAAATGGCAGGACGTCCTGACCAAGGCCGCGCCGCTGATCATGATCGCCCTCGGCCTGTCGCTCGGCAATCAGGCGAAAATCTGGAACATCGGCGCGGAAGGACAGTACATCGTCGGAGCGCTGACGGGGGCGGGCGTCGCCTTCGCCTTTCCCAATGGCCAGGGTTTCTGGGCGATACCGCTGATGATCGCGGCCGGGATCCTCGGCGGCATAGCCTGGGCGGCGATCCCGGCGTTTCTCAAGACCCGCTTTCACGTCTCCGAGGTGCTGTCGAGCCTGATGCTGGTCTACGTCGCCCTGCAGGTTCTCAACTACCTAGTCGGCGGCCCTTGGAAGGACCCGAACGGCCACAACTTCCCCCAGACCCCGCCGCTCAGCCCGGCCGAGTCGATGCCGCACGTCCTGCCCGGAACGGTCATCCCGCCCGGCTTCATCGTCGCCATCGTTCTGACCTTGGTCTTCTGGCTCTTGACCACGCGCTCGGTCTACGGCTTCTCGGTGCGCACGGTCGGCGCCGCCCCGAGCGCCGCCCGCTATGGCGGCTTCGACGCCTCGCGCACGATATGGTCGACCCTCATGATCAGCGGCGGCATGGCCGGGCTGGCCGGGATCATCGAGACGATGAGCCAGCTCGGCCAGATCAATCTCGGCTTCCCCTCGGGCTATGGCTTCACCGCCATCATAGTCTCGTTCCTCGGGCGGCTGCATCCGGTCGGCGTCTTCCTGGCCGGGCTCATTCTCGCCGTCACCTACGTCGGCGGCCAGGTGGCGCAGACGGTGGTGCACGTGCCCAACGCGACGGCCGGCATCTTCCAGTCGATGATGCTATTCTTCATCCTGGCAAGCGACATCCTCGTGCGCTATCGCGTGCGAGTCATTCGTGAAGCGCCGCGCCCGAAGGCGGCGACGGCGGAGGCCTCGGCATGAGCCTCGCATTCGTCATCGACGCGCTCGTCACCGTGGTCGGCGTCACGACGCCGATCCTGCTTGCTGCGACCGGCGAACTCATCGTCGAAAAGAGCGGTGTGCTCAATCTCGGCATCGAGGGGATGATGCTGATCGGCGCCGTCACCGGCTTCGCCGTCGCCTTCAACTACGGGCCTGATCTCGGCGACTGGGCCCCGTGGGTCGGCGTCCTCTGCGCCGCTTTTGCAGGCGCCCTCTCGTCGATGCTGTTCGCCGTGCTGGCGCTGTCGCTCGGCTCCAATCAGGTGGCGACCGGCCTCGCGCTGACCATATTCGGCATCGGCCTGTCCTCGCTCATCGGCGCAGGCTACGTCGGCATGACCGTGCCCTCGTTCGACTCCGTCTTCCCCGACGGGCTGGCCGTCGACCCATTCTTCCGGGTGCTGTTCGGCTATAGCCCGCTCGTCTATTTCGCGCTCATCATGGTCTTCGCCGTCGGCTGGTTCCTGAACCGCACCCGGGCCGGCCTCGTCTTGCGCGCGGTCGGCGAGAACGACAACTCCGCCCATTCGATCGGCTACCCGGTGATCCCGATCCGCTATGCGGCGATTGCTTTCGGCGGCGCCATGGCGGGGATCGGCGGCGCGTATTTCTCGATGGTGATCACGCCGATGTGGGCGGAGCAGATGACCGCAGGCCGCGGCTGGATCGCGCTGGCGCTCGTCGTGTTCTCCGGCTGGCGCGCCGGCCGCTTGCTGGCGGGCGCGTTTTTCTTCGGTATCCTCATGACGCTCGAGCTCTACGCCAAGGCCTCGGGGTTCTCCTTCCTGCCCTCGCAATTCTGGGCAGCGATGCCCTACATTATGGCGGTCGTCGTGCTCGCCGTTATATCGGCCCGAGGCGTTACCGGCAGCGAAGCGCCGGCCTGTCTTGGACGCCCATTCATGCCGAACGCTTGAGCAATCATGCCACGAACAGGAGAAACGACATGACTCTGCTTACCCGCCGCAACTTCGTGAAGACCACGGCCGCGGGCCTTGCCCTGCCGGCGCTCGGCCGAGGCGCCTTCGCCGCCGAGCCGCTCAAGGTCGGCTTCGTCTATCTCGGGGCAATCGGCGACTATGGCTGGACCTGGTCGCACGAACAGGGCCGCAAGGAGCTGCTCAATGCGTTGAAAGGACAGGTCGCCGCCGACTATGTCGAGAACGTGAAGGAGGACGCGAGCGCCGTCCCGGTCATGAAAGACCTGGCGCAGCAAGGCCACAAGCTCATTTTCACGACCTCCTACGGCTACATGGATCAGACGCTCGAGGCCGCCAAGCAGTTCCCCGACGTCAAGTGGGAGCACTGCACCGGCTACAAGCGCGCCGACAACGTCGGCACCTACAACTCGCGCTTCTACCAGGGCCGAGCGGTCACCGGCACGATCGCCGGCATGATGAGCAAGAGCAACACGATTGGGTTTGTCGGATCGTTCAAGATCCCTGAAGTGGTGATGGGTGTGAACGCATTCACGCTGGCCGCGCAAGCCGTCAATCCGAAGATCAGCACCAAGCTGGTGATGATCGACACCTGGTTCGACCCGGCCAAGGAGGCCGCCGCGGCGGAGACGCTCGCCAATCTCGGTTGCGACGTCATCGCCCAGCACGTTGACAGTCCAGCGGTCCTGCAGGTTTGCGAGAAGCGCAAGATCTATGGCTTCGGTTACGGCGCTGACATGTCGCGGTTCGCTCCGCACGCCCATTTGACGGCGAGCCTCGATCTCTGGGGCCCCTATTACATTTCGCGCGCCAAGGCGGTGCTCGACGGCAGCTGGAAGCCAGACGACACGTGGTGGGGCCTGAAGGAGGGACTCCTCGGCATGGCCCCTTACAGCAAAGCCGTGCCGGAGAACGTGCGCGCCGCCGCCGACAAGATCATCGCCGGCACGAAGGACGGAAGCTACGAGGTCTTCACCGGCCCCATCGCCGACCAGTCGGGCAAGGAGCGCGTGCCGAAGGGCGAGCGCATGAAGGACGCCGACATGCTGGTGATGGACTGGTACGTCAAGGGGGTCCAGAGCTAGCCCGCCGTTGATCGTCGCCTTTCTGGAGAAACGGCCTGTCCGGTCTTCCCCAGCCGAAGGTGGCGCGGCGAGGTTGCGGCTGTTTGCAGGGCTTCCGGGGCACGCTGATTGCTTCAGCATTTGGCGACTT
Organism: uncultured Alphaproteobacteria bacterium; assembly: GCA_963741405.1. Taxonomy (GTDB): domain Bacteria; phylum Pseudomonadota; class Alphaproteobacteria; order Rhizobiales; family Beijerinckiaceae; genus Roseiarcus. The sequence goes on from CAVUHX010000039.1 coordinate 817,467, forward strand.
GGCCCGACGCCTTGTCCGCGACTATCGATTAGAAGAAGGAGAGGAATGTGGGTTTCGTCACACGCCGAAAATTCGTGACCGGCGCGGCGGCAGGGCTCGCGGCGCCTGCGCTCATGCGCCGCGCTCGCGCCGCCGAACCGCTCAAGGTCGGCTTCGTCTATCTCGGCCCGATCGGCGACTACGGCTGGACCTGGGCTCACGAAAAGGGCCGCAAAGCGATGGTCGACGCCCTGAAGGGCCAGGTCGTCGCCGACTATGTCGAGAACGTGAAGGAAGACGCCAGCGCCACGCCGATCCTCAAGGATCTCGCGCAGCAGGGCCACAAGCTCATTTTCGCGACGACTTTCGGCTACATGGACCAGACCGTCGAGGCCGCCAAGCAGTTCCCGGACGTGAAGTTCGAGCACTGCACCGGCTACAAGCACGCTGACAATCTCGGCGCCTACAATTCCCGCTTCCATCAGGGCCGCGCGGTCGAGGGCGCGATCGCCGGAATGATGACGAAGTCGAACACGATCGGCTATCTCGGCTCGTACAAGGTGCCGGAGGTCGTGCTCGGCGTGAACGCGGTCACCCTTGCCGCGCAGGCGGTGAATCCGAAGGTCACGACGAAGCTCATCATGATCAACTCGTGGTTCGATCCGGCCAAGGAGGCCGCCGCCGTCCAGACGCTGGCGAACCTCGGCTGCGACGTGGTCGTCCAGCACACCGACAGCCCGGCCGGCCTTCAGGTCTGCGAGCAGCGCAAGGTCTGGTGTTTCGGCAACGCCGCCGACATGTCGCGCTTCGCGCCGAAGACCCAACTTACCGCGATCGAGGACATCTGGGGCCCCTATTACATCTCCCGCGCCAAGGCGATGCTCGACGGGAGCTGGAAGTCCGACGACGCCTGGTGGGGCATGAAGGAAGGCGCCGTCGTCATCTCGCCCTACAGCTCCGCGATGCCGGACAACGTGAAGGCCGCGGCGGACAAGGTCATCGCAGGCTGGAAGGACGGCTCCTATGACGTCTTCACCGGTCCGATCGCGGACCAGTCGGGCAAGGAGCGCCTCGCCAAGGGCGAACGCATGAAGGACGGCGACCTCGCGGTCATCGACTGGTACGTCAAGGGCGTGCAGAGCTGAGAATGCCGGCTCCCCCTCTCCCGCTTGCGGGAGAGGGCCCGGGTGAGGGCGCCGCGCGGTAGCGGTCAAACCCTCATCCGGCTGTTCGCGCCACCTTCTCCCGCAAGCAGGCGAAGGTCCTGCGAATTCTTACGCCATCTCGTGCACCTTCGCCTCGGGGCAGACGCGCTTGGCGATCTCGGCGAGATGCAGGTGGTGGGTGAAGTAGAACACCTGCCCCACGCTTCCCATCTCGGCGAAGAGTCTCAGCGCCTCCTCGGCGCGGAAATGGTCGAAGGTCTCCATGATGTCATCGGCGACGAACGGCGCCGGCGAGCGCGATTTGGCGAGCTCGTGGTAGCCCGCGACGCGCAGCGCGAGAAAGAGCTGCGACCGCGCGCCCCTCGACAATTGATCAGCCTCCTTCGATCCGCCGTCGGCGCCGAGCGCGATCAGCGTCTCGCTCTGCCCGTTCGGCTCGGCGGTCAGGCCGCGATAGGCGCCGCGGCTGATCTCGGAAAAGGCTTTTGACGCGCGCTCCATCATCGCGCCGCGATGACGGTCGCGATAGAGTTTCAGCGCCTCGTCCGCCGCCGCGACGCCCGCCCGCAATGTGAGGTAGCGCCGCGCGCCGTCCTTGACCTCCTCCAGGATGGTGCGGCGCCTCTCCTCGATTCGCGCCACCGCGTCGTCGCCGCCGACGGCGTCGAGTTGGCGCTGAGCTTCGCGGTATGCGGCGAAGCTCTCCCTGCTCTCCGTCTCGTCGTCGGCCTCGCGAGTCTTGAGCTCGCCAACCTCCTGCTCCAGCGCGGCGCGATCGGCCTCTTCGAGAGCCGCGCGCGCGGCTCCAAACGAGTTCGCAAGATTAAGCGCCAGGATCGCCCGCGTCTCCCTGGCGATTTCCTCGCGCAACTCGTCACGCTGCCTGCAGTCGTCGAGCCTGGCCGCGACGTCAGCGAGCGCGCTGACCCCGAAGTAATCCGTCATCGCCGAGACGAGCTTCGAGTTGACCGCGAGCGCTTCGCCGATCGTCGCCAGCTTTTCGCGGGCGGCGACGAGCGCTCTTGCTCTTTCGTCTCGGCGACGACCGTTCTCCCGCGCCGCAGCGACGCGCAATGCGATCAGGTCGGCGAGCCGGCCGGTTTCCTCTTCGTGCGTCAGTTCGAGCGCCGCCGCCGCCTCGCCGACTTCCGCCGCAAACCTCTGCCGGTCGTGCTCCATGGCCACGATGCGGTGCTCGAGGTCGTCACAATCTTTCAGCGCCCCGCGCAGCTCTTCGAGCGCTTTGAGCCCCTGCCGTACTTCGCCGATCGGTGGCGTCTCCTCCCTGCTTTCGGCGAGCCATGATTCCGTGCAGGCCCGGCCCCACGCGGAGCGCCAGTGCGTGTTGTCCTGCTCCGCCGCCTTCAGCCGGATCTCGGCTCGTCCGACCTCCGCGCGGCGCTCTCTTGCCTTCTGTCTCAGCGCCTCGGCCTTCGTCTCCCGATCGATCGCCGCCTCAGCCGCATCCGCCAGCGTCTCGAGCGTCTCGTCCGCGCCCGGGGAAAGTCCGGCCGTCCGCAGGCTTTCGGCCAGTCCATCCCGCGCGCGTGTCGCGTCCCGATCAAGACGCCCGGCGGCGTCCTTCGCCTCGCCAATCGCGGCGATCAGCCCCAGCGCCTCGTCGCGCTTGCCGCGCCAGGCGTCGAGGAAGCTCAGCGGGTCGCGACCGGCCGGCGGAGCCGCCGGCATCAGCGCGGCGATCTCGCGGTCGATCGCGACCAGCGCCTGGTCCGCGGCGTCGAGATCGGCGCGGGCGCGGGCGCATTCGGCCTCGACGCCGGCGACCTTGATCGCCCGCTCCCTTAAGGCGGCGAGGTCGCGCGCGCCGGCGAGGCGCACGGCGCCCGTCGCATCGTCGCGCCGCATCGTCTTTTCGAACGCGTCGGCCGTCGCAGCGTCGAGCGCCGCACGATGAACCGCCCACGCTGCTTCCCGCGCGGCGCGGACGTCGGCGGCGGATTCGTCACTGACGAGATCGGCCGCCCCCGCCGCAGCCGAGGACTCGGCCTTCAACCGTTCGATCTCGCCGGTTTTGGCCGCGAGATGATCGACATGCTGCTGGCGCGACGCCTTCGCCAGCGACAGGCGTTGGCGCAATGCCGCTGTCTCCGCCTCGCCCGGAACGGACACGAGCGCGAGTGATTCCACCCCGCCCGACCACGGCGCAAGGGCGCCGACTGCGTCCCGGAGCTTGCGACCGAGCTTTTCCAATTCGTCACGCGTGGTTCGAAGGCGAGAGGCGGAATCGTCCCTGCGGGCCGCCTGAAGGCGTGCCTTCAGGGCTTGAACCGCCGCGGTTCCCCCCTCGGATTGCGGCGACTCGTCGAGCGCCTGGGCAAGCGCGGCCTTCGCCTCGTCGAGCGCCACACGCGCGCCGACAAGCTTTGTCTCCACGCCCGAGCGCGCAGCAATCAGGTCTTCAAGTGCGCCGACCGTTCGCGCCGGCAGCAACAGCTTCTGCGGCTCAACTTCAGCCTCGCGACCTAGCCGGCGGAGGATGTCGACGACGCCTGCGCGCTTGCCGTCGAGTTCGGCCTGCCGAACGGGGATGTCCTTGGCGGTATCGTAACGGCTGCGCAGCTCGCGCCAGGCGTCGACGCGCTTCGCAATGGCGAGAGCGGGTCGATCGTCTCCGATCTGGCTGATTTCGTCCTCGAACCCGGTAATCGCGGTCTCTGCGTTTTCCTTCTGTGTATTCAGTCGGATCGCCTCGGCCTGCAACCGCGCGAGTTCTTCGCTCCAGCCCGCGGGCGGCGAGGGCAGGTCAGCAAGCGGCGAGAACTTTCCCTCCGCCGCGCGTAGCGCCGCCAGATGCGGCAGGCCCCCGAGCAGTCGCCGGATGACGTCGCCCCTCGCTCGCCGTTCGCCGAGCGCCCTCGTCGCGGTCTCGTAGGCCGCCTTCGCCTCCTCACGCTGGCGCACCAGCTCGGCGTAGGACGATGCGAGGGTGTCGGCTTCCTCGCGCCGCCGTTTCAGTTCGTCGAGTTCATGCTTCCATTTTGCGAGCTCGGTGGTCGAAGCGCGCGGCCGGTGAAAGGCTTCGATTGTCTTGCGCAACTCGTCGAGCTGGCTGCTGAAGGCGGCGAGACCGGCGCTCGCCGCGAACAGGAGCTGGCCGAGATCGCCGCGGCTTGCAAGTATCGCCTTGCCGCCCTGCTCCAGGCTCTCCTCGTCGAGCGAGAACATCATATGAAAGGCGTCGCGGTCGACTCCGGCGAGCTCCGCTTTCAGCACGTTTTCATTGAAGGGCCGGTTGTCCGCGTCGACCAGACTGTTCTTGTCGCGCTTCAGGCGCGCAATTTCATATGCGCCTCCGCCAAGTTCCAGCCGAGCGCCGATCCGCATGGTGTTGTAGGCATGCCAATTGGGAACGCTCGCTCGGCCCTTTGCGGCGCCATAGGCCGTCCGCTCCTCGATGCCGAAAAGGAGATCGAGGATCGCCGCCGCCGCAGTCGACTTGCCCGCCTCGTTCAGGCCGTAGACGATGTGGAAATCCGGGCCCTTCGCGGGAGCGGCGCCGAAATCGAGCGAATAGTCGCTGAATCGTCCGTAGCGGGTGAGATCGAGGCGAGCGATCCTCATGCAGCGCGGCCCGTGTCGGCGGCGCGCAGATGCGCAAGCACCTCCTCGGCGCCCTCGCTCGCCAGGTCCCTCAGGATTTGCGCAAACTCCTCGCTGTCGCGGCCGAACAGCTCCTCGCGCGATCCCGCCGGCAAATGGCCGCGCAAATCCTCGGCGAGTTCGCGCAATGCGTCCTGGAACGCCCTCGAACTCTGAACCTCCCGCTCCATCAGTCCGCGCAATTCGGCAATCGGATCGCTCGACGCGGCTTCCGCCGCGCGCGGTTCGGCGCAGGCGAGTTCGATCTTGTCGATCCAGGTCTTGCCGACATCGGCCCCGATCCTCCTCGCCTCCTCCGCCAGCGTGTCGGCGTCGCAACGGAACCGCCAGGCGAGCGGGGTCGCGCCCGAGAGGGTCAGGCGGGCGACCAGATGCTCGCTCGGCGCCGCGACGCGGGCCTTCTCGAGCGCTCCCCCGATCCGCTTCAACGCCGCGCGCCAGTCCGCGATATTGACCAGATCGACCGAAACGCGCTGGAATTCGGCGACGCTGGTCAGGCGCTCTTCGATCGTGATCGAACGGTCGTCGCCGATCGTCGTGAGCGTGGCCGACTTGGCTCCCGCCTCGTTGACATCGCGCCCCTGCGGATTTCCCGGCATCACGATTGTCGCCCTGCCCCGCTCGACGATTCGCTGATGGATGTGGCCGAGCGCCCAGTAGTCAAATCCTGTCGCGTGCAGATCGGCCGGGATGCAGGGCGCATAGCGGTCGTGCGACGGTGATCCGCCGAGGCTCGTATGCAGCATGCCGATGTTGACCGCGCCATCGGTGGGACCGCGGAACTTCGGCAACAGGCTTTCCGGCGCGTGCTTGTCCTTGAAGCTGATCCCATGCACGGCGACGTCGAGCGCCCCACCGCCCAGCGTCACGGCCTCGGCCCGTCCCTTGAAGACCTTTACCGACTCCGGCAGCATCAGCTCGTTGGTGATGCGGGATTCGGCGTCGTGATTGCCGCGAATGACGAAAGTCTGGATTCCGGCCTCGTGCAGGCGGCGAAGCTGATCCGCCAGAAAGCGTGCGGTCTTCATCGAGGTCTGCTCGCCGTCATAGAGGTCGCCGGCGATCAGAAGCGCGTCGACTTGCTCCGCAAGGCAAAGCTCGATCACGGTGGCGAAGGCTTTCCGCGTCGCTCCGCCGATCAGGTCGGCGAGCGCCGGCTCGCGCAGCGCCAGGGTGCGCAGCGGCAAATCGAGGTGGATGTCGGCTGTGTGGACGAATCGGAAGGCCATGGGGAATCGAGCGGTAGCCCGCGATTCGGGCGAAGTCATCGGCCCGGCGCACAAGGCGGTGGATAAGCCTGCTTGCCGGGACCCGCGCCGTCGGGCAAAGGACGCCCGCGAACGCGCCGGGCTCCCGCCCAGCCCGGAGAGGGACCCCTCCTTGCGCTACGGCCGCCGAACTTCACTCGCTTCCGGCAGCGTCGAAAACGCAGCGCGGGTGCGCGTCAGCCGCTCCCTGCACGGGCTCTGGCGCAACGCCGTGCGCATACCTCTGAAAAATATTCGGCGTCGTCTGCGGGGCGCGATGGCCGCCCGCTCGGACGCCGGAATTCCGGTTTCGGTCGACCGGACGACCGAGCTCAAGACCGTGCCGTTCGAGGACCGGCTTCCCCCGCCGCTTGCGCAATGCACGGTGGTCGAGCCCAGCGAATATCGGACGAAGCTCCACCCGCTCAGCGTCAATTCGACGACGACGGAGGCGATGCACTACATGGATCATACGGTCCATGCGCCGCCGATGACGCTCGAGCATCTCGTCGCGCAATACTGGTTTCCCAAACTCGGACTGCTGGTCTCGGAGCAGGGTCTCGTCTGGCGTCACTCGTTTCTCGGCCCGTTCCAGGAAGGCTTTCTCTCTTCGGTCGATGCAATCGTCGACCGGCCGGGCCCTGACGGAATTCGCGAGCCTCTCTTTTTCCGCGAGCGGCTGAAGCGCGCGCCGAGGATTGCGGGCGAGCATCTCCTGATCGCCAATGCCGAGCAGCCGAATTACGGGCACTATCTGCTCGACATCGTGCCCCTGATCCATCTCGGCGCGCGCATCCGCGCTCCGATGCTGACCTGGACGCTGAAACCCTGGCAGCGGAGCCTGATCGCCCGGCTCGACGTCCCCGCCGGACTCGTTCGCGAGATCCGGCCGCGGCCGGCGCTCCTCGAGCACGCCATCGTCAGCAACCGCCACACCGGGGAGAGCAGCCAGAACGCCCATCCGCAACATAAGGAAGCTTTCGCCCAAATCCTTCAGAATGTCCGCAGGGCCGCGCCCGGATTCGAGTCTCCCGCCCGAATCCTGATCTGCCGGAGCCCGGCCAACAGCCGCAATCTCGTCAACCGCGTAGAATTGATCGAGGCGTTGAAAAGGCTCGGCTTCGCCGCCATCCAGCCGGAAAAGCTGTCCTTCGACGAGCAGGCTCTCCTGTTTGCGCAAGCCGAAATCATCGTGATCGAGTTCGGCGCGGCGCTGGTGAATGTGATGTTCTGCCGGCCGGGAACGAAGGTCGTCGAAATCATCGCCGAGGGCCAGCACGACCCGTGGTCGTCGCACTTATGCGCCATGCTCGGGCTTGAATACGTCGTCCTGTTCCAGCCCCAGTCCGAGGAGGTCCTCGCCGCCATGCCGCGCCACCAGAAGGACTCGCCCTTCGCCTATTCGGTCGACGTGGCGGAGGTCGTCGAGACCGCGAGGGCGCTCATGGGGTGACTCTCGAAAAGAGTTGAGCGGGGCGACTCGTTCGCTCCGTTGCTTCGCCGTTCGGGACGGCTTTGCAAGCCCCGACTATTGCTCATGCGGGAAGCGGCGAACGCGCTGCTCGATCTCAAGGGAAATCCGGCAAGCCAATCGCTCGACGAATGACGACGAACAGCAAGTGCGTTGCCATGCGACGCCGGAAGCCCGGACTTCGCCCTGAGCGGTTTTCCGATTTTCAAAGGCGAGCGAAGCATCTCGACGCGACGCGGCCATCCGCGGCGTCAGAGATTGGTGGGCGGGATAGGGACCGCGTCAGTTCTCGAGTATGGCGTCCCTTGCGCAAGTCGGGTTGAAGCGCCTGCCCCTGAACGCGTTCAGTTAACGGGCGTAAGTTGATCAGGATCAATGCGTGAAGTCCGATTTCGTGCATGGTTTCAAAACGTGGGAGGGGTTTCGGCAATTTGCCGACGGCGGCCTGCTTCGTATGAACGTTGGAGTCGGCGAAAAAGGAAGCGCCGATTTCAGAGGTCGTCGATCCGGTTCGTGGTGTGGGACAACGCGTAGGTTCGCAGATATTGCAGCGCGACGTCGAACAGGCCGACGATCACCAGGCCGGCGACCAGCACGAACAGAGTTTCATATCCTCTGTGCGTCAGGACCTTGTCGACGATGACCTGGAAGAACAGCGGCGTCGTCAGCGCGAAAATCTGCACGAAGAACGAAGCGGCCAGCACATGAAAGAGCGGACGGCGATATCGCCAGAGGGTCGGCAGGAACCAGCGGATATTGAACGTGCTCGGGCTGACGCCCGCCCCGCCAAGGCGTCGCGAGACGAGCAGAACCTGGCCGCCCGTCCGGGAGACGAGGTCATCGGGCGAAATTTCGGTGGCCGCGTGGCTGACCGGATCGACGATCCGATCAAGTCCTGAAGTGACTCGCCCGCCGAGGATTTGGAAGGCGCCATTCTCGAGGCGCACGATCGCTGGTCGCGGCAAGCGCTCGAGACGTTTGGCGCCGCCGGCGACCAGCCGGGCCTTCATCCCGATCAGCCGAGCGGCGCGGATGAGATCCATCTCGTCGGCGGCGCGCCCTCCGAGAGCAAGTTCTCGCGCTAGCCGACCCGGATCGGCGCCGATGCGATAATAGGCGGCAATCGCGCTCAGCGCCTGGAGCCCGGAATCGACTGCCGTTGTGCCGCTGGAGGCGGACGACGCGTGCAACATCGCCAACTCCTCCCCTCGGCGTGCTGCGGACAGGACGAATTGATTATCAGGCGTAGGCCGTTCTGTTTTGATGCAGATCAATCCACGGCGTGCAACGCGTGTTCGCTCCTGGCGCCCTCACCGCCCTTCATCCGGGCGAAGTCGAACGGCAGCATTGGGTCCATCTGACGCGTTCGGAGCTCGCTTCGGAAGGGTCGGTCGCGGTGGACTCTTTCCGTACCGGGAACGGCGCGAACGGGCCGATACCGGTAGTCCAGCGACAGACCGATCAGAAGCGGTGAATTATGGAATTAGGGCTCGGCGGATGCTGTTGTTTCCGCCCCGCCCGGTTCCGGCTTTCGGCCCGTGCGGCTCCCTGCCAAACCCCCAGGGTGATCTTGCCAGAAAACAATCGCAATTTCAATGGATTGAAATTTTTTTCTTGACAACCGCGGCGTCTTGTTCTACTTCTGTTCGCATGGCTGTGTTCTGCCCGTGGATTTCCTGCCCCAGAGCCGTTTTCGAGGCGGGCGTCCGTCTGACGGACGCGCCGGCGTCAAGGCGCCGCGCAGGCCCGGGAGGCCCGGTCGTGGCTGGAATGGAAACGGCGCCGCAAGGCGCTGAAAAGGCTCGATTCGGCGATGAATCTGGCGCGCCCTTCGGTGGAGCCCCGTCGTCGTCGACAGCGGCCACGTCTCGCCGCGGCCAGGGCGCGAGCCGGCCGGAAATGTTACTGTAAACGCTTGAAAAGGCTCAATTCGGGAACGCAAACGGCGCGCCCCGTCCGCACCGGGAAGTTGACCGGTCCCGGCGTAAGGCTATTCCTTCGCCAGCCGCGGCGGGAGCTGCCCAACCTGCGGCGGGTCCTCGGCGAAGCGCTGGCGGTAGACGCCGAGGTTTTCGCTGACCCGCTGCACGTAGTCGCGCGTCTCGTCGAACGGGATGCGCTCGACCCAGTCCACCGGGTCGGCGCCGTTGCGCGGATCGCCATAGGCGGCGACCCATTGCGCAACCCGCCCGGGCCCGGCGTTGTAGGCGGCGAAGGCCATCGCGCGCGAGCCGCCGACGTCCTCCATCACCTGCCCGAGGAAGGCCGCGCCGAGCTGGGTGTTGAAGGCGGGATCGACGAGGAGCCGGGCGTAGTCGTAAGGAACGCCGGCGCGCCTGGCGGTCGACGCGGCGGTCGAAGGGAGAATCTGCATGAGGCCCTTGGCGCCCGCGCCGGACGCCGCCCGCCAGACGAACTCGCTCTCCTGCCGCGCCACCGCGTAGATGCTGGCAAGGTCGGCCGAATGCGCGAGCGGCAGAAAGGCCGGCACGCCGGCGGAGGGAAACGCCATCTCGTCGAAGGCGTAGCCGCGCAGAGTCGCGATCTTGCCGAACTGGACCTGGGTCGCGGCGTCGGCATGGCGCTTCACCACTTCCGCCATCGCCGCCATCTGCGCCTCGTCGCGCCAAGCGCGCGCCGCCTCGAAGGCGAGCGCCGTCGCGAGGTCGTCGAGGCCGTCCGCATAGAGCGCGTCCGCCGCCCGCACCAACTCGTCCCGAGCCGCGCCCTCCGCGACAGCGCTCGGCGCGCGGAGTTCGAGCCGTTTCGCCCCGAGCCGCTGGGCGGCCAGCTGTCCGTAATAGGCGATCGGCTCGCTGGCGGCGCTTTCGTAATGGAGCTTCGCCTCCTCCGCGTCGCCCAATGCCTCGGCCGCTCGGCCGCGCCAGTAGGCGGCGCGAGCGATCGACAGGGGCGTCTCGGCAGCCTCGGCTGCGAGAGCGAAGCGCTTGGCGGCCTCCCGGGCGTCGCCGAGAAACCGCAGCGCGATCCAGCCGGCGTGGAAATCCAGGTCGACCCGGTTCATGGACTCGTCGGGAAGCGCGGCATGGTCGCACAGCTCGAAGGCGAGTTTGGGCTCGTTCAGGTCGAGAAGCTGGCGCGCGACCATTCGCCGCTCGGACCACCACTTGTCGGGATTGATCAGCGAATCTCGATCTTTCGGCGCGAGACTGAGCAGCGCCGCCGCTTCATAGACCCGGTTCGAGCGCCGCGCATCCTGGATGCGGGCGAACAGAAGGCCGGGGTCGTTCTTGAGCGTCGCCGGCACGGCCTTGACCTGCACGGGGCTGAGCGGCCCGCGAGCCGCGGCGTAGCGCGCCTGGGCGAGCGCCATTTCGTCCGGTCCCGCGAGCGCCGCCGCGCGAAAGGCGGCGGCATAGCTTTCGGCGTAGAGCAGACGGTCGGCGCGGTATTTGTGGTCCGCCTTCCGGAGCGCGACCCCGAAATCGCGCAGGATCGCGTTCTCGGTCCAGGCGTCGAAATTGCCGTCGCGCCAAAGCTCGCGAACGATCCGGATCGCCTCGTCGGTGCTCCCTTTCGTCGCGTCCGCGCGCGCGACGGCGAGCTTTCCCGCACTCGACTGCGGCGGCGCCGCGGCGAAGAACTCCGCCACCGCGGATGGGGACTGAGGATGAACGAGGAGTTCGGCCTCCTGCCGGTAGCGAACATACCCCAGTCCTGGCCAGGTCGGATGCGCGAGGGCGAAAGCCTCGAGCGCGCCGAAGCCCGGATGAGGATCGACGCGCAGGGCCGCCCACTCCAGCGCCAGGCGCTCATCCGGATCGCCGGCCGCCGCAGCGAGAGCCGAAAGCGCGGCGACGTCGCCTTTCCGGTAGGCCTGCGCCGCCGGAGACAGGGGGGAGGCCTGCAGCTGAGGCGCGCCTTGCGAAGGCGCGACCGGCTGAACCAGCGAAAAGCCGGATTCGAACGGGACCTGCGCTGACGCCGTCTCCGGCGAGGACGACGGCCCATCGGACGAGGCGGCGCCGATTCCGCGACGGGTGAGTGCCGAAATATCCTGCGCCAACGTTTCGACCGGGCTGTCCGCGGCCGGCGCAAGGACGGTTCTCGAGGCGCCAGGAGGCGCCTCGGGCAGGCCAGAAAAGACCTCCCGCCTCTGACCTCGCGAGAACGGAACAAGAGCGATCGCGAGGGCCGCCGCCGAGGCCCCAAGCAACGCGCCGGTGCGCCATTTGGTCATGGGTGCAATCCTTGCGCGCGAGGATGGAGCGACACTTCTAACGGAGCGTTAACTATGGTTCCAAAGCTGGTTTTCCCTTTCGCGCCCGCGTCGGTCGGTCTATGTGTCCGGGCGCCGCCGGACTGCGAACGCCGGGCGGCCGCACAACCAACGGAATGCGCGAGATGAGAGAGCGGGCGAAGTTTCACGGTTCGATGCCGGCCCTGGTGACGCCGTTCAAGGACGGCGATATCGACGAGCAAGCGTTCCGCGCGCTGATCGACTGGCAAATCACCTCCGGCTCGCACGGTCTGGTTCCGGTCGGCACCACCGGCGAGAGCCCGACCCTCAGTCATGACGAGCACCGGCGCGTCGTCGACATCTGCATCGATGAGGCGCGCGGGCGGGTTCCAGTCATCGCGGGAGCAGGCTCGAACAATACGCTCGAAGCGGTGGCCCTGGCGATGCACGCCGAAAGGGCCGGCGCGGACGCCGTTCTCGTTGTGACCCCCTATTACAACAAGCCGACGCAGGAAGGTCTCTACCAGCACTTCAGGGCCGTCAACGACGCTATCGGGATTCCGATCATCATTTACAACATTCCTCCCCGCAGCGTCGTCGACATGTCAGTCGAAACGATGAAACGGCTGAGCGAGCTTCCCAACATCGTCGGCGTTAAGGATGCGACGGGCGACGTCGGCCGCGTCTCGCGCCAGCGACATGCAATAGGGTCGGACTTTATCCAACTTTCTGGCGAAGACATGACGGCGCTCGCCGCAATGGCGGCGGGAGGCCACGGTTGCATTTCGGTCACCGCCAACGTCGCTCCGGAATTATGCGCCGAACTGATGGAATCGGTGTTCAGAAGCGACTGGGACTACGCGCTCAAAATACAGGATCGGCTGACGCCGCTGCATGGGGCAATCTTCGCCGAACCTGGGGTAAACGGGACGAAATACGCGCTGAACCTGCTCGGGCGCGTGCGCAACGAGACCCGCCTGCCGCTGATGCCGGTGAGCCAGACGACGGAAGCGCTGATCCGCCGCGCCCTGGTGCACGCCGGCCTCCTGAACGCCTGAAACGCTGTGCGAGCGCAACCTTGCGCCGCGCATCGGCGCGCGCCTGAAAGGGCCGTTTGGAGGCCTTCATCGGCGAAATGCGGCGCAATTGCGTTGAGAACCGCAGCTTGCGTCGTCGTTGAGGCGCAGACGCATGACCGATAAGGAGAAGTCCAATTTCAAGGTCGTGGCCGACAACCGGCGCGCCCGCTTCGACTACGAGATCGGCGAGACCTTCGAGGCCGGCATGATGCTGACCGGCCCCGAGGTCAAGTCGCTGCGCAGCGGCAAGGCGACGGTCGCCGAAAGCTACGCCGCCGTCGATCGCAACGGCGAAGTGATCCTCTACAACGCAAACATCCCGGAATACCTTCAGGCGAACCGCTTCAATCACGAACCAAAACGGCCGCGCAAACTCCTTCTGCATGCCAAAGAAATCGCCAAGCTCGCCAGAGGGGTCGAGCGCGAGGGTATGACGATCGTCCCGCTCAGGATCTACTTCAACGCCAGGGGCCGGGCCAAGATCGCCATTGCGCTCGGGCGCGGCAAGAAGCTGCACGACAAGCGCGAGACCGAGAAGACGCGCGACTGGAACCGCGACAAGTCGCGGCTGCTGAGGGATCGTGGGTGACGCTGGCGGACGCGGCGCGACGGAATTCCGGATCGGCCCGCTCATTTGACCTTTTCCTGAGACGCCACCTGCGGCGGCGCTGTCATTCCGGGCTGGAGCCTGACGGCGAATCCGAAACCGCGCAGCGCCGGGGCTCCTGTCTCCTTCTGTCCTCCGACGCGAAAGGCGCGAAATGCGGATTTCTCGTAAGCCAAGGGCGGGAGGCGGCGAGGTCTGCGGTGGGGTCCCAGAAGTCCGCCGCCGAGCTGCCGCCTGGAGGGGCGCGCGATATCGTTCTCCATCTGCCCGAGAAGCCGACGGACGACGAGCTCACTGAACCGCCGATGCCGCCTCAAGCCTGGTACAATTCCCCGAACTGCTCCCAGCTCACGCCGTTGAACGAGGCGAGGCCCTCCTGGCGGATAGGCCTGAAATCATCGGCCGAGGTGTTGATCTTGATGCCCGGGAGCAGCATCGGCAGGTCGAAGTCCTTCAGGTTTGCCGCCTGTTGCATGACATTCTCGCGCGACAGGTTGGAGCCGCACTGCTTCAGCACCTGGATCATCGTCGCGGCGGCCCCGAATCCGTAGACGACATTGGAGTCGATCAGGTCTTTGGGCGACATGTATTTCTCGACGAAGGCGCTGTAGGCCTTGAAGCCCGCGTCGTCCTTCCAGCGGGCGTCGGTCGGATCCTTGCCGTAAATCGCGGTGATGACGCCCTTCGATTTCTCCACCCCCGCCGGCTTCATCACGGCAGCGATCGATTGCGACACGTCCGTCATGTAGCGCACGGGATTCCAGCCGATGTCGTAGGCCTTCCGGATCGCCTGGGCGGCGAATTTGGGCGTGGCCGCGATCAGCAGCAAGTCGGCGCCGGAGCCCTGCAGCGTGACGATTTGCGAGTCCACCGTGGGCTCGGAGACCTCGTAGGAGGTTTCCTTGATCACCATTCCGGCGTGGCCGGCGCCAAGCCCGGCCTTGAGCCCGGTCAGATAGTCCTTTCCGAAATCGTCGTTCTGATAGAGGGCCCCGATCTTCGCATCGGGCTTCGTTTTCAAGATGTGCTTGGCGAAGATGCTGGCCTCGGTCTGGTAATTCGGCTGCCAACCCATGGTCCAGGGAAAATGCTTCGGGTCGCTGAACATGGCGGCGCCGGTGGCGACGAACAATTGAGGAATCTTGTTCTCGTTGCAATAGGGCCGGATCGCGGCGTTGGGCGGAGTGCCGAGCGGGTTGAACAGGAAGGCGACCTTTTCCTCCTCGACGAGGCGGCGGACCTGCTCGACTGTCCGGGGCGGGCTATAGCCGTCGTCGAGGCTGATCAGATTGATCTTGCGGCCATTGATCCCGCCCTGCTCGTTGATCATCTTGAAATAGGCGGTTTCCGCGCGGCCGATGGCGCCATAGGCGGAGGCGGGCCCGCTGTAGGGCATCGTCTGGCCGATCTTGATCTCCGTGTCGGTGACGCCTGGCGTCTCGGCGCTGGCGGAGCGGGCGCTCGCCGCGAGTGCTGCGGTGACGGCGGCTGATTGCAGGAACGAACGGCGTGTCAGCATGGGCGGTCCTCCTTGCGTTTCTTTTGCGACGGTTCTCGATCCGTCGCCGCTTTCAACTCGAGCGGGGGGATGATGGCGCAAAATTTCGGCGGGCGAAAGCGAATGCCGTTTGGAGCGCGCCCGCGACCCCCGACGGCATGGCGGCCATGAGCAGGATCAGCAGCACGCCATAGATCGCCCCGGGCAGCGCCTTGGCGCTCTCGCCGAAATTGACCGAAAGCTGGTCGGCGAGATTAGGCACGAATTCGATGAATAGGGCGCCGAACAACACACCGCCGAGGGAAGCGAGGCCGCCGACGACAATGCCGACCAGAAACGACAGCGACAGCGAAAGCCCGAAACTTTCTGGCGAGACGAAACCGACCGCGAGCGCGCTCAAACCGCCGGCGACGCCCGCATAGAGCGCGCTGATGCCGAAACAGGTCGCCTTGTAGAGGGCGGCGTTGACGCCCATGCTCTCCGCCGCGATTGGCTGGTCGCGAATGGCGATCAGCGCCCGGCCTACCCGGCCGGAAACCAGATTCCTGGCCGACCGGTAGAGGATCGTCGTGCAAAACAGACAGACGAGATAGAGCCACTGGTCGGCGGTGAGAGGAAGGCCGAAGGGCGCGTGCGGTTTTGTCAGCGTCAGGCCCTGCGAGCCGCCAGTGATGGCGTCGAAACCCTTGTAAGTGAGGATCTGCGGCGTCGCGACGGCAAGCGCGAAGGTCGCGAGCGCGAGATAAAGTCCGCCGAATCGCAGCGCCGGAAACCCGAACAGGAATCCCGCGCCGAAGCAGACGAGACTGGCGGCCGGGATCGCGAGCCAATAGGGCAGCCCGAGCTTGACGACCAGGATTGCGGCGCCATAGCCGCCGATGGCGAAAAATGCGCCGTGGCCAAGGGAGATCTGGCCGTTGAAGCCGGTGAGCAGATTGAGGCCGAGAAGCGCGGTAATGTAGATCAGCACCTGCGCGCCCTGGTAGAGATGGTAGCCCGAGGCGAGAAACGGAAAGGCCAGCGCGACAGTGAATGCCGCCAGGGCCACGCTTCGCCTCATGGCGTCCGGTTCGGCCATCGTCAGACCCTCACGATGAGTCGCCGGCCGAAAAGTCCGGACGGCCGCCAGACGAGGACGCCGACAATGATCGCCAGCGCCACCGAAAGCTTGACCTCGTCGCCCACGACATAGGCGCCGACCAGGTTCTCGAGCACCCCGACCGCGAAGCCGCCGAACGCCGCGCCGAAGGGGTTGTCGATGCCGCCGAGCACCGCGCCGGCGAAGGCGTAGATCAGGACGCCGGCCATCATGTTCGGATCGAGATAAACGATCGGCGCGGCCATCATGCCGGCGATCGCGCCGATCGCCGCCGCAAGCCCCCAGCCGATCGCCAGCATCCAGCCGACCCGGATGCCGACCAAGCGGCTCGACGTCGGATTCTGCGCCGCCGCGCGCATGGCGAGGCCGAGCGGGGTAAAGCCGAAAAAGGCGTAGACGAGGCCGAGCACACCGAGGCTCACGACGATCGCGCCCAGTTCATGGGCGGATATGTAGCCCGCGCCGAACCATGGCCGCCCGGAGAACGGAGAGTCGAACGCCGTTACGGTATAGCCGTACAGCCAGCCGGCGAGCGCGTTGAAGATGAGGGCGAGGCCGATGAACACGATTACCGAGACGAGCACCGGCGCCCTGGCGAAGGGCCGCACGACAAGACGCTCGATGACGAGCCCGCCGACGAAGGAAACGACGACCGTCGCGAAGAAGGCCCGCCAGTAGGGCCAGCCGAGATCCATCAGCTTCCAAGCAAAATAGGTCGAGAACATCGCCATCTCACCCTGGGCGAAGTTCACCAGCTGCGTCGCCTGGTAAATCATCACCAGCGCGAGCGCCATGATGGCGTAGACGCCGCCGAGCGCCAATCCGGACGCCAGCTGATGAAGGAATTCGTTCACCCGCGCACCTCAATAACCGAGATAAGCGCGGCGCACCGCGTCGTCGGCGCGAAGCGCCTGCGACGGCCCGCTGATCGCGGCCCGTCCGGTCTCGATCAGCACGGCGCGACCGGCGAGGTCCAGGGCCAGCGAAGCGTTCTGCTCGACGATCAGCATGCTGACGCCCTCCTCCTGGTTGATCGCAGCAAGAATGCGAAAGATCTCCGCCACGACGAGCGGCGCGAGGCCGAACGACGGTTCGTCCAGCATGAGGAGGCTTGGGCGCATGAGCAGCGCGCGGCTGATGGCGAGCATCTGCTGTTCGCCGCCCGAAAGCGTCCCGGCCTGCTGGCGGCGCCGCTCCGCAAGGCGCGGAAAGTAGGAGAAGACGCGGTCGAAATCCCTTCTGACCCCGGCCCTGTCGGAGCGGATGTAGGCCCCAAGACGCAGGTTCTCCTCCACCGTCAGATCGGTGAAGGTGCCCCGGCCATCCGGCACATGCGCGACGCCGAGGCGCGCGATCGTCTCTGTCGGCAGCGCGCCGATCGGCTTGCCGCGCAGCCTGATGTCGCCCTCGCGGCGGATCAGTCCGGACAGCGCCCGCAGCGCCGTCGTCTTGCCGGCGCCGTTCGCGCCGAGGAGCGCGGTCACGCCGCCGTCCTCGACATTGAAGTCGAGGCCGAACAACGCCTGGATCGGCCCGTAGAAGGCCGTGAGAGCTTTCACCTCGAGGATCGGGCCGCTCACCGCGCCGCGCCCAGATAGGCGCGCACGACGTTCGGGTTCGCCCTTACCTCGTCCGGGCGTCCGTCGGCGATGATCCGGCCGAAATCGAGCGCCACAACCTGGTCCGAAACCCGCATGACGAGGTTCATGTGATGCTCGACCAGCAGGATCGCGACGCCGCGCCGGTTTCGGATGGCGCGGATTTCGTCGCTGAGCGCATAGACCTCCTCGTGGTTGAGCCCCGCGGCGGGTTCGTCGAGCAGAAGCAGCCTCGGCTCGATCGCCAGAGCGCGAGCAAGCTCGACCCGTTTGCGCAGACCGAAGGGCAGTGCGCCGACCGGACGGTCGGCGACGCGCTCAAGCCCGAATTCCTCGATCAGCGCCTCCGCCCGTTCGGCGATCCGCCGCTCTTCACGCGCAGCTGAAGGAAGCGCGAGCGCGTTGATGAGGAAGCCGCCCCGCGCCAGCGCATGCGCCCCGACGCGGACATTGTCGCGCGTCGACATGGTCGCGAACAAAGCGACGTTCTGGAACGTGCGCGCGATGCCGAGCAGGGCGATCGCGTGCCGCGGCACGCCGGAAAGCGGTCGGCCGTCGAAGCGGATCGAACCGGAGTGCGGGTCGTAGAGTCGGGAAATGCAGTTGAACAGCGTGGTCTTGCCGGCGCCGTTGGGGCCGATCAGACCGCAGATCGCGCCTGGGGCGACCCGGAAGGTGACGTCGTCGAGCGCGGTGACTCCGCCGAACCGGACCGAGACATTCTCGACCGACAGAAGCGCAGTTCCGTAGTGCTCGGCTTCAGCGGTCCCGGCTCTCGCCTCGGCCAGCTCCATGGACTTTCCGTTCCCATCGAAACTTCGGTCGTGGCCGAATCCTTGCCGATAAGAATTGACGTTTCAGGCGAAATTGTCACCTGCTTTCTCCGCGGGCGCCCGGCGAAGCGCGCTCTAGGGGCGGCTCTCGAGGAAGGCCAGCACGCCGCCCTTGTAGACCTTGTCGCCGACCGCGACATTGTGATCGCGCCCGGGGATGTCGAGCGCGGCGGCGTTCGGCATCATCGCCGCGAGCTTGTGAGCGTCCCCCGCCACCGCATCACGGGTCCCGACCGCCACCAGGGTCGGTGCGGCGATGCGGGCGACGCCGGCTTCCGTCAGGCTCTGCCGCGCGCCGCGGATGCACGCGGCGAGCGCGGCGCGATCGCTCTTCGTCTGGTCGGCGAAGGCGCGGAACATGCGCTGCATCCCGTCGGAGAGGTCGCCGATCGACGGCGCCTCCATCGCCTCCGCGATGCCGATCGGCAAGGCGGCGCCGTGCACCAGCCGGTCGCCGAGGCCGCCGAGGATCAACGAGCGGACGAGATCGGGCCGCCCGAGGGTCAGGAAGGCGGCGATGCGCGCGCCCATCGAATAGCCCATCACGTCGGCGCGCCCGATCCCGAGATGGGCGAGGAGGTTCGCCGCGTCGCGCGCCATGAGGTCGGAGCGGTAGTCGTGCGGGGCGTAGAGCTTCTGGCTCGCCCCGTGGCCGCGGTTGTCGAAGGCGACGACCCGGCGCCCGGCCCGGGTCAGCGTCTCGACCCAGCGCGGGTTGACCCAGTTGACGCGATGGTTCGAGGCGAAGCCGTGGACGAGCAGGATCGGCTCGCCCCGATCATGCCCCTCGGGGGGCATGTCGATATAGGCGATGTGGACGCCGTCTGACGAGAACTGCCGCAACATGCCGGACCCCCTGCCCGCTCAGGGATAAGGGGCTCCGCTGACGCGGAAAAGGCGCCCGTCAGTTCCTCAGGGGTTCGCCGGCGCGACAGGCCGCCCCAAGACCAAATTCCTCCAAGGCCAGACCAAGCCGGACCAAGCCAGACCAAGAAAACGGACTTGGATTGTCTTGGATTCCTTCGTCCGAATCGGGGTTTTTCAATACGTTACAAGGATTCCAAATTAAAAAAATTCGACACCAGAATCCAAGAGGAGAATTCCTTGCCAGATCGTCAGGGCCAGAGCAAACAGCCCCGGATCGCAAGCGTGGTGTCTCCTCAACTCACGTCTGCAACTGTATGTTCGTTTTTTGTTCTTGTCAAGATTCCGCTGTGCGGGAGCGCCAGGTCGCCCAGCGATCGCGACCGATCGCAAAATGCTCTAGGCTCACGGCCCAGAAGATCGGCGGCGCGACGAAGGCGCCGCCTGCCAGGCGCGGGACACAGGCAGCGGAAAGCGACATGCTCAAAAGGGACGACGAGCGGGCGCGGCGCATCGAGGCGATCGCCCAGGAGGCGCTGGCCCTGTTCGGCGCCGGGCGGCAGGTCGAGCCGTTCGCCTCCCGCCATCCGGGGTTCGATCTCGGCGAAGCCTATGGGGTCGCCGCGCGGGTCCGCGACCTGCGCGAAGGCCGGGGCGAGCGGGCGGTCGGCCGCAAGATCGGCTTCACCAACCCGACCGTCCAGCGCATCTACGGCGTCCACGGACCGATCTGGAACTTCATGTTCGACAGCACCGTGCATGACCTTTCGCAGCGATCGGCGGGCGCTTCGCGCTTTCGGGACTCCCGGAGCCGCGGATCGAGCCCGAGATCGTCTTCCATCTCGCGGCGGCGCCGCGGCCGGACATGGACGACGCGGCGCTGCTCGGCTGCGTCGACTGGGTCGGCCACGGCTTCGAGATCGTGCAGTCGATCTTCCCGGGCTGGCGCTTCGCCGCCGCCGATGCGGTCGCCGGCTTCGGCCTTCACGGCGCGTATCTCCTCGGCCCCAGGCGCCCGGTCGCCGACGATCCTCGCGCCTGGGCCCGCGCGCTGTCGGACTTCACCATCGAGCTCAAGAGCGACGGCGGCGTGCTCTTGAAGGGGCATGCGACCAATGTCCTCGGCGGCCCGCTCGAGGCGCTGCGCCACCTCCTGCGCGAGCTCGAATCGTCGGCCGCCGACGATCCGCTTCGGCCCGGGGAGATCGTGACCACCGGAACGCTGACCGACGCGCCGGCCGTCGCCGCGGGCCAGACGTGGTCGACGACGCTCAGGGGAGTTGCGCTCGAGGGACTTCGGCTGGAGTTCAAATAGAGGCGCGATAGGTTCCTCGCAGGCGTTGCAAGCTCCGCAACGCGGCAGGATGGGCGGCCCGACGCGCAAAGGTCGAAAATGGCGCCCGGATTTCGTTTGGGCCGACCAGAGGATGAGACAAGGAGGAAAGACCGTGAAACTTCTGGCGCTGGCGATCATGGGCGTCATCGCGGCGGCGCCGGCGGCCGCTTGCGACCAGACGGTTCGCCTGTCGAACTGGAATTCTTGCGCGGTCGGACCGTTAAGCGAAACGAGCGGAGGCGAAGCCGACTGGGCTGCGGTTCCCGTGTGGACCCGAAACCCCGCAATCCAACCCTATTTCTTCAATGACCCGCGTCTGCTGGCGCTTCATGGTCTCTGCAACGCGAAATTCCACCGCGTCGTCCTTTGTCTCGCGGGATGGCAGGAGAGCGAAGACAAGGACGCCTGCTGGTTCGTGATCTGCAGCGGATTTGCGGCGCGACAGCAGTAGGAGCGTGAGAACGACGAGACGAGAGCGAAAACAATCTGAAGCGCCGCCGCGGCGGCGCCTGGCGGAAACCCCGATGAGACGTCCAGTTGTCCTCGTTGCTCTGTTGCTGGCCGGATGTGACGATGCTCCAGGCGAGTGGTCGGCGATCGTCTATCCTGATCGGACCAACCGCGCCTATTTCGACGTGACGCCGCGCTTCAAGACGTTCGGGTACTGTCGGGAGGCCGCCATCGAGCGGATGAAGGCGATCCAGGTCAGCACGGGCGGCGACTATGAATGCGGTTTCGAATGTGAGCTGTCGGGCGATCCGCACAGAATGAATATCTGCAAGGAGACCCGCAAGTAGCCGCGGGTCAGCGGCCGATCGATCGAGCGGCCCCTGCCTTTCACGCGGCTGAGGGTCACGGACCTCGCCGCAAACCGGAGATTCCAGGGTCCGATCGCGATTCGACGGATTCTCCGGCTGGTCCTCTTGACGGGCGGCGACCGCGTGGCGTCTCTTTTCCGGCGCAAGCGCCGCACAACGATTTGGCCGTGAGGGTTGGACGATGCCCAAACGCTCTCCTGCCTGGACGCCCAGCGACGACCAGATGCGCTGCTGGCCGAAAATCTCCGGCAATGTGATCAATGGCGTCGGAGAGGACGCGACGCGGCGTCCCTCGCCGATCTATTGGCATCCTCCGGAGACCATTCCGCACGGACCCCTGCAGCGGTGGTTCTACGACCGAACGGGGAGCGACGAGACGCTTGCGGAAGCGCGGCGCGATCGGCAGCAGGCGATCGATCGAGCCGCTGGCGCCGGTCGCGCCGCGCGAACCGGACGCGAGCGCCGGCGACCTGACACAGGCGGTCAAGCAGGCCGCGATCGAATGCGGCGCGGACGACGTCGGCGTGACCGCCATGCGCGCCGACTTCGTCTTCGAAGGCCACGAAGTCCCGCCCTATCCGCGGATGATCGTGATCGCGGTCGAGCAGGACTACGAGGCGATGCGGGAAGCGCCCTCGATGCGCGCCCTGGTCGAGGTCACGCGCCAATATGCGCGCGGGACGCGCGCCGCCAAGGGACTCGCCAACTGGCTGCGACGGCGGGGCTTCGACGCCTTCCCCTACGGCGGCCCGATGGCGGGCTCCTTCCTGCTGATCCCGGCGGCGATCGAGGCGGGCCTCGGCGAACTCGGCAAGCACGGCTCGATGATCCACCCCAGGTTCGGCTCCAACTTTCGCCTGGCCTGCGTCCTCACCGACGCGCCGATGGTTTCGGACGCGCGACGGGATTTCGGCGCGGACGACTTCTGTCTCCATTGCCGCGTCTGCTCGGACGCCTGCCCGCCCGACGCGATCGGCTCGGAGAAGACGCTCGTCCGCGGAGAGCGGCGCTGGTACGTCGATTTCGACAAATGCCTGCCCTATTTCAACGAGGCGATGAGCTGCGCGATCTGCCTCGCCGTGTGCCCGTTCAGCCGGCCGGGCGTCGGGGCCAATCTGGTCGCGAAGCTCGCCGCGAGGCGTGCGCGCAAGCTTTTAGTGTCTCAGTTTTGAATTTCCGTTTCGGGCGGATTGCGCCCCTTACGGGGGTCCGGCTCGCGAAGGACCGGAATCCGGGCCGTAGCCATCATTCCATTGCGAGTGCGGAGTACGCTTCACCGGCCTTCGCGGACGTTTGCCGGGTGCAGAAATCGATTGCCTCAGCTTGTTGACCCTCTCCGCGCTCAGCAGTGCTGGTGGGCAAAGTGCTGCGGTTTTGGCATTGGTGCCGCTTTGGCCCGGCTGGAGGGGCGTGGGCGGGGGCAGAAAATTCGTTCGCCGGCCCGCCGCTATGCCCGTCAAAAAACTCAGTGTAAAATTTCCGAAATTCGAGGCAATTATGACGTTCCTTCAACGTGTTATCGCGTTTTCAATATTGCTTTTCTTCAGTCCACGTCTTTTTGCAGCGGAATGCGCAATGTCGCTAGGCAACCAGGTATTTGCTTCCTGCCTTGCAAAAGAAGTGAAGCAAGCAGAAATCGATATGACTTACGTCTATCGGCGCGCACTTGAGGCTATAGAAGCCAATCAGGGACGGTCTGATACGGAATGGTCAAAGCTTCGCGCCGATTTGATTAGTGCGCAGAATGCGTGGATTTCGTATAAGAAGGCTCAGTGTAACGGCGTCGTATTCGATCGTTGGCGGGGTGGGTCAGGCCAACCTCAAGCTGTCCTTTCTTGCGAGCTTGAGCATATCCGAATGCGTATTAAAGAATTAGAGAACAGTTATGAGTAATAGTGAGCTTACTGCCGAGTGAGCGCTAGGCGGTTCGTGTCAGTCTCGACATGCTGCCCCGGAAGCAAACTTTCCGGCGGTGCGCGGACCTTCCGTCTGTCCGCGAGCGCGATTGGACCGCTAGTGTCCCAAATCGCCCCCGAGCGCTAGCGTTGGCCAGCGCTCTCTAGGTAAGGAATGTTATTAACTTGTTTACTGGGTTTCGAAGAGCCTTTAGGTTTTGGTGAGAGGCGGTAGTCCTTTGGAGCGCACGGACTAAACGCTCAGAACTTTGGAACGCACGCATTCTGCGCAGTCATACAACTCGTCAAAATAGCGCCGCAGGACGTCTAAGTTAGTTTCTGGTTTCAGGTCGGTTACTTCGTATTCCCGCACCACCTGGTCGTCACGAAACGGACCATAAAAGTTACCCAGCGTGACAGCCCCGTTGGGTGCACTAATAAAAACTCCCTTCAATCCGACCGCACCGATCTCAATAACCAAAGGCAACTGCAGCTCTAAGTCCGAAATCGCAAATCGGACGTAGTCCTCTAAAGTATTCACATAGAGTTGCTCAACTGACACGATCGGGAGAACGGTTAGAATTTGATCATCCCCCCGCAGTGTGGAGGTCCGATATTGGACAAAGACCTCCGAGTTAACGCCCCAAATTTCTCCTTTCGGAAGACCTTGCGTCATTCCCCTTGTCGTATTGTTTGAAGCTGGGCCAATGATAACCCACCCGTAGTCGTTTGCCGACGGAAGTCCTCCTTGTATACGCGAAAAAGGAATGACGCGGCGTCGATTAAACAGGTCTTTTAACAATGCTCTACCGATACTAGGTTGTTTATCACGAAATTTGGGGTACAGCCGCAGGTATATTGCGCTTTCTCCGTCGAATTGATACTCTTGCGTATCTCCATCATATGAGGCTATCGTTGTACCGCGAGGGAAGAAAAAGGCAGGAGCCATCGAAGACGGATACTTTTCAAAGAGGGAATTCTTTCTAGGATTAGATCGCGCCTGCTCGATCGTTGGGCGCAGAATTGCCTCAAACTCCACAGCAAGATTTGTCGCAATCGCACGCCAGTCTGCCCGACTGGCCGTGGGTGGAAAGTCATATTTCAACGGGTGCCGACGGTGACCCATGTCGAAAGGCAGGTTCTCCGGAGCGCCATAAGCCGTGTTCATTATCGCAATGAGGAACGTGTCCGACAGGACATGAAGCGCAAAACCGTACTCAAGTAAGACATTTGGATTTGGCACGAGCTTGCCACCCTCCGTCTTGGCCACAAAGGTTAGATCAGGGACAAAAGCGTCACACGCTAGAATCTTCTTAATAATCGTATCAATGACCCAAACGTGCCCTAATACCCCTTGCGTATCAGAGTATTCCTTACCCGAGTAGATACAGCAGGATCATTTGAGATATTTTTTGCAGCGAGATCCAAGGCTGTACGGATAAGGCGTCGATTACCTTTCGATGGGGTGTCACTCTGCCAGGCATAGAAAACCACAAAATCATTCATAATAAACTCCGAAGCGCACCGAACTATGCTATAGATTCTTATTACTGTCGGCAATCGCACCAATTGTCGCTGAAGCTCCCGTCGGAGCACGATGCGAAGTCCCCAGGAATGCGCCCTGCGGGTCGCGACTAAAGGCCGTAGGTCTGCAAGGGGTCGGGAACAGAAATTCAAACCGAGACGCGACCCCGCACCGAGGCTTCTTGACTGCTGCGCGGTCGATCACCGCGATTCGATCGCCATGAGGAACCGATCGCGATAGGCGTCGAGAACCACCGCCAGCACGATCACCGTGCCGATCACGATCGGCTTGACGTTGTCGCCCGCGCCGAACAGTTGCAGCCCGGTCGAGAGCACCTGAAGGATGCAGGCTACGCTAAGTGATCACATTCGGGATGATGCTCGCGCCCGGCGCGAAGTGCTTCATTCGGCGGCTCGCGCCCGGCGCGAAGTGCTTCATTCGAACTCGATCCGGCGAAAGCGTTCATGTTCGATCTGCCGGGCGGCAGCCGTATACGCGCCAACTCGATATCGAACCATGGGCTCGAGAAATAAGATGATCGCGAAGCTGTACGCCGTGGCGACGGCGCTCATCATTGTCGGGGTCGTGATGCTGTGCCAGCCCTTCCTCCTGCTTATTCACATCTGGGCGCTTCCCGTTTTCCTGGTCGGGTTCGTCCTGTTCATGATCCTCGACCATCTGCCGAGCTTCGAGGAGCGTACGAAACCAACCGAATGACCATCGACGCCGCATGAAGCGGCGCAACCCGCGCGGGGTTTGGAGGGAAGGACCATGACAAAGAAGGCGATCAACGATCCGGAGCGGATCGTCGATGAAGTCATTGAAGGCATCGTTTACGCGTCGCACGGACGCCTGACCAAGGTCCCCGGCGTCCGCGCGCTGATGCGGACGCATCTCGAGGACGGCAAGGTGGCCCTCCTCATCGGCGGCGGAAGCGGCCACGAGCCGATCTATACGACCTATGTCGGGCCCGGGTTCGCCGCCGCTTCGGCCTGCGGCAACATCTTCGCCGCGCCGTCGCCCGAGATCATCTTCGAAGCGACGAAGGCGATCCACCGCGGCAAGGGCGTGCTCTACGTCTACGGCAACTACGAAGGCGACGTCATGAATTTCGACGTGGCTGCGGAAATGGCGGCCGACGAGGGCATCGAGGTCCGAACGGTGCGGACGATGGACGACGTTTCGCTGCCGAAGGGCGACGGTCGAAGAGGCATCGCCGGATCCTATTTCCAGGTGAAGATCGCCGGCGCCGCCTGCGCAGCGGGCCTCAGCCTCGACGAGGCCGAGCGCGTCACAAGGCATGCGCAGGAGAATATCCGCACCCTCAGCGTCGCCCTGCGGCCGGGATCTCTTCCGGAAACCGGGCAGCCGACGTTCACGCTGGGCGAGGACGAGCTCGAAATCGGAATGGGCGGTCACGGCGAACGCGGCGTCGCGCGGAAGAAAATGATGCAAGCCGATCCGCTGGTGGATGTGATGATGGGACAGCTCGTCGACGACTTTCCCCTGAAGAGCGGCGACCGGGTCGCGCTGCTCGTCAACGACCTCGGCGCGACGACCATGATGGAGCTCCTGATCGTCAACCGCAGAGTGAGGCAGATCCTCGAACCGCTCGGCGTCGCCGTCCATGATACGAGAATCGGCCCGTACATGACGACGCAGGAAATGGCCGGGTTCAGCATCACGCTGATGCGGCTCGACGACGAGCTGACGCGCTACTTCGATCAACCGGCCTCCAACGAATCGTTCCTGAGACCGTGATGGCGACAATGCGCGAAGGACTCGATCTGGCGGAAACCCGGTCCCTGCTGTCGGCCGCCGCCAAGGCGGTCATCGCCGACAAGGACCGGCTGACCAAGGCCGATCAGGATATCGGCGACGGCGACCACGGGGTTGGAATGGCGCGAGGCTTCGCCGCTTTCGACGAAGCCACGGCGAAAGAGGCCGGCTCGATCGCGGACCTGCTCCGCAACTGCGGCAAGGCCCTGATGATGGCGAGCGGCGGCGCTTCGGGCGTCATCTTCGGCACGATGTTCCAGGGCGCCGGAAAGGCGCTGACGCGCAGCGACTTTCGACGCGGAGGCGCTTGTCGAAGCGCTCGAAGGCGGGCTGAGGGCCGTCCAGGAGCGGGGAAAGGCCAAGGTCGGCGACAAGACGATGGTCGACGCGCTCGCGCCCGCCGCCGAGGCTGCTCGCAGTGCGTTCAAGGATGGCGCCTCGATCGAACGGGGTCGCCGAGGCTGCGGCAAAGGCGGCTGCGGCCGGCGCGGAGGCTTCGAGAGGCTTGGTCGCAAAGGTCGGCAAGGCGAAGGGTCTGGGCGAGCGGACGGTCGGATTCGTCGATCCGGGCGCGCTGACGACGTGCATTGTGCTCGAATCGATCGCTGGCGCGCTGCGGAGCCGGTCGCGATAGGCCGCGCGGCCGCGAGGGCGATCCCGCTCACCGCAACTCGATCGCCTTCAGGAACCTGTCCCGATAGGCGTCGAGCACCACCGCCAGCACGATCACCGTGCCGATCACGATCGGCTTCACGTTGTCGCCCGCGCCGAACAGTTGCAGCCCGGTGGTCAGCACCTGGAGGATGCAGGCGCCGACCAGCGTGCCGATGATCGAGCCCTTGCCGCCGCTGAAGCTGGTGCCGCCGATGATCACCGCGGCGATCGCGTTGAGTTCGTAGCCGGCGACCGGCGATCGGACTGCCGACGTTGAGGCGCAGGAGATAGACCATCGCGGCGATGCCGGCCGTCAGTCCACTGATGGTGAAGGCGGCCATCTTGGTGACGCGCGGCGCATGGCCCGAGAGCCTCACCGCCTCCTCGTTGGTGCCGATGGCGTAGATGAAACGCCCGAATACCGTGAAGCGCAGGATGAACCAGCCGATCAGGATCACCCCGACCGCGATCAGGAAGATCGAGGGAAACACGCCCCAGATGATCAGGTTGCCGAAATCGACGAAGGGTTGCGGAAGGCCACCGTTCTCCTTACCCGTTCTCTCGGCACTGTTGACTTTGCGGCGGATTTTTCATAGTAACTAAGTGTGATGGGCCTATCGATTTCCGGTATCTGGTCATAATTGAGGCTTGATGCAAAAAAATGGAGGAAACAATGAGAAAAACCCAGCTTTCATTTCAGCGTACAGCTGACCGTATGCAGGATGTCTGGAAGACGTTCTTGGGCGTCGTAGAGGCCTTCAACGAAAACGACTGGAACGCGTACGAGCAATATCTTGATGAAAATGTGGTGGTCTACAATCTAGGTGTAGTCGGTTACACAATAGGTACAACAAACGTCACGAATTATTTTAGGGGTATTAGCACCCAAAATAAACTCGATCTACAGTTCTGGCCTTTCAATGACATTACATTGTTTCCAGGCACCTTTCCGTATTCAGTGCGGGGGCGTGCTTATTGGACTCATAAGGCCAGCCATCACGTCGAAGTACCCATAAGGTACGAATGTCAATTCGCCGCCGGACAATCTTCCTTGCTGACTGCGGTGTGGGCCGAACACTTAGTAGGCGACTAGAAAGGTAATCTGTTCTCGCGCGCTTATTGCTTGTACTATGCAACGCACGGTAGGTCGCTCTCTTCTGGGCAGGCTGCTATCGCTCACGACTAAGCCGCAGAATCGCGGCGGCTGTTCTGATAGCGCTTAGTGTACGTAGAGTTAAAGCTCTACCCGAGCCTTGGGATTAAATTGTGCCCCAGCCAGAAATGCTTCAGGACGTAACCGCGTATTTTCATCGGAAAACTGAATCGATCCTGACCCGGTACGGGCCAGGCCCGCGCGTCCACTATCACACGGGCCTCGTGGAGAGCGCGCCGCCGAAAGGCACTTCGATCCCGGCCGTGCGACGGGCGCTGGTCGATGGGCAAGTGCTCATGCTTCAGCGCGCGGCTGAGGTGTGGGACGCGCCCAACCAACTCAGCGGCGAGATCCTTGATGTCGGCTGCGGCCTCGGCGGCGGCTCGATCTTTTGGGCCGAGAACTTCGGGGCGCGGGTGATGGCCGTCACCTGTGTGCCGTCCCATAAGGAGTGGGTGACGCGCTTCGCGAAGGAGGCCGGGGTCGGCGATCAAATCACCGCGCACGTCTGTGACGCGGTCGGACTACCGGGCGAGAACCTCTTCGACGCCGCGGTCGCGGTCGACAGCTCCGGCTACCTGCCGCGCGAAGAGTGGCTCAGTCGCACGGCGTCGCTCTTGAGGCCGGGAGGGTCAATCTTCATCATCGACTGTTTTCTCGAGAACGCGTCTAAATTCAACGCGGACTTGTTCGACAGTTACTGGCATTGTCGGATCGGCTCGATCGAGGAATATTTTGCGGCGGCGCGCAAAAGCCGATTGGAGCTACGATCGTTTGAGGACGTCACGACCGAAACCGTGCAATTCTGGGCGACGACGCTTGCGCTGATCGAGTTGGAGGCTGCCGCCGTGAGCGGGGAAGCCGCAGAGCGCTATTCGGCTTCGCGCAAGGTTCACGCCCTGGTCCGCGACGGATTGGCTGACCGCGTCCTCCGTTACGCCATGATCGGCTTCACGAAGAGCCGCGAAAGATAGCTTCAGGCTCAGCCGTCTTTGCCGGCGGTCGAGATTCCATCCTGAACCTCAATCCCGGGGCCGCCGACCGATCGCGACGCAGCGGCTGCGCTCGAGCTTGAGAACCGAACTTGCTCGCTCGCGCCCTGATCCTACCCAGACGAAGGCCGTTGCGGCGACGAGTTTTGCTGGATAATCGGCGCCAGAAGATGCAGACTGGCGGCAACAAGATATCCGGTCGACAAGGACACATGTTCTGATGGCTTGACCGCATGGTCGGGAATCGGAGGGCGTCGTGACCACGATCGCAGACTTTCTGAAGTCGCTCGGCCTGGCTGAGTATGCGGCCGGTCTCTACGAAAGCGGGGTCGACGTCTCGGCCCTTCCGAGCCTCACCGAACAGGATCTCGAGAAAATCGGGATCCCGCCCGCCGATCGCAAAAGATTGCTGACATCCGTCGCGCAGGCTTACTCGTCTCTAGAGCGCTCGCCCGAGCCTCAGGGCGGCCGCGAGCGGCGGCACTTGACAATCCTTTTCTGCGACCTGGTCGGATCGACGGAGCTTTCCACCCGTCTCGACCCGGAAGCGCTGAACGAAATCATCTCGCAATATCGCAAGTGCTGCGCGCGCGTTCTTACCGAGACGGGCGGCTTCATCGCACAGTATCTCGGCGACGGCGTGCTCGCCTATTTCGGGTATCCGCGGGCAAGCGAGGACGACGCCGAACGCGCAGTGAACGCCGGGCTCAGGCTGGTCGAAAGCGTCGGGCGGCTTCGTGACGACGCCGGACAGCCGCTGCAGGCGCGAGTGGGCATTGCAAGCGGCTTGGTCCTGATCGGCGACCTGATCGGCGCCGGCAAGGAGCATCGCCACGACGTGGTGGGCGAAACCCCCAACCTCGCCGCCCGCCTTCAGACTTGCGCCGAGCCGAACACCGTCGTGATCAGCGGCGAGACCCGGCAGCTCGTCAGGGACCTTTTCGAGTACGCCCCGGTCCACAGCCAGCGACTCAAAGGCTTCGCAATGCCGATCGAATCCTGGCGGGTCACCAAATCGACCGAAATCGTCAACCGTTTCAGGGCGCTGCGTACGCCGAACACACCGCTGGTCGGCCGGGAGCGGGAAGCCGACTTGATGATCGGGCGCTGGGAGAGCGCCAAAGCGGGAACCGGTCGCGTCCTGCTGATCTCCGGTGAGGCCGGCATCGGGAAGTCCCGCATGGTTCAGACCCTGCTCGACCGGCTCGAAGACGAGCCGCATGTCGAAGTGAGGGCGTTCTGCGCGCCGCATCGCCAGGGGAGCGCGCTCTACCCCGTCATCGAGCAGCTCCAAAGGGCGGCAAGGATTGAGCACGACGACACCGCTGGGCAAAGGCTCGACAAGCTTGAGGCGACGCTCGGCCTTGCGGAGGTGAACCTCGATGAGGCTGCGCCCCTGATCGCGGAGCTCCTTTCGATTTCCACCGATGGCCGCTACCCGCCCCTCGACCTCACTCCGCAGAAACGGCGCGAGAAGACGCTTCAGGCCTTGATGGCGCAACTCGAAGGGCTTGCGCGTCAGCCGACGCTGATGGTGTTCGAGGACCTTCACTGGATCGACCCGACGTCGCTCGAGCTGTTGAGCCTTGCCGTGGATCGCGCGCCGAACCTTCCGCTCCTGCTCGCAGTCACGTTCCGACCCGAATTCACGCCTCCGTGGCTGGGACGACCTTACGTCGAGCACGTCCGACTCGATCGCCTGCCGAGAGGCGGAAGCGCGGAGATGATCGCGAACCTGAGCCGGGAAAGGACGCTCTCGGCATCCACCGTCGAGGACATTATCGATCGGAGCGAGGGCGTTCCGCTGTTCATCGAGGAGATGACCAGGTTTCTGATCGAGCGAGGAAGCACAAGGCCGGCCCAACACGAGATCCCCGCGACGCTGCGCGACATGCTGATGGCGAGGCTCGATCGCCTGGGCGAGGCCAAGCAGGTCGCGCAGATCGCCTCTGTGCTTGGAGCCGAGTTTCCGGCGCAGCTCTTGCGCGAAGTGATGTCGAACGGCGAGGACCGGCTGAACGCCGAACTGCGGAAACTCGTCGCGGCGGAGCTTCTCATCGATCAGGGCGTCGCTTCGTCGCTGAGCTACCGTTTCAAGCACGCGCTGATTCAAGAGGCGGCTTATCAGTCGCTGGTGAGGAGCAAGCGGCAGGAGCATCATCGCAAGGTCGCCGAGACGCTGGAGGCGCGCTTCCCGGAAATTGTCGAAGCCCAACCGGAATTCGTCGCCCACCACTACACCGGCGCCGATCTCAAGCAAGCGGCGCTTCCCTATTGGCAGGCGGCGGCCGCGAAGGCGATGCGGCGCTCGGCGAATCTGGAAGCGATCGCCCACCTGACCAAGGCGCAGGAACTGCTCCGGACCTTGCCGGAGAGCCCGGAGCGGCTTCAGCAGGAGCTCGCGCTTCAAGTGGCGCTCGGGACGCCTCTCATTGCGACCAGGGGCTTTGCTTCCCCGGAGGTCGGAAAAGTCTACGAGCGCGCGCATGAGATATGCAAACTCTCGGGAGACGCGCCGCAACAGTTTCCGGTCGTGTGGGGACTATGGGTTTTCTACGTCGCCTGTGCGGAACACGGGAAAGCCCATGAGCTTGCTCACCAGTGCCACCGCATAGCGGAGGCTGTGAACGACACGGACCTCCTCCTGCAGGCCCACCAGGCGATGGGGACCACGCTGACGGATCTCGGACAATTTGACTCGGCGCTCAGCGAGTTCGATCAGGGGATCGAGATGTACAACCGCGAGAAGCACGCGCCCCTCGCCTTTGCTTATGGGCAGGATCCCGGCGTGGCCTGTCGGTCGGCGGCCGCCTTTTGTCTTTGGTTCCTGGGGCGTCCCGAGCAGGCGCTCAAGAGAAATGACGAGGCTTTGGCACTCGCCCGGGAACTGTCGCATCCCTACAGCCTCGCTTTCGCCCTAGGCTACTCGGCGTGGATCCATCAGCTCAATCAAGACGTGGGCGCCGCCGAAAGAGATGCAGACGCGGCAATCGCCATTTCTTCCGAGCGTGAGTTCCCGTTCTGGCTGCTGACCGGGATGATCTTGCGCGGCTGTGCGCTGACCGCCGGCAACAAGGTCGACGAGGGCATCGCCCTGATGCGCCAGGGCCTGGCGGGCTATCAGGCCACAGGGGCCGGCCTGATGCGGCCGTACTATCTCGCCCTGATAGCGCAGGCGCTGGCCATGACGGGAGAACTCGAGGAGGCTTTTCGTTTGATGGATGAAGCAGAGGCCGCAATCCGCAATTCCGGCGAACGCTGGTACGAGGCCGAGCTCTATCGGCACAAGGGCAGGCTCATGCTTCAGGACTCCGCTCGGGCGCCGGAAGACGAGCGCCGGAGGCTTGCCGAGGATTATTTCGAGCGGGCCCTCGCCGTCGCCGGCCAGCAGGGGGCAAAGCTGCTTGAGCTTAGAGCCGCCGCGGAACTCTGCCGGCTTTGGTCAGGCGGCGACAAGGCCGCGAAGGCCAAGCAGAGGCTTGCAGAGGTCTACGGCCGCTTCCAAGAAGGGTTCGAGCTTCAGGACTTGCGGGACGCCTACGCCCTTCTTCAGGCGTGACGAACCGGCCGGGCGCTTTCATCCGCGTGGTCCCCGCCGAGCGACAAGCGCCGACGGCGCCATCGAGCGGCACGACACAGCCTTGCCCGCTCAGGCGTCTCAAACGGGTTCCATCACGGCCCTTACCCTCGCCTCCAGCCATGGCCCCCGCAGAGCAGAAAGCGGCTTCAGCAGGCTGCGCACCTCGAAGACAAGTTTGTGGACCGCCTCGTCCTGCGCCGCCAATTGGACCAGCGCCGCCGCACGGCGCAGCCTGCGCGGCAAATCCGGCGGCCGGGCGCCGCGCGTCTGTTCGTAGGCGAAATCCGTCTCTGCGATGGCCCACGGCGATTCGAGCAGCTCCTGGATGCAAGACAGAAACGCCTCCGCGAGACCGTCCAACGGGTCAGAAAGTTCGAGCCTCCTCTCGAGAAGCCTCCCGAGCGCGACTGCTTCTTGAGCGGCCACGCTCATCCCCTGCCCGAAGATGGGGTTGAATTGACAGATCGAATCGGCGATCGGGATCAGGCCGCCGGGGAAACTCTCGAGTTGATCGAATTCGACGGCGAACGCTGCCAGGGAAACTGTAGCGCGCGATATCGCCAATAAGGTTCGCGCCCTTGATCGCATCATACAGGGTTGGCGTTCGCAGCGTCTTCGCGAAAGCCAAGAATCCTTCGATGTCGCTCGGAGGAACGACGCCATGCATGCCAGCGAGCGCGACGAGCCACCGGTGATTTTCGATCGGGAATAGAAAGCCCGCGCGCGTGCTGTCGGGAACATTCGGCAGATGCATGATCCCGACCCATTGCGACGGAGCGTCGTCGGGCATTTCGAACAGAGCAGTGGAGTAAGCCAGGTCGATGCCGATCTCTAGCGCCTCCGGCTTCGCGCGCCCGACCTTCTCGAGCAGCGCCACCGTCGGTGCCGCGCGTCCGGTCGCGTCTACCGTCAGATCCGCTGCAATCGTCTCGATGCGGACCCCTTCGCCTTTGAAGGAGACGCCGACGACCGCGCTTTGATCGGGGGAGGCGACGAGTTCAGTCACTCGTGAGCAAGGCTGCAGCTCGACATTGGATTCCTGCGCTAGGCGGCGACGGCAGATGTGCTCGAGCAGAGGCCGCGATAGGCCAAACATGTCGTACCCAAGATCTCGCCGCGGAAAGGGATCGAATCCGGCTCGCTCCATCCAGACGTCGCGGCCACCCCGCGCCTTGACTGCTCCCGCGCGCTCCAAATCCGCGCGGAAATTCGGAAACAGCTTGTCCAGCGCCTCAAAGCCTCCAGGAAGCAAGCCGTGAATGTGTCGATCCTGCGGGGTCCCGGCGCGTGGCGCGGGCGCATCGGGGAGGGCGTCGCGTTCAAGCACGGTCACTTGTTCAAGGTAAGGCGAGATCGCCTGCGCCGCCGCCAGACCTCCCATTCCGGCGCCGATGACAACTCCGCGCCTCCCAATTCGGTTCGGCATTGTGCCCCTCCGCTGGGGACGGCGTCGCAAGTCTCAGACGCCGGCCATTAAAGCCCCTCAAATCATACTACGTCTCGACGTCCGCTGTTCAGACATCATTTTCCGACGCCAAGTTCTCGGCGCCCTTGACGGCGTCGTCGGCGCGCGCATGCGTCTAAAGAATAAGGGCCTCAGAACAAGTTCGTAATTTGAGGGCTTGTGGCGCGACCGCTGTTTCCGGCGCATCCGGCCCGTCGGGTCTATGCCCGCTTTTTGGTGTTCACCGCCGCCTACCGGGTTGACCGGGAATGTCTGCAACGGGTCGAGAACAGAAGTTCAAACCGAGACGCGACCCCGCACCGAGGCTTCTTGACCCCTGCGCTCGCCCCTCACCGCGACTCGATCGCCTTGAGGAACCGTCGCGATAGGCGTCGAGCACCACCGCCAGCACGATCACCGTGCCGATCACGATCGGCTTCACATTGTCGCCCGCGCCGAACAGTTGCAGCCCGGTGGTCAGCACCTGGAGGATGCAGGCGCCGACCAGCGTGCCGATGATCGAGCCCTTGCCGCCGCTGAAGCTGGTGCCGCCGATGATCACCGCGGCGATGGCGTTGAGTTCGTAGCCGGCGCCGGCGATCGGGCTGCCGACATTGAGGCGCAGGAGATAGACCATCGCGGCGATGCCGGCCGTCAGTCCACTGATGGTGAAGGCGGCCATCTTGGTGACGCGCGGGGCATGGCCCGAGAGCCTCACCGCCTCCTCGTTGGTGCCGATGGCGTAGATGAAGCGGCCGAACACGGTGAAGCGCAGGATGAACCAGCCGATCAGGATCACCCCGACCGCGATCAGGAAGATCGAGGGAAACACGCCCCAGATGATCAGGTTGCCGAAATCGACGAAGGGTTGCGGAAGGCCGGTGATGGTCGAGTTGTTGCTCGTCACGCGGGCCGCGCCGCTGGCGACATTGAGCATGCCGAGCGTGACGATGAAGGAGGGAACCTTCCACTGCTCGACGATGAAGCCGTTGATCGCCCCGCACAACGAGCCGACGCCCATGCAGCCGACGAGCGCGAGCGGAACGGAAACAATGAACGGCAAGTCCTTGTCGGTCATGATCAGCGCGCCGACGACCGTGCACAGCGCCAGCACCGACCCCACCGAAAGGTCGATGCCGCCGGTGAGGATGACGATGGTCATGCCCGAGGCGAGCACGGTGTTGATGGCGATCTGGACGAAGATCTTGAGAAAGTTCTCGGCGCTGAAGAAATAGGGCGCGGTCAGGGAGAAGAAGATCACGATCAGGACGAGGGCGGCGGCGACTCCCCCCTCGCGCATCGAGAAGCGCAGGATGTCGTTCCAGACCGCCGCCGCGCGCCCGCCGCGCGTGATCTCAGCAGCTTCGCTCATGTCAGCTCCCCAAGCCAGCACATATTTCTGAGGCGGCGCGACCAACGGACCTCATCCTGAGGCGCGCATTGCCGAAGGCCATGCGCCTCGAAGGATGCTCGCTGGCCGCCGGCAGGCGCCCTTCGAGACGCCCGCTCCGCGGGCTCCTCAGGGTGAGGGCTCGGCGGCAAATAATGCGCGCGTCCGGAATTCCCGCTCATGCCCGAAATTCCTCGTAGGCCATCGACAGGATGCGATGCTGGTCGAATTCGGCTCTCAACACCTCGCCGACCACCCTGCCCTTGGCGAAGACGATGATCCGGTGGGCGATCATGATGAGCTCCGGCAGTTCCGACGAGATGAAGAGGACGCCCTTGCCTTCCGCGGCCAGGGTCCACAGGAGATCGTAGATTTCGGACTTGGCGCCGACGTCGATGCCGCGCGTCGGCTCGTCGCACAGCAGCACCTTCGAACCCCGGAACAGCCATTTCGCGATCACCACCTTCTGCTGGTTGCCGCCGGAGAAGTTGCGCACGATCTGGTCGACCGACGGCGTCTTGATGCGAAGCTCCTCGACCAGCTTCCTCGCCGCGCCTCGCTCGGCGTCGCGCTCGAGAATGCCGTGGTTCGATATCTTCCTCAAATCGGTGATGGTGATGTTCTCGGCGCAGGACATGCCGAGCAGCAGGCCCTGCCCCTTGCGGTCTTCCGTCATGAGACACAGCCCGTGCCGCACGGCGTCCCTGGGCGAAGCGATGTCGACCCGCTCGCCCTCGACGAAGATCTCGCCGTCGATTTTCGGATCGGCTCCGAAAATCGCGCGCGCCGTTTCCGTCCGGCCGCTGCCGACAAGGCCGGCGACGCCGACGATCTCGCCCTTGCCGACCCGGAAGGACACAGCCGGGGTCTTCGCGTTGCGGCGCAATCCCTCGACCCGCAGCGCTTCGCCGGTGATGGCGACATCCTCGCGAAAGGCCTGCTCGCCCTCGAGGCTCCGCCCGACCATCATGTGCACGATCTCGGGGATGGTCAGTCCGGCGAGCGGCCGCGTCGCGACAAGCTGGCCGTCGCGCAGCACGGTCACCCGATCGCCGACCTCGTAGACCTCCTGCAGGCGATGCGAAATATAGAGGATCGTCACCCTGCGGGCCTTGAGCCGGCGGATGATCTCGAACAGCCGGTCGACCTCCTTCGAGGTGAGCGTCGCGGTCGGCTCGTCGAGAATGAGAAGCTTGCTTTCGAAAGCCAGCGTCTTGGCGATCTCGACGAGCTGCATCTGGGCGACGCCGAGGCGCGACACCAGCGTCGTCGGCGCCACGTCGAGACCGACCTCCTCGAGCAGCGCCGCCGCGCGACGGTTGGTCTCGCGGTAGTTCACCAGGCCGCGGCGCTGTGGCAGGTTCTCGAACAGGAGATTTTCCGCCACCGTCATCTGCGACAGCATGGAAAGCTCCTGATGGACGACGCGGATGCCCGCGCGATAGGCGTCGGTCGGGGTTTGCGGTCGATAGGGCGCGCCGTCGAACACGATCTCGCCCTCGTCCGCCCTATAGACGCCCCCGAGCAGATTGATCAGCGTCGACTTTCCGGCGCCGTTCTCGCCGAGCAGCACGTGCCCTTCCCCGCGCGCGATCTCGAGCGACACGCCGCGCAATGCGACGACGCCGGGGAAGCGCTTGCCGACCGCCGTCATGGTCAGGATCGGGTTGTCCATCGCGCCTGGCCTTCGGGGTGGGAGCGGCGCGACAAGGGCGCGGGCCTAAAGCCCGCGCCCTCCGGCCGAACCGTCCTTGCGCCCGAGACTACGTGAGGTCTTTGGCCTCGATCAACTTGATCGGCGTCTTGACCCAGCCGGTGAACTTCTCGCCGGCCCTCTCGCGCATCCCGTACTTGATGCCGAGCACGGCCATGTCGGCGCCGTACTGCTCCACGGTCGCCAGCATCTCGCCGCTCTTGACCAGCGGCTGCACCGCCGGAATGTTGTCGAAGCCGACGACCTGGATCTTCTTGCCCAGGCCCGCCGCGTCGAGCGCCTTGACCACGCCGAGCGCCATCGAGTCGTTCGCCGCCATCACGCCCTGGATGTCGTGATACTGGGTGAGGAAGTTGGTCATCAGCGTGTTGGCTTCCTCGGTCTCCCAATGCGCGGTCTTGCTGTCGAGCAGCTGCAGCTTGCCCTCCTTGACCGAATCCATGAAGCCGAGCTTGCGCTGCACGGCGTTGTCGGCCTCGGGGTTGCCCTCGAGAATGACCACCTTGCCGCCCTCTCCCAGCTTCTTGGCGAGCGCGTCGCCCGCGAGCTTGGCGCCGGCGCGATTGTCGGGGCCGAAGAAGGCGAGATCGATTCCGGCCGCCTTCTTGGCGTCCTTGTCGAGCTCGACGTCGATGTTGATCACATGGACGCCTTCCTTCACCGCCTTGGCGATCGGCGTGACCATCGCCTTCGAGTCGGCCGGCGCGACGACGATGATGTCGTATTTCTGGGTGACGAAATTCTCGATCGCGTCGACCTGCGCGGCGAAGTCGCGCTCGTCCTTCATGCCGACCGCCTTGAACTCGAACTTGTCGGTGTTGGCGGCCGCGTATTTCTCCGCGCCCGCCTCCATCTGCTTGAAGAATTCGTTGGCGAGCGACTTCATCACCAGGCCGACCTTCGGCTTGTCGGCGGCGAAGGCGGGGGTCAGCCCGCCGGTCAGGACCGCGGCGGAGCCGACGGCGCCGGCGACGACGAAGCCGCGGCGGGTGAGGCCTTCGGAGCAGAATCGATTTATTGAAGGACTTGGTCATTTATTCCTCCCTTTGGGGTCAATGGCCGCCGGAAGCCTTCTCCGCTTCAGGCCGACCGTGCGATTGAAGACCTGAGTCTTGTCCCGCGGCAGCGCGATGCAGCTCCCGCGTCGCCATCATAGCGCCTTTCGCGCCCTCGGGTTCAATGGACAAAATGAGGCCTTTTGTCGCGCTGCGACGGCCGGGCGCAAAAACGGGTCCGGTCAGCCGCCGCCGAAGAGATTCGTGGGCTTGAGCGGCTTCGCGGGCGAGGACCCGGCGAGGGCCGGAACGTCGCGATGCTGAAGAGGCTGAGGATCCGGCGCGCCAACATCATGTCCGCAAAGTTGCGGTCGGTCGTGCAGACAAGCCCAGCGAGCGCGACGCCGGAAAGGGCTCCGCAGCGGCGCCGCGGCCCGGTCGGCGCGCGCGCCAATCAATCGACGCTTTTGCGGAGTTAACTGCGACGGGAAGTCGTCGCAGCTCTCGGTTGCAAGTTTCACCGGTCGCGCACATAGTTCCGCATGGAGAGCCGTATACGTCGAAGGACGCTCGGCTCTCGCGGGGCCGGACGCTGTTTCGGCCCGCAGCCGCGTGTGGCTGAAAGTACGGCAGGCGGCAATCCCGGCCTTGCCGAGGGAGGTCGAGTCATGAGGTGGACGGGTCATTTCAAGACCGCGCTGTTTGCGCTCGCGCTCGCGGGCCTGATAGCGCCGGAGTCGTACGCAATCGAGATTTTCACCGGGGCGAGCCCCGCAACCCACATGGGCGACGACCTCATCACGCAGGTTCGCGGCGGCCGCGGTGGCGGCGGCGGCCGCGGCGGCGGCGGGATGCACCGCGGGGGCGGCGGCATGCACGGAGGGATGCACCGAGGCGGCGGCGCACGCTACGGTGGCGGCGTTCATCGCAGCGCCGGCGTGAACCGCAATATCTCCCACAATGCCAATCGCAATGTGAACCGGAACGTCAATCGGAACGTCAATCGCAACGTCAACCGGGCGGGCTACGGCTATCATGGCGGCTATCGCGGCGGCGCAGCCTGGGCCGCCCGTCCCGGCTGGTACCGCTGGCCTGCCGGCGGCGCCATCGCGGCCGGCGCGGCGATCGGCTTCGTCAGCGCGGCGTCGGCGGCGGCATGGGCCGGCGCTCCCCCGCAACCCGGCCTGTGCTGGTACTACACCGATCCAAGCCAGCGTCAGGGCTTCTGGGACGTCTGCCAGTAAGCCGGAAAGTCGCGAAGGGGCGCGCCACGCCCCTTCGCGCCCGTTCGCCCGCCCCTCGAGGCGGCCGTCCTTTTTCAAGGTTGCCGACGGCTCCTCCCGCCGCCCGGATCGGGCGGTGATTTGCTCTTGCCGCCAGCCGCAAAAGCAGCTAGACGCCCGCATCCGCATCCGGGGCGCGCTTCCGCCGCGGCGGCGGCGTGCGCGCCCGTAGCTCAGCTGGATAGAGCACCAGACTACGAATCTGGGGGTCAGGAGTTCGAAATCTCTTCGGGCGCGCCAGTCCTGAACACAACAGAGAACCGCGGGCGCGGCTCGCTGAAAACCAAAACACTCATCCTGACGAAGGCGCGCGTTCGGCGCATGAGCTCCTGCCCGTCAATCGGAGTGAATCACACAACCCGTACGGCGCGAAAGTCATTGACGTTGGTCAGCGTCGGGCTCGTGACGACCTGGTCGGCGAGGGCCTGGAAGGCGTGGGCGTCGTTGTCCGCCTTCTGCTTACCGGAATCCCCGGGCGGGGCCGACCCCGGCAGCCGCCGCTCCGCCGATCAGTTCGCGCCCAGGTTGCATGAGACCGACCAGATTCGGCTTTCCCCCAGCTCCGGGGCCCCTGGACCCTGCTACTTCTGCTGAACAGGGCAGAAAGCTGCCCTGTTATTGATTACAGTTTGTATTCGTTACGTCGTTGCAGATTGTGCTCCAACAGATTGGAAAATCTGTTTTCCGGCAGAGGCCGATCCGAATGGCGCGCGGTTCGGCCTGTTATTTTCACGAAAGCAGGGCAATCAGGGGAAACGCCGGGCTTCAGGGACTCCGCCTGTTGTCGAGAATGAGCCGCCGATTGCGCCCGGCGATTGCGCCCGGAAATCGCAATGGCAAGCGCCGGCAGGTCTCCGGGTTCCTGTATTGCCGGTCGGAGTTTCGGCTCAGCAGAAGAATGCCGGGCCGCCCGCAGGCGCCTGCCGCTCAGTCCCGGGGGCGCCGCCATTCCGGTCTCGCCGACGACGACGGGCGACTCGACCCGATCGCATCCCGCCATGGACCGGGGGCTTTTTTCCCAAATGCGCCTGGAAAGCCTTTCCGACAACCTCTCGAACGCCTGCGCGATTGCCTGGCTTCCCTTTCCATCCGTTTTCGCGCATACCGCGGGCGGTCGCGCATTTCCGCCGTGATCCAGTTTTGCTTTCCCGTGAACGCATTCACATCGAATTCCTCTCTCGCCCTGGCTCTGGAGGAACGCGGCTATCTGGAACCGACGCCGGTTCAGGCGGCCGTCACCGCCCCGGAGACCTGGGGCCGGGATCTCCTGGTTTCGGCCCAGACCGGATCGGGAAAGACCGTCGCCTATGGCATCGCGATGGCGCAGACGCTGCTCGGCGACGCCCCTGCCCTGCCGCCACCCGGCGCTCCGCTCGCGCTGGTGATCGCGCCGACGCGCGAGTTGGCGTTGCAGGTCGAGCGCGAGTTGAGTTGGCTCTACCGCCACACCGGCGCGCGCATCGCGGCCTGCGTCGGCGGCATGGATGCGCAGCGCGAGCGCCGCGCCTTGCAGTCGGGCGTCCATGTCGTCGTGGGCACGCCGGGGCGGCTACGCGATCATATCGAGCGCGGGGCGCTGGATGTTTCCGCGCTGGCGATCGTGGTGCTCGACGAAGCGGACGAGATGCTCGATCTCGGCTTCCGCGAGGATCTCGAATTCATGCTCGCCGCCATGCCGGCGAAAAAGCGCAGCCTCCTGTTTTCCGCAACCGTGCCCAAGGGCATCGCGACGCTCGCGCGCAGCTATCAGCGCGACACCAGGCGGATCGAGGTCGAGCGCGGCAGGCAGGGCCATGTCGACATCGAATATCGCGCCATCCGCATCTATCCGCGGGAGAGCGAGGCGGCGGTCGTCAATCTGCTGCGCCTTATGGAATCGCCCACCGCCATCGTGTTCTGCAACACCCGCGAGGCGGTGCGGCATCTCGGCGCCACGCTCGTCGAGCGCGGCTTTTCCGCCGTGACGCTGTCGGGCGAACTGAGCCAGCATGAGCGCAATCAGGCGATGCAGGCGTTGCGCAACG
The DNA here is from genome assembly GCA_963741405.1 of uncultured Alphaproteobacteria bacterium. Lineage (GTDB taxonomy): Bacteria > Pseudomonadota > Alphaproteobacteria > Rhizobiales > Beijerinckiaceae > Roseiarcus. The sequence continues at coordinate 859,312 of CAVUHX010000039.1, forward strand.
GACGCTCGCGTGTGCTGGTGGCGACCGACGTCGCCGCGCGCGGCATCGATCTGCCCAATGTCGGCATCGTCATTCACGCCGATCTGCCGCACGACGTCGAGACGCTTCAGCATCGAAGCGGGCGCACCGGCCGCGCCGGCAAGAAGGGCGTCACCGCCATTCTGACGCCGTTCGGGCGCCGCCGCGGCGCCGAACGACTATTTTCCGAGGCGGGCATCCAACCCGTCTGGATCGGGCCGCCCACCGCGGCGGAGGTGCGCGCGCTCGACGCCGAGCGCTTCGTCGCCGATCCGGCGCTGGCCGAGCCCGCATCCGAGGAGGACCTGGAGATGGCGCGCCGCCTGCTCGCCGAGCGCAGCGCCGAAGACATAGCGGCGGCGCTGGTGCGGCTCTATCGCGCGCGCCTGCCCGCAATCGAGGACGTCACCGACCCCGGCGAGCGCCCCAGCGACGCCCGTCCGCGGCCAGTCGCAACCGAGCGCTTCGCCCCGCGCCGACGCGTGGCGCCGGAGGATCGCGGCTCTTCCAAGCCAGCCCGCCCCGGCGCCGGCAAGCATTCGCTCGACGGCGGCGCCTGGTTCCGCATTGACATCGGGCGCGCCAAGGGCGCGGATCCGAAATGGCTCTTGCCAATGATCTGCCGCGCGGGCGGCCTCACCAAGGCCGACATCGGCACGATCCGCGTCTTCGACCACGAGACCAAGTTCCAGATCGCCGAGCAGGCGGCGGGCAAGTTCACCGCCGACATCAAGAAGCGGGTCGGCGAAAATCCGCGCATCGAGCCGCTCGGCCCCTCGCGCGAGGGCGGGACGGCGACGAAGGCCGGCGGAAAGCCGGACAAGCGCACCCGGCAGGCGCGCAAGGCGCAGCACGACGTCTGAGAGTTTCGCCCTTGTAGGGTCGGTCGATGTCGCGGAGCGACAGTTCGCGCGCGCTCCAGAACTGCTGCTTTCGCCTCAACTCTCGAATCACTGACACGTCTTTGAAAAGCCGTGCATCAAACCAATCGGCAGCTGATCAGGCCCAGCGCCTTCGTATCGGCGCGCCAGTCCGCCTGCCGCGCACCGACCGATCCCCACCGTCTCACGCGACGAGCGAAGCGGCCGGCTCCGCGAGTTGGATCGCAGCACCGCTGTCGACATCGAAGATACGCACCGCCTCGACCGGGATGGCTATGGGAATCTGCGCGCCCAGCGAAGCCTGCACGTGACGGCTGCCTACCGCGACCAAAGAGCACCCGTGCACTTGAAAGCCGACCTGGCAGTGGTCGCCCAGCCAATGGTTCGAGCTCACCTCGCCCACCAGGGTCGCGCCCTTCACCTGTCCGGTTGGCGCCAGGTGAATCCTGTGCGGCCGAACGCCGACCATGATCCGTTTGCCGTCGCTAAGCTTGCCGGTAGCCTCCGAAACGACCAGCGGCACATGAAACGCCACTTCCTCTCGCTCGTTAAGCACCGCAATTCTGCCTTCCTGCACGACAGCCGGAAACAGGTTCATCGGCGGCTCGCCGATGAAGGACGCCACGAACAAATTGGCTGGCTGTTCCTGAAGATCGTGTGGGGTGGCGAACTGCTGCAACACGCCCTTTTCCATCACCGCGATGCGGTCGGCCAACGCGATCGCCTCGGTCTGGTCGTGAGTCACGATCACCGTCGTCATCTTGTGCGCGATGAGATAATCCTTGATTCTGGCGCGCAACAGCGCCCGCAACTGTGGTTCGAGCTGCGACATCGGCTCGTCCAGCAGGTAGACTTTGGCATTGCGGATCAGCGCGCGCGCCAGGCTCACCCTCTGCTGCGCGCCGCCCGAAATCGACGGCGGGAAGCGCTCGAGCAGATCCGTGATCTCGAGCATTCCGGCGATCTGCTTTACCTGCTTCTCGATGTCCGCGCTCGCCACCCGGTCGCGCAGCAGACCGAAGGCAATGTTCTCCCGCACCCGCAACGGGGGATAGAGGGCGTAGGTCTCGAACGCCATCGCAATGTTGCGCTTTGACGGGCTGACGGTGTTCACCACCCGCTCGCCGATGCGGATCTGGCCGTCCGTGACCGACTCGAGACCGGCCACCATGCGCAAAGTCGTCGTCTTGCCGCAGCCCGAGGATCCGAGCAGCGCAACGATCTCGCCGTCCTCGATATGCATCGTAACGGTATCGACCGCCCGCTCCGGGGCGCCATCGTACACCTTCGTGACGTTGTCCAGATAGAGTGTTGCCATGGCTCAGATCCTCACGCCTTCGCCATGGTCGAAAAAGTGCGCGTGCGCCAGATCGAGCTTAGCCCAGGCCTTGTGTCGGCCCCGCAAATGGTCCAACGGACCGCCCTGCGGGCAGCTCGCGAACAGCTCCGTGCCCTCGTCGCCGCGCAGCAGCATCACCAGGCGGTTATTCACAGGTGTGATCGCTTCGAGCGTCACCGGGAGGCCGTCGTTCGGCTCCAGCGACACGAGAACGTCCTCGGAGCGGATGCCGAAAGTACACTCCCGTCCGGCGACAGCGTTGCGGTCTGCCAGCAGACGCACCGTGCCGCCCGCCACGTTGATCTCGATCCCCGCGGCGCTCCTGACAGGGCTCACAGGCAGCAGGTTGATCGGCGGATCGCCGAATAGCCGCGCAATTCGCGTCGTGCTCGGCACATCGTAGACTTCGCGCGGCGCCGATACCTGGCCGAAGGCGCCGTCCACCAGCACCGCGACGCGGTCGCCGAGAGCCATTGCCTCCTTGTAATCCTGCGTCACGTAGATAACGGTCGACTCGTACTGGCGCAGCACGCGCGGCAACTCGAAGCGCATCTCATAACGGATCTTCGCGTCGACGTTTCGCAGAGGGTCGTCGAGCAGCACGACACTCGGCCGGCCCACAAGGCTACGCGCCAGAGCGGTGCGCTGCTTCTGGCCCTGCGACAGCGCCTTCGGCAGATGGTCGAGCACGTGGTCGATCCGCAGCATGCGCGCCGTCTCATGCACCCGCGGGGCGATCTCGGCTCCCGCCACGTTGCGCGCCCGCAGAGGGCTGGCGATGTTGTCGAAGGCGGTCATGTGCGGGTAGAGCGCGTAATTCTGGAACGCCATGCCGACGTCACGGTGCTCGGGATTCACGTCGACGATCGACTTGCCGTCGATCGCGATGTCGCCTGCGTCTGGCTCCATCATGCCGGCAATCAGCCGCAGAAACACGGTTTTGCCGCAGCCTGAAGGACCGAAGACGACCAGGAACTCACCCTTTTCAACGCCGATCGACAGATCTCGGATGACCTCGTGCTTCTTGAAAGACTTGCTGAGGCCGGTGATCTCGAGAAAAGCCATCGCCCGCTCCTTCAGCCCTTGATGGCGCCGAGGCTGAGACCCTCGACGAGATAGCGCTGCGTGAACATCGCCAGCACCAGCGTGGGCACGATGGAAAAGATCAACGCCGCAGCGACCTGGCCGTATTCGATGCCGGAGGCGGTGACGAAGGCGAGCGCTCCCACCGTGACCGGCTGAACCGACGACGATCCCAGGATCAGCGCGAAGATGAAGTTGTTCCACGCGAAGATGAAGCTCAGAAGGGCCGCGGCCGCGATGCCGGGCCGGGCCAGCGGGATGGAAATCCGGAAGAACATGCTCAGCCAGCTATGGCCGTCGAGCCGGTAGGCCAGCTCGATATCCTCGCTGACGTCCTCGAAGTAGCCGCGGACGATCCACAGCACGAGCGGCAGCGTGATGAGCTGGTAGACCCAGATCAGTCCGAAGTAGGTGTCATAGAGCCCCATGCTCTGAAAATAAAGCAGCAGCGGCAGCAGAACCAACAGCGGCGGCGCGAAGCGAAAACTCAGGAGGGTGAAAGCCATGTCCTCGCCGAGTCGAAACTTGTAGCGGGCGAAGGCGTAGGCCGCCGGCACGCCCAAGATCAACGACAGGATCACCGAGAATCCGCTGAGGACGGTGCTGTTGAAGAGGTTCAGAACATAATCGACCTTCTGCGTGCCGACGTTCGTGCCGAGGTTCCCGGAGACCAGCGCCACGTAGTTGTGCAGCGTCGGCTTGAAGAACGGGCTCGGCGGCATGCGCAGGATGTCCGCGTTCGTCATGAACGACATCAGCAGCACCCAGAACAGCGGAAACAGGAAGAACAGGCCGATCAGCGTCAGCGCGACGGCCCGGAGGACGGACTTGCCGTTCATCGATGCATCTCCCGTCAGGCCAGTCCGCGAGCCCGCTCGCGCAGGCGCAGCCAGTTCTTAACGAACACGTTGCTCAACGCGTAGGTGATGGCCCAGAGAATCACGAGGATCGCCGAGGCCCGGCCGATGTTGGTGAAAATGAACGCCTGCGTGTAGGCCTGGATCTGGAAGACCATGAGCGTGTCGCCCGGGCCACCCTGCGTCATCGCGTAGATGATGTCGAACTGCTGGATGGAGTCGAGCATGCGAAACAGGCTGGCGGTCAGAATGTAGGGGAACAGCATCGGCAGCATGATGCGGAAGAAGACGAATGTCCCCGGCACGCCATCGAGCTCGGCGGCCTCGAAGGGCTGGCGGGGCAGGCCGCGCAGGCCGGCCAGCAGCAGGATGCTGAAGAACGGCGTGTAGACCCACATGTCCACTAGAACGACGGTGAACATAGCGCTCTGCGGAGCGGACGCCCATTTGAAGTTAGGAAAGCCGAGTTGCGAGACGAAGTAGCTGAGAATGCCGAAGTTGGCGTTGGTCATCAGCTTCCACATCAGGCTGGCGATAGCGGGGGCCACCATCAGCGGCAGGATCAGCGCCACGCTGAGCAGGTTCGTAACCCAGGTGCGCCGCCAGAGCAGCAATGCGATGCCGAGACCGAGCAACAGCTCCAGACCCACCGTGAGAAGGGTGTAGACCAACGATACAACGATGGTATGCCAGAAGCTCGCGTCACTCAGCAAAGAAATGTAGTTGTCAAGCCAGATGAATTTTCGCGTCGTCGGAAAGGCGAGATTGTAGCGTTGCAGCGAATAATAGACGGCATTTGCAAATGGAATCAGAATGCCGACACAGGCGAGCAAAGCCGGCATGCTCAGCAGATATGGCAGAATGCTGGCCTTGCGTGCGCCACGATGTTTGACCACGGGGACATTCATCCTGGCCACACCCGAAGTACTCATGACATCGAACCCGTGTGAGGAACGGGGGCGCGACCTGCGCCCCCGCGGTGCCTGATTACTTGACGATGCCGGCGTCGCGGAGCTGGCTCATGACGCTCTGGGCGAGCTCGTCGAGCCCTTCATCGACCGGTATTTGCTTGGCGTACATCTTCTGCAGCGCGGCCGCCCAATCGGTCGTCAGATTGAAGAACAGCGGCTGCGGCGTGAAGTAAATCTTCGAGCCCGGCGCCGAAGCCTTGTACTGCTCGAGGTAGCCGGCGTATTTGTCCTTCAGACGGGTCTGGAATCCCTGGTCATCCCATACCGACTGCCGCACCGGGTCGACCAGATCAGCCTTGGTGGCGCCAAATAAAGTCTGCTGCATCGCCGCGGCCCATTGCAGAAGCAGCCAGGCGGCCGGCTTGTTGTTCGAGGCCGCGTTGATCGCCAGCGACCAAATCCAGACGTTCGGCGTCGGCTCCTTCTTGTCCGGGTTTGCGGCGAAGCCCTCGTAGCCGATGTTGCCGGCCTCCTTCGTGCCTTTCTGCTGGAAGAAGCCGAGGATATCGGCGTCGAAAATCATCGCCGAGGCCCCTGCGCCGAGGTCGTTGCCCACTTCGTACCAGGTGTAGTTGGTCCAGTTCTTCGGACCGGCCTTCTGGATCATATCGATCCACAGCTTGGTGAAGGCTTTGCACTCGGGGCTGTTCACCGCCGACTTTAGCTGCCCGTTCTCCACCGTGAAGTCCCGACCGCCGTAGCTGGTCAGCCCGGAGAGGTAACCCGGATGGATCGTGGCCCAGCTGCGGCTGCCGCGCACGCCGATGCCGTAGATCCCCTTGATGTCCGTCTGCAGCTTCACCGCCTTCTCGATCAGGTCGGGCAGGTTCTTCGGCGGCTCTACCTTGGCTTGCTCGAACATGCGCTTGTTGTAGGAGATCGAGTTGAGCTCGAACCCCCATGGAAGCGCCCACTGCTTGGCGGTCGGGCCCCCGAGCGGCTCGCCGGGGACGCCCGACCAGGCGTCGGAATGCAGCAGACCCGGCAGGATGTCGCCGGCGTTCCAGTCCGGCGAAGTGGCGGCGGGATCCTTGATGAACTCGTTGAGGTCCACGAGCCAGCCGGCCGGTCCGTACTGCCACGTCTGATAGGCGCCGGTCATGAACGCGTCATAGCCGGAGGACTTGCTCGACAGAGCGGTCGTCACCTTGTCGAAATAGACGTCCTCGGGGAACACGTCATAGGTGACCTCGAGCCCGGTGAGCTTCTTGAAATTGTCGATCTGCATCACCAACGCGTCCTGGTACGGATGCTTGTTGAGCAGCAGCTTGATCGCCTTGCCCTTTTCCTTTTGCCAGTCGAAGTTGGCCGCCATGGCCTGGGTCTGCGCCCGGCTCAGCATCATCCCGGTGGCCGCGGCGCCAAGGCCAAGCTTGCCCGCGCGCGTCATCAGTTCGCGGCGGCTCATCCGTCCCGCGATGTAGTCGCTGAACAGGCCGGTTGTTTTGTCGTTCATTGTAGACTCCCTCTCTCTCCTCGCTACGTTGCCTCAGAGGCAGACGCACACCATCATCCAACTCCTCACATTGGAGTCAGACCAACGGAGGCCTTTCCTTTGCGGGTGAGTACGGCGCGACGACCCCGCCCGTTTGGCTGCGGGCAGGGAGGCGCTTGAACTTACGGCACCAAGACGATTTTGATCGAGCCCTCTCCCTTGTGCATCATATCGATGCCCTTCTGGAATTCGGAGAGCGGTAGGCGATGCGTGACAACTCCGTCGGTGGGAAGGCGTCCGTCGCCGATCGCGGAAATGGTGAATGGATAGCAGTACGGGCCAAGATGCGAGCCGAAGAGGTCGAGTTCCTTGCGGTCGCTGATGATGCTCCAGTCGACAGTGACATCTTGGCCGAACACGCTGAACTCAACGAAACGACCTCGCTTGCGGATCATGTGGAGGCCCTGCACTACGCTCGAAGGATGGCCCGTCGCTTCGATGTAGACGTCGCACCCGTAACCGCCGGTCATCTCCTTGACGATCTTGACCACGTCCTCCTTGAGCGGGTTCATCACCAGATCGGCGCCAAACCGCTTGGCGATCTCCAGCCGTTCTGGCTTGGTGTCGAGCACCACCAGCTTCGACGGGTTCTTCAGCCGCGCCGCACCGACCATGCCGAGTCCAAGCGGGCCCGCGCCAGCGAGAACGACGAAGTCATCGAGCTCGATCTTGCCTCGATTCACGGCGTGCACCGAGCAGGCATACGGCTCGATCAGCGCCGCCCTTTCGAGCGGCATGTTGTTCGGCACTTTGTGGGTGCGCGAGGTCGCGGGCAGCCGCATGAACTTCGCCATCCCGCCGTTCACGTTGTTCTGGAAACCGTAGACGTCGTGGCGTTCGCACATCCAGTACTGGCCGCTCTTGCAGAAGCGGCATTCGTCGCAAGGGACGATCTGCTCGGAGATCAGCCGCTCGCCGAGATGAAACTCGCCACGACGGGCGACGTTCTCGCCGAGCTCGACGGCGATGCCGACGAACTCGTGGCCGGGGATCATCGGCGCTTTGATGTAGGCAGGCTGCGTCGCATCGCCCCAAAACGACGGCGCCCCGTCATAAGCTTTCGAGTCGCCGGCGCAGATGCCGCAGCACTCTACCTGGATGATGATGTCGTCGGCGCCCGCACGCGGCACGGGCACCGTTTCGAAGCGGTAATCGCGCGGCGCATACGCCACTACGGCCTGCATTTTTTCCGGTAGCTCGTTCGCCAAAATTGCTGTGCTCATCGCCTATTCTCCCTTCGCTCCGCAGATGCGGGCTATTTGTGTCGGAAGCGATCCGTTGTGCAGAGGCCGCGCGCCGGCTCGCGCGGAAACCGCTTCTCCAACACGACTTTCCGATGGGCGCCGCCCGGAGGCTGATGACAGGATCGACATCGCCGTCAACGCGCTGACTCGCCTCGCGGGCCGGCTTCGCTTCGAGCGAGGCGTTGACGACGATGCGAGAGCTGAACTCCCGCAGGCTTGCCTGGGCATGAACGGCGCTTGCTTCGAAGTTGAAGGGAGCGTCTCGCAAGGCAACCATGCCGGCGAACGATTTCCTCAGCCCTTCCACTTTCAGCAGCGGCGTCACGTTTCCTCCGCAGGCCACTTGAACCCACCTTATGATTGATATTTGTCTATTAGCGCTCGACAAACGTCAAGATGTTTTCGTCGAGCGAGGGTCGACAAAAGTCAAATGCGCGACGACGAATACCCTCCCTGGCGGCCGTCCGATAGTTCGCGCGGGACTATCCAGTTACGATATTCCGACAATTCAGATGCTTGCGGTTGACGTATTCCGAGGGGACCTGCGACGCTAAGTCGCGCTGCTCGCGCGCCTCCTGATCGCTTGCGAGAGGGTGCGGCGACGAAGCCGTGCGCGTGTCGGGTTTATCATTGCCCGGCGACCAGACCTTCCAACGGGAGATCGATCCGAAGTTCGGCGATCTGGGCGGTCATCGAATGACGCCAAGGCGCCATCGCTCGTCGCGTTTCTAGTCTCTGTTCGCGTATCCGCTTCGGGAACGCGCGGTGTCCTGCCCTGCGGCGCTGTTCGACATACCGGCGCTGTCCTCGCAGAACGTCAGCGCCATCGCCTTTAGAATCACGACGGCGCTCGTCGCGCCGGGATCGACGTGTCCGAGCGCCCGTTCGCCCAGTCGCGCCGCTCGTCCCTTGGATGCGACCATTGAACGGGTCGAGTCCGTGCCCGCCTCGGCGGCGGCAACGACTTCCCGCCACATCTGTCTGACGGTTGCCGACCGCCGCACGGATGCGCCGGCAGCCTCCGCCGCCGGAATCCAGGCGTCAAGCATCGTCTTGTCGCCCCGCTGTCCCTTGCCGCGCTCGCGCACGCCATCGGCAATTCCCCTGATGATCGCGGCTTGAATTTCCGGCGTCGCGTCGACCGCTCCCGCAAGCGCCTGTGCTGCGCGCCGCAGTCCGGTCGCGTAAAGCGGACCGGTCGATGCTCCGACAGAATTGAGGAACGCCATCGCGGCGGTGTTCATCAAGTCTGCCGGCGCCATAGCGTCGACGTTGCGCCGCGACAGTTCGGCCTTCACCGCCTGAAAACCAATCGACATCGTCACACCGTGATCCGCGTCTCCGATCGCGCCGTCAAGCGCCGAAAGCTGATCCTTCGTTTCTTCGATCGAGTCGGAGATGTTGTGGAACATCCGATTCAGAGAATGGGAAAGGAGCTCGACCATTGGATTCTCCGCTCAGTGATCGCCGAGATCAAACCACCTGCAGAAACGCAGTTCGGCAAGGGTGATGAAGAAGTTCCAGCAACTCGCGATCGAGGTGCAGAAGCGAAACGGACGCGCCGACCATGTCAATCGATGTACAATAGTGGCCGACGAAACTCATATCGATTTCGATGCCTTTGGCGGCCAACCGCTGCTCTACGCGGCGATAGAGGATGTACAATTCCATAAGCGGCGTGCCGCCGAGCGAATTGACCAGGACAGCGACTTTGTCGCCGAGAGCCGGGCGCATCTCCGAGAAGATTTGGTCGAGGATATTGTCGACGATCTCATCAGCTGGCGCCAGCGCGCCGCGAAATACACCGGGCTCGCCATGAATGCCCATGCCGATCTCGATTTCGTCCGGTCCGATCTCGAAATTGTAGCGGCGGGTCTGCGGCAGCGAACACGGCTCAAGGGCGACCCCGACGGTATAGGTGCGCGCGTTCGCTTTGCGCGTGACACCCTCGCAAGCGTCCAGGCTCCACCCCTTGTCACAAGCGGCGCCCGCTATCTTGAAGACGAAGACGTTGCCGGCGACCCCGCGCCGCGAATCGCGGTTCTCGCGTGGTGACGAGGCGACATCGTCGGTGGTCATGATCGACCGCGTCTCGATGCCGTGATCGCGCGCGATCTCGGCCGCCATGTCGAAATTCATGACGTCGCCCACGTAGTTGCCAAAAACAAGCAGAACGCCCGCGCCCCCGGAGACCGCTTGCGCGCATTGGAAGATCGGATCGGGCGGCGGCGTCGAGAAGATGTTGCCGACCGCGACGGCGTCGGCGAGGCCCTTGCCGACGTAGCCGAGGAAGCAAGGCTCGTGCCCCGAACCGCCGCCGACCACAAGGCCGACCTTGCCTGGACGCGGCCCATCCAGCGCCACCAGAGCGCGCCGAGACGAGGCAAGGGGTCGTATGAACGCGCGATGGGCGCGAACCGCGCCATCGAGCATCTCCTCCACCACGACGTCGGGCTCGTTGATGAACTTCTTGACGAAATGCCTCGGCTCTCGGCGCCGCTCTCTGACCATCTGCCTATCGTTCGGGCGCCGATCAAGCTCGACGCCGCCGTCGGCCCGTAGCACTCCGCGCGCCGTGGCTGCGTCCGTGACGAGCACATTGGCGTAGCCGCGCCGGAGGGCGGCGAGAATCGCTGGCACCTTGTCGAATCCACCAGCGACGCAAATGCGCAGGTCGACGCGCAGCAGGTCCTCGAGCGATAGGCCGATCACACGGTCGTCGAGAGCTCCGGCGACCGGTTGGCCCCACGCGTCAATGAAACGCGCCGCCAGGACGCCGACCGCGTCGCCGTCGATGTAGCTTTGCAGTTCAGCAGCCTCAAAAACGCCCTCGCTATAAAGGGAGGCGTTCGGCCGCAGCGATGCAATGCCAAACAGCGCCTTGTTTGCCCGCAACAGGATGCTCATCTGCTCGGCGACGAGCGGCTCGGCGGCCATGATCGCCCGCGCGTCGACGCTCGAAGCCACGGCGGGTGCGGAGATATTCACACAGGTTGCGTTAACCGCCGAGGCGATCGTCGAGGCGCACTGGGACGGTGAAGCGGGGTTCCTGGCGATGGCGCCGCCGATCGCCTGTACGACGGTCACATCCTGCAAGCCGGCGATCCTGAGACTATCGCCAACCGCCATCACGGTCCGGCCGCCGGTGACGGCGAGCGTATCGCCCGACTTGAGGAACTTGCGCACCGCCAATGCGCCCGCCGCGCCTAACCGATGGCCATGGGCCCGATCGTCGGCGCCGTCGGGAACGACAAGGCATTCGCGCAGGTTGAAGTGGCTCTTCAGAGATTGGGCGATCGTCAACGATGCAAGCCGCACAGGCTCGATTGCGATGTTGACGATGCCGCGTTCGCGCGCCTCGTTGAGGTAGGTGATGACCGTGGCGCGCGAAATGCCCATCGCTTGGGCGATATCGTTCTGCGTCATCCCTTCCTGGTAATAGAGCCAGCTAGCCCACACGTAGGGGTCGTCGCCAAAGCGCAGCGGCGCCGCTCCGCCTGCCTCGACCGGCGCCAGGCGCGGCCGCGCGCTGCTACGAGGCTCGCCCTCGCTGTTCGTCACAAGAACCATCCTCCCGCGTCAACTTGGCGGCGGTGAGACGAGAATAGATGGTACAGGTCGCGCGTGTCGAGCAACTTCGTCAAGTACTCGGACAAAGCCCGCGGCCTCCGCTGACACGGGGCTTTCGTCGAGTTCGCGAACCGGTTTCTTCGTCGTTTCGCTGCTTGCGTGACCGATCAGCCCGAGCGCTCGCGCGAATCCAATCGATCGATCGCCGCGACATTCGCCGCCGACGGGCCAGCCGGGTCGAATTCCGAGGCAAGCCATGTGTCGACAATCGCCTTGGCCAGTTCCGGGCCGATGACGCGCGCGCCCATCGTGATAATCTGGGCGTTATTTGATTTCGCCGCACGCTCGGCCGAATAGGTGTCATGTGTCAGGGCGGCGCGAATGCCCGGAACTTTGTTTGCCGAAATGCAAACGCCGATGCCTGTGCCGCAGAAGAGGATCCCGCGCTCGTGCTCGCCGGCAAGAACCGCACGGGCGACATTGGCCGCCACGTCGGCGTACAGACCAGGCTTGCTCAGGTCTGTGACATTTACATCGGACCGGCGCGCGAGATGCGCGGCGATCACGTCCAGCAGGGGCTTTCCGGCGCTGTCCGCGCCTAGGACGACTTTCATGATTGCATCCCGCCTGACTTCCCTGAATCCGATGCGCTGAGCTTCGCCTTCGCCGCTTCTGCGAACGTCCGCAAAATGATCGCGCAAGACGCCGCACCCGGATCGAGCACGCCACGCGAACGCTCGCCGAGTCGGCTCGCTCGGCCAATCCTCGCGACGAGATCGATCGTGCTATCGCGCCCCTTCTCGGCTGCGACGACGAGGGCGTCGAGCGCGTCAGCGAAGGTCTCGCGGTTCGCCGTCGCGGCAGAGAACGCCTGCAGCGCCGGGGCATAGGCGTCGATCAGCGTCTTGTCGCCGACCTTGGCCTCGCCGATCGACTGGACTTCCTGCAGACCATTGCGAAGCATTCGCTCGAAAGTGGCAGCGTCTATGTCTACTGTTTCTTTCAGTGCCTCAGCAAAGCCGGAGAACATCACGCCATAGAGCGGGCCCATCGACCCGCCGATCTCCGTCATCAGCACATCGCCGAGCGTCGCAAGCGAGGCGGCGAGCGTCTGCGGCTCGCCACGCAGCCGCTCCGCGGTCAGCGAGAAACCCTTCGCCATGTTGACGCCGTGATCTCCGTCGCCAATAAGGCCGTCGATGTCGCTGAGATAGGCCCGGTTTTCGACGATGCGCCGGGCAATCGCCAGTACGATGTCGGCGCCTCCGGCGTTGGGGAAGCTTTCCATCGCGTCTTTCCTCTCACAACGGCGCCGGGCATGCCACGTCGACCGCGAGCAACTCTTTGAGTTCGCTGTCCAGAGCCATGACCGTCAGCGTCGCGCCCACCATCTCCAGCGATGTGAAGAAGTTACCGACGTAGGTGCGGTCAACCTTAAGGCCGCGCGCGCGGATTTCCTCCTCGACGGTGTCGTTAAGGATGTAGAGCTCGTTGGTCGGCGTGGCGCCGAGTCCCGAGATGAGCACCGCGACTTCCGTGCCAGCGGGCAAACGGTGATCGTCCAGCACCTCCTTGGCCATTTCGCGCGCAACGTCCGCTGCCGACTTCAGCGGTTCGACCCGCGTCCCCGGCTCGCCGTGATGGCCGATGCCAACCTCCATCTTTCCCGGCTCGATCGAGAAATTGGGGTGGCCAACGGCGGGCAGCGTGCATGGCCCGAGGCCAACGCCAATCGAACGGCAATTGTCAATCGCCTTCTGCGCCGCGGCGCGCACCTCCTCCAGGCTCCCGCCCAACGCCGCTTTGGCTCCGCCGACCTTCCACATCAGAATCTCACCTGCAACCCCGCGGCGCTTCTCGCGTTGGTCGAGCGGCGCGGAGCAGACGTCGTCGTTGGCGACGACAGTTTGCACCTCGATGCCGTCCTTGGCAGCGAGCTTCACCGCCATCTTAACGTTCAAGTTGTCGCCGGCGTAATTGCCATAGAGACAAACCACGCCGCGACCGCCGTCGGCGATCTTCATTGCGTCGCAGAAGCTCTTGGCGGTCGGTGAGGAGAAGATCTCTCCCACCGCCACCGCGTCGAGCATATTTCTGCCGACATAGCCGATGAAGGCAGGTTCGTGCCCCGAGCCGCCGCCGGTTATGACGCCGACCTTGCCGCGGATCGGCGCCTGCAAATACGCCACGACCCTTGGGTTGTCGCCGAGCTTGACGAGATCGCTGTGCGCCTTGACGAAGCCGCGCACGGTGTCGTCGACCATAAGGTCCGGATTGTTGACGAAGCGTTGCATGTGCTTAAGCTCCCATATCCTTTCTGGTTGAACGCGATCGCTCAGACGATCGTGTACCCACCGTCGATGAGCAGATCCGCACCATTGATCATGTCGGCGCCGTTCGACGCCAGAAACACTGCGGCGGCGGCGATCTCTTCCGGAAGGGCGAAGCGGCCCGACGGAATGCGCGCCTTCAGCGCTTCACCTTTCGGATTGTCCCACGCCTTCTTGCCAAGTTCGGTTAGCACCACGGTTGGCGAGATTGTGTTGACGCAGATGCGGTGCTTGCCCCATTCGGCGGCCAGCACCTTGCTGAGTCCGATGACGCCGAATTTCGAGGCGCAATAGGCGACATGCTGATCGATTGCCACGGTGCCCGCCTGCGATGCGAGGTTAACGATCTTGCCGCCGCGGCCTGCAGCGATCATCGCCTTGCCCGCCGCCTGTGACATCAAAAACGTGCCCGTCAAATTGATGTCGATCGTCTTGCCCCAAAAATCGAGAGGCAGTTCTTCCGCCGGCGCGAGGAATGCGACGCCTGCGCTGTTGACGAGGATGTCGATGCCGCCAAACGCGGCCAGAACGCCGTCGACCGCCTTCTGTACAGAGGCCGGATTTGAAACGTCGCAGGCAACCGACGTCGCGCCGCCCCCGAGCGCCTTCGCTTTAGCCTCGGCCGCAACAGCGTTGAGGTCGACGACTGCAACCCGCGCCCCCTTGGCGGCGAAGGCGTCACAGATCGCCGCGCCGATACCAGAAGCGCCGCCGGTCACCAGCGCGCACTTTCCTTTCAGGGAAAAATTGAGATCAATTGATGGAGGAGCGTAGGACATATTCGTGCTTCCTTCGGAACTCTTGCAGGGCTGGCATACCCGCCACGGTTGGGAGGGCGCGTATGCCTTTCTTTTCGGATTGATTGGCTCCGTTAGCGGGTCACTTCGAGCGCGCAGCGAGCAGCGCGTCGACGTTCGCCGACGTCACCGGGGTCCATGGAACATTGTAGATTTTGTCCTTCCCCCCGTTCCAGGGCATGTCCTTATACTGAGCCCAAATATCCGACTGCGGCTTATAGTCGCCTTTCTTTGCGTAGAAGATCGCCAAGTCGAGCGCGCCCTGGGCTTGGGCATGCGCGTCCTGCAGGATCGACGTCATTTCCCCTGCTTTCACCGCGCGCAATGCGTCGCTGATCCCGTCGATACCGGAGATTGGGAAGTCTTTCAGGTTGAGTTTGGCTTCCTTGATCGCCTCAATGGCGCCGAGCGCCATTTCGTCATTCTGCCCGATGACGCCGTTGATCTGACCGGGATGCGCAGTCAGCCAGTTTTCCATCAACTTCTGGGCTTCGGCGCGCGACCAATTCGCCGTCTGATCCTCGATCACCTTGACATTGGGACACTCTGCCAGCGCCTTCTTATTGCCTTCGAGACGCGAGATCTGCGCCGATTGGCCAATCGGGCCTTCGATGACCACGACGTTGCCCTTGCAGCCGATGCGGTCGAGCACCGACTTGCCCTCGAGATAACCGGAGACCACGTCGTCCGACCCAACATAGGAGGTCAGCAGATCCGAATGCACCCGCGTGTTGGAGCCGATGACCGGAATGCCCGCGTCATGCGCGGCCTGCACAGGCGTCGCGCCGGCTTCGGCGTCGATCGGCACGAAGATGATCGCATCGTATTTCTGAGTGATCATCGTGTTAATCTGATCCTGCTGCGTCAGCGCCGTATAATTGCCGTCAAACACGGTCACGTCGACGTCGCCGCTCTTGACCGCAGGATGGTCCTTCAGCGCGGCGCTCCAAAGCTGCATGTACTCGGCCTTGAGTCCGTAGACCGCGGCGCCAATCTTCAGTTTGTCCGCCATTGCTGGCGATGCGAGCAGTGTGGCCATCCCAACGGCCGCTAACAAGGCGCTTTTCAACTTCATTATCGTCTCCTTTGCCCTTTTTCTCTCGGACTTCGACCCGCGGAACCTGCGTTCGACGCCCCGCCTTTCAGGGTCATTGCCCCTGATTTCGTCTCTGATCGAGCATGACGGCGCCGACGATCAGCATGCCTTTCAGGACCTGCTGGTAGTAGGATTCGATGCCCATCAGATCCAAGCCATTGTTCATGACGCCGATAATGAGCGCGCCAATCAGGGCGCCTGTCATTCGGCCGACTCCGCCAGAAAGGCTGATGCCGCCGATCACGACGGCGGCGATGGCGTCGAGTTCATAGCCGATGCCGGCCTGCGTCAGCGCCGAACCGGTGCGCGCCGCGAGCAACATCCCCGCAATGCCCGCAAATGCACCGCTGATGACATAGACGGCGAAACGGACGCCGACGACGTTGATGCCCGAAGTCTTGGCGGCGCGCGCGTTGCCGCCGACCGCGTAGACGTATCGACCAAACCGCGTTCGCGCCAGAACGAACCACGAGATGAGAAAGAGGGCGGCGAAGATGACGACCGGCGCCGGAACGCCAAACACATTGCCGTTTCCGATCCAGCGATATTGCGGAATCAAAGCCGGCACAGGGCGGCCGCCTGCATAGATGAGCGTAAGGCCGCGGGCGGCCGACAGCATGCCGAGAGTTGCGACGAACGCGGGAACGTTGAAGCGAGCGACTATGGGTCCAATGATGGCGCCGCTCGCGACTCCGACCAGGACTCCGACGATCAGTGCGACAAAGACCGGATACGGACCTCCCGCCACAGTGGCCTGTGGCGAGGTGGTGGCGAAGCTCGCCGATACGATGCCCGCAAGGGCCAAGACCGAACCGACCGACAGATCGATGCCCCCCGTGATAATCACGAAGGTCATCCCGAACGCCAGGACTCCGTTGATCGACGTCTGCAGCAGGACGTTCGATATATTGCTCTGCGTAAGGAAATACTTATTGGCGAAGGACAGCGCGACGACAAGAATGACGAACGCGAGATAGATGCCGTATTCGCGGACGATCCGCCTCAATGTCTCGGAGGTCGCGTCCTGCTGATCCTTGACGATTGAAGAATGATCAGACACGGGTTTGGCTCGGTTTCCTGAACGCTTCTCTAGACTGACAGGTGAACGAGTTTTTCGGCGGTCGCTTCCGATCTATCGAGAGTTTCGACCGACCGGCCGTCGCGCATCACCATGATGCGGTCGGCAACGCCGAGGAGCTCATCGATTTCGGAGGAGATCATCGCGACCGTGCCGCCGGTCGCGGCGAAGTCGCCGACGATGCGCGAGATCTCGCGCTTGGCGCCGACGTCGACGCCGCGCGTCGGCTCGTCAAGCAGCAGCACGCGCGGGTTGCACAGAAACCATTTCCCCAGCACAACTTTCTGCTGGTTGCCGCCGGAGAGGCTGGAGACGGGATCGACGTCGCGGCCGACGCGGATCTGGAACCGCTCGATCGCCTCTCGACTCGCCTTCGCCTCGCGCTCCGTATTGATGACGAAATGGGGGCTGAGATGCCTCAGGCTAGCCATGCTGAGATTTCGGCGAACGCTGTCGTTGAGGTAGAGTCCGCTGAGCTTTCGATCCTCGGTGACGAGCGCGATTCCGCGCGCGATCGCCTGGGCGGGCGTGGCGACGGAAATCGGCTCGCCGAACAGCTTCACGTCGCCCTTCGACGGCCGGTCGAGACCGAAGAGGCAGTCGAAGATCTCGCTGCGGCCCGAGCCCATGAGGCCGTAGATGCCGAAAATCTCGCCCTTGCGCACGGTGAAGGAGATGTCGACGATCTTGCCCGGCGACGTCAGACCCACGACCGAGAGGCCCTCTTCGTCGGTCGGGGTGTTGATTTTCGCGTATTCGTCAGAGATCTCGCGCCCGACGATCATGTGAATGAGGCCTGCCCGATCGACATCGGCGAGCGACCCCGACCCGACATAGGCGCCGTCGCGGAAGACGGTGTAGCGATCGGCGACGTCGAAGATTTCCGACAGGCGGTGCGACACATAGACGATGCCCCGCCCCTGCTCCCGCAGCCGGCGAACGACGGCGAAAAGCTGGTGCGCTTCGCGATGACCGATCGCCGAAGTCGGCTCATCCATGAAAATGACTTCTGCGTCGTGGCTCAGCGCTTTCGCGATCTCGACCAGTTGCATTTGCGCGACCGAGAGATCGTACATGCGCTGCGTTGCAGGGATCACGAAACCGAGATCGTCCAGGATCGCCTGCGCCGCCGCGTTCATCTTTCGAAAATTGACCCCGCCGAACCGGCTAGGCGGCTCGCGACCAAGGAAGATGTTCTCGGCGACCGTCATCTGCGGGATTGGGCTCAATTCCTGCTCGATTATGGCGATGCCCGATGCCAGCGCTTCCGCGGGACTGCTGAACTCGACTTCCCGGCCGTTGCGCCAGATTTTTCCGGCATCGCGCCCATAAATGCCCATGAGGATCGAAAGAAAGGTCGATTTTCCTGCCCCGTTGCCGCCGCACAGGGCGTGAACAGTGCCGGCTTCGAGGTCGAACCGGGCGTCTCGCAAGGCGACGACGCCACCGAACGTCTTTCTGAGCCCTTCCACTTTCAGCAGCGACGTCACGTTTCCTCCGCAGGTCGCTTGCAGCCCACCTTCCTTGATATTTGTCTATTAGCGATCGACAAACGTCAAGGCGTCTCTGTCGACCGCCGCTCGACAAAAGTCAAATTTGGGACGATGGAGACCTTCCAAAGGGGAGTCCACCTGAGGGTTTCCAAGTTGCGATGTCGCCAGAATTCAATTGCTTGCAGTTCAGCCGACTGCC
This sequence comes from uncultured Alphaproteobacteria bacterium, assembly GCA_963741405.1. Lineage (GTDB taxonomy): Bacteria > Pseudomonadota > Alphaproteobacteria > Rhizobiales > Beijerinckiaceae > Roseiarcus. The sequence continues at coordinate 877,763 of CAVUHX010000039.1, forward strand.
GCGGGCGCCTGCGACGCTAGGTCGCGCCGCTCGCGCCCTTCGTTTGGACAGGAGTTCAGTGTCACGGTTTGAGCCCGTCGCGGCGGTTATCACAGGGCAATGCAACGCCGATCGGCGTTCGGATCCCCGCGCGGATCGGTTCACCCCGCTTTATAAGCAGGGCGCAGCTGCTGGGGTTGGCCCCGGACACGAAAGCGGAGACCACGCGATCTGCCGTCGGCGAAAGTCCGGTGTTGATCCGGTTAGTTAAGCCGGTCCAGGCGCTTATCGTGCGGATCGCCATTCCTCAGCCACAAGGTCATCACCTGGATCGAGTCGATTTCGGGCGTGGGCTATGTGGCGATCGGCCTGCTCGGCCTCGTCTTCGCCGGCGGCTTTCTCGATAATCGTGTGCTGCCGATCGGAATACTGGGACACTTGGTCTCGGCCGGCGTGATCCCGCTGATCTACTCGCTGATTGGCCTCAAGGGGGGTTCCGACTTCTCCTTGATCCTGGCCGAACTCAAGGAAACGGAGGAGCTCTGATGGCGCATCTCACAATGGCCGCTGGCTTCCTTCTGATCCTGATCGGCCTCTACGACGCGCTCACCCAGCGCAACCTCATGCGCCCAATCGTTGGCTTCACCATCGCTGATGCCGGGACGAACCAGGCGATCGTCGCCTTGGGAAATATGCCCGGCCGCGGACCAGGCCGCGGCCTATTCGGCAACGCTGGCGTATTTGCGCGCCGCCAAGGCGGCGGGAACGGTCGAAGGCGACCGGGTGCTCACTGAAATGCGGCAAAGTTGTCGTGCGGCCCGACGGACGGGCGACCCACCCGATGTATGTGTTCAGGGTCAAGGCGCCACAGCAATCGAAGAGCCGGTACGACGTCGACGATCTCGTGGAGACGATCCCGCCGGAAGCGGCCTTCCGTCCGCTCGACCAAGGCGGCGCCCGCTCGTAAAATAGTCTGATCCTGGCTGATCGGAGGACCGCCGATGACCCAAAGTTCAAGAGAACGCGTCTATGAACCGGACGAGATCGAGGCCCGACTGAGCCGCGAGCCGCCGCACTGGCGATACGAAAACGGCTGGATCCGACGGACATTTCGCAGCGCAAGCTGGAAGGGGACGCTCATGGTCATCAACGCCGTGGGCCACCTCGCGGAAGCCGCCTGGCGCCATCCGGACATCCGCGCCTCCTACGCCTGGGTCGAAGTGAAACTGCAAACGCATTCCGCCAAGGGAATCACCGACAAGGGCTTCGAGCTCGCGCGCAAGATCGAGGACTTCGTCTCCTGGCGCCCCGGCCAGGAAAGCGGCGCGCTCGAGGGGACGCCGGCCGGCGACCCGCGGTTCGCCCATATCAAATATGACGAGGCCAAATGAGCGGCGAGCGCCGCGACGCCTTTCTGCGGCTGATCGGCGTCAGGCCGGTCATCATGGGCATCCTCAACGTGACGCCGGATTCGTTTTCCGACGGCGGACGCTTCCGGTCGCCCGACCTCGCGCTTCAGCAGGCCCGCAAACTCGTCGCCGACGGCGCCGACATCATTGATGTCGGAGCGGAATCGACGCGCCCGGGGCACATTCCGGTTCCGCTCGACGAGGAATGGCGGCGCCTGGAGCCGGTGCTTCAGCCTCTCCTGGCGGAGATCGACGCGCCGTTCTCCATCGACACCACCAAGGCCGAAATCGCGCGGCGCGCGGTCTCGGCGGGGGTCGCCGTCGTCAACGACGTCTGGGGACTGCAAAAGGATCCGGCGATGGCGGATGTGGTGGCCGAGAGCGGCGCCGCCGTGGTTGTCATGCACAACCGGGACGGCATCGACCCCGATCTCGACGTCGAGGCCGCCTTGCGGCGCTTCTTCGATCGCTCGCTCGCCCTCGCCGATCACGCCGGCATCCCGCGCGCGCGTATCCTGCTCGATCCCGGCATCGGCTTCGGCAAGGACAAGGCGCAGAACCTCAAGGCGCTCGCGCTGACCGCCGATCTGCGGGCGGCCTACGGGCTTCCGATCCTGATCGGCGTGTCGCGCAAGCGCCTGTTCGGGGACCTCCTCGGCTCGAGCGTCAACGACCGGCTCATCGGCACGGTGGCGGCGAACCTCGCGGCGCTGGCGCGGGGCGCCGCCGTTTTCCGCGTCCATGACGCCGCCGAACATGCGGCGGCGTTCAAGGTGTTCGAGGCGATCGAGAGGGCGTGAGCAAAGAGCGCTGCGCCGACGCGTCAACCGCCGTCGGCAGTCGTCGGGAAGCCGGGGCCCGGCGGGCGGTCGAATTCCCTGCCATCAGGGAAAAATGCAGGGAATTTCTCCCATTTCGGCCGATTCTCGGAAAAACCGTCCTGAAAAACTCTACAATTTTAGTCTGTTCCGGGTAAATTCCCTACGCGGCCGAGCAGGGAATTAAATTGGTCGAGCAGGGAATTGAAATTCCCTGCTCGACCAGAAGCAGGGATATCTCGCGCCTTTCCGATCGCCTTTCCCGGCGGCTCAGCCTGCCGCTCGCAAAGCTTCGATCCACGCGGCCAGCGCTCGGCCCTCCTCGCCGCTCATCGCCCCGCGCGGTGCGGTGATCCGGACGTCGCCAATGACGCGCGCCGGCCACCAAAGCGATCAGATGTCCAGAGGCTCTACCTGACAAGCGTAGGATCGCAAAGGGGTGGAACCGCTGATCGGATCGACGAATTTTTGGGAAATAAGCCGGTTGTAATTGGCCCCCTCGTCGGCAAAGGGATCATAGCCGCGTGCATGCAGCTGGGCGCATTCCTGCCACCAGCCATGTTGTCCGCAAACAACGTCCGCATCGAGCAGCGCGTTAAACTTCGCCCGCGCCTGCGCCTTGCCATGCGGGGTTGCGATTGAGACCCAGGCGCCTTCGGCAATTCCGCGGGTCCCGGCGGTATCGGGATGCAGTTCGACCTCCGGATCCATGGCGCGCTTGCGCAAGGATGGCAGCGCCCGATGCTGACTTTCGCAGAACAAGGCGCCTTTGGAACAGGTCAGAACCAGGGGAAAGCGGCCGCCGAGTTTATCGGAAGACCGGGGACTGACGAGCGGCTCGCGAAACTCCGGCAGCGGATCGTAGCCAGCGTCCAAGAGTGTCTCGGAATAGAGTTCAATTCTGCCGGATGGCGTGTTGAACCCGCGCGGCACATCTTCCTGGTCACCGGCAAATTTGCGGTGGCGCGTCTTTAGCGGGACGCGGATCCCTTCGGGTCGGGCCTTCAAATCTTCGAGCGAGAGCCCACTTGGCGCCAGTTGGTGGCGATAGGCGGCATCCGTGTCGCCATTCCAAAAAAGCTCGCCCAGACCCAAACGGACCGCCAAGTCGAAAATGATATCCCTGTCCGAACGGCTCTGCCCCTGCGGCTCGACCACCGGCTGCCGAAGCTGCACCAAGGATTGTGCGTCCTCGCTCAGTTCAAAGCCGATCCGCAAGCCCTCCGTTTCGAATGCGCTCGCCACCGGCAGCACGATATCGGCCTGCTCCGCGGTTGGGTTCATGAACAAGTCGGCGTGTACATGGAAATCGAGCGTACCAAGAGCGCTGCGTCCACGATCGCTGTCCGCATTGGACATCAGTATGTTGGCGCCGAAGGCCACGAGGCCGCGCGCACGGAGAGGCTCGCCATCGAGCGCCGCCGTGTAAAACTCGCCAGCGGAGGTGTACCCAAACCGCGCGGGACCGAGCGGGCGCGCATTCAGGCCGAGCGACTTCTTCCGCTGCCCTTCCGAGAGCAATTCGACGCCCGACACGTCATTGGCGGGAACGGCTGGCAAAAGCACATTGCCGCCGGGCCTGTCGAGATCGCCGGTCAGTGCGTAGAGAATTCCGATCGCGCGGATTGTCTGGGTCGTGTTGGTATGCTGCTCGACGCCGCTCCAGGAGTAGTAAGCCAGCGGACGCGATTCCCAGATCAGGCGGGCGGTGCGTTCGACCTGTTCGAATGGCACGCCGCAGACATCACGGATTTCCGGCTTGGCATAGCGGGCACATAAACGTCGCGTCATCTCGAATGCGGTGACACAGGTGACCGGCCCTGATGCAGTCTCGACGGTGAACTCGCCAAATAGCGCCGGCGCGACATCGCTGTCCGTGAATCGCCGGGCGCGCGGCTCGTAATGGACGGGCTTCCGTACAGTCTCGTCCCAGCCGACATACGAGCCGCCGTCATTCGACGGGTTCAGGTCTTGATCCGTCAGGAGCCGACCGTTGTCGCAGCGGACCAGCAACGGGCCATTGGTCCAGTCGCGAACGAATGCGTGGTCGTACCAGCCTTGCTCGATCATGACGCCGGCGATCGCAAGCGCCAACGCCCCGTCGGTTCCGGGTCGAACGCGCAGCCATTCGTCCGCCTGGCGCGCGGTTCCGACGTTGCGCGGATCGACAACCACCAGTTTCGCCCCGCGCGCCAGCGCCTCGGTCGTGGCCGTGGCGTGGGCTATTCTGGCGACGGACGGATTGTAGCCCCAGTAGAGCAGGCAGCCGGCGCGCCCCACGTCGGGCATGTAGGCGCCGGGAACACCGGCGCCGTAGGTGTAGAGGCTCGCCTGATACCGGCCCCAGCCGCAAAGCTCCATGGAATTCATGAAGTTCGGGCTGCCAAAAGCCCGCTGCAGCCGTTGGATCCAGTGGATGACGTCCGAGGTCGCGGCCGTCGACGGGGACGCCGCCGCGAATACGATCGATTCCGGCCCGTGGTCTTTTGCAATCCGCCCCAGTCTCTCGGCAATGATGTCGAGCGCCTCGTCCCAGCTGATCTCCCGCCAGCCTGGATCGGCGGTCCCCTTCGGTCGAGTCCGTTTCAAGGGATTGCGCAGGCGCTGAGGGCTATAGACAAGCTCCGGCGCAACTTTCCCTTTAATGCAAAGCGCCTTCCCGGTCGGGTGGTCCGGATTGGCGGAAAGGCGAACAAAATGGCCGTCTTCGACGGTCGCGATCGATCCACAGCGCGAAACGCAAAGCGGGCAGAACCCGGGAACATTGCGCGTCTTGCTCGGAGGGCGGGAAGCCATCCTATCCTCCCTTCGGACCCTTCAAAGGCTGATATGACCTATCACACGATCAAGGAACGCGACAGTGAGACAGTGTCGACCTGACGTGGAGTCGGGACCCTAGAGCCTCTGATCTTCCTTCTCTTGAGCGCGGATGTACGCCCGGATCGCCAACGAAGAGCGATGCCGTCCGTTCTTGGTTCTCCATGCGACCTGTCAGATGCGCCAACAGCGATTATGCCCATCTTCGGGCTTCCAAACATCCCGAAAATTGCATATTTCCAGGCCAGTTCGGGGGCGGGATTCCCGGGTTCATAGAGAGCAGAGCGGCGGTCTCGTTGGGTCAGAAGAATGGAGATCAAATATGCCGGCAATCACGTGTGCGCCGGATGGCAAGACCATCCCCCTCGGACCAAGCGAGACCATCCTCGAGGCAGTTCTACGGGCTGATATCCCTCACGTGCACGCCTGCGGCGGCAGGGCGAAATGCAGCACCTGCCGGATCGTCATTCTCGAGGGCCTGGAGAACTGCTCGCCGCGCACCGAAACGGAGCAGGCGATGGCGTCGCGGCTGGGCTTCGCCATGGAGGTTCGGCTTGCCTGTCAGACCAAAACACAGGGCGACGTGAGCTTCCGCCGACTAGTACTGGACGAGACTGACTGCGAGGTCGCCAGCCAGCTGCTGAAGAAGCGCACAGGGCCTGTCGGGGAAAGCAAGCCAATCGCCGTGCTGTTCTCAGACATCCGCGGCTTCACGACTCTGGCGCAGAAGCTTTCACCCTATGATGTGATGTTCGCGCTCAACCGCCATTTCCACCAACTGGGTGAGATCGTGGAGAGCAATGGCGGCTACATCGACAACTTCATCGGCGACGCACTCATGGCGCTGTTCGGAGTGGGGGGTGATAAGAGCGCGCCGTTTAGAAGCGTTAAGGCCGCGGTGGAAATGCTGCAGGCCAACGATCGTATGGCGCCCTACATGGAGGCCACCTACGGCTACGCATTTTCGATCGGCATCGGAGTGCACTACGGCGAAGCGGTGATTGGCACACTCGGCTCGTCAGGCAAAGAGAAACTGACAGCGATCGGGGACACGGTCAACGTGGCGAGCCGCATCGAGGCTGCGAACAAAGAGGCTGGGACCCGTCTCTTGATCTCAGGCGAACTTTATGAGTTGGTCAAAGACGACGTCATCATGGAGGACTTCATCCGCGTCAAGCTGCGCGGCACAAATGAGCGTGTGACTCTATACGAGATCTCCGGCATCCAGCCAGCGGCGCTGGCGCGCGACTGCGCGCTGCGGAGCGCCGATCCCTCGACGCAGCGTTACGCGGGCAAGACCTGGACCGCAGTGCTGAATGAGGATGAGCTTCCGGCCGCTGGGCGCAAACTGGTGGAGATGGAGGCCTTCGACTTGGTGGTGATCCGCAGTGGTGAAAACGTTTTCGCCTTTAACAACGCCTGTCCGCATTTGCATTATCCCTTTGGGGATTCCGACGTGACGGAAGAAGGCGTGCTGATCTGCAAGTGGCACCAGAGCTGCTTCGATCTTTTCACTGGCGGCATCAAATCGTGGTGCCCCGGCCTTGAGCCTGACGGCACCATGAAAGACGTGCGGCACCCCGCGCTTCATCCTGATGGCGTCATTAGAGACGTGCGGCTCAAACTTTTTGGAAACGTCAGCAAGAACCGAACACCGCTCACCGTCTTTCCGGCGCGAGTGAACGAGGGCAAGATCTGGGTGGCGCTTGAGTAGGTCGCGGGAGCACGTGAGCAATCGCTACTGACGTCACCATCTCAGGCTCCGCCCCGACGGAAGACCAATCGACATGGGGCCGCGGCAGGCGCCATGCGCCGTTCACCGGTTTGACAACCTCGAAAGTCTGGACGTGAAGGCGCTCTGCGTGATCACGCTTGCCCCGATAGGTCGCAGTATTTCAGCGAGTCCGCAACGGGGGTTCATCCGGAATCGCCCGGCGACATCGTATGGACGCTGCGCGCCTTCTCGCCTCGAACGGTTCCTGCGGATCGGGAGCCTGATCGCGGCGCTGTTCCTGAGCCTCGTCGCGGGCGTGTCGCTTGTTCGCGAGGCGAGTTTCGGCTGGCGCGGCGTCGAGATGCCGACCGTCGTCGTCAAGGCGGAGACGCACGCGGTCACGCTCAATTTCGGCCCCGACGATCCCGCCCACACGATTTCCGTGTCGAGTCATCATCACTGGACGCCGGGCGAGCACGTCGTGGCGCTCTGCGAAACGGGAGAGGACGGGCGGCGCCGCTGCCGGATGCAGAGCGGGTTCGACCGCTGGCTCGACGGGCTCGGCACGCTCGGCCTCGCGCTCGCGGCGTTCGCCGTCTGGACCTATTTTCGTCGCCGATCCTCGGCCCGATTCACAAGGGGGACCTAAAGTCATGCGGAACGTTTTTCTCTCCCTGTTGCTGATCGTGGGCGGCGCGACAGGCGCCGCAGCCGACGACGCGCCCTGCGTCACGGCCCCAACGCGGGCTTGCGTGCTCGCCATGGCCGCCGCGGCGATTGCGACGGCCGGGCCGGCGGGCGACGACCCGACGAACGCCTACCTCTCCACGACCTGGGGCGCGTTCCTCCCGCGCAAGAACTTCGTCAACGAAACCCGGGCCCGGCTCATCGGCGCGGCCGTTCGCGCAGGCGACATCGACCTCGCGCTGTCGGTCGCCTCAGGCATCGAGAAGGGAGCGGGGTCGATCTATTTCGGCCCTCTCGTCGTCGCGCTGGAACTCGCCGGCCGCAAGGGCGATCTTGCGGCGCTTGCGGCGCGGACCGACGCCGACCCCAAAGCCTACACTTTTCAGGTGGGGGCCGCGCTGGCCGCCGCCGGCCGGTCGCAAGACATCGAAGCCTTCGTCAAGCCGAAGAAATTCGACGCCTGGGAGGTCGCGTCAATGCAAATCGCGGGCGCCCTGATGGCCGGCAAGACGGACGCCGCGCTCGGCTTCGTCGCGCCGTTGAAGGGAAACGAGCGAACCAATGCGCTGATCCAGACCATGAATATCCTGCGCTCGGAAGGGCGCGAAGCGGTGGGCGCGCCAGTGGTCGCGTTGCGGGACCTGAAGACCGCGGACAGCGTGGTCGAATGCGCGCTCGTCGCCGCCGCGACGAAGGACGCCGCACTCGCCAACCGATGCTTCAAGGCGTCGTCCGCCCTGCCCGACGCGGACAAGAAGAGCTTCGACTTCGGCGGCAGGGTCGTTCCCGAGGTCATCGGCGCGCTCGCGGCGTCGGGCGACTGGCAGGACGCGCTGACGCTTCTGAACAGCCTTGGCCATCAGGACGAGATGCGGGGCCTCTTCAAGCTCTCGCAGAATGCCCACAGCCCCGAGCTCATGCCGTTCGCGAGAAAGGCGCTGATGGGCGACAGGGCCGTTCCGAACCCCATGGCCGGCGACTTTCTCGTCCGGATGCTGGTCCTGGCCGGCCAGGGGCCCGAGGCGGCGAAACTCGTCGCCGCGGCCCCCGACGCGGCCACGCGCGACGAATGGAGCCGCCGGCAGGCCGAGGCCCTTGCGGAAACCGGCGCGACCACCGAGGCGACGCAAGTCGCTCAGAGAATCGTTGATCCGGCCTCGCGCGCCAACGCCCTCGCGGCGGTGGCGGAGGTAGTGAAGAAGTAAAGCGCTTCCAAGATTCGAATCCTATCCTGCCGATGGAACACCAACATTTCGCGCCTGCGGGCCAAGCCGCGAGCGTGAAGTTTCAAGGAATTGATGTCCTAGGCCCAGCCCAGACAGAGGCGAGCGAAAACGCCCGCGTCTTGATCTGGGGACACGGCCAATCCGGATCCGTTTTCGCGGATTGCGCCATCGCTGGCTGCGCGATCGCCGAGGCGATCGCGATCGCGACGAAGGCGCGAAGGGCGGCAGGCATTTGCGTTTCCTCTTGCAAAAAAGGATAAGATCGGGTTCCGACCAATTCAAGGCGCTGCGCCACAAGGTTGCGCTGACAAGAATAATGCTCAGCCTGGATCGGGAAACGACCTCATGACGCGCATGCTGGCGAGCGTCGCCAACGCGGCGGAAGCGGATGTTGTGCTCCGGCACGGCGCCGACGTCATCGATTTGAGGGATCCGGGGCGGGGCGCGCTCGGGGCGGTCCCGCTGGAGACGGCGCTCGATACGATACGATCCGTCGCGAGGCGACGCGAGACAAGCGCGACGCTCGGCGACCCGCCTTACAATGAGGAAGCCCTTCTCGCGCACGCCCGCGCGCTGGCTGCGATGGGCGTGGACTATCTCAAACTCTCGGTCGACCGCCCGACGCTCGAGTCGCTCGGCGATGCTTTGAGGCCCTTGATCCGGGATGTCGCCATCGTCGGCGTCATGTTCGCCGACGAAGACCCGGACTTTGCTCTTCCTCCTCAACTGGCGGCGCTGGGCTTCAAGGGTGTCATGCTGGACACCCGCGACAAGAGTCGCGGTCGGCTCCTTGATCATCTCGATGTCGCTCGCCTCGGCGATCTTTGCTCGCAGTGCAGCCGGCTCGGCCTGATGAGCGGTCTCTCGGGATCGCTCGAAGGCCCCGACGTTCCCCGGCTCTTGCTGGTGCGCCCCGACGTCCTGGGATTCCGCAAAGCGCTTTGCGCCGCCCGCCGACGCGCGAACGCAATCGATCCGCACGCGGTCACCCTGATCCGCCATCTGATTCCCCGTGAAGCGATCGACGCCGACCCCTCTTCGAAGATCGAATGGCGGTTGCTCGCTCGTGGAACCGTTGGCGGACATGACGCCGAGGGCGAGGGCGAGGGCGAGGTCGATCACGTGTTCGTGCGCGACTTTGTCGTTTCCGCCCGGATCGGCGCCTATGGTTTCGAACGTCATGCTGAGCAGCGCGTCGCCTTCAACGTCGAGGCTTCTGTGCGGCGCGCGAGCGCGCATGCCGATGACATGCGCTCGATTTTTTCCTACGACATTATCCTTGATGCGATTCAACTCGTCGTCAGCCGCGGCCATGTCGATTTCATCGAGACCTTGGCCGAGGATGTCGCGAAAATTGTTTTGGGCCATCCTCGCGTGCAGGGCGTTCGCGTCAACGTTCAGAAGCTCGATGTCATCAAGGGCTCTGTCGGCGTCGAGATCCGACGCGAGCGCCCCGCCAGCGTCGCCCACGCGCGATCGCTGGGCCTAGTCGCAGAAGCGCCGAAGCCGGCCAAGGATAAGGATTGAGGCGGCAGCGGATTCGCACGGATCGCAGACCGGGAAGCGCCGCCGCCCAATCGGGCAAGGTCAAGGTGATGGCGCTGCTCCTCGACAGGGGCGCGGTCGGTCAGCGGCTCAACGCCACTCGACTACGCGGCCGAAGCCGATCGCGGGGAAGCCGTCCACCTGGCTTCTCGACCACGCCGCCGACCCGAACGTTCGCGGCCGGAGCGGCGAGACGCCGCTCGCCGCCGCAGCCTATAATGGCGCGGCGGAAACTGTCGACAGACCTCTCAAGTATGGGGCCGATCCGGACGCGGTCGACGACGACGGCAAGGGCGCAATGGTCTACGCGGCCGGGCGCGCGTATGCGCCGATCGTCGGCGCGCTGGTCGACGTGGGGGTCGACGTCAACCGCCGCTACGCCCACGGTCTGACCGCCCTGATGTGGGCCGCCGGCCATGACTCCAGCACCGGCGTCGAGGACGTGGACGCAACGCTCAGGCTCCTTGTTGATCGAGCGGCGCGGCGTGACGCGAAGGACGGCCGCGGAGAGACCGCCGCAGACATCGCCCGCAAGCTCGGACGCGAGGCGAAGATGCTGAAGCCGTGAGAGCGGCGGCGCGACAAGTCGGCCTTCGCGCGCCGGCTGGCGAATCCGAAACCCGGCAAGCGCCGGGCGCTCGTGTTTCCCCCTGCCCTTCGCCGCGGCAAGCGCGATTGACGAACCCGCCGCGCCTCGCAATCTCATCTATTTACATATAATATATGTGTTATATGGATGCCGGACGCGGCATGCCCGCGAGGAGTTGCAGAAAATGGCGCCCAAGTGTCTGAAAAGACGGGATCGACGACGGATTCCTCAGCCAGCGCCCGCCGCCCTCTCCGCCCGCTCCCCGGCCAGCAGCAGTTGCGCCGCGGTCGAGGCGGCGATCACGGCCGGGTCCTTGCCCGCGATCCCCGTCAGGCCGATCGGGCAGACGAGTTGCGCCAGCGCCGCCTCCGGCAGCCCGCCCGCCCGCATCTGGCTGATGAACCGCGCGCGCTTGGTCGCCGACCCGATCACGCCGACATAGCCGAACCTCTGCGCACCGAGCGCCTCGGTGACGATCTCGAGGTCGAGCGCGTGGGAATGGGTCATGACCACGATCAGCGCTCCGTCGGGGGCATGGGCGAGTTCGGCGGCGGGCTCGAGCGCATGGATCAGCGCGATATTGGCCGGCGCATGGGTCGGAAAAGCTTCGCGTCGCGGGTCGACCCAGCGCACGGCGAAAGGCAGCGGCGCCAGCGCCAGCGCCAGCGCCCGCCCCACATGGCCCGCGCCGAACAGATAGACCGCACGGGCGCTTTCGCCGAGCGGCTCGGTCCAGCCGGCCTCGTCCGGCGGAACTGCGGTCAAGGCGTCTCCCCGCCGGTCGCCTTCCAGGCTTCGCTCGATCCGCCCGTCGCCTCCGACCGCCGCCCTGATGGCGGCCGGTCCGCGCCCCTCCGCCGCCGCCAGCACGGCCAGACCTTCCACATCGCTTCGGTCGAAGGTCTCGATCCGCCATTCCACGCGGCCCCCGCAGCATTGCGCGAGCTCGGGCCCGAGCGCCAGCGAGCGGCGCAAGGCCGGGCCGCGGCCGTGCTTCAGCGCCGCCTGCGTGGCGTCGAGCGCCGCCCATTCCAGCGCCCCGCCGCCGATCGTGCCGTTGAACCCGCCCGACGGTCTCACCACCATGCGCGCGCCGGCCTCGCGCGGGCTCGAGCCCTGCACCCGGGCGAGCGTCACCAGAGCCGCCGATCCCTCGGCTTCGATCGCTTCGATCAGGCGGCGGAAAGCGAGCATGGCGCCGCCCTATGCGGCCCCGTCGAGCGACCGGATCGCGGTCAGGATCGACTCCGGCGTGCAGGGCGCCTCAAGGCGGGGGTGCCCCTCCGGCTTCGTCGCATGCACCGCGTCCAGGATCGCCGAATAGACGGAGATCCCGAGCATCAGCGGCGGCTCGCCGACCGCCTTCGAGCGATAGACGCTCGGCGTCGGGTTGGCCCGCGTGTGAAGCCGCGTGTTGAAGACGGCGGGAACGTCGGAAGCGACGGGAATCTTGTATGTCGCCGGGGCATGGGTCGCAAGCCGCCCTTTGGCGTCGTAAACGAGTTCCTCGGTCGTCAGCCAGCCCATCCCCTGGATGAACGCCCCCTCCACCTGGCCGATGTCGAGCGCCGGGTTGATCGAGGCGCCGACGTCGTGGAGAAGATCGGCGCGCAACACCCGCATTTCGCCGGTCATCGTGTCGATCGCCACCTCGGCGCAGGCCGCGCCGTAGGCGAAGTAGAAGAAGGGCCGCCCTTGAGCCTTGGCGCGGTCCCAGCGGATCTCCGGGGTTTTGTAATGGCCGGCGTGGGAAAGCGGGACCCGCGCCAGACGGCACTCCTTCGCCAGTTCGCCGAAGCTCATCGAGGCGTTGCCCGAGAAGACCCGCCCGTCGCGAAACTCGACCGCTTCGGCCTGCACGCCCCATTGCTCCGCCGCGAAAGCGGCCATTCGTTCCCTGATCGCCCCGGCGGCGATCTTGGCGGCCATGCCGTTCAGGTCGGTCCCCGAGGATGCGGCGGTCGGGGAGGCGTTGGGAACCTTCGAAGTGTTGGTCGCCGTGATCCGCACGAAGTGAAGCGGCACGCCGAACTCTTCCGCGACGATCTGGGCGACTTTGGTGAACAGGCCCTGCCCCATTTCCGTGCCGCCGTGATTGAGATGGATCGAGCCGTCGGAATAGACATGCACCAGCGCGCCCGCCTGGTTGAGACGGATCAGCGTGAACGAAATGCCGAACATCACCGGCGTCAGCGCAATGCCGCGCTTGATCAAAGGGCTCGACGCATTGAAAGCGGCGATCGCCGCCCGGCGCTCGCGATAGCGGCTCGTCGCCTCCAGGTCGTCGATGATCAGCCTCTGCGTCAGGAAATCCTCGACCGTTTGCCCATAGGGCGTGCTTTCGAAGCCCCGGCGCAGGAGATTGGCTTTCCGCACGTCGAGCGGATCGAGGTGACGCTCGCGCGCGATCGCGTCCATGACGCGCTCGATCGCAATCATGCCCTGCGGGCCGCCAAACCCGCGGAAAGCCGTGTTCGAGACGGTGTTGGTCTTCAGGCGACGCGAGCCGATCGAGACATGCGGCAGCCAGTAGCCGTTGCCGGCGTGGAACATCGCGCGATCGACGACGCCCGGCGACAGGTCCGCCGAACAGCCGCAACGGGCATTGAGCATGACGTCGTAGCCGGCGATGACGCCGCTCTCATCGAAACCGACGCGCCAGTCGGCGCGGAAATCGTGACGCTTGCCGGTCAGCATGAAATCGTCGTCGCGATCCAGGCGAACCTTGCACGGCCGCCCGGTCACCCGCGCAGCGAGCGCCGCCAAGGCGGCCCAGGCGCATGCCTGGCTTTCCTTGCCGCCGAAACCGCCGCCCATGCGCCGGGTTTCGACGGTGACGAAGGCGTCCGGAACGCCGAGGACGCGCGCCACGATGTGCTGCGTCTCCGTCGGATCCTGGCTCGAGGCGTACACGGTCATCTCGTCGCCCTCGCCGGGAAGCGCGAAGGAAGCCTGGCCCTCGAGATAGAAATGTTCCTGGCCGCCAATCGAAAACCGGCCTTCGAGCTTGCAAGGCGCCGCGTCGATCGCGGACGCGGCCTCGCCGCGCGCAAAAGCATAGTCCTCCTGGACGCGCTCGCCGGACTTCAGCGCGTCTTCAATCGTCAACGACGGTGTCTGTTCCTCAATGTCGATCCGGGCGAGGCGAGCCGCCCGCCGCGCCTCGTCGCGCGTGCAGGCGACCACGGCGAACAGCGGCTGCCCGTGAAACGAGACCTCCTTGTCCGCGAACAGGGGCTCGTCCGCGAAGACCGGCGCGATGTCGTTCTTGCCCGGAACATCCGCCGCCGTCAGGACGGCGACGACGCCCTCGGCGGCGCGCACGGGCGAGAGGTCGAGGCTTTTCAGCGATCCGCGCGCCTTGTCGGCCATGCCGACGGCGACATGAAGCGTTCCCTCCGGTTCGCGAAGATCGTCGACGTAGAGCGCCGACCCCTGCACATGCAGGCGCGCGGAATCATGCGGCAGCGGCTTATGGACGACCGACGGCGGCAGGATGAGGTCGGCGACGTCATTCCGCGGCATGGAGGGATCCGATCCTGGTCGGCACGCTCGCGCCCGCGATTTCGATCAGGGCCTTTTCGAGCAGGTTGGTCGCGACAGCCATGCGATACGCGGCGCTTGCCCGCTGGTCGGTCATCGGCGTGAAATCGGACCTGAGCGCCGCGAGCGCCGGGCGCCAGCTGGTGGGATCGTCGAGACTGGCGGCGGCCAGCAGCCCCTCCGCATGGGCCGCTCGCTTCGGCGTCGCCGCCATGCCGCCGCAGGCGATGCGCGCGCCGACGACGCGCGCGCCGTCAAGCTCGAGGCGCACCGCGAGCATGACCGCGGAGATATCCTCGTCGAACCGCTTCGAGACCTTGAAGGCGCGGAATCGCTGGGACTCTGTCAGGCGCGGCGCCTCGACCGCCAGCACGAATTCTCCGGACGCGCGGTCCTGCCTGCCGTAGCCGATGAAGAAGTCCTCCAGCGGCGCCGTGCGGGTGGCTGAACCCTTGCGCAGCACGACGCGTCCACCGAGCGCGATGAGCGCCGGCGCGAGATCGCCAATCGGCGACCCGTTGGCGATATTGCCCCCGACTGTTCCGCTGACCCGCACCTGCGTCGAGCCGAAGCGGCGCAGCAACTCGCCGAGGTCCGCGTGGATCGCGCCGAACAACGGCGCCGAGTCGGCGAGCGTCAAGCCGGCGCCGAGCGAAAGCGCGCCGTCCGCCGCCTCGCCGACGGCGTCGAGTCCTTTCACCCGACCGAGCCAGATCACCCGCTTGAGATCGCGCAACTGCTTGGTGATCCAGAGACCGACGTCAGTCGCCCCGGCGACGAGCGTGGCGTCCGGATATTGGCCGTAGAGCGCGGCGAGCGCGTCCAGGCTGGCGGGCGCGGCGAAAAAGGCCCGCTCGTCGCCGACAAAGACGTCCGCGCCTTCGCTCAAGCCGGCGAGCTCGCCCGCCCGCGCCTGCGCCGTCGCGGCGAAGCGGTCGGCGGGCGCTCCGTCGCAGGTCGCGAGCGCCGCCTCGATGATCGGCCGGTATCCGGTGCAGCGGCAGAGATTGCCGACGAGCTGGTCGTTCAGGCTCGCCCGGGTCGAAGGCGCGCCCGAGTGATAGGCGGCGAACAGGCTCATGACGATCCCCGGCGTGCAATAGCCGCACTGCGACCCGTGCCAGTCAACCATCGCCTGCTGCAGCGGGTGCAGCGTCTCTCCGTCGGCCAGGTCCTCGATCGTGATCAGCTCCGCCCCGTCCAGCTGCCCGATGAGGAGAATGCAGGCGTTGAGTGCGTCGTAGGTCAGGCGTCCGGAGCGATTGCGCGCCAGAACGACGGTGCAGGCCCCGCAGTCGCCCTCGGCGCATCCCTCCTTCGTCCCCTTGGCGCCGGCGCTCTCGCGCAACCAGTCGAGGACGGTCGCTCGGGGCGAAAAGCGGTCGAGCGCGACCGTGCGCCCCCTGAACCGGAAGCGGATCGCGTTCCGCAGCGCTGCCCCGTTGTTCGCAGAATCCATCACCGCTCCTCAAAGCCCCGGGGCATGATGAAACGTTTGTGGGCGAAACGGAAGAGCGTCTGGCGGCGCAGCTCCCGCCACTCGGGCGTGAGGTAATAGGGGTCGGCCTTCCTCGGCGGCAGCCGGACGATTGCGGTCCGCGCGAGGGGAAGCCGCGGCGCAAGCATCCGAACCATCGCGTCGGGGCTCAGGCCATCGGGTCATTTCGGGCGGCGTCCGGCTTGGACGGCGGCGCCTTCGCCCTGGGCGGTGAGGAAGGCGCCCCGCCCTTCCTGATCCGTCTTCGACCGGGAAATATGCAGCACGATTCCGTCTGGCGCGCGCTCGACGTCGGCGAGCGTGAGCCCGACGAGCTCGCTGCGCCGGAGCGCCGTGGCGCAGCGACCTCGTCCTGAGGCGCCGCGAAGCGGCCTCGAAGGACGATTCCAGAAAGCGCCAAACGGGGCGCGTTGTCTCGGACAGGGGGCGCGCGATATGATTTGAACCGATGGGAGCGATCAGTTGGGCGGGGCGTCGATCACTATCCTCCTGTGCTCCGACGGCAGCTATTACACCGGCGTCACTCGACGTTCGGTGGAAGAGCGCGTGAGCGAGCACGCGCAAGGCCTGATGCCCGGGTATACGTTCACACGCAGGCCTGTGAAACTCGTCTTTTCGGAACACTACGAACGGATCGTCGGACGCGATCGCGGCGGAGAGGCGGATCAAGGGCTGGTCGAGGGCGAAGAAGAAGGCCTACATGCGCGGGGATTTCTCAACGCTCGTGGCGCTTGCGAAGAGGGGTCCAAAGCAGGGCGTGTAGCTGCGCTGCCGAACCGGCGGCGCGCCCTGGAGCGTCCCTTCGCTTCGCTCAGGGCAGGCTCTTCGAGGCTCTTGCTTCGCAAGAGCGCCTCAAGATGAGGTGGGCGGGATTGAGGACGGTTTTCGAGAAGCAGCTGGGGCCGGAACGCCTTCAATGTCTTACCGGCATCAAAATGTTGAAACAGGGCTCGGAAACTACTCACGCTCGACGAGTCACGCGGGCGCGCGGGAGGACGCTCCTTTGCGCTCGGCAACAGTACCATCACAGCGACAGCCACAGTGTCCCCAGGGCGAGGGTAATAAGCGTCAGCGGCGCGCCGACTTTAAAGTATTCCCAGAAGCTGATCGACACACCCTTGGCCGCAGCCTTCTGAACCACGATCAGGTTCGCGATCGAACCGAGGACGGTGAAATTGCCGGCTAGCGTCGATGCCATCGCGACTACGAGCCACGCTGTGTCATGATTGTGCAGACCGTCGATGAAGGGCCGCAGAACCAGGACGGCTGGCACATTGCTGACCACGTTCGAGAGTCCGGCCGTCACGATGCTCAGGGTTGGAATATGATCAAGATGCAGCCGGCCCGCCACTGCGAGGGCGTCCGGTCCCAACAACGCGTGCTGTGCCCCCCCTACGATGATGAACAATCCGACGAACATGAGCAGGAGCGACCAGTCTATCTCGCGGTAGATGCGCTCGCTTTTCAGTCGCCGTGTGAGCAGCAGCAGCCCGCCGATCACGATCGCCGCCTTGGCGGGTGGCTGGCCGGCGAAAAACAAGGCGATCATAATCCCCGTGGCCAGCAGCGCGCGCACCATCAGCGCCTTTTGGACACGCACTCGAGGAGTGGCGGCCGCGAGCCGATCGCTGACCAGGAACTCAGTCCGGTACGCAAGCGCCAGGAGCAGAATTGTCAAAGCGAGGCCAACGAGCGCGACCGGCGCGAGAGCCAGCGTAAATCGGAGATACGGCAGATGCGAGAAACTGCCGATCATGATGTTCTGCGGGTTGCCAGTGATGGTGGCCGTGGAACCGATATTCGAGGCCATCGCGACCGCAAGCAGATAAGGCGTCGGCTTTCGCTTCCGGTTCAGCGCCATCTCGAGGACGAGCGGCGACAGGACAAGGCAGATCGCATCGTTGACCAGGAAAGCCGAAAAGAGACCGGAAACGAGGGTAACGGCCGCAAGCAGCACGATCGGCCGATGCACATGACGCGCCACCCAGGCATTGACGAGGGCAAAGAAACCCGACAGGCGAAGATTGGCGACCACGATCATGATCCCGAGCAACAGGGTGATCGTGCCGAAATCGACCGCCTGGTTGGCCTCGTCCAGCGTCAGGACGTCAGCGACGACCATGAGACAGGCCCCGACCAGGGCGACCCCAGCCCGGTCGATGCGAAAGCCAGGTATTGTGCCGATGGCGAGCGCCATGTAGGCCCCGGCGAAGATCGCGCCAGCGGCCACTTTGACGGTATCGCCGCCAATCACGCTTCTCGGCGACCAAAGCGTCGCGACGGCGGCCGACAGAGCCAGCGCAATGATGACGCCGAGAATGGCGAAGGCTAGCAACTCGACGCGCGACGCCTGTGCAGCCAGGGTTGCGGGTTGCTGGCGCTCCTCCCCACGGCGCTGACGCGCCTCCCTGCGCGCTTCGACAACGCGGGCGGGCTCCCGCTCGCCTGTCGGCGCTATCGTCGGCGCGCCAACCGCGCCCCCGCTTCCCGGCGCGGCCTCAATGTCGCTCACATATCGCGCCCAGAGCATCAACACGCGGCCGAGCCACGCCGACATCAGCACCATAAATCCGAGTAGCGCGCTGAGGCCGATGAGAAGCCGATCGTAGTCCGGGACGGCCTCGACCCGCGTCATCGTCCACGCCGTCAGCCCAGGAATCGGGCTGGGGAGTGGGCAGGCGTGGAGCAGCAGATTTTGCTCCTGGGACAGGGATCGGCGAGTAATCGGCCGTTCATCCCGCGCAGCCTGCTCATTCACGGCCTTGATGTGGTCGCGCTCAGCCGCGGGCAGGTCGGTCTTGGGACCGGTCCCTGCATAGGTTGGGAAGGCGTAGGCTAGCGGTCCGGCGTCTGACTGCCATATACCGCCCTCGACGCCGTTCTGGCCGGTGAGAGCCTGGTTGACAGCGGTCGCCAGATCAAGATGGAGCTTTGGATCGGAAAGGGCCGGGGCCGATCCCAGCCATCGGGCTGCCTGCGTACTGTAACTGTCCCGAATAAGGTCGCACGCATGAGCGATATTCGCCTCGGCGCGCTGGACGCGCACCGGTGTTGATTGCCGATAGAGTAGCGCCAACAGCGCCCCAACCGCGATGCACGCGATGAGCGACAGCGCCCAGAGGCCAAAAACGCGAAGCCGGAGGCTGGTGGTCTTAGTCACCTGCAGTCTGCTCCTGGCGCCGCTAAGATTCTGCGCCTCTCCTTGGACGGGTCGGGTTTCACGCATGAAAGCAACGCAGAGGATTATCTCGCAGGGAGGTGCTCGAAAAGGATTATCCACTCGGCCTCGCCTTTTCGGTGATCTCGCGCTTGTTCGCGCACACGACGCAAGCCAGGTCCGATTTCAGCCAGCGCCGCCGCTCGATTTCGGCGTTGCGCTGGAGGGTCCCAATTCGCTGCGTCGCCACGGGCTCGCCGCAGTCGAAACAGGGCTGGCCGAAGCGCGGACGAACCAATACGCCCATGGGCTTCCGGCCTCCCTTGCTTCAGCCCTACCTGTGGTGAGGGTGCTAGTGGTCGAGCTCTCTGAAGAGAATTGGCGCGAAGCCGAAACCTCGAGAAAATAGGGCTTGCGGAACGGGAGGAACGGCGGAAACCGGCCGTTTCCTGCAAAGACCGTCAATGGCCGCGTCGCGCAAAAATAGCGGTTATTCGCCGATCGCGTGGCCGTTGGTTGAAATCGGCCCGAAGGCGCTATTGGATAGCTGCTTCCCGCCCCCGCTCGCCGCGTTGCCGCTCGCGGCCGAGAGAATAGGCGAACCCCAAGCGTCGTAAGAATCTCTGCCAAATGATCGTCGGCGGTCAAACCGAATTTCAAATTCGGAGTACGGGCAATAGCCCGTCGGGGCGCGGCTCAATCCTGTGTGGCGATCGGTAGCGCGAGCCCATCACGCCCATAGGATCAAGAGGCGCAAGTCAACGCGGTTTAACCTGAGTGGGGGGATCCAGCCGGATGAGTGACGATATCGCTGACGACACGGTGCGACAGCCCCCCCCAAAAGCCGTAAGACATGACAGCGCCATCAGCCGTCGCAGCGTGCTCCTGACCGGCACGGCGCTTGCCGCGGCGAGCCTCGCCCCGGTTCCCCTGGCGAGCGCAGCCGAAACGCAGGCCACGCCCGCGCCGAAGGCCCCAGACCTCGATCGCACCGTCCTCCCGGTCTCCGCCCCAGCCTTCACTGGCAAGATCGGCGAGAATTACAAGGAGTCCGTTCCCGACTGGACCCCGGTTCTCCCGGTTCAGGCGCCGAAAGACGCGCCCAATGTTCTCCTGATTGTGCTTGACGACGTCGGATATGGCCAACTCGGCGCGTATGGCGGACCGATCGATACGCCGAACCTCGACAAGCTGGCGTCCGAGGGCGTCCGTTACACGGATTTCCACACGACGGCTCTATGCTCCCCGACGCGCGCCGCGCTTCTTACCGGCCGCAATCACCATTCGGTCGGCCTCGCAGCGATCACCGAGGGCGCGACTGGCTTTCCATCGAGTTTCGGCAGCATCCCTAAGAGCGCCGCCACCATCGCCGAGGTTCTGAAGCAGAACGGTTACAACACCTTCGCCTTCGGCAAATGGCACCTCGCACCCTACACCGCCTACACCGCCGCCGGCCCCTTCGACCGTTGGCCGCTCGGCATGGGGTTCGAGAAATATTACGGCTACCTCGGCGGCGAGACCGACCAATGGGCGCCGCTGCTGGTGCAGGACAACCAGTTCGTCGATCCGCCGCGCCGCGAGGGCTACCATCTCACCGAGGATCTGGTCGACCGGACCATCGCCTCTATCCGCGACCAGCAGCAGGCGAGCACGGGCCGGCCTTTTTTCGCCTATCTGGCGCTCGGCACAGCCCATGCGCCGCTCCATGCGCCCAAGGCGCATATCGACAAATACAAGGGCCGCTTCGACCAGGGTTGGGACGCGGTGCGGGATGAAACCTATCACCGGCAGAAGGCTTTGGGCCTGATCCCGGCCGACACCGAATTGCCGCCCCGCAATCCGGGCGTCCAGCCGTGGGCCGATCTCACGCCGGACCAGAAGACCGTCTACACGCGGCTACAGGAAGTGTTCGCGGGCTACGTCGATCACGCCGACGAGAACCTGGGCCGGCTGTTTTCGGCGTTGGACGAAATGCAGATCCGCGACAACACGCTCGTCATAGTCCTCTCGGACAACGGCGCTTCGCAGGAGGGCCTGCAAAACGGCACCGCCAATACCGACCGTTATCGCAACTACTTCCCGGATACGGTCGCGGAAATGCTGGGCCAACTCGACAAGCTCGGCGGCCCCGAGACTGACCCGCATTATCCGATGGGCTGGGCGATGGCGGGCAACGCGCCGCTGAAGCGCTGGAAACAGGATACGCACCACGGCGGCAACACCGATCCGCTGATTGTCTCCTGGCCCGAGCGCATTAAGGCCGGGGGACAGCTGCGAAGTCAGTACACCTATGTGACCGATATTTTTCCGACGCTCCTCGAAGTGATCGGCCTGCCTGCGCCGACCTCCGTCAACGGGGTGAAGCAGATGCCGCTGCACGGGACGAGTCTCGCCTACACGTTCGACAGCCCGGACGCGCCGAGACAGCGGAAGGTCCAGTACTACGAGATGCTCGGCAGCCGGGCGATCTGGTCCGATGGCTGGACTGCCGTGACCTGGCACAAAAAGGACGACGACTGGAACGCCGACAAGTGGGAACTCTACCATACCGACGTCGACTTCTCGGAGAACAACGACCTCGCTGCTCAGATGCCGGAGAAGCTTGCCGAGTTGAAGGCGCTCTGGTTCGAGGAGGCGAAGAAGTATGGCGTCCTGCCGCTCGATGACCGCCGCTACGAGCGGGCCGCTGATCCGACGCGGCCCGTCGCCGCGATCGAGAAGCCGTCCTACGAATATTACCCCGGCACCTCGATCGTGCACCCGCTCGCCGCGCCGCAACTGCTCGGCCGCGATCATACGATCACCGCTTTTGCGACCATCCCCGACGCGAGGGCGGAGGGCGTGCTGGCTTGCAGCGGTGGCGAGTTCGGCGGGTGGTCGCTGCTTATCGCGGACGGCCGCCTGCACTACGTCCACAATTACCTAAAGCTGCAGGAATTCGACGTCGCCTCAGCTGGCAAGGTGCCGAGCGGCGCGCACCGCTTCAAGGTGCATTTTACGCCGAAAACAAAGTCGCTGAAGCCCGACTTCTTCACCGGGGACGTCAGTCTCTTCATCGACGATGAGAAAGTAGGCCAACTCGCGGATATAAAGATGGCCGGACAGTACAGCGCGGTCACCGGCTACGGCCTGCAGATCGGCCGCAACACGTTCACGCCCGTCAGCCGCACCTACAAGCCGCCCGACGCCTTCACCGGCGTAATCGACAGGGTGGTGATCGAGGTCGACCACATGGCGGAGGGAGGCGTGATCGCCCGACCGAAGAACGATCTGCACCATGCTGATTGAAAGTAGGAGGCGCTTGTTTTAGGCCTCACGCCACGCGGTCAAGCCCTGTTCGAAATTTGGTCACCGCGTTTCTGTCGGATTGCGGAGCGGCCTTCGACCGATCAAGTGGCGCTGCCGGCATGGAGCCGCTCGGCAACCTACCCCCGGCGAAAGTGACAGAGGACGGTTCTGCCAAGGTCCCTGGCCCTCCGATCAATCGGAGTGTAACGTGCCGCGAGGCAGCTCTGGTTTTAGTGGGCCGCAAGCCAGCTCGATGATGTGCAGTGGAGGGCGATCCGATGAGCGAGCAAGACAAGGTCCAACGAACCGTTCTCCCAATCCCGGATCAACCGCACGTGGGCCTGACGACCTACGACGCCAAAGACCCCGACACCAAGTATCCGCCGATCCGGCAATTACGGCCGCCCGCGGGGGCGCCGAATGTCCTCATCGTGCTCATCGACGACGTCGGCTACGGCGCGTCCAGCGCCTTCGGCGGCCCGTGTCAAACTCCGAACTTCGAAAAGCTTGCCGCCAACGGGCTCCGGTTCACTCGGTTCCATACAACGGCGCTCTGCTCGCCGACCCGTCAGGCGATGCTGACCGGCCGCAACCATCATTCGGTGGGCATGGGCGGCATCACGGAAATCGCGACCTCGGCGCCCGGCTACAACTCAATTCTGCCGAACACCTGCGCCCCGCTTGCGCGCACGCTCAAGCTCAACGGCTATTCGACCGCGCAATTCGGCAAATGCCACGAAGTGCCGGTCTGGCAGACAAGCCCGATGGGACCGTTCGACGCCTGGCCAAGCGGCGGCGGAGGGTTCGAGTATTTCTACGGGTTCATCGGCGGCGAGACTAACCAGTATTACCCGGCGCTCTACGAAGGCACGACGCCGATCGAGCCGGAGAAGGCGCCCGAACAGGGCTATCACCTGACCGAGGACCTGACCACCAAGGCGATCAACTGGATCCATCAACAAAAGGCGTTGATGCCCGACAAGCCGTTCTTCACCTATTTCGCGCCCGGGGCGACGCACGCGCCCCATCATGTGCCGAAGGAATGGGCGGACAAGTACAAGGGCAAATTCGACCACGGCTGGGACAAGCTACGTGAGGAAACCTTCGCCCGGCAGAAGGCGCTCGGCGTCATTCCCGAGAATTGCGAACTGACACCGCGCCATGCCGAGATCCCCGCCTGGGACACGATCGCCGCTGAAATGAAGCCGGTGCTCGCGCGCCAGATGGAGGTCTACGCCGGCTTTCTCGAGCACACCGATCATCACGTCGGCCGGCTGATCGACGCGCTCAAGGATCTTGGCGTCCTGGAGGACACCCTGATCTACCTGATCATCGGCGACAATGGCGCCTCAGCCGAAGGTTCGCTGCAGGGCTGTTTCAACGAGATGGCGCCGCTGACCGGCTTCCCGCATTTGGAGACCGCGGAATTTCTGACGGAACGGTTGGACAAGCTCGGTGGCCCCGAAGCGTACAATCACTATGCGGTCGGCTGGGCGCACGCGATGTGCGCGCCCTACCAGTGGACCAAGCAGGTCGCTTCGCACTTTGGCGGCACGCGCAACGGAACGATCGTGCATTGGCCCAAGGGGATTAAGGGCAAGGGCGAGGTCCGTACTCAGTTTCATCACGTCATCGATGTTGCGCCAACCATCCTGGAGGCAGCTGGCCTACCCGAGCCGGTCTTTGTGAATGGGGTGCAGCAGCGCCCGATTGAAGGCGTCAGCATGCTCTACGCGTTCAATGACGCCAAGGCCGCCGAGCGGCGCGAGACGCAGTACTTCGAGATGGCGGGCAACCGAGGCATCTACCACAAGGGCTGGACGGCGGTGACCCGGCACCGCACGCCATGGTTGACCGGCTCGGTCCCGCTGCCCGCCTTCGACGACGATGTCTGGGAGCTCTACGACACCACGAAAGATTGGACCCAGTCGAAGGACCTGGCCAAGGAGCATCCGGACAAACTGCACGAACTGCAGCGGCTGTGGCTGATCGAAGCGGTCAAATACAACGTCCTGCCTCTCGACGACCGGTTCGCCGAGCGCGCCAACCCCGACCTCGCCGGCCGGCCGCAATTGATCAAGGGCAACCGGCAGATCCTGTTCCGCGGCATGGGGCGGCTGACCGAAAGCTCGATCGTCAACACCAAAAACAAGTCGCACGCCCTGACGGCCGAGGTCGTCGTGCCCCCGACAGGCGCCGAAGGCGTCATTGTCGCCCTCGGCGGAATCATCGGCGGCTGGAGCCTCTACGCCAAGGGTGGCAAGCCGAAATATTGCTACAACTTCTACGGCGTGAACCGGTACACGATCGAGGGCGCCTCGCCGATCCCGCCTGGCACACATCAGGTTCGGATGGAGTTCAAGTACGACGGCGGCGGGCTGGCGAAAGGAGGCACGGTCACGCTCTTCGTGGACGGCGGCAAAGTCGGCGAAGGCAGGGTGGAGATGACGGAGCCCATGGTGTTCTCCGCCGACGAAACCTGCGATGTCGGCGACGAATTCGGCTCGCCGGTGACCTACGATTATCCGACGTCGAAAAAGTTCAGCGGCGAGGTGAGTTGGGTCGAGATCGACCTTGGCGAGGACGCCGTAAGCCTCGATCACCTCATTACGCCCGAACAACGACTGCAACTCGCGCTGGGCACCCAGTGAAGGGATCTGGACCGACGACGCGGGACGGGTTTCGCTCTACGATCACCGCGTCCACGATCTCGGTTCCGGAATAACCCCTTTACGTCGAGTCACGACGTTCAATCGTTCCCCACGAATATCCGCAGTGGTGTCAATTCCGTCCGTCTAGTCTAATAGCTGCGATTAATAGCGGGACGGACGGTTACCGCTAGCGAAGCTGGTCACGGCCCGGCTCGAGCCAAGCGGCCGCGGTGGAGCAGTAGCTCGCGCGCTCATAAGCCCGGCGCATCGCCGCCATGAGAGTCATGCCGGCGAACCGCTCGGATTCGGCCTGGCGAACGTCCGCCGGCGCGCGCGCGTGTTCGCGCCGCAAATCGCGCAGGTGAAGGGCGGAGGCCTCGCCCGGCGTCGGCTTGGCCTTTCGCGGCATCAGGCCGCGGCCTCCGGCAGCGGCCGCATTTCGTCGGCGTCTCGGTCTTCGCCCTTGAGGAAGGCATCGATCGCTTCGGCCGCGTCGAGCACCTCGTTGGTCACCGCCTTGGGACCCTCGCATTCGACCGCCAGGCGCAACGCGAGGATTCGCAGCTCGGTGTCGCTCACAGGAAGCCCTTGCCCGCGTGGTCTCGGAACGCCTTTGCGCGCCGATCGTAGGCCTTCAGCGTCTTGACCTCGCGATGGCGGGTCACGTCCATCACCTTGAAGAGATCGGCGCCGTCCGCGAGCGCGCTCGTGACGAAGCCCGCGCGCAGCGAATGTCCGGAAAACAGAGTCGGGTCAACTCTGGCCGCGCGGCGCCAGCGCTTGACGATCAGCGCGACCGACTGCGTGGTCAGCGCTTCGCCTGAGCCGAGCCGCCCTTCATGACGCGGCGGAAGATCGGCCCTTGCGTGATCGGCGCGGCGTTGAGCCAGGCGTCGAGCGCTTCGACGGGCTTGAGCTTGCGGCCGTTCGGCACGGCGATCTGAGCGCCCTGCCCTTCCTGATCCGTCTTCGACTGGCGGATGTGCAGCACAATTCCGTCTGGCGCGCGCTCGACGTCGGCAAGCGTGAGCGCGACGAGCTCGCTGCGCCGGAACGCCGCGGCGAATCCGATCAGGATCAGCGCCTTGTCGCGCTTGCCCGCGAGCGTCGTCGGGAATGCGCTTGACGAGCTTCGCCACGATCGCCGCGGTCGCCGGCGCCTTGCCCTTCTGCGCGGTCCCCAGCTTGCGCCGGATGCCGCGCATGACCGCTTTGACGCTTTCGTTGATCGGCGGCTCGAAGCCGGCGAGCTTGTGAGCGTAGGCGATCGCCGCCGCGCGGCGCGAAATGGTCGAGACCTTGAGGCCGGAGATCGGCGAGGGCCGCCAGATAGGCCGCAACGGTCGCCGGCGTCGCGGGCAGCGCGATCGCGCCGACGGCCTCGCACCAGGTCGAGAAACGGCGGATGTCGGCAAGGGTGGCGCGGCGTGTGGCGTCGGCCTTTTCGCTGAGCGCGTAGCCGGCGGCGGAAGTCAGTGCATCCGTGAGCCCCGCCGCCGGCGCGCCTCCGACCGGGAGGAGCGTCAGATCGGAAGACATTGCTATTTGCGCGGCACGCCGGCCCTCTCGGCGATCTCGCGCTTGTTTGCGCAGCAGGCGCACACCAGGTCCGATTTCAGCCAGCGCCGCCGCTCGATTTCGGCGTTGCGCTGGAGGGCCTGAATTCGCTGCGTCGACACGGGCTCGCCGCAGTCGAAACAGGGCTGGCCGAAGCGCGGACGGATCAATACGCCCATGGGCTTCCGGCCTCCCTTGCTCCCAGATTTGGCGCGAAGATGAAACGTCGAGAAAATAGGGCTTGCGGAACGGCAGGAACGGGCGGACACCGGCATTAGGATCGTCGCCAGTGGAACGCCCGAGATCTGCCGACCTGCAGCAGCGTCAGATCGAAATGCGCGAATGAAGATTCGGGTAGTGGGTCTGTTTGAATTTCGGCTTCCGACCCTGTCCCTTCCCGTTCAGCGCTGGTACGGACGCAATGAGCCGGCAAGCCGCCTTAGGGGCCATCGGCAGATTGCACTCAGCAGCTACGGCCAAGTTTGTGCGCCGAACATCTCTATCGGGACCGCAGCCGGACCGTGGCACTGTCCTCGTGCCTGGCCGCTTTCACAACGAGCAACCGGACCTGCGACATATCGTCACTAAACATCATTTTGAACATTGTCAGCCGCGTGTTTCGGCAGAAGATTTGCGACCTCTCAGGAGGAGTGCAGGCATGACAGAAGGAAGGACTTTCGAGCACCGGTACGAAGAAATAACTTCATCCGCACTACGTGATTTTGCAAGCGCCGAAATGTCGACAGGGAGCGCGTGCGATTTTGGCAAGGTGCGGGTTGATATCACCCGAGCGCCGCACCATCCGAAGGGACTTCCGATCGGCAGGATGGCCGTCTACTGCTTCTTCTTTCACGGGCAGAGCACTCAAGATAGGATTGGCGGGGCCCAACAGCGACGCGCGGTTTCGATCGCACCACTACAGCGCTGGCAGGGCCATGAGCACGCTCGCCGGGTCCATATCGAAGCACCCGGAGAAAGTCGGGTTGAAGTCGATCCCAGCTCTCTCAGCGGGCGACTGGCTTAAGGAAAATACAGACAGGATCGACTTTCTCCTTCCCGCGCAATTCGGGAAGGATATGCTTTCCCGTCTTGAGAGTTTCCTTCACGCGCGGTGGAAGCCAACTTTTGAAGGCCGCGTTGCCTAGAGTACGCCGCGTACGCTCTATTAAAACGCTATACAATTGACTAAAGATGGTCGAGACAGAGGGACACCATGTGTGAAACAAAGCTTTATTTCGGTAACGACAACTCAATACCAATAATTGTTCCTACCGACGTCCAAGACAATCTTCCACCCGACAGGCAGTACCAATACGCGCCAGGTCGTTCAATGGCGCTCGCTGCAGGGTCTTGGGTCAACGCCGGAGGGCAATTGCCGAACGTGATCGCTAATGTCGTCGGATCGGTCGATTTGGTCTCGGCGCACTTCGAATACGGAGTGTCGGTCTACGGCGGAGGCATTTCAATGACCGACGTCATGGCGTTTACTGAGGATGCGGTCATCGCCGTCGAAGCCAAGGCGCGTGAGCCTTTTGACAGCTTGGTATTGGACTGGATTGACGAGGAACAGGCCAGAAACCCCAGGTCTCCGCCTCACAGATGCCAGGTGGTCGCAGATTATGCTCAGGCGTTCGGAGTACGGTTTAGTGCACTTCTACCTCTGCGATATCAACTTTTGCATCGTACGTTGTCCGCCGCGCTGACAGCCAGGGAGCGATCGAAGAGAGCTTGGATGATTGTGCAATCTTTTGCTCCTCTTGATTCCGTCGAACATCAACAAAATCGCTCGTATTTCGACAGTTTCGTCAGGATTGTCGGAGAGACAGCATTCGTCAGGATTGTCGGAGAGACGCCAATCCCGGTCCGACTAGCTTGGGTTGATGAGCCTGTTGTAGAGCAGGCGGCGGAGAACTAGTCGCCCGAGTTGCTCAAAATTGGGGGTATAGTCTCTTGAGTTTGACGCGGGCATCGTTGGTGGTGAACTGCCAATCGGCTTTGGCGTGATGTTTGTTTCGATGGGCCTCCCAAGCGGCGATCTCTTTTGCGAGCGTTGGCTTGTCGGGAATGCGGCGATCGAGGCATTGGTTGGTCAGGACGGCAAGTTCGGATTTTGCCATGTCGAGCCAGCTTCCGTGTTTGGGCGTATAATGCCACTCGAAACGCTTGGCGAGGCGGCGAGCCTCCTCTGGCGGGAAGGCCACGTAGAGCGAGGCCGCCGTGTGCGTGCTCAGGTTATCCTGAACCAGGACGATCTGTTTGGCGTCGGGAAAATGGACGTCGGATAGTTCTTTGAGCACTTGCGCGTAATCGACGGCGGCGTGATGGTCGGTGACCTTGACTTTGCGCCAGCCCTCCAGCGGAGCGAACGTCATGAATATGTTGGCCACGCCGTTGCGTTCGTACTCGTAATCGTACCGGATCGGTTGCCCGGGCTTGGCTGGGATCGGCTTGCGCGTCTCTATGACCAACTGTTTCGACGTTTCATCGAGACAGACCAAGGGCCGCTCGGGATCACGCGGCTTTTGGTAGGTTTCCAGCACGTCTTCCATCGCTGCGACGAAGGCGGCGTTGGCGTCGGGTGGAATCACCCATTGCCGATTGCGGTGCGGTTGGAGAGTGTTTTTTTTATAGTTCGTCCGATCGTGTTATCGCTCGCTTTCTCGACGATGTTCAGTTCGACGACCTTCTCTTCGAGCAGCCGCAGGCTCCAACGCGCGAAGCCCTCGGGAGCCGGAGAGCAGGCCAAGGCGATCAACTTGGCCTCGGCCGCGCCGTCGAAAATTCGGGGACGGGCGGAATTCGGATTGTATTTGCGCAGCAGGGTCGCCTCGAACCCTTCTTCGACCAATTGTCGCCGTGCGCTACCGACGGTGTTGACGCTGGTATCCAACGCAGCCGCTATTTCGCGGTCCGTCCAACCTTCTCCCGCCTCCGACGCGTCCGCTTTGAGCAGGATCCTCGCCTTCGTGATCAGTTGCGCCGATCGCTTGCCTGAGCTGATCAGCGCCTCAAGCCGCTCGCGCTCCTCCGCGCTCAATTTCACAACGTACTTCTTCGCCCCAGTGCTTGTCCCTGCCACGAATTATCCCCATCCTCGCCCCGCCGGCGCAGGCACAGAGATTTAGAAATGCCACCAAGTTTCAAGGACGCGAGCGACTAGTGCGCGCTCAATCAGAAGGCTTGTGTGCGAAGTGCGCGCCAAGCAGGTGCTCGAAAAGCATCAACCTCTCGGCCCTGCCTTCTCGGTGATCTCGCGCTTGTTCGCACACACGACGCACACCATGTCCGATTTCAGCCAGCGGCGCGGCTGGCTTTCGGCGACGCGCTGGAGCGCTTGGATTCGCTGCATCGACACGGGCTCGCCGCAGTCGAAAAAGGGCTGGCCGAAGCGCGGACGGATCAATACGCCCATGGGCTTCCGGCCTCCCTTGCTAGATTTGGCGCGAAGCTGAAACGTCGAGAAAATAGGGCTTGCGGAACGGCATGAACGGCGGGAAGCGGCCCTCGGCGGAACGCCGGGAGCCGGCGGAATAGCGGATGAAGTGGCTCGACGCCAGGACGCCCGATCAGCCGGCAAGTTGTTCGAGAAGCGTCCGGCAGTGCTACTGGAGATCGATCCAACCGGACATCACCGGCTTGCAGCCGCCGCCGATGAATGTCCCGGTGACTGCGCCGTCAACCTTTTCCGCGACAGCCCTCAGCAGGCTCGGACGTCCCAGATCGACGCCCTGTCCAATGGCGGCTTTCAATCGCAGGGAGGATTCAGGCCGCAAATGGGCAAGGAGGCCGATAGGGGCAACATTTGCGCTGCCGGTCGCAGGGTCTTCGAAGACTCCATGCAACGGCGCGAACATTCGGGATTGAAAGTCGGCGCCTTCTTTTGCGTCCTCGACATACAGATGAATTCCGGTCACCTCGTCTCGCGGCAAGTGCGATAGGAAGACATCCATGCGCTGTTGCGCTCGCCGCAACGCGGCTCGATCACGCACTTCGGCTATAACGAATGGCGCGCCGCAGCTGGCAAGGCAGGGCGGATGCCGCCGCACCTCGATATCCGACCGCTCGAGCGAGCACGCTTGCGCGATCATTGCGACGTCGAAATCGCGAATGATCCGGAATTGCTGGGGCGCGGCCAGAGACGCCCCCGCGACGCGACCATCGACAGTGTCGATCGTCATTCGGACAAGTCCGGCTATCTCCTCGAAGATCATGTTCCCGCGATCGAAAGGGACTCCGCAAACCCTGTCCTGATGCGCCAGGACGAACGCCGTGCCGACGTTGGGATGACCCGCAAACGGCATCTCGGCGCGAGGCGTAAAAATCCGGACGCGAGCGGTGTTTGCAGAATCGGCCGGAGGCAACACGAAAGTCGTCTCGGCAAGATTGAACTCGTTGGCGATGGCCTGCATCTGAGCGTCGGAAAGACCGCGCGCATCGGGAATGACCGCCACAGGGTTGCCGCCGAACTGCCTATCGGTGAAGACATCGACCGTTTGAAATGACGCCTTCATAAGCGAACGGTTCCTTGGACAAATTGCCCACGCTGCAGTCTGCTTGTGCGCCACTCGTCTAAGCCAATTGCGTGGCGGCGAGCAACTCCTTTTGGCCCGTAAGACAGTGCGCCGCTTCTAAGCGACGCTACGCGGCGTAGGAGCCTTCGAGACCGGCCCATCCGCAATGCGCTGAAAATTTTGCCGCGGATCGAGTGCGGCGGACCCGAGCGCCGGGGATCTGGGAAGGTCTCTAAGGGCGGAGAGCGGATCTTCCCTGGCGACCTTTTGTAGGTTCGCTATCCGACCTGAGCAGACGTTGGCATTCCAGATCGCCAAGGCCCCGGTAAGAAGAACCTGTTCGCCGAGTGACGGACGTCAGTTCAGCGCGTCTGGGCGGTGCCGGTAACTAGCTTAAGTCAATCGCCAATACCGGCCATATTGGTCGTACTCGGAGGCGGCGTCAGGAGGCGAATTGTGCGCACTCTGTGCTTGGCGGTTACGGTGTGCGTGCTCGGTCTTTCCGGGGAAGCGTCCCTGGCGCAGGATCGGGGCCGGCTTGTGGTGCGGACAGAATCGGGTCCGGTCCGCGGCGTGCACAACGGCGCCGTTGAAGCTTTCCTCGGGATTCCCTATGCCGCGCCTCCGGTCGGCGACAAGCGTTGGCTACCCCCGCGGCCGGCGGAGAGCTGGAAGGATGTCCGGGAGGCGAAAGCCTTCGGCGCCTATTGCGCGGCTGCGAAGAGCACGAACGGCCCGCGATCGGAAGCGGAAGATTGCCTCTTCATCAATGTGTGGCGGCCGTCGGACGTCTCCGCCGACGCCAGGCTGCCGGTCTATGTGTTCGTCCACGGGGGAGGGTTCATCAACGGCAGCTCGAACCAAGCGGACATGACCGAGATCGTCGAGAAGACGGGCGTCGTCGGGGTCAGCTTCAACTACAGGCTCGGCGCACTCGGGTTCTTCTCCCATCCGGACGTCACCAAGGATTCCGGCGACTTCGGCTTGATGGATCAGCAGGCGGCGCTGCGGTGGGTTCACGAGAACATCGCCGCGTTCGGAGGCGATCCGACACGGGTCACGCTCGGCGGCGAGTCCGCCGGCGGCTATTCGGTTTGCGCGCATCTGGCCGCGCCCGGTTCGGCCGGCCTCTTCGCCCAGGCGATGATGCAAAGCGGTTCATGCGCCAGCATTCCCCTGGCTCAAGCGCAGAAGAACGCCGGCGAGATCGCCGACGCGGTCGGGTGCAAAGGGCCGGACGCGGCCGAGTGCCTGCGCGCCGTTCCAGTGGGCAAGCTCATCGACGTGCCGTATCCGCCCTATGGGGTCGTCGCGCTTCCCACCGACGGAACCCCTCTCCTACCGGTTGCGCCGCGCAAGGCGGTTGCAGACGGGTCGTTCGCACGCGTGTCGATCGTGATTGGCTCCAACCGCGATGAAGGCCGGACCTTCCAGCAAGGCAGCATCGGGTGGCAGGAAGCCGACTATACCAAATGGATCAACGAGACGTTCGGAGAGAAGGCCAACAAGGTCCTTGCGCAATATCCCTGGCCCAAGGACGCGGACAAATATACGGGCGCGTACCTCTCGGGAGCGGTCGTCACGGACAGCGGCCATATTTTCGGCATCGGCGGCTGCGCCAATCTGAAGCTGACGCAGGACCTTGCGAAATACGCGCCGGTCTACGCCTACGAGTTCGGCCACAGGACTGGGCCGGGCCTCACGCGCGAGCACGGCGCCTATGAATGGGGAGCGGGCCATGCGGCCGAGCTCGCCTATCTCTTCCCGAGCTTCAACAACGGCGAACCGATCACGCCGCTGTTCAACGCCGGCGAGCGTGCCCTCGCCGAAAGCATGAAGTTCTACTGGGGGGCGTTCGTCAAACAGGGGGTTCCCAGCGACAAGACCGGCGCGACTTGGCCGATCTTCAACGATGCTGGGCAGGTCATGTCGCTCCACGCGAACGATCGCTCTTTCATGCTCTCGACTGAGATGTTCAACCGCGAGCACAACTGCAAATTCTGGGAGGAGAACGCGGGGTGAAGCGCAAGTCCGCTTTCTGACGCTTCGCGCCCGTTCATAGCGCCAACCTGGAAGGACCGCTCAGGGTTTTCTCCGTCAGTCAAGTCTAATCTAATAGCTAGGATTACTATGCGGGAAGGACGGTTACCGCTAGAGCGAAACTGGTCCCGGCCCGGCTCGAGCCAGGCGACCGCGGTGGAGCAGTAGCTCGCGCGCTCATAAGCCCGGCGCATCACCGCCAACAGCATCATGCCGGCGAACCGCTCGGATTCGGCGGGCGAACGTCCGCCGGCGGGCGCCCGTGCTCGCGCCGCAAGTCGCGCAGGTGAAGGGCGCAGGCCTCGTCCAGCGTCGGCTTGGCCTTGCGCGGCATCAGGCCGGGTCCTCGGCGGGCCTCCGGGCAGCGGCCGCATTTCGTCGGCGACGAAGGCCAAGACCTTGAGCAGTTTCTCGCTCGCCCCCTCGGCGAGCGCGCGGGCGAAGTCCTCGGTCCGCAGCGCGCCCAAAAACTCGGCGCAGTAGCCGCAATCGAAGGCGCGCGCCTCCTCTTGCCGGCCGAAGAAGCGGGAAGGCTCGAACAGGCTCTGGTAAGCGAGCGTCGACCAGTATGCGGCCATCACCGCGCCTCCACGGGGGCGAAATTGTAGAAGACGCGCGTCTGCGGCTTTTCCCGCTTGGCGCACCATTCCGGGCCCATCTCGGCCCGGATCGCCTTCACGTCGAGCGAGGCGAACGTGCTCTCGGATCGCGCGACGCCCCAGGTCTCGCCGGCGACGACGCGCAAGCCGCGGCGCTCGAATTCCTCTTTCAAAGGCTCGATCTCGGCCTCGAGCTTCTTCGCCTTCGCGCGCAACGCGCCCCAGCGGTCGACCAGCTGCTCCTTGGTCAGCGCGGCCGGGGAAATCCTGCTCATGCGGCGCGTCCTTTGACGGTGATCGCGCGCCGGCGGCGCACCGAGGCCGGGATCAGCCGTCCCTTGAGCGGGATCAAACCCTCGGCGAACGTCTCGCGCGGGCGTGGGCTCTCGCGCTGGGGGCCGGGCTGAAGCTTGCGCGCCAGGCGGACGAGCTCGGCCTCGATCTCGCTGCGGTCGACGAAAAAGGCCTCTGGATCGTGGTTGAGCGGCTTCAACCGCCCGACCCTATCGGCAAGGTCGAACAGCGCCCGCGCTGTCTCCGCTGGCGTCAAGGGAGACCTCCGGGCAACAAAAAGCGCCGCAGGTCAGGTCAGACCTCGGCGCACATCGGCAGGCTCTCTTATGCCACAAGCCCCAGATGGAGTCGATCTTTTGTACCCGCGGCCCAGGGCGAAACCGTGAATCGTTGTCGCCCGAGGCGGCTCTGAAGTCGGGGTTGATGCGGGCGCAACGAGCGATTGCCGAACGGCAGGCAGGAACGGCGGAGGGTTCCGGGCGCCGCCTTCGTGGCGGCCCTTGTCCGTCCGCTGTTCCGCCCACTCCGGCCGCTCGCCGGGCCGCTCTCCGCCAACCCGAAACCCAAACCAAGAGGCCGTCCCGGCGAGCGGGATGGCGGTATAGGGCCGGGCCGCCGCAGAAAATTGACCAGGAAGAACAAAGATCGAACAAATCCTTCTCTTCGGACTGAATCCGTGCCACAGTCAACAACTCACTGGAGATCGCCATGCGAAGGCGAACGAGGAAAGGCATGGACGGGGAGAGGCCGCGCACGCGGCGGACGACGACATTCATCCGAGCGGTCGCGCCGTTCGTCACTCCCGCCGTCGGCGCCGTCCACGAGCCCTTCGGGGACATGGGCGGAGTGATCCGCCGCGAGAACCGCGTCCCCCCCCGGGGGGGGGGCCGCAATCTCCGCCGCAAGGCCTTGATATTCCTCAATTCGGAAAAGGAAATGCAAGGAAATGCAAATGTCCTTTCCCTGTTTTCGACGCCCGAAACCGCGTCCAAACCGGTCGCTGCGCGGTCCTGAAAATCGCGATCTCCCAATCCGCGTCCTTTCGGAGGCGGCTCTCCACCTTGCTGGTTGAGCCGTTCCTCGCGGCCGCCGCCCGGAACCGCATGATTGCGTCTGTTGGCAGGCGATCAGGCCGCCGCCGCCCGCTCCTCGCGCAGGTCCGGCGGCAGCGCCTCTTGGACGAGCGCCTCGATCGCCGCGTCGGCGCCCATCGAGGTCTGCGCGTTCGAGCCGAGCCGGCGCATCGACACCGTATTCTCGGCCGCCTCCTTGCGGCCGACGGCGATAAGGACCGGAACCTTGGCCAGCGAGTGCTCGCGCACCTTGTAGTTGATCTTCTCGTTGCGCAGGTCGGTCTCGACCCTCAAGAAGCGTTTACGGGCCTTCGCCGCGAAATCGAGCGCGAATGCGTCCGCATCGCTGGTGATCGTGCAGACGACGACCTGCACGGGGGCCAGCCACAGCGGCAGATGGCCGGCGTAGTGCTCGAGCAGGATGCCGATGAAGCGCTCCATCGAGCCGCAGATCGCCCGATGGATCATGACCGGAGTCGTCTTCTCGCTGTTGCCGGCGATGTAGAAGGCCCCAAAGCGCTCCGGCAGGTTGAAGTCGACCTGGGTCGTGCCGCATTGCCAGTCGCGGCCGATGGCGTCGCGCAGGACATATTCGAACTTCGGGCCGTAGAAGGCGCCCTCGCCGGGATTGATCCCGGTCGTCACGACATTGCCGTGGCGCGCCCGGATCTCGTCGAGCACGCGGCTCATCACCGCTTCGGCATGGTCCCACATGGCGTCGGTTCCGACGCGCTTGTCGGGGCGGGTCGACAGCTTGACCGCGAATTTGTCGAAGCCGAAGTCGCTGTAGACGGAAAGGATCAGTTCGTTGATCTTGTGGCATTCCTCGGCGAGTTGCTCCTCGGTGCAGAAGATATGGGCGTCGTCCTGGGTGAAGGAGCGCACGCGCATCAGGCCGTGCAGCGCGCCCGAGGGCTCGTAGCGGTTCACCGCGCCGAACTCGGCGAGGCGCAGCGGAAGCTCGCGATAGCTGCGCAGGCCGTTCTTGAAGATCATCACATGGCCCGGGCAGTTCATCGGCTTGATCGCATAGACGCGCTCGTCTTCGCCCTCGGCCTCCTCGCCCGCGGGCCGCGCCATGAACATGCTCTCGCGATACCAGCCCCAGTGGCCGGAGATCTCCCACAGCCGCTTGTCGAGCACCTGAGGCGCGTTCACCTCCTGATAATCGTCGGCGAGCCGCCGGCGCATGTAGGCGACCAGGATCTGGAACAGCGTCCATCCCTTGGGATGCCAGAAGATCGAGCCGGGCCCCTCCTCCTGGAAGTGGAACAGGTCCATCTCGCGGGCGAGCTTGCGGTGGTCGCGCCGCTCGGCCTCCTCGAGCTGCTTGAGGTAGGCGTCGAGTTCTTCCTTCCTGGCGAAGGCGGTCGCGTAGATGCGCGACAGCATCGGCTTGGTCGAATCGCCCCGCCAGTAGGCGCCGGCGACCTTCATCAGCTTGAACGCCTCCCCCACCTTGCCGGTCGAGGTCATGTGCGGGCCGCGGCAGAGATCTGTCCATTCCCCCTGGCTGTAGAGCTTGACGTCCTCGCCCGGCGGAATGGCGTCGATGAGCTCGACCTTGAAGGCCTCGCCCCTCTTTTCGAAGAAGCCCTTGGCCTCGTCGCGCGAGACGACGGTCTTCCTGAACGGCTCGTCGCGCGCCACGATCTCGCGCATGCGCCTCTCGATCGCCGGGAAGTCCTCGGGCGTGAACGGCTCGGAGCGGTAGAAGTCGTAATAGAAGCCGTTCTCGATCACCGGACCGATGGTGACCTGGGTGTCGGGCCACAGGGACTGCACCGCGTCGGCGAGCACGTGGGCCGCGTCGTGACGGATCAGTTCCAGCGCGCGCGGATCGTCGCGGGAGATGAATTCGAGCGTCGCGTCCGCCTCGATCGGGTCGGCGAGGTCGACGAGGTCGCCGTCGCGGACCGCCGCGACCGAACGCTTGGCGAGAGAGGGGGAGATCGACCGGGCGATGTCGAGGCCGGAGACGCCGGGCTCGTAAGCGCGCCGCGCGCCGTCGGGAAAGGTGACGTAAATCATGTCGGCTCCGAGGCTCACTCGCCGAAACCAATCGGCGTAAGCGAAACGCGCAAGCCTATAGACGGGCGGCGCGCGGCGGGCAATCCTTGCGGCGCCGGCAAGCCACGGAGGCCGGCGCCGGCCCCCGGGAGGATTGACGGAGCGCATGTCGGAAGACGGGAACCTCGTTCGCCGGGTCGTCGTCGAAGGCTTTGTCCAGGGCGTCGGCTACCGCGACTTCGTCCGCCGCGCCGCGCTGAGGCTCGGCGTCTCGGGCTGGGTGCACAATCGCGCCGACGGTTCGGTCGAGGCGCTCGTGGCGGGGCCGGCGGCCGCGATCGAGACAATGCTCGGCGAGATGCGGCGGGGACCGTCGGGCGCGATGGTGACGAGCCTCAGGCTCGCGGACCCTGGCCCCGGGGAACAGGCGAACCCGGGAGGCTTCGCCATCCGGCCGACGGGCTAGGGCCACGCTTTCCGGTCGAACCGACGCCGTCATCGCTCCGACGCAGGCGGCGCTCCGTTCCGCTTAGCCGAAAGCCTGCGCAGCAAATCCGAAACGGGGCTGAGCCGACAGACGCATCTCGTTCGCTCCTGTTCGGCCCTTCGGGCGCCTTTTTCAACGCGGGCGGGGGCGCGTTCCGGCCGATTTCCCCTGTTTTCGCCTGTTTTCGCCTGTTTTCCACGATTTAACAGGGGAGGTCGCGAAGCGCCTCGCCCGTACACTGGCAACATAAAATGTTCAATATCATATACTTAAATGAAATTATGCAGATAATAGATGCGATCGGGGCGGATCGATATCAGGGGAGAAATTCACCCTGATCAGGGACAGAACAGGGGAGCGGAAGGTCGGAACGGGAAAACGGCGAGGGTGGCCCGCCCGCCTCGCCCGAGGCGTCGCGAGGAAGAACGGGCTGGGCTGCGGATTTCGTTTAGCAGAAATACCGGATCGGATTTTTCGAAAGGCGCCCCGAGGCCCGATGGCGTGGCCCAGCCCTGGATCGATCGACGACCGGCCGCCCGCCATGTCGATTGAAAATCATTCCGCTCCGGCGGCGGCGGCGTCCGGCGCCATTCGAGCGGCGGGCTTCAGCCCGGCTTCTTCTGCGACTGGCGCTCGTGCGGCGCCTTTGCCTGACGCTCGTCCGGCGCGCCGGCCGAGGTCCGGGTCGTCGGGAGCGGATCGCTGGCTGGAAACAACTCCTCGATCGCCTCGTCGAGCCGCCGCTCCTCGTCCTCGCGCCGCTCGCCCGATCCGCCCGGCTTCCTGGGGTTGCCTTTCATGTCGCTCGCTCCGCATCCGGACTTCGCCCCGCCGCCATGGACAATGCACGCCGGGGCGACCGAAAATATGACCGCGGACGATGGCCAACACTCAAAACTGGCGTCTCCGTTGGCGACGCGTTTTTGACCGCCACCGCCAAAAATGGTTCGCTGGAGCATGGAGACGACCTCTCGCGACGCCGCGGTCATCGCGGCCTCTCCCGGCTGAGCGATGGCGCGCGACCCCGGCCTCGAAGACCTCATCCGCGAGGACCTGCCGCGCGACTTGGCGCTGACGGAGAAAGCGATGTTCGGCGGCTGGGCCTGGCTCCTCGGCGGCAACCTGCTCGTCGGGGCGCGCAGCGACGGCATGCTCGTTCGGCTCGGCAGGGGAAATGACGCGTGGGCCGTGGGCCTGCCTGACGTGTTCCCGATGATTTCGAGACTCCGTGCGATCGGCGGCTGGGTGCGCGCGGGGCCGATCGCCTACGGCGACGTCGCGACAAGGCTGCGGCTGATCGAAGCGGCGCTCGCCTTCGTGCGCGGGCTGCCGCCGAAGGGATAAGGGAATTGGCTGCCGGAGCGCGCCGCATGCCGGACTCATTTCGCCAGCTGATTTCGCGCCCGGCGTACCCTCACCTTCCCCGGGGCAAAGCATGGAAGAGAACTCCATGTGGGATCGGCAGTGATCGAGAAATGCGATTTGACGCGCAGGGAGAGAGGCTGCCGGGCCGCCAGAGGCCGACGCCCGGTTGCTCTCGCAGCGCTCCTGGATGAGTGGAGCGGGCGTCGGCGTCCTGTCCCTGCTCTCTTCGGGACATGCGATCGGCGCCGGATATCCAGGCCATCGCCTTCGACGCCTTCGTCGTCTTCGATCCGCGCCCCATAGCGGCTCTGGCGCGCGCGTTTCGGCGAACGGGGCGGCATGGCCGCCAGCGCCTGGTCGACGAAGCTGTTCGGCGCAACATGCCTCGAGACCACCGCCGGGCGATGTGCCGATTTCGCGACCCTGGCCGACGGTTCTCTGCGCTTCGCCGCTGGAAGCCTTGATCTCACGCTGTCCGACGAGGACCGATCCGCCATGGTCGGCGCCTATGGGAAACTCGATCCATGGCCAGATGCGAAGCCGGCTCTCGAGCGCCTGTAGCGCGACAATCTGGATGAGAAGGCGGCGACGGTCAGAAGGAGTGATTTTGGCGGTCGCGGCGGGATTATGATTGTCGCGGCGCGACAGGAACGCAAGCGGTATTTTGTTGTCGTTGTCGCGGCGCGACGATCATGACGACGCCTTGATCGTCGCGCGCGTTGGCGGTCGTCCGGCGCCGCGGGCTTTTTCGATGGCTTCCTTGCGGCGGTAGCTGTCGACATTCATTTCAAGGATGGTGGCGTGATGGACGAGGCGGTCTATGACCGCGAGCGTCATGGCTTGGCCTGGAAAGATCTTTCCCCATTCGCCGAACGGCTGGTTGGCGGTGATGAGCAGGGACCGGTGCTCGTAACGGGCGCTGATCAGTTCGAACAGAACGCTCGTCTCCGCCTGATCCTTGGTGACATAGGCGAGATCGTCGAGGATCAGCAGATGATATTTGTCGAGCTTGGCGATCGCGGCTTCGAGGACGAGATCGCGGCGCGCGATCTGAAGTTTCTGGACGAGGTCGGTGGTTCTGGTGAAGAGGACGCGCCAGCCTTTTTCGATCAAGGCCAGACCGAGCGCCGCCGCGAGATGAGACTTTCCTCCGCCCGGCGGCCCGAAACACAACAAGTTGGCTCCCTTTTCGATCCAGGCGTCGCCGGCGGCGAGCGCCTGCACCTGGGCTTTCGAGATCATCGGCACGGCGGCGAAGTCGAAGGCGTCGAGGGTTTTGCCTGGCGGTAAGCGGGCTTCCTCCAGGTGACGTTCGAACCGCCGCCGGCTTCGCTCCGTCATCTCCTGTTCGGTGAGAGCCGCGAGGAAACGGGCGGCAGGCCAGCCTTCCTTGTCCGCTGTCGCCGCGAGCGCGGTCCAGATCAGCCTGATGCCGGGCAGTCGCAATGCGCTCAGAGCCAGGTCGATCCGGGCCGCGTCGATCTTGTCGGCGGCGTTCATGCCGCTTCTCCCACGCTCGTCGAGATCGGATCGTAGACGGCGAGCGAGGGCAGCGTGACGACGACGTCAGGCCATGCGGCGTCTTTCGGGCGGAAGCGCTCGATCAGCGCCGCCAGATCGGGCAGAACGCTATCGTCGAGAGCCGCTTGCAACGCGAGGGCGAGTTCGGCCTCGCAGGCCCGTTCATGGGCGAGCGCGAGAATCCCGACCATGGCGCGGCAAGCCGGTCTTTCCCCCAGGCCCGCCAGCAAGGCCTCGAACGCCAGGGCAAAGGCTCGGCGAGGAAAGAGCTGGTCGCGATAGACGAGGTTCATGAGCGCCATCGGCTTGCGGCGCAGGGAATGAATGACATGCCGATAATCGACGACATGGCCATGCTTGCCGTTGGGCTGGGACCGGCCGCGGCGCAAGGTGAAGATGGGCGTCGAGCCCTGGAAGCCTTCGAGCCGATCGTCATAGAGATGGACCCGCAGCCGCTGGCCGATCAGTCGCGAGGGGACCGAATAGAACACCTTGCGCAGCGTGAAGGCGCTGGCGCTGGTGACATCGACATGGACCTCCTCGTAGTCGGCGGTCTTGCGATCCGGCAGTTGCTTCAGCGCCGCGCGCTCCTGATCGATGCGCTTGGCGTTGCGGGCGTTGCCGCGCCCGACGATCTCGTCGACGAAGCCCCGCCATGCCGGAAGATCGTCGAAGTCGCGCGAGGCGCGCAGCAGCAGGGCGTCGGCGAGCTTGCTCTTGAGATGGCCGTGGGCGCTTTCGATCGAACCGTTCTCGTGACTGACGCCCAGATTGTTGCGGGTCGGCGTCATGCCGTAATGGGCGCAGAACGCCTCGTAGCGCTTCGTCAGATCCTCCTTCGCTTCGGCGTCGAGATTGCGGAAGGCCGCCGACAGGCTGTCGGTGCGATGCTGCTCGGGGACGCCGCCCAGCGCCCACAGGGCGTTCTGTAGCCCCTCGGCTAGCGCGACGAAGCTTTCGCCGCCGAGCACGACGTGGGCGTGCTCGAAACCCGAGAAGGGCAGACGGAAGTGATAGAGGCGGCAATCGAGGATCTGGCCGGCGATGGTCACGCCGAGATCGGCCACCTCAGTGAAGTCCGACAAGCCCATCCGGCCCGGCGGATGCTCCTGACGAAAGATGACCTCCCGATCCGGACCGTTCACCGCCCGCCAAGCCCGGATGCGGCGCTCGAGGGTTCGCCGCGTTCCGGCGCCCAGGTCTGGATGGCGGCGGCAGAGTTCTTCGAAGACGGCGATCGGTCTCAATCCGGGCGCTGCCTTCAACATCGGGACGGCTTCATTGTCCCAGACATCGGCGAAGGGATCGGATCGGCGTCGTTCTCGACCCGCCTTCTTCTGGCTGGGAAGTCGCGGATCTTTCTCGAAGCGGTACGCGGCGGCCGTGCTGAATCCGGCCTTCGCGCCGGCAATCGCCGGCGAGTGGTAGCGACGCAAGTTCATGAATAGCCTCATCTGACGATCGGTGACGTGTCGGCCGGGCAAGAAGTCGGTCCTCTCGAAAGAGAAAGCCGATCCCTAATCCAGCCGCCGTACCGCCAGACGAGGCCCCTCGGGCGCTCGCCGCCGCCGTGGGGGTGTCTACGGTCGGGCTACGCCCTCCCTTCGTCACCCCCACGGCGGCGCATTCTCATCCTGATTGTCGCGCGATTCTCATCCTGATTGTCGCGCCGCAGCGCCTGAAGGCCGCGAACCTGCGGCTCCTCCTGCTTTCCAACCTCAGCGAAACGACGCTGAGGTCCAACATGCGGCGCGCAGACATCGAGAGCGACCTCGAGCCCCCGCTCAGTATCGACCGGGTCCGCCGGTTCAAGCCGGCGCCGGAGGCGTACCAGATGGCGATTGATGGCCTCGGCTTGCGCAAACGTTCGATCGGTTTTGCCGCCTTCGCCGGCTGGGACGCAGCGGGCGCAACCTGGTTCGGATACCGGACGGCCTGGATCAACCGCCTAGCCGCCCCGGCAGAACGCCTTGACGCGACTCCGGCGATTGTCTCTCGCGGGATCGAGGTGTGCTCGCGGGGCCATTGGGTTCGATCGGACCGCCGATTTGCCTCTGCTCTAATGACGGTGAAACCCGCATGGGGACAGGGCTGCCAAATAAGTCGGGCCGGGGCATATGCCAGCCTCGGCCCGAACTTTCAGATAGGCAATTCAACCCGCATCAGTGACGTCTTGGAGGTTGCGCTGCGCCCGATCTGACCTTCTCCCAATAGCAGGTAATTCTACTGAGTCACAACCCGATTTTGCGGATTTGCCGAGTGTAAGGCTTTGATATTCTGCCGATTCGTTTTGTTGGCGGAGGCGGCGAAGGCGGACGGGGCGAGGCGGGAGAGCGAGGCGCGGTTTGCGGCTTACGTGGACAGTGTGGCGGACGCGCTCGGGCACGCGGACCGAGCGGGGCCTTTGATGGATTATTGCACCGGTTTGCTGATGCCCTGCGAGCGCAAGAGCGTCGAGCCGATTGCGTCGATGGTGTCTCCGGCGCGCGCTGCGGCGACGCATCAGTCTTTGTTGCACTTCGTTGGGCAGTCGGGGTGGTCGGACGAGGCGATGCTGGCGAAGGTTCGCGAACTTGCGGCGCCGGCATTTGCGGCGCAAGGAGGCGTCGAAGCCTGGATCGTCGACGATACGGGGTTTCAGAAGAAGGGTTTGCACTCGGTTGGCGTGGCGCGTCAATATTGCGGGCGGCTGGGCAAGACGGACAACTGTCAGATCGCGGTGACGCTCTCGATCGCCAATCATCATGCGAGCCTGCCGATCGCCTATCGGCTCTATCTGCCCGAAATCTGGGCGAACGACGCCGAACGTCGAGAAAAGGCGCATGTTCCCGAGGACGTGGAGTTCAGGACCAAGCCGCAGATCGCGCTCGCCCAGATCGAGGCCGCCCTGAAGGGCGGCGTAGCCAGGGGCGTCGTGCTGACCGACGCCGCCTACGGCTGCGACGGAGACTTCCGCGCCGGCGTCACCGCGCTGGGACTGCCCTATGCGGTGGGCGTGCAATCGACGCTGTCGGTCTGGCCTCCCGGAGAAGAGCCATTGCCGCCCAAACCCTGGAGCGGCCGGGGGCGCAAGCCTTCGCGCCTACGACACGACGCCGATCATCGGCCGGTCTCGGCCAAAGAGCTTGCGATGCGCCTGCCCGCCGAGGCCTGGAAAGACGTCGAGTGGCGCGAAGGCTCCAACCAGCCTTTGTCTTCGCGCTTCGCCGCCGCGCGGGTCAGGCCGGCCTCGCGCGACCACAAACTCGTGGCGCCGCACCCCGTCGAATGGCTCGTCATCGAATGGCCGGAGGGCGAGGCGGAGCCGACCAAATACTGGCTCTCGACCTTGCCCGAGGACATGCCGCTCGCGGCTCTCGTCGACGTCATCAAGCGGCGCTGGCGCATCGAACGCGACTATGAGGAATTGAAGAGCGAACTCGGCCTGGCTCTCTTCGAGGGGCGAGGCTGGCGGGGATTCCATCATCACGCCAGCCTCTGCATCGCAGCCTACGGGTTCCTGATCCTCGAGAGATCGGCTTTTCCCCCCCTCAGCCCGCTGGCGCCGCGAAAAACCTGCCCTTTCCGGCCGTTGTCGATCCCCACGCGCCCCCGATCCGTCCCGAACGCCACGCGCCCAACTCGATCGCGACAATGCGCAAGCAATTGACGATCGCCCTGGCAAAATCCCTCCATCGATGCCCATGCTGCCAAACCGTCTCAACACGGCGGAACTTCAGCCAACGCTTGTGACACAGTAGAAGTAACAGCCTGCGCGCATTGATCTGG
Source organism: uncultured Alphaproteobacteria bacterium (assembly GCA_963741405.1). Taxonomy (GTDB): domain Bacteria; phylum Pseudomonadota; class Alphaproteobacteria; order Rhizobiales; family Beijerinckiaceae; genus Roseiarcus. The sequence goes on from CAVUHX010000039.1 coordinate 921,909, forward strand.
ATCAATCGGCCGTTGTCGCGTGGAGCGTGACGACCACGGTGCGGCAAGTCGGCGGCTGGTTTCAAAGCAGTTAACCGACGCTCCAGAGTTTTCGTGATCGGCTTCAGCCTCGATTTCTTTGATTGCCATAAACTCGATGTTGATGAGGCGTGGGAGTCCTGGAATTGGCCTCGGCTGTTCGCACGAATTATGAAGTGCTGCGCTGGACGGCGATGCAAACGCTGCTCGTGTTGGCTCTCCCGCGACCGCAATAGGGCTGCTTTGGCTCTACGGCGGCGATTTGAACCACGCTGTGAGCGGAAGCGCCACACTGCGTTTCTGCATGGCGTTGGCGGCCATCGAGGCGCTCGTCTTCGCTCCCGCCGTCGCCTTCCGCAGCAGCAGGACGCTCCGCGAACTTACGCTTGCCCGCGACGAAGTCGATCGGCTTGCGAATTTCGACTCCTTGACGGGCCTATTCAATCGTCGCGCGTTCGACAAACTCGCTGCCGACGCGCTGACCTCGCCAACTAATTTCAGACCTCCTGACATAGCCGATTTCGAGGACTGAAATCTCTGGCCTTTCGGCTGCCCACGGCTGTGCGAGGTGCGGACCAATACGTGTCCGGTTTTTCTGATGCTCACGGCGCATCCCCTGAAACAATGAGGTTTCACGGCGGCCCTTGCGGACCCAAACTTGTCCGCTCTAGCTCGGGCATGAGTACCCAACAAGCCTTGGCGCTGCCATCTCCGGCGGCGTCGAATACCGTGGTGATCAATGCGCGCTGCGGCTTGCGGATCGAAGCGGATCAGCGCGTGATCGTTGTGGGTGGACTGCCGGTGCATCACTATCGCGCCGAGGATGCGGTCGCCGAGGCCTATGCGATGGTGTTCCTGGTGGAGTCGGGGTTCGCCCAGCAAACGGACGTGGCGCGGGCGTTTGATCGATCGGTGCGCACCGTGCGGCGCCACCAAGCGCGCTATGTGCAGGGCGGGATGGCGGCGCTCGGTCGCGAGGAAGGCTGGCGTCGCGGTCGGCGACGGCTCTCCGGGCAACGTCTACGCAGCATCGAGCTGCTGAAAAGCCAGGGGATGAGCAACCGGGCGGTCGCGCACCGGCTGGGGGGTGAGCGAGAAGGCGATTCGCAAGCTGGTCGGACCTTCGACGCCCGCCGAGAGCGCACAGCTTGCGTTCGCCGGGATGACGACCGCAGCGGCGGGGGCGCCGCCGGCGGCGGGCGTGCCGTCTGCGAAGTCGACCGACGATGATGAGGATGGCTCCGCGCCATCAGTGAAGGACGGCGCTGGCGATCCAATCAGCGCGGCTGAGGACGACGCCGAACCGGCGCCGATGAGCCTCGACCGCGACGCGAGCGATCGCAGCTTCGATCGGCAACTCGCCCATCTGGGGCTGCTCGATGATGCCGCACCGCTCTTTCGCGAGGGGGCCTCGGTTCCCGGTGTCGGCGTCCTGCTCGCTCTCCCGTGCCTGGTCGAGAGCGGGTTGTTTCGGATCAGCCGCAAGCTCTACGGTGAGATCGGTCCGGCCTTCTATGGCCTGCGCACGACCTTGCTGACGCTCCTGCTCATGGCGCTGCTGCGCATCAAGCGGCCCGAGCATCTCAAGGAACGCGACCCGGCCGCGTTCGGCAGGCTCCTCGGGCTCGACCGCGCGCCGGAGGTGAAGACGCTGCGGCGCCGGCTCACCCGCCTCGCGGCACACCATTGCGCCGAGCAGCTGGGCGCGGAGCTTGCGCGTCTGCGTGTCGATCAGCGCGGACATCTCATGGGGTTCTTGTACATCGACGGCCATGTGCGCGCCTATCACGGCCAACGCGCCATCGCATCAAAGGCTTACGTGGCGCGCCGCCATCTGGCCATGCCCGCCAGCACCGACGACTGGATCAACGACCGCTCCGGCGACCCGTTGCTGGTGGTGACCGGGGAGGTCGACGTGGCGTTGACGAAGGCCTTGCCCCGGCTGCTTCGCGAAGTGCGCGACCTGGTCGGCGAGCGACGGGTCACCATCGTCTTCGACCGCGGCGGCTGGAGCCCGAAGTTGTTCGATATGATGATCAAGGGCGGCTTCGACTTGCTGACCTATCGCAAGGGCCGGCGCCGTCGCATCAATGAGCGGCGGTTCATCGCCCGTCACGCCGAGCTCGACGGATGCCGGGTGGACTATCTTCTGCACGACCAGCCCGTGCGCTTCCTCAAAGGTAAGCTGCGCCTACGGCAAGTCACGGCGTAGCCGCGCGCCCAAATAGTCTCAATGTAATCCTGGCGGCCCGACTCGCGCAAGTTGCACCCGATCGTTGCACGACTCGCGGCGCGCGAAGACGAAGCAGAGGAGGTGACCGAAACCTCGACGCCGTGACCTTGCCAGCCCGTCGAGACCGCCAAAAGGCGCGGTTGGCGAAGCCTTGATCGCGCTTGCGGCCGCGCTCGCCCCCCGCGAGATCAAGCCGGGATCGACGGCCCCGGAGGGGAGGCGCTGCCCTCGCCTGCTTCGGCGAGCGCCCTCAGGCCCTCGCGGTAGGTCGGATAGGCCGGCTTGAACCCGAGCAGCCGCTTCGCCTTGGCGTTCGAGACACGCTTTTCCTCGGCGAAGAAGCTCGCCGACATCGGCGAGAGTTTTGCGGTCTCGAACGGCTCCTCCGGCGGAGGCTCGAGGCCGAGCAGCATGGCCGCATAGGCGATAACGTCCTGCGGCGGGGCGGGCTCGTCGTCGGCGACGTTCCAGATCTGGCCGTCGAGTTCCGCGCTCGAGAACAAGGCGCGTGACGTCGGCGATGTCGTCGACATGGGCGCGGTTCACCCTATGCCCGGGCTTGACGACCCTGCGCGCCTCGCCCTCGCGGAGCTTTATCAGCGCGTTGCGGCCGGGACCGTAGATGCCCGGCAGGCGCAGGATGTCGACGGGTAAGCCGCCCGCCCTGCCCGCCTCGATCCAGCGCGCTTCGTCCACGAGCCGCGCAAGGCTTCGGTCGTTGCGCGTGACCGTCGGGCTCGTTTCCTCGACCCACACCCCGCCATGCTCGCCGTAGACGCCGATGGTCGAATAATAAACGACGCGCCGGAGCGCCGGCGCGTTCCTTATCGCGTCGGCGAAGCGGTCGAGCGGGCCGTCCGTCCCCCGCGGCGGAATCGAGACGACGATCGCCTCGGCGCGTTTCAGCGCATCTTCGATACCGGAGTCGGCGTGGGCCCCGTCGAAAGCGTAGGCCTCGACGCCGGAGGCGCGGAGCGCCGCGACCCGCTCGTCCGACCGTACCGTGCCGCCCGGCTCGATCGAGGGCGTTCGCCGGATCAGCGCTTGCGCGCAATAGCCGAGGCCAAGGAAGAAGACTTTCACCTGCGTTCACTCATGATGAAGGTTGGGTTCTTTGGACCGCATGCGTCGGAGACGTCTCACTTCACCCTCGAACGATTCTGGCGGCGATCGCCACACCCTGAGCCCGGCGCGAACCCCGGGCAAGCGAGCTCGGCGGGGCAGCGTCCGAAGTTCGGAACGGACAGTCATCCAACGGGCCGCGCTTTTGCTCGCGGCCGCCCCGTCGAGCTTGTGCTTCATGCGATATTAACGGTGGAAACATAAATTCGCTGTTCGGTCGCCGAGCCGTCCAACCCCGAAGACGAAAACCAAGAAGGATTCTCATGCCGTACTTTGGCGTCTGTTACTCTCCATATTACCGCACCGCGGCGCTTCCACCTTACGATGTGCCCGAGAGCCAGATCGAAACCGACATGGCGCTCATCGCCGCCAAGTTCTCGCACATCCGAACATATTCATGCCAGAGCGGCGATCGGTGGAACGTGTCACAGGCGGCGCGACACGGGCTGAAGGTTGGGCTCGGCGTGTGGGTTGTCCCCGGCCAGGACCAGAACAACCGCGCGGCGATCGAATCCGCGTGGGAGCAGGCCTCGGCGGCTCAGTCGTCCCACCAAAACCAGACTGTCGTTGACCTCGTGATCGGCAATGAGGTGAACCGGACAGACACGGGCGTCTACCAGCCGAACGAAATCGCCAGTCTGATGAATCATGCGATGCAAACAAAGCCCAAGGACTTGAATACGCGCGTGACCACCTGCTTCAGCGGAACCGTATTGCAATCTCCCAACTCGCCATGGATTCCTGTGGTTCAAAAATGCCAGGATGTCGTGTATCTCACAGTCTATCCCTGGTACGGAAAGGGTGAACCAAACAATATTAAGCCAAACATGGATTGGTCATGGAACAACGGCCTCAGCCAGGTTGTGGCTCTCGGGAAAAGGATTATCATCGCCGAAATTGGCTGGCCAAGCCAGGGCGGGCGGGCGACATCGCGGGAAAACGAACAGATCAACTTTGGAGTGACAAAGACATTTTTGTCAGGTCAGACCTCTCCCCACTGGGCCCTCGACGCCTATTGGTTCGAAATGTTCGATGAACCATGGAAGACAAACGAGGGGCCCTGGGGCCCATACTGGGGACTGTACACGTCCGGACCGAATCCGAAGCCCAAACTTCCCTTCTCGGATGCGAGCGCGCGCCTAAGTTCGCTGTCGACGCGGATCGTCACATAAGCGACGTCGCCGCGAACCGCCGGGGCGCCGAATCGCCCCGGCGTTTGGGGGCAGCCAAGCGCCGCCTGCACTCAGTTGTTCTTCGCGCCCTCGAAAATCCAGCTCCAGACGTTGTTGCGAAGACAGTTCGGCAGCTGCTTATGCCGTAAAGGCATGGTGATCTTTGCGCGGCCCTGGATCATCGTCATCAGACTGCTGCTGTCGGGGTGGCCAGGAACCACCATGGGTCCGAACTTCGTGCCCTTCATAAGTCCTTCGTAACTCGTCAGATCAAGCCCGCTTTTCTCGTAACCTTCGCCGCCCGGCTGATGACAATCGACGCACCACCCCTTGAGAATGGGGTTGATGTCCCCAGCAAAGCTCATTTGAGCCTTATCTGCGCACGCCTGCGGGATTGGCGCGAAAGGCGCCGGCGCCACCAACACAAGAATGCCGCCGGCCACGGCGGCGCCGGCGAGCACAAGTCTCGGCTTCCGCGCAAATACGCCCTTACAGAGCGCTTTTCGAATTGTCCCGCTCATCCGCTGCCTCGTTCCTCTCGCCCGAATCGATCGTCTTGTCGATCCGGCTGCGCCTCGCCGCCTCAGGTCGGACGTCGTTCGCCGCGCCGATTCGTCGATGGCCGCGACTGTATGTCAAACCTCACATATCCGCTACGGGCTCACATCCCGGCTGCCCCGTAATGGACGCCATTGAAAACCTCTGGGACCATCTTCCCCGGACCGCGGCCTGCGCAAGCCGTTTCGGTAAGCGTCTCAGCGACAAATCGGCGCAGGCTTATTCGGCAAGGGCGACGCCCGTGGCTTGCGAGGCTGCGTCGCTTCCCGGCTGCCCGGCCGCGACGCCGGAGATTGCGACGGTCGCCACAGGACGCGCGGGTCCGGTCGCCCGGGACACGGTCCGCGCGATGGGATAAAGAGTTCACGCACGCGTAAGGCCACCCCTTCGGCAAGGTGGCGCGCGCTGCCCGCCGGCTGGCGTAATCCACTTGCGGACCGGGTCCGAGCAGAATGGCGCGTCGTCCCCATCGCTGGATTTTCGCAACGCCTCATGGAGACGCGCTGTGACATTGGGCGGCGCCTTTTCGGAGGCGAACAGGAAGAAAATCACGGTCTTCTACGCAACCCGCGACGGTCAGTCCGAGCGCATTGCGCTGCGTGTCGCCGCACGCCTCGGCGACAGCGGCGCGACAACCACCGTGCACCTGCTCACGCGACGTCAGCAGCCGGCGATCGACGCGCGGAGCTGCGCGATTGTCGCCATTCTTGCTGTGCGCTACGGACGGGTGCTGCCGGAGGCTGCGGAATTTCTCACGGATTGCGCCAGCCGAGAGCACGGCCCCCCGCTCGCGCTCGCTGTCGTCAGTCTCGTGGCGCGCGACACGTCGCGCCGAACGCCGCAGACCAATCCCTATCTGCGCAAGACGCTGGCGCGCTATCGGCTCCAGCCGGCGCTCGCGACCGCATTCGGCGGTCGTCTGAACTATCCGAAATATGGATTCATCGACAAACAGATGATCCGCCTGATCATGGCGATGACCGGCGGCGTCACCGACGGCCGCTCCGACATCGATTATACGGACTGGGCGCAGGTCGACGATTTCGCTGCGGCGATCGTTGCGCTCGCCAGGCGCTGTCCGGGGCCTGAGCCTCTCAGCCGCCCGTAACGACTGCCGCCGCCTGCTCCTCGCCGACCTCCCGGCGCACTGTCGCCGTAGAGCTGGACTTGCCCGCTCAACCTCGATTTTTCCGGCCGCCCGCGCCTCCAGTCGAAGACCGCCGAGTAGGCGGGCGTCGAAACGCCGGACCGGGAACGCCTCGCGGATCCGGCGCCGCCGGTGCTCGATTAAGGTGCGCATGGCGGCCGCCGGATCGTCGCGCCGCCGTCGAAGGGATTCCCTGAGCCTCGCTCAACCCCTATATTCCGAACGATGAAATACGACACGGACCTTTACCAATGGACGATCGAGCAGGCCGACGCCTTGCGGCGCCGGGCTGTCAACGAACTCGACTATGACAACCTGGCGGAGGAAATCGAAAGCGTGGGCAGAAGCGAACGGCGCGAGATCCGCTCCCGGCTGGAAATCCTCCTTATCCATCTCCTGAAGTGGCGCTATCAGCCCGAGAAACAGAGCGACAGCTGGCGCGCCTTCGTCTCAGAGGCCCGACAGCGGATTGAAGCTGTGCTCACCGACAATCCGTCGCTGCGTGGCTTGAACTGCTGCATCTGCCCGACGCCTGCCCCTGGGCGATCGAGGACGTGCTCCGGGACGATTTCTGGCCGTGATGTTCCGGCCGCCCGCGCCTTCGCGCGTAGACGGCCGAGTAGGCGGCGCCGAAGCGCCGGACAGTCAACGTCTCCCCGAACTTTCGCGGGCGGCCTCGCGGAGCGGCTTCTTGGGGTTACGGGGGTTACGGGGTTACGGCGCCAGTGCATTCAATTCGCCATGCGAACCCGTGGCAAAGGTGGCGCGTCCCACGGCGATAGAATCCAGATCGCGTTAGGGACGCTCATTGCTGAGCGCCCCCCGCACAGAACCGGACGCGCCCAATTAAGGCATCCGGCTCCCACCTTGGATGTTGGCGGCGAAGCGTACAGCTTGCCGCACGCGGTTCAGGCCGTGGGACGCGCCTTGCCGGCTCGGTGTCCGGGGCGCGCCGCCCTGTTCCGCGTTCTCCTTGGCCCCCGCCCTTGGCTCCACGGGCTCCTCGGCCGGTTGCCCGGTCTCGTTCGTCCGCTTCACGGCTACTATGGCGGAGTCTAACTCCTCGTCCCCGTGCATCATCGGCTTCGGCTCGTCGCCTTCCCGATGCGGACCGCTCAACTTAAGCGCGGCCAAGGTCGAGGTCTCCCGGTTTCCGGTCGAGGAGCTTACGGACATGCCAGGGTCTTCGACCACGCAGACCACGCAGGACCGGATATGCAGCAATTCTAAAAGTATGGAATTTTCAGGATTCGCGAATCAGCAAAAGTCTGATTCACGGTTGGGATGCAGCTTTTGCCCTGCCTTCTGTCCGAGTTGAAGTCCGTATGCGCGACTTTTCCTGACACGCGAAAAGGGCGTGGCGGCAACATTGAGATCGCCGACTTCGGCCTCTCGGCTTTCGCGATGTTTTTCATGCAGGGCGCGTCGTTTCTCCGTTTTCAGCGCGCGCTGGAGAAGGGCCATGGCCGCTCCAACTGCCAGACGCTATTCGGGATCGGTCGAATCCCTTCGGACAATTATATCCGCGACAGGCTGGACGAGGCCGACCCCGCGCTTTTGCAGCCTTGTTTCGAGCGCATGGAAACGCTGCTGACCGAGCCCCCGATCCGACAGGCCTTCAGTCGGCTGGACGGCAGAACCTTGGTTGCATGGGATGGAACCGAGTATTTCTGCTCGCAAAAGCTCGGCTGTCCGAACTGTCTCACCCGCAAGCGGTCCAACGGCAGGACCGAGAACTATCATAGCCTGTTGTCCGCGACGGTCGTGGCGCCCGGCCATTCCAAGGTCGTGCCCTTGATGCCGGAATTCATCGCGACCCGAGACGGCGCCGAGAAACAGGACTGCGAGCGTAATGCCGTCAAGCGCTGGTTCGGCAAGCATGGCGCGCGGCTCGCCCCGCTGCGGCCGATTTATCTGGGCGACGATTTGTTCGCCTGCCATCCCGTCGCCAAGATGGTCACGGACGCCGGCGATGATTTCATCTTCACCGCCAAGGAAACCTCGCACAAGGCGCTCTACGACTTCATCGCCGGGGCCGAGCTTTCGAGCCACGAGGAGAAAGCGCGCCGCCGCACCTCGAAAGAAACGTTCCGTTATCGCTGGATCGAGGCGGTTCCGATCCGCGAGGCCAAGGACGCCATACGAGATCGTCGACGCCAAGGGAAAGGTCAAATATTCCATGGCCTGGGTGACCAGCCTTCCCGTTTCCAAGGCCAACGTCGCCGAAATCGTCGCCTGTGGCCGCGCGAGATGGAAAATCGAGAACGAGAGCTTCAACGTCATGAAAAACCATGGCTACGAGCTCGAACACAACTTCGGGCACGGCCGGGACTTTCTCGCCATGACGCTAGCGGCCCTCAATCTGCTCGCCTTCGCCTGGCATACCGTGCTCGAATTGCTGGACCCGCCCTGGCAAGCCGCCCGCCAAGCCGCTGCAAAGCGAACCAGCTTCTTCGCCCATATCCTCATGCTGACCGCCTACGTCGTCTTTCCCTCTTGGCGCGCCATCCTCGATTCCCTGACCAACTTCACCATCCCGCCAGAACCACACATATCCGAGATCGCTCATGAGTGGACCCCAATTCGATAGTTTTAGAATTGCTGTCGGATATGCGCTCGCGATGACGCGCATCCCCGTTTCGCCTTCCGCTGTGACAACGGCGTCGGCGTCCCAATTGACTCTTTCGCGGCTCAAATGGCTGGACTATACGCACCCCTGCCGAACGCTTCGCCCCCGGCCTCGCGGCCGACGACGCACGGCTCGGGGCCGATGCGGTTCGCTATTCCTTCATCGCAGTGGACTTGCGCCACCTACCCGTCGCCGGCCTCCCGGCGCACCTGTCACCGTAACCCGTGGTGCAGTCGGGAAGCAGCCGGTCGAGCACCGAGCTTTTGGAGCGTTCTTTATCTCGGCTCGAGGCCGAGCGGAATGCGGCGATCGACGGCGCCGAACTCGTCCAGTTCGGCGAGTGAACAGCCCGCGTCTACAAAGATTGCCTGAGGAAAATTGGAGCGGGCGAAGGGAATCGAACCCTCGTATGAGGCTTGGGAAGCTCTTAAATCGACGTTCCAACACGTAACAGCAAGGCGGGCGGCGATCGGACCTTCGTGATCACACCCGCGAAAGGTCTCTATTATTGCTTCGGCACCTGCGGCAAGGGCGGCGACGCAATCACGATGGCAGCGAGCGACCGCAATTGTTCGCTTCGCGAGGCGGCCGAGTTCTTGGCCGGCAGGAGTGGCGGGAGTTCGAGCCCGACAAAGGGCGACAGTTCCCGAAACGGTTCCCCCCAGCTACTGACAAAGAAGGGACTAAGGCCGCTCGAATACTGGCAAGCCTCGTAACAGGCTGTGCAGGCGTTGGGCGTGTCGCCGGAGACGTGCGCGCGCTTCGGGGCGGGCTATGCGCCGAAGCGAATCATGCGCGGCCGGTTGGCGATTCCAATTCATGATCGCGCCGGCGCGTTGCTCGCCTATTGCGGGCCCGCTGTGAAGGACGAAAGCCCGTCGCTGATCTTCCCCAACGGCTTCGATCCGCTTCAAGTGCTCACGGCGCATGATAGCGCCATAGAGAACGTCGTCGCCTCTCTCACCGAGAATGTAACAGCGGTACAGGTCGAACTCCTCGCCGCGCTCATGGACGAGCGAAAGTGCGAACACTTTGAGGTATTTTGAGCCCGCGCAAGCGGGCTCATTTCTTTACGCTTCAGTTTTCGTATGTCACTTTCGCTTCCCATCCGGAGCGGGACGGTCGATACCGCTACTGAGCGCATGAATGCCCCCCTGAGACGGTGCGCCTTCGATGCGGAATGGGATGCCCCCAAATTGACATCCCAATCCCCGACTTGCGCACTCGGCGGATACAGAATTCCCGGACCTATGGTCCAGGGCGTATGGGCGACAGAAATAGTCTGTTCGCCGCCAGCTGTCAGAAGGCGGGCAAAGTGCGGCGTCGAAGGCAAGAAGTGACTTCCAGATGCCCCAAGATCGGGCCGCATAAGAGTCACGCTCAACAAATTAGAGCCGACCGTGGCCTCCTGGCCGCTCACGCGACGGATCACATCAGATAATACGGTTTCAATTTGTTCTGGAGTAATACGTATAGTGTCGCGATCAGTGCGGAACTTCTCAATAGCTTCCTTGACTGATCTTCTACAGTGATGGCCGCTCTGCGTGTCGTAAGTCATTGATATTGTTGGAACGAGTCCGAAATCTGCGAAAATGTAGTGCCACGTCAGTGCATATTTCATTTGACTTTTCAATCGATCGCTACGATTGTGTAGGGGTAACGTTACGGGAGTTGGAACGTTTCCCTGCGGGCCGGTGGACTCTTGCTGCCGGCGCTGGGCCCTCGCGCCCGCCCAAAGCCGCCACCGGTCTGCGGCAAGGGTCATCTCGCCGCAAAATGAGCGGTGGATCAACCCAAAAATCGAAAATACAAACACTAGCTGTGATGTAGTGCCACGTCGTTTTTTCAGCGGGAAATGTCGATGTGAAACAACATGTTAGTATTTCCAACTGTCGAAGATGAGCTTGAAGGCGTCGCGACTAATTGTGACGCCAATTCCGTATATATATAGCGGCGTCACGCGAGGATCCGAAAATCCTTCGGGTCGATGACGCGGAAATTGTCGGTGATGGTCGACGAGAACTCGTCGAACCGCCGAGGCACGGTTTCGCGCAGGAATCCGAGCACGGCTTCGGCAAAGTCGCGGAATTTGGCGTATCGGCGGTTGTGGGTGACGTTCTCGTGCATCACCTTCCACAGGCGCTCGATTGGGTTGAGGTGCGGACAGTAGGGCGGCACGAAATGCAGGACGATGCGCCTTCCTGGCTGTTGCAGCCAGTCCTGGACGGCTCGGGCATGATGGTAGCGGGCGTTGTCGAGGAAGACGTGGATGCGGCTCATCGTCGAATAGGCGCGTTCCAGCGAGGCGAACAAGTCGATGGAGCTTTGCGCGTCGACGGTCTGGACTTCCTTGATGCGGGTCTGTCCGGTCTCCAGGTCGATCGCGCCGTGCAGGTTCAGCCGTTCGCGCCCGGACGTCACATCGATCGCGCAACGTTGGCCGCGTGGAGCCACCGTCCAGCGGGCTTGGCCTGGTGGGTCGGATGGACGGCGTCGACGTAGACGATCGTCTCGTCCGGGCCGAGCGAATTGCGCAAATCCTCGTGCGCGTCGATGAACCTTTGCTGGACCGCCGCGTCGATCTTGCTCGGCACGGGCTCCGGCTTCTTCCAGTCGAAGCCGATGCGGTTCATCAGCTTGATCAGCCCTGATTTGCCATAGTCGATGCGGAACCGGCTGCGGATGAACTGCCCGACCTCGACGGTCGAGGCCGGCAGAACCTCCGTCGCCCAGGCGCGAAGCTCGTCGATCTGGAGGGGCGACAACGCGCCGGTTCCGCCCTTGAGATCGAACAGGACGAGTTCTTCGACTCCACCTTCGTTGAAGGCCATGAGCCAAGAACGGACGGTCGAATCGTCGATGAGGAGAACCTTCGCCACCTCCTCGAACCTCATGCCCCGGTCGAGCAGGATCAAGGCGTTCGCCCGGCGGGCGATGCGATGCTCCTCCAGCCCGTCCCTGGCGATCTTCACCAGGTCGGCCCGATCCGCCGGGCTGAGGAAATTGCGGGCCGCCTTCATCCGATGAGTGGAATCGATCCTGGCGATTCGGTCAAACGGTTTTCGGAAGTCCGAGGATTCCCGCTATAGACGAAAATTATCGTACTTACCCCAGGTTCTTTTCGCGCGGCGGAGGGCAGTACGTCCGCCGCGACGTTCTATCTCCACGACTATTGGCCGCGCTCCGCTGTGTTGAAACTGCCACCCCGCGATTGTCACGTAAAGTCCGTGCTCGTCGATGTGGCTTGATGTCAGGGCGGTTAAATGATCTTTGATTCGAATTGAAGCGAAGCCAATGTCCCAGTCGTTGTATTCTCCACCCACCGACATTGCCCGACCTTTGCCGTCGCGACCGCGTGGCACCGGAATACCTAATAGGCATTGGGCAATCCACTCGTCGGTTGGCTCGCCACCTACGTGAGCGATCCCCGAATAGCCGATTGAGACCAAGGCGTCCTTTGCTCTGTATACGACCGTCTTGTTGGCGATCGAGTCGAACTCCACAATCTTCGTGCCTCGGGCAGCGGTCACCAGACGATCACTGACCTGGACAACGTATTGTCGGGTTGCTGCGGTCAAAATTAGTGTCATGGTTGGAACATAACAATTGTGGGCAATTTAGTCATTTAAAATCCTTGCGCATTGTGCCGGTCTGTCGCGGGTTAGACGCTGCACGCCGAGCCTCCCGAAGATTTCGTTCCAAGAGTACTAACGCGCGCCGCGTCCGCCGCGCTTGGCGCGCCGGTTGAGGAAGCGCCGGACCCGATCGCCGACATGTCGGTGTGTTTCGGCGTGGAAAAGTGACCCCCTGAGGCGGGGGATCGGCGTCCAAAATTGACCCCCTGATTTCCGATTTGTTCGGCTGCCTGCTTTGGCGCGAAGCGGGCGGTGAGGGATGCTGATTGTGGAGACGATTGGTCGGATACGGCGGGAGCATTTCGTTCAGGGCAAGACGATCAGGGAGATCGCGCGCGACCTGAGGCTGTCGCGCAACACGGTGCGCAAGGTCCTGCGATCGGCGGAGACGGCGTTTTTCTATGGACGAGAAGTTCAGCCGCGGCCGAAGCTGGGTGGCTGGACGGAAGACCTCGATCGGCTGCTGGCGAGGAACGCGGACGCTTCGGCGCGCGAGCGGATGACGCTGATCCGCATTTTCGAGGAGCTGCGGACGCTCGGCTACGAAGGCGGCTACGACGCCGTTCGACGTTACGCCCGCGCTTGGGCCAAGGCGAACGCGAGCGCGACGGCGAGCGCCTTCGTCCCGCTGACGTTCTCGCCGGGCGAGGCCTACCAGTTCGACTGGAGCCACGACATCGTTGTGATGGACGGGGTAACGACGACCGTGAAGGTCGCGCACATCCGTCTTTGCCACAGCCGCATGATGCTCGCACGCGCCTATCCGCGCGAAACGCAGGAGATGGTTTTCGACGCCCACGAGCGGGCGTTCGCGTTCTTCAGGGGCGCCTGCTCGCGCGGCATCTACGACAACATGAAGACGGCGGTGGAGACGATCTTCGTCGGCAAGGATCGGCAATACAATCGCCGCTTCCTCCAGATGTGCTCGCATCACCTCGTCGAGCCCGTTGCCTGCACGCCGGCCTCGGGCTGGGAGAAGGGCCAGGTCGAGAACCAGGTCGGCCTCGTGCGCGAGCGCTTCTTCACCCCGCGCTTGCGCGTCAAGAATTACGACGAACTGAACGCCTGGCTGATGGACAAATGCATCGCCTGGGCCAAGGCGCATTCTCATCCCGAACAGCCCGACAGGACGATCTGGGAGGTCTTCGAGGAAGAGCGCCCCAAGCTCATTCCCTATCGCGGCCGCTTCGACGGCTTCCATGCCCTGCCGGCCTCGGTGTCGAAGACCTGCCTCGTCCGCTTCGACAACAACAAATACTCGGTGAGCGCCAGCGCGGTCGGCCGCCCGGTCGAAGTCCACGCCTACGCCGATCGCGTCGTGATCCGCCAGGACGGGCGCATCGTGGCGGAACACCCACGCCGCTATGGGCGTGGCGCGACGGTCTATGATCCTTGGCATTACGTTCCGGTCCTGGCGCGCAAGCCGGGAGCCTTGCGCAACGGGGCGCCGTTCAAGGACTGGGTGCTGCCGACGGCGCTCGATCGCGTGCGGCGCAAGCTTGCCGGCTCCGACGACGGCGACCGGCAGATGGTCAAAATCCTCGCCGCCGTGCTCACCGATGGATTGCTTGCGGTGGAGGCCGCCTGCCTTCAGGCGCTGTCCGAGGGCGTCCATTCGGCCGACGTCGTCATCAACATCCTCGCGCGTCAGCGCGATCCCGGACCGGCGGCGACGATCATGACGCCCGACGCGTTGCAGCTCCGTCACGCGCCGATCGCCGACTGCGCCCGATACGACCAACTCAGGAGCGTGTAACCCATGGAAAGAACCGAAGTCCTCGACATGATGAGCAGCCTCAAGCTCTACGGGATGAGGAGCGCCTACGACGAGACGCTGACCACGGCGCTCAAGCGCAAGCATGAGCCGCAGCGTTTCGTCGGCGATCTCCTGAAAGCCGAGATCTCGGAGAAGCAGGCGCGCTCGATCAAATACCAGCTCACAGTCGCCAAGCTGCCGCTGGCCAAGGACGTCGACGACTTCGCGTTCAAGAACTCGCCGATCAACGAGGCTCTCGTGCGCGACCTCGCCGCCGGCGGCTTCCTTGCCCAGCAGCGCAACCTCGTCCTGGTCGGGGGAACCGGCACCGGCAAGACGCACCTGGCCATCGCGATCGCGCGAAGCTGCATCCGCGCCGGATCGCGCGGGCGCTTCTTCACCACCGTCGATCTCGTCAATCAGCTCGAGGCTCAGGCGCGCGCCGGCCGCCAGGGACGGCTTGCTGATTATCTCACCCGCCTCGACTTCGTGATCCTCGACGAACTCGGCTATCTCCCCTTCGCCCAGGCCGGCGGGCAATTGCTGTTCCACCTGATCAGCCGTCTCTATGAGCGCACCTCGATCATCGTCACCACCAACCTCGCCTTCGGCGAATGGCCGAGCGTGTTCGGCGATCCAAAAATGACCACCGCGCTGCTCGACCGCCTCACCCATCACTGCGACATCGTCGAGACCGGCAACGAAAGCTGGCGCTTCAAGAACCGCGCCTGACGCGAGACAATCTCAGGTCAACCAAACCGCGCTCGCCCCGGCTGCGCAACCCCGACCAGCTACGCCGGGCCGAGCGCTGCCGTCCGCGCCCTGGCACCAACAGGGGTCAATTTTGGACGCCGATCGGGGGTCAATTTTGGACGCCGATTGACAATTGTCGGTCGACGCTCCTGTACGCCGCGTTCAGGGTTCCGTAGCCGAAGTACGCCGACCACCCGCCAAGAAGGCGGTTCAGTCGCTCGCGCAGTCGCGGCCACGCGCCCGTCTCGCACGGTCGCAGTAGGTCGCTGAACTTGCCTTTGATCCGCGTTAGGCTCTTCATTCGAAGGACGCGCGCCCAGATATCGCTCTCCGTCGCGGGCGTATCTCGGGTTACGCGGGTTACGGTGCCAGTGCATTCAATTCGCCATGCGAAACCGGGGCGAAGGCGGCGCGTCCCGTGGCGGCGCGAGGTCCGCTGGATCGAGGGCGATGCAGTGATCGGTCTGGGGACGGGAGGTGACCGCCAGGGCTATGAAATCGCCGTAGGCGTCGGGCCTGGTCAGCATGAACACGGCCGCTTCTTTGCCGCTGACAGGTCCGAGAAGGGAAAGGAAATCAGAACCAAGTCGCCGCGTTCAAACACGATCCCACGCCTGATCCTCGGGGTTATCCCAAACCGTCCTCAAGGCGGATTCTTGAGCCCTGATCAGATCGTGGACGCGCTCGCGTTGTTGGCGTTACGTAAGATAGCCGACGAAATCCAGCACCTCCCGGGCGAGGTGTTCGGGAAGCTTCTTGGTTTGTTCATAAACCAGACCGGCGATGGCCATACGGTCAGCCTTCACGCTCCAGCTTTCAGTGTATCACCGCGCGTTCCCCGAGTCGCCATTGGCGCCCGCCCGAGGAAGGCCGTCTTCATCGGATCGGATCAGGCTTCACGAAACATCCAGACCTGCCGCCGCCCCGCCCTTGCGCCTGAACGTCGACTCGCGCACGACCTCGCAGACCTGAAGGCGATAGTCCTCATAGAACTTCTGCCGTCCGATCTCCTCGACCGGGACGTGCTCCGGGTGCGTCGCCCAGGCGCGCAGGGTGTCCGCCGACTCCCATTCGAACAGCGTCAGGCGCTCGCTATCCTCGGCGACGAACGGTTTATGCGAAATGTAGCCGGGCATCTTCACCGCAAGATCGGCCATCCGCTTCAGCCGCTCGGAATAATCCTGGCCGAGGCCTGCCTCCGTCCGGTGCGCACGAAAGACCACGACAATCAGGGTCTTGCTCCGTGTTCTTGATCTTTTGTATGAGATGGAGGCGCGTTTCCCCCGCCCATGCGCGATCGGAGGCGTTCCCGACGCCGGACCTGCCCGGTCCCCTCTCTCCTGTTCCGACGCGAAACAGGTCCATTTTCTCTCCTGTTATTTACACGCCAGAGATAGGTTCAATGTTTCAACCACCCGCGGCAACTCCTTTGAGACAACCTATTTTTCGAGGTTTACAGACACGCAGAACCGTCGGCCTTCCCTCGCTTCTCCCTGATAGCAGGGAGAAACAGGGAGAAAAGAATGTTCCTACGCCTTCTTCTTCGGCATGTAGAGGTCGGTCAGCGTGCCCGCAAAAGCCTCGGCCGACATGGCGAAGGTCTCCGACAGCGTCGGGTGGGGGTGGATGGCGAGGCCGATGTCCTCGGCCTCGCACCCCATCTCGATCGCCAGCGCGGCCTCGGAGATGAGATCCCCGGCGTTGGGCCCGACGATGCCGCAGCCGATCAGGCGCCCCGTCTCCTCGTCCCACAGTGTCTTGGTCAGGCCCTCGTCGCGGCCGAGCGACAGCGACCGCCCGCTCGCCGCCCAGGGGAACACCGCCTTGCCGAACTTGAGGTCTTTCGCCTTCGCCTCCGTCTCGGTGACGCCGACCCAGGCCACTTCCGGATCGGTGTAGGCGACCGAGGGAATGGCGCGGGCGTCGAAGGCGGCCTTTTGGCCGCTCGCCACCTCGGCGGCGACCTTGGCCTCGTGCGAGGCCTTGTGGGCCAGCATCGGCTGGCCGACGATGTCGCCGATGGCGAAGATGTGGTGGACATTGGTCCGCATCTCCCGGTCGACCGCGACGAAGCCTCGCTCGTCGGCGGCGACTCCCGCCGCCTCGGCGCCGATCAGCTTGCCGCTCGGCCGGCGGCCGACCGAGACGAGGATCGCGTCGAACAATTCGGTGTTCGCGCCGCCCTCCCCCTCGTAGGCGACGACGAGCGCCTCCGGCTCCGCCCGGACCGCGGTCACCTTCGTCTTCAGAAGGATCGTGTCGGTCTTGCCGAGCCGCTTGGCGAGCGGCGCGACGATATCGGGATCGGCGCCCGGCATCAGCTGGTCCATCATTTCGATGACGGTTATGCCCGCGCCGAGCGCACGATAGACGGTCGCCATCTCAAGGCCGATGATGCCGCCGCCGAGGACGAGCATGCGCTTGGGGATGAATCGCAGCTCGAGCGCCGCGGTCGAGTCCCAGATGCGGGGATCGGCGGGAATGAAGCCCGGGGCGACCGGCTCGGAGCCGGCGGCGATGATCGCCTTGGCGAAGCGCACGACCCGCGTTCCCTCGGCGGTCTCCACCCGCACGGTGTTCGGCGAGGTGAATACCCCCTCGCCCCGAACCACCGTCACCTTGCGCTGGCGGGAAAGGCCCGTGAGGCCCGTCGTCAGGCGCTTGACGACCCCGTCCTTCCACTTGCGGACCCCGGCGAGCTCGATCGAGGGCGCGCCGAAGCTGACGCCGTGCGCCGCCATCGCCGACGCTTCGTCGATGGTCTTGGCGACATGGAGGAGCGCCTTCGAGGGAATGCAGCCGACGTTGAGGCAGACGCCGCCGAGCTCCGGCCGGCGGTCGACCAGCACCACTCTCTGCCCGAGATCGGCGGCGCGGAACGCCGCGGTATAGCCGCCCGGGCCGGCGCCGAGGACGAGGAGATCGGTCTCGAAATCGGCCGGAGCGGGCGCGGGTTGCGGCGCGGCCGCCGGGGCCGGCGTCGCGGCGGCCGGCGCGCCGGCGCTCGCGTAGGTCGCGAGCAGGCTGCCCTGGCTCACCCTGTCGCCGACCTTGACCAGGATTTCTCCGATGACGCCGTCTTCCGGCGCCGGAACGTCGAGCGTCGCCTTGTCGCTCTCGAGCGTCAGCAGCGTCGCCTCTTTCTTGACGGCCTGTCCGGGCGAAACCAGGATCTCGATGACCGGCACGTCCTTGAAGTCGCCGATGTCGGGAAGGCGGATGTCCTGCGCCATAGGTCCCTCGCCCCCGCTCTAGAGAATGACCCGCCGCATGTCCTCGACGACCGTCGCCAGGTGGCGCATGAAGCGCGCCGCGGCCGCGCCGTCGATGACGCGGTGATCGTAGGAAAGGCAAAGCGGCAGCATCAGGCGCGGCCGGAAGGCTGCGCCATCCCACACCGGGGTCATCTTCGACCGCACCACGCCGAGGATCGCCACTTCGGGCGCATTGACGATCGGGGTGAAATTCGTGCCGCCGATGCCCCCGAGCGAAGAGATAGTGAAAGTCGCGCCCTGCATCTCGGCCGGCGCGAGCTTGCCCGCCCGCGCCTTCTCGGACAGCGACCCGAGTTCGCGGGCGAGCTCGATCACGCCCTTCTGATTGACGTCCTTGACCACCGCGACGACCAGCCCCTCGGGCGTGTCGACGGCGACGCCGATGTGCCAGTATTTCCGCAGGACCAGGGAGTCTCCGCCCGGGCTCAGCGCGGAATTGAAGTTCGGAAAGGCCTTCAGCGTCGCGACGGTCGCGCGCATCAGGAGCGGCAGCAGCGAGACGCGGTAGGGATTCGCCTTGTCTTTCTTCGCGTCCTCGTCGAGCGACTTGCGGAAGGCCTCGAGGTCGCTGATGTCGGCCTCGTCCGTATGGGTGACGTGCGGCACGTTGACCCAGGAGGCGTGCAGGCGCGGCCCGGAGATGCGCTTGATGCGCGACAGGGGCACAGTCTCGATCGGACCGAACTTGGCGAAGTCGACCGCGGGAACGGCCGGCAGCGTCCCTCCGCCGCCGCCCGCGGCGGGAACCGCGCCCCCCGTCAGCGCCGCCTTGACGTCTTCCCGGGTGATGCGACCGTGCTCGCCGCTGCCCTTGATCGTGTTGAGGTCGAGGTCGAGTTCGCGCGCCAGCCGGCGCACCGCAGGCCCGGCGAAGACGCCCGAGAAGTCCGGCTTCGCCGGCCCCTCTCCGGTGGCCGGAGCAGGAGCCGCGGCAGAAGGCGGCTGCGCTGCGGGCGCTGGAGCGGCCGGCTCAGCCGGGGGCGGCACGTGCTCAGCTTTCGCAGGAGCGGCCGGGGGCGCCGCTGCCGCGCCCTCCGCATCGACCCGCGCGATCAGGACGCCCATCGACATCTTGTCGCCGACCTTGGCCAAAACTTCGGCGACCTTGCCAGCGACCGGCGAGGGCACGTCCATGGTCGCCTTGTCGGATTCGAGGGTGATCAGCGACTGGTCGACCTTGACCGTGTCGCCGGGCTTCACCAGCACCTCGATGACCGGCACATCCTTGAAGTCGCCGATATCCGGCACCTTGACTTCGATTTTCGCCACCGGGGCGCGCTCCTTCGCTCGGGGTGAATGGAATAGGGGATCAGCTGCGCGCCGGATTCGGCCCGGCGGGGTCGATGCCGTACGTGCTGATCGCCTCCTTGACGCGCTTGCTCGGCAGAAGCTGATCGTCAGCCAGCGCCTTCAAGCTCGCCACCACCACGTGGTATCGGTCGACCTCGAAGAACGAACGCAACCGGCGACGGTAATCGGAGCGGCCGAAACCGTCGGTGCCGAGGACCTTGAAGCGGGCCGGCACATAGGGCCGGACGCCGTCAGCGACGGCCTTCATGTAATCGGTCGAGGCGATCACCGGCCCCTTGCCGCCGGCCAGCGCCCGGGTGATGAAGGGAACGCGCGGCTCTTCCTCGGGGTGCAGCATCGACCAGCGCTCGGCGTCGAGGCCTTCGCGGCGCAGTTCCGTGAAGCTTGTGACGCTCCATACCTCGCTGGAGACTCCGTGCTCCTCGGCCAGCATCTCGGCTGCGGCCTCAACCTCGCGCAGGATCGCACCTGCGCCGAGCAGCCGCACCGAAAGGCCGGAGCCCCTGCCGGGCGCCTTGGCGGCGACGTCGCGCAGCTTGTAGGCGCCGCGGAGAATCCCCTCCTCCGCGCCTTCCGGCATGGCCGGATGGGCGTAATTCTCGTTCAGAGTGGTGATGTAATAGTAGACGTCCTCGTTATCGACCAGCATGCGCCTGAGGCCCGCATGGACGATGACCGCGAGCTCGTAGGCGTAGGTCGGGTCGTAGGTGACGCAGTTCGGGATGGTCGAGGCGAGCACGTGGCTGTGCCCGTCCTCATGCTGCAGCCCCTCGCCGTTGAGCGTGGTGCGGCCGGAGGTGCCGCCAATCAGGAAGCCGCGGGTGCGCATGTCGCCCGCCGCCCAGGCGAGGTCGCCGATCCGTTGGAAGCCGAACATCGAATAGTAGATATAGAAGGGGATCATCGGCACGTTGGAGGTCGAGTAGGAGGTGCCCGCGGCGATGAAGGAGGCCATCGCTCCCGGCTCGTTGATGCCCTCCTGAAGGATCTGGCCCTTCGTGTCCTCCCGGTAATACATCAGCTGGTCGGCGTCCTGCGGCCGGTAGAGCTGACCGACCTGGCTGAAGATGCCGACCTGGCGGAACAGCCCCTCCATGCCGAAGGTGCGGCTTTCGTCGGGAACGATCGGCACGACGCGCGGGCCGATCTCCTTGTCGCGCAGGAGCGTGGTCAGGATACGGACGAAGGCCATGGTGGTCGAGATCTCCCGCCCCTCGGCCGTCGCCTTGAGCAGCGCATCGAAGGTCGAGAGGGGAGGAACGGGCAGCGGTTCGGTGGTCCGGCGGCGCGACGGCAGATAGCCGCCGAGCGCCGCGCGCCGCTCCCGCAGATATTTCATCTCGGGGCTGTCCTCGGCGAACCGCAGGAACGGCACGTTGTGCAGATCCTCATCGCTCACCGGGATCTGGAACCGGTCGCGGAATCCTCTCAGGGCCTCGTCGCCGAGCTTCTTGGCCTGATGGGCGATCATCTGGCCCTCGCCCGCCGAGCCCATGCCGTAGCCCTTGACCGTCTTGGCGAGAATGACGGTCGGCTGGCCCCTGTGATCGACCGCGGCCTTGTAGGCTGCATAGACCTTGATCGGATCGTGGCCGCCCCGGGTCAGCGCCCAGATCTGGGCGTCGGTCCAGTCCTCGACCATCGCCGCGGTTTCGGGGTAGCGGCCGAAGAAGTTCTTGCGGATATAGGCGCCGTCCTTCGACTTGAAGTCCTGGTACTCGCCATCGACGCATTCCTCCATCAGCTGGCGCAGCTTCCCCTGCGTGTCCCTGGCGAGCAGTTCGTCCCAGCCGGAGCCCCACAGGCATTTGATCACGTTCCAGCCGGCGCCGCGGAAATCGGCCTCGAGCTCCTGCACGATCTTACCGTTGCCGCGCACCGGCCCGTCGAGCCGCTGCAGGTTGCAGTTGATGACGAAGATCAGGTTGTCGAGCTTCTCGCGTCCGGCGAGCGATATCGCGCCGAGCGATTCCGGCTCGTCCATCTCCCCGTCGCCGCAGAACACCCAGACCTTCCGCCGCTCGGTGTCGGCGAGTCCCCTGCCCTGCAGATAGCGCAGGAACCGCGCCTGATAGATCGCCATCAGCGGTCCGAGACCCATCGACACCGTCGGGAATTGCCAGAAATCGGGCATCAGCCACGGGTGCGGGTAGGACGACAGTCCCTTGCCGCCGACCTCCTGGCGGAAGTGGAGAAGCTGGTCCTCGCTCAGGCGTCCCTCGAGGAAGGCGCGGGCATAGATGCCCGGCGAGCTGTGGCCCTGGAAATAGATCAGGTCGCCGCCATGCTGCTCGTTGGCCGCATGCCAGAAATGCATGAAGCCGGTGTCGTACAGGGTCGCCGCCGACTGGAAGCTCGCGATATGGCCGCCGAGCTCGGACAACTCCTTGTTCGCCTTGACCACGATGGCGGCGGCGTTCCAGCGCACGAAACGGCGGATGCGCATCTCGGTCTTGCGGTCGCCCGGATGGCGCGGCTGGGCTTCCGGAGGGATCGTGTTGATGTAGGCCGTGTTGGCGGCAAACGGCAGCCGCGCGCCCTTGCGCCGCGCGGAAACGACGACGGAATCGAGGATCTCGTCGACCCGGCCGATTCCCTCGAAAGCCTCGAGCGAGTCGAGCGCGTCGAGCCACTCGTCGGTCTCATCGTCGTGAGACGTTACTCTGTCGTCCATCGGGCCGGCCTCCCTCGCGCTAGACGAAAGTCGGTGCGCGAAATTGTCGCAGTCTCTTCTCACGCGCTCTTGAAATTGGCAATCTTCGCATGCGGCGCTTCTGTCATGTGAATTCCGCATGGATCGACACGCCGACCGCACCCGCCGCATGGCCCCCGCGGGGGCGGCGCGCTAAGCTTGCGGCCTGATCGTTTTGGGAGTGCGCGCCTTGGCCGGATTGACCACCCATGTCCTTGACGTGACCCGCGGCGGCCCCGCCCGAGGGGTCCGGGTCGAGCTTTACGAGGTCGGCGGCGACGACTCCCGCACGCTCGTGATCGCGACGACGACCAACGCTGACGGACGCACGAACAAGCCGCTGATCGGCGCCGCGGACGCACGCGTCGGCCGTTTCGAACTCGTTTTTCACGCCGGCGACTATTTCCGTGGCCAGGGTGCGAAACTGGCCGATCCGCCATTTCTGGACGTCGTCCCGATCCGCTTCGCCGTCGCGGACCCGGACGCGCATTATCATGTGCCGCTCATCGTCTCGCCGTGGAGCTATTCGACCTACCGCGGCAGCTGACGGCGGCGCGCCGGAAGGACCGGCGACTTGTCAGATGGACTCAGCTGAAATTCATCACGGGCTAACGGTGCCCTGCTATTGAATTTGGATCGCCGGCATATTA
The DNA here is from genome assembly GCA_963741405.1 of uncultured Alphaproteobacteria bacterium. GTDB lineage: Bacteria > Pseudomonadota > Alphaproteobacteria > Rhizobiales > Beijerinckiaceae > Roseiarcus. Next base: position 944,860 of record CAVUHX010000039.1, read on the forward strand.
TAAGCTAGCTTATCATGTCTGTTGCTTACAATCGGCTCTTCAGCCCCGCGCGCCAACTCGCTTTCGAGTTGCACGATGCCGCCCGCCTCCTACGGACCTATTCCGATCAACGGGCGCGCGAACTCAATACCACCCGAGCCCAATGGGCCGTGCTTTCGCGGCTCCAGCGCTGCGAGGGCGCCAAGCAGAGCGAGCTTGCCGAGGCGCTCGACATCGCCCCGATCACGCTCGGCCGTCTCGTCGACAAGCTGGACGCCGCGGGCCTGGTCGAGCGGCGCGCCGATCCGGCCGACCGGCGCGCGCATCGGCTGTATCTGACCGAGAAGGCCGCGCCGGCGCTCAGGGCGCTCGGCGCACTGGCGGAAGACGTGATGGGCCGGGCGCTGGCGGGACTCGACGAAGACGCGATCCGCACGATCCTGGACGGACTCGCCACCATCAAGGCCAATCTCAAGGCCGAATTGCATCCGGGAGCTTGCGCAAAGTGACGCCGAGCAAGATCGCCGCCGCGCGCGAAGCCGCGGACGTCCCCTCCCCGCCCGTCTCCGCCCAGACGGTGCAGTTCACGCCGGCGCGGACTCCGGCTCCGGCGCCTCCGGCTCAGCCAGCGCCTCCCGCTCCCGCCCCGCCCGCGCCGACGCCGATGGTCGTCAAGCGCAAGCGGACGGGCGGAACCCGGTTCATCCTGCTCGTCGTCGTGCCGCTGATTGCGCTCGCGCTCGGCTTCGGCTGGTGGCTGAACGGCGGCCGCTACGTCACGACCGACAATTCCTATGTCGGGGCGCAGAAGGTGCTGATCACTCCGCAGGTGACCGGACCCGTCGTCGCGGTCCACGTGATCGAGGGGCAGAAGGTCAAGACCGGCGACCCGCTGTTCGACATCGATCCCGAGCCTTACACAATCGCGCTCGCGCTCGCCAAGGGCCGGCTCGACGCGGCCAAGGTCGCGTTCGCCAATCTCAAGTCCTCGTATGTGAGCAACCAGGATCAGATCAGGATGGGCCAGGATTCGGTCAAGGTGCGGCAGGCCGACTTCGACCGGAAGAACGAACTGGCCGCGCGCGGCGCGGGAACGAACGTCGATCGCGACACGTCCATGGCTGCCCTCATCCAGGCCAAGCAGATCCTCGAATTCGTCCGCAACCAGCAGGCGACGACGATGGTCAAGCTCGGCGGCAGCCTCGATGCTTCGATCGATGACTTCCCCGAATACATCCAGGCGAAGGCCGGCGTCGAGGAGGCGGAGCGCAACCTGCGCAATACGAAAGTCCTCGCGCCGATCGACGGCGTGGCGACCCAGGTCACACAGATCGAGCTCGGCCGCGTCGCACCCGCCGGGCAGCCCGTGTTCGCGGTCGTCGCCGACACGGGTCTCTGGGTCGACGCCAATCCGAAGGAATCGGACATGACCTATGTCCGCGCGGGACAGCCCGCGACGGTAACGGTCGACGCCTTTCCTGACCGGGTCTGGAACGGAACGATCTGCTCGATCGCGCCGGGCACCGGCGCGCAGTTCTCGATCCTGCCGCCGCAGAACGCCAGCGGCAACTGGGTCAAGGTCGTCCAGCGGGTGCCCCTGCGCTTCTGCTTCGGCCCCAACGAGGACACGAGCAACGTGCGCGCCGGGATGAGCGCCTATCTGTCGATCGACACCGGCCGCGTGCGGACGCTGAAGGGCGTTCTGTCCGACCTCGCCGATTTCGTCGACGACGTCGCGCATCGCCTCGGCGCCGCCAAAGCCGCCCTGACGAAATGAATCGGCCGCTCTACGAGACCATCGCGCCGACGGTGCGATGGATGCTGACCGTCTGCATCATGATGGCGACGGTCATGCAGGCGCTCGACACGACCATCGCCAATGTCGCCCTGCCCTACATGCAGGGCTCGCTGTCGACGACCCAGGATCAGGTCAACTGGGTGCTGACCTCCTACATCGTCGCCGCGGCGATCATGACCTCGCCGCTCGGCTGGATGGCGACGCGCTTCGGCCGCAAGAAGCTGTTCATCGTCTGCACCGCCGGCTTCACCGTCGCCTCGATGCTGTGTGGCATCGCCCTTTCGATCGAGCAGATGGTCGCCTACCGCCTGCTGCAGGGCGTATTCGGCGCGGCATTGGTGCCCCTCAGCCAGGCGGTGATGCTCGACATCTTTCCGCCGGCCCGGCGCGGCTCGGCCATGGCGATCTGGGGCATGGGCGTCATGCTCGGGCCGATCATGGGGCCGACGCTCGGCGGCTGGCTGACCAACTCCTATTCGTGGCGCTGGGTGTTCTTCGTCAATCTGCCCTTCGGCATCCTGACGACGGTCGGCCTCTCGGTTTTCTTGGCCGAGACGCCGACCCGTCGCGACGTGCCGTTCTCCTGGTTCGGCTTCCTGAGCCTGTCGCTGGGCATCGGCGCCTTGCAGATGATGCTCGACCGCGGGCAGGAGCTCGGCTGGTTCGAACTCGACCGAGATCATCATCGAGACGGTTCTCTCGATCGTCGGCTTCTACTTCTTCTTCGTCGACTGCACGACGTCGAAGCGGCCCTTCATATCCTTGCGCATCTTCCGAGACTGGAACTTTTCCATCGCGCTCGTCTTCATGTTCCAGATCGGCATCATCCTGCTGGCGACCATGGCGCTGGTGACGCCCTTCATCCAGAACATGCTGGGCTACCCCGTGCTCTCGAGCGGCTACCTGCTCGGCGCGCGCGGCATCGGCACCTTCGTGGCGATGTTCCTCGTCGGAAGGCTCAGCGGCAGGGTCGACCCGCGCATCCTCATCTTCATCGGCCTTGTCCTGGCGACGTCGTCGCTGTGGCTGATGGTCGGCTGGTCGCTCGACGTGTCGGCGCGCACGATCGCGATCAACTCGATCGCGCAGGGCTTCGGCCTCGGCTTCGTGTTCGTGCCGCTCAACACCATCGCCTTCGCCAGCCTGCCCGGCGAGCTCAGGACCGAGGGCGCGGCGCTGTGGACCCTGATCCGCAACCTGGGCTCGGCGGTCGGCATCTCGATCGTCATCGCGCAATTGACGAGCATGATCAGCGAATATCACAGCCAGCTCGTCGAGCACGTTACGCCGTTCAGCGACGCCCTCCACATGCCCAATGCCGGAATGCTGTCCGGGATGGGCTTGCCGAAGCTCGAAATGCTCGAGCAAATGGTGACTCAGCAGGCCGCGGCGATGGCCTATTCGAACGATTTCCTGCTGATGACCCTCGTCTCGCTCTCCGCCTTCCCGCTGCTCGCGCTCATCCGCTCGACGAGGGCCGCGCCGGCGCCGTCCCGCGAAGCGGCGGCGCATGCGGTGATGGACTGAGGGGCAGAAACCGGCGCATTCTGGAACGATTGGACATCATCCCGGGCGGTGGTTGTTCGATCCCGCCGGTCGACGGCGGGAGGTCCAGGGGCGGGAGCAGCGACGATGGCAATTCGCAATCGCTTGACTCGGACGCTGGGAATTGAATGGCCGGTGCTTCTCGCTCCCATGTACGTGATTGCCGGCGGAAAGCTGGCGGCGGCGGTCAGCCAGGCGGGCGGTCTCGGACTCCTTGGCGGGGGTTATGGCAACAGGGATTGGATCGAGCGGGAATGGGGCAAAGCGGGCAACGCGCGCATTGGCTGCGGTTTCATTACCTGGAGCCTTGCGGAGCGCCCTGACGTTCTCGACGTGGCCCTTGCCCATCGCCCGTCAGCCATCATGCTTTCGTTTGGCGATCCCCGCCCGTTCGGTCGGACGATCCAGGCCGCCGGAGCCCGGCTGATCTGCGGAGTTCAGAGCGCGGGCCAAGCCCGCGATGCGGCGGAAGCTGGCGCGGATGTCATCGTCGCCCAGGGCGCGGAAGGCGGCGGACACGGCCTCTCCGAGCCGCTCTTCACCCTGCTTCCGCAAGTGGTGGACGCGTGTCCCGACGTCCCGGTGGTCGCCGCCGGCGGGATCGCCGACGGTCGCGGATTGGCGGCGGCGATGATGCTCGGAGCCGAGGGCGTGCTCATGGGCACGCGGTTCTACGCTTCCGAGGAATCCGATGGACATCCGGAAGCCAAGCGTCGAATTGTCGCCGCCGGCGGCGGACAGACCGTCCGCTCTGTCGTCTTCGACATTTCGCGCCGAGTCCGCTGGCCCTCTGGGTACACCGGCCGCGTGCTGCGCAACCGCCACCTCGAACGATGGTTCGGTCATGAGGACGAATTGGAAGCCCGTGCGGAAGAAATTGCTCAGGATTACGCTGCGGCGCGAGACAAGGGCGATTTCGACATGGCGGGCGTCATCGCCGGCGAGGCCTGCGCCTTGATTGATGACATCCCTCCCGCAGCGGAGATCGTCGAGCGCGTTGTCTCCGAGGCGGAGCGCTTGATCGGCACGCATAGCCGGGCCGAGCCGTGAACGAATGTCGGGCCGGCTTCGCTCGCGGGCGGCAGATGCGGCGATGGACTGAGGCGCTTGCGGGGTCAGCCGCCGGTCGAGGGTTTCCGCTGGCCGTTCGCCAGAGCCAGGATCGCGACCGCGACCGGCAGAAGCATGGCAAAGGCCACCCGCAGACTCGAAGCGGAGGCGATGGCGCCGAGGATCGGCGGACCGATCAGATTGGACGCGTAGGCGAGCGTCGCCGCCATGGCGACTCCGAGCGACGGCGACGTCGCCACCGCCGCGCTGGCGCTGAAGACCGCCGGCACCATGTTGGCGAGACCGAGTCCGACGACGCAGAATCCGGCGATGACGGCCGCTGGAGAAGCAAAACCGACGGCGAGTCCCATTCCCGCGAAAACGGCGACCGCGCCCAGCGCGATGACTCGCGTCCGGCCGAGGCGATGCACGACTCCATCGCCGAAGGCGCGGCCGAGAAACATCATCAGCGCATAAGCAGAGAATCCGGCCGCCGCGGCGCCGTGACTCATGCCGATGTCGGCGCTGAGGTAGAGCGTGCTCCAGTCGTTGATGGCCGCCTCGGCGAAGACCGACAGAAAGGCGACCGCCCCGAGCGCGATCAGCCTTCGTTCGGGGAGCGCGAAGAACGTTCCCCCGGGGTGCGCATCGCCGACCCCGATCTGCAGGCTCGCAGCGAGGGCAATTGCGGATGTCAGGAATGCCTCGACGCCGAGTTGCGCGGACACGCTGGCCCCTCGAGCGATGAGGAGGCCCCCGATGGCCGCTCCGACGAGGCCGCCCCCGCTCCAGGCCGCATGAAACGAGGACATGATCGGCCGTCCCCACCGTCCCTCGACGACGCTCGCATGCGCGTTCATCGGCACGTCGACGAGAACATTGAACATCCCGAACAGGAAGGCGCAGAGGGCGAGCAACCCCATCCCCGGCGCGAGGGCGTGCGTGAGTGGAAGGGCGGCGAGGAGCGCCGCGAAGATCGGCCCCGTCACGCGCAAGGTCGGCCCCGTGCCGCCTATCCGCGACGGCAGGAGCCCGGCCAAAGGCATGGCGGCGATGGCGCCGGCGCCGGCGGCGAACAGAACGAGCGAGAGAGTCGCATCGGACAAGCCGAAGAGCGCCTTGACCAAGGGGATGGCGACGGCCCAGGCGCCGATCGCGAACCCGCTGGCGAAGAAGATCGCGGTCACACCGATCCGGGCGCGGATCAGGGTCGGCTCGTCCTTGTCGACCGTCGGAGCGCTCGTCATTCGGTCGGCGGGGGCCCTGTTTTCGGGGGGGCGTCCGGCGCCGTCGCTTCGCCTGAATGGGATCGGGTTCATCGTGTCGAATGGGTCTCGGCCGGGCGGGGACCGTCCCTTAACGCGTTCCGGCGTCTGCGGCGACCCGCTCGCTCGAAGCCGCGCTCAACCCACAGGCGCCCCGCGCCGACGCCAAGCGAGGCGGCTCCTTCGACTGCCAGGACCGGGTGGACCGCACGTGCAACGAGACTTGCGTCGCCCGGCAGGGAAAGCCCCGCAGTCGCCTGAGTATCCGGCCCCATGCCACGCCTGCGCCCGCGCGAGGGCCTCTTGCGAGGGGGCGGCCCTCACGACGCCAGAAGCGTTGACGCCAGCATCGTGACCCCCGCATAATACGTCTCAAGCGCGGATAGACCGGCCAGGTCGACAAGCAACGAGCATCGCACCCGCTCACGCTTCCGCGCCTCCAAACCAAAGGTGCGAGCAGGGTGTGTCGACCATGACGAAGCTGGAAGCGCGCGAAGAGGCGCGAGCGGCAGACGAGGCGACGATGGTAAACATCAGCCGCTGGTGAAAAATGGAGCGTATGGAAGAGCGCAAATATCGGGCTTCTCGTTAGCGCCCTCACCCTACTACTTCAGATCGGCAACGGGCGAGGTTTCGAACTTGCAAACTACGCTCACACCGCCAGCGCCGCGACGATCGGCGGTTTATTTGGCCAAATTCTCGCCGCGTCCCTGATCTTTGTTTCGATCGCGGTGGTGCGAAATAGGGGGCGACAACGGAAGTCGAACGTAAGCGCACTCTGGGGCGCACTCACCTTCGCGGCATTGCTTGTGTTGATAGTGGGAGCCCTCATGGTCTACGGAGAGGTTTTCTTCTCCAGTAGTGAAAAAATAAGCGGCGAGGCTCGAAAGACATTTGTCGGCAGCATGTCCCGTGCGTGCGTTCAGAAACAACTCTCATTCGGCCAGAACATCAGCGAAGCTGAAATTGACAAGTACTGCACCTGCGCGAGCGAGAAAATGGCCGACAGCACAACGTACAAACAATTGGGGTCTGAACCTGACGCAAGCGCGCTAGCCGAGCTAAAACAAAAGGTTGAGGCGGCTGGCTCCGCCTGCTGCTGAGGTACAACTTGTTCGGACAAAGATCGGCTTAATCGTAGGCTTGATGGCGATCTTGATCATGGCTCGCCTTGAACGCTTGGGAAAACAGATCGAGGCGGTGTCCGCGATGATCCGGTCCGACGTTGCGCGCACCCCTGAAGAACGCGACGGCATCATGCGGGAGTGGAAGGAGAACCAGCAACAGGCGGCGAAGGAAGCGCGCCAGTTGTGGACCTTCTGGGGCATTGTCGGCGCGGCGGTTCTCGGCTGGTACGTCTTCGCGCACTATCGGTGATCACGAAGACGAAGTGCTCCATTGGACCGCCTCCATAGCGAACGTCTACACTGAGGTCATAGCCGCACAGATACCTTCGCATGTCGCCGCAAAACGCTTGGTCAACCTCTCGCCGCCGCGCAGCAAGCTCTTTCCATCGCGCCAGTTCCAACGCAGCGCCCTTGGGGTTGAAGTGCACGTTGAGCGGGATGAAGGCGACCTTGCGGCTGATCAACTCCCCGGTATCCGCGTTGAGAATTTGAAGCTGCCCGTTGAGGAAGTAGTCATGGAAGAACCGCCTTGTGTCGTGGACGCGGTCGGCGGAGTCGGCGGTCCCAATATCTCGGACGGTCAAGTCCTCATAGACGTCGAAGTGAAGCCGCTCCGCAGTGAAGTCGAGGGCGAACCGGAACTCGACATCCTCCTGCGCCGACGCGAGGGTGAGATACATCCTCTTGTTCTCGTGAGCGGCGTGTTTGCATTTCAGCCGCTCCAGCGGCGCATAAGCATCGCGCCCCCGGATGCCCACCGAAATATCAGGCATGTCGAGCATCGGCGCACCCTCCCGAGGCCCACCGCCTTGAACGTGCGCCACCATGTCCGGGCCGAGGATCGCTTTGAACCCCGCCAACTCGTACAGGTGTTTGCGAGTGTTCGTACCCCGCGTCTCGACGCCAAAAGCCTCTTCAATTGCCCTGACGGCTAGGGCCTGCATGATCGGTAGCTCGGAGCCGAGGCGGCGCAGATCGCTCGGGTTGTCAGGGTCCATGACCGGCGTGGTACCTGCGTGCGCGACAGCGCATCGGCCGGACTTGTAAAGATGATCGCTGATCTCCTTAGCAGTTAGAGCGCCTTGCGCTCGAATGACGCCGAGCGCCTCTATGACGCCGTAGCCGTCAAGTCTAGGGATCGTGGCGGCTACCCATGTGTCCCGCTTGGGAGCATTAGGAAACGCCGTTTCGAGGACCTTGAAATACGACAGGAACGCATATCCCACGTGGTTGAGTGAACGACCCTCCCGCATCAGACCTAGAGCGCGCATAGCTCTTTCGTCCGAGACCTCAGGGAAGTAGGGAAGGTCGAGCGCACCACGAGCGAAGACCATGTGACCCTCGGGCCGACCCATCGGCCGCGGAAGGTTCCCCCCACTAAGGGCGCCGCCTTCGAGTGCATAGCCAGTTTCTTCGACCCAACTCAGCAGCGAGATAAAGCGCATCAGGAGCCTCTCCCGCTCCTCGCTGCGATGATGGATCGCGTTCGTCGCAACCGCGGGATAAGTGCGCTTCGTGACTGGAATGATCCAAAAGTCCACACCGCGCCAGTGCAGCTTTTGCACATTCATCGGCCAAAAGCTGTTGGCCGAAAGGCTGGCAACGAGCCAGTAGCCGTGCGTCAAGAGATCCGGTGTCAGAACATCCTTGAGGTCCGGCAAGCTGTCCGGCTGGTTCATTGCGGCCCACGCCGCTTGTTGACCATCATCGCGGCGAACCGGCCTCGGGCCGGAGTTTCGCACCGCGGTTTTGATTGAACGGAATTGGATTCATCGCCTCGATTCGGGTGCGGCCTCGAACCGCGGGAGCGGTCCCTTACCTCATTCCCTGGCCCCGTGCGACCAAGCCGTTCCTGTCGATGCGGCGCTCAGCGCATGACCCGCCATTCCGACCTCGAGCGAGTCGGCTCGCCCCGGCTCCGCATTGCGGGGCCGTTGATCAGGCAGAGCTTGCGTCGTGCAGCGCCCCGCAAGCCGGCGCGCGGCGTCCGGATCGTGCGCCGGCAGGTAGATCGTCGGCTGCGAGGCGGCGAAGGCGCGGATGGCCGCGAGCGTCGCCCGTTCGGCGCGTTCGTCGGCGCCGACGCCGTCGATCCGTCCTGCAAGCATCGCCTCTTCGGTGTAGGACGCGTCGCCGGCGATGAAGACCGCCGTGTCGCCGTCCTCGACGACGACGGAGATGTGGTCGCGCGTATGGCCCGGCGTCGCGACCGCGATCACCGCCCCGTCGGCGGTCAACCGGCGGGATCGGGCGAAGGGCCCATAGGCGGCGCCATCGAGGACCAGCGGCTGCGGGTCAAAACTCTTCGGCCAGCGCTCGGGAAGGTAGCCGCGCAGACGCCCCGCGAGCCCGGATGCGATCGCGATCTCTCCGGGGCTCGCCAGGATCTTGCTTGTGGGAAAACCGGCGAGGCCGCCGTCGTGATCGATGTGCATATGCGTGACGATGACGCGCTTCACGTCGATCGCGCATATGCCGAGCGCGCGAAGCTGCGGGGCCGCCTCCTGCTCCGGTTCGACCGCGAACCGCACCGCAAGCCGGAAATAGGGATGCCAGCGCGGAAGGCGCATCAAGCTTGCAGATGCGCCGGTGTCGACAAGGATCACCCCGTCGCGATGCTCGATCGCATAGGCATAGGTCGGCAGCCAGTCCGACCATTCCTTGTCCACGAAAGGCGCGAACCGGCGCGCGAGACCGTGGCCCCTGCCGGCGATCTGGCTCGCCTTGACCCTGACCCTACCGGTTTGAATGGCATGAATACGGATTTGAGCCTCCTCGTAACTCCCTACCACCCCCTCGTCCTGAGCTTGTCGAAGGACGCTCCAGGGCGCACGACCGGAGCCGCCAACTGGATCGTCCTTCGAGACGCCGTGCTAAGCGCGGCTCCTCAGGATGAGGTCGGGAGATGCGGCTCGAATCCAAAGGGCCGCTTTCAATGGCATGTATGCGCATTGTCGACACCTTGAAAGCGGGCTCAGCCGCGGCCGATCCGGCCGAGATGAGTGTCGCCGAAGCCGGTCGGATATTTGAGGCCGTAGCCGAGCGCCCGGTCGAAGCCGATATGGGCGATCCAGATCAGCGCGACCACCAGGACTGCCGACTGCCCGGCAAGAAAACCGAGGAGCGCGAGCGGCAGCGCCAATGCATAGGTGTGCGCGACGTTGTAGGCGCCCGCGCCGATCCGGCGCCCCACAAGATAGAAGAGCATGGCGAGGTCCGGCGCGAGAAACAGAACCGCGAACAGCGGCCAGGAAAGGCCGCCATGGACATAGAGCGCCGTCGACGCAGCGAACGCCGCAGCTCCCTCGAGCCGCAGGATCGCGCGCGCCCATCCGGACGCTGCGGCTGAGTTTGCCAAAGACCTGGGGGCGAGATCGAGAACCGCAGCCATTGAACGCTCCTCTGCCGACGGCGCCGGGGCCAATCGTCGGGGGCAAAGTAGCGCCTTGGCCGCTTCTTCGGAATTGCATACTATCGTTGACCAGCTATACACTTCCGTATGGGACGCCGCGAACCCTCCTGGGACGAACTGCGCACCTTCATCGGGGGGCAGTCCAGGAGAATGTCCCTGCATTTTTCGCTGTTACCGGGTATTCGGCCGCCGCTCACGCCGGACGGGCGATCTCCAGCACGAGGCCGGCGAGGCGCTCGGCCGCGTCCGCCACGCCCGACGCTTTCGCCGCTTTCGCCGCGGCGGCAAGTTTCGCCGGCGAGGCCAGCGCCTCGCGCAGGATCTCCGCCAACCGCTGGGGCGTGAACTCCGGCTGCGGCACGACAATGGCCCCGCCCGCCGCAGCGAGCGCCGCTGCATTGGCCGCCTGGTCCTGATCGAGGGCATGCGGGAACGGCACGAGCACGGAAGGGCGGCCGATCACGGCGAGTTCGGAGACCGTGGAAGCGCCGGCCCGCCCGACGACGAGATGCGCCGCCGCGATCCGCGCCGGCAGATCGGCGAAGAATTCCGCGACCTCGACCGGAAAGCTCATCCGCGCGCAGGCCGCCGCAACCCGCGCCTTGTCCTCGCCGCGCGCCTGCTGCGTGAGGCGGATCCACTGCCGCTCCTCCGCGCTGAGCAGCGCGATGGCTTCCGGAACGACGTCGGCCATCACCCGGGCCCCCTGCGACCCTCCGGTCACGAGCACGCCGAGCCTCCGGCCAGCGAAGTCGGGATAGGGCGTTTCGGCCGCGGCGAGCACCGCGGGCCGGACCGGATTGCCGGTGAAGCGGGTCTTCGTCCGCGTCGCCGCATCCGCTCCTTTCAGCTCGGGAAACCCACAGGCGACGAGCGACACGCGCGAGCTCAAGAAACGGTTGGCCCGCCCCATCACGGCGTTCTGTTCGTGCAGAACGGTCGGAATCCGCAGCGCCCAGGCGGCCAGGACCGGCGGCACAGTCGGATAGCCGCCGAAGCCGACGACGGCGCGCGGCTGGATTCGCCTCAGCTTGACCAGAGCCGCCGCTACGCCCGCGCCGAGCGTCACGGCCGCGCGCGCCTTGTTGAGCGCGCCGGCGCCGGTCGGGGTGGCGGAAGGAAAGGCGTGCACCGCGCGCGCGGGAAAGTCCGCGCCATATTTCAGCGCCCGGTCGTCGGTCGCGAGTTCCACCTCCGCGCCGCGGATTCTCAAGGCGGCCGCCAGGGCGGCGGCGGGAAAGAGATGGCCGCCGGTGCCCCCGGCGGCCAGCAGGATTGAGCGCGCTGCTCTCATTCCGCCGCGACCAGATCGTGCTGCAGATCGACGACCGGGCGCTTGCGGGTCGTCGCGAGCAGAAAGCCCATGCCGAGTCCGAGGGCGAGGAGCGATGAGCCTCCGTAGGAGATGAATGGCAGCGTCATGCCCTTGGCCGGCATGGCGCGCAGATTGACCGCCATGTTGATCCAGCTCTGCACGCCGAACATGATCGTCATCCCGGCCGCGACGAAGCGGCAGAAGGGATCCTGGTTGCGCGAGGAAAGAATGAGGCCGCGCAATACGATGAAGCCGAAGAACAGGATCAGCGCCATGCAGGCGATCATGCCGAACTCCTCGCCGGTGACGGCGAAGACGAAGTCCGTATGCGCGTCGGGAAGGATGCGCTTGTAGACTCCCTCGCCCGGCCCGCGCCCGAGCCACCCGCCCGACAGAATGCTCTGCAGGGCGGTGTCGACCTGGAAAGTGTCGACGACGCCGCCGGTCGCGTCGGGATCGATGAAGCGCAGCACCCGCTCGTGCACGTGCGGCGACAGCTTGTATGCGGCAAACCCGCCCGCAACTCCGAGGCCGCCGACCCCCGCCACCCAGAACCAGTGCAGCCCGGCCATGAAGAACAGCGAAGCCCAGACGATCGACACCAGCATCGTCTGTCCGAAATCTGGTTCGAGGACGAGCGGAATGATCGTCAGCGGCAGAATCAGAAAGGAAAGCACTTTCGCCAGGGCGGCGGTCGATGACTTGCGCCCGCCCTCGGTGAAAGCCCAGGCGGCGAGGACGACGAAGGCGGGCTTGATGAACTCCGACGGCTGAAGGCCGAAGATCCAGCGCCGGGCGCCCTTGACCTCCGCGCCGAACAACAGGGCGAGCACGATCAGTGCGAGCGAGAAGATGAACAGGAGCAGCGCCGCCCGGCGCACGTGCCGGGGGGACAGGAACGACGTCGCGACCATCAGGATCACGGTCGGGACCAGCATCACCGCCTGCCGGTTGACAAAATGGAGGGTCGAAAGGTTGAGGCGCTCGGCGACCGCGGGACTCGCCGCGAGCGCCATGACGAGGCCGATCACCATCAGCGCCAGGAACGAGCCGAGCAGCCAGCGGTCGACGGTGCGCATCCAGTCGGCGAAGGGGCCGCGTTCCGCTCTCGACACCATGTCTATGCCTCCCCCTGGATGAGCTTCGCGACGGCGGCGCGGAACGCTTCGCCGCGCGCTTCGAAATTGGCGAACTGGTCGAACGACGCGCAGGCAGGCGACAGCAGGACGACCGGTTCGTCCGCGCTCGAGCGCAGCGCGTCGCGCGCGGCGGCGTCGACCGCCGCGACCAGCGTTCCGCACCGCTCGAACGGAACCGCGCCGGCGAGCGTTCGAGCGAATGCATCGGTCGCCTCGCCGATGAGATAGGCCTTGGTCACGCGAGGAAAGAGCCGCCGGAGCGGCTCGATCCCGCCCTCCTTGGCTTTTCCGCCGATAATCCAGTGGATGTCGCGAAACGAGCCCAACGCCTTCTCGGCCGCGTCGGCGTTGGTCGCCTTCGAGTCGTTGATGAAGAGCACCCGTCCCTTCCGCCCGACTTCCTCCATGCGATGTGCGAGACCTGGAAAGGAGAGAAAAGCCTGAGCGATTGTCTTGCTCGTAACGCCGAGCGCGCGGGCCGCCGCGTAGGCGAAGGCGGCGTTCTGGCCATTGTGAGCGCCGCGCAGCGCCCGCGCCCCCGCGAGGTCGACCGCGCCTTCGGCCTCGTCTCGACCAACGACTCGCCGATCGCGAACGAGCACGTCGGCGAGCGGCAATTCCGCGCCGGACACGGCGACCACCCGAGGCGGCCCGCCCTGCGCCTTCAGGCGGGCGCAAATCGCGCGGGAGAGGTCGTCGTCGACCCCGACCAGCGCCACGTCGGACCGCGCGACCAGCCGCTCCTTGATCGCCGCGTAGCGGGCAAGATCACCGTGCCTATCGAGATGGTCCGGCGTGACGTTGATGAGCAGGCCGACGCTCGGCGCCAACGACGGGGCGAGGTCGATCTGATAGGACGAGCACTCGACCACGTGGGTCCGGGCCTCGGCCGGAGGCGGCAGATCGAGGATGGGGACACCGATGTTGCCGCCGAGCGCCACGTCGTGACCCGCCACTTTCAGCACATGGGCGATGAGCGCCGTCGTGGTCGACTTGCCGTTGGTGCCGGTGATCGCGACAAACGGCGCGCGGGGCGCGCGGGCGGCGCGCTCGCGCACGAACAGCTCGATGTCGCCGACGATCGGCACGCCGGCTGGCCGCGCGCGTTCGACCGTCCAGTGCGGCTTCGGATGCGTCAGCGGCACCCCGGGCGACAGAACTAGGAGGCTGAAGGAGCGCCAGTCGGCGCGAGCCAGATCGGACAGGGGGAAACCGGCGGCTGTCGCGCGCTCGCGCGCCTTTTCGCTGTCGTCCCAGATGGCGACTTCCGCGCCGCCGTCGACGAGCGCGCGGACGGTCGACAAGCCCGACCCGCCGAGGCCGAAGACGGCGACTTTCTGTCCGCGCAGAGTGTCGACCGGAGTCATCGTCACCTCAGCTTGAGCGAGGCAAGACCGACCATCGCCAGCACGAAGGCGATGATCCAGAAGCGCATGACGATCTGCGCCTCCGACCAGCCGAGCTGCTCGAAGTGATGATGGATCGGCGCCATGCGGAACACGCGCTTGCCAGTCATTTTGAACGAGACGACCTGCATGATCACCGACACCGCCTCCATCACGAACAGGCCGCCGATCACCGCGAGCACGATCTCGTGCTTGACCGCGACCGCCATCGTGCCGAGCAGGCCGCCAAGCGCCAGCGAGCCGGTGTCTCCCATGAAAATCTGGGCCGGGGGGGCGTTGAACCACAGGAAGCCGACGCCGGCGCCGATCAGGGCGCCGCACACCACCATGAGGTCGCCGGCGAAGGGAACGTGGTTGATCAGGAGGTAGTGCGAGTAGATCGCGCTGCCGGCGAGGTAGGCGATGAGGCCGAGCGTGGCTGCTGCGATCATCACCGGCACGATCGCCAGTCCGTCGAGGCCGTCGGTCAGATTGACCGCATTGCCGAAAGCGACGATCACGAACGGGCCGAACAGCAGAAAGCCCCAGCCGAAATCGAACACGTAGCCGCTGACGAAGGGCAGGGCGAGCGAGCTCGCGCCGGCGCCGCCGACCCGCATCAGGGCGTAACAGGCGAGAGCTGCGATGACATACTCGGCCACCAGACGCGCTCGGCCGGAAAAGCCCAGATGCGACTGCTTCGTCACCTTCAGATAGTCGTCGTAGAAGCCGATCGCGGCGAAGCCGAAGGTGACGAACAGAGCGATCCAGACGTAGGGGCTCTCGAGATTGGCCCACAGCAGCGCGGAGGCGAACAGACCGAACAGGATCATCAGCCCGCCCATGGTGGGCGTGCCCTTCTTGGTCAGAAGATGCGAGGCCGGGCCGTCGAGGCGGATCGGTTGCCCCTTCCCCTGCTTCAGCCGCAGCGCGGAAATGATCGCCGGGCCGAAAAAGAAGACGAGGAACAGGCCGGTTCCCGCCGCGCCGAGAGTGCGGAAGGTGAGATAGCGGAAGAGATGGAATGCTCCGGGAAGCTCAGGGAGATCGGCGAGCCAGGTCAGCATCGGACGTCCTCCCCCTCGGCCGCCCGCTCGAAATGGTCGCGTAGCGCCGCGACCATTGGTCCCATCCGGCTGGCGTTCGAGCCCTTGACCATGACGACGTCGCCGCCTCGCAGCACGGCGGCGATTTTCGCCGTGAGCTCGCCCGAGCTCTCCGCCCATGAAGCGCGCATCGACGGCGGCGCCGCGTCGTACAGCGCCCGCGTGAGCGGACCGGCCCCGAACAGGAGATCGACCTTGTTGGCTGTGAGATCGGCCGCGAGGTCGACGTGCAGCGCCGCGCCCTCGGGACCGAGTTCGAGCATGTCGCCGATCACGGCGATGCGACGCCCGCTCGGCCCGGGCTTCGCCGCGCCGAGCAGCTTCAGCGCCGCGCGCATGGAAGCCGGATTGGCGTTGTAGCTTTCGTCGATGACAGTCGCCGAGCCGTCCGTCGTCATCAGCGAAAGTCGCGCGCCCCTGCCCTTCTGCGCCGCAAAGCCCGCCAGCGCCGAAGCGCAGGCCTCGACGTCGGCGCCGAGTTCATGCGCGGCGAGCAGGGCGCCCAGCGCATTTTCCGCCATGTGCCCTCCCGGCGCGCCAATATCGAAGCTCAGGCGACGGCCCAGAATTTGCGCTTCGACCCGCGAGCCGCCCTCGGTCTCGACGACCCTGATGAGCCTTGCGTCGGAGGCCTCGTCGGCGCCGAACGTCCGCACTGCCGCGCCCTAGACTCCTGGCGGCCCGATCCAACCGCTCGAATTGCGGCGCCCCGAGATTGAGCACGGCCGCGCCCCCGGGCGCGAGCCCGAGAAAGATCTCCGCCTTCGCGTCCGCAATCGCCTCGAGCGAGCCAAGATGTTCGATGTGGACAGGAGCGATCGTGGTGACGAGAGCGACATGCGGGCGCGCCATTCGCGTCAGCGGAGCGATCTCGCCCGAGTGATTCATGCCGATCTCGAACACGCCGAATCGGGTCTCCGCCGGCATGCGAGCGAGAGTGAGCGGCACGCCCCAGTGGTTGTTGTAGGACGCCGTCGAGGCGTGGGTCGCGCCGCACGCGCCGAGCGCCTGCCGCAACATCTCCTTCGCGCTGGTCTTCCCGACCGAGCCGGTCACCGCGACGACGCGCGCGCCGGTTCGCGCGCGCGAAGCCGCGCCGAGCCGCTGCATGCCGGCGAGCGTGTCGTCGACAGGGAAGACCGGGCCGAGAACCGCAAGCGCCGCGGCTCGATCAGCCGCGACGACCGCCGCCGCCGCGCCGGTCTCAAACGCGCTGGCGACATGGTCGTGACCGTCGTGGACATCGCCCCGAATGGCGAAGAAGAGGTCGCCCGGCTTCAACGTCCGGCTGTCGATCGAAACGCCGCCGACCGCCCCTTTCAACCGAGCCGTCGCCGGCGAGCCCAGGGCCTTCGTCAGCTCGTTTTCCGTCCACAGCGCCGTCATGCCGCCTCCCGCAAGGCCGCGCGCGCTTCGTCCGCGTCGCTGAACGGCAGCACCATGTCGCCGACAATCTGCCCGATTTCGTGACCCTTGCCCGCGATCAGCAAAGCGTCGCCCTCTTTCAGCATGGCGACGCCGGCGCGAATCGCCTCGCCGCGGTCGCCGATCTCAAGCGCGCATGGAGCGGCGGCAAGGATCTGGGAGCGAATCGCGGCCGGATTCTCCGAGCGCGGATTGTCGTCGGTGACGATCGCGACATCGGCGCAGCGGGTCGCGATCTCGCCCATGATCGGCCGCTTGCCTGCGTCGCGGTCGCCGCCGCAACCAAACACCAGGATGAGGCGGCCGCGGACATAGGGACGCAACGCCCCCAGGGCCTTCTCCAGCGCGTCCGGTTTGTGGGCATAGTCCACGAAGACCGCAGCGCCGCGGACCTCGCCGATGCGCTCAAGACGGCCGGGGGCCCCTCCGAGCGATTGGAGCGCCCTGAAAACCGCATCCGCCTCATCGCCCGTCGCGATGCAGAGGCCGGCGGCGACCAGTGCGTTGGACACCTGGAAATCGCCTGGCAGAGGCAGAACGACACGCCGGCGCCGTCCGCCGAACTCGATGTCCACCGTCGAGGCGAAGCCGGAACGGGTGACGCCGGCGACGTGGATCGCCTCGCCTTTGACGCCGACGGAAAATATGGCGAGCCCACGCTCCCGTGCGGCTTCGATCACGCGCGGAGCGGCGTCGCTGTCGGCATCGACGACCGCGGGCGCGCCGTCGGGAAGAAGCGCCCGGAACAGCCGAAGCTTCGCGGCGAGATAGTGCGCGACCGTCGGATGATAATCCATATGGTCGCGGGTCAGATTGGTGAACGCGGCCGCGGACAGACGGACGCCGTCCAGGCGTTTCTGGTCGAGGCCATGCGAGGAGGCCTCCATCGCGAGATGCGTGACTCCTGCTTCGGCAAGTCGATCGAGCGTTCGGTGCAATTCGATCGGATCCGGCGTCGTCAGCGATCCATAGACGGTCCACGGGCGCGAGACGACGCCAATCGTTCCGAGCGCGGCGGCCTCGTGGCCGAGCGAAAGCCATACTTGCCGGACGAAAGCCGCAACTGAAGTCTTGCCGCTCGTGCCGGTGACCGCGACGACGGTCCCGGGTTGTCGCGGGTACAGGCGCGCGGCGGCGCGGGCGAGTGCGGCGCGCGCGTCGGCGACCCTGACATAGGGCGCCCCGGCGGCGGTCGGCTCCCGCTCGCCGACGACAGCGACGGCGCCGCGCGCCAGCGCGTCCCCGACGTGCGCCAGGCCATCGTCCTTCGTTCCGGCGAGGGCGAAGAATGCATATCCCGGCTGGACCTTGCGGCTGTCCGACGCGATGCCGTCAATCGCGCGAGACGCGAGCGCCTCGTCCGCGTCCTCAAGATCGACTATGTCGCCAAGCCTCGTCATTCCGAGCCGCTTACTCCTTGCCGGTCTTGTCGGCGTCGGCTCCATAGCCCAGACGGACTATGATGGGGAACGGCTGCTGTGGGGCGTCCTTCATCGGCGGAACGTCCTCCAGCGGCTCAATGCGGCGGATCAGCGCGCCGGTCGTGCGGCCTGCATTCCACGCGGCGGTGTGGAAGCCGTAGTCTCCCGGCGCCGGGACCGGGTCGTCGTAAATGGTCAGATACAGATATTTCGGCTTGTTGGCCGGGGTGATCGCCATGAAGGTGGTGAAAACCTTGTTCTCCGAATAGTGGCCGTGGATGATTTTGTCAGCCGTTCCAGTCTTGCCGCCGACGTAATAGCCTGGAATGTTGGCGAAACCGGCCGACCCGTGTGTTGCATTGGAGCGCATGAGGTAGCGCATCGACTCCGAAGTCTGGGGACTGACCACCCGATGGCTGATCTTGTCGGCTTCTTCCTGCGTGCGCGTCAGGAAGGTCGGCGGCATCATCTTGCCGCCGTTAACGAGCGCGCACACGGCCATCACCGCCTGGATCGGCGCGACGTTGAGGCCCTGCCCGAATGCGATGGTCATGGTGTTGAGTTCGCCCCAACGCTTCGGCACCAGCGGCTCGGCGCTTTCGGGCAACTCGGTGCGCAGCCGGTCAAGCTGGCCCATCTTCTTCAGGAACGCCTTGTGCCCCTCGACGCCGACCATCAGCGCCATCCGGGCCGTGCCGATATTCGAGGAATGGGTGAAGACTTCGGGCACCGTCAATATGCGATGTGTCGCGTGGAAGTCGTGGATGGTGAAGCGGCCATAGCGCAGCGAGTCGCGGGCGTCGATGCGCGACCCAAGATTAACTTTGCCCGACTCGAGCGCCATCGAGATCGACAGCGCCTTGAAGGTCGAGCCCATCTCGTAGACGCCGACATTGATGCGATTGATCCGCGTCGGATCGTGCGCATCGATTGGCTGGTTGGGATCGTAGTCCGGCAGGCTTTCGAGCGCGATCACTTCGCCGGTATTCACGTCGATGATCATGCCGGCGGCGGCCTTGGCCCGAAAGTGATCCATGCCAGTGATCAGTTCATCGCGCAGCGCATGTGTCGCATTGAGATCGAGGGAGAGCCGAACCGGCTTCAGGCTTTCCGGGTCGACGACGAAGCCCGGCACATGGGGGTCCGTCAAACTCTGCTCATCAAGATATTTTTCCATCCCCGCGATGCCGACATTGTCCTTGTCGACGTAACCGAGCACATGCGCGCCGATCGGCCCGTTCGGATAGACGCGCTTGTTCTCGGGGAGGAAGCCGACCCCCGGGAGGCCAAGATGGAAGATTTCGGCCTGCTCTTTCGGAGTGATCTGCCGCTTGACCCAGATGAAGCCCTTTCTCGAACCGAGCCTCTCGCGCAGTTCCTTGGCGTCGACATCCGGAAGAACCGCAGTGATGAGCTCGACCGCCTCGTCCTTGTCGATGATGCGATTGGGTTCGGCAAAGACCGACATCGTCTTCACGTCGGTCGCCAGGATCTCGCCATTGCGGTCGAGCAAGTCCGGCCGCGCGCCGGAAACCGCCATGTCGGCCGCGCCTTTCAGCGTTTGCGGCGGATCATGCGAAACCCCCAGCACGACGAGCTTCACCCCAAGCGTGGCGTAGGCGGCGAACATTCCCAGCGCGAGCATGCGAATGCGCGCGCCCGACCGGTCGAGCCGCGTCAACAGAAGCGCATAAACAAAGGCCTTCCCGTTCGCGGCCGTCAGCAGGGAGCGGAGGGTTGCGCGCGGTCTGTGGGGCGCCGGCGGCTCCAGGTCGACACCGAAGTTCTCGGGGACGAAGCGACGAAACAACGCGACGACAACGCGAGACACAGGTCCCGCGCGCCTTTTTCCTGGTCTCGAGGCCTTCGATAACGCGTCGCGCCGCGTCGGCGCCATGGCCAGATTGCGAACGGCCTGGGTTGAGCGGCGATACAAAGACACAAGGGCGCGAGGCGCCACTCCCGCGTCTTTCGCACTTTGTGCGGTCCTCGAGCCCGCGTCGTTCGGCGTCTCGTCCATGGTCATCTCGCAGGCGGAGTGGCGCCGCCGTCGTCGCTCACCGGGGCGGCGGGGGCAGCGTTGTCCTTCATGAAGCCGAGCGTTTCCAGTTCGCGGCCGATCGAATCGACCTTTGGACGGGACTCGGGCAGCTCTTCGACGGTCGCGATCTGGGAGAGACCCAGAGGCTGGAAGCCGAGCTTCGCATCGGCGAGCGCCTGTAGCCGGTCCGGACGGGCGAGATGGGCGTACTCGGCCCGCAGCAAATTGATGGCGTCTTTCTCCCTGGCGATCAGGTGGCGCGTCTTCACGAGCTGCTCGGAAGCGTAGATCGTGCGATACTTGACGCCGTAAACGTAAACCGCCGACGCGATCAGCGCCGCGATCGCGACTGCGTGCAGAAGCCGCCACATCATCCGCGCCTCCCCCGCCGTGCCGGCGTTTGCGTCAGAGCCAGAAGCGCGTCCTCGGTAGCACGCGCCGGCCCTTCGAGCCGGACAGCATAACGGAGCTTGGCTGACCGCGATCGCGGATTTGCCGCCATTTCGGCTTCACCCGGCTCGATTGGCTGGCCGCGTGGAACGCTGAAGGACGGCTCGATCTCGGCAGGCTCGCCCGGAAGCAAACGAGATGCAGCGCGCCCCCGGCCGGAACGCGCGCCGAGGAAGAGCTTGACGATGCGATCTTCGAGCGAATGGAACGTCACGACGGCAAGCCGCCCTCCCGGTTTCAGGAATCCCTCGGCTGCGGCAAGGCCGCGCAGGAGCTCGCCGAGTTCGTCGTTGACGGCGATACGCAGGGCCTGGAACGTCCGAGTCGCGGGATGCGTGAGCTCGCCCCGGCGCGCCGGCGCGACCCGCGCCACCATATTCGCGAGTTGCAGGGTCGAGACGAAGGGAGTCGTTGCGCGGTCCGCGACGATGGCGCGGGCGAGACGACGCGCGGCACGTTCCTCGCCGAAATGAAACAGGATGTCGGCTATGGTCGCCTCGTCCTCCTCGAGCAGAATGTCAGCGGCGCTGCGGCCCTTGCCCTCCATCCGCATGTCGAGGGGGGCGTCGAAGCGCAGCGAAAACCCGCGCTCGGCTTCGTCGAGCTGCATCGACGAGACGCCGACGTCGAACACGATCCCGTCCACCTTTTCGAGGCCGAGGGCCTGCGCGACCGAACCGAGGTCGCCGAAGCGCGCCTCGACGAGGCGCAGCCTTCCGCCCCGGGCAACGATGAGTTCCTCGCCTGCACGGACGGCCGCAGGATCGCGGTCAAGCGCGACGACGTTCGCGCCCCGATCGAGCAGCGCCCGCGCATAGCCGCCCGCGCCGAACGTTCCATCGACGATCAGAGCCTGGTCGCGCGGCTGCAGCGCTTCGAGGACTTCGGCGAGGAGAACCGGAACGTGGCGCGGAGCCTCGCTCATGCCAGGGCCCCGGCGTCGCGGGAGGCCCTCAGGCGCAAAACGCGGCTGCGCGCCTCCTCGAGATGGGCGGCGAAACGCGTCGGCTCCCAGATCTGAAACTTGTGCCCCTGCCCGACGAATGCCGCCTCTTCGCGCAGCCCGAGCGAGGCCTTCAGCCGATCGTCCATCGACACCCGCCCTTCCGCGTCCATGCGCAGAATCTCGCCCGTGCCCAGGAGCGCGGTCGCCATGGCGTCGCGGGCGGCCGAAAAGGGCGGCATCGTCGCAAGCAGAGCGTCGATCTCGGCCAGAAGCCTGTGGCCCCCGCAATCGAGCGCAGGGGCGTCGAGCGACGGGTAGGTGTAGACGCCCTCGAAGCCATCCTTCACCAGAACCTGGCGGTAAGGCGCCGGGATCGAAATGCGGCCCTTGGCGTCGAAGCGATGCATGAAATGGGAAAGGAAACGGTCCACCTTGCGCCTCGACGCGCGCAGAAGTGACGGCCGGGAGAACGGCCAACAACGGCGTCGGCGCACGACCTGTTGACGGGATGTCTTGGGATAGCATGGGACCCCATGGGCGTCAACAAAGCCACGGCGATTCCCGCCCCCGGAACCAGCCCTTGATGTATTAGGGGTCGTTAAGGTTAAGGTTCCGTTAGGGCGGAGGGGATCGAACGTGAAGGATGGCGTATCGGACGGTGTCTCAGCCTGCCGCGATCGTTCGCGCCGTCGGCTCTCCCAACCCCGTTCCGCGATGCCCGACATGCCCCTTGACGCTCGCGTTGTCAGCTCGCTCTCGGTTGAACAGTCATCGCCACGAGCATCGTGACCAAGATCACAGCCAACGAATCTTCTGGCTTCTTATAATAACGCGAGTGTATCTACATCGACTTATCCTACCCATCAGCAATAGTGCCGAATATGAAATCTGTTCAATCGGATAACATCGCAACCAGGTTGACTTGGCCTGCAGTCTATGACTCCAATAGCAGCCGATAAAAGCTGGCAGGATGGATTGTCGCCCTCGTATTCCTCGTTGTATAGTTCGTTTTCTGGGCCTACGTCGTGATGCACAGTTTTCCGGATCAATCATTGCCAGCAACGGATCAAGCCGTGACTTCTAGCGGCCTCTGAAGCGAGGCAAAGCAACCGATCTCAATCTTGGTGGCGGTCCAGGAGGCGAAGTCGATCGCTTGGCATCGGGATCGGCGTCAGGATTCCCGCTTCGAATTCCGGCTTGGCGGGCGCGCGCGTTCGCTCGGCGCAGGGATCGAACGTCTTCTTGCGAAGTCGGCGAATTTGTTCTACCTTTGTTCCAATAAGAGAACTAAACAACTGCTATGTAACGTGAAACAACTTTCCCGCTCTGTCTCTCTCGGTACCGATCGACCGATCCTGGCGCAGCATACCAAAACTGCGTGGCGCGGGGATGCAGTTCGGTCCGTCGGTCTGGAAATGGCGTTGCAACCATTTGAAAAGACTGAAAACGCGCCCGAATTTGGACCGCTCCGCGCGATCCGACTGCGCTGGCGATTTCGGGTTGGCCCCGCCGCTACTTCACCGGGCACGGCTCTGCGCGCCAAATGTCGCTCGCATATTCCCGGATCGTGCGATCGCTGGAAAATTTGCCCGAACCGGCGATGTTGAGAATGACCTTCTGCGACCAGTCGTCGGGCCTGCCGTAGAGTTCGCACAGCGCCGCGTCCGCGCGAAGGTAGGACGTCAGGTCAGCCAAGTGCATGAACTGGTCGCCGTGAGTGAGGAGCGCTCCCCGCAGCGGCTCGAAGATCCCCGGTTCCTCGCGGCTGAAATGGTCGGAAAAGATCAGATCGAGCGCTTTCCTTGTCTCCGGCTCGTTCTTGTAGTGCCAGTAGGGGCTGTACCAGGGACGGCTGCTGGCCACTTCATCCGCCGTCAGGCCGAACAGGAAGAAATTCTCTTCCCCCGCCTCCTCGGCCATCTCGATGGTGGCGCCGTCCCGCGTGCCGAGCGTCAGCGCGCCGTTCATCATGAACTTCATGTTGCTGGTGCCGCTCGCTTCATATCCGGCCGTGGAAATCTGGTTGGAGACGTCCGCGGCTGGAATGCAGCGCTCGGCGAGCGTGACGTTGTATTCCGGTAGGAACACCACGTTCAGCTTGCCGCGGATAGCAGGATCGCTATCGATGGTTTGCGCCAGATTGTTGATGAACTTGATGATGACCTTCGCCAAGTAATACGCCGGAGCCGCCTTGCCGGCGAAAAAAAAGGTGCGCGGCGGAATGTCGAGATTCGGGTTCTCGCGCAACCGGTCATAGAGAACGACGATCCTCAAGGCGTTGAGCAGCTGGCGCTTATATTCGTGAATGCGCTTCACCTGGCAGTCGAAGATCGTGTCCGGATCGATGATCATCTCGGTATGCCGCTTGACCCAGTCGGCGAACCGCGCTTTGCAGGCGCGCTGGGCTTTGCGAACCTCCGCCCGGAAGGCGCCGTCGGTCGCCAGCGGGCGCAGCTTTTGCAATTGCCAAAGGTCGACGATCCAGGAGTTGCCGATGGCGGCCGAAATCGTCGCAGCGAGGTCCGGATTCGCCAGTCGAAGCCAGCGCCTGGGCGTCACTCCGTTGGTCTTGTTGTTGAAACGTTCGGGAAAAGCCTCGGCGAGGTCGCGCACCGTCGTCTTGCGCAACAATTCGGAATGGATCGCGGCGACGCCATTGGTGCTGTGCGAGCCGACGATCGCCAGATTCGCCATGCGAATCTGCTTCATCTGCCCTTCCTCGACCAGGCTCGTTCGGGCCGCGCGCCCGGCATCGCCCGGGAAGCGGATGCGGATGTCGTCGAGCAGCCGGCGGTTGATTTCGTAGATGATCTCGAGCGGGCGCGGAATAAGGTGCTCCATCCATTCGACCGGCCAGCGCTCCAGCGCCTCGGGAAGCAGCGTATGGTTGGTGTAGGCGAGCGTTCCCCGAGTGATGTCCCATGCCTCGTCCCAGCCGAGATGCGCCTCGTCGAGCAGAATGCGCATGAGCTCCGGCACGGCGAGGCTCGGATGCGTGTCGTTGAGCTGGATGGCGGCCTTTTCCGGCAGCAACCGCCAATCCGCGTTCGAACTCGCGAAACCTGCGCACGGCGTCGGCGAGCGAACACGCGACCAGAAAGTATTCCTGCATCAGGCGGAGTCCGCGGCCCTGAGGCGTGTGGTCGTCCGGATAAAGGACGCGGGTCAGGGATTCCGCGTTGAGCGCCTCGGCGATCGACGCGACGAAATCGCCGCCGCTGAACCGCTGAAAGTCGAACGCGTGCGTGGCCGTCGCGCTCCAGAGGCGAAGCGTGTTGACCGTCTTGCCGCCATAGCCAATCACGGGCCGGTCGTACGGAACTCCGATCAGCGTCGTGGGCCCGTGCGGCACCATGCGCAGCGATCCCGCGCGCACTTCGAACGAACAGGGGAAGGTCACCTCGACGCTCTCGTTGGGGCGCACGACCTCCCATGGATCGGGATGCCGCAGCCAGTTGTCCGGTCGCTCCTCCTGCCAGCCGTTGCGGATCTTCTGTTTGAAGATGCCGTGCTCGTAGCGCAGGCCATAGCCCATCGCCGGCAATTGCATCGTCGCCATGGAGTCGAGGAAGCAGGCGGCGAGACGGCCGAGGCCGCCGTTGCCCAGACCGGCGTCGGGCTCCTCGTGGAGGGTCTCCCACCACTCGCGCTCGTCGAAGGTCTGCCCGACCACGGAATCGAGCATCAGGTTCATGACATTGTTGGCGAGCGAGCGGCCGATGAGAAACTCGATCGAAATATAATAGACCCGCTTCGGGTTATCGCGCGCATAGGTCTCGTCGGTGCGCAGCCAGCGGTCGGAAAGAATGTCTCTAATCGAGCGGGCAGCGGCTTCGTAGCGTTCCCGTAAGTCGGAAGACCCCGGCTCGACCACATTGTCGAACTTCAGGTGCCGCTCGTAGAGCGCATCCGGCGCGCCGGCGAAGCGCGTCGAACCCAAACCGTACCGCTGCAGAGGTTTGTCCGAGGCGACTGAACCTTGCTCCGCCTTGTCGAAAGCCTTCGGATTGCTTTCCATCGTTCCGCCCTCGTTTCCCGACGCTGCCTGGAGGGGGCAGCTTTGGCCGTTCGTAACTTTCAGCGACCGCTGAACAACACCATCAACGCGGGCGAGGCGCGGCGATCCGGAGCACCGCCGCCACGCGATCCAGCGGATCGCCGCCTCCGCCATAGCCCGTCGAAAGAGGAGGTGTCTTTCGCCGCGCTACGGCTGCTCGCGATGACGATTCCCTCACGCCAGAACTGCACCGATTGGAGCCGAAGCGCATTGGATACCCCCTGCACGTGACGGCTGGGCGACGCCAAATCCTTTCGCCGCGCAAGGGCGCGCCGTCTCGTCAGACGTTGTCCCCGACCGTCGAAGTGGCCCCCCGCCCAGCGACCGTGTGGCCGCCCCAGACCCAGTCCCTGATCTCGGGCATGTCGTCGCCCGTGCGGCGGATGTATTGCTTGTGATCGATCAGCTTGTCGCGCAGCGCCTGCTTGGAGTAAGCGGCGCGCTCGGCGAGGCCCGGGACGCGGTCGATCACGTCCATGACCAGATGGAAGCGATCGATGTCGTTGAGCACGCACATGTCGAAGGGCGTGGTCGTCGTCCCCTCCTCCTTGTAGCCGCGCACATGGATATTGTCGTGCCCGTGCCGCCGGTAGGTCAGGCGGTGGATGAGCCACGGATAGCCGTGGAAGGCGAAGATGACGGGCTTGTGGGTCGTGAACAGCGCGTCGAAGTCGCGATCGTCGAGCCCGTGCGGATGCTCACTCGGCGGCTGCAGCCGCATGAGATCGACGATATTGATGACGCGGACCTTCAGCTCTGGCGCATGATGTCGCAGGAGTTCGACCGCAGCCAGCGTCTCGAGCGTCGGCACGTCGCCGCAGCAGGCCATCACGACGTCCGGCTCGCCGCCAAAATCGCTGCTCGCCCATTCCCAGATGCCGAGCCCCGCGGTGCAGTGTTTGATCGTCTGGTCCATAGTCAGCCATTGCGGCGCCGGCTGCTTCCCGGCGACGACGACGTTGACGCAATCCCGGCTGCGCAGACAGTGGTCGGTCACCGACAGGAGACAGTTGGCGTCCGGCGGCAGATAGACGCGCACGACCTCGGCCTTCTTGTTGATCACATGATCGATGAATCCCGGGTCCTGGTGGGAAAAGCCGTTGTGGTCCTGCCGCCAGACGAGGCTCGACAGCAGGTAGTTGAGCGAGGCGATAGGCCGTCTCCACTCGATGTCGCGGCACACTTTCAGCCATTTGGCGTGCTGGTTGAACATGGAATCGATGATGTGAATGAAGGCCTCGTAGCAGGAGAAGAATCCGTGTCGGCCGGTGAGCAGATAGCCTTCCAGCCAGCCCTGGCACTGGTGCTCGCTCAGCATCTCCATAACGCGGCCGTCGGCGGCGAGATGGTCGTCGTAAGAGACGATCTCGGCGACCCAGGCGCGGTTCGTCACCTCGAGCACGTCCTGCCAGCGGTTGGAGTTAAACTCGTCCGGACTGAACAGCCGGAAATTGCGCGCCTCCAGGTTCAGTTTCATCACATCGCGCAAAAAGCTCCCCATCACCCGTGTCGCCTCGACAGTCGCCGAGCCTGGCGAAGGGACCTCGACTGCGTAGTCGCGGAAGTCCGGGAGCCTCAGGTCGCGCAGCAGCGCGCCGCCGTTGGCATGCGGATTGGCGCTCATCCGGCGGTCGCCTGAGGGCGGGAGCGCGGCAAGTTCGGGCTTGAGGCGGCCGGTCGCTTCGAACAGTTCCTCGGGCTGGTAGCTCTTCATCCAGGCTTCTAGGATACTCACGTGCTCGGGATGGCCCTGCATTGCGCTCATCGGCACCTGATGTGAGCGCCAGTACCCCTCCTCCCGCTTGCCGTCGATCTCCTTCGGACAGGTCCAGCCCTTGGGCGTGCGCATGACGATCATTGGCCAAGCGGGGCGCTTCGAGAACCCTTTGGACCGCGCGTCGTGCTGGATGCGCCTGATCTCGGCGATCGCCTTCTCGAGCGTCTCCGCCATCAGTTCATGCATCGCCTTCGGATCGTCGCCCTCGACGAACAGCGGGGCGTGGCCATAGCCGCGCATCAGGAATTCGAGCTCCTCGTGCGGAATGCGCGCGAGCACCGTCGGGTTGGCGATTTTGTAGCCGTTGAGATGGAGAATCGGCAGAACGGCGCCGTCGCGGGCCGGATTGAGGAACTTGTTCGAATGCCAGCTGGTGGCGAGCGGTCCCGTCTCCGCCTCTCCGTCGCCAATCACGCAGGCGACGATCAGGTCAGGATTGTCGAAGGCCGCGCCATAGGCGTGCGACATCGAGTAGCCGAGTTCGCCACCCTCGTGGATCGAGCCCGGTGTCTCCGGCGCGACGTGGCTCGGAATACCTCCGGGGAACGAGAACTGGGTGAAGAGCCGCTTCATCCCTACCTCGTCCTGCGAGATGTTGGGATAGACCTCGCTGTAGGTCCCCTCAAGATAGGCGTTGGCGACTAGCGCCGGCCCGCCATGACCAGGGCCGGTGACGTAGATCATGTCGAGGTCCAGCTTTTTGATCAGCCGGTTCAGATGGACATAGATGAAGTTCAGGCCCGGCGTCGTGCCCCAATGGCCGAGCAGGCGCGGCTTGATGTGCTCCTCCGACAGCGGGAGCTTCAGCAGCGGATTGTCGAACAGATAGATCTGCCCGACGGACAGATAGTTCGCCGCCCGCCAATAGGCGTCGATCAGCGCGTTCTCGTGCTCCGATAGCGCGTTCGCCATTGCGCTCTCCCTTTCCGACGACACGGCCGCCTTCAGCCGCACCGCTATCTTGCGCTCAATCCGGCCTCCGCCGTCAACCGGGCTCGTCCTCGTGACCCAACTCGCGCTCGGGCCTCTCGAGTTCAACCTTCGCGTCGGGGACGATTTCGACCTCCCATCGCGCGCCCGCAGCCAGTGGTCGAGCGCGCGACCGTCCGGCCTGCCTTCCCTCTCCCAGATCTCGTAGGCGCGGCGCCGGACGCGATGCTCGTTGGGTTCCGGCGCGCGGCGCTCGGGCGTCCCTGCTTCCCCCTCCGGCTCGACATTTGAGCGACGGCCGCTTGAAACGAGCCGACCCCATTGCGTCCGAGCCGGATCTCGGCTCAAACTACCGGTGAGTCCGGCGCCAAGACCGGCCGCAACCCCAGGGTGCATGCCATGACGGACGGCGTCGAGCAGCGGGCGGTGAGCAGGGTGGCGCGGCGGTTCATCCCGTTCCTCATCCTTTGCTATTTCGTCGCCTATCTTGACCGGGTGAACGTCGGCTTCGCCAAGCTCACGATGGACGCCGATCTTAACCTCTCGGAGACCGCCTTCGGTTTCGGCGCGGGCGTGTTCTTCCTCGCCTATTTCCTGTTCGAGGTGCCCTCGAACATCATCTTGGACAGGGTCGGCGCCCGGCGCTGGATGACGCGCATCATGCTGTCCTGGGGCCTGGTCTCCGGCGCAATGGCGTTCATCCCCCAAATCGCCTGGGCGACCGGCCTCAGCGCCGAACACACCTTCTACCTCCTGCGGGTCCTGCTCGGCTTCGCCGAGGCCGGATTCTTCCCCGGCATCATCTTCTTTCTGACATTGTGGTTCCCGGCCGCCTATCGCGCGCGCATCGTCGGCTATTTCATAGCCGCGATCCCGCTGTCCTCGGCCGTGGGCTCGCCGGTCTCCGCCTGGGCGCTCGGCCTCGACGGGGCGTCGGGCCTACGCGGCTGGCAGTGGCTCTTCATCGTCGAGGCCCTGCCCTCGATCATCCTCGGCGTCGTTACCTTCTTTTACCTAACCGACCGGCCGGCGGACGCCTCCTGGCTCGACCCGGAGGGCCGCCGTTGGCTGCAGCGGCGCCTCGCCCTCGAGGACCAGCGGCGCGAGCATGTCTCGCCGACGAGCGCGCTGGCGAGCCTCACCGACGCAAGGGTGCTGGCGCTCTCCCTCGTCTATTTCGGCGCGGTCGCCTGCGTCTATGGCGTGGGCTTCTGGCTGCCGACTATCGTCAAGGGCTTCGGCCTGTCGATCGCGGCGACCGGATGGGTCAACGCCATCCCCTATGTCGTCGGTTTCGTCGGCATGGTCTGGTGGGGGCTGCGCTCCGACCGCGAGAGCGAACGGACGATGCATCTCGCCGTCGCGCTGGCGCTGGCGACGATCGGGATCGGCGGCTCCGCGTTCCTCAGCGATCCGTTCGCCAAGATGGTCGCGCTATCGGTCGGCGCATTCGGGGTCTTCGCCTTGCTGCCGATCTTCTGGACGCTGCCGACGGCGGCGGAATGACGAGGAGAGGACCATCCATGCTGACGCGACGCGCTTTTGCCGCCTGCGCCCTGTGTGCGGCCGGCAGCTTTCCTGCCACCGGGGCCGAGGCGGAAAACGCGCCCGCCGGGGGACTGAAGCGGGCGCTTCTCCGGCAGACCGACGGGCCGGCGGACGGGTATGTCACCGTCGAGATGAAGGTCGAGATCGAACCCGGGGCGCAGGCCGCGATCGTCACGAGGCCCCAGGTGAAACCGCCGGTGGCGTCCTTGATCCAGCCCATGGCGAACGGGCCGAAATAGCCGGACAGATTGCCGATCGAGTTGATCGCGGCGATGCCGGGGGCGACGGCGGCCCCGGCGAGAAAACGCCGCGCTCGCCGTGGCGATCACGCTCGCGCTCGGCCACGACCCGCAGCTGGAGCGCGCACCCAAGGCGCCGATCGCGCGGCACACCCATCCGGGGATCGAATCGGGCTATGTGATCGAGGGCGGAACCGACCTCGCGATCGATGGCATGGGGCCGCTGACGCTGAAACCCGGCGACGCCTATCAGGTGCCGACCGGCGTGCCGCACAGCGGAACCAACGGCCCGGCCAGGACCGTCATCGCGGCGACGTTCGTAGTCCAGAAGGGCAAACCTCTCGCCGCGCCCGCCCCAGCCTGAAGCGGGCTTAGATGAACCACCACGTTTTGGCCGCGTCGTGCGCAGAGTCATATCCGTTCAGTCGGGCGTCTTCTTTGACCGAACGCGCTTGCGCGTCTGGACCTCAACTCGCGGACCCTCGACGAGCCGCACCACCGCCCCCCAGAGCGTGCGCACGTCCTGCTGCGTCAGCTCCATGCGGTGAAAGATGTTGCGCAGGTTCCGGCGCATCCCCGGCTTTTTCGTCACGGGCCGGAAGAATCCGTTCTGATCGAGTCGTTCCTCGAGATAGTCGAAAAAGGCGAGCAGCATTTCGCGCTGCGCGGGCGGAGAGGCCGGGCGCGGAATGGTCGAAGGCGGCGGCCTGTCGCCGTGCGCCGCCTTGAACCACTCGTAGCCGCAGATGAGCACCGCCTGCGCCAAGTTCAGCGAAGCGTAGACGGGGTTCGACGGAAAGGTGACGATCGCGTCGGCGAGGGCGACCTCATCGTTGTCGAGGCCCGTTCGCTCCGGGCCGAACAGGATTCCCCGTTTTTCGCCGGCCGCCGCGGCGGTTGCAGCCATCGCGGCGCTCGGGGTCAGGACCGCCTTCATCTGCCCGCGCTCGCGCGCAGTCGCCGCGTAGACCGCATTCAGATCTGCGACGGCGATCCCGACGCTCGGGAAGACTCTGGCCGCGTCGAGGATCTCCGTGGCGCCGGCCGCCGCGGAATAAGCGACCTCGCGATACTCGTCCGTTCGCGGCCAGCCTTCGCGCGGGTTGACGAGGCGCAGGTCCCGAAGGCCGAAGTTGGCCATCGCGCGGGCGCACATTCCGATGTTGACCGCCAGTTGCGGCCTGACGAGGATTACCGCCGGGCCGCCCTGCAGCGGCGATTTCGTCTTGTCGGTCCCCGCGCCAACCATGGCTGCGCCTCAACGGCTTTGAACGCGCCGGGCCGGCGTCGAACCCAGCCTAAACGCCAAGTTGCCGAGGCGCCCAGCCGGCGAAGGCTTGGTCGAGCGCCACGATCCGATCGTGGTTCGACTGCACCCAGAGGGCCTGATCGACTGGGTTCGGAAAATAGCTGGTGATCGCCCTCAGCGGGGTTTCGGCTGCGATTGGGCCGCGCGGACCGCGCACGATGAGCGCGCCCGAGATCGTGTCTTGCGATGAGCCCCACGCGCCGGTCCCGCCGCTCGACGGACCGAGATAGAGATTGTCGATCCGGGCCACCAGCGTCGCGCCGTTCCGGTCGCCTGGGGAAAGATACGCGCCTAGCGCCTGAGCGAGCGCGCCGGGCAACGCCTCGGCCACCCAGGCCGCCGTCGGGTCGCCGACATTCGCGCGTAGAGGCGTCACATCCACCCGAACGCCGCGAAACCGTACCGGGTCCCCGGCCAGCGCCGCTGCAGGAGACAGGATCAACGCGGCTACGCCGCAAATCGCGGCGCGTCGCGTCAATGCGCGGGTCGACATGACGAAACCTCTCTGTCGCCACATGGAAGAAACTTAGCGCATCAGCTCATATAAAAGCGACCTTCACGATTTCATAGCTCTTGCCGCCGCCGGGCGTGTTCACCTCAACGCTGTCGCCTGCTTTCTTGCCGATCAGCGCCCTGCCGGTCGGCGACGAAATCGAAACCTTGCCGTTCTTCACGTCCGCCTCGGTCTCGCCGACGATCTGGAACACCCTCTGCGCCTGGGTATCCTCGTCGATGAGCGTCACGGTCGCGCCGAACTTGACGGTGGATCCGGACAGCTTCGACACGTCGATTACCTCGGCGCGTTGCAGCAGGTCCTCGAGCTCGACGATCCGCCCCTCGTTGTGCGACTGCGCCTCCTTGGCCGAATGGTACTCGGCGTTCTCCGACAGATCGCCATGCGATCTGGCCTCGGCGATCGCCGCGATGATCCGCGGTCGTTCGACCTGCTGTCGGCGAAGAAACTCGGCTTCAAGCGCCGCGTGGCCCGCGGCGGTGATCGGCAGCTTGTCCATGACTTACCCGTCAAATAAAGGTTTCCGCGAAGGCGTCTTGTCGCGCCGTCACGTCAAGTAGTCCTGCAAAGCCCTGACTTCGAGTTCGCCGGCCAAGGCTGCTCGTATACCCTCGGCCGCGGCGATCGCGCCCGAAAGTGTGGTGTAATACGGCGTCTTTTGCAAGAGGGCGGCGCGCCGGAGCGGCTTCGAATCGGAGAGCGAGGTCGCTCCCTCGGTCGTGTTGAACATTAATTGAACGCCTCCATTGCGGACGATATCGGCAGCGTGCGGGCGGCCTTCCGAAATCTTGTTGACCTTCTCGGCCTTGAGCCCCCGCGACGCGAGGTAACGCTGGGTTCCGCTGGTCGCAATGATCTTGAAGCCCAGCTCCTGCAGCACCTCGAGCGGCTCGACAATTCGCTCCTTGTCGGCGTCGCGCACCGATACGAACACGGTTCCGGACGTGGGCGGACGCGAGCCCGCTGCGATCTGACTCTTGACGAATGCGACCTCGAACGAACGGTCGAGCCCCATCACTTCCCCGGTCGAGCGCATCTCCGGCCCGAGCACGGTGTCGACCCCGGGGAAGCGGGCGAAGGGGAACACCGCTTCCTTGACGCCGACATGGCCCAGCTTGTGGAGGCTGAGAGCGAACGATTCGAGTTTCTCGCCGGCCATCAACCGGCTGGCGATCTTGGCGATCGGCTTGCCGATCACTTTGGCGACGAAGGGCACTGTGCGGGAGGCGCGCGGGTTGACCTCGAGCACGTAGATGACGCCGTCCTTTAACGCGTATTGCACGTTCATCAGCCCGCCGACTTCGAGCGCGAGGGCGAGCTTCTTCGTCTGCTCCTCAAGCCGGTCGATCGTCTCGGGCTTGAGCGAACGTGGCGGCAAGGAGCAGGCGCTGTCGCCAGAATGAATACCCGCCTCCTCGATGTGCTCCATGATTCCGGCGACGAATACGGTCTTGCCGTCGCATAGCGCGTCCACGTCGATTTCGATCGCGTCGGACAGATAGCGGTCAAACAGCAGCGGATTCTTGCCGAGAACCGTGTTTATCTGGCCCGTCTTGTCGTTCGGATAGCGGGCCTTGACGTCGGACGGCACCAGGCTCGGCAAAACCCCTAGCAGATAGTCGTCGAGCGCCGTTCCGTCATGGATGATCGCCATCGCCCGGCCCCCGAGCACGTAGGACGGGCGCACCACCAGGGGCAGGCCCAAATCGGCCGCAACCAGCCTGGCCTGCTCGACCGAGTAGGCGATGCCGTTCTTGGGCTGCTTGAGGCCGAGCTTGTCGAGAAGGCGCTTGAACCGGTCCCGGTCCTCGGCGAGGTCGATCGAATTCGACCGAGGTGCCGAGGATCGGCGCGCCTGACTGCTCGATGGCGTGCGCGAGCTTCAGCGGGGTCTGGCCGCCGAATTGGACGATCACCCCCTTCAGCACCCCGTTTTCACGTTCCTTGTCGATGATGGCGAGCACGTCCTCTTTCGTCAGCGGCTCGAAATAGAGCCTGTCGGACGTGTCGTAGTCAGTCGAGACTGTCTCGGGGTTGCAGTTGATCATGATCGTCTCGTAACCAGCCTCGCTCAGCGCAAACGAGGCATGGCAGCAGCAATAGTCGAATTCGATCCCCTGCCCGATGCGGTTCGGTCCGCCGCCGAGGATGATGACTTTCTCCCGTCCGGTCGGCGCCGCTTCGCAGTTCGCCGCGCCGATGAATGGCGTTTCATAGGTCGAGTACATGTAAGCGGTCGGAGACGCGAACTCGGCCGCGCAGGTGTCGATCCGCTTGTAGACCGGCAGAACCCCAAGCTTGTTCCGGGCCGCTTCGACGTCGGCCTCGTCGAGACCCGAAAGTCCTGCCAGACGCACGTCTGAGAAGCCGCCCGCCTTGAGCGCGCGAAGGTTCCCTGCGTCAATCGGGAGCCCGAAGGTCCGAACCATGGTCTCGAGCGCCACGATTTCGGCTATGCGCTGTAGAAACCACGGGTCGATCTTTGATATCTCGTGAATTTCCTCGACGCCCATGCCCATCCGCATCGCCTGCGCGACCTTAAGTATCCGGTCCGGGGTCGGCGTGCCGATCGCCGCGCGCAGGACATTGCGGTCGTCGCCCTTGCCGAGGCCCTCGATCTCGATTTCGTCGAGCCCGTCGAGTCCGGTTTCGAGCGAACGCAGCGCTTTTTGCAGCGATTCGGCGAAGGTGCGGCCGATTGCCATCGCCTCGCCGACCGACTTCATCGCGGTCGTCAGGATCGGCTCGGCGCCGGGGAATTTCTCGAAGGCGAAGCGCGGGATCTTGGTGACGATGTAGTCGATCGTCGGCTCGAACGAGGCGGGCGTCGCGCCGCCAGTGATGTCGTTGGCGATCTCGTCTAGGGTGTAGCCGACAGCGAGCCTGGCGGCGACCTTGGCGATCGGGAATCCGGTCGCCTTCGAGGCGAGCGCGGAGGAGCGCGACACGCGCGGGTTCATCTCGATGACGATCATGCGCCCGTCGGCCGGATTGACGGCGAACTGCACGTTCGACCCGCCGGTCTCGACGCCGATCTCGCGCAGGACGGCGATCGAGGCGTCGCGCATGATCTGGAATTCCTTGTCGGTCAGCGTCAGCGCCGGGGCAACAGTGATCGAATCGCCGGTGTGGACGCCCATCGGATCGAGATTCTCGATCGAGCAGATGATGATGCAGTTGTCCGCCTTGTCGCGGACGACCTCCATCTCAAATTCCTTCCAGCCGAGCACGCTCTCCTCGATCAGCACTTCATCGGTCGGAGAGGCGTCGATACCGCGCTCGACAATGTCGATGAACTCGCTCTTGTTGTAGGCGATGCCGCCACCGGTGCCGCCCATGGTGAAGCTCGGGCGGATGATGGCCGGCAGGCCGATGTCTTCCAGCGCGGCCAGCGCCTGTGGCAGCGTCTTCACGTGGTGCGAGCGGGGCGTGGCGAGGCCGATTTTGGTCATTGCCTCGCGGAACAGCTCGCGGTCCTCGGCCTTGTCGATCGCATGGGCGGTCGCGCCGATCATCTCGACCCGGTAGCGGTCGAGGACGCCCATTTTATTGAGGCTCAGGGCGCAGTTGAGAGCGGTCTGCCCGCCCATCGTCGGCAGCAACGCGAACCCGCCCGGGACGACGTAGCGCTCCTTGGCGATGATCTTGGCGACGATTTCCGGCGTGATCGGCTCGATGTAGGTGCGGTCCGCCATGTCGGGATCGGTCATGATCGTGGCGGGGTTCGAGTTGATAAGGACGATCCGGTAGCCCTCCGCCCGCAGGGCCTTGCACGCCTGCGTGCCCGAATAGTCGAACTCGCAGGCTTGGCCGATGATGATTGGCCCGGCGCCGATGATGAGGATGGTCGAGATATCGGTGCGCTTCGGCATTCAGTCCTCTTCACGCCCGCGCTTCGCCGGCGCAACTTGCAAACAGGGCGCACAAAAAAAGGCCGCCGGGCTCTTGGCCGCGATGCGTCCTTCCTGGCTGCGCCAGAGTGGCCTGGGACGGCGCCCGGCCTCGATACGAGCGGTCAAGTCGTTAGACGATAATGGTCTGCGAGGGAAGGGCCGGAAACTGCCGGTTAAGGCGATAAGCGCCGACAGAGTCGTTCCGCGAAACCGAAATCGCGATGCGGGAATCCGAAGTCAGCAAGCTATCGGCGCGGCCCCTATCGCCGAGTTGCAGGGCCCTGCAGCGCCTGTGAGACCGGGGGCGGGCGCTCGGCCCAAGGCAGTTTCCCCTCACATGGGGCGTGTCCGGTCAAGGGTGATTCTCATTTCGGCATTTTGCGTTCTCCTTTGGGTTTGGATCCGAAGCGTGAGCCCGTTTTTCGCCATGCAGCCTTGATGGCCGCATCACCTCACATCCGGTTGAGCCTGGGCTCGGACCATAATCCCCTCTCATGAGTAGCGTGCGGAAAGTTCTGCAAAATCGCTGAGAGCGAGAGGCGGTCATGGCAGGCTGGTGATGCCCAAGTCATCTGATTCTCTCTGGAGAACCTCCGCCATGACCAAGACCGAAGGTAAGCCTGCGATTGCCGCCGTCAAAG
This sequence comes from uncultured Alphaproteobacteria bacterium, assembly GCA_963741405.1. GTDB lineage: Bacteria > Pseudomonadota > Alphaproteobacteria > Rhizobiales > Beijerinckiaceae > Roseiarcus. The sequence continues at coordinate 981,172 of CAVUHX010000039.1, forward strand.
AGCTTTTCGCCGCGAGCCCGGACGGGCTGCGGGAATTGGTTCGCGCGGTCGTGCAGGAGATGCTGGAAGCCGAGATGACGGACGCGCTCGGCGCCGGGAAGAGCGAGCGAACCGACGCCCGGCTCGGTTACCGCTCCGGCTACGACACCCGCACGCTCGTCACGCGCGTGGGCAAGCTCGAGTTGCGCGTGCCGCAGGATCGCGACGGCCGGTTCTCGACCGAACTTTTCGAACGCTATCAACGCTCCGAGCAGGCGTTGGTGGCGACGCTGGCCGAGATGTACGTGCAGGGCGTCTCGACCCGCAAGGTCAAGGCCATCACCGAGGAGTTGTGCGGCCACGCCTTCTCGGCCTCCGCCGTCTCCGCCATCAACAAGCGCCTGGACCTAAGTCTCGACGCCTTTGCCACGCGCCCCCTCGCCGAGCCTTTCCCTTACCTCATCCTCGACGCCCGTTATGAGAAGGTGCGCGAGGGCGGCGTGGTCGCGAGCCAGGCCGTGCTGATCGCGGTCGGCATCGACTGGGACGGTCGCCGCCAGATCCTGGCCGTCGACATGGCCAACCGCGAGAGCAGCTCGTCCTGGAAGGACTTCCTGCTCGGACTGCGCCGGCGCGGCCTCCGCGGTGTCGAGTTCGTCGTCGCCGACGACCACGCGGGCCTTCGCGCAGCGATCCGCGAGGTCCTCCCCGAGACGGCCGTCCAGCGATGCTACGTGCACTTCCTCCGCAACGCCCTCGACCATCTTCCGCGCAAGGCCGACGACGACTGCCTGCAGGAACTGCGCTGGCTGTACGACCGGCGAAACGTCGAGGAGGCCCGCCGCGATCTTTCCGCATGGATCGCCAAATGGGGCAATCGATACGACAAGCTCGTCGACTGGGTCGAGGAAACCATCGAGGAAACCTTCACCTTCTACCGTCTGCCCCGCCAGCACCATAAGCATCTCAAAAGCACCAACATGCTCGAAAGGTTCAACGAGGAGATCAAGCGACGAACCCACGTCGTGCGCATCTTCCCGAACACGGAGGCATGTCTGCGTCTGGTGCGAGCCCTAGCCGTAGAAACCCACGAGAACTGGCTCGAAGCCCACCGCTACCTCAACATGAATGACCTCAAGGAGCACAAGAAGGCCAACCTCCGCCAAGCCGCATAACCAGCAAACCCATGACCGCCTTTTGCAGAACTTGACGCACTCAATCCGCTCATGCTCGAGGGCATCGGGCTCGGGTTGGCGGGACCATCCTGTTGAGCGGCGTGTTTCAGCCAAGGGAAAACATCGGTCACCGCCCGCCCGGATCCGGCGAAGCCAATATTCAGCTTCGCTGGAATGGGTGGAGTGGGTTAAGCCATTGCTGAGGTGGATTGAGCCCTCGCTTGAGCGGGTCGAGCCATTGGATCATGCCGCCTTGAGCTCGGCGCCCTCGGGAACGACGCCCTGGGTGACATAGCGCCACAGGGCGACGAGGAGTTTGCGGGCCAGCGCCACGATGGCGATCCGGCGGATTCGCCCTTTGGCGGCGCCGACCCGCGCCCGAAACCAGCGGCTCAACGCCGAGTTGGGCTGATGACGCAGCCACGACCAGGCAAGCTCGATCATGGTTCGGCGCAGGCGGTGATTGCCCGACTTCGAGATGCCTTGATCCCGTTCGATGCTCCCGCTCTGCCAGGGACTGGGCGCCAATCCGCCGTAAGCCCCTACCTGGCGTCGGTTGGCGAAGCGGCGAAACAACGCTTCCAGCCACAGGAGCGAGGCGAACTCAGGGCCGATGCCCTTGAGCTTGATGAGCACGCCGGCGGGAGTGTCCGGCTTCTCGACTTCCGTATGGACCAGCGCGTCGCGGGCGCGTTCGACCGTAGCCAGTTGCGTCGTCACCACCGCTATCCGATCGAGTTCCCGGAGGATTTCCGCCTTCAGCAGCGGCGGCAGAGGACGGCCGTCGCCGGTCCACAGCGCTTCAAGCCGTTCAAGACAATCGCCCCGAAGCGGATTGTAATCCCGGACGCCCTGGCCGCTGAGCAGCCCCCGGATCCGATTGGTATGCTGAATGCGTTCCTTGACCAGCGTGCCGCGCTCACGCGTCAGACGCCGGCGATCCTCGTCTTCCGGGCTCGGCGCCTGAACCATGGAACAGACCCGCCGCTCACCCCGACCCCAGGCCATCAGCGTCCGCAACAGTGTCTCGCCGTCGATCGAATCGGTCTTGGCCCGCCGATGCCGCCGCGCGACCGCGATCGAACCCGCATCGACGACATGGCTCTCGATCCCGTTCGCGAGCAGCAGCCGATGAATCCAGAACCCGTCCAGTCCCGCTTCCTGAATGACCACCGTCTTGATCGCAACGCCGTGGCGCTCCTCGGCCTCCGCCCGCCACCGCGAAAGAAGGCCGAGCAAACAGCCGCCGTTTCCTCCTTCAACTGTATGCCTGGAAAACTTCTCGCTGCCCGGACTGTTCATCGTCACAACCCATTTCGATTTGCTCAATTCGAGCGAGGCGAACAACGTGATAGCATTCGCTCGGACGGTGGCCGCGACAACGGTCGCAGAGGGGACGGACTCCATCGGTTGCCTCCATGCTGGTGTGGAAGCTCAGCCTACCAAGTCCGGCCGCCGTCCACCCGCATAGGATCTGTTTTCGCCTGTTTTCGCGCAAATAACAGGGGTCGGCGACGCAACCGCCGCGGCGGTCTCTCCGGGAAAAGGGGCCTTCCAACAGAGGCTTGCGCTACAACCGGCGATGGACCTGCGAGCGCACGATCGAGCGACATCAGGGGGAAATTCTCCCCTGATCAGGGGCGGAACAGGGGACGCGACGGCCGGAATCGGGCGGCGGCGAATGAGGGCCTGCCTGCGTGCAACCTGCGCGCGAGCCTTCGCACCGGGCGGGAAATCGCCGTCGCAGGACTTCCGAATTATAGAAACGCCGCCCCTGACGAAAATCATCCTGCTCTGGCAGGCAGAAAATGGGCGATGGCCCCGCGAAGGAATAGCGAGAAAGCGCCCGGCGACGCCCGCGAGCCGAAGCCGATGATCAGAATTTGTACCCCAGCCTCATGCCGATCTGCGTGAGCCCCGGATTGATATGGGTGCAAAAGGTCGCGTGCGAGACGTGCTCAATGCTGGCGATCAGGTCCATGTGGTCGGTGAACTGGTAACCGAAGCCGCCAGATTCGCGGAAGGTGAAGCGGCAGCCCATGTCGACTCGATTCCACTCCGAATGAAGCGGGGCATTGTTGACGGCGCCGCCGAACTCGCCCTCGAAGAAGAACCGGCCGTAGATCGGGATGCGCCACGTCAGCCCAGCGAAGCCGTAGCTCGTACCGCCGCCGGTGTTGATCATGCCGCCCGCGTTCAGTCGGGGGTTGAAGAACCAGGAAATCCAAGGATTGGTCGTGTCGTAGAGGCGCAGTGTCGAGGAAAGGACCTCGACCGAAACGTCAAGCGGCGCGCCTTCGTCGTGGATCCAGTTGTGCTCGAAGGCGCCGACACGGACCTCCTGGAACGGATTGATGTAAGGCTGGGGCGCGACGGTCGCCTCCGGCGCAACAAACGACTCGGCAGACAAAACGTCGGCCCGCGCCACGCCGGGGCCGCAAGTCGCGCAGGCCAGGCCCAATCCAAGGACAGCAACGCGTATCCGCATTCGTTCCGCCCTTGCCAGAATCCCTACCCGCCACGGTGTTAGCTGCGGAAGCGCGCCGGCGCAAGCGCTGTGCTGTCCCACCAGCAATTCTAAAAGTCGGCCGTGGCGAGGGTCCTATTCGATTTTTTGGGTTGTGAGGAGGTGGGGTGGGATTATGAAGGTGGCGAGGGCTTCGAGGAGATCGGACCAGGCGGGGAAGACCGCCAGGGTGGTCAGGGTTGCAAGATGAGCAAAGAAGCTCGTTCGCTTTTCCGCCGCCTCTCTCGCTTTTCGCCAGGGCGGTTCGAGAAGGTCGAGAACCGTATGCCAGGCGAAGGCGAGCAAGTTGAGCGCGGCGAGCGTCATGGCCAGATTGGTCTCGCCGTGCCCGAAATTGTGTTCAAGCTCGTAGCCGTTGTTTTTCAGGACGTTGAAGCCTTCGTTCTCGATCTTCCACCTTGCGCGGCCGCAAGCGGCGATCTCGGCGACGTTGCTCTTGGCGACCGGCAGCGAGGTAACGAAGGCCATCTTGTATGTGACTGCGCCCTTGGCGTTGAGGCTGTCGAAGCCGATCCAGTTGACCAGCACGGCGTCCTTGCCGTCGCGCAGCGGAACCTTCTCGACGAACCGGTAGCGATGCGTCTGGCGCGTCTTGCCTTTGCGGACTTGGACCTCATGACGCGTGAGTTCGGCTCCATCGATGAAGTCGTAGAGCGCCTTGTGCGAGGTCTCCTTGCAGGTGAAGATGAAATCGTCGCCGTTGTCCGCGAGCCTCTCGACCACGCTCTGGCAGGCGAACAGATCGTCGCCCAGATACACCGGTCGCAGGGGCTTCAGGCGCGCGCCGTGCTGCATGAGCCAGCGTTTGACCGCGTTGCGCTCGCAGTCCTGCTTCTCGGCGCCGTCCTGTTTGACGATGAACTCCGGCGCGAGCGGGACCACCTTGGAATGTCCCGGCGCGACAACCGTCGCGCACAGCATGGAATGATAGCTTTCGACCTTGCCGTTGCTGCGCTTGCGCGTCTGGCAATGCGGGCAGGCGATCCTCTGGCTGCAAAAATACTCGGTCCCGTCGAGGGCCACGAGCGCTCGGCCGCCCAGCCGGCCGAAAGCCTCGCGCATCGCCGGTTCGAGCAGCAGACGCTCCGTGTCCTCGAAGCAGGGCGAAAGAAGAGCAGGATCCGCGCCGTCGAGCATGTCCCTGATATAATTGTCGGAAGGGATCTTCTCGATGCCAAAAAGGGTTTGGCAGTTCGACCGTCCCTGACCTTTCTCCAGCCTACGCTGAAAGGACAGAAAAGACGCGCTCTGCATGAAAAACATCGCGAAGGCCGACAGACCGAAATCCGCCATCGCAATATTGCCGCTCCGCCCCTTGCGAGGGTCCGGAAACGCCTTGCAAACCGCCTTCAGGCCAGACAAAAGCGACGCCAAGATCTCCATCCCCAGCGTGAATCATGTTTCCGCTGATTTGGGAATCCCCCAGCGAAAAAATCATCCCGACCCTCTTTTAGAATTGCTGCTGTCCCACAATTCCCGAACAAATCACCGCGCGCGCCGGTGCGTGACCGATTTTGCGGTGGTTGACGGGTCCGAGTGTCACAATCCCGAGGGGTCGATCACCTCCTGACGTTCGTCGACACGCATGGCGAGTCCGGCGATGATTGCGTGCAACCGGGGCGAGTCGGGCTCGCCTGACGCGGGCGCGGGGCGTCGTCGCCGCGCCCGGGAACGCCACGCGATATCAGGTCTACGCTCGGCAGCGCGCGGTTTGGGCTCATCCGGCCGGTTCCTGAGCCAGCGCCCGGATCCTTTGGCGGGCGTCGAGGAGGGTGGCCAGCGCTTCGGCCCCGCCGCCCAGACGAATGATCAGCTGGCGGGCGTGGCTGACCACCCGTCCGGGCAGGCCGATCAGATGGAAGCGCAGCGCCTTCATGCGTTTGGCCGCCCATCTCTCGCCCAGCGCGAGACGCTTCATCGCGGCGTTTAGATTGAACGCCAGGATCGTCAGCGCCCACCAGGGGGCGTTGGCGCCGAACAGCCCAGAGGGCATCTGTCCGCCGGCCAGGTCGGATTTCATCGCCGAATGGACTTCCTCGCTCTTGCCGCAACGCTCGCGCAACCACCAGATCACGCCGTCGCCCGGACCCTTGCGGTTGGTCACGAGGCCAAAGAGTTTGTGAACCCCCTTCTGGCCAAAGGCCTGCGTTGGAAACGGCAGCTTCGCCTCGTCGCCCAGCGCCAGTTGGCGTGAGCCTCTCGCGGATCGCGAGAAAGCGGTAATCGGCGCGGTTGCGGCTGTGTCCGGCCCAATTGGGCACGTAGGCGACCTCGGCCCATTCTTGATCGGTGTGCTGCGGCTGGCCGTCCGTTTTGCGGATCAGCGGCTTCCATGCGCTCTCCGGCGTCGTCCGCACAGCCGCGCGGAAAGCCTCGGTCACGTCGGCGCCGATCGCGAACTCGATCACGCCAAAGCGCGGGTCTTTTCCCTCGCCGCAATAGAGCAGCAGCTCTTCCTGATAGCCTGCGGTATCCGAACGCAACGAGACTGTCCTCACGCTGTCGGGCAGATGGCGCAGGCTCTCTTGCAGGACGCGCAATTGCTCATGTCCGGCGGGCACGTTGCCATCGCGGAACTCCGAATAAAGCATCGCGCCCTGCTCCGCCCACCAGCAGTTCAGCGGCTGATACGCCTTGAACTTCTTGTAGCAAAACAGCGCCTCGCGCTTGTGCGTCTCAATCAGCGTCGCGTCCATGTCCAGCGTCGCCGTGGCCGCGGGCTGACGCTGCTGCAGAAAGTCCAGCAGCGCTTGATTCACCCGCCATAGACCGCGCAGTTCCTGCGTCACCGCCGGAATGAACGCCGTCCCCGCGACCGCCTTGGGCGAGGCTGGATCATCGAACCGTTCCAGCCAGCCCGACAGCGCCGACGGCGAGGGCGTCGCCCGCTCGCGCGCCCGCCGCCAGCGGCTTTTCAGCGACCGCCGGTCGGCGCGCGAAAGCAAATCCTTCTCGATCGCCCGCAGGATCGCCGAAAAGCCGCTGTCGCGCTCCAACCGTTCGATGTCTTCCACGCAGTCGCCGCCGGACAGATTCAGGAAAATCACCGCCAGAACCATCTGGATGTCGAGCCAGCCTTGGCCGCCGGCCGCCCGAACATGCCGCTGGATCGCCCCGCCCAGCCCGCAGGCCTTGATCAGGTCAAGATACAACGGAAGCCCGGCCAGCGACGTCAATCCATGGCTGGACGAATCGGCCTCATACTGGAAATCGAGCAGCCCCTGTGCCAGCATCGCGCACCCCGTTGGTGATGGTCCTTGAGTCGCAAACCAAGACTATCTCCCTGATTCTTCAGGGCCAACGGGGAACTTGAATTTTCTTGATGCGGAATTCAGGTGTCCGGACGCCGGCGCGAGCCAGCGCTTCCAAAACGATTTCCCGCGCAAAGCCTTGCGCCAGTACGGGAATGCAATTGGAATCTTGACGCGGTGGCAACCTTCGACGGTCTGCGGGAGAGTCCGAACCCGCACTACCGCGCCGGCCGGCTCGATCGCGGCGCCAAGAGGCCATCAACGAGCCGATCGCCAAGGCGCGGCCCCGCCCCGCCGTGAGCGAGACGGCGCCGAGAGCCGAGTCTATTGCGGTTCCTGGCTCTTCTTGCCGATCCGGCTCTTCGAGGCGCGATCGCCCGCCGCTGAAGCGTCGGCCTCGCACATATAGGCGCCCTGCTTGGTCGTGCCGTAGCTGCGGGTGCCGGCGTAGTGATATATATGCGACTTGGTGTTGACCCAGACGACCGTGTCGGACGGGCAACGCGCCTTGGCTTCGGCTTCGCTGCTGAACTCCCCGGCGCCGGTCGGGCGGGCGGCAGGCTTCATCGGCGCGGAAGCGGGCTTCGGCTGGTAGGTCTGCATCGGAGCTGGCGCCGGAGCAGGAGCAGGAGCCGCCGCGGGAGCCGCCGCCGCGGCCGGCGCAGCGCCTTTCTGGGTGCGGCATTGGGCCAGGAATTGCTGCCAGGTCATGCCGTTGGTCGTGTTGTTGGCCTTGGCGGCCTTCCAGTCGGCGCCGCACTCTTTCATGACACTCTCGGCGCGGGCGGCGCTGGTCGCCCCCAACCCCATGGCGGCGGCGACGAGAAGGGCCGAAACAGCGACCCTGAACGAGCGAATCTTCATAACTGCTCCCTTGGTACGCTCCGCGCCCAAATCTGCGGATCCAGGCCGGAAGCCCAAGCCCAGCCCAATCGCCGAGCCTTGTTGTCGTGATGCCCCCGCTCGATTGAACCGGAGATGAATGATGTTAACTCCGACTTCCGGCGCGCGGTCAAGGCCTTCGCCGCAAAACTGCTGGAAGGAAGTCCTGAGCGACGCCGAGCACCCTCCGGGCTGTCACCGTCGTCCGATCGAGATCCTGCAAAGCGTCCACGGGCGTCCAGCCGCGCTCACGAATTGGATCCGCCCGCTGCGCCTTCGCGACCCTCGCGTCGGCGTCGGAAGCGTCCGACCGGCGCTTCGCAAGGCGCCCGAGCCTTGTCTCGAGCGGCGCCTCGAGGAACAGTCCGTCGAAAACAGCGCCCGTCTCGTAGGCCGTGCGAGCGGCGGCGGCCCGGTGGCGGGCAGACGAGAAGGTCGCGTCGAGAAAGACCGAATGGCCTGCTCTCAGCGCGCGCCGCGCCTTATCGTCGATTCGACGATAGACCTCGGTCGTCAGCTCCGGCGAATAGGCCGCATCGGGCAGATGATCTGTCTCTTCGACGCCGAACATCGCCTTGCGCTCAACGTCGCTGCGCAGCCAGAGCGCGCCCGGAGCCCGCCCGACGCGGGGCGACAACGCTCCCGCGAGAGCGCTCTTGCCTGCGCCCGAGAGACCGCCGACCGCGACGAGCCTCGGCGGGATATAGCGAAGAAACCCAGCGGCGCGATCGAAATAATCGCCGGCCAGCGAGCGCGCCCGGCTGCGCTCCTCGCCCTCGAGCCGCTCGGCGCCCGCCGCCTCGACCTTCGCCCGTATGGCGGCGCGCAGGCTCAGAAACAGCGGCAATGCCGCAAGACCAGCAACGGCCTGCGGGGGTTCGGGGCCGAGATAGCGGTTGAACAGCCGGTTGGCGGCGGGACGCAGACCGCGCTTTTCAAGATCCATCAGGAGAAAGGCCAGATCGTAAAGCACATCGCCGCTGGCGATTGCGTCGGAAAACTCGACGGCGTCGAACAGGGTCGGCTCGCCGTCGATCACGACGATGTTGCGCAGGTGCAGATCGCCGTGGCACCGGCGGACGTATCCGAAAGCGCCGCGCGCCAGCAGCGACGGTCGCGCGACGGCGAAGGCGAGGCGGGACTCCTGGGTGAGCCGACGCGCGCTCGCCAGCGGAAACAGATCGGGCCATGCGGCGAAAGCGGCGTCATTCTGCTCGATAGTGAGCTCGAGTTCGGCCGCGGCCCGCGCGGCGTCGCGCAACGGCGCCCGCGCGTGAGCGCGCCGGATCGCCAGGGCGAGCCGGTCAATGAGCGCATCGGACACCCCCCCGCGATCGGCGATCCGATCGAGCGTGGCGTTTTCGTCGAAACGACGGAGGTGCGCGACCCATTCGACAATATCGCCGGCGCCGCCGATTGCAAGGGAATCGCCCCGACGCACGATCGGCAAGGCCTCGAGGTAGACCCGCGGCGCATTGTCGCAGTTGACCGCAATCTCGGCCTCGCAGGCCTCGCGCCGCTTGTCGAGCGTGGAGAGATCCATGAAGGGAAACCGGACCGCCCGCTTGACCTTGTAGACATCGGGACCGGCGAGAAACACGACCGCGCCGGCGGTGTCGACACGCCCGACGGGGCCTTCCAGGCGATGCGTGCGCGGGTCGGCCAGAAAGCGGAACACCGCCTCCTGCGAGCGGACAGGAGCGGCCATCCTTCCTCTCCCTCGGGGTCGAGGCCGGCGCCCCTCGGCGGACCCGGCCGGGTCTTATGTCCCCCTTTACCTTTCCTCGCAATATTGCTGTCGAAACGCATATTCCATGGCGGCCCGGCGCTGCAGGTTGATCCCAGTCAATTCCGCGCGACCAATTTGAACTAACGGACGCCGACACCGCGCGGATTCGTCGCGCCGCTGTTGCGTTGCTCGCTTAACCGCCGTGGCCTAATGTAACAATCGAAGCTTTTACGAAAGCGTTCCATGTCTAAGATCGAAAACCGCCCGTTCGACTCCCTGCAGGTCGGCGAGGAAGACCGTCTCGTCCACACGCTGACGACGGAGGATTTTTCGCTTCTCGCGACGCAGGCGGCGACACTCGGCGCAGGACTCGTCGATCCGACGGTCGCCGCTACCCGCGCCTTCAGCAACGACGCGGCCCAGACCGGCTGGGCGAGCGCACTGATGAGCGCGCTCATCGCCGGACGGCTGCCCGGAGCCGGCGCGAAGCTCGTGCGACAGACGATCGAGACCACGACGCCGACCCGGCCGGGCGACGTGATGACAATTGTTGCCCGGGTCATGTCGAAGGCCTCCGAAGGCCGCCACGTGACGATCAGCGTGCGCGCCACCAACCAGCACGGCGACCTCGCCATGTCCGGGACGGCGGAGATCGTCGCGCCGAAGAAGGCCATTGTTGCGGAGCCGCGTGAGGAATTTGTCGCGGAAATGCGCGAGAAGGGCCGCCGCTACGCGCAGCTCATCGAAGCCACACGCTCGATGAAGCCGCTGAAGACGGCGGTCGTGCATCCGGTCGACGAGGCTTCGCTCATGGGCGCGGTCGAGGCGGCGCGCGAGGAGCTGATGGAGCCCGTGCTGATCGGCCCGGAAGCCAAGATCCGACAGGCGGCGGCGGCGCACAATATCGACATTTCCGGCTTCGAGATCGTTTCGACCGAACACAGCCATGCCGCCGCCGCCAGAGCGGTGGCGATGGTGCGATCCGGCGAGGTCGAGGCGCTGATGAAGGGCGCCCTGCACACCGACGAACTGATGCATGAGGTGGTCGCCTCGGACACGGGCCTGCGCACCTCCCGGCGCATCAGCCATGTGTTCGCGATCGACGCGCCGGCCTACCCGAGGGCGCTGTTCATCACCGACGCCGCCGTCAATATCTTTCCGACCCTGATCGAGAAGCGCGACATCGTCCAGAACGCCATCGACCTCGTGACCGCTCTCGGCATCATCACGCCCCGCGTGGCGATCCTCTCCGCGGTCGAGACCGTCTCGCCCGATATCAAATCGACCCTCGACGCGGCGGCCCTGTGCAAGATGGCCGACCGCGGCCAGATCACCGGGGGCATCCTCGACGGCCCGCTCGCCTTCGACAATGCGGTGTCGGTCGAGGCGGCGCGGACCAAGGGAATCGTGTCCCCGGTCGCCGGCCAGGCGGACATTCTGGTCGTTCCGGATCTCGAAGCCGGCAACATGCTCGCCAAGCAGCTCGTCTATCTCGCAGACGCGGAAATGGCGGGCATCGTGCTCGGGGCGCGCGTGCCGATTATCCTGACGAGCCGCGCCGACAACACCGTCGCCCGGCTCGGCTCGAGCGCAATCGCGCTGATCCTCGCGCGAAGCCGGCTGGCCCGGCGCCCTCGCCCTTAGATCTTGAACGCGACGAGGATGGCGCCGACGGCGATCAGGGCCACGCCGAGCCAGTTCTGCGGCGCGAGCTTTTCGCCGAGGAAGAGCGCGCCGAAGATCGCCACAAGCACCACGCTGAGCTTGTCGATTGGGGCGACGCGCGCGGCGTCGCCGAGCTTCAGAGCGCGGAAGTAACAGAGCCATGAGCCGCCCGTGGCCAGGCCGGAGAGCACGAGGAACACGTAGCTGCGGCCGGATACGGAGTTCAGCGGCTGCCATTGACCGGTGAGGACGAGGATCGCGCCCGCCGCGCACAGGATCACGATCGTGCGGATGAAGGTCGCGAAATCCGAGCCGACGTTCTCGACGCCGACCTTGGCGAAGATCGCCGTGAGAGCGGCGAAAGCGGCCGACAGCGCGGCCCACAGCTGCCACGAGGCGAACAGGTTTCTCATGGAGTTCCTCGCTGTCTCGAGATGCCGCCCGGCGCGCCGCTCGCGGCGCAAGGCCTTCGGCCATTGCCATAGAACCGACGACGACGAAAGAAGTCGCACCCCTTCAGGGCCAAAAGCCGCGCCGAACCCCTGTCGCAAAACCTTCATTCCGATCGTTGACATTTGGCCCCGACGCTTCGCAAATCGTGCATCTGTTTTCGGGGAATGGCGCCATCATGAACGGGATCAAGAACGGCGGAACCAGCGTGATGCAGCAGCGCGTCAACGCCGAGATCCAGGACAACCTCGACGAGGACCTGGAGCTCGAGCTCGAAGACACCGACCTCGCCGACCTCCTGGCGGACGGCCACGAGCTGCCCGAGAAGGGCGCCTTCCCGCGCCACCTCTATTTCAAGGAGCTTCTGCGCCTGCAGCGCGAGCTGATCAAGCTGCAGGACTGGGTGGTCGCCAAGAAACTGAAACTCGTCGTCGTCTTCGAAGGGCGCGACGCGGCCGGCAAGGGCGGCGTCATCAAGCGCGTCACCCAGCGGCTCAATCCGCGCGTCTGCCGCGCCGTCGCGCTGCCGGCGCCGAGCGAGCGGGAACGCAGCCAGTGGTATTTCCAGCGCTACGTGCCCCACCTGCCCGCCGGGGGCGAGATCGTGCTGTTCGACCGCAGCTGGTACAACCGCGCCGGCGTCGAGCGGGTGATGGGCTTCTGCAACGACGAGGAATACGAGGATTTCTTTCAGTCCTGCCCGGAGTTCGAGCGCCTTCTGGTCCGCTCGGGCATCATCCTGGTCAAATACTGGTTCTCGATCACCGACGACGAGCAGAACCTGCGCTTTCTCATGCGCATCAACGATCCGCTCAAGCAGTGGAAGCTCTCCCCGATGGACCTCGAGTCGCGCCGGCGCTGGGAGGCCTACACCAAGGCCAAGGAGATCATGCTCGAGCGCACCCACATCCCCGAAGCGCCGTGGTGGCTGGTCGAGGCGGTCGACAAGAAGCGCGCCCGCCTCAACTGCATGGCCCATCTCCTGACCCAGGTCCCCTACCAGGAAGTGCAGCACGAGAAGCCGGTCCTGCCGCCGCGGGCCCACAACCCCGAATACCACCGAGCGCCGATCCCGAAGGACATGTATGTGGCGGACCACTACGAGAGCCTTGCGCAGGAGTATGCGAAGTAGCGGCTGTTGCACTTCCGGCAAGGACAGAGCGCTTTCAACGGCTTAGGCGCCAAAAACTGTCGCGTTCATGCTATTATATACATCTGACACACGTGTTTAACAATGCGCATTTGCGCGTGCCATCGTTGTCGCGAGCGTCAGGCGCTGAACCGAAATTGAACATGCCCAAGACAAGCGCCGGCATCCTGCTCTACCGGGACCGGCCGGGCGGCGTCGAAGTCCTGCTCGTCCATCCGGGCGGGCCGTTCTGGAGAAAGAAGGACGACGGCGCGTGGTCGATCCCCAAAGGCCTCGCCGACGAGGGCGAAGACCTGCTCGCCGCCGCGCGGCGGGAGTTCTTCGAGGAGACCGGCGCGACCCTCACAAGCGAATTCGTCGACCTCGGAGCGCACAAGCAGCCGGGCGGCAAGACGGTCGCGGTCTTCGCCTGTGCGGGGGATTTCGATCCCGCGCTGTTGAAGAGCAATACCTTCGCCATCGAGTGGCCGCCGCGTTCGGGAAAGATGGCGGAATTTCCTGAGGTCGACCAGGCCGCCTGGTTTTCTCTCGACGAAGCGCTGGCGAAAGTGACGAAAGGGCAAAGGTCGATCCTAGCGGCGCTGGCCAAGGAGCTGGGCGCGACGCCGGCCAAGGGCGAGGTTTGAGAGCCGCCAAAGACGGCTGGATCCCATTCCCGGACCTCATCTTTCTGCTCCTCATCGCCGCCGCGGTCGCCTTCGGCATGTGCTCACAGCTTGTAGCCGAACTGCCGCAGCAGAGTTCTTCCGCCACGCGACGTCATCCTCGCCCTCAATCCCCTTCGGGGAGAGCCCGTCGATTACGCCCAGCAATCCTCTTCCCTGGTCGGTCTCGGCCACCACCACTTCGACCGGATTCGCAGTCGCGCAGAAGATCCGGCATACTTCCGGAACCATCTTGATCGCGTTCAGGACGTTGACCGGGTAATAGCCTTCGCCGAGGAACACGATGAAGCAATGCCCGGCCCCGAGCGCCATCGCGTTCTTCTGAGCAAGCTCGAGCATCGCGGCGTCCGTGCCGGAGCTTCGCACCAGGCATTTGCCGGAAGCCTCGCAGAAGGCGAGCCCGAACTTGATTCCCGGCACGGCCCCGACCAAGGTCTCGTGGATGTCTTCGACGGACTTGATGAAATGGGTCTGTCCGAGGATGAAATTCGTCGCGTCCGGCTTTTCGATCCGAATCGTCGTGAGTTGCATGGCCATCTCCCTTCCGACGAATGGGAAGCTGTACCCCACCATCCGCCGGGTGGCGGACTATAGCCTCGGCCGGACAGGGAGTCCTCGGCCCTGGCCGCAAAGCGAATAAGCATCATTATGGGCGATGCGCTAACGTGTGCAATCAGGCCCTGACCCGGCTCGCCGGTGGCGCGTGACTGCTCGTGGCGGCTTCCGCCGTCGACGGATTGGTTTGCGATGCGCTCGCATGGATCGCGGGCGCCGTCCCTGGGCCAGAGCCAAGAGGCGAGGCCAGGAGGCGCTTGCTTACACGAAGTCTGTGTCCTATATTATGGCCTGTTTATAGGACATTTTCCCATGCCCAGGACAAAGCCGAAGCGGACATCTGCCGACACGCCGTTCCGTGACTATGGTCTCAGCAAGAAAGAGCTCGCCGATACGATCGGGCTCGCCCCGGAGACCCTGTACAAGACGAGCCGGCTGAATGCGACGAAGACGCAGACGCGCCTGCGCGAGATGAACGAGATTTTGACCCGCGTCTCCGCCTGGGCGGGCGGCCCGGCGCAGGCGATGGCCTGGTACCGCGCCGAGCCGATCCCCGCCTTCGGCGGCCGGACGGCCGAGTCTCTGGTGAAGTCAGGTGAGGCGACGGCGCTGCGCGATTATCTCGATTCGATCGCCATGGGCGGATTTGCGTGATGAGGCATGTCATCCCCGCGAAAGCGGGGATCCGGATTTCTCGCGCCAAAAATGCGCCCATGAGCCGCATTCCTCCGATTGCCCTGGATGCCCGCGGGCGTGGGGATGACACTCTCGGCGGCTTTGCGTGAGGTTTCAGGGCTCCGCCTATCGGGCCCACGATCGAAGATGGTCGTTCAAGCCGCTGTCGGGCGAGGGCGCGGCCGTTCACGGCGGACGCTTCAACCCCAAGGGAACGCCTGCGCTCTATCTGTCGCTCGACCCGATGACCGCGATCAAGGAGGCGGCGCAGGGCTTCGCCCACAAGTTCGAGCCTCTGGTCCTGTGCACGTATGAGATCGACTGCGAGAATGTCGTCGATCTCCGGACAGAGGTTGACCGGAAAACCGCGGGCGTCGTCGAGGTGGACCTCGCCTGCGCGTGGTTCGCGGACGCGGCGGCGGGGCGCGAGCCGCCCTCCTGGCGCCTCGCCCGCAAGCTCGTCGCGGGGGGCGCGACAGGCCTGATCACCCCGAGCTACGCTGCCGCTGTGGGGTCCGGGGAGGCCAATCTCGTCCTGTGGCGCTGGAGCGACAGACTACCCCATAGGGTCATCGTCTTCGATCCAAGCGGGCGGCTGCCGAAGAACCAGCTATCATGGGAGTGAGGCCCCGCCTTGCCATCCGCCCCGCGCCGGTGAAAAAGCGGGTTCTCGGCCTATATGTGTCCTTTCGTTTCCCCGGAGCCCCTGCATGCCCTTCTGGCTCGACATCGCCGCCTTCCTCGTGAAGGCGCTCATCATCGTGGCGGCGATCGCGGGGCTCGCGATCCTCATCGCGCGGCTCGCCCGGTCGTCCGAGCCGAAGGACCAGGAGATCAAGGTCCGCTCGCTGAACGAGCGCTACGACGACATGCGCGACGCGATGAACGCCGCGCTGCTCGACAAGAAGGAGCGCAAGGCGCTCGGGAAAGCGCGCAAGAAGGCGGCCAAGGCCGAAGCGAAGGCGCGGCGCGAGGAGAAGCCGGGCAAGCGCATCTACGTGATGGGCTTCAAGGGCGACATGCGCGCGACCGCGGTGAAGCAGCTCGGCCAGCAGATCGACGCAGTGCTGACGGTCGCGCGGCCCGAAACGGACGAAGCCTTCGTCCGGATCGACAGCGGCGGCGGCACCGTGACCGGCTACGGCCTCGCGGCGGCGGAAATCCTGCGGCTCCGCGAGCGCAAGATCCGGGTGACCGCCTCGGTCGACCAGGTGGCGGCGAGCGGCGGCTACATGATGGCCTGCGCCGCCGACCGCATCGTCGCGGCGCCCTTCGCCGTGGTCGGCTCGATCGGCGTCGTCGCGCCGGTCCCGAACCTGCATCGCCTTTTGAAAAAGAACGAGATCGACTTCGAGGAGATGACGGCGGGGGAGTTCAAGCGCTCGGTGTCGGTTCTGGGCGAGATCACCCCCGCGGGGCGCGAGCATTTCAAGGGCAAGCTCGAGGATACGCACGGCGCGTTCAAGGCCCATGTCGCCCGCTGCCGGCCGACTGTCGACATCGAGACAATCGCCAACGGCGACACCTGGCTGGCCGCCGAGAGCCTCAGCCTCGGTCTCGTCGACGAGATCTCGACCGGCGACGACTGGCTGTTCCGCGCCCGCGAGAGCGCGCGGCTCTACGAGGTGACGACGGAGGCGCGCAAGACCCTGCTGCAGCAGCTGATGAGCGGGCTCGGGGTCGCGGCGCGGCGGGCGGCGGACTTTGCGGCGGCGAGGATGGGCTAGCCGTTGCAAATATACTGAACTGCCGCCGTGTTGCGGCTGTTGCGCATTTCGGCCGCGAACAGCGGAAGTGGTCAGGTAAGCGGGCGTTGCCTCTACGCGCGGTCTCCGCCCTGAGCGGTCCTTCGTAGACGGCGACGGTTCGCCTTGCACCACCCGCCTACAAACTGTCGCGACTAACGTTCGCTGAGCGGTGCCGCCGTCGTCGTCGGCGACGTGATCCGCAAGAGGGCCGAGATATCGGCGGGCTGCAATGCTTCCCGCGTCACTAGGCCGCGGTCAGGCGCCATTGCCCCCGCTCAAGGCATTAGGGCAATATACGGACTCCGCCGTGGCGACAATCCGAAACCGCTTGGGGCGCGAGATTCCGAAGGATGAAGAGGGTAATTCGCTCGCTGCTTGCTCTTCTGATGGTCGTCGCATTCGGCGTCGCGACGACGGGATCGGCGGTGGCTTTGCCCTATGGACACGTCACTCAGGTGATTTATTGTGACCATTCGCGTGGGCAGGTCTCATCAGGCCTCAGACCAGCAGCCGAGAGAATCACTTCTCATCCCGCGCCTCAACATGAGGCCCACGATAATTGCCTCCACCCATGCTGTGCCTCGACGGCAATTGCGTTGCTGGCCGGAGTCGGGCGACCGTATGCGGCGTTGCGTACGAGTAGCGACGCGTTTCCGATTCCCGACGGCAAGGTCCTAACTGGGATTGAAGTCGCGCCGCTGACCGATCCCCCCAAGTTCTCGGCTTGATCTGACGCGGACTGCCTTTCGGCAGATGTCCGCGCCCACGGCGATTCTGCGGCGCTTACGCAGGTCGCATGACGACGCGCGAATGCGTCTCGTCAGCCATATCAACCTGCGCGGGACATGACACATGACAAAGGAACGACATTTTACCACGCGGCGTGGTTTCGTGGGTGCGCTGGGCTTTGGAAGCCTTGGCCTTTACGTCACCTGGGCCGCCTACGGCGCGTCGCCACTGCCGTTCGGGCGCACGAATTCGATCGGCGACGCCGACCCGCATGCCGGTCACGCCCATTCCGATCATGCCGACCCGACGATGGGCGAAGCCCACGGGGCCTCGCACATTTCGCCGGCAGACTTCGAGCGCCGCCATACCGAATTCCTAAAGCGCTTTCGGGACGCCGACGGTTCGATCCGCCCGGTTGCTGAGAGCGAAAGCTCTTCCGCACGCAGGCACGCGCATGACGACGCGCCAATGGCGATGGACATGACCAAGCCGATGGATATGTCCGCGCCCGCTCCGCAAGACGATGCCGAAGCTGAACACGCACATGCTGGACATGAAACCGAGCCGATGGTGCAAGCCCCGTCCCCGGAAGCGCACGCCGGGCATGTCCATGCGGCGAACGTCGGGGCGGCCGATACCGTGCCGCAGCCGATTGCAGTCTACTTTGCGGCCGAACGCTACGCCTTCGAGCCCGACAATCTCCGCCTGAAAGTCGGCCAGACCTACCGCTTTTACATGATGGCGACCGACGTCGCTCATGGGGCTTCGATCGCATTCGGGCAGGCCAGTCGGATCGTTCGCCTGCGTCCCAACGCCGTGACGATGCTCGATCTCACATTCAAAGAGCCGGGCGCGCATCTGATTTACTGCACCGTCTACTGCGGACCCGCCCACGACACCATGCACGCGCTCGTTACAGCAGCTTGAGGAGGGAACCATGACGGACATCGCTTTCTCGAACAGCGCGACGGATAGTGACGAAACCGAAAGCGCACGCCTTTCGACCCGCGTCGCAGCCCTGAGCACGACCGATCGCCGCTTGCTGCTCTCGTTCATCGTCGCCTCGCTCCTGCCACTGGCGCTCGGTCTGGCCTTTGGCCTACTGACCGCGCTTGCCCGTGGCGGCCTCATCGGCTTCGACCCCGAGACGGGCTATCGAATTTTGACCCTCCACGGCACGTCGGCCTTCTTCTGGTGGCTCTATCTGGCGCAGGTGGCGCTCATGATCGGCTTTGCGGCTGGCGAAAGCTCTGATGGCCTCAAAGCGCGTCCTCTCATCTATATGGGCCTCGCTGTCCTGATCGTCGGCCTCCTCGTGTCTGAGGGAACGGCTCTCACCAAGACGCCGCTCCTGTACGACGCCAACCCCGCGCTGGGACAAGACGATCCCGCTGCGGTCGCTGGCATGGCGGGAGGCTACCTGCTCCTCGGCCTTGGTCTCGTCCTGACCAGTCTTGCAGCGATCGACACTGTGATTGGCTCCCGGAACGAGACAACGGGCGCAATGTCGGCAATGGCGTTCGGGGTTCTCGCCTGGGCGGGATTCCTGATCGTGTCGGCGATCGCCGCCGTCAACGCCTTCCTGCCGAACTTGCTGTGGGCGTACGGACTGGCCCCTTTCCCCGCCTCGGCGGCGACTGAGTGGCATATCCTCTTCCACAATCTGCACTATTTGCCGCTGATGGCGACCGTGCTGACGTGGTACGCCCTGACCAACGAAACGACTGGAACGACATCCGCCTTTGGATCGGGCTTTTCGAAGTTGGTCTTTGCCTCGTATCTCGTCTTCGTGCCGCCGACCTCCCTCTATCATATGTTCCTGGAGCCCGATCTCGCGGAGAGCGTGCGAGTGGTGGGCTCCTTGCTGTCCCTGTTCGTCTCCGTACCAACGCTGATCGCGTTTCTGATCATCGTCTCCTCGCTCGAACTGTCGACACGCGCCAAAGGCGCGCCGGCGACGCTTTTCGGATGGATTGGTCGTCTGCCCTGGAGCAATCCCGCCTTTGCGGCGATGGGCGTCGCGATCGTTTCGACTCTTATCGGTCTCGTGTTCGCCTTCGTCCTGATCCAGGAGAAGTTCGCGCCGTTAATCAGCGACACGGTCTTTGTGCCCGGCTACTTTCATTTCTTCGCCGTAGGGGCTGTTACAGAAACCTTCCTCGCCGGCTTTCTCGTGCTCATTCCCGCCCTGACAAGCCGCCAGGTCTGGCGTCCGCGCGTGATGGCGGCTATGCCTTGGTTTATCTTTGCCGGGCTCCTCGTTTTCGGCGCAAGCGGCATGCTGGCGGGCTTCGAAGGCGCGCCACGCCGAACCTTCGACATTTCTTATGACGGTCAGGCGCCTGGAGGCTGGCAGTTCTTGATGCGCGGGCTGGCTGTCGGCGGTACAATCTTTGCGGTCGGATTGGCGATCGAGTTCTATGGGGTCGCGCGAACCTTGATCGGTCCGGCGGCCGGTCGCGGGGTCGCCCCCATTCCGACTTCCTCGCTCGCCCCGAGCAGAGAACAGGCGGACGCTTCTTCAACGGCGGCGGCGTGGACCGGTCCGATTGCGGTCGTCGCTGTGGTTCTGCTCATGACGGTCGCGACGATCGGCGCGTTCGAACTCATGCATTCACTGCCGATCGTGGCGGTCGGCGGACATTCCGGGCATTAGCGCAGGCGTCTCCGAGAAATGAAATCCGCGGGAAAGGTCCAAGAGGAGGTCCCAATGAATGCTCGCTTTCTCTCCCTAGAGGGGGGTCTCATTCTTTCCGTCGCCTTGACCTGGGCGATCCTCGCGGCGGTCTACTACTTTTCGCCAGCCCTTGGCATGCCCGGCTACGTCCGAGTGTGGGGCGCGGGAGCGTTCGTGTTCCTCGCACTCGCGATATCGCTGATGCGGCGCCGTTAGGAAACGCAGGAGCATCATGCACGGCTACTGGCAATACGATTTTGGAGGCCATTGGATGTTCTTCGGGCTCGGTCCTCTCGTCCTCGCGGCGATCGTCGTCGCCGTCGGGTATCTCGTCCTGAGCGGCAGGCCAGAGCGGCCGGAAACCGCGCGCGACATTCTCGAACGACGCTACGCGAACGGCGAGATCACCAAGGAACAATTCGAGCAGATGAAACGCGATCTCTCGTGAGCCACGGCAGGCCGGGTCGGAGCGCAGAAACCGCCGTCGCCCGATCTTGGCCCGCCGCCTCCGGCGTCAAACGTTCACAAAGGCAGGAGAGCAGACGATGCGAACCTCTGTCACTATCCCAGTCATCACCCTCGGCCTCGCGGTCGGAGCGATCGGCATGGCCGCGGCGCAGATGATGGGCCCGCCGCCCTGGAGCCATTGGGGCGGCATGGGACCCTGGCACATGGGCCGCGGGCCGATGGGACCGGCGCCGCGACACCACGTAGCGATGATGTCGGGCATTCCCGAGCCATACCGTTCGATGACGAACTCGCTGCCGCGCACGCAGGCGACGGTGGAGCGCGGCGCCGCTGTCTATCAGCAGAACTGTGCTGCGTGTCACGGCGCGACCGGCCGCGGCGACGGCCCGAACGCGAAGGACCTCTCGCCGCGGCCGGCCGATCTCGCCTGGCTGTCGCGCATGCGCATGGCGCAATGGGACCCATTCATGTACTGGACGGTCGCGGAAGGCGGCGCGCCGCTCGGCACGGCCATGCCGGCCTTCAAGGATGTCCTGTCCAAGGACGACATCTGGTCGGTCGTGGCGTATATTCAGGCGCACCTTCCGCAGGGTCCCGGAAACAAGTGACGCCAGGCGATTCCGGAGCCCCAACAGGTTCAGTTGATCCGCGCTCGCGGGTGGCCGTCATCCGTTTCGTTACGTAGGCCCGCCTCGGCCGGACACCCCCGGCGAGGATGGAGGCGCGATCCAATCGTTCAAGATAGCGGAGAAATAAAGATGCGTAGAGGGGTCATGGCGGTTTCGGGCGCGCTGGCGCTGGCGGCGCTACCCGCGGCGATTCTTGCGGCTCAGATGGATCCGGGGCCAAAGCCGGCGCCGCAGCCCACCGACGGGCGCACGCCCATCGTCGTCACGGAAGGGACGCGCATTTTTGTGCTCGCCGAGATGCGCTCGATGCTCGCCGCCGCACAGGGTGTGGCGGAGGCGATTGGCAAGCGCGATCCGAACGCCGTCGCCAAGGCGGCCATGACTTCCGGGCTGAAGGCGTTTCAGGGCATGCCCAAGCAGGTGATGATGGAGTTGCCCCCGGACTTTCGTTCGTTGGGCATGGAAGCGCACAAGGCCTTCGACCAAGTGGCCGAAGCCGCGAACGCCGGCGCCGCCCCCGAGGTCGTGAGCGCAAGACTTGGCGAGGCGATGCAGTTCTGCGTCGCCTGCCATGAGTCGTTCCGCTTCGTCGGCAAGCCATGACGGGCGAAGGACGCCGCGCAGTGCGTGACGCAGTTCGAGCGCCGCTCGGCCTGACACAAGGCGCGTGCGACGCGATTTCGAGGATAGAGGCGCGACGCCGCCTTTCCGAGCCGGCGCCGGTGGTCGGCCTCTACGCGAACGCCCTCGAACTAAAGAGATGCTGATCGTACTCCCGACGCCGTATCACATCAAAGCGCATGGACATAAGCCGGTTCGGCTGCCAACGCGCGTGCTGCCGGTGCGTCGCGCGGAGCCGCGAACCGGGATGAAGTTCCGCAATTGGCGCCCTCCTGCCGGCCAGGAGCCGACCGGGAAGGCAGCAAAGGTGCGCAATCCGCCCCTTCATCAGTGGGGCATGACCATTTCCACGTAGAGCGCGAAGGACATCCACGGCGCGTTCAAGGCCAATGTCGCCCGCTGCCGGCCGAATGTCGACATCGAAACGGTCGCCAACGGCGACACCTGGCTCGAAGCAGAGATTCTGCTGGCTCCCGGCAACTTCGAATCGCCATATGGCGACCTTGTCGCCAGGTTTAACGCCGACGCGCCTGGCCGCCTCGGTGGCGAGCCCGAAGCCTGCGGGATAGGGGTGCGCGGCGACGTAGCCCAGACCCTGTGCGGAATGCTTCTTTTCGGCATCCGGCAAGCCCATGTCCATCGATGTGACGATCGTCCCCTGGGCGAAAGCCTTGTCGATGAGCGGTCGGTCGCCACGTCGCCGGGATAGCCGGGGTAGGCGACGGCGTCGAGCTTGGCCTCGATCGCCTGCTGAAGCAGTGACGCGATCGAGCCGAAGTCCCAATCTACAAGGCGCCCATAGGTCACCATCGCGCGCCAAACCCTCCCCATTTTTGTCGATTGCCCCCACCGAATCGCAATAGCACATTGGCGAATGAGCTCCCTGCCGCAAGGAGGCGCGCGAATGTGGGATCTGGCGCTCGCACTGAAGGACTTGCGCGACGACCTCGCCGAGACCCAGCGCAAAATCTCCGTCCTCGAGCAAATTGGCCGAGAGCTGATGGCGATCGTCGACCGCTCCAGCGAACCGGAGATCGACCCGCTGTTCCATCGGCATCTCGATGAAGTCGCCGGGCGGATGGCGATGGCGCTCGCCCGACCGACGTCGATCGCGGAGATGATGGAGTAGCGCCCGGCCAGACGATCCGGATTTGCGCTGGCGGGCTCCTCGTGGCGTATGGGGTGTTCAAGCTCGTCGATCGACGCCATCCGCACGCCCTCGCCCGCGTCGGGCCGAAGAGCCTGAACCCGTGGTCGTTCCTCAACGCCACGGCGCATGGCGCTGGCCTCATGCTCCTGCCGCTCGCCCTCGGCCTCTGCGCCGGTGATTCGCAGGGTTCGGCGCCGATCGGGAAAGGGCGCGAGGCGATGTCGGATCTGATGCGCTCGGGCCTCGCGACGTCGCTTGCGGTCGCCGCAGTCCATACGATCACGATGGTCCTCGCCGCCGGCTTCATTGCGTGGATCGTCTATCGATGGGTGGAGCTCAAACTCATCAGCAGCGCCTGGCTCAATCTCGACGGCGTCTGGGCGGCGAGCCTCGTCCTGACCGGCGCCGTCAGCGGATCGCCCGAGTGGCTGACGGACCTGACGACGCGTTTTCGAGCGGCGCAGGCTCGGCCTCCCGCACACCCTCAGCGCTGCCCGGCTGAAGCAAGGCATAAGATAGCGGCCTTGTGACCTTCGTGCAGCCCTGGGTGGTCTTCGTGTTGAAAAATCAAACACGAAGAACCCGAAGCTTTGCATGAAGGACACGAGTGAAGGGCCCCGCGCTTTTGGATCCCATGGCTGTCCAAGTATGATAGCCACGTCGGATATCCGAGACGTCGGATTTTTGCGGACGGGAGCGAGGGCCATGAATCGCGAGGACAGAAAGGCGGCGATCGCCGCCTACAAGGAACGCAAGGCGGACGCAGGAATCTATGTTGTGCGCTGCGCCGCGTCGGGCGCGTGCTGGGTCGGCAGCGCGGCGGACCTCCGGACGATCTGGAGCCGGGTCTCCTTCTCGCTGCGTCAGGGCGACGCTCGACACCCGTCCCTGCAGAATGCGTGGCGCGAACACGGCGCTGGCAGCTTCACGTTCGAAATCGTCGAGCGGGTGGAGGCCGAAGAGCTCGATTTCGGGCGCGACCGCACCCTGCGGGATCGTCGGAACCATTGGCGCGGGACGCTCGGAGCCGAGCCGATCTGAACGATTTGCTCCGGCGTCTCCCCGCGCCGGCCCATCAGGGGAATCGGGTGAACATCTTTAACGGGTGATCAGGCTGGCGAGGAAGTCGTCATCCCACCCTGCGGTCTTTCGCTTGAGGCGCAGGGAAGCCTTTCCGGGGGCCAATCGGATCAGGTTCTGCGCCATGTGCTTGATCGTACAGAAGTTGGCGGGCGCGTGATCGGTTCGCACGCGAGACTCATCGTCGCGGAACACCATATCCAACACCCAGTGCAGGCTGTTCTCGATCGCCCAGTGGCTGCGTACGATCGGCCCCATCATGCACGCCATCAGCGCCAGGGAGGTCAGGTAGAAGCGAGTTTCCCGCTCGATCTTGTCGCCGGTTTCCCGCTGGCTTTCGACCACCACCACGGCCTTCAATCCGGGCCAGTCGTGGCGCTTCTGCAGCCAGCCGATGTCGTGAATGACGGTCGTGGTCCTGGTCTCGATGCGGCCATGGTCGCCATCCACCGTTTGGTCGCGACTGATCGTTGTGTCCGGGAAGCCAGCGGCTTTCTGCTCGGCCACGAACAGCTCCACGTCCTCGCGCAGCGACCCCTGGTTGCCCTTCAGCGCCAGCACATAGTCGGCCTTCTTCTCCACCACTTTCTGAGCGATGTCGCGCTGACACCCCATGGCGTCGATGGTGATGATCGCCCCCTCGATGACCAGCAGATCCAGCAGTTTGGGGATGGCGACGATTTCGTTGGACTTCTCCGCCACCTTGACCTGGCCGAGCACCAGGCGCTGGCGTGCCGCGAAGGCGGAAACCATGTGGATGGGCGCCTGTCCCTTCCGCTTCTGGCCGGACCGACGGGCGGTCTTGCCATCGATGGCGATCACCCCCTCAGGGGTTCCGGTCAGCGCGGCTACCCAGGCGACGAAGCAGCGCTGGAACTGCTCGTGGTCCAGCACGGCGAGGATATCGCCAAGATGGTCGTGCGCCGGCGTGCCGTTGGCGAAGGGACGGAAGCGGCGCAGCAGGTCCAGCTTCTTGCGGCCGAACAGGGCGATGTCGGTGATGGTCTCCGCGCCGGCCAAGACGGCGATCAGGCAGAGAAGCAGGATCTCTTCCAGTGGGTAGTCCACCTTCCCTTGCTGGCGGGGATCTTTCAGATCATTGAAATGTCTCAAGAAGACGACGGTTTCGTCGAACCCCGTCCAGTCCGCTGCCGTTTCCGCCATAGCTCGCCCCCGCATGCGAATCGAGGGTCGTCATGGATTCAGCACTTTCGCGATTTGTCACCTACCTTCTTCACCCGATTACCCTGGCCGGCCCATCCTTCGGCATTGCCACCCCTGCCCGCCCCTGATATTCCCCGCGGCCAAATTCCTCCCTTCCATTTCCAAGGACACCCGAATGGCCGCGCGCCAGTTCATCTATCACATGCAGGGCCTGACCAAGACCTGGCCGGGCGGCAAGAAGGTTCTGGAGAACATCAATCTCTCCTTCTATCCGGACGCCAAGATCGGCGTGCTCGGGGTCAACGGCTCGGGCAAGTCGACGCTGCTGCGCATCATGGGCGGCCTCGACACCGAATTCGTCGGCGAGGGCTTTGTCGCCGAGGGCGCAAAGGTGGGCTACCTGCCGCAGGAGCCCCATCTCGACCCGTCGCTCGACGTGCGGGGCAACGCCATGCTCGGGGTCAGGGAAAAGCAGGCGATCCTCGACCGCTACAACGAGCTCGCCATGAATTATTCCGACGAGACGGCGGACGAGATGACCCGCCTGCAGGACGAGATCGAGCACAAGGGCCTGTGGGACCTCGACAGCCAGGTGGAGCAGGCGATGGACGCGCTCGGCTGCCCGCCCGACGATTCCGACGTGACCACGCTCTCGGGCGGCGAGCGGCGCCGCGTCGCGCTCTGCCGGCTCCTGCTCGAGAAGCCGGAGCTGCTGCTGCTCGACGAGCCGACCAACCATCTCGACGCCGAGACAGTCAACTGGCTCGAAGGGCATTTGCGCGCCTATCCGGGCGCGATCCTGATCGTCACCCACGACCGCTACTTCCTCGACAACGTGACCGGCTGGATTCTCGAGCTCGATCGCGGCCGCGGCATCCCGTACGAGGGCAATTACTCGTCGTGGCTGAAGCAGAAGCAGAAGCGGCTCGAGCAGGAAGGCCGCGAGGACGCCGCCCGCCAGCGGGCGCTGGCCGAGGAAAGCGAGTGGATCGCGGCCTCGCCCAAGGCTCGCCAGGCCAAATCGAAGGCGCGCATCCAAGCCTATGACGAGTTGGTCAAGAAGCAAAGCGAGAAGGCGCCGACCACCGCGCAGATCATCATTCCGGTGGCCGAGCGGCTGGGCCAGAACGTCATCGACTTCGACAGCCTGTCGAAGGGTTACGGCGACCGGCTGCTGATCGACAAGCTCTCGTTCAAGCTGCCGCCCGGCGGCATCGTCGGGGTGATCGGCGCGAACGGCGCCGGCAAGACCACGCTCTTCCGCATGATCACCGGTCAGGAGAAGCCGGATTCGGGCGCGATCCGGATCGGCGAATCCGTCCAGCTTGGCTATGTCGACCAGTCGCGCGACGCGCTCGACGCCAAGAAGACCGTGTGGGAGGAAATCTCCGGCGGCAACGACATCATCACCCTCGCCAAGCGCGAGATGAACTCGCGGGCCTATTGCGGCGCCTTCAACTTCAAGGGCGCCGACCAGCAGAAGAAGGTCGGCATGCTGTCGGGCGGCGAGCGCAACCGCGTGCATCTCGCGAAAATGCTGAAGAGCGGGGCTAACCTACTGCTGCTCGACGAGCCGACCAACGACCTCGACGTCGACACGCTCCGCGCGCTCGAAGAGGCCCTGCTCGACTTCGCCGGCTGCGCCATGATCATCAGCCACGACCGCTTCTTCCTCGACCGCATCGCCACCCACATGCTGGCCTTCGAAGGCGACAGCCATGTCGAATGGTTCGAGGGCAACTTCGCGGACTACGAGGAAGACAAGAAACGGCGGCTCGGGATCGACAGCGTCATCCCGCACCGGCTGAAGTATAAGAAGTTTTCGAGGTAAGGAACTTCACGCCACTCTACCCCAGCGCGACTTCCACATCCTGCGTGCGCGCCGCTTCGGCAAGTCTGGCGTCGAAGGTCGCGAGCGTGGCGCCCGCGTTCTTCGCGCTCGCCAGATGCAGGGCGTCCGCGGCCGCGAGTTTCGTCGAGAAGTCCCGGACGATGCGTTCGGCCGGCAGAAAATCGGCCGCGTTGTGGTTCAGCCGCTCGGAATTTGCCCGCAAAGCGTCGAAGTCGAGTAAAGCCTGGACGATCGCGTCTTCGGTCAACCGCCCGACTCGCAGGTCGCGGGAAAGCGCCGCGCCCACTTCGGGATTGGCGAGATCGCCGACGATAATCGTCTCACTGACGTCGCCAAGCTAGGTGCTGGCCTTGTCCGTATGTGTGTCGGCGACGAGAAGCGACACCAGAACGGAAACGTCGAGGTAGATCAATCGCGTTCGCCGTGGCGTCAGACGGACGACGTCGACGGCATCCTCACCCACTCGTGCGCGCGACTTCGCCCGCTGCACGATCTGTGCAAACCGCGAGCGATTCGGGTGCCGGTGTGGGACGCTCGATCGCAGAACGCAGATGGGCGACGACCTTTCCATGCCGGGTGATCCCGACGTCCTCGCCCTCTGCCGCCCGGCGGACGAGCTTGGACAGCAATGGAATAATTTGCCACTGAACGTGCTCGCTGGATGCTGGCTATCGTTGGCCAGAATAACAAAGCGTCGTACACCCGGCAAGGAAGGGCGATTGCCGCCTCCACGCTTTGCCGTAGGGCGCGACGCCGTAACGATTTGTGGGCGGCGATCCTCGGGTCTAGCGATAATTAACCCAGAACGCGGCCATCCGCAGCGGCCCAAGCGTCATTATGGCGGCGGCCACGAGGGCCGCGACGTCCATGCCGCCGATGACCTGGCCGGTCGTCGTCAGCGGCGCGCGGCGCACGGCGCCCACACGGTCGGTGGGTTCGACGCAGGCGGAAGCGGGACGATTGTAGTCTGTCATGATGGCGCCTCGAATTGCAGGTTGGCGGTTCAACCCCGCTGCGAGGCCGGTGTTCCCGGACGACTGCGACCGGGCGCGCCCGCTTGCAATCGCCGCGGCCGCGGGGCAGGTATGGAACAATCTCCGCCCCGCACGACCGAGCCCCCCATGATCGTCGTCTTCGACATCGGCAACGTTCTTGTGCGCTGGGATCGGCGCAATCTCTTTGGCAAGGTGTTCGCCGACGAGGCGCGGCTGGAGCGCTTTCTCACCGGCGCCTGCGCAATGGACTTCGTCTCGCATACCGACGTCGTCGCGGATTTCTCGAAGGCCGTGGCGGAGCGCGCGGAAGCCTATCCCGAGTTCGCCGAAGAGCTGAAGCTCTTCGACTCCCTGTGGATCGAGACGCTTGGGGCCCCAATCGAGGAGAATGTCGCGCTGCTCAGGCGCCTGCGCGCGGCTGGCCGTCCGGTCCACGCGCTCAGCAATTTCGCGACGGAAAAGTTCGAGCTTGCGCGGAAGCGCCATCGCTTCCTCGACGAATTCGACGTCTGCGTCGTTTCGGGCCACGCCGGCGTCGCCAAGCCCCATCCGCGCATCTTCGAAATCCTGTTCGAACGGGTCGGACGGCGGCCCGCCGAATTGCTGTTCATCGACGACTCGATTGCCAACGTGCGCGCCTCCGAAGCGGCGGGGATGGCGGCGATCCACTATCGTCCCGGCGTCGATCTCGAAGGCGAGCTTCTCGCGCGCGGGGCGCTGCCCTGACCGGTCTCAGATCGAGCCCGGCGGGATGAAGGCGCAGTAGAGATAGATGTCGTCGAACACGTTCGACGTAAGAGGGCCGAACCGGTCGCCGTCGGTCGCCGGACGATAGCAGAGGTGCGCGTGATGCGTGTCGCTGTCGTCCCGGTCGCCGGGGATCGGCAGGAAGGTGATGCGCTCCTCGGGAATCGAAACCCAGCGCCGCTCGCGCGTCAGGAACTCGAACCGCCCGCCCTTCTCCCGATAGGAGATCCCGGCGCAGTCGCTGCCGTCGCAGCAGAGCTGGCCGTTCTTGCCTTTCACGCCGGTATAGATGTCGTGAGCATTGCCCGCGGAGACGAACGCATGGACGAGGGCGACGCCGAGAGTCGCCCGCAACAGAGCATTCACCATGTCAACCGCTCCTGTTGGCGGCCGACCGATCGATTGGCGCGTCGATGCGATCCGGCCGCTTGCCGATCGCCCTCGAGAAACGCCTGGACTCATCCCTGATCCCCCAGACCCCCGTACCAACGGCAGTGCTCCGGTTGCGTCGACAACCACCAGGAGCGCCGTCCGGCCCGTCGCGCAATTGCTAAGCAAATTCCATGCCGATCGAGAGTGGCGGGCCGTCTCCCCGCTTCCCGCCTTCGGGGGGAAATCGGCAAAGGCTTCTACGCGCGCAGCACCTCCTCGAGCCTCCGTCGTGGACTGGCCGCGGCCGGCCGTTCGGCGACGCCGATGCGGAAGACGAAGGTCGCCTGCCAGCCGGGCTCGCCGGCGAATCCGGCGAGCGGGCGGCCGAAATGGTCGGGCCGGGCGAGCGCCTCGTCGCGGTCGGCGCGCTCGACCGGCTGGTTCATCGGCTGGGCGGCAAGGCCTGCAGCGGTCGCCGCGAGATGCAGACGCTGCCAGGCGCGGCCGGCGGCGATCGCGCTAGCCATGTCCAGCCGGTCGCGCACGAAGACGATTCCGAGCGCCGGCGCGGTCGGGACCTGGACGTCCCGCGTCATGGCGAGCCAATAGGCGTCGCTCGTCTTCGCGCTCGCGTCGGGCAGCAGTCTTGCAAGCGCCATCATCGCCGGCGACAGGCCCGCCGCGTCGAGCGTCACTCCGTCGCGATGCTCCTCGACTTCGCGACGGCCGCTGCGGAACCAGCGGGCGCTGTCGGCCGACATTTCGGGATCCCCGACGATCGCGACTGTCGCCTCGACAATCAGCGCACCGAGGTCGCGGCGGGCGGCGTCTTCCGCCACAAAGGCCATGCGCAGACAATCGGCCGAAGCCAGATCGGCGAGGCGGCGCAACTCTTCCGGCGCAAGTTTTCGATCCGGCAGATACGGGCCGCGATTGGTATGCCGCCGGGGGATCGCGCCAAAGAGATCGTCGCGAGCTTCCGGACCCGGCGTGAGAATGATGCGCGCAGCGCGGAAAGGCGCGTCGTCCGGAGCCGGCGCAAGCCGCCCTTGCGCCAGCTCGACCGCAGCGTCCATACTGAAGGCCCGGGCGGCCAGCGCCAGATTCTCGATCGCTGCACCGAGGCCGAGGTGCATCTCGCGGCGAAAAGGATCGAATGAGCCGAGATTGCGCGACCTGTCGGCGAAAATCTCGATCGCGTCGTGCCCGGAGGCGAAGGCCCATGGCTGCGTATCATGTGGATTGGCGGCAAGAATGGCGGCGCGCAACGGCCGCAGCCGCCCGTCCTGCGGGCCGCCTTCCCAATTCCGCCACGGCGCATAGGCCGGCCCCTCGCCCGCCGCGCCAAGGCCCCGGTCCCACGCCCGGTAGCCGAGCCCCGCCAGCGCCATGGCAAGCACGCCGCCGCCGATCAGAACTTCGCGCCGAGCGAACATCACAACCTCTTCCCGCAAGGGTATGACCTGAGCGACCCTACCACTTTGTCAGCCGTATCCGCTGTCCTCTCTGCGTCAATAGCACTCGGCGCATGAGCGCGAGAAGATTTTCCAACGGTCACAGTTCGCGCGTCGTATGGCCAGGCCCGCTTGCCTGACCGAGGCCACGACGTCGGCCGCGAAGGGCGGCTCGCTTGCGGATCGAAGCGGCTTTGGACATCGGCGCCGGGGCGAACCATGCGCCCGCGGGCGGACGGCTACGTCGCCTGACCGCCGCCGTGTCGCGAACTCTGCCGCGCCCGGCCAGGAGGTTCATTTCTCTCCGGAGGAACATCTCGACGCGATCGACGTGCAGCGCGATGGACTCCGCCTGACGGAAAATGTATCCATTTTTGCAAGAACCAAACGTCCTGACGCAGTTCAGCGGCTGGGTGATCTGCGGGCCAAATGGCATCCTTGAACGAAATCGCCGGCACCGTCCGGGCTCGTCTTGTTGCGCGGAGTCGGGAAGGCATCCGTTACGCCTATCTCGGCGATCACACCGCCATCGTAACCACGCACAGGCAATTGCTCCTGCTGGTCGACACGCGGGATCGCGCGATCACGCCCCACCTGGCGATGGCCGGACGCTGGGAACCCCATGTCGAGAACGCGCTCGCGAGGCTACTCAGGCGCGGCCACAGGGTCGTCGAAGTCGGCGCGAATATGGGCTATCACACCCTGACCATGGCGAGCATCGTCGGTCGGACGGGCCACATCGACGCCTTCGAACCGAACCCGCGCCTGCACGAACTGCTGACGGACAGCATCGCCCTAAACGGATTTCAGGGCATCGTGAGCGCGCATCAGAGCGCAGCGCTGGACTGCAGAGGTCCTGCAGAGTTCCAGGTTCAGCCACGCTATGTCGGAGGCGGCAATGTCATTGTCCCGGGATATGAGGATCCGACCAACCAGCGCTTGGTCGTGCCTGGCGTGCGGCTCGACGACGTCCTGGGCGATCGGCCGCCGGTCGATACTGCGCATGGACGCCGAGGGCAGCGAGCCTTTGGTGCTGAAGGGCGCCGAGGCACTGATGCGGCGGTCGCCGCAGCTGCGGATCGTTATGGAATTCGCGCCGACCATGATGGCCACGCGTGTCGACGTTCCCACATTCGTCGGTTGGTTGGAGAGCCTCGGGTTCAGGGCCTGGAGAATCGGACCATCGGGCGCGCCCGCCGCCCTCGCCATGGCCGCCCTGCCGTCTGCGCCGCACTGCGAGATCGTCCTGTCGCGCGACGTTCCGCCCTGAGCTGCATGCTTGGCCGCAATCCGCTGATATTCGGTTCGAAAACAGACAATTGATGGCGGAGACGCAGGGATTCGAACCCTGGATAGGGCTTTACAACCCTATAACGGTTTAGCAAACCGCCGCCTTCAGCCTCTCGGCCACGTCTCCGGCTCGCTTACAAAAGCGGAAGCGACATATGCCCGACCGATGCGCCCTTTGCAAGCGATCCGCGCGCCGGCGGAACGCACAGCGCCCTTCGGCCCCTCAATCGCCGCGTCGTTTCGCTCTTCGCCACGACGGTGGCGCTTGCGCTCCCTCGTTCCGGCGCCCCTATCGCGCGCGCTGGCCGAACAGGATCTTGCGAGCTTCCGCGTGGGTGGTGAGATCGTCCTGCTTGCGCCCCGGAATGTCGAGCGCGATGCCGCGCTGGACCGCCGGCCGCGCCAGCACGGTATTGAGCCAGCGGGCGAGATGCGGGAAGTCGGCGATCTCCTGCCCGTAGCGCTACCAGACCTTCGTCCACCCGACGCAGGCCATGTCGGCGATCGAATAGGCGCCGGCGAGATATTCGCGATCGGCGAGGCGCCGGTTCATCACGCCGAACAGCCGGTTCACTTCGTTGGTGTAGCGGTCGATCGCGTAGGGAATCTTCTCCGAGGCATAGACGCGGAAGTGGCTGGCCTGACCGCACATCGGACCGAGGCCGCCCATCTGCCAGAACAGCCACTCGCCGACCGCCGCGCGCTCGCGCGCCGTCCCTCCGCCGAAGCGGCCCGTCTTGCGCGCGAGATACTGGAGGATCGCGCCGGACTCGAACACCGAGACCGGCTGCCCGTCGGGCCCGTCCGGATCGACGATCGCCGGCATGCGGTTGTTCGGCGAGATCGCGAGAAAGGCCGGATCGAACTGCTCGCCGGCGCCGATGTCGACGTCGTACAGCATATAGGCCAGACCGCACTCTTCCGGCATGATGGAGATCTTCCATCCGTTCGGAGTGGGCCAGTAGTAGAGATCGATGGCTTTCTGGGACTGGGTCATGCACAACTTGGCCTCGACGCCGCGGGCTCAAGGCCGGGTCAGTAGTGAACTCCCGGTCGCAACGCCCAAATCCCCGCCCGAAATCTCGGGCGGCCGCAGCGTTTTGGCAAGTCCGTCCGTCGCCGCGAGGCGTGCTCTGCTTCGGCGGATGATCAATCAGGCCGGGCCCGGCCGCACCGTCAGCCCGTCGTTCGACGGGCGTCCTGGGACGCCCTTTCTGAGCCCGTCTAAAGGCGGGCGTTCGCGAGCCGCGGCCTGATCAGGCTATTGGCCGACCGCGTTCAGTTGGCGGGCGGCGTCTCGGATGATGGTGGCGCTTCTGAGGCCACCTTCTTGCGCACGGCCTTGCGCACGGCGGCCCTGACCACGGCCTTGCGCACGGCCTTCTTCGCAACAGCCTTGCGCACGGCCTTCTTCACAACGGCCTTGCGCACGGCCTTCTTCACAACGGCCTTGCGCACAGCCTTCTTCGCAACGGCCTTGCGCACGGCCTTCTTCGCCGCGGCTTTCTTCGCGGGGGTCTTCTTGGCGGCGGACTTCTTCGCCGTCTTCTTCGCTGGAGCTTTCGCCATGGGTAGCGTCCCTCTCGTTTCGCCTGCATATCCGCGCGTTTCAAGCGCATCACATATGCGCAAACGAAGGTACATTCGTTTTGCGCATTCGCAAGAGACGCATGCGCGCGCATGCTGCGCGCAAAGCCCTCACTATCGAATTATCGCGCGCGCTCACGCTGTTGCGAGACGACCTCTCGCAATGCGCGAGAGTTCCGCGCGCAGCGCGCGATCATTGCGCGCGAGTCCGCGCTGCGCGCGTCGCACTTGATCGCGCGATCCGCCTCGATCCTCGCTCTCGCCATGTTTTCAGCGGTGTTGCGCGAATCGCCTTGCGCCGCCTGAAGCGGCGCGAACCGGTCCGGGCACCGGCCCCGCATCGTTCTTCGGCCCCCTTGCGCACCCTGCGCGGCCGTCGTTCGCGCGCTGCATCGAACGCGCACGCGAGCATGACGCAATCGAATTTTTCTTGGGGCGCGCTGTCGCAATTTTATTGCGATGACGCGCGGAACGCATGCGTCCGCGTGCATCGCGCGCTGCGAATCGACGAATCGCTGCGATTGATTCGCGGCGAACTAGATGCCGAGTCGTCGCTTCAGCGCGTCGCTCGCGGCCTGCGGATTGGCCTTGCCGGCCGTCGCCTTCATGACCTGGCCGACGAACCAGCCGAGCATGCCGGGCTTCGCCTTCGCCTGTTCGGCCTTGTCGGGATTGGCGGCGAGGACGGCGTCGACCGCGCTGTCGATGGCGCCAGAGTCGGTCACCTGACGAAGGCCGCGCGCTTCGACGAGCGCGCGCGGGTCAGCGCCGCGATCGTCGCCGAGCAGCATCGCCAGGAGGTCCTTGGCGATCTTGCCGGAGATCACGCCTTCGCCGATGAGATCGACCAGGGTCGCGAGCGTCGAAGCGCCGAGGCCTGCGTCCGACACGGCGATGCTCCGCGCATTGGCGTGAGCGGAGAGATCGCCCATAATCCAGTTGGCGACGGCCTTCGCATCGCGCGCGACACCGCCGTGGCTGACGGCGCTCTCGAAAAAGTCCGCCGTCTCCCGTTCCGCCACGAGAATCGATGCGTCGTAGGCCGACAGGCCGTATTCGGCGATGAAGCGGGCCTTCTTGGCGTCGGGCAACTCGGGCAGATAGGCGGCGAGCGCATCGATCCACTCCTGGTCGAGTTCGAGCGGCAGCAGATCGGGATCCGGGAAGTAGCGATAGTCGTGCGCCTCCTCCTTGGAGCGCATCGAGCGCGTCTCGCCGCGCGCGGGATCGAACAGGCGGGTCTCCTGGTCGATCGAGCCGCCGTCCTCGATGATCGCGATCTGCCGGCGCGCCTCGGTCTCGATCGCCTGTCCGATGAAGCGGATCGAATTGACGTTCTTGATCTCGCAGCGCGTCCCGAGCGGCTCGCCCGGCCGGCGAACCGAGACATTGACGTCGGCGCGCAGGCTGCCCTTCTCCATGTCGCCGTCGCAGGAGCCGATGTAGCGCAGGATGGTCCTGAGCTTGCCGACATAGGCCTTGGCCTCGTCGGAGGAGCGAAGGTCCGGCTTGGAGACGATCTCCATCAGCGCCACGCCAGAGCGGTTGAGGTCGACGAAGCTCATCGTCGGCGACTGGTCGTGCAGCGACTTGCCGGCGTCCTGCTCGAGATGCAGCCGTTCGATCCCGACCCTGATGGAATAGTCCGGGGTGAGGTCGACCTGGATCTCGCCCTCGCCGACGATCGGGCTCTTGTACTGCGAGATCTGATAGCCCTGCGGCAGATCCGGATAGAAATAGTTCTTCCGGTCGAAGGTCGAGCGGTGGTTGATCCTCGCCTTCAGGCCGAGGCCGGTGCGGATCGCCTGGGCGACGCATTCGCGGTTGATGACGGGCAACATCCCAGGCATCGCCGCGTCGACCAGGGAGACATGCGAATTTGGCTCCCCGCCGAAAGTCGTCGAGGCTCCGGAGAAGAGCTTGGCGCGCGACGTGACCTGGGCGTGCACCTCGAGGCCGATGATCACCTCCCAGTCGCCCGTCGCGCCTTTGATCAATCTGTCCGTCGGTTCCGCCGCCATGTCCGTGACCCCGGTTATCGTCTTACGTATTGGGTGGGCGAAGGGCTCACGCCCACCATGGCTCGGGCAGCTTCGTGCGCCCGGCCGCCTGCTCGATCGCCTCGCCGAGCATGAACAGCGTCTCCTCGTCGAACGGACGGCCAATCAGCTGCAGCCCCAGCGGCAGCCCGTCGCTCGAAAGCCCCGCCGGCGCGACCAGACCGGGCAGCCCCGCCATGTTGACTGTCACCGTGAAGACGTCGTTCAGGTACATCTCGACCGGGTCTGCGGAACTCTTCTCGCCGATGCCGAACGCGGCCGATGGGGTCGCAGGCGTCAGGATCGCATCGACGCCGCTGTCGAAGGCGAGCTCGAAGTCGCGCTTGATCAGCGTGCGGATCTTCTGCGCGCGGACGTAGTAGGCGTCGTAATAGCCGGCGGACAGTACGTAGGTTCCGATCATCAAGCGCCGCCGCACTTCGGCGCCGAAGCCGCGCGCCCGCGTCTTCTGGTAAAGGTCGACGATTTCGGAAGCGGGCTCGCGCAACCCGTATCGAACGCCGTCGTAGCGCGCCAGATTGCTCGAGGCCTCGGCCGGCGCGACAATATAATATGCCGGCAGCGCGTGATGGGTGTTCGGCAGGCTCACGTCGACCACCTTCGCGCCGGCCGCGCGCAGCCAGTCGGCGCCCTTCTCCCACAGCGTCTCGATCTCGGGGTTCATGCCGTCGAGCCGGTATTCCTTCGGCACGCCGATCGTCAGGCCCTTCACGGACCGTCCGACCGCAGCCTCGTAATCGGGAACCGATTCCGACGAACAGGTCGAGTCCTTCGGATCGGGGCCCGCCATGGAGCGCAGCATGATCGCCGCGTCGCGCACCGTGCGGGCGAGGGGTCCGGCCTGGTCCAGCGACGAGGCGAAAGCCACCATGCCCCAGCGCGAGCACCGTCCATAGGTCGGCTTGATGCCGACAATCCCGGTGAAAGCGGCGGGCTGCCGGATCGAGCCTCCGGTGTCGCTCGCGGTGGCCGCGAGGCAGAGCCGTGCCGCGACTGCGGCAGAGGAGCCGCCGGACGAGCCGCCTGGCGACAGGAGGCCTCGCTTCGAGTCGGCCAGCGCGGCGCGAGCACGGTTGTGGCTCCAGTTGGGCGGCAGCCACGGCGACACCGTCGGCCCGTACCAGGATGTCTCGGTCGACGAGCCCATGGCGAACTCGTCCATGTTCAGCTTGCCAAGCATTACTGCGCCGTCGCGCCACAGGTTGGCGGTGACGGTCAATTCGTAGGCAGGCCTGAAGCCGTCGAGAATGTGGCTGCACGCCTGGGTGTGCACGCCCTCGGTAGCATAGAGATCCTTGACCCCGATCGGCAGGCCCTCGAGCGGGCCGCCCTCGCCGCGCGCGAGGCGAGCGTCGCTCTCGGCGGCCATTGCGAGCGCCTTCTCCGGAGTCGCCGCGACATAGGCATTGAGCGATTTCGCCCGATCCATCGCCTCGAGATGGGCCTGGGCGATCTCGATGCTCGAGATCGCCCGGGATTTGAGCTGATCGCGCGCCTCGGCGAGCGTCAGGGAAGTCAGGTCGGTCAAGTCATGTCCCTTGGAAAAATCGCTGCTGGCGGCCGCTCACTCGATCACTTTGGGCACGAGGAAGAAACCGTCCTCGGTCAGGGGCGCGTTGGCCAACACCTTGGCGGCGATCTCGCCGTCGGTGACGACGTCCTCGCGCATCGGCAGGCGCATCGGCAGCACCGAGGTCATCGGTTCGACGCCCTCGACATCGACGGCCTCGAGCGCCTCGACGAAGTTCAGGATCGCGTTGATCTCGCCTTGCAGATGCGGGATCTCCGCTTCGCTCACGCCGATGCGCGCGAGATGCGTGATGCGGCGAACGGCGCTGAGATCGACGGGCATCGAAAACTCCACAAGCGGCCAAGGAAAACGGCCGCGCCCCTATACCGCGGCGATTTTTCGCTGGCAAACGCGGCGCGGAAGCGTGGTTCGACTTGAGCAATGGGCCGTGCTAGCGGCACGCCATGAATCGCCCGCTCTCTGTCGAAGATCTCGCCGAGCGCCTGCCGTCAAAGGGCCGCCTCATCGGCCTCGATCTCGGGACGAAGACGATCGGGCTTGCATTGTCGGACGTCGAAAGGCGACTCGCCTCGCCGCTGAAGACCCTCGCCCGCGGCGCGTTCCAGAAGGATGCCGACGCGCTCCTCGCCCTATTTGAGGAACTCGGAATTGCCGCAGTCGTTCTCGGCCTGCCACTCGACCTCGAAGGCCGCGAAGGGCCGCGCGCACAATCGACCCGGGCGTTCGCCCGGAATCTCGCGACTCGGACGCAGTTGCCGATCGCGCTCTGGGACGAGCGCTTCTCTACCGCCGTCGTCACCCGATCGCTGATCGAGCAGGACGTGTCCCGCGCGAAGCGCGCCAAGGTCGTCGACAAATTGGCGGCCGCTTACATCCTGCAGGGCGCGCTGGACCGGCTGGCGCGCCACAAGCGCGACCAAATCATTTCGTAATTTTTCCGCCTTCGAGTCTCGGAGACGCTTGCCTTCCCGTGCGACAGGCGACCTCTAATCCGCGTCGGCGCCGAATCCTGCTCGTATCGTCGGGCTCGAAGGCGCATGAAGAGGCGCCCATTCAGCGGGCCAGCGAACGGCATTTCTCATGACGGACCAGAATGTCGGATCGAATTGTCGGATGAACGGGTCGTACGGATTTTCCAGACGAAAGCGCGAGGCGTCTCGCCGGACAGTCGCAACCGGCGTGGCGGCGGCATCGAGCCGGCAGCGCGGGGCGGCTCCGGGGAACGCAACGCGTGAGGCTCTCGACATCGCCCTCTATGTGGTGGACATGACCGCCCAGCTCGAAGCGATGGCGGCGGCCGTCGACCTCGACCTCCTGGCCTATTTCCTCGGCATGGCCAGGGCCGAAGCCGAGTTGTTTCTCCGCATAACCGCCGAGGCCGCCCCGACTCCCGACGCCTGCGGCGCCCGGCGACAGCCTCGAGGGGCGGATCCGCTCGACTGAGTGCGCTTCACGGCGCACTCAATCGGCCTGGCCGAAGTTCCTCGCGGCCACCCGGTCGCCGCCGGAAAATTCGATCCGTCCGGCGAGCTCGAGCTCCAACAGCGCGACCCGCGTCTCGCGCGCCGAGGCTTCGGCCGCCTCCGCGAGCGCGTCGACAGCGATCGGCGCCGGGCCGAGCAGAGCCGCGATGCGATTGCGGACAGCGTCCAGACGACCAGCAGATTCGTCGGCGCGGCCGTCGGCCCGGTCGAATGCGCGTTCGGGAGGCGCACGCGGCGCGGCGATCGGACCGGCCTCGAAAGACCGGCGTTCCCTCCGCGCCGGTTCGCCCTCGCGGCTTTCGGCGAGGGTCGAGAATAGGTCGCGCGAGCGCATTGGCTCCAGCGCGGCCGTTACGTCCTCGACGGCGGTGCACATCGTCGCGCCCTGTTTCAGGAGATCGTTCGTTCCTTCGGCGCGCGGATCGAGCGGCGATCCCGGCGCCGCGAACACCTGGCGGTTCTGTTCGAGGGCGAACCGCGCGGTGATGAGTGACCCCGAGCCGCGCGCCGCCTCGACGACGATGGCGCCGAGCGACAGCCCGGAGACGATCCGGTTGCGGCGAGGGAAATCGCGCCCACGCGGTTCCTGCCCGATCGGCATCTCGGAGACGACCGCGCCGAACTCCACCATGCGCTCGATCAACGGGACGGCCTCGCTCGGATAGGGCTTGGCGTGACCTCCCGCCAGGACCCCGACAGCGCCCGTCTCAAGGCTCGCCCGATGCGCCCGCTGGTCGATGCCGCGCGCGAGCCCCGAGACGACCACATAGCCGGCCCGGCCGAGGCCGCGCGCGAGCCGGTCGGCAAACGTCAGCCCCGCGGCCGAGGCGTTGCGCGAGCCGACGATCGCCACCGCTGGCTGCTGCAGCGCCTCGATGCGGCCGCGGCACGCCAGGAGCGGCGGCGCCGAGTCGATCTCGCGCAGGAGCGGCGGATAGTCGGCCTCGCTGATCGCAAGGAAACGAATGTCGAGCCTGCGGGCGCTCTCCAGCTCCCCCTCGATCTCCTCAGGGGTCGCCAGTCTGGCCGGGCGCTGCGCGCCGCCCCGGCGGGCGAGCTCCGGCAGGGCCTCCAGCGCCGCCCGAGCGCTCCCATATCTGTCGATGAGAGCGCGAAAGGTGCGGGGCCCGACATTGTCGGACCGAACGAGACGCAGCCAGTCGAACAGCTGATCGCCGGAAAGCCGCCTCGGCAGGGAGCTTGCGGTCACCGGCTAGCCTCGCCCGATCCGCGGCTCGGCGCCCTTGAGGAGCCGCCCGACGTTGGCGCTGTGCTTGAACCAGACGAGGGCGGCAAGCAGCGCGAACACGATGGCCGCCTCGCCGCACCCGATTGCGAGCGCGACCAGCGGCGAAACGGCCGTCGCCGCCAGCGCGGCGGCGGAGGAATAGCGAGTCGCCCACGCGACCGCGAGCCAGACGACGGCGAACGCGACCGCCGCCGGCCAGGCGACACCGATGAGCCCACCGAGGAAGGTCGCGACCCCCTTGCCGCCGCGGAACCGCAGCCAGACCGGATAGAGATGGCCGAGGATTGCGCCCGCCGCCGCCGCGAGTTCCGCGGTCGGCCCGAAGAGAATCGAAGCGAGGACGACGGCAAGCGTCGCTTTCAGCGCATCGAGGATCAGGGTCGCCGCCGCGAGCCCCTTGCGCCCTGTCCGCAGAACGTTGGTCGCGCCGATATTGCCCGACCCGATCGACCGGATGTCGCCCGCGCCGAACAGCCGGGTCAGGACGACGCCGAACGGGATTGATCCGAGAAGATAGCCGAGAACCAGCGCGAGCGCCGCTCCGTTCGCAAAGCCGACCATCCGCGCTCCACTGTTTTTTTGCGAGATTATTCGCGCGCGACGCGGCCGGCAACCAGGGTGAGCTTCACCCTTCCTTCGAGACGGGCCTCGTCAAAGGGCGTGTTGCGGCAGCGCGAATGCAGATCCGCAGGATCGAGCACGTAAGGCTCATCGGGGTCGAAGCGGATGACATCGGCGGGCGCGCCGACGGAAAGCCGGCCGACCGGCAATCGCAGAATCTCCGCCGGCCGTAGGGTCATTGCGCGCAGAAGCCGCGGCAGACTCAGGCGCCCGGCTGTGACGAGGCGCAGGCTCGTCGACAGCATCGTCTCGACCCCGATCGCGCCGGTTGCGGCCTCCGCGAAGGGCAGCCGCTTCGTCTCGACGTCCTGGGGATCGTGATCGGAACAGATCACGTCGACTAGCCCGTCTTTCAGGGCCTCGACCAGCGCCATGCGCTCGTCCTCCGCCCGCAGCGGAGGGCTCAGCTTCAAAAAGGTACGGTAATCGCCGACGTCCAGCTCGTTGAGGGAAAGGCTGTTGATCGACACGCCGCAGGTCGCGGCGAGACCCGCCTCGCGGGCCCGCCTCATCGCTTCGAGCGATAGACGGTTGGAGACGAGCGCCGCGTGGTAGCGCGCCCCGGTCAGCGCGACGAGCCTGAGATCGCGTTCGAGGATGACCGTCTCGGCCTCGCGCGGGACGCCCGGCAGGCCGAGCCAGCTCGCCCGCAGACCCTCCGCCATCACGCCTTCGCCGCGCAGGCTCCTGTCCTCGCAGACCGGGGCGACAAGCGCGTCGAAGTCGCGGATGTAGGTCATCGCGCGGCGCATCGTTTGCGCCTCGGCGACCGAATGCGCCCCGTCGGAAAAGGCGATCGCGCCCGCCTCGGCAAGTAGACCGATCTCCGCGATCTCGCGTCCCTCGAGGCGCTTGGTCAGCGCCGCGGAGGGGAAGATGCGGACCTTCGCGTCATCGCGCGCTCGGCGAAGGATGAAATCGACCACCGCCGGATCGTCGACCGGCGGACTGGTGTCGGGACGCATGACCAGGCTCGTGACGCCCCCGGCGGCGGCGGCGGCGCTCGCGCTCGCAATCGTCTCACGATGCTCCGCCCCGGGCTCACCGACAAAAGCACGCATGTCAACAAGACCGGGGGCGACCACGTCGCCGCGGCAGTCGACAATCCGCACCTCGTGCGGAAGCTGATCGCGCGTCACTTCGGCGCCAACGCCGGCGATGACCCCCCCCATCATGAGCAGCCCGCCCCGCGTTTCGCTATCGCGCTCCGGATCGACAAGGCGGGCGTTCAGAAGGGCGATCGGCGGCGCAGACATCCGCGGCGATTAGCCAGCGGCGCACACGATTGCAAGTGTCCTCCCGGCGTCCGGCCCCGGCCGAAAGTCGAGGCCGGCGCCGGCAGGGATACGCAATCGCGAAACGAAGGCGCTCGGGGCCGTCGTTCAGCGCGCCGACTGTTCGGTCACTCGCCCTTGACCTCGATCTTCTTGACAGGTTTCTGCGCCTCGGCGGTCTTCGGCAGCGTCACGGTGAGGACGCCTTTCTTGAAGGTCGCGTCGATCTTGTCGGTGTTGACCCCGTCGGGAATCCTGAGCGCCCGCTCGAACGAGCCGACCCGGCGCTCCCGAAGATGGAAGTCTTCCTTCTTCTCTTCCTTCTTCTCTTCCTTCTTCTCTTCCTTGTTCTCTTCCTTATGTGCTTTGATCGTCAGCACGCCGCCCACCACCTTGACCTCGATATTCTTTTCCTCGAGGCCCGGCAGGTCGGCGTGAACTTCAAACGCGTTGTCGCGCTCGACGAAATCGACCGCCGGCACGGCGACCCAGGACTCGGGCGCCCAGAAGGGCTCGATGTCGAAGGCCGGCCTTCGAAACGGCAGCCGGAACGGACTCATGTTGAAATCGTCGAACAACCGGTCGACCTCCCGGCGAAGATTCTCGAACGGCCGCCACATCTGCATCGCGGTCGGCGGCGCTTCCGTTTTGCTCTCGGTCGTGACGGGAACCTTGCTCTCAGCCTTTGCCATGGACTCCTCCATCCTTCGGCCAAGTCTCAGCCTTCACTCAGCGTCGGCTGGGTCTCAGCCTCGTCCTGAAATGAAGATTACTCGAAGCTGCACGGCCCGCATTGACGCACCGCAATCCAGGACGCGCGGCGACCGGATATAATTGTTGAATTGGGCCGAACGAGCGGCCGGCTGGCGATCAGGCCAAATTCTTCCATTCCCCGAGCGCGACCCGCGAAGCCGCGACCAGACGCCGCAGGCGGAATTCCCCTCTTGACGCTCCGCGGGGGCTTTCCCACGTCGATTGGTAATCGTGGCGAGGCGGCGCCCAGCGGCGCGCAGTCGGCGTACCGGCGCCTCTTGCCCACGAGAGTGGCAAGGAGGGACATCATGGTTCTGTTTTCAGATCCGTTCGATGCGCTTGCAAGCCTGCAGCAGGCGCTTGATTCATTCCGCGAGAGCAGTTGGCTCGAAGCGGGCCTGAGCGGCGGCGGCGCCTATCCGCCGATGAACGTGTTCCGCAAGGGCGACGACTTCATCATCATCACCGAAGTCCCGGGCGTGAAAAAATCGGACCTCGACGTGCAGGTGAAGGGAAGCACGCTCAGGCTTTCGGGCGAAAAATCGGTCGCGTTCCCCGAGAAAGCGGCGGTGCATCGCAGGGAGCGGCTCGCGGGCCGGTTCGACCGGGCGGTGACCCTGCCGGTCGAGATCGATCCGGACGGCGTCAAGGCCGAATATCGCGACGGGGTCCTCGCGCTCTTCCTGCCCCAGGCCGAGAGCGCAAAGGCCAAGTCCATAACGATCGGGTGAGGGCGAAATGAGCAAGGAACCGAACCGAAAGGGGTCGACCATGGCCGAGAGCAAGGAAATGGCGGTCCGCGAGAAGAAGGAGTTGGTCGCCAAAGAGGAGAAGACGGTGCCGGGCCGTTACTACATCCCTTCAGCCGACATCTACGAGACCGAGGAGGCGCTGTCCGTCGTGATGGAGATGCCGGGCGTCGAGAAGAAGGACCTGGAGGTCAACGTCGAACGAGACGTGCTCAGGGTCGACGGCCGTATTGACTTTTCGAAGTACAAGGACATGGAGCCCGTCTATGCCGAGTACAACGTCGGCCATTACGCGCGCTCGTTCACCCTGGGAAGCGCCATCGACCAGGAGAAGATCGGCGCCAGCCTCGAGGACGGCGTCTTGACCCTGACTCTGCCGAAGGCCAAGCACGCCCAGCCACGCAAGGTCGCGATCGGATGAGATCGTCCGCGCAGACTGATCCGCTTCGCCTTCCCCGGCGTCGCTG
Source organism: uncultured Alphaproteobacteria bacterium (assembly GCA_963741405.1). GTDB lineage: Bacteria > Pseudomonadota > Alphaproteobacteria > Rhizobiales > Beijerinckiaceae > Roseiarcus. Next base: position 1,024,626 of record CAVUHX010000039.1, read on the forward strand.
AAGCGTCGCAGGGGAAGGTGGTCCGCAGAACAGCGCGGCCCTCGCTCTTCGACTTTTCCGAGGCTCGGTGCGATAGTGGCGGCCGGCACGAGCAAATCGTGATCGGTGCTGGCTGGTTGGCCGCGGGTAGCGGCCGGCTCCGAGGGGGCAAGGAGGAAAGTGATGAAGTGGTCTGGTGTTTTTGCGGGCGCGTGCGTCGCAGCGGCGCTCTCCTGCTTGGGCGCGCCGCAGACGCAGGCGCTCGAATTGTTCAGCGGAGCAAGCTCGGCCGCCCAAGCCGACAACGGGATGGTCTCGAAGGTCTACGTCGCGCGCGGGCCTCACGGCGGCGTTTATCGCGGCGGCAGAGTCTACCACGGCGGCGTGTATCGGGGCGGAGCTTACGGCGTTCGGCCGGGATACGGTTACCACGGGGGGTACTACGGTGGATGGGCCCGTCCGGGCTGGTATGGGTGGGGTCCAGGGGGGGCGATCGCGGCGGGCGCGGCGATCGGAGTGATCGGGGCCGCAGCCGCGGCGTCCTATGCCGGGGCTCCGCCGGCTCCGGGCCTATGCTGGTACTACACGTCCCCAAGCCGGACTCAGGGGTTCTGGGACGCCTGCCAGTAGCACGCGAAGGGCGCATAACCTCCATTCCGGAATGACGCCCAAGGTCCAACTTCGAGAGCTTCAGAAGAAGTCGGAAAGCGCGAGCTTTCCGGCTTGGGGAAGCAGTTACCGCCGCCGGCGCGGAGGGGACTCTCGGATGTCGAGGCGGGTAGTCCCAGGCGACGCAAGCGCTGCGACGCTCTGGACAGCGCTGCCGAACGCGCCCAAGGTAACCTGCTCGTATCCCCTTTTGGCGCCTGACATCCATGATTCCCATCGCCCCGAAGCCGTTCGACTTCGACCTCGGCGAGAGCGCCGAAATGATCCGCGAGAGCGCGAGGGCCTTCGCCGAGAAAGAGATCGCGCCGCGCGCCACGGCGATCGACCGCGAAAACCTCTTCCCCCACGACCTCTGGCCGAAGATGGGAGCGCTCGGCCTGCACGGAATTACGGCGCCCGAGGAATATGGCGGGCTGGGGCTCGGCTATCTCCAGCATTGCGTGGCTATGGAGGAAGTGTCGCGCGCGAGCGGCTCGGTCGGCCTCTCCTACGGCGCCCATTCCAACCTCTGCGTCAACCAGATCGCGCGCAACGGCAATGAGGCGCAGAAAGCGCGCTACCTGCCGAAGCTGATTTCCGGCGAGCACGTCGGCGGGCTCGCCATGTCGGAGCCGAACGCGGGCTCCGACGTCGTCTCGATGACCACGAGAGCCGAAAAAAAGGGCGACCGCTACATGCTGAACGGCGCCAAGATGTGGATCACCAACGGCCCGGTCGCCGAAACGCTGATCGTCTACGCCAAGACGGACCCGCAGGCGGGCGCGCGCGGCATCACCGCCTTCCTCGTCGAGCGCGGCATGAAGGGATTCTCGAACGGGCAAAAGCTCGACAAGCTCGGCATGCGCGGCTCCGACACTTCCGAGCTCGTCTTCTCCGACTGCGAGGTGCCGGAGGAGAATGTGCTTGGCCGGCTCGGCAAGGGCGTCAATGTGCTGATGAGCGGGCTCGACTACGAGCGGGTGGTGCTGTCGGCGGGTCCGCTTGGCCTGATGGCCGCGGCGCTTGACGTCGCCCTGCCCTATGTTCACGAGCGAAAGCAGTTCGGCCAGCCGATCGGCACGTTTCAGCTCGTCCAGGGTAAGCTCGCCGACATGTATGTGACGATGAACGCGTCGAAGGCCTATGTCTACGCCGTCGCGAAAGCCTGCGACCGGGGCGAGACGACGCGCGAGGACGCCGCCGGCGCCATTCTCTACGCCGCCGAACGGGCGACGCGGGTCGCCCTCGACGCGATCCAGATTCTCGGCGGCAACGGCTACACCAACGACTATCCATTGGGTCGCCTGCTTCGCGACGCGAAGCTCTACGAGATCGGCGCGGGCACAAGCGAGATTAGGCGCATGCTGATCGGGCGGGAGCTGTTTGCCAAGTCGGCGTGACCTGTTTGACAAAGTCGTCCATCGGTAGGTCGTCTGGCGTGACAAAAGCCGCAACAGGGGGATTTATGCGAGTTTTTGTATCCGCAGCGATGTGCATCGGCCTTGTAGTCGCGACTGGGGCTTCCGCGATGGCTCAAGCATCAAAAAGCAAATGAACTGGACCCCACTCGTGGGACCACGGGAGGTCGGACTTAAGGTGTAATCTCGCCTGCCCTTGTCTTTCAAGAATCAAGCCGCTTCTTGCTGCTTCTGCCTCTGCTGTGGGTATGTGGGCAACGCGTTTGCGTTGTCCAAGCGAAGCGGCATATCCACAGGCCTCGCCGCCGCCTCGATTTCGTCCATGCCGGCGCGCCACACCGCCATCGGCATCTGGTTGTTCATCGCCTGGTGCGGGCGTCGAAAATTGTAAAAGGTCATCCAGGAACCGATGCCGGCCCGCGCCTCGCGGCCGTCGGCGTAGGCTTTGAGATGCACCTCTTCATACTTGATCGAACGCCACAGCCGTTCGATGAAGATGTTGTCCATGAAGCGGCCGCGTCCGTCCATCGAAATCGCGACGCCGGCCGCCGCGAGCTTGCCGGTGAAAGCCTCGGCGGTGAACGTGGAGCCCTGATCAGTATTGAATATTTGGGGCTTTCCGAACCGAAGCAGCGCCTCCTCCAGCGCCGCCACGCAGAAGCTGGCATCGTTGGTGTTCGACAGCCGCCACGCCAGAACCGCCCGGCTGGCCCAGTCGATGATCGCCACCAGATAGAGGAAGCCGCACGCCATCGGGATGTAGGTCACGTCGGCCGCCCACACGTGGTTCGGCTCGACAATCTTCAGGCCGCGCAGCAGGTAGGGGTATATCTTGTGCCCGGGCGCGGCTTTGCTCGTGCCGGGGCGCGGAACCAGCGCCTCGATCCCCATCGCCCGCATCAGCCGCCGCACCCGCTTGCGATTGACCCCGCGGCCTTCCTTGTTGAGTTCGAAGGTCATTCGCCGCGAGCCGTAGAACGGAAGCTCGAGATGCAGTTCGTCGATGCGGCGCATCACCGCCAGATCGTCCGCCCCGGCGAAGGGCTTGGGGCGGTAGACCCCCGAGCGCGCCACGCCCACAAGCGCGCATTGGCGGCGCACCGACAGGTCCTTACCAGGCCGTTCGACCTTCGCTCTTCGATCGGGCGCGCTCATCGACCTGGCCTCTTGGCCAAGAAATCCCGTTCGACCGTCAGCTGGCCGATCGTGGCGTAAAGCTTGGCCGTCTCGCGTTCGCGCTCCTCCTCGCCATCGCCCGAACCCCTCGCCCCGCGCGCGAACAGGCTCGCGACGTTGTCAAGAACCTGCTTCTTCCAGGCATAAATCTGGTTCGGATGCACCCCGTGCCGCCTCGCCAGTTCCGGAACTGTCGCATCCTCGCGAAGCGCCTCGAGCGCAATCTTCGCCTTGAACGCCGCATCAAACTTCTTGCGTGACTTCGTCATTTCTCGCTCCATCGGTTGCGACAGAGCAGGTCATTTCACACCTTAGCCAATGGTCCTAAATCCGGGGTCCAGTTCAAAACTCGCGATTTTTTTTGGGACCTCTCCTACCGAATCCAAATCACTGTTTGTGAAGAATGGCGACGGGAAACTGTTGGATAAACTCCAGTGGGTGAAGGGGTTGCCGACGTATGTTGAATTTTCACTTCCGGTTGAGCGGTACACGATTGATATACCGGGCCCAATTCGATCAATTGATGTCGAAACATCGAGCGACGCTCAAACGTTCGTGCAGTATCTTCCGGTAACCTTGGAGGGCGGTCAAAAAGGCATTCAGATAACAAGCTGGCGGGGGGAGGCCGGTCCAACCATCACAAAGGCGATTTCTGAGCTTAAGGATGCCAAAGCCGATCTGGCAGTAGTGAATTGGGATACCAAATCCTACGGGAACACAATTCGGTTTAGCACAGATCCACCATGGCCTAATCCATTCGAAAATCCGCCTACGCCCCCGCCGCCCCCTCCACCGCCAAAGGAATAGAGGCGAACAATGTCAAACGCCGGAAACCCCTACAAGGCGTTGAAATTCGAATTAGAGGTCTCCGCCCGCTATTTCGATTACAGGCGCGCTTCGCTCGGATCCCGGGTAACCATCGTTCGGTTGGTTTCCTTGCTCGGTTCGATATTGTCACTTCTAGCTGTCAGCTATTTCGTAGAATCTGCTGAAAAAATGGCGTCAGCGGTCCTTTGGATAAGCGTATTTGTAGGCGTAGCAAATCTTGTAGACTTGGTGTTTCATTTTGATGCTGACGCGCGCGCAAGCACAAGTTTCTTTCAAAGATATAAAGCTCTTCTCGGGGAAATGGCTAGACATCAAACTGAATGGGAGCAGAGGCATGCCGAATGGGAAGCTGAAACTCAATTGATTCGTAGTGATGAACCCCCTACTTACTGGGCCCTTTATGCGATCGTATGGAACCAAACTCTTGAGAAATATGACGTTAATTCAGGCAAGCGACCGCTCAGATGGTGGCAGCGCGTCAGCGCAAACTGGCGCCAATACCGACCGGATCAGTTCCAGCCCGCTAGGTCAAAAAGCGTCTATTTGTGGTATAAATAGTTCAGCGACAACTACAAAAATATCCGACCAAATGGCCCCGCTCTCGTTCAGCACGTTGCTTCTGCGCGTGGGGCTGGCGACTGCCCAATATTCTCACCCACAAATGCTTAAAACCTCCGCCAAACCGACAGCGCCGCGCCCCTCGTGGTGTTCGTCTTCACAGTCCAGACGCTGGTGAACCAGCCGACCTGGACCGACCATTGATTGCCGAGAGGCGCTACGAGACTCGCCTCGACGATCGATTGCCGCCAAGTTGGGAAGGACGGGTTGGCCGAGATCATCGAGACGGTGTTGAAATCCTGCACCATCAGAATAATTCCGGGCCAGGGCTTGAGGCCGACGGTAAAATCGCCATGCCATTCGTCTGGCGGCCCGGCAGTGCGCAAGCGATAGCCAAGCTGGGCGTCAAAGAAGCCCGGCCACGGGCCGATCTGGAAATTCGCTCCCGCCAGCAGACGCGCCTCTCCCGCCCCGCCGGTGTCGCCAGCCTGGGCTGGAGCGGACGGGTCGTGAGCGCCGGGCAGGAAGAGCGTCGCCTCCCCGGAGAAAACCCATTGTCCGGTCGACCAGAGCCGGCGCCTGAGCCCGATGTCCGAATAGTCGAGCCCCGTGTAGACGCTTGGCGTCGGCGGTCCCAAATCGTAGCGCTCGATCGCCATCTGGCCGAAGATCGTCCAATCGTCGGTGAGGCCGTATTCCACATAGGATTGCGCGTCGAGTCGAGTCTGATCCACGCCCTTGCCTCCGCCCCACGGCGCGCCCTCGCCCGACCAGCCGAACAGGGTGTCGATCATCAGGCCGCTCCCCTGCGGCTGGGTCCAAGCCCCGGCTAAAGAGCGGTTCGGAGCGCCGAGCAGCATGCATGCGCAAAGCGCCCCCGCCATGACTGCCCGGGCATAATCGATCGCCACGCTCGCCTCCCCGTACGCAACCCAGCGGCCCCGGAAACGCCGCAGCGCTCAAGCTCGCCTATTACAGAAGAGCGTGGCGACTTATCGTAGGTCAAGAGAAAGTTCTCGCCGTCAACCGTCCGCTGCAGCCATTGCGCTGTCGTGAACGGGCCAGCGACGGATGCGGTTCGCACCCGAGAGACATGGAAAAGGCCGCCCGGCGGCGTTTCCATGCCGCCAGCGCGTCGACCCCGCCCCAGCTTTCGTGCTCCCGTCGATCTACGTATATTTACGTAGAGGATCGTTGTTGAATTCAAAATTGCCCGATGTTAACAGCGATACAGGACTGCCGGCGCCGCGGCAGGGATCTCCTCCCCACCTGAGATGGCGCTCGGCCCGCGTCGCAGAGCTTTCCCCTCTCTGCGAAAGCGAATTGCGCCCGACCGCAGCGCCGGCAGTCTTGCCTTCAATTTCTTCGAGGTTGGGCGGAGTCTGGCGGTCCGTTCAACGCTCCGCGTTTCAGTCGGCGAGCACCTTGGTCACCGGGTCCGGCATTTCAAAATAGGTCTTGCGCAGATAGGGGGAGACGCCATTGGCTTCCATGATGTCAAACGCCTCATTCGTGCTCGCCTTCGTGACCTCATACCAATGATCGAGGAACCCCCGCACGCCGCTTTGCGAGGCTCGAACGCGGTTCCGTTTGCGAGGTCGATAAAGCAAAGCCCCTGAAAACTGGTGAGATAGCCCGCGCCCAGGCGCGCGCCGTGAAAGCCAATCCAGGTGTCACCGTAGTGGACTGCCCCCCGAAAGTGAGACACTCGAATTGAGTGACAGAGCCTGTTAGGAGGCTCCATGTCACAAGAAGCGATGCGCAAGTTTTCGACTGAGTTCAAAGAAACGGTGGTTCTCCGGCTTGAGGCCGGGGAGCGAATTGCGGCGGTTGCGGAGGAGCTGCGGATCCGGCGGAAGCTGCTTTACGAATGGCGGGCGGCGTATCGCAGGCTGGGCGCGGCGGGGCTGAACCGGAAGCGGGGGCGGAAGCCGGGGTTTCTGGCCGCTCGCGCCAGCCCCGCCGCCGCGGCGGCGGCCGCCGACCGCGTCGTCGGGGCTGGCGCGAGCACAGGCGAGAATCGTCGAGCTCGAGCGCAAGATCGGCCAACAGCAGATCGACCTCGATTTTTTTCGCGAAGCCTTGCGGCTCGTCGACGTGCGGGGTCGCAAGACCTGCGCGACGAAATCTACGCGGTCATCGAAGCGATGACCGCGCAGGAGACGCAAGGCGGCCCCTCGATCGAACATTTGTGCGCGCTCGGCGGCGTGTCGCGCGCCGGCTTCTATCGCTTTGGCGAGATCCGCGCGCCCAGGCGGGCGGAGGCGGACCTGCGCGACAAGATCCAGGCGATCGCGCTGGAAAACCGCTTCTATGGCTATCGCCGCGTCAAACAGGAGCTCTGGCGGCTGCACGGCTTGAAAATCAATCGCAAGCACGTGCTCCGGCTGATGCGCGAGGACAATCTTCTCTGCCTGCGTCAGAAGTCCTTCGTTCCACCCACCACCGACTCCCGGCACAAGTTCCCCATCGTTCCCAACCTGACGCGCGATCTCGTCCCCACCGGCCTCGATCAGATCTGGGTCGCCGACATCACCTACGTCAGGCTGGCGGGGCAGTTCGTCTATCTCGCCGTCGTTCTCGACGCCTATTCGCGCAAAGTCGTCGGTTGGGCGCTCGCCGACCATCTCGAGGCGAGCCTCGCCATCGAGGCGCTCGACATGGCCCTGGCCGCCAGAAAGCCTAGGCCCGGGCTCATTCACCATTCCGATCGCGGCGTGCAATATGCTTGCGGCGACTATGTCGAGAAACTGGAGCGCCACAAGATCGCCGTCTCCATGAGCCGGCCGGGCAACCCTTACGACAACGCCAAGGCCGAAAGCTTCATGAAGACGCTCAAAAAAGAGGAGGTGAACGGCAAGGCCTATACTGACCTCGAACACGCCCGAAGCCAGATCGGCGCCTTCATCGAAACCGTCTACAACGCCAAGCGCCTCCATTCGGCGCTCGGCTACAAACCCCCGGCCGAGTTCGAAACCGACCTCGGACCGACAAATCAGCGCCAACCACGAGAGGACAAAGCCCTGTCACCCAATTAGACGTGTCTCAGCGAAGGGGTGCAGTCCAGTAGGCACGCTGTACTGCGGCACGGTTTTGAGGCACCCGGCTGCGCTTGCTCAAGCGGCCAAGGGTAAGGTGGCTGCGAGCGTCGGGTCAATCGCAATTCGCGGCATGGTTTGCTCCTCTCTGACCGTGGCGGGCGTTTTGTATCCATGCCGCGCGACGAGCCAAGTTTCGTTGTAGCGCCTGGCGAATGCGACGAGCTCGACGCGCAGTTCCTCGATGGTTTTGAACGTCCGCACCCAGAGCAAGTTCTCCTTCAAGGTTCGGATGAAGCGTTCGGCGACGCCATTGCCCTCGGGTTCGCGCACGAAGGACGGCGAAGCCTCGATGCCCAGACATTTGATCTCGGCCTGAAAATCGCGGGACATGTAATTGGAGCCATGATCGTGACGCAGCTTGAGCCCACGCGCCACGCCGGGCGCGATGGAACCGAAGCACCGATGCACCCCTTGCCGGACCGGCTCCAGCGCCTCGAAACGATTGGCTGAACGCGCGGCGTGAATGCCGACGACTTCCGAGTTCGCGTGTTCGACGGCGACGAAAACATAAGCCCGCCCTTCCTCGAGGGTGACGGTCTGGCTCATGTCCGTTCCCCACATTTCATTGACCTTGTCGGTGACAATGGTTCCGTCGTGCGTCTTCTCTTGGTTGCGGCCGACGCGATGGGGCGCGAGCAAGCCGTTCTCTCCCATCACCCGGCGCACGCGGCGAGGGCTCGAGCGAACCCCGGCAACGCGCAGTCGCGCCCAGATTTTGCGATAGCCTTCGCCATGGAAGTCTGACGCTTCGATTTGCCGGCGAATATGATCGGCCAGGTCGGCATCCGGACAAGGGCCTGTCGGGCCGGGGCGACGGGCAATCGCAGGCGAGGGCGCTCCCTTGAGAAAGCGATACACGCCGGCGCGCGAGACACGCCACGCGCGCGAGACCCGCGCCAGGCCATAAGAACGAGACATGGAAGGCGAGACCGTCTGGCTCATCGTCTTGACCTCCTTCGGGCCAAAGGGCTTTTGGCCTCCATGGCGGCGATCCTGGCGGACAGCAATTCGTTGTCCATGGTGATCTCGCCCACCTTGGATTTCAGTCGGGCGATTTCATCCTCGCGATCGTCGCGCTCACGTTCCTTCAGGGCCGACGCCGCGCCGGCGAGCGCTCGGTCCCGCCATTCGGTCAGCTTGGCCACCGAGACATTCGCTTCCCGGGCGACGACTTCCAACGGTTCGCCACGCAACAAACGCGCCACCACCGCCATCTTGCGTTGGACCGAATAGCGCTTCGGTCCTGCTTCAACGCCCGAGGGGGCGCCTGCGCCAGCTATGGGAGAGCGCTCCGGCGCCCCCTCGGGCTTCAGCCCTGCGTCAATCGTCATTTCGACACCTCCGTTGCGGTTCAATTACCGCAGCCAGATGTCTCAGTTAACCGTCACGCACCCCACACCGTAGGCCACGCGCTTGTGGCCGGCGGCAAAAATATAGGCGCAGGCGCTCGCGCAGTAACGGCCGGATCTCAGCCGGGTCGTTTCGCCGAGATCCTTCACTTTGCGAGCGATCGCCAAGGCCCATTCGGTATTCCCCCGGAGCGAAATCAGCTCGATCACTTTGACCAAGGCGACACTTGCGGCTTCATACTTAATTTAATCGTCAATATGGGAATCGATCTCGCCCTCGACGACAAGCGTGTCGCCCTCGATGTGGGGCGACATGATTTTCCGGATTCGGTCGAGTTCGGCATTGTCGTCGGCGCCAGCCGCTGCAAACGGCGAATCCGCAAGCCCAGGGTTGTGCCGTTGACTGTCCTCCAACGAACCGGCGACAGCGGGAGAAGACATGGCCAGGACCATGGCCATCAGGACCGGACACCGGGCAAGTCGCATCGACACCCTCCCGACCTTGTCGTAACTCGGTATTGCCCGGGTCAAAGCCTCTGCAGTCGCTCTGTTTCATCGGCCTCCGCTCTGGGCCGCGGGCGGCTATCTCCTTCCGCCGGGCGTTTCCAGCCGCAATTCCATACGCAGTGGTTCGCCCCGTCGAAGACGGCCTTCCCCATTTCAAGTCGCGGTCCGTGCGGTTTGGAGGATCCGACGAACCAGTCGATTGGTAAGTTCGGTCCGGCCGCACTGCCTTCAGGGTGACGATGATGATGCTTAGCCGGCGTTGCCGAACATCCACCCTCTTGCCTGCTCGATCTCCGCGGCGCGCCTTCATTTCGAGGCGGAACAGGCAATCGAAAGCAGCTAGCTCTGGCTTTAGTCCCTTACGAGTTGAGTTCTTGACTGAAATCAGCGCGACGCGCGCCTTCAGGCTCGAAACCGACTCCAGGAACCGCACGACCTCGTCGGCGCTGAGCACAACGGGAAGCTTGCGCGGTTCGCGGGCGTAAGCGATCCGCTCCGGGATCGTCTGTTCGCCGAGCGTCACGCCGTAGAAAAAGCGCAAGGCGCAGACGGCTTGGTTCACCGACGCCCACGCGACGCCCTTCGAAGCCAGATGCACCTGATAGGCTCGAACATCCTCCAGGCCGAGCCGATCGGGTGAGCGGCCAAAATACCGGCTGAACCTCGAGACCGCGTGGACGTAGGATTGCTGGTCGCTGGCGACAGATTGCGGATCGTCATGTCCTCGATCATCCAGCGGCGCAGAGGGCTGATCTGGGCCATCTGAAACTCCTGTCTGAGAGTGGGTTGCAACACCCCATCCTCTCAGGCAGGAGGACTTTCACTCCATCCCGCCGCTCAACCCCTCGCCTCCGCTTCCGCCGCGATAGCGGCTTCGTTGTGTGCCGGGTATGTTCAGTAGCTTGGAGGTGAAAGTCCTCTACCCGACCTGATGGAGGTGAAGGGTTAGCGATGCGCAAGGGCTGTCGCCGCGAGGCGGGGTCTGAAGGAAGCGCGGAGCAAATGTGCGAGTTGATGGACAAGAACCGGATATGAGGCGTTAGCGCCTGGACCCCGGATTTAGGACCATTGGCTAAGGTGTGAAATGACCTGCTCTGTCGCAACCGATGGAGCGAGAAATGACGAAGTCACGCAAGAAGTTTGATGCGGCGTTCAAGGCGAAGATTGCGCTCGAGGCGCTTCGCGAGGATGCGACAGTTCCGGAACTGGCGAGGCGGCACGGGGTGCATCCGAACCAGATTTATGCCTGGAAGAAGCAGGTTCTTGACAACGTCGCGAGCCTGTTCGCGCGCGGGGCGAGGGGTTCGGGCGATGGCGAGGAGGAGCGCGAACGCGAGACGGCCAAGCTTTACGCCACGATCGGCCAGCTGACGGTCGAACGGGATTTCTTGGCCAAGAGGCCAGGTCGATGAGCGCGCCCGATCGAAGAGCGAAGGTCGAACGGCCTGGTAAGGACCTGTCGGTGCGCCGCCAATGCGCGCTTGTGGGCGTGGCGCGCTCGGGGGTCTACCGCCCCAAGCCCTTCGCCGGGGCGGACGATCTGGCGGTGATGCGCCGCATCGACGAACTGCATCTCGAGCTTCCGTTCTACGGCTCGCGGCGAATGACCTTCGAACTCAACAAGGAAGGCCGCGGGGTCAATCGCAAGCGGGTGCGGCGGCTGATGCGGGCGATGGGGATCGAGGCGCTGGTTCCGCGCCCCGGCACGAGCAAAGCCGCGCCCGGGCACAAGATATACCCCTACCTGCTGCGCGGCCTGAAGATTGTCGAGCCGAACCACGTGTGGGCGGCCGACGTGACCTACATCCCGATGGCGTGCGGCTTCCTCTATCTGGTGGCGATCATCGACTGGGCCAGCCGGGCGGTTCTGGCGTGGCGGCTGTCGAACACCAACGATGCCAGCTTCTGCGTGGCGGCGCTGGAGGAGGCGCTGCTTCGGTTCGGAAAGCCCCAAATATTCAATACTGATCAGGGCTCCACGTTCACCGCCGAGGCTTTCACCGGCAAGCTCGCGGCGGCCGGCGTCGCGATTTCGATGGACGGACGCGGCCGCTTCATGGACAACATCTTCATCGAACGGCTGTGGCGTTCGATCAAGTATGAAGAGGTGCATCTCAAAGCCTACGCCGACGGCCGCGAGGCGCGGGCCGGCATCGGTTCCTGGATGACCTTTTACAATTTTCGACGCCCGCACCAGGCGATGAACAACCAGATGCCGATGGCGGTGTGGCGCGCCGGCATGGACGAAATCGAGGCGGCGGCGAGGCCTGTGGATATGCCGCTTCGCTTGGACAACGCAAACGCGTTGCCCACATACCCACAGCAGAGGCAGAAGCAGCAAGAAGCGGCTTGATTCTTGAAAGACAAGGGCAGGCGAGATTACACCTTAAGTCCGACCTCCCGTGGTCCCACGAGTGGGGCCAGGACAAGCGAGCAACGAGTTGCGAAGTCCATATTCATCAAGGGCGCGAAGCGTAGATCCGGCGACTGCGCACGGAAGGCGACTGAATCTTACCCCGGGAGGTCTGCTCCGTGTTCCAAGTTCGGAACTGAGGGCGTCGCAAGGCGTCCTGACCGCGGTGCAGAAGTCAGCAGAGGGCATATTAGGCCAAGCAGTCGGCAAGGCTAATGAGGCGCTCCAAAGCCGAAAGGCGGAGAAACAGATAGGCCGAGCCGGGAACGAGGGCCGAAGGCCCAAACGATTGAGAGTGGCGATTAGGACTGGCGACTTATGAGCGGAGCGCGGCAGAAAACTCTGGGCGAGCAATTGTCTCAGACCTTGGTGGCGGAGGGTCGGGGTGAAGCCCTGGACGCCGAGGCCGAGGACGCCGAACCGTTGATGGCGAAGCCAGCACCTGAAAGTCCGGCCTTGGCGGAACAACTCATGGAGGAGGTGTGTGATCGAGGGAATCTCGAAAGAGCGTGGAAGCGCGTTCGAAGCAACAAGGGCGGTCCTGGCGTTGATGGGATGACCATCGACGCCGCCAAGGATTACCTGCGTGAGCACTGGCCAGACATTCGGGCTCAATTGCTTGAGGGAACCTATCAGCCGCAGCCGGTCAAACGGGTCGAAATCCCGAAACCGGACGGCGGAATCAGAAAGCTCGGCGTGCCTTGCGTCGTCGACAGACTGGTTCAGCAGGCTATGCTGCAAGTTCTCCAAGAGCGGTGGGACCCGACGTTTTCCCAGGACAGTTACGGCTTTCGACCGGGGCGCTCCGCCCATCAGTCAGTGGTTGAGGCGCAACGTTACATCGCCGACGGCTACAGCGTCGTGGTCGATCTCGATCTCGAAAAGTTTTTCGACCGAGTCAATCACGACAGCCTGATGGCGCGCGTCGCCGCGCGAGTGTCCGATAAACGTGTGCTCAAACTCATCCGGGCGTTTCTCAGCGCCGGGGTGATGGAAGACGGTTTGGTCAGTCCGCCGGATGAGCATCTGTGATGGGAGTCAAGCATGATTTGGCTCCCAGAGTCTGTCCTCGCGGACGAGGGTGTTGGCGAGGACGAGTAGCTTTCGCATGACGGCGGTGAGGGCGACTTTGGCCACTTTGCCTTTGGCGACGAGCCGATCGTGGAACTGCTTGAGGGCGGGATTGAAGCGGGAGGCGTTGAGCGCTCCCATGTACAAGGAGTTGCGCAGATGAGCGCGGCCTCCTCTGATGTGGCGGGCGCCTATCGTATCGCCGGTGTCACAGGCGATTGGGGCGAGGCCTGCGAGCATGCCGGTCTGTTTGGCCGAGAGGGTTCCGATCTCGCGCAATTCCGCGACAATTGCGGCTGCGATGACCTCGCCGACGCCTGGAATCGAAACGAGGATTTCGAAGCGCCTTGCGAGGCAGGGATCGCTTTGGATCAGGCGTTGGATCTCGGCGTCGAGGTGGGAGAGCGAGGTCTCGAGAGCGCGCAACTGGCGATTGAGCTCGGGGATCAAACATTTGGTTTTGCTGCCGCCGCGCCGATTGAGAAGCGCGGTGCGCTCGTCGCTCGCCGCCTGGCGGCCGCGCACGAGTTCCTGCAGGCCTTCGAGAAGTTCGCTGGGCGGCTCGGTAACGGCGGGATCGAGAGTGTCGCCGAGGATGGCCAGCATACGTGCGTCGACGCGGTCGGTCTTGGCGAGCATCCCGATCGCCTCGGCGAACAGCCGCGAACGCAATGGGTTGACGACAGCGACCCTAAAGCCGCTGGCGCTGAGGGAACGGTGGGCGAGCCGGTGCAGCTTGCCCGTGGCCTCCATGACGACGAGGGCCACGTCATGAGGTTTCAGCAAGCGCTTCAGCCGCTTGATTCCGTTCGGGTCGTTGTTGACGCTGACCGTCTTTCCCACTGGATGGAGGTAGACGTCGAGCCGTTCTTTACAGACGTCGACTCCGACATACACTTGCGTTGCGTTTGGCTCGGGCGAGACCTTGCCTTGCATGCGGGACTTGCTCCCCATCATCTGTTCAGGCCAAGCGCGAAGGACGGACGGATCCTGTGTTTCGGCGTGGAAAAGTGACCCCCTGAGGCGGGGGATCGGCGTCCAAAATTGACCCCCTGATTTCCGATTTGTTCGGCTGCCTGCTTTGGCGCGAAGCGGGCGGTGAGGGATGCTGATTGTGGAGACGATTGGTCGGATACGGCGGGAGCATTTCGTTCAGGGCAAGACGATCAGGGAGATCGCGCGCGACCTGAGGCTGTCGCGCAACACGGTGCGCAAGGTCCTGCGATCGGCGGAGACGGCGTTTTTCTATGGACGAGAAGTTCAGCCGCGGCCGAAGCTGGGTGGCTGGACGGAAGACCTCGATCGGCTGCTGGCGAGGAACGCGGACGCTTCGGCGCGCGAGCGGATGACGCTGATCCGCATTTTCGAGGAGCTGCGGACGCTCGGCTACGAAGGCGGCTACGACGCCGTTCGACGTTACGCCCGCGCTTGGGCCAAGGCGAACGCGAGCGCGACGGCGAGCGCCTTCGTCCCGCTGACGTTCTCGCCGGGCGAGGCCTACCAGTTCGACTGGAGCCACGACATCGTTGTGATGGACGGGGTAACGACGACCGTGAAGGTCGCGCACATCCGTCTTTGCCACAGCCGCATGATGCTCGCACGCGCCTATCCGCGCGAAACGCAGGAGATGGTTTTCGACGCCCACGAGCGGGCGTTCGCGTTCTTCAGGGGCGCCTGCTCGCGCGGCATCTACGACAACATGAAGACGGCGGTGGAGACGATCTTCGTCGGCAAGGATCGGCAATACAATCGCCGCTTCCTCCAGATGTGCTCGCATCACCTCGTCGAGCCCGTTGCCTGCACGCCGGCCTCGGGCTGGGAGAAGGGCCAGGTCGAGAACCAGGTCGGCCTCGTGCGCGAGCGCTTCTTCACCCCGCGCTTGCGCGTCAAGAATTACGACGAACTGAACGCCTGGCTGATGGACAAATGCATCGCCTGGGCCAAGGCGCATTCTCATCCCGAACAGCCCGACAGGACGATCTGGGAGGTCTTCGAGGAAGAGCGCCCCAAGCTCATTCCCTATCGCGGCCGCTTCGACGGCTTCCATGCCCTGCCGGCCTCGGTGTCGAAGACCTGCCTCGTCCGCTTCGACAACAACAAATACTCGGTGAGCGCCAGCGCGGTCGGCCGCCCGGTCGAAGTCCACGCCTACGCCGATCGCGTCGTGATCCGCCAGGACGGGCGCATCGTGGCGGAACACCCACGCCGCTATGGGCGTGGCGCGACGGTCTATGATCCTTGGCATTACGTTCCGGTCCTGGCGCGCAAGCCGGGAGCCTTGCGCAACGGGGCGCCGTTCAAGGACTGGGTGCTGCCGACGGCGCTCGATCGCGTGCGGCGCAAGCTTGCCGGCTCCGACGACGGCGACCGGCAGATGGTCAAAATCCTCGCCGCCGTGCTCACCGATGGATTGCTTGCGGTGGAGGCCGCCTGCCTTCAGGCGCTGTCCGAGGGCGTCCATTCGGCCGACGTCGTCATCAACATCCTCGCGCGTCAGCGCGATCCCGGACCGGCGGCGACGATCATGACGCCCGACGCGTTGCAGCTCCGTCACGCGCCGATCGCCGACTGCGCCCGATACGACCAACTCAGGAGCGTGTAACCCATGGAAAGAACCGAAGTCCTCGACATGATGAGCAGCCTCAAGCTCTACGGGATGAGGAGCGCCTACGACGAGACGCTGACCACGGCGCTCAAGCGCAAGCATGAGCCGCAGCGTTTCGTCGGCGATCTCCTGAAAGCCGAGATCTCGGAGAAGCAGGCGCGCTCGATCAAATACCAGCTCACAGTCGCCAAGCTGCCGCTGGCCAAGGACGTCGACGACTTCGCGTTCAAGAACTCGCCGATCAACGAGGCTCTCGTGCGCGACCTCGCCGCCGGCGGCTTCCTTGCCCAGCAGCGCAACCTCGTCCTGGTCGGGGGAACCGGCACCGGCAAGACGCACCTGGCCATCGCGATCGCGCGAAGCTGCATCCGCGCCGGATCGCGCGGGCGCTTCTTCACCACCGTCGATCTCGTCAATCAGCTCGAGGCTCAGGCGCGCGCCGGCCGCCAGGGACGGCTTGCTGATTATCTCACCCGCCTCGACTTCGTGATCCTCGACGAACTCGGCTATCTCCCCTTCGCCCAGGCCGGCGGGCAATTGCTGTTCCACCTGATCAGCCGTCTCTATGAGCGCACCTCGATCATCGTCACCACCAACCTCGCCTTCGGCGAATGGCCGAGCGTGTTCGGCGATCCAAAAATGACCACCGCGCTGCTCGACCGCCTCACCCATCACTGCGACATCGTCGAGACCGGCAACGAAAGCTGGCGCTTCAAGAACCGCGCCTGACGCGAGACAATCTCAGGTCAACCAAACCGCGCTCGCCCCGGCTGCGCAACCCCGACCAGCTACGCCGGGCCGAGCGCTGCCGTCCGCGCCCTGGCACCAACAGGGGTCAATTTTGGACGCCGATCGGGGGTCAATTTTGGACGCCGATTGACACGGATCCAGCTCACCCGCGGTTCCGAGCCAAGGGGACTACGATCCCGCCCGCCCGACCGCCTGGGGGTGGCCACCCCCAGGCGGTCATCCCGAGGCTTAAAGCGATTCGGGACAAACAGACCATGCAAGGGGAAGCCGCAGGGCGGCCCGCTTTCGCCCATCCTCAGAGTCCGACTCGAAAGTTCATGCGGGATTGCAGGGCTTTCGCAACATCAGGCGGATGGAGGCGAAACGAAGGACATGAGGGCGGTAAGGTTGAGGTTCTCCCAGTCTTTGGCCAGCCTTCGGCAGCGGTTGAGCCAGGCGATCGTCCGCTCGACGATCCAGCGCTTGGGCAATACGACGAAGCCCTTCGCCCGATCGGATCGTTTGACGATCTCGACCTGGAGGCGAGACAGGATTTTGCTGACTGCTCCGGCGAAGATCGGCCCTTGATAGGCGCTGTCGGCGAACATTTTTTCGAGATAGGGGAAGCGGCCAAGCAGCGTCGAAAGCAGCAAAACGCCGCCGTCGCGGTCCTGGACATCGGCGGAATGAACGATGGCCTGCATCAGCAGACCTTGAGTGTCGACGAGAAGGTGGCGCTTCTTCCCTTTGATCTTCTTTCCTGCATCGAACCCGTGCGGATCGATCGAGGCCCCCCTTTTTCTGCGCTCTTCACGCTCTGGCTGTCGATGATGGCGTGGTCGGACTGGCCTCGCGTTCGGCCTGCGCACGACACTTTTCGTAGAGCGCGTCATGGATGCGATCCAACGCGCCATCGATGCCCCAGTCGCAAAAGTATCGATAAACGGTGCTGCGTGGAGGAAAATCCTTGGGAAGATAGCGCCATTGGCGCCCGGTGCTCAGCACGTACATAACGGCGTTGAGCGCCTCGCGCATGTTTGTTTCCCGTTTGCGGCCTCCTCGCCTCGCCGGAGGAATGAGCGGTTCGACATGCGCCCACTCCTCATCGTCAGGTCGCTCGGGTATCGCAAATGATCCCGCTTGTATTTCGCTCAGTTCTCGTTCGTCCACATGGCGGCCCCGAATCAGTCCGCCTACGGAATCACAACCGACTCATGGGACTCAACAACTTTCGGGCCAGACCCTAAGCAATCTCGTGCTTGACGACAAAGAATTGGCCCGACGCGGTCACCGTTTTTGCAGTACGCCGACGACTGCAACATCTATTTCGCAGCCGTCGCGCTGGCGAGCGGGTCATGGCCTCTGTGAGCCGGTTCCTGACCAACAAGCTGCGGCTCAAGGTCAACGAGGCGAAGAGCGCGGTGGCGCGACCGGAAGAGCGGAAGTTTCTTGGGTTCAGCATCTCGAATGACGGGAGTGAGCGGCGCGTCGCGCCAAAGGCTCTCGACAAATTCAAAGGGCGGATCCGAGACATGACGCGCCGGACGCGGCGGTTCAGTCTGCAACAGTTGATCAAAGAGCTGAAGCCATACATCGTTGGATGGCGCGGCTACTTCGGCTTCTGCCAGACTCCGCGAGTCCTCACAAACCTCCAAGCGTGGATCCGTCGAAGATTGCGTTTGTAGCTTTGGCGGCAGTGGCGAACCGGGCAACACCGCTTCAAAGAACTATGCCGTCGTGGCATACCGAAGTTCAATGCGGCGGTGGCGGCCGGCTCGCCCACGGGCATCTGGCGAATGTCAGGACACCCGTCAGTCCAACAGGCGCTGCGCAACCGCTATTTCGATTCGCTCGGTCTTCCCCGAATCTATGTGCCCGCCCAAGCTTAACTCGGTCGAACCGCCGCGGTACGGATCCGTATGCCAGGTGGTGTGGGAGGGACGGTGCCGCGAGGCATCCCCCTGTCCCGATCAATCCTGAAGATTCCATACTTTTGGAATTGCTGGCGATTTCCGCGCCAAGATCGAAAGCCAGTGCGGCAAGGCGCGGCGGGTGTGGGTGATGGATCGCGGTGTGCCGACCGAGGAAACGCTCGCTGAGATGCGAGCGAGCGACCCGCCCGTAGGTTATTTAGTGGGAACGCCGAAAGGCCGTCTCACGCGTGTCGGGGGCGATGTTTTCCGCTGTTCCCCCGCCTCCGTGCCCTGTTCCTCCCCTGATCAGGGCGAATTCCGCCCCTGTTCCCGGTCAGCCGCCCAGGTTGGGTTTTGCTGCGTACGTATCTTATATTATTGACTATTTCTCGATTCTGAGTCGACGCGCGCGGCCTCGTCCGCCCTGATTTTTGCGTCTGAACAGGCGAAAACAGGGCGACTTCGGGCGCGGCGCGCTTCGCCTCGCGGCCTTCGCCCTGCTATGAGGATCGCGCCGATGCCTAACTCCCGCCTTGCGCCGCAGGCGCCCCTCCTCGCCCCGCCCGGCGCCCCGCCGGCCGAATGGCTCGTCTCTCCCGGCCTGACCGGCTACAAGGAGGCGCTCAGGCAAATGGAGGCCCGCGCCGACGCCATCGCCGACGGGCGCGCAGCCGAGCGCGTCTGGCTGCTCGAGCACCCCCCGGTCTACACAGCCGGAACGAGAGCGAGGTGCGAGGAACTGATCAACGCCCGCTTTCCGGTCTTCCGGGCCGGGCGCGGCGGGCAGTTCACCTATCACGGGCCCGGCCAGCGGGTCGCCTATGTCATGCTCGACCTGAGGCGCCGCCGCCCCGACGTGCGCGCCTATGTCGGCGCCCTCGAAAGCTGGCTGATCGGGGCGCTTGCGGCGTTCGGCGTCACGGGCGAAACGCGGGCCGACCGGGTCGGCGTCTGGGTCGCCCGCCCCGACCGGCCGCATGGGGCCGACGGAGCGCTCGCCGAGGACAAGATCGCCGCGATCGGCGTCCGGGTGCGGCGCTGGGTGACGTTCCATGGCGTGTCGCTCAACGTCGCGCCGGACCTCAGCCATTTCTCCGGCATCGTCCCCTGCGGCATCGCCGAGCCCCATTACGGGGTGACGAGCCTTGCCGACCTCGGCCGCCCTGCGACCCTGGCCGAGGTCGACGACACGTTGCGCGCTTCGTTCGAAAAAACGTTCGGCCCCGTGGCCGACATCGTCGTGCTGGCCTGAGGCGGCGCGCGACCGTGGGGCCGTCTCTTGCATCGTCCCTGGCGCGCAGGGCGTTCTGGAGCCGCCCCTACGCGCTGCGGCGGTTCGGGAGCGAGCGCGCCCACGCGCTCGCTCCCCTCCACTACGCCCTGATCGGCGAGCGGGCGGGATACCGCCCCAACGGCTTCTTCGATCCGGCCTTTTTCCGCAAGCGCGCCGGGCTCGACTCGCGGACAACCGGCCTTCTCGGGCTCTATCTCGCGAAGGCCATGGCGGACGGCCCCTCCCCGTCGCCGCAATTCGATCAGGCTTGGTACGCCGCCGAGAATCCCGACTGGGCGAGCACCCATCCGCATCCGTTCCTGCATTTTCTTGAAGTCGGGATTCGGAACGGGCGGCGGCCCCGGCCCGACATCGACATGGCCTTCGTGCGCGACGTCGTCCGCGGCAGGGGCCGGTCGTTCGAGGAAGCGGCGATGCGGGTCTTCGACCCGAAGCCGCGCGACGGCGCGATGAAGCCGCCGCTGAACGGTGAGGAAATGAGAGCCCGGCAGGACCGTTTCTACGCGGACGCGCATCTGCGAATCGAACGCGAGGCGCCCGACCCGGGCCGCAAGCGGCTCGTTTTCGTCCAGTGCGGCAAGGGCTTCGACGCGAGCTATCTCACCGCGCCGCGCGAGTACGACGTGCTGCTCAATTATTACGAGCCGGCAGACGCCAATCCCGGCGCCGATGCGGTCGTCTTTCAGGCCGGGACCAAGACGACTGCGATTCGCCGCCTGCTCGACGAGCGGCCCGGCCTTCTCCTGCGCTACGAGGCGGTTCTCTTTCTCGATGACGACGTCGAAATCGCAGATCGCGACATCGACGCGCTCTTTTCGACGGCGGCGCAGGAAGGTCTCGACCTTGCCCAGCCGGCGCTGACCGCCGATTTCGGACTCGGCCTGGCCGTTCCTGAAGAGGCCGGAAGCCGGAACGGGAATCATCCGGGTGTCGACGGTCGAGATCATGGCCCCGCTCCTCACCCGGCGGGCTCTGGAGCGGGTCGGATGGGCCTTTTCGCAATCCGTCAGCGGCTGGGGAACCGATCTCGTTCTCGGCCCGGCGGCGCGCGCCGCCTTCGGCCAGGCCGCGGTCGGAGTTGTCGGCTCCGTCGCCGTCCGGCACGCCCGTCCGGTCGACACCGCAGGGGGCGCCTATTATTCCTATTTGCGCCGATACGGAATCGACCCGGCTCACGAAGCCAATCGCGTCGTCGCCGACTTCGGCGTCGAGCGACACCTGCGCCAGCTCGCAGCTCGCGAGGCGGGGCCAGTTTGCAAGACGCCTCAGGCCGGGCTGGGCTGACGGCCGGATTCGTCAGCCGGGACTGCGCGCCTCGTTTTCCTCTTCGATCGGAGCCAGCCCGAAACTCGAGCACTCCCTGAAGACGCGCAGCGGGCACCGGCTGCAAAGCTCGTAGTCGAGCGTTCGGTAGATACGGTTCAGCGCCTCGCCCTTCGAGACGAAGATGTTCGCCCGGCCGATCTCGTCGACGTAGCCGCCGCCTTCGAGGAATTCGAGCGGACGCTCCTTGATATTGATCAGATAGAGGCCGCCGCCGCGCGCCTTCAGTCGGCGCGCTTCGATCGCGAGGGCTTCGGCGCCCGCGAGATCGATGAAATTGACGCCGCGCATGATCACGCCGTAGCGCTTGCACTCGGGCGTCTCGCGTTCGAACACGCTCAGGGCATCGCGGAAGGCGTTGACCGCGCCGAAATAGAGCGAGCCGTCCAGTCGGGCGAGGCGAAACTGCGGGCATTCCGGCGCGTTCGGCCCGGCGTCGATGAACTTGCGGCTGTCGTCGACCGGGTCGGGGACGCGCGGACGCAGCTGTGGATTGGACGTGCGGTAGAGATAGACCACCAGCGACAGCACGACCCCGGCGAGAATCGCCGCCTGGATCTGAATGAACAGGGCGACGCCGATCGTCGCCAGCAGCACGCCCCGCTCGGTCACGCCGCTGCGCCAGATGCGGGCGAGGCTCTTGCGGTCGATCAGGCTCCAGCCGACCAGCTCGAGCGAAGCCGCCATCGCCGCGTGCGGCAGATAGGCGGCCAGCGGCGCGGCCAACACGAGGACGGCTGCGAGAATGACCCCGCCGAACACCGCCGACATCTGGCTCTGCGCGCCCAACTCGTAGTTGAGCGCACTGCGGTTGAACGAACCGGACACCACATAGCCGGAGAAGAACGAGCCGATCAGGTTGGCGAGCCCCTGACCGATGAATTCCTGGTTGATGTCCAGCCGCTGTTCCGAGCGGATGGCGAGCGCGCGGCCGATCGACACCACCTCGTTCAGCGCGGAGACACCGATGGCGAGCGCGGTCGGAAGAAGCATGCCCCAGGTCGCGAGATCGAAACTCGGCGCCGAAAGCGGTGGCAGGGTCGCCGGCAGCGCGCCGACGGTCGACACGGATCCCGGGGCGATCCGGTTGATCGCCAGGCCGGCGAGACCGCCGACCAGAATCGCCGGGATCATGTAGGGAACCCTGGACTTCAGACTCCGCGCGACGACGCCGGCGAGAAGCGTCGCGAAAGCAACCGCCGTAACCGCCAGCGACGCCGTCGGCAGCGCCAGCACTGTGGCGCTGAGCGCCTCCCAGAATGCGCTGGCGCGAGCGATATGCAGCCCGAAGAAGTTGCGCAACTGCGTCGTCATGATCAGGATGCCGACGCCTGCGGTGTAACCTACCACGACCGTGTGCGAAATGAAGTTGACCAGCGCGCCGAGGCGGAAAAAGCCCAGGGCGAGTTCCATGATCCCCGCCATTGCGGCGAGCGTTATCGCAAGCTCCACATAGCGGGGCGTGCCGGTCGGCTCGAACGCGCTCAGCGACGCAAACAGAACGAGCGACGCAGTCGTGCTCGGACCTGCGACCAGATGCCACGAGGAGCCGAACAGAGCAGCGATTATGGTCGGCACGATGCTGGCGTAGAGCCCGTATTGGGGCGGCATGCCGGCGATCGTCGCAAAGGCGACTCCCTGGGGCAGGACGACCACCGCTCCGGTCAGGCCCGCGAGCAGGTCGGCCCGAAGCTGCCCGACGGACATCCTCCGGCCCCAGGCTAGAAACGGGAAAACCGCGACCAGATCCGGTCGGCGCCGCCGCATGGTGTGAGCGGACTGCGACATGCTGACCCGAACCCCTCCTGTTACGGTGTCGAAGCAGCCCCTTCTTTATCGTTATGGCGCCGCCGCGTTGCTCGTGATAGACATATTCGTATATCATGAAGTAAACAAGTTCGGTGCGCTCGCCGGACGGCGTTTGGCGACCGCGAGGGAGATTCGACAATGGCGACGGTGGCGAGCGGCGCAGGCCCGGAAAGCCAGACGATTCTCGTCGTTGGCGGTGGAATCGCCGGCGTGACGGCGGCGCTCGAAGCTGCCGAGGCGGGCCAGGATGTGATTCTCGTCGAACGCGAAGCGAGCCTGGGAGGCCGGGTCACGAAGCTCAACCGCTATTTTCCAAAGCTCTGCCATCCCAACTGCGGGCTGGAAATCAACTATCAACGCATTCGTCGAAACCAGCGCCTTCGGGTGATGACAATGTGCGAGGTCACGGAAATAGCCGGCGCACGCGGAGCCTACCGCGCGACGATCAAACGGTGGCCGCGTTATGTCAATGAGCGCTGCACGGCTTGCGGAGATTGCGCCGCAGCGACGGAGATGAAAGTCGACAACCCCTTCAATTACGGTCTCGACAAGGTCAAGGCGGCCTATTTGCCGCATGAACACGCCTTCCCTATGCGCTACGTCGTCGCACCCGACGCCATCGCCGCGGGCGAGGGCGAGAAGCTCAAAGCAGCGTGCGCCTACGGCGCGCTGGACCCGGACGATAAGGGCGACACCTTTGACCTTCACGTTGGAGCCGTCATTTGGGCCACAGGTTGGAAACCATACGATCCAAACAACCTTGACGCCTACAGTTACAGCCGCAGCCGCGACGTCATCACCAATGTCGAGATGGAGCGGCTGGCGGCTCACGACGGCCCGACCCACGGCAAGATCCTGCGTCCTTCGAACGGCGATCCGGCAAAGAAGGTCGCACTGATCCAATGTGCGGGATCGCGCGACCTCAACCATCTGCCCTATTGTTCGCGCATCTGCTGTCTCGGATCGCTGAAGCATGCCGCTTATCTCCGCGAACAGTACGCCGACGCGGAAGTTCACATCTATTACATCGACATCCGCGCCCACGATAAACTCGAGGCATTCTATGACCGGGTGCGGGCGGATCCGCAGGTGACGTTCATTAAATCGAAGCCTGCGCACATCCGGATCGGCGACGACGGACGCCCCGTCGTTCACGGCGAACGGACAATCGAACGCGAAATCTACGCTGAACCCTACGATCTCGTGGTGTTGGCGACGGGAATGCAGCCCAGCGCCGTCGCCGGATACCGGCCAGCGCTCGACATAGTGGCCGACGAGTACGGTTTTCTCGTTCCCCGGGAGGGAGACGTAGGCGGAATATTTTCCGCGGGCGTGGCCGCGGGGCCGCTCGATGTGTCCATGTCGGTGCAGTCTGCGACCGCCGCAGCGCTGAAGGCCGTGCAGGCCGTTCGAACCTCGTAGGATCGGGACAGCCGTCCGAACATCGTCGGGCGGCGGCAAGAAACTGGAACAGCGACCGGAAGCGGCGGCGAATTGGGAGACGGAAAGGTGTCCGAGAAGAAACCCGGCGTCTATCTTTGCAAGGGGTGTGGCATTGCCGACGCGATCGACGTCGGCGCGCTGGAGAAAATCGGAAAGAGCGAGTTTCGCATCGGCCATTGCGTAACAGCCGACGTCCTCTGCGCTCCTGAGAACGTGGCCGCCATGCGCAAGGATCTCGACGAGGGCGTGGTGAACCGAATGGTCGTGGGGGCGTGCTCCCCGCGGGTGATGGCCGACAGGTTCCGTTTCGACGGCGTGCCGATCGTCCGCGCAAACCTGCGCGAGCATGTCGCATGGTCGCAGCCGCCGCACGCGGAAGACACGGAGATGCTCGCCGCGGACGCGATCCGCATGGCCGCGGCGCAGCTCACCAAGACCGAACAGCCCGAGCCGGCCGCCCTCGCCGAAGTCACCCGCTCGATCCTCGTCGTCGGCGCCGGCGTGACCGGCCTGACAGCGGCGCTCGAGGCGGCAAAGTCGGGTTACGACGTTGTGCTGGTCGAAAAGAGCGACGCCCTCGGCGGGTGGTCGTCGCGGTGGTCGATGCGTGCGCCGCACGCGCCGCCCTATCGCGATATGTACGTCAACGACCTCGACAAGCTGATTACTGAAGTGAAGGCGAATGGCCGTATTCGCATTTTCACGGATACCCTTGTCGCGAGCACGTCCGGCGAGCCGGGCGCCTTCAAAGTGTCCCTTACGCGCGCGGGTGAGACTATTGTCGAGACTGTGGGCGCGATCGTCGTGGCGACCGGCTGGCGTCCCTATGACGCGACCAAGCTCGGCCATCTCGGATACGGCGCCTCGCCGGACGTGGTGACGTCGGTCGAGTTCGAGGCGATGCTCGCCAAGGGCGCGGCCAAGCGACCGTCCAACGGGGCGCCGGCGCAGAACGTCGCGTTCATTCAGTGCGCCGGCAGCCGCGATCCCAATCATTTGCCCTATTGCTCGTCGGTCTGCTGCTCGGCCTCGATCAAGCAGGCGCTCCAGGTCGTCAAGGGCGACAAGAACGCTTCTGCCTATATCGTCTATGAGGAACTGCGCACGCCGGGCACGGCCGAGGAGTTCTATCGCGAAGCCCAGCGGGACGGCGTCATTTTCATGAAAGGCAAGGTGAAGTCGGTCGACGGCCCGACAATGACGGTCTCCTACGCCGACGAACTGCTCGGCCAGGACGTTCCCCTTGGCGGCCTCGACCTCATCGTGCTCGCGGTCGGCATGGTTCCGAATTCAACCAATGTCGACGCGCCCGCAATCGAACCGGAAAAGACCGCGGCGCAACTCGCCGACGACATCAACCCCGTGACACGGCTAATTGTCGCCGGTTACGCCAAAGGCGAAGGTTCGCCCTGGCCGCACATCGACAAGGGCGTTCCGCCGGGGGGACCGATCCTCAACCTGCAATACCGGCAGGGCCCGCATATCCCGATCCTCGCCGACGGCTTCTCCGACAGCCATTACATCTGCTTTCCCTACGAGACGCGCCGCACCGGCATCTACACTGCGGGGCCGCTGCGCCGTCCGATGGACATGGCCGAGAGCGCGGAAGACGCGACGGGCGCGGTGCTCAAGGCGATCCAGGCGATCCAGGGCGCCGGAGCCGGAGCGGCGGTTCATCCGCGCGTCGGCGACCTGACCTACCCCAAGATCGGCTACGAAAAATGCACGAAATGCCGGCGCTGCACGGTCGAGTGCCCGTTCGGGGCGATCGACGAAGACGAGCAGGGCCGTCCGATCGTCAATTTCGCCCGCTGCCGCCGCTGCGGCACGTGCATGGGCGCCTGCCCGGTGCAGACCATCACGTTTGACAACTATAATCCGCAGATGGTCAACGAGATGATCGAGGCCAACGAGATCCCGGACGAGTTCTCGGAGAAGCCCCGGATTCTCGTGCTCGCCTGCGAGAACGACGCCTATCCGGCGATCGACATGGCGGGGATCGCGCGATCGCACTGGTCGCCCTTCGTCCGCATCATCCCGGTCCGCTGCCTCGGCTCGGTCACGCTGCAGTGGGTCTCGACCGCGTTGCAGAAGGGCTACGACGGAATCATGCTGATGGGATGCAAGTCCGGCGACGACTACCAGTGTCATTTCGTCAAAGGCTCGGCGTTGGCGAAGGAGCGCCTGAGCAAGGTCGGCGAAACGCTGAAGAGCCTCGCGCTGGAACAGGAGCGCGTCGCCTTCGTGGAAATGTCGATCGCCGATTCCTGCCGGGCGCCGACGGTGCTCGACGCCTTCGCCAAATTGATCGGCGACCTGCCGCCCAGTCCGATGAAGGGGTTCTGACGATGATGACGCCCCCGGCCGCCGCCCGGACCTACGATCTCTCCTTCGCCCGATGGGTGCGGGACAACGTCAACGGCGGCGACCAGCTGAACCTGTGCATGCAGTGCGGCGTCTGCTCGGGCTCGTGCCCGATCGGCGTCCAGATGGACTACGGACCGCGCAAGCTGTTCATGATGATCCGCGCCGGCATGAAGGAAGAGGTCCTCTCGGCCAACACGATGTGGAACTGCACGAGCTGCTATCGCTGCGTCGTGCGCTGCCCGCGCGGCGTGCCGGTCACCACCATCCTGCAGGACCTCGCGGCCAAGGCGGCGGAGCTCGGCTACGCCAAGGGGCCGCACGAAAACAAGAACTTCGCCAAGTCGTTCTGGTGGTCGGCGAAAACGTTCGGCCGCACCGACGAGCGCCTGGTGACCGCCTTCTACTATCTCTCGCTCGGCTTCGGCGAGGGCTACAAGCGCGGGATGGCCAACCTCAGGATCGCGCTCGGCATGGTCAAGGCCGGGCGCATGCATGTCGGAATGCCGCACCGGATCAAGGATCGGAAGGGCCTGAAGGCGATCCTCGCCAAGGCGCACGAGATTGAAGAGCGGCAGTGAGCTGGCCAGGGAGGCGATCATGACCGACAAGACAACCATGACCTACTACCCCGGCTGCTCGTCGCAGGGCAGCGGCCGCCACCTCGACGAATCGCTTGCGCGCCGTCATGCCCGAGGTCGGGATCAAGCTCGACGACATCGACGACTGGAACTGCTGCGGCGCCTCGGTCGGCCATATCGGCGGCGGGCAATTGCCCAATCTCGCCCTCACCGGGCGCAACCTCGCCCAGGCGCAGAAGAAGGGAACGCAGGACGTCGTGACCGGATGCGCCGCCTGCTACCTCAACACCCACGGCGGCAACGAGAAGATCAAGGCCGACGTGAAGAAGCGCGCCGAGGTCAACGAGGCGCTCGGCGCCGGCGGCCTCAAATATGACGGCGACCTCAAGGTGCGCCACGCCTGCGAGGTGCTGGTCAACGAGGTCGGCGTCGAGGCGATCGAAAAACGGGTGACCAACCCGCTGACGGGCCTGAAGGTCGCAGGCTATGTCGGCTGCCAGACGGTCCGCCCGTTCGCCGGAACGCAAGCCGGCGGCGACTACGACTGCTACGACGATCCGACCTTCCTCGACGACTTCACCAAGGCCTGCGGGGCGGAGGCGGTTCCCTTCGCCCACAAGACGTCGTGCTGCGGCGGCTCGATCGCGGTGATGAGCCCGGATCGCACCCTGCATCTGATGAAGGCGATCCTCGAAGAGGCGAAGACGCAGGGGGCCGACGTCATCTCGACGCCCTGCCCGCTCTGCCAGACCAATGTCGAGATGTACCAGCCGATGATCAACGAGAAGTTCGGCACCGACTACAACATTCCGGTCGTCTTCTATTCGCAGCTGATGGCGGTCGCCTTCGGCATGGACGGGCAGAAGGACGCGGCCCTCAACCGCAACACCATCCGCGCCGAGAAGCTCGAGGCGATGGCGAAGACAGGCGGCAAGTAGGGACGCATTTCGAGCCTCGGCGCCCGCGCCGTTTCCGGGCGCGTTTTGAGCGATTTCAGTGGGTTGCGGCGCCATTTCCGGGCGAGCGCATCTTCCATGTCGCCCCTTTTTGTCATGCCCGCGAAAAGCGGGCGCCCAGAGATGACGGGCGCTGAAGGTTCGACGGAAGGGGCGGCGGCTCCGGGTCCCCGTTTCCGCGAGGGCGACACCGTTGGATAGACGGCGCCCGCGAAGGGTCATTCCCGGGCGCGGATTAAGGGATTTCAACGGCTTACGGCGCCATTTCCGCGCCAATCGTCGCTCGAGCGCCGTCATCGATTCAAAGGGCTCCGCGGACTGAAGCCGTTCTCCAAAATCGCGCACAAGCGCCTCAGCCAGGGCGGTCATTCCCATCACCATCGTCCCATCCCATTGCCGGTCCCGGCTTCATTATATGTTCGCTTTTTGTTCTCGTCAATGTTTTTGCCGCGCGGGGTTGGTTTTCCCGAGAGAGAGACCCGAAGCCGGTTCCGCCCGCTGGAAGGTGCGCGCCGTGCCGATGAGCGAACGGCGCGCGGAGCCTTTCGAATCTCTTGAATTCGCCGGGCAGCCCAAAATAGAAGGCGCTGTCAGCGGAATTCCCAAAGGCGAAAGCGTCGGCCGGCCGGTCGGTTCGGATGCGTTCCTCGCTGCGCTGGAAACCTGGACCCGCCGCCGCCTCCGCGCCCTCAAGCGCGGGCCCAAGCCAAAGGACGACGGAGCGACCGCGGCGGGCGAAGTAAACTGCACTGTCACCTGAACCCGCGGAACACCCGGAACCCCGGCGCCTCGTGGGCCGACACCTGAAATTCGGGCCCGCCGGGCCCATATGCGGCCTCGGAGCGTCATGTTCAAACCGGATTCGCGCGGCGTGGACAAAATCGATGAGCTGGAAACGCGGATCGTCGACCTTCGCGACTCGATCGCGCGCAGCCGCAGGCTCATGCTGGCCGGGCGCGCCGCGGCCGCGGCTGGAGTGGCGCTTCTCGCCTGCCTCCTGATCGGCCTCATCGACTTCACGCCGGTCCGGATGATCGTGGCGATCGCGCTCGCGATCGGCGGCGTGGTGCTCTCGGGCAGCAGCCGGTCGAGCACCGAGCTTTTGGAGCGTTCGCTGACGCGGCTCGAGGCCGAGAGGAATGCGGCGATCGATGGCGCCGAATTCGTCCAGTTCGGAGAGTGAGCCGAAAGACCCGTCCCCTCGAAAACCTCCCGTCGGACGATGGCGAAATTCAAAACTTCGGCTATAGAAGCGCCGTCCCTTCTGTCTTAAGGCGCAGCGAGCCTCCGCATGCCCGTCCATTCCCTGATCCGATCAACCGCCGTGGGACTGACGACCTTCGGCGCCAGCCTCGTGGGCCTGGCTCTCCAATGGGTCGTGCCCGCCGAGGCGTTGACCGCATCGAAAGGATCGGTCGGCGCGATGGTCGGGATCGTGGGTTTGCTGCTCGCGCTCGTTCTCGGCCTGCTGGTGTTCACCGCCTTCTCGGTGTTCACGACGCAACAGTCGGAAGCCTATTCCCTCGGGCCCGTCGTCGCCGAGATCGAGTCGGCGCTCGAACGCTATGGACCGGAAGCGCTCGGCGGCCGGGCCGGCCTGCGCGCGGCCCTGCAGCGGACGCGTCTCCGCTTTTTTGGAGACGCGACGCGCGGGCCCCGGCCGTTCACCTTCGAGGAGATGAAGGCGACGCTCGGCGGCCTCGACAGCTATTTCGACAGCCTGAAGCCCGCGACCGACTCGCAGCGGCGCCTGCTCGATTCGGCCAGGGATCTCGCCCGAAAATACCAGGACACGCAGATGCTGATGACGCGCCAGCTCGCGAGCCCGTTCCCTCCCTATATCCTCGCCGTCGTGGTCTGCTGGGCGTCGGCTTTGTTCCTCGGCAACGGCCTGGTGGCGGCCCCGAACGCGGTCACGATCATCGCGCATCTTGCCGGCGCGACCGCGATCGCGAGCGCGGTGTTTCTGATCCTCGAGCTCAGCCAGCCCTACACCGGCGTCATCCGGCTCTCGTCCGCCGGCGTCGACCGGGCGCTGCAAGTCCTCGGCGAGGCGGACGCGGCGCCGGGGGAAATGAGGGAGAGGGTCAAAGGCTGAGGCTTGGATGATTGGAGCGGGCACAAACGCGGCGGAATTGAAAAATGCACTGTCACGGTGACCCTCAGCTATCCCCTCATTTTTTCGAGGGCGAAAATGCAACTTGAGGTTGGCGCCCCGCTGCGACAAGTCTCGTATGACGAGTCCTGAAGCGCGAGATCGCGGCTCCGAATTGCCGAAAAAGAGGTCGCGCCATGCTCATCGTGGAACCTTACGGCCCTCCGTTGACCCTTATGAGGGCCAAAAAGCCTCGAAATCTGGCGGTTCTCGAAATGAGGGGATTCCTGAGCGGTAACCCCCAGATTTGTACTGTGAGCTGGATCACAGTCGTGGGCATTTATTTATGCTAGGCTTGCTCTTAGGTAATTGTCATCAATAATGCAAATGAGAACGTCTGTTTGAGCTACATCTTCGGTGTGAAATGGTGACGCCATGGCACATTTTTTCAAACCTGCAAATGAGCCTTCAGACGGCTATACAGTCGACCGTAAACTCGCACCGGATTCCGTGGGGAGTATAGAGGTCGGCGTCGGTACGTCGAAACGAATTGGACTTTGGGGTGGCAAGCAACTCTGGGTAAAGTCTAAGCATCCTGCAATCGTGTCCAACCCAATACTGGTTCGTACGTTGGGTAGCGATACCGCCGTGCTGACGATCGAAGGTAAAGCGATCGGAATCGCGTTGGTGGAAACAGGACAAGGCAACAACAATTGGGTGTCACTTGAAGTAAGGGTGATTTCTGCTAACACGGCCACTCTATTGCCGGCGAACATGGCTTCAAGGCCATTCCCGTCAGACTTTCTACAACAGGCATCCGCAAACTTCTCGGTTGGTTTTGCAGAAGGGCTCGCCGCCAAGATCGACGGCGATCTTGGAAAGACGCTGTCTGAGAAGATCCTTGCAGATAAGCTCAATTTCTACGTGGGCTACGTATCTGGTCTTGCCTCTGGACTTCTTGGCGGACTCACATCTCTCTTGAAGCTACTTTGGGATGTAGCTCAATTTGCTGAAGCCACATCGATGCCGCGAGTTATGGACACGCTTGCAAAGGAGGGCTATCTTACGATCACCAGCAAAGCGCATCGCACTATGCGTGCACTTCAACTTGAGAAGGCGCGAAAGACTGCGGGCCTCATCGTTGACCTGATCGAAGAAATTTCATCGAAGCCGATGCTTTACGTCTCTAAGTCAAGGGCGTCCGGCGTTCTTCTTGGCAGTGAGCTTGCCGCGCAAATTAATGCGGGTGCCAAGGAGAAATCAGCTTCTCAGCTCGGAGCGTTCTTCGGTGAGATCGTTGGACGCGTGCTTTTCGAAATTTTGGTCTTTATTGTGATGGCTGCGATCTCAGGCGGCGCAGGCGAGGCAGCGCGGGGCGGACTTGCCCTGGGCGAGGTTGCGGAGGGTTCAAGAACCTATGGTGGGCTCCTGAAAAAGCTCATGGATGTGCTTGAAGAGATGCCGGCGATTCGAAAACTGGTTGCGGAGTTATTCGAAGCGAAGGGATTCACAACCGCCGCCAAGGCTGCCGAGGCCGTTGATGCGGAGTTGGAACTAGCCTTCGGCGAGGGCGCCGTCCTGCAACGCGGCGCGCGCGGCGGGTTTCCAGTCCTGGAAAAATTGCCCGAGCTTTCCGCCGAGGCTCGCACCGCCGCCGCCAAGTTGCTCGGGCAGGAGTTCAGCCCCGAGTTGCAGAGCGCCTGGAACGCCTGTAGCAACCCGCAAGCTGTCTCCGAACTCGCCGAAGTCCGGCGGCTGTTGAGTACCGGTTCTGCGGCGGATCGAGAGGCTGCGTACGCGCTGTCGGAGCGGACCTATGGCAACTGGCGCAACCGGTTCTGGACCCGCGTCCGCGGCGATTCTAGCCTGAAGAAGATCTTCACCGACGCTGGCGCCAGCTTCGACGGCGGCGCACCCTACTTCAAGATCGACGGCGCCAAGACCAAGAACTTGACCATCACCCTTGATCACTTCATCGAACGCCGCGTCGATAACCCTGCCCGCGCGGTCGACGCCCTGAACGTCCGGCCGTCCATCAGCTTCGAGAATTCCGCGACCTTGGAGGCGATCCGGAGAGACAACTTTCTCAAGGGTTGGAAGAGCCCGATCGATCCGTAGATGGATTGTAGAGTCGAGGAAGGGCGCGGTGGCGTTGAGGCTTGGCCAATGGCTCCGTTTCCCTTCCCCGCTCATCAAACCGGACGTGCGGATTTGCCGCATCCGGCTTTCCGACAGAGTTCATGTCAGGCTCACGGCCGGCGCGGCCGGTCTGTCGCGGGTTAGACGCTGCACGCCGAGCCTCCCGAAGATTTCGCTCCAGGAGTACTCACGCGCGCCGCGTCCGCCGCGCTTGGCGCGCCGGTTGAGGAAGCGCCGGACCCGATCGCCGACATGTCGGTCGACGCTCCTGTAGGCCGCGTTCAGGGTTCCGTAGCCGAAGTACGCCGACCACCCGCCAAGAAGGCGGTTCAGTCGCTTGCGCACGCCCGGCCAGTCGCCCGTCTCGCACGGCCTCAACAGATCGCCGATCTTGCCTTTGATCCGCGTCAGGCTCTTCATCGAAGGACGCGCGCCCAGATAGCGCTCTCCGTCGCGGGCGTATCTCGGCCCGAACGTATAGCCCAAGAAGTCGAAGTCTTCCGCACGGGCGTCTCTCACCGAGGTCTTGGCCTCGTTGAGCGTGAGCCCGAGCCGGGTCATGACCGCCCGCGTCCACGCCAGGGCCTCGGCCGCTCTGCCGCGGCTGAGGATGACGAAGTCGTCGGCGTAATTGACCACATGCGCGCGGAACGTCTTGCCGCACTCCTTCACACGCCAGAACTTCAGGAAACGGTTCATATAGAGGTTGGCGAGCAGCGGACTGATCACGCCGCCCTGCGGCGTGCCCTTCCGGCAGCTCTTGCCTCCGCTCACGCGCCGTCTCCCCGCGCCATCCCGTTCTTCCGCCGGCGAGCTCAGCCACAGCTTGATCAGCCGCAGCACTTTTGCGTCGACGACGCGCCGGGCCACGCTCTTGAGCAGCTCGACGTGCGGAATTGTGTCGAAATATCTCGACAAGTCGGCGTCTACGACATCGGCGTAACCCTGCCGGATCAACCGGTGGGTCGCCTTGATCGCGTCGCCCGCGCTTCGTTCGGGTCTGTATCCGTACGCACAGTCCTCGAAGTCCGCCTCGAAGATCGGCTCCAACACCAGTTTGGCGGCCGTCTGCGCAACCCGATCGCGGATGGTGGGAATGCCCAACGGGCGCTCCCCGCCTCCCGGCTTCGGGATCATCACGCGCCGCACCGGCGAGGGCCGATACGTCATCGAGGCGAGGTCCTCACGCAAAGCCTCGAGCCACGCCTCCACTCCCGCCCGCTCGATGTCGTCGAACGTCACCCCGTCAACGCCCGCCGTCCCGTCGTTGCGACGGGCCAGCGCATAGGCGTGGGCGAGGATGTCCGCCCGACAGATCTTGTCGTACAGAAGATAGAAGCGGAACTTGGGCTCCGCCTTCGCCTTCACATAAAGCTTCCTCTGAAGGGTCCTGATCTTATCCGGCGTTTGCAAACTCGTCGCCAATCGCCGCTCCTTCCCCTCTTCGAAAGCGCCTCTGAAGTCAGGGGCCTTTGCTCCGCCGGAGTTACCCGGCCTCGACGCTCTTACGCCCCTGTCCAACTCCCGCTTCCGGCCGGCGCCCTCAAAGACGCCGTCGAGGCCGAACCCTCGCCGGACGCGGGTCTCCCCTGATTACCCGTTCCTCTCTTCCGGCCTGCCGCGCCCAATACCCCGGCGGACCCCATGAGTGCGCATGTCGATGCCTCCCCCATGGATGCTGCCTTCCCCGTCACCGTGGCGGGTCGGCGTCCGCATTGAACCTTTCGAGGCCTGCTCAGGCTATCACTCAAGTTGCGGCCGGCCGGATCGCTCAACCGCCCAAGGCGGCCTTTGTCGCGAGGCTCCAGCCCGGCCGGTTGCCCCGCCAGACCGCTCGCCAGCTACCGGACCCATCGACACTTATCCGGGTGGAACCTTCCTCCACTAGAGAAACGCGCCTTCAGGGCGCACACG
>CAVUHX010000040.1:0-128507 GCA_963741405.1 uncultured Alphaproteobacteria bacterium
ACCTGATGCGAAGCCTATCTGACATTCTAGGTCAACGATCTTCATAATTGTTGAGTAAATAATCAATTCTCGAATTTTCCCTGCAGGCATATGCGCTTCCCAGCAAAAAAGGTCACCGCAGGCGCACGTTCGCTTACGCGCGCAATAGCTCGGCTCGGTGTTAACTGAAAAAATACCTGGAGAAGGGCGGCGCGGTCCTGTGCCCGTTTAGGATCATGAAATTCCGCCACAACGGAACGTCCTGGCGAAAGGCAAGCCAGCGAGTCCACGACCAGAACACGAACCGCGGAATGCGGCGCGCGGGCGCGAATGCAAATCCAACGATGGTAGTCGAAAGGGGCAAGGGATTTATGATCCTTCTCCGCTCCGTCGGGCCCTCGCCTTCCCGGAAGAGATCGCCGTTTACATATGGACCGAACGTACGTCAACTTCCTGTTTGATATCCACAGAACGTTTGAAAAAAGGCGGTAGTCAGACTTGACAAGTATGATTTTTCAAACAATCTGCGCCCATGCCAGCCCGATTCAGCCTCAAGCCCGCCCCGACCGTCGACCAGCTCGGTCCCGAGACCGAAATCGACCTCGACCGGATCGGCGGCGTCGATCCCTTGAACAGCCGCAAGATGGACCCGGCCGACATCGACCGCATGGCGGCGATGCTGCGCACGGAGGGCCAGATCAATCCCATCGTGGTGCGGCCTGGAGGCGACGGGAAGCTCCTGGTCCTTTGCGGCGCCCGGCGCTGGCGCGCCTTTGAGAGACTGGCTGCCGAAGGTTGGGAGGGCGGGATCCACGCCCGCATCTTCACCGGCGAAGACGCGGAGGCGCGCGCGCTCTCGATCGCCGAGAACATCGGGCGCGAGGATCTGCATCCGCTCGACGAGGCTGAAGCCATCGCCGCGCTCGCGCTCACGCGCCCGATCGCGCAGATCGCGCGCCGGTTCGGGTTTTCCGAGCCCCAGGTTCGCGGCAAGATCGCGCTCGCAACGAAGCTCTCGGACAGGGTCAAGGTCGCCTGGCGCGAGGGAAAATTTGGCGAGGGAAGGTCTGCTCTCAAGATCGCCCGCGCCTTCACCGCGGCCAAAGACCACGCGGCGATGGACGCCGTACTCGACGCCCCTGACGCCGGGGTCCTGCTGCGCGACCCCTTGGCCCTGCAGAAGCGCCTCCTCGCGCGCGCCGTGCCCGCGACCGCGGCTTCCGCCCGCTTCGTGACGGTCGAGGCCTATGAGGCGGCCGGCGGCACGTTGGCGACGCAGGACCTGTTCGTCGACGAGACGATGCTCACCGACCCCGATCTCCTGGAGCAGCTGAAAAACGAGAAGCTCGCGCGTTGCGCTGATGCAATCCGCCGCGACGAGGGCTGGGGCGTGCTGGTCGACCCCGATTTGGCTCAGAGCCTGCGCCGCGAAAAATCTGACTTCCTCGTCGAGGAAATCGAAAGGCTCAAGGAGATCGGCGACCGCCTCGGCACTGAAGGGCTCGAATTCGCCGACGTGGCGACGCCTCGTCGACGAGCGCGCCGGGATTTAGAGGCTCGCGGCGCTCCGCGCCGTGAAGCGATCCGAGCGTCATCGGTACGGCCTCGCCGTCACGCTTGACGACGACGGCCTGTTCGTCGTCCGCGCCCTCATCCTCCCCCAGAGGGAAAACCAGACCGACGTTCCGGCGGCACGCGATCACATTCCCCTCGCCGCCGCCGAGGCCGGCGCGCCTCCCCTCGCCGGCTCCCCGTCCGCCGCTTCGACACCGGCGGCGGACGGGACCATTTCCCCTGACGAGCACGGCTGGGGCGACGCATCCGGCCTCTCCGACGCCGCGTTCGCCGCGGCTGCGGCGCGCGCCGCCGGCGCCCCGAGCGTGTCCAGAGGCGCGCTCGTGTCGCGCGACACCCCGCTGCCAGCCGCCGCCAGAAGAATCGCCGAGGCCGCGGCCACGCGAGCCGTCGCCGACGTGGTCGCCGTCACCCTGCACCTCGCGCTGGCCCAGGCCGTCGTCGTTTTGGCGGTCGCGGGAGCGCACAGCGATCCGGTCAAGCTCACCCGCGGCCAGGGGCCTTGGAGCGCCAAGCATCCGCTCCTCCTCGCGATCGCGCGCGCTGAGACCTGGTGCGAGGCGTTCGCCTTGGCGCTCGCCGCCACGCTCGAGGAGCTTCTCGCCGCCCTCCGCGAGGTCGTCGCCGCGGCGACCGACTTGCGAGGCGCACGCTATGCCGAAATGGCCGCAATGCTCGCCGCAGCGGAGCGGCAAGCGCCTCATCTGCGCGCCCGCGTCGCCGACATCCTCGACTACGAGGCCTTCTTCCGCGCCGCCCCGCGCGTGGTCAGCTTGCGCGCCCTGAACGAACTAGGCGGGATCGCGATGGAGACCAGCAATTCCTGGCGCGATCACGACGACCTGGCCCACGAGGCCGCGATCGTCGCGCGCGCGAAGCGTTGGCTGCCCGAGTTCCTGCGGGAGGGGCCGCCGCCGTGATCGACTTCCCGGTCGAGCATCGCAAAGTCGACGAAATGTGCGAGGCGGAATGCCTGGACGGTGCAGCATGACGGTTCCCCCCAACGCGCCCCTCCGCCTCACCCGCGCCGCCGAGCTCGCCTTCCCCGACGGCGGTATGACCGCGGCCGGCCTGCGCAGAGAGGCGGCGCGCGGCAGGCTCACCATCGAGCGCATCGCGGGCAAGGATTTCACCACGCTTGCCGCGATTGAGGAAATGAGGGAGAGATGCCGCAGACAAGCAAGGGCGCCCGCCTCTGGCTCAAGCCAGCCTATAAGGGCGAAAAATCCGTCTGGATCATCCGCGACGGAGGAAAGTGCCACAGCACAGGCTGCGGCCCTCGCGATCGCGAGGAAGCTGAAAGACAGCTCGCCGACTACCTCGCCGCAAAGTACCGGCCGAGCCAAGAGCGCAGCCGTGATCCGGCCGAAATTCTCATCGCTGACGTCCTGATGCTCTACGCCGAGGCGAAGAGCGAGACCGTCCGACGCCCGGCTGAGCTCGGCCAGCGCCTCGAGGCGCTGCTTTCCTTCTTCGGCGACAAGCGCCTCGTCGAGGTCAACGGCCGCTCCTGCCGCGCCTACGCCGCGCAACGCGGCTCGGACGCGATGGCGCGGCGCGAGCTCGAGGATTTGCGCGCCGCGATCAACCACCACCGCAAGGAGGGCCTCTGCGGCGCGATCGTCGAGGTCTCGCTCCCGCCTAAGCCGAAAAGCCGCGAGCGCTGGCTCACCCGCTCCGAGGCGGCGCGGCTGATCCGCGCCGCCTGGCGGTACCGCGAGATCCAGAAAGGGGTTCCGACCGAGCGGCGGTCGCGCCGTCACCTCGCGCGCTTCATCCTTGTTGGGCTTTACACAGGCACGCGCTCCGGCGCGATCTGCGGCGCGGCGCTGACCCCCGCGATCGGCCGCGGCTGGGTCGACTGCGAGGCGGGGCTCTTCTACCGCAAGTTTCTCGGAGACCGCGACACCAAGAAGCGCCAGCCAACCGTGCGCCTGCCCGCCCGGCTCTTGGCGCATCTTCGTCGCTGGAAGCGTCTCGGGATCGCGCAGAAGGCCGTGGTCGAGTTCGAGGGCGAGCCGGTCAAAAGCGTGCGCAAGGCGTTTGCGCGGGCGGCTGTCGACGCCGGCCTCGCCGGCGTCTCGCCGCACGTGCTTAGGCACACGGCAGTCTCCTGGGCGATGCAGAACGGCGCCGACCTGTGGGAGGCCGCCGGCTATTTCGGCATGACGGTCGAGGTGCTCGAGCGCGTCTACGGCCACCACCGACCCGACCATCACAAAGGCGTCATTGAGGCAGTGACGAGGAGGGCGGGTCGGTCATAGCCGTACGCTGTGACCTCGAACGCCGACGCCTCCGGCCGCCCGATCCCCATGTTCCGGCGACGACTGTTTTTTCCTCAGTGAGGCAAGGGCGGACCGCGCTCGTCGGCGCACACGGCTCTTCGCGCAAGTTTGGCCGCGGGGAAATCCGCCCAACAGTTTCCGAACAGTTTCGCGCGAACGAACCGTGATGGGCGCGCTTGAAACGCAGGAAAAAGTCCAAATAAAACAGCCGCGCCAGCTGGCGCGCCTTCTTCGGGACGAGGGGGTCGGAGGTTCGAATCCTCTCACTCCGACCAATTGCTGTAGTAGCTGGTTGATATTATAGGCTATTATGTTCTTGTGAGCGGGACAGTCCCCCAGATAGTCCCCCGAAACGACGCGACTTCGATGGAATGCGAGGTCAAGGCTCAAGTTTCACTGGTCATAGCAGCTTATAAGTTATCTCAAGGCTACCCATTACGCTGCGGATGGTGCTCGTTCATCGCGGCGCGGTCCCCGGCGGCCTTTGCATCAGCCTCGCACATGTACGCGCCATGCTTCGTGGTCCCGTAGTTGCGCCCACCTGCGAAATGGTAGACGCCCGATTTCGTGTTGACCGATACGACCGTATCCGAGGGGCAGCGGGCGCGAGCCTGCTGATCGGAGGCGAACTACCCGGCACCGGTAGGAGCGGCAGTTGGCGTTGGCGCAGGCGCGGCGGGCTGCTGCCATAGGACCAGCGAACCGTTCTGCGCCGGGGCCGGCGCCGGCGCGGGAGCGGGCACCGGAGCCGCTGCGGCGCCCTGCGGGATCGTCTCGTTGCCCGTGCGGCAGGCGGCGACGAACGCGCGCTTCGTCTGCCCCGAGGCTTTGATCGCCTTGTTCGCTGCGTATTCCGCGTCGCACTGGCTTGAGGTCATCATCGCTCCTCCCACGGGGGCCTGGCCGTATGTAGGGGACTGCGTCACGGGGAGGCGTGGGGACCGTCTGCATCAAGGGGGCAGGCGCCGCAGGAGCGGGCGCTGCAGCCCCGGTCTTCAGTTGAGCCCGGCACTGCGAAAGGAATTGCGGCCAGGTCTCGCCGTTAGTGGTGCCAGCGGCCTTGGCCGCCTGCCACTGGTCGCCGCATTGCTTCATGACGCTTTCGGCGTTGGCGGGCGCCGAGCTTAGGGCGAGCCCAAATGCAATCAACGCGGCCGCGCCGAAACCTGCAAACGACTTGAGCATCTGACAATTCCTCTTCCGGGGGAACACCGACGCGAACGGTAACAGGCGGCCCAGGTCAGGCTGAACGCTTCCGATCCGTCCGAAGCCGTCCGGGAGGCTTCCCGTCTTCGGTGGCCGAATCGCGCGATCGGTTTTCGGTTGATCGATCGCGAAGGCCAGGAAGTCTTCGGACGCGACCGCGCCAAGTAACTCCGGCGCCGGACTCCATCGCCTCAAGCGGCCCAACCGCTGCAATTACCTTCACCGCACGGCCGCGGTTGCTTGTTTGTGGACACTGTCCATGGAGGCCAGCGGCGAAGGTCATCGTATTCCAATGGCCATTGCGAACGTCCGAGAGCTCCCGTAGAAATCTTTGCGAGAATTGCACGAACTTGTCGAGGCTTTTTTGCCGATCGATCTCGCTGATCGCGACGCATGGAATTTGATATGGAACAAAGCGCGGAAGCGCCGCCGGCGCTACGGAGATTGCGAACGCGGGGAAGGACATGGGCGAGGCTCGTCAAACAGAGTCCGGAACACGCCTAGGCAAGCAGGCCGCTCCCACAGCGGCGCTCTATCTTCAAGGGGCGGCGAAGCTCGTCGGCTCGCTCCTCGAAGGGCAGGAGGAGGCGTTCGCCTCAGCTGCGGAAGCGGTCAAGCGCTGCATGGCGGAAGACGGGCTCGTCTATCTCTTCGGCACCGGCCATTCGCACATGCTGGCGGAAGAGGGCCACTACCGGGCCGGCGGCCTCGCCTGCGTCGCTCCGATCCTGGCGAGCGCCGTGATGCTGCATGAAGGGGCGACCGCGAGCACGCGCATGGAGAGGCTTCCCGGCCTCGCCGAACTCATTTTCTCCCGCTATCCCATCGGATCCCGCGACGTCGTTGTGGTCTTTTCCACGAGCGGGGTGAACGCTGTTCCGGTCGAGGCGGCGAAATTTGCGCGCGCAGCCGGAGCGACCGTCATCGCCGTCACCTCGCAAGCCTATTCGCGCCAGGCGGCGCAGGGGCGCGAGCGACTTGCCGACGTCGCCTCCATCGTTCTCGACAATCGCGTTTCCCCGGGCGACGCGAGCCTCGCCCTCGCTGACGACGTCCGCGCGGGACCGCTCTCGACCATCGCAGGCGCCGCGCTTCTCAACGCACTCTTGGTCGAAGCCTCGGCGCGACTGATCGCCGAGGGCGGCGAGCCGCCCGTTTACGTGAGCGCGAACATGCCCGGCGCGGGGGAGCGCAACGCCGCGCTCGTGTCGCGCTTTCGCGCCCGCATTCCGCATCTCTGATGGCAAACCTCGGGAGGACAGCCATGCGTGGAAGAAACGTCGTGTTCGCAAGCCTCATCGCGATTCTCGCAGCGAGCGGCTCGTCTCAGGCCGATCCGGTGCAGATCAGGCTCTGGCACATGGAGCAGCCGCCGCAGCGCGTCGCGCGCGTGCAGCAGCTGATCGACGAGTTCAACAAGGCCAACCCGGATATCGTGGTCAAGCAGGAGCCGCAGAATTGGGGCGAGGTCTACGCCAAGGCGCCGGCGGCGATCGCGGCGGGCAACGCACCCGACATCCTGTTCGCCATCCCCGACTTCACCACCGTGATCAAAAGTCTCGGTGCGCTGACCTCGGTCAAGGACTTTACCGACAAACTCAACGCCGAGCATCATTTCATCCCCGCCACGCTGCGCCCGTACGAATACGACGGCGGCGTCTGGGCGGTCCCGCTCTACAACATGGCGATCTCGCTCTGGTATCGGCACAGCGTATTCGACAAGGCGGGTCTCAAGCCGCCCCAGACCTGGAGCGACTGGCGCAAGGACGCCGAGACGTTGACGAAGGCCGGCATGTACGGCGCAGGACTGCCCGCCAACAAGCAACTCTACACCGATCAGACCGTCTACGCGACAATGGTCAACAATGGCGCGGCCCAACTCTTCAATGACGACGGCTCATTGCGCTTCAACAACCCGAAGACCGTCGAGGCCTATTCCTTCTACAAGGACATGTTCAAGTTCTCGGCGCCGGACGCTACGAACTGGACCTGGGGCGAGGCCGAGGCCTGCTTCGACGCCAACAAATGCGGCACGGTGCTTCAGTTCACCGTGATCTCGACCTACAACGCCCAGGGAGGCGATCCCGCCGACCTCGGCGTCGCGGCCGTCCCGCGCGCCGACAGCGAGGCTTCGTCGAACACCATATCCTATTCGAACGGGGCGATGATCCTCGCCAAGGATCCGGCGAAGCGCCAGGCGGCGGAAAAGTTCATCGGTTTCCTGTTAGAGCCCGCCAA
This sequence comes from uncultured Alphaproteobacteria bacterium, assembly GCA_963741405.1. Lineage (GTDB taxonomy): Bacteria > Pseudomonadota > Alphaproteobacteria > Rhizobiales > Beijerinckiaceae > Roseiarcus. The sequence continues at coordinate 7,284 of CAVUHX010000040.1, forward strand.
CTACGGCCGCTTCCTCAATATGGAGCCAGGCCTCTTCCTGCCCGCGACCGAGGACGGCGTGAAGGCGCCGAGCTTCTGGAACGACCCCCTGGCGGTCAAGTACAAGTCGCAGATCGAGACGATGATCGCGAACAGCCAGCACGGCATGCTGTTCGGCTTCACCACGGATAAGGTGTACCCCTCGATCGGCGCCATTTCCGCACAGAACATCCTGGCCGGAACGCTGCAGCGCATCGTGACCGGAGGAGAAACGCCCGCCGCAGCGGTCGCCGCCGGACAGAAGGAGATGGAGCAGGCCGCAAAGTAGAGCGCTCAATTGGCGGTTCGCCGATCCCAACGGCGCGCGGCGCGGCGTGAAGCGCTGTTTGCCGCGACGCTGGTCGCTCCGGTGCTGATCTGGCTCGGAGCGACCCTGCTCTATCCGCTCGCCTCGTCGGCCGCGCTCAGCATCGAAAACGTGCGCATCATCGGCTCGGCGGGGCGCTTCGTCGGGCTCGCCAACTACCTCTCCGTACTCTCCTCCGCCGCCTTCTGGCTGGCCCTCGCGCGCAGCGTCGTCTGGGTCGCCGGGAACGCGGTCGCGCAAACCGCGCTGGCGATGGCCTCGGCGCTTATTCTGGAGCAGAATTTTCCCGGCGTCCGCGTCGCACGAACGTGGATCGTTTTGACCTGGATCGTGCCGACCATCGTCATCGTGATCGTCTGGCGTTGGCTATTGTCGACCTCTGGAGGGATGATCAATCCGATCCTGATCGAGCTCGGCGTGATCCGTCAGCCCGTCGGGTTCTTCTCCTCCTCCGTCAGCGCGATGACGACCCTGATCCTCATCAATTCTTGGCGCTGGTTTCCCTTCGTCGCGGTGATGCTCCTCGCCGGGCTGCAGCGCATTCCCGGCGAGCTCTATGAGGCGGCAGCCATCGACGGCGCCTCTCGCTTCGCGCGCTTCCGCCGCATCACCCTCCCGCTCTTGCAGCCGACCCTGTTCGTGCTGATGGTGATCGGGACGCTGCTCTCCTTCAACGTTTTCGATATCGTCTGGCTCCTGACCGGCGGGGGGCCGGCCGACGCCACCACGACATTGCCCATCCTCATCTATCGCACCGCCTTCAAGGGCTATCGCCTGAGTGAGGCCGCAGCGATGTCAGTCGTCGCCACCCTCCTGCTGATGGGCCTTGCGATCCTCGCGGTACGCACGCTAGCCCCGCGCGAGGACACTCCCTGATGCGCCGCGGACCTGCTGTCAGACTGACCCTCGCGATTGGCCTTGCCGTACTTGCGCTGATCGTCCTCCTGCCCTTCTGGTGGGTCATGTCGTCGTCAATCAAGGCAACCAACGAGATCGTCTCATCCGAACCGACCATGGTCCCGCACAGTTTCACGCTCGAACACTTCGAGAAGCTGCTGGGAGAGTCGGACTTTCCGCGCTTTCTGCTCAACAGCGTTGTCGTGTCGTCGGCGTCGATGGGTATTACCGTGGCGCTCGCGGTTCTGTCGGGATACGCCTTCTTTCGCCTGCGGTTCCCGGGCAGGGATTTCCTATACCGCGCGATTCTGTTGGCCTATGCTTTTCCCGGCATCGTCGTGCTGGTTCCCCTCTACGGAATGATGTCGGCGGTTGGGCTCATCGACAACCCGCTCGCCCTCGTGATCGTTAACGTCACCTTCGCCGTCCCTTTCGCAATCTGGATGATGCGCGCGTTTCTGGCCGCGGTTCCGATCGAGATCGAGGAAGCGGCGCGGCTCGACGGCGCGTCGCGCCTGACCATTCTGAGGCGGATCGTCCTGCCCCTGATCGCGCCGGGCGTGGCCAGCGTCGCCATCTTCGCCTTCGTTTCGAGCTGGACCGAATATCTCTTCGCATCGGTTCTCATCCAGAGCGACGCACACAAAACGATTCCGGTCGGTCTCGCCGGCATCATCGGGCAATATCAAGTCGATTGGGGACTCATGCTGGCGGGGGCCACCATCACGACACTGCCCGTGATCGCGCTCTTCGCCTTCATCGGCCGTTATTTCGTCGCGGGGCTCACCGCGGGCGCGATCAAGTGACGGGTTTGGCTTGAACATGGCGGCTGTGACGCTCAAGGGCTTGCGAAAACGGTTCGGGACCGCCGAGGTCGTCAAAGGCGTCGATCTCGACTTCGCTGACGGCGAGTTCGCAGTGATCGTCGGCCCCTCCGGCTGCGGCAAGTCGACCCTGCTGCGGATGATTGCCGGTCTCGAGGAGATCAGCGAGGGCGAGCTTCGCATCGGCGGCCGCGACGTCACCGACGTCGATCCGAAGGATCGAGGGGTCGCCATGGTGTTTCAGAACTACGCGCTCTATCCCCACATGACGGTCCGCGAGAATTTGTCGTTCGCGCTCGAGATGGCCCACCGGCCGAAGGCCGAGATCGAGGCCAGGGTCCAGGCCACGGCCGCGGCCCTCCATATTGGCGAGCTCCTGGACCGAAGGCCGGCCCAGCTCTCGGGTGGACAACGGCAGCGCGTGGCTTTGGGGCGCGCGATCGTGCGCGAGGTGCGCGTGTTCCTGTTCGACGAGCCGCTGTCCAATCTCGACGCGGCGTTGCGTGTCGCCATGCGTGCCGAGCTTCTCAAGCTGCACCGCGAGCTTCGCAGCACAATCATCTACGTCACCCACGACCAGGTCGAAGCGATGACCCTAGGGGACCGGATCGTCGTGCTGGAGGCCGGGGTGGTCAAACAGGTCGGCAGCCCCCTCGAACTGTACCATCGCCCGAGAAACATGTTCGTCGCCGGGTTCATAGGCTCGCCGCGCATGAACTTCATTGAGGTCGAGGTCGCGGCGATCGGCGATCAGGGTGTCACGGTGAAGAGCGCCGACCTTCCTCCGACGCTCATCCCGGTACGTCCAATAAATCTGAGCCTGCGGTCTGCGGCGACTCTCGGCGTCCGGCCGGAGAGCGTGACCTTGCCCGGGCCCGGCTCGGTGCGGATCGAGGGCGTGATCGAACTGGTGGAGCGGCTGGGTCGGGAAACCGGCTTGCGCGTGACGACCAAATTTGGCCTCGCGCTGGACGCGATTGTCGACGGCGCGACGTCCGTCGCGGCCCAGTCAAGGCTCGTCCTCGGCTTCACTCCGGAAGCCTGCCATCTGTTCGACGCCGAGGGGCAGGCGTTCGAGCGACGAGTGGTGCCCGAGATCGCGGACGCCTTGCGCCGCGACAATCAGGGCTGAGCAAGCGCGACGATCGCGTTGCGCGCCGCCTGATAGTGAGCGAACCCGTCGGCGTAGATGGCGGCGAGCTTCCCGTTTGGCTCGTAACGGTGGCGGACGGCGCTCGATTTCCGCGCGGCCTCGCGAACCGACCCGCTCCAGCCTATGGCCACGCTGGCGAGCAGCGCCGCGCCCTTTGCGCCGAATTCGCTTCCCTCGGGAACGAGGACGGGCCTGCCCATAATGTCGGCGATCGTCTGGCTCCAAAAGTCGCTGCGCGCACCGCCGCCGACCAGGCGGATCTCGCCTATGGACCGGCCGATCGCCTCGTAGCAGTCGCGAATGGCGTAAGCGACACCCTCGTAGACCGCGCGCAGAAGGTCCTCTCGCGTGTGCGACGCGCGCAGGCCGGAAAATTGAGCTCGCGCTCCCCGCGCGACGATCGGCGCTATGAGCCCGACCTCGCTTAGATAGGGATGATAAAGCAATCCGCCGACGCCGGCCGGCCGGCCGGCCGCAATTCGCTCGAGTTCGGCATAGACGGAGGCCCCGTCCCGCGTGTCGGCAACCTTGGAGAAAAACGCACGCAGCGCCCAGTCGAGATTCGGCGTGCCGGCGAGATTGACCATCACCCGAAGCCACAGCAAGTCCGGCAAGGTGAACAGGAGGCCGATATTCGGCGGCTCGAACAAAGGCTCGTTGACGACGACGCCGTTGTGGCAGGTGGTGCCGAGAATGGTGCAGGCCATGCCGGGATCGACCGAGCCCGCGGCGATCGCGCTGCACGGGACGTCGCCGGCGCCGATCGCGACCGGCGTCCCGGCGCGCAGGCCGGTTTCCGCCGCCGCCGCTTCGGTGACGAAGCCGCCGATCGATTCGGACGGACGGACGGGCGGAAAAAGGTCCGCGCTGCTTTCGAGGCCGAAGAGGCGAAGCATTTCGAGGGAGCGGCCCCGCGTGCGCGCGTCCCCCGGGGCGACCGCGGCCTCGGTGACGTCCCCCGCCAGTTCGCCGGTGAGACGATAGCGCAGCCAATCCTTGCAGGTGAGGATATGGCGGGCGCGCGCCATAAGCTCCGGCTCGTGATCGAGGAGCCAGCGCAACGCCGGGAGCGTGCACCCCGGTTCGACGACGCATCCGTCGCTCTTGAAGATGCGCTCCATCGCGTCCGCATCGTCCGTCTTCGCGCGGTCGATCGCCTCCTGTCCGCGCGTATCGGCCACCAGCACCGCCGGACGGATGGGACGGCCGCCGGCGTCGACCGGCCAGACGCCGACCATCGCGCCGGTGACGCCGACCGCTGCGACGTCGACTCCGCTCGCCGACGCCATGGTCAGCGCCCCGCGGATCGCCTTAGCGGAGTCCGCCCAAGCTTCATCCATCGAGCGTTCCGCCGCGCCGGGAAAAGGTCGGCCGATTTCATTTCCGACCCCTGCAGCAACTATCTCTCGGCCCGCCGCGTCGAACAGAGCCGCCTTCGTCCTTGTCAGACCCGCGTCAATCCCGAGAATCAGGTTTTTCGGCACAGCGCCCTCTGCCCGCCGAACTGTGACGCGGCTAGCATACCCCAACGCGCCAAGAATAACTCCACTCCTTGCCACTGGACGCCAGCTGAGAGGCCATCGGCCAGGGAAAACTGCGGGCAGTGGCGGCAGGTTGCCGGCGCCATCCTGTCTGACGCTCCGCGGCCAGGAGGTCTTTGGTCGCGATCGTCGATAGCGCCGGTCGCAACGCCTGCTGCGGTTACCTGCAGCGGGCTCCTCTCCGCCGCGTGAACGGCGAGCGGTCGCAGGCGAAATCCTGTCCGACAATGGGCGGACCGGACCCCGCTGCAACTACCTTCACCAGGCGGGCGGCCGCACAGGTGGGACGCCGGTGCATGGCGCCACTACCTTCTTGTCGACTCCTGGTTGAGTTCAAGTCGGCGCAATTGGCCCGACGCCTGGCTTCGCTGGAGGTTGAGGACACGGTTACGGCCACTGCTCCGGCGCTGGCCGCGTCGAAGGCGCGGGAAGCCAAATGAGGTGAACCCGGCTACGGCGAAGACGCGGTCGTCGTGACGTCGCTCCACTCGGGATGCTTCCTGTACTGGGCGCACACGTAGGGGCAGACCGGTACGATCTTGAACCCGCTGGCGCGGGCATCGCCGATCATGTGCTCAATGAGGGCCATCGCCGCGCCGGCCCCGCGCACGCTCGCCGGCGCTTCGGTATGCTCGGCGCTGATCAGCGACGGACCTCGAAGGGTGAAGAAGACCCGGACCGGCGCGGTCTCGCCATAGGCGCGGCCGAGGATCAGCCGGAGGCTCACGCCGTCGCTCTCGATCAGGGGAAGCGATTCCTTGCCATGATGCTCGAAGCTCGGCTGAGCGTCCTCCTGCGCCTCAGGCAGGGTGACCCAGGTTTGGACGCCGGACAGGCTGTGGGGCGCCTTGCGGCTGGCGGCGCTCGTGCGCTCCGAGTGGATGACGCCCGCCCCGCCACCATCCAGTTGACCGCGCCAGGGAGGATGATCTGGTTCGAGCCCAGGCTGTCGCGGTGCGAACGGTTGAGGCCGCCCCTCCACGATCAGGTCGCTCGTGTCATTCTGCGCGGGGCATCGGGGCCGATCGGCATTCCAAACCGTTGCATTTTTTTGCATTTCTTGAACATGGCGGGGTCAAAATGCTGCGCCTGTCGACACATCGAAGAGCGCGGCTCGACAACAGCCTTCTTGACGTGCAGAAGCACCTCAAGAGCATCCACCACTCGGAGAGCGATCGCGGCACACTGGGCGCGGGAAACTGCCATTGGTACCAGATCTTCGGCGCGATCGCTGCGATTGGCTTCAAAGGCCTCGCTATGGAAAGCTTCATCAACATGATACCTGAAGAGAAGGCTGAGAAAGGAACGTCTGAAAGCCGCCGACTATTGCTGACCGGACGGGTCTTTGAGCGCGCGAAAGGTCGCGTAAGCGGTCTCCCAAGCAGAGCGCTGATGGGGCCGATAGGTCGTAAGATTGCTGGAGCTCCGGACGATCGCACGCCCCTCGTCGAGACCGCCGATCCTCCCGGCGGCGATGAGTTGGCAGAGCATGTTGCCGGCAACGGTCGCCTCCTGAGGGCCCGCGAGGATCGGCGCGCCGGTCGCGTCGGCGGTCGCCTGCGCGAGGAGTGCCGCCTGGACGCCCCCGCCGACGAGATTGATCTCCTCGAACACTCCCTGATTTGCCCGGGCCAGCGCGTCGACGGAATGGCGCTGATTGAGCGCGAGACTGTCGTAGATCGCGCGCGCGATCTGGCCGACGCCGTCGGGCGCTGGGAGGCCCCGATTCCGAAACCACGATGCAATCGCTGCCGGCATGTCGACTGGGCTCAGAAAGAGTGGATCATCCGGATCGAAGACGAAAGCCAGCGGCGATGAAGCCGCTGCGGCCCGGTCGAGATCGGCATAGTCCAGCGGCGCCGTCTTGGACCACATCCGCCGGCATTCCTGGACAAGCCACAGACCGCACAGGATCTTGTGATGGACGATCGTTCCTCCAACACCGCATTCGTTGGTGAAGTTGCTGTCGAGGGACGCAGCGGAGAGATCGGGAGCGTCGATCTCCCGGCCCAGCAGCGACCACGTGCCGACGCTGAGGAAAGCCGCCCGTCGGGTTGGCGTGAAGGGCGTGGCCGCGATAGCGGCCGCGGTGTCGTGGCCGGCGACCGCCACGACCAGCACGTTCTCGCCGAGTCCCGTCGCCTTCCGTACTTCAGGCAAGAGCGGTCCGAGGATGACCCCCGGCTCTACCAGCGGCGGCAGGAAATGGCTCGGAAGGCCGAGGTCGGACAGCACGTCAGGCCGCCAGTCGCGTCGCGCCGGATCGAGAAACTGCGAAGTTGACGCGATAGTGACTTCGGAGACCTTTCGCCCCGTGAGAAAATAGTTAATGAGATCGGACGTGAACAGCAGCGTCGCCGCCGCGTCCTGCAGCCAGGGCTGCTCGCCCCGTTCGGCGTAGAGCTGTGCGAGCGTGTTGATCTGGATAGTCATCGCGCCCGTGCGACGGTAAAGCTCGTCACGGCTGAGGCGGCAATGGATTGCCTCGTAGACGCCGTCCGTACGCGGGTCGCGCATATGGCGCATCGGTGCCATGAGCGCGCCGCTAGCGTCGAGATAGGCGTAATCGACGCCCCAGGCGTCAACCCCGATGGTCGCAGGGGCGTCGCCGATGTGCGCCGCGACGCGCCGCAAGGCTTCCATCAACTCGGCATAGAGCCGCAGGACATCCCAGTACCATCGGGCGCCAAGAACCGAGGGCCCGTTGGCAAAGCGATAGACCTCCTCGGTGCGGAGCCACTCATCCTCGAGCGTCCCCACATAGGCGCGCCCGCTGGCGTTGCCGAGATCAAGAACGATCAAATTAACGGGCGCGAACGCCGAGTTCATAACGCGCTTCCTGTAGATCGAGAAACTTTCGAGAAAAGCTGGGTTCCCAAGCTGTGAATACCTGAAAGAACGGTAACACTGGCTCGTCGCCTATACCAGCTATCTGCGGGATCCGCGTCTTCAATGCCCAGCGATCATGCCTCTGTCCGAGCTGCGGCCCCAAGCGCTGCGACCGAATGGCCACAGCCGAGGCGCACGGTTGAGGCGGTCTAGCTCTACAGTGTCACAAGCGTTGGCTGAAGTTCCGCCGTGTTGAGACGGTTTGGCAGCATGGGCATCGATGGAGGGATTTTGCCAGGGCGATCGTCAATTGCTTGCGCATGGTCGCGATCGAGTTGGGCACGTGGCGTTCGGGACGGATCGGGGGCGCGTGGGGATCGACAACGGCCGGAAAGGGCAGGTTTTTCGCGGCGCCAGCGGGCTGAGGGGGGAAAAGCCGATCTCTCGAGGATCAGGAACCCGTAGGCTGCGATGCAGAGGCTGGCGTGATGATGGAATCCCCGCCAGCCTCGCCCCTCGAAGTGAGCCAGGCCGAGTTCGCTCTTCAATTCCTCATAGTCGCGTTCGATGCGCCAGCGCAGCTTGATGACGTCGACGAGAGCCGCGAGCGGCATGTCCTCGGGCAAGGTCGAGAGCCAGTATTTGGTCGGCTCCGCCTCGCCCTCCGGCCATTCGATGACGAGCCATTCGACGGGGTGCGGCGCCACGAGTTTGTGGTCGCGCGAGGCCGGCCTGACCCGCGCGGCGGCGAAGCGCGAAGACAAGGGCTGGTTGGAGCCTTCGCGCCACTCGACGTCTTTCCAGGCCTCGGCGGGCAGGCGCATCGCAAGCTCTTTGGCCGAGACCGGCCGATGATCGGCGTCGTGTCGTAGGCGCGAAGGCTTGCGCCCCCGGCCGCTCCAGGCTTTGGGCGGCAATGGCTCTTCTCCGGGAGGCCAGACCGACAGCGTCGATTGCACGCCCACCGCATAGGGCAGTCCCAGCGCGGTGACGCCGGCGCGGAAGTCTCCGTCGCAGCCGTAGGCGGCGTCGGTCAGCACGACGCCCCTGGCCACGCCGCCCTTCAGGGCGGCCTCGATCTGGGCGAGCGCGATCTGCGGCTTGGTCCTGAACTCCACGTCCTCGGGGACATGCGCCTTTTCTCGACGTTCGGCGTCGTTCGCCCAGATTTCGGGCAGATAGAGCCGATAGGCGATCGGCAGGCTCGCATGATGATTGGCGATCGAGAGCGTCACCGCGATCTGACAGTTGTCCGTCTTGCCCAGCCGCCCGCAATATTGACGCGCCACGCCAACCGAGTGCAATCCCTTCTTCTGAAACCCCGTATCGTCGACGATCCAGGCTTCGACGCCTCCTTGCGCCGCAAATGCCGGCGCCGCAAGTTCGCGAACCTTCGCCAGCATCGCCTCGTCCGACCACCCCGACTGCCCAACGAAGTGCAACAAAGACTGATGCGCCGCCGCAGCGCGCGCCGGAGACACCATCGACGCAATCGGCTCGACGCTCTTGCGCTCGCACGGCATCAGCAAACCGGTGCAATAATCCATCAAAGGGCCCGCTCGGTCCGCGTGCCCGAGCGCGTCCGCCAGACTGTCCACGTAAGCCGCAAACCGCGCCTCGCTCTCCCGCCTCGCCCCGTCCATCTTCGCCGCCTCCGCCAACAAAACAAATCGGCAGAATATCAAAGCCTTACACTCGGCAAATCCGCACAATCGGGTTGTGACTCAGTAGAACTATTTCATCGAATCGTTGAAACCAATCATATGCGCGCGGGATTCATTTTTCCTGACGTGGTTTGTAGCCTTGCTGCTTTGATTCGGAAGCGAGGTGTGAGGTGATGGCGGGTCGACGGCGGGCGATTGAATTGGCGATTGGCGAGGAGGATGTGGCGGCGTTGGGCGCGATTGCCCGCTCGCGAACGGAATCGGCGAGCCGGGTTGATCGAGCGCGGATGCTGCTGGCCTACCGGGAAGACGGATCGTTTTTTGCGGTGGGGCGAGCCTTGGGCGCGCACCATCAGACCGTCCAGCGCTGTGTCGAGCGGGCGTTGGTCTATGGCCCGATGGCGGCGCTCGACGATCGACCGCGGCCCGGCAGGGAGGCGACGATCACCGCCGAGGCCAAGGCATGGGTTGTCGACCTCGCCTGCCGCAAGGCCAAGGACCTCGGCTATCCCCACGAATTGTGGACAACGCGGCTTCTCGCCTGCCATGCGCGTGAGCATGGGCCGGCGGAGGGCCACGCTTGCCTTGCCAAGTTGGCTCAGGGGACGGTGTGCAATATCCTCAACGAGCAGGAGATCAAGCCGCACAAGGTCCGCTATTACCTGGAACGCCGCGATCCGGAGTTCAAGCAGAAGATGGCGGAGGTTCTGTGCGTCTATGGCGAGGTGAAGCTTATTCGGGAGAGCGCGGCCGCCGCGAAGCAAAAGCCGAGCGATGCGGTGGCGATTGTCTCCTACGATGAAAAGCCCGGCATTCAGGCAATCGCCACGACGGCCCCGGACCTGCCGCCCGAGCCCGGCAGACATGCGACCTTCGCGCGCGACTACGAGTACAAGCGCCACGGCACGGTCAGCTTGCTGGCCGGCATTGATCTGCTCACCGGCCAGGTCCACGCTCTCGTCAAGGACCGCCACCGCAGCCGCGAATTCATTGAATTCCTCCAGCTCCTCGACGCCGCCTATCCGAGCCATACGGCGATCAAGCTGATCCTCGACAATCATTCGGCGCACATCTCCAAGGAGACCAAGGCTTGGCTCGCCGCCCAACCGGAAGGCCGCTTCACCTTTGTCTTCACCCCCAAGCATGGCTCCTGGCTCAATCTCGTCGAGGGTTTCTTCTCCAAGCTCGCCCGCTCGGTGCTGCGCCACATCCGCGTCGCATCCAAACAGGAACTCAAGGACCGCATCATGGCCGCCATGGATCACTTCAATCGACACCCCGTCGTCCACTCTTGGTCCTATAAGCTCGACCACGCAGCCTGATATGATTCGAATCTCAAAATCGATGAACTAGTTCCCGCTCGGCCGGCGCGATCCCCTCCCCGCAGTCGCTGACGGCGATCCGCGCGCCGCCTTCGCGCCGCGTTACGGCGATGCGGATCGGCGGCCGTCCGTGCCTGGCGGCGTTCTCAAGGAGATTGCGGATCAGCCGGCGCAGCAGCGTCGCGTCGCCGGCGATCTCGACCGGATCGCCGCCGTCCGAAACGCTCGCGCCGCCCGCCTCGAGGCGCGCCGCCTCTTCCGCCGCGAGCCCGAACAGATCGACGCGAACGGTCTGCGCCGTGGTCGCACCGTCGTGGTCGAGGCGCCTGGCGAGCAGGATCTCGTCGACGAGCTTCTCGCTCTCGGCCAGATCGCGCAAAATCTCGACATGCAGGTCGGGACGCGGATCGGCGAGCCAGAGTTCGACCGCCACCCGCAACCGCGCCAGCGGCGAGCGCACCTCGTGGCTTGCATTGGCGAGCAGCGCCTTCTGCGCGTTCATGAGCTGCTCGATACGTTCGGCGGCGGCGTTGAATGTGCGCGCGACCACCGCGACTTCGTCGTCGCCGTGGTCGTCGACGCGTAGCGACAGCCGGCCCGCCCCCCATCGCTCGACGACAGAGCGCAGGGCCTCGAGCCGCCGCGTGAGAGCCTGGCGGCGATTGGAAAGGCGGTCAGGCCGACACCGCCGGCGACGATCAGCATGATTGAGAGGATGCGCAGACCGGGCCTCGGGCCAGGCGGTCGCCAGCGCGCCAACACGACCCGCCCGTCGGCAAGGTCGATGCGCATGAGGCGCGGCATCCTGCCGAAATGCTCGCGCTCGCTCGCCGCGAGCCCGATCGGCAACCCGCGCGACGCGGCAAGCTTTCCGTCCGCTGAGTAGACGGAGACGTCGGCGTTCATCTCGTCCGCAAGGCGCTCCGCCGCCGCGGCAAGCGCGGCCGGCGGACCGCCGGGCCGCGGGAAGCATTCGATCGCCGAGACGGATCTCCGACGCGCGCCAGCCCTCCTGCGTGCGTTCGCCCACGAGCCACCAGAACTCGCCCATCAGCGCCGTGACGGCGATGAGGCTCGACAGCAACGTCAGATACACCTTCCAGAACAGTCTGCGACGTACGCCGGTCATCGCTCGCCGTCCTGCTTCCGGGCGAAGACGTAGCCCGCGCCGCGCACGGTGATGATGCGGCGTGGGTGTTTCGGATCGTCTTCGATCGCCGAGCGGATGCGCGAGATGTGGACGTCGATCGAACGGTCGAAGGCCTCGAGCTCCGCGCCCTTGACGAGATCCATCAGGCGCTCGCGCCCGAGCACTCGCCCGGCGTTGTCGGCCAGTGCGACCAGAAGGTCGAACTGGTAGCTGGTGAGAAGCCGTTCCTCGCCGTGGACGTGAACCGCTCGGGATTCGCGGTCGATCTGGAGCCGCCCGAAGCGCAGCATCGCCTCCGGCCCCCCCCCCCGCCGCAACCCGGCCGCGGCGCAGAATCGCGCGAATGCGGGCCTGCAATTCGCGCGGGTTGAAGGGTTTGGGTAGATAGTCGTCGGCGCCGATCTCGAGTCCGACGATGCGGTCCGTGTCGTCGCCGCGCGCGGTCAGCATGAGGATCGGCGTCTGCGCGCGGGCGCGGATCGTGCGACAGATCTCGAACCCGTCGGATATCGGGCAGCATCACGTCGAGAATGACGGCGTCGAACGTCGCCGAATCGAGCGCGGCGAGCCCGTCGCGACCGCTGAAACGGCGCTCGACGACAAACCCGGCCGCGCTCAGATAGTCCGACAGCATGGCGGCGAGCCGCTTATCGTCGTGGATGATGAGAAGCCGCTGCGTCATGCCGCCCCCGACCGCCGAGACTGTCTAGCCCTAGTCGGCTCCTCTGTCAGGCGCGCCGAACATCGGACCGCCGTGTCGCCATCCGCCCCACGGGCCCATCATCATGGGCCCACGCTGCGGCATCGCCTCGATCTGGGCTGCGAGCTTGGCTCGCTGGTCAGGCGTGAGCTGCTCGGCGATGTCGATGAGGCCGCCGACGACCGCCTTGGACTTGGCGTCGAAGGTCGCGACCGCCTGGGCGCGCACCTTCTCGACGTCGGCGCGATCGATCGTCGGCGCGGCCAGGAGTTCGAGCGCCTGCTTGCGGAGCGCCGCATGCTCTTCCGGATTGGGCGCCATCTCGGCGAACTTGGCGACGACAATGTCGTGCACCTTGTTCTCCTGCTCGGCGCTGGCGCCGACCGAGTCGAGGGCGCGCCCGATCATGTGCTGGACGAAGGCCAGGCGGACGCCCTGCCCCCAGTCGTTTGCCCCTGTCGCCGCGGTCGCCGCATAGGCCCCGAGACCAAGCGCGAGAGCGCCGATGAAGACTGCGGGCGCCGCCCAGCGCCGCGGGCCTCGCCGTGCGAGGTCTCGCTTCGTTTCCAGCAGCGGCGGTTCCGTTCGCAGCGTGGCGTTGTCATCACCGGTCATGAAAGCCTCCTTTATCGGCGGCGCTCGGCGCCGCATCGACAAGGACGCTAGTTCATCGATTTTGAGATTCGAATCATATCAGGCTGCCTGGTCGAGCTTATAGGACCAAGAGTGGACGACGGGGTGTCGATTGAAGTGATCCATGGCGGCCATGATGCGGTCCTTGAGTTCCTGTTTGGATGCGACGCGGATGTGGCGCAGCACCGAGCGGGCGAGCTTGGAGAAGAAACCCTCGACGAGATTGAGCCAGGAGCCATGCTTGGGGGTGAAGACAAAGGTGAAGCGGCCTTCCGGTTGGGCGGCGAGCCAAGCCTTGGTCTCCTTGGAGATGTGCGCCGAATGATTGTCGAGGATCAGCTTGATCGCCGTATGGCTCGGATAGGCGGCGTCGAGGAGCTGGAGGAATTCAATGAATTCGCGGCTGCGGTGGCGGTCCTTGACGAGAGCGTGGACCTGGCCGGTGAGCAGATCAATGCCGGCCAGCAAGCTGTGTCGCTAGCAGATGGAGTGACGTGATTTCGTAGCTCGTGAAGTGTCGTGTTTTTTGGAGGCCCTGGAGGGCCTTGATGGACACGGCGCACATTCGCGAGGGAATACGGAAGATGCGGTTTTCGACGATTTTGGACCGCTGGGACTCGGGAGAGATGACACAGGAGACGGCGGCGGAGCTGTTGGGGATGAGCGTTCGCTCTTTCCAGCGATGGAGAGAGCGCTACGAGGCGGACGGCGAGGCTGGGCTGGTCGATCGGCGCGGCGCGCCGTCGCCGCGGCGTGCGCCGGAGGAGGAGGTCGAGCGGATGCTCGGGCTCTACCGGGACAAGTACGCCGACTTCACGGTCAGGCATTTCCACGAGCAGCTGACCAAGCGCCACAATTACACGCTTGGCTACACCGTGACGAAGCTTTGCCTGCACAGGGCCGGGCTGGTCAGGCCGGCGCCCAAGCGCTCGGCGCACCGCAAGAAGCGGCCGCGCCGGCCGATGCGCGGCATGATGCTGCATCAGGACGGGTCGCGGCACGTGTGGGTCGAGGGCAGGCCCTCGATGGACCTGATCGTCACCATGGACGACGCCACGAGCGAGATCTACTCGATGATCCTCGTCGAAGAGGAGGGAACGGCCTCGACCTTTGAGGCCTTGCGCGAGGTGATCGGCGAGCGCGGCCTGTTCTGTGCGCTCTACACCGACCGCGGCAGCCATTACTTTCATACCCCGGAGGCCGGCGGGAAAGTCTCGGGCACGGTCCAGACGCAGGTCGGGCGGGCTCTGGCGCATCTGGGGATCGAGCACATCGCCGCCTATTCGCCACAGGCGCGGGGACGCTCCGAGCGGCTGTTCGCCACCCTGCAGGACCGGCTCCCCAAGGAGCTGCGGCTGGCCGGGATCGAGACCGTCGAGGCGGCCAACGCCTGGCTGAAGAGCCATTACATCGCCGAGCACAACGCCCGCTTCGCCGTCGACCCCGAGCAGGAAGGCTCGGCCTTCGTCCCCGACGCCAAGGAGATGTGGCGCGAGATCCTCTGCGTCGTCGAGGAGCGCACGGTCGCCGGCGACAACACCGTCGCCTGGAACGCAAGGCGCCTGCAACTGCCGGAGAGCCGCCTGCGCCCGCATTTCGTCAGGGCGCAGGTGCGGGTGCACGAGTACCCCGACGGAGCCTGCGCTGTGTTCCTCGGCCCGCATCGGCTCGCCGACTACGACGCCGAGGGAGTCCTCCGCGTCCCGACTGCGCCCAAGTCTGGCGTCGTGCTCGGGGCCGTCAAGGACAAGCCCTGTCGGGCGCGCTTGCGCGCATCCTTGACCGCCCCTGCGCGCGACGCCAATTCCGCTGCGCAGGCCGGGACGAGGAAACGGCCGCCCAGCCGAACAAGGAAACAGCCCAAACCCAACCCGGAGATGATCGACGCAGCATCCTCCTCTCGAGCCGGGCCGTCCGCGGCTTCCGACCCGCTTCGAACATCAACCCGAAGACGCCACATCATGCGCTACAAAAACACGACAGGTTGACGAGCTACGGACACTTGGCAAGGCAAGCGTGGCCCTCCGCCGGCCCATGCTCACGCGCATGGCAGGCGAGAAGCCGCGTTGTCCACAATTCGTGGGGATAGCCGAGGTCCTTGGCCTTGCGGCAGGCGAGGTCGACAACCCATGCCTTGGCCTCGGCGGTGATCGTCGCCTCCCTGCCGGGCCGCGGTCGATCGTCGAGCGCCGCCATCGGGCCATAGACCAACGCCCGCTCGACACAGCGCTGGACGGTCTGATGGTGCGCGCCCAAGGCTCGCCCCACCGCAAAAAACGATCCGTCTTCCCGGTAGGCCAGCAGCATCCGCGCTCGATCAACCCGGCTCGCCAATTCCGTACGCGAGCGGGCAATCGCGCCCAACGCCGCCACATCCTCCTCGCCAATCGCCAATTCAATCGCCCGCCGTCGACCCGCCATCACCTCACACCTCGCTTCCGAATCAAAGCAGCAAGGCTACAAACCACGTCAGGAAAAATGAATCCCGCGCGCATATGATTGGTTTCAACAATTCGATGAACTAGGCGCATGCTTCCTTCGCCGCTCGGCAGCGGAAGCGACCTCGGCGCTCTGGATATCGGCGGTGCGGATGACCCAAGGCGCCCCTTTGCAGATCTGATTTGCGGGAAGAGCGCCTTCGATAATCAGGCGGCGGACGGTCGCGGGACTGACGGCGAGGGTCTCGGCCGCCTCGTCCAGCGTCGCCTCGCCGCGCTCGGCGCGTTCGCCCTCTCGGTAGACGGCGATGCCGTGAATGTTGCGCAGAGTGGCCACCCGCGCTCGCGTCCACGAATGCCCCTTGGCCGTCGTCTTCCCGGTCCGATTGAGAGCGGCCGCGATCCCCACGTCCGGCATCTGTCGGGCCATCGCCCGCACCAGATTGACGACATCGGCGTCGACACGCCAGCGATGCTCCCCCGTGCGGTTCTTGCGCACGCGGAGTGCCGTATGATCCTCGCCCGCCCAGCGGATGACGAGATCGAGACCATCATCCTCCACGCGTACGACGATCTCCTCGATCAGCGTGCGCACGATCCGCTTGCGTGTGGCGATGGTCGCCCCTTCCGCATGCCAGGCGCGCTCGACGTCGGCGCCGAGCCTCATGAGCGCTTCCCGCTCATCTGGAGTTACGCCGTTCGAAGGCGTGGCGCTGAACGCATCGAGTTCGTCCTGAAGCCGTCGCTCCTCCTTCAGGCGCTCGTTCCAGCGCCGCTCGAGTTCGCCCGCGACCAGCCGGTTGTCGGGATCGACGGCGTCATATTGCCGTCGAGCGTGAGCAGCCTCGAAACGCGCCTGCTTGAGCGCCAGCTCGACCTGTCGGCGCTTCTCGGCGTCCTCGCGTCCACGTTCCTGAAGAGCCGCCAGAGCCGCTTCGACGCCCAAAGTCTGAATGCGCTCGATGACTTCGGCGGCGACCGCGGCGTCGACGCGAAGACTGCCGAAGGAGATGCAGCGCTTCGTCCCGTGGTTGAGGAAAGCGCCCTGGCAGTGGTAGCGCGCGACATCGCCCTTCGCCCCGCCGTAGGCGACATGCAGCTTGCGCCCGCAATGGCCGCAACGAAACAGGCCAGCGAGCAAGGCTTCGCCCCGCCGCACGGCGCCCCGGCTCGCCCAGCTCTTGCAGTTGGCGTTGTCCTTGATCAGGCGCTGATTCCTTTCGAAGGCCTCCCAGCCGATATACCCCTCATGGTGGTCGCGGATCAAAACGTCCCATTCCTGCTGCTCGACCGGAAGACCGCGCCTGACGCGCTTTCGGCCGTTCTCGATTCTCGTCTTGCTGGTCGACCGGCCGTACGCGTAGGCGCCGGCGTAAATGGGGTTTCTGAGGATGTGATGGATTGTGTTGTAGACCGGCGGCTTCCACTCCAGGCGCCGACCTTCTTCGCCGTAGCAGACGGCGGGGAGCACGATCCTCTCCTGCCGGAACCAGAGATGGACCTGTCGCGCGCTCTGCATCTCGGCGAACTTCCGAAAGACGAGCGCAAGCGCTTCGCGCACGCGAAGGTCCGGGTCCTTCTCGATCCGATCGTGGTGGTTGCGCACGTAGCCGATGGCGACCGAGGTGAAGAGCTCGCCGCGACGCGCCTTCTGCTTGAGCGCTTCATGGGCGCGCTGGCGCAGGATCGTCAGCTCCATCTCGCTCATTGTGCCTTTCGAACACACGACATACTCCCCAGCAACAGCCGTTTGAGGTCATCCTCCGGTATCCGCATCATCCGAATGCCGGCGAACGACTCACGGTCGTTCGACGTCTCGCTTACGCCGGCGATGCGCATTTCGTCGTCGAGCTGCCGGATGGCGTCAGGCTGATGCTGCCGGCATGGATGACCGAAGCGTACGCGGCGACGCTGCCGATGATGGCTGCGCCGCGGCTCTCCCTTGCCTGCTTGAGAGAGCTGCGCCGGCTGGCGGATCAGCGGGACATATCCTCGTCACCGGCGAATGACGCGATTCGCGGCGGTGGAGGCGACGATGGAGCAGCGTGCCCAGGAACAGCAACTCGAACTTCTCATGTTGACGGCCGGCGAGGCTACGCCACGGCTGTTCGATGCGACGACACGCACGGAGATCGTAAACCTGCTCAAAGCCCTCCTGAGCGATCGCCTCAGCCAGGTCAGAACGCCGGCGGAGACGGACGATGACTAAGATCACCGGCGACCACCTGGCGCGCAGCGCCTATGTCTATGTGCGGCAATCCAGCATGGATCAACTCCTGCACAATCCGGAGAGCCGACGACGCCAGTACGCGCTGACGACGCGCGCCCGCGACCTTGGCTGGCAGGACGTGATTGTCATCGACGACGATCTCGGCCGCTCAGGAGGCGGGACGGCGCGCCCCGGCTTCGAGCGCCTGCTCGTGGGGATCTGCGGCGGCGAGGCCGGCGCGGTCTTCGCTCTCGAGGCGTCGCGCCTGGCCCGCAACGGCCGCGATTGGCACACCCTCCTGGAGTTCTGCGCCCTGGTCGGCAGCCTGATCATCGATGAGGACGGAGTGTACGATCCGCGACTCGTCAACGATCGCTTGCTGCTGGGCATGAAAGGCGCTTTCAGCGAGCTCGAGCTTTCGACGTTACGGCAGCGCTCGCAGGAGGCCTTGCGCCTGAAGGCGGCGCGCGGCGATCTGCACACGACCGTCGCCATCGGCTATCGGCGCAGCGCCGATGATCGCCTGGAACAAGACCCCGACCGGCGCATCCGCGAGGCCCTGTCGTTGGTGTTCCGAAAGTTTCGTGAGATCGGCAGCGTGCGCCAGCTTGTCCTGTGGCTGCGCCAGGAAGGAATCGACGTGCCGACCGCCGTGCATAGTCGGCACGGGCGGACGGTGCGATGGGACCCGCCGCGCTACCATGCCGTCCACCGGCTGTTGACCAACCCGGTCTATGCCGGGGCCTATGTCTTCGGACGGACCCTGTCCCGCACCCGCGTCGAAGGCGGACGCAAAGTCATTATCCACGGCGTGGCGCGCCGGCGCGAGGACTGGACGGTTCTGATCCAGGACCACCATGATGGCTACATCACCTGGGAAGAGTATGATCGCAACCTGGCGATCATCGCCGGGAATGCGAACATGAAGGGGTCGATGGTGGCGGGCGCGGTGCGGAACGGCGGTGCGCTGCTCGTCGGCCTGCTGCGCTGCGGACGCTGCGGACGCAAATTCAAGGTGCTGCATCATTCGAGGCGCGATGCGCGCTATGTCTGCGCCAGCCATGTCGACCCGTCTCGCGAAAAGGGGTGCACCGCATTCAACAACATGCGCATCGACGCGGCGGTGTCGGCGGAAGTGTTGCGTGCGATCTCGCCGCTGGCCGTCGAGGCGGCGCTGAAGCTGATCGCTGAGCGCAAAGAGGCCAGCAGCGAACAGCTACGGCACAGAGAGTCCGCGCTGGAGCAGGCCCGCTACGAGGCGAAGCATGCGCGCCGGCAATACGACGCCGTCGATCCCGACAACCGGCTGGTCGCCGGCGAACTCGAACGGCGATGGAACGACTGTCTTGCGACGGCCGCGCGGCTCGAAGAGCAGATCCGGAGCTTGCGCAACGAGGAGCCGTGCGCTGTCGGCGACGACGAGCGCGTGGCGCTTATGGCGCTCGCCGGAGACCTGCCAGGGCTCTGGAACGACGCCGCTGCGTCCGTCGAGACGCGCAAGCGGATCTTGCGCACCGTGCTGAAGGAGATCGTCGTGACCGTCGAGACCGGTCGCCTACACCTCGTGCTGCACTGGCAGGGTGGGGATCACACGCGGCTCGAGGTGCTGAAGAACCGCTCGGGCCAAAACCGCTTCAAGACCGATGCGGCGACCGAGCAGCTGGTGTGCGAACTTGCCCGCCTGTTGCCGGACCACAGCATCGCACCGGTTCTCAATCGGCTGGGCGTCCGCTCTGCCAGAGGCCAGACCTGGACCCAGCTGCGCGTGCGCAATTTCCGCGGCACGCATCGGATACCGGTCTACCGCGAGGGCGAACGTGAAGAGCGCCATGAGCTTATTCTGACCGAGGCCGCAAACCGCCTCGGCGTCAGCAACATGACCGTTGTTCGCTTGATCCGAGATGGACTGTTGCCGGCAAGACAGGTTTGCCCTCGCGCCCCCTATGTCATCCGCGAGAGTGACCTGGCCCGGCCAGCCGTCGGGCAGGCAATCGCAAGGGGACGTCCAGTATCATCCGATCCGCGACAAGAAAGCCTGCCTTTTCAATGAGATCATGAGGTACTGCATTATGTCGCCGTCCTGTTCATGCCGAGCAGGAGCCTGTCGTTGGGAAGACGGGGATCGTAGACGCCGTCCTCATCCGCGATCAGCGTCCCGACGAGCCCGCAGAACTCGAGCAGCGTGTGCCAGTCACGCCCGTTGCGGGCCAGGCGCGAGGCCTCGATCGACACCACCGCGCCGACCCGGCCTTCGCAGATCGCAGCCAGCAGCTTCTCGAACCCGGGGCGGCTGACGCCCGAGCCGGAGCGGCCGAGATCGTCGTCGATGACGCTGACGTCGGCCCAGCCGAGCTGCCGGGCTCGCTCGACCAGCCCATATTGCCGTCGACGGCTCTCGACGTTGTTGTTCACCTGATCGACCGTCGACTGGCGGACGTAGACGATCGCCTCCCGGGCGAGATGGTCAGCCTCGATCCGGCTCATGGCGCGCCTCCTTCCGGATCGAAGCCGAGACCTTCTGCGAAAGCGCCTCCGCCAGAAGCGCTCGCAAACTCTCCACCATCGCCCGGCGGCGTTCGTTCGGGATCGGTAGCAGGCGCGGCGGCTCTTCGAACAGATCCGGTCGTCGGCGATTGAGGCGCATGATCAGCTCCATCGGTCGGGGGCGAATCCCCCGGTTGGAGCCCAGAACCGCGTCGAGATGGGCGCGCAGATCGCGCAATCGCGTCAAGGACAGCCGCGGAGCCGGCCGGATCTCGAACCCTGCGGCTGCAGGCCGCAGCATCCACTCCGGCGTCAACGTCAGCGTGCCGTCGGCAAGACGAATCGTGAGATGCACATCGCCGCCGAAAACGACGCGCCGACCGCTCGTGGCCACCGCCCTGCCAGCGAGTGGATGAAAGGCATAGTAGATTGTCTCTTCGCTCGCCAGAATCCCGGCGCCATGTCGCTGTCTCGACCGGCACTGGCAAGACGCACCTGGCCATCGCCATCGCGCGAAGCTGCATCCGTGCCGGATCGCGCGGGCGCTTCTTCACCACCGTCGATCTCGTCAATCAGCTCGAGGCTCAGGCGCGCACTGGCCACCAGGGACGGCTTGCTGATTATCTCACCCGCCTCGACTTCGTGATCCTCGACGAACTCGGCTATCTCCCCTTCGCCCAGGCCGGAGGGCAATTGCTGTTCCACCTGATCAGCCGCCTCTATGAGCGCACCTCGATCATCGTCACGACCAACCTCGCCTTCGGCGAATGGCCGAGCGTGTTCGGCGATCCAAAAATGACCACCGCGCTACTCGACCGCCTCACCCATCACTGCGACATCGTCGAGACTGGCAACGAAAGCTGGCGCTTCAAGAACCGCGCCTGACGCGAGATAATCTCAGCTCAACCAAACCGCGCTCGCCCCGGCTGCGCAACCCCGACCAGCTCCGCCGGGGCGAGCGCTGCCGTCCGTGCCCCGTCACCAACAGGGGGTCAATTTTGGACGCCGATCGGGGGTCAAAATTGGCAGCAATTCTAAAAGTCGGCCGTGGCGAGGGTCCTATTCGATTTTTTGGGTTGTGAGGAGGTGGGGTGGGATTATGAAGGTGGCGAGGGCTTCGAGGAGATCGGACCAGGCGGGGAAGACCGCCAGGGTGGTCAGGGTTGCAAGATGAGCAAAGAAGCTCGTTCGCTTTTCCGCCGCCTCTCTCGCTTTTCGCCAGGGCGGTTCGAGAAGGTCGAGAACCGTATGCCAGGCGAAGGCGAGCAAGTTGAGCGCGGCGAGCGTCATGGCCAGATTGGTCTCGCCGTGCCCGAAATTGTGTTCAAGCTCGTAGCCGTTGTTTTTCAGGACGTTGAAGCCTTCGTTCTCGATCTTCCACCTTGCGCGGCCGCAAGCGGCGATCTCGGCGACGTTGCTCTTGGCGACCGGCAGCGAGGTAACGAAGGCCATCTTGTATGTGACTGCGCCCTTGGCGTTGAGGCTGTCGAAGCCGATCCAGTTGACCAGCACGGCGTCCTTGCCGTCGCGCAGCGGAACCTTCTCGACGAACCGGTAGCGATGCGTCTGGCGCGTCTTGCCTTTGCGGACTTGGACCTCATGACGCGTGAGTTCGGCTCCATCGATGAAGTCGTAGAGCGCCTTGTGCGAGGTCTCCTTGCAGGTGAAGATGAAATCGTCGCCGTTGTCCGCGAGCCTCTCGACCACGCTCTGGCAGGCGAACAGATCGTCGCCCAGATACACCGGTCGCAGGGGCTTCAGGCGCGCGCCGTGCTGCATGAGCCAGCGTTTGACCGCGTTGCGCTCGCAGTCCTGCTTCTCGGCGCCGTCCTGTTTGACGATGAACTCCGGCGCGAGCGGGACCACCTTGGAATGTCCCGGCGCGACAACCGTCGCGCACAGCATGGAATGATAGCTTTCGACCTTGCCGTTGCTGCGCTTGCGCGTCTGGCAATGCGGGCAGGCGATCCTCTGGCTGCAAAAATACTCGGTCCCGTCGAGGGCCACGAGCGCTCGGCCGCCCAGCCGGCCGAAAGCCTCGCGCATCGCCGGTTCGAGCAGCAGACGCTCCGTGTCCTCGAAGCAGGGCGAAAGAAGAGCAGGATCCGCGCCGTCGAGCATGTCCCTGATATAATTGTCGGAAGGGATCTTCTCGATGCCAAAAAGGGTTTGGCAGTTCGACCGTCCCTGACCTTTCTCCAGCCTACGCTGAAAGGACAGAAAAGACGCGCTCTGCATGAAAAACATCGCGAAGGCCGACAGACCGAAATCCGCCATCGCAATATTGCCGCTCCGCCCCTTGCGAGGGTCCGGAAACGCCTTGCAAACCGCCTTCAGGCCAGACAAAAGCGACGCCAAGATCTCCATCCCCAGCGTGAATCATGTTTCCGCTGATTTGGGAATCCCCCAGCGAAAAAATCATCCCGACCCTCTTTTAGAATTGCTGTCAAAATTGGACGCCGATGTCCGTAGCTCGTCAACCTGTCGTGTTTTTGTAGCGCATGATGTGGCGTCTTCGGGTTGATGTTCGAAGCGGGTCGAAAGCCGCGGACGGCCCGGCTCGAGAGGAGGATGCTGCGTCGATCATCTCCGGGTTGGGTTTGGGCTGTTTCCTTGTTCGGCTGGGCGGCCGTTTCCTCGTCCCGGCCTGCGCAGCGGAATTGGCGTCGCGCGCAGGGGCGGTCAAGGATGCGCGCAAGCGCGCCCGACAGGGCTTGTCCTTGACGGCCCCGAGCACGACGCCAGACTTGGGCGCAGTCGGGACGCGGAGGACTCCCTCGGCGTCGTAGTCGGCGAGCCGATGCGGGCCGAGCAACACAGCGCAGGCTCCGTCGGGGTACTCGTGCACCCGCAACCTGCGCCCTGACGAAATGCGGGCGCAGGCGGCTCTCCGGCAGTTGCAGGCGCCTTCCGTTCCAGGCGACGGTGTTGTCGCCGGCGACCGTGCGCTCCTCGACGACGCAGAGGATCTCGCGCCACATCTCCTTGGCGTCGGGGACGAAGGCCGAGCCCTCCTGCTCGGGGTCGACGGCGAAGCGGGCATTGTGCTCGGCGATGTAATGGCTGCCGCGGTCGGTGTAGAGCGCACAGAACAGGCCGCGCTCGCCGATCACCTCGCGCAAGGCCTCAAAGGTCGAGGCCGTTCCCTCCTCTTCAACGAGGATCATCGAGTAGATCTCGCTCGTGGCGTCGTCCATGGTGACGATCAGGTCCATCGAGGGCCTGCCCTCGACCCACACGTGCCGCGACCCGTCCTGATGCAGCATCATGCCGCGCATCGGCCGGCGCGGCCGCTTCTTGCGGTGCGCCGAGCGCTTGGGCGCCGGCCTGACCAGCCCGGCCCTGTGCAGGCAAAGCTTCGTCACGGTGTAGCCAAGCGTGTAATTGTGGCGCTTGGTCAGCTGCTCGTGGAAATGCCTGACCGTGAAGTCGGCGTACTTGTCCCGGTAGAGCCCGAGCATCCGCTCGACCTCCTCTTCCGGCGCACGCCGCGGCGACGGCGCGCCGCGCCGATCGACCAGCCCAGCCTCGCCGTCCGCCTCGTAGCGCTCTCTCCATCGCTGGAAAGAGCGAACGCTCATCCCCAACAGCTCCGCCGCCGTCTCCTGTGTCATCTCTCCCGAGTCCCAGCGGTCCAAAATCGTCGAAAACCGCATCTTCCGTATTCCCTCGCGAATGTGCGCCGTGTCCATCAAGGCCCTCCAGGGCCTCCAAAAAACACGACACTTCACGAGCTACGAAATCACGTCACTCCATCTGCTAGCGACACAAAATTGGACGCCGATTGACAACCATCCCTCCGCGCGGGTATTCTCACCAGCCGCAAGTCCCTCCGTCGCGGCTCCTTCAGGGGTTGGCGTCTCCGCCGCCGTTGCCTCCGCCGCGAAGTCCTTCGCCAAAGCTCCCTTCGCCGTAGTCTTCGCGGGCGTTCGCCGAGCGTCGAGGGAGGCGGGACCCCCGACGTCGAATACGCGGCGGTCGTCGAAGGAGAGGCCGGCAGAGGGCGCCTCCCGCGCGAGAATCCGTTGTGCGATGCGCAGCGCGAAGCCTGCGAAGCCTTCATCCGCAGCCAGCGCCACGAGGGCTGGATCGTCCTTCCCGAACTCTATGACGATCCCGGCTTTTCCGGGGGAACGATGGAGCGCCCGGCGCTTCGCCGCCTGCTCCTCGACGTCGCCGCCCGCAAAGTCGACGCCGTCGTCGTCTACAAGGTCGACCGGCTGACCCGCTCGTTGAGCGACTTCGCCAAAATCGTCGAGATCTTCGATGCGAACGCCGTCTCCTTTGTCTCGGTGACCCAGGCCTTCAACACCACGACCAGCATGGGGCGCCTCACCCTCAACGTGCTCCTCTCCTTTGCCCAGTTCGAACGAGAGGTCACCGGCGAGCGGATCCGCGACAAGATCGCCGCGTCGAAAAAGAAGGGCCTCTGGATGGGCGGGCTCCCTTCGCTCGGCTACGAGGTCAAGGACCGCAAGCTCGTCGTCGTCGAGGAGGAGGCGGAACGGGTGCGCCTGATCTTCCGGCGCTATCTCGACCTCGGTTGTGTTCGGACCCTCAGGGACGACCTTCTGGCCCGAGGCGTCGTCAGCAAGCGGCGGGTCTTCGACGATGGGCGCGCGTCCGGCGGCCTGCCGTTCTCGAGGGGCGCGCTCTACCATCTGCTGCAAAACCCGGTCTACCGCGGCATGATCGTCCACAAGGACAGGGCCTATCTCGGGGAGCACGCAGCGATCGTCGACCAGGATCTCTGGGATGCGGTCCAAGGAAAGTTGCAGGCTAGCGGGGTCGAGCGAAGCGACGGCCGAAAATCCGAAACCCAGGCGATCCTCACCGGCGTCCTCTTCGACGCCGCGGGCGGGCCGATGACGCCGACCCATGCGGTCAAGAAGGGCGTGCGCTATCGCTACTACGTCTCGCGTCATTTGGTGACGGGCGCGCAAAGCGAGGATTCCGGGCAGAGGCTCCCGGCCCCGGGAATCGAGAACCCCGTCGTCGCCCGCCTTCGCGCTTTTCTCGCCGACCCGGGCGCCGTCGACGACGCGCTTCCAGAAGATCGTCGCGACGCGCTCACGCGCAAGCGAGCGGCCGCGGCGGCGACGCAGTTGATCCAAATCCTCGACGACCCGTCGAGCCCCTCGCGTGAACCGTTCTTGAGGGCGGCGCTTCACCGCGTTCAGGTCCACGCCGAGGGCGTTGCGATTGAACTCCATGCTCGTAGCATTGCAGGAATCCTGATGGGCGATCGTCCTGCACAAGAAATCCCGATTTCCGAGAGATCGGCTGCAGCGACGTCGCGTTCAGACTTTCCCGCCGCCGACGATGCGGACAAAGTCGAAACCGGCTCCGGCGATCCCGAGCCGATCCGTCTCGTCGTCCCGGCGCGATTGAAGCGACGGGGGAACGAAATGAAGTTCATTGTCGAATTTGGGGCGATCGGCGAAGACCCCCGCATCGACGAGAACCTCGTTCGGCTGATCGTGCGGGCGAGGATCCTCGCCCAACGCTTCCAGGACAATCCCGCTGCGACGATCGAAGGCATCGCCGCCGCAGAAGGATTCGGGGCGACTTACGCCGGTCGCCTTCTTCGTCTGACTTCTCTTGCCCCCGACATCGTCGCGGCAATTCTCGACGGACGGCAGCCTCCGGAGCTGACCGCCAACGTGCTGATGGCCGATACGCGGCTGCCGCTTGAATGGTCGGCGCAACGGGCCGTGCTCGGGTTTGCCGCAAAGGCCGTCGCCGCCTGAGAGCGGAGCGCGGCTGTTCGCCCGCCCGAGCGACGGCACGCATCGAAAACTTGCGGACGCCCTGGAAGCCGCTCAGCGTCTCTTGCCGCCGAACCACTTCGCGGCCGATCTTGCCGGCCAGTCGACGGCGTCGCCTCGGCCGCGCCGTCCCCGGACCCGCCGAACCTTCGCCCGTCCGGTGCTTCGGGAACTCCTCGCGCCCCGATTTCATCGATAGAGACTGCCTGGCCGTCTACGCAGTCGAAAGGATGCCGAGAGACCCCCGCACCATGAAAATCGCCGCTAGAGAATTCGAGGCCGAAAAGCGACGGACACCCGCCTGGATCGGTCTCCTCGGGACCGATCCGTCCCATGGCGCCGACAACGCTCGGAAATGTCGTCCGAAATCGCTCCGCGCAATGTCGTATTACCCCGCAATATCAATAACGTAGTAGGTGGCGGAGGGGGCGGGATTCGAACCCGCGATACGGTTTCCCGTATACACACTTTCCAGGCGTGCGCCTTCAGCCGCTCGGCCACCCCTCCGCGTCCGCTCCCGGCGAACGGGAGCGTGGCGCATAGCGCGGTCCGGGCGCGGGCGCAAGCGAGGCGAAGCCCCACCAGCAATTCTAAAAGTCGGCCGTGGCGAGGGTCCTATTCGATTTTTTGGGTTGTGAGGAGGTGGGGTGGGATTATGAAGGTGGCGAGGGCTTCGAGGAGATCGGACCAGGCGGGGAAGACCGCCAGGGTGGTCAGGGTTGCAAGATGAGCAAAGAAGCTCGTTCGCTTTTCCGCCGCCTCTCTCGCTTTTCGCCAGGGCGGTTCGAGAAGGTCGAGAACCGTATGCCAGGCGAAGGCGAGCAAGTTGAGCGCGGCGAGCGTCATGGCCAGATTGGTCTCGCCGTGCCCGAAATTGTGTTCAAGCTCGTAGCCGTTGTTTTTCAGGACGTTGAAGCCTTCGTTCTCGATCTTCCACCTTGCGCGGCCGCAAGCGGCGATCTCGGCGACGTTGCTCTTGGCGACCGGCAGCGAGGTAACGAAGGCCATCTTGTATGTGACTGCGCCCTTGGCGTTGAGGCTGTCGAAGCCGATCCAGTTGACCAGCACGGCGTCCTTGCCGTCGCGCAGCGGAACCTTCTCGACGAACCGGTAGCGATGCGTCTGGCGCGTCTTGCCTTTGCGGACTTGGACCTCATGACGCGTGAGTTCGGCTCCATCGATGAAGTCGTAGAGCGCCTTGTGCGAGGTCTCCTTGCAGGTGAAGATGAAATCGTCGCCGTTGTCCGCGAGCCTCTCGACCACGCTCTGGCAGGCGAACAGATCGTCGCCCAGATACACCGGTCGCAGGGGCTTCAGGCGCGCGCCGTGCTGCATGAGCCAGCGTTTGACCGCGTTGCGCTCGCAGTCCTGCTTCTCGGCGCCGTCCTGTTTGACGATGAACTCCGGCGCGAGCGGGACCACCTTGGAATGTCCCGGCGCGACAACCGTCGCGCACAGCATGGAATGATAGCTTTCGACCTTGCCGTTGCTGCGCTTGCGCGTCTGGCAATGCGGGCAGGCGATCCTCTGGCTGCAAAAATACTCGGTCCCGTCGAGGGCCACGAGCGCTCGGCCGCCCAGCCGGCCGAAAGCCTCGCGCATCGCCGGTTCGAGCAGCAGACGCTCCGTGTCCTCGAAGCAGGGCGAAAGAAGAGCAGGATCCGCGCCGTCGAGCATGTCCCTGATATAATTGTCGGAAGGGATCTTCTCGATGCCAAAAAGGGTTTGGCAGTTCGACCGTCCCTGACCTTTCTCCAGCCTACGCTGAAAGGACAGAAAAGACGCGCTCTGCATGAAAAACATCGCGAAGGCCGACAGACCGAAATCCGCCATCGCAATATTGCCGCTCCGCCCCTTGCGAGGGTCCGGAAACGCCTTGCAAACCGCCTTCAGGCCAGACAAAAGCGACGCCAAGATCTCCATCCCCAGCGTGAATCATGTTTCCGCTGATTTGGGAATCCCCCAGCGAAAAAATCATCCCGACCCTCTTTTAGAATTGCTGAAGCCCCACAGCCCCACACCGCCGCGCCGGGCTCGACATCGGTTACGGCTGAATGTTGACAAACTGGATGAAGGGCGGATTTCTCGAAAGCAAGGGGTCCCACAGGCACAATCCCCGATCAAATCTGGGCGCGCGCCTTGGCGTGACCGATTTTGCGGTCTCGAGGGGCTGGCAAGGTCACGGCGTCGAGTTTTCGGTCATCTCCTCTGCTTCGTCTTCGCGCGCCGCGAGTCGTGCAACGATCGGGTGCAACTTGCGCAGAGTCGGGCCGCTTTCGCGCGGACGCGGTTTATCATGGCTGCTGCAGGCGGCGGCCGCGCGGACGCGCGGTTTCGGATGGGGAGCGAGTGGTTTTGCGTCATCCGGCCGGTCCATGCGCGAGCGCGCGGATCCTCGCGCGCGCGTCGAGGATCGTCGCCAGCGCCTCGGCTCCGCCGCCCAGCCGAACGATCACCTGGCGAGCGTGGCTGACCACGCGCCCAGGCAGGCCGATCACATGGAAACGCAGAGCCTTCATGCGTTTGCTCGCCCAGCCCTCGCCCAGCGCCAGGCGATTCATCGCCGCGTTCAGGTTGAACGCCAGGATCGACAGGGCCCACCAGGCCGCGTTGGCCCCGAACAAGCCCGAAGGCATCTGCCCTCCGGCCAAGTCGGACTTCAACCCCGAATGGACCTCCTCGCTCTTGCCGCAGCGTTCGCGCAACCACCCGATCACGCCGTCGCCCGGACCCTGGCGGTTGGTCACGACGCCGAACAGCTTGGGGAGTCCCTTGCGGCCGAAGCCTCCTGTCGGGAACGGCAGTTTCTCCTCGCCGCCCAGCGCCAATTGGCGCAGCGGCTCGCGCATCGCCAGAAAACGATAATCGGCGCGCTTGCCGCTGTGTCCGGCCCAATTGGGCGCGTAGGCCACCTCGGCCCATTCCTGATCGGTCGCGTAAGACTTGTCCCCCACCCGTCGGATCAGCGGGCGCCACTCGCTTTCCGCCGTCGCCAGCACGGCCGTGCGAAACGCTTCGGTCACGTCGGCGCCGACCGCGAACTCGATCACGCCGAAGCGCGGGTTCTTGCCCTCGCCGCAGTACAGCAACAATTCCTCTTGATAAACCGCCGTGTCCGAGCGCAGCGAGACTGTCTTCACGCTGTCGGGCAAATGGGGCAGGCAGTCCTTCAGGACACGCAATTGTTCGTGTCCAGCCGGAACGTTGCCATCGCGAAACTCCCAATAGAGCATCGCGCCCTGTTCAGACCACCAGCAATTCAGCGGCTGATAGGCCTTGAACTTCTTGTAGCAGAACAGCGCGTCGCGCTTGTGCGTCTCGATCAGCGTGGCGTCCATGTCCAGCGTCGCCGTCGTCGCCTGCGCATGCTCTTGCGCGAACGCCAGCAGCGACCGGTTCACCCGCCAAAGTCCCTGGAGTTCCCTCGTGACCTCGGGAATGAAAGCCGTTCCCGCCGCCGCCTTGGGCGAGGCCGGGTCATGGAAACGCGCCAACCAGGCCGACAGCGCCGAAGGCGAGGGCGTCGCGCGCTCCCGCTCGCGCCGCCACCGGGTCTTCAACGCGCGACGTTCGGCTCGAGACAGCAAATCCTTCTCGATCGCCCGAAGAATCGCCGAAAACCCGCCGTCGCGCTCCAACCGCTCGATGTCGTCAACGCAATCGCCGCCGGCCAGGTTCAGCAACACCACCGCCAGAACCATCTGGATGTCCAGCCAGCCCTGGCTTCCCGCCACGCCAACATGCCGCTGAATCGCCGCCCCCAGCCCACTGGCCTTCACCAGATCGAGATAGACCGCAAGACCGGCCAACGACGTCAACCCATGGCGCGACGAATCACTCTCGTATTGGAAATCAAGCACGCCCTGTGCCAACATCCCCGCACCCCGTTGGTGATGGTTCTCGAGTCGCAAACCAAAACTATCTCCTTGATCCCTCAAGGCCACGGGGAACTTCAATTTCTTGACGATAAATCTAGGAGCCGGCGTCCGTGGACAGCGGCGCGGCCCGTGCGGTACAGAGCGTCCCGGAATGGGAGGCCAGCGGCGGCGGCGATGCGGTTTCTCGCGCGGTTCATGGGACTTCTGGCGCTCGCCGGCGCCTTCGCCACCGCCTTGATCGACGGGGCGCGCTGGGTCGTCGGCGGAACCTTCGCGCCGACCTCGACCGGGTCGGCGATCTACTGGCTTTCGCCGAAAGCGCTGGCGAGCCTGCAAGCCTTCGTCGAAGGCCGGCTGGGCCCCTGGGCGTGGGACGACGTCCTGCTGCAGGCGTTGCTCGCGCCAGCCTTCCTCGCTCTCACGCTGCTCAGCGCTCTCCTGTTCTTCCTGTCCCGTCCGCCGCCGCCGGAGATCGGCCATTCGAGCCGGGACTAGCGGGATCCGCTGACGCCCCGGTCGAACCCGCCTGCTGCGAAACGCCGTCTCTTGTTGCAGGTGTCGACAGCGCGCCCGGCCGGAAGCCCGCTATCGACTTTCCTCCGGCCCCGGCAGGATCGCAACCCCGCGCCGCCGCCGATGCGCCGCGGCGAACGTCACAACTCCGATCACGACCAGAAACCACTGCGGGAGTTCGATCATCGCCTCAATCCTTTTTGTGCCGAAGGCCGCTCCTCGGACCCTGAGCCAAAGATGGCGCAGGAGCGCTTAACGTCTGTTTTGATTCATTGATTCGATTTGAGCCGCACAGGGAGTTTATGTTGACAACCGACCGATCGATAGCGCCAGATATGGCGAGATCAGAAAGTGAACATCGTCAACGACGCCGGCCCGCCGTTTTCACGGGTTGGGACGCGCTTGATCAATCGGGAATTCGCTCCAACCTCTTGGAGCAGAGCTACGGGCCGACGGCCAGCATGCGCTCGACCGCGGCGCGAAGCGCATCGAACTCGAACGGTTTCATCAGCGTCGGGCGACCGCGCCACACTGGATCGAGCCCGTCTTGGCCGTAGCCGGTGGCGAACACGAACGGAACGCCCCGCGCCGCAAGAAGTTCGGCTGCGGGATAGCCGCTCTGACGTCCAAGCGAGACGTCGATGATCGCGGCGTCGATCGGGGTCGCGGCGAGCGCGAGCGCGGCGTCGAGGTTGGCGGCCGGGCCGACCACCTCGTGTCCCAGTTCGGCGATCCACTCCTGGGTGATCGCGCTGACCAGAGGTTCATCCTCGACCAGAAGAATACGCGCCATCGTCCCCTCTCGGCCCTGTCAGCAAAAGCTAGCCGATCGAGCGCCGAATACTAGGGCCTGTCTTCAGTTGAGGCGAGAACGGATTGGAATCGGACGCAGAACGTTTGGTGTTTTGGATACGCAAGGGATTCCCAAATCAGCAAATGTCTAACTCGTGAGTGGTCGGCCCGAGGAGGGGCTGACCGATGCGACGATATGCACTGCGCGACGACCAGTGGGATCGGATCAAAGACATTCTGCCGGGCCGTGAAGGCCATGTGGGCGGCACGGCGGCGGACAATCGCCTGTTCGTCGAAGCCGTTCTCTTCAGGTTTCGCGCCGGCGTCCCGTGGCGCGATCTGCCCGAGCGCTTTGGCGGCTGGAAGATCGTCTATCAGCGTTTCAACCGATGGGCCAAGAGCGGCGTTTTCGAGCGGGTTTTCAGGCTCTTGGCCAGCGATCACGACAACGAGTACATGATGATCGACGCCACCATCGTGCGCGCTCACCAGCATAGCGCCGGCGCCAAGAAAAAAGACGGTGCGCAAGCCATCGGCCGATCCCGCGGCGGATTGACCACCAAGATACACGCGCTCGTCGATGCCCTCGGCAATCCTGTCGAGGTGATGCTCAGCCCGGGCCAGGATCACGATCTGACTTGCGCTGAATCTCTCATCGAAGCCGTCGATCCCGGCGCTCTGATCGCCGACAAGGCCTTCGACGCCGACCCCTTCATCGGCGCCCTCAACGCACGAGCGATCACGCCAGTCATCCCATCCAAATCCAATCGAAAAGCCCCGCGCCCGTGCGATTTCGCCCTCTACTGCGAACGCAATCTCATTGAGCGCTTCTTCAACAAGCTCAAGCATTTCCGCGCCATCGCCACGCGTTACGACAAGCTCGCCAAGATTTTCCTCGCCGGCGTTCAGCTCGTCTGTGCCGCCATTCTCCTCAACTGAAGACAGGCCCTAGGGCCTGTCTTCAGTTGAGGCGAGAACGGATTGGAATCGGACGCAGAACGTTTGGTGTTTCGGATACGCGAGGGATTCCCGAATCAGCAAAAGTCTGACTCGTGAGTGGTCGGCCCGAGGAGGGGCTGACCGATGCGACGATATGCACTGCGCGACGACCAGTGGGATCGGATCAAAGACATTCTGCCGGGCCGTGAAGGCCATGTGGGCGGCACGGCGGCGGACAATCACCTGTTCGTCGAAGCCGTTCTCTTCAGGTTTCGCGCCGGCGTCCCTTGGCGTGATCTGCCCGAGCGTTTTGGCGGCTGGAAGATCGTCTATCAGCGCTTCAACCGATGGGCCAAGAGCGGCGTTTTCGAGCGGGTTTTCAGGCTCTTGGCCAGCGATCACGACAACGAGTACATGATGATCGACGCCACCATCGTGCGCGCTCACCAGCATAGCGCCGGCGCCAAGAAAAAAGACGGTGCGCAAGCCATCGGCCGATCCCGCGGCGGATTGACCACCAAGATACACGCGCTCGTCGATGCCCTCGGCAATCCTGTCGAGGTGATGCTCAGCCCGGGCCAGGATCACGATCTGACTTGCGCTGAATCTCTCATCGAAGCCGTCGATCCCGGCGCTCTGATCGCCGACAAGGCCTTCGACGCCGACCCCTTCATCGGCGCCCTCAACGCACGAGCGATCACGCCAGTCATCCCATCCAAATCCAATCGAAAAACCCCGCGCCCGTGCGATTTCGCCCTCTACTGCGAACGCAATCTCATTGAGCGCTTCTTCAACAAGCTCAAGCATTTCCGCGCCATCGCCACGCGTTACGACAAGCTCGCCAAGATTTTCCTCGCCGGCGTTCAGCTCGTCTGTGCCGTTATCCTCCTCAACTGAAGACAGGCCCTAGCCCGACTTTCTCAACTGGGGTAGGTAGGCGGCGAATTTTGGGACTGGGAGGGAGCAAATGGCGAGTCAGTTCAATGACGGGCGTTTGAAACTCGCGTGTAGTGGAGACCAAGTATCTTTTCAGAAGATCAGTTTGGCGTAGATTTATTTGGCCATGTATTTGCGCCTGAATCGACGCTTCAAGGACGGCAAGGAGCAGCGCTACTGGAGCATTGTCGAAAGCAAGCGGTGCGCCGGCGGCAAAGTCGCACAGCGCCAGGTGCTCTATCTCGGCGAAATCAACGACAGCCAGCAGGAAGCCTGGTGCGGGGTGATCGAGGCCTTCGACGAAGGAGCGCAACAAACCAGTCAATTGGCCCTGTTCCCCCCCGATCGGCCTCTGCCCGATCACGCCGAGGGCCATGGCGTGCAGATCCGGCTTGGGGCGATGCAACTGCACCGGCCGCGGCAATGGGGCGCGTGCTGGCTCGCCTGCCAGCTCTATGAGCAACTGGGGCTCGACCGCTTCTGGGCGGCTCGTCTGCCCAATTCGCGCGAAGGGACCTGCTGGCGCCACATCCTCGAGACGCTGGTCTGCTACCGGCTCATCGATCCAGGCAGCGAATGGCGTCTGCACCGGCTGTGGTTCGAGCAAAGCGCCATGGGCGATCTGCTCGGCGAAGATTTTGCGCTGGTCGAGAAGAACGCGCTCTATCGTTGCCTCGACAAGCTTGTCGAGCACAAGCCGGCGCTGTTCACCCATCTGCGTCGACGCTGGCAGGATTTGTTCGGCGCCCGCTTCGACGTCCTTCTCTACGATTTGACCAGCACGGACTTCGAATCCGATCCGCCGGGCGACGATAGCGACAAGCGCCGACACGGCTATAGCCGTGACAAACGCTCAGACTGCGTGCAGGTGGTCATTGCACTCGTCGTGACGCCCGACGGCTTTCCGCTCGCCTACGACCTTCTACCCGGCAACACCTCGGACAAGACGACGCTGCTGCGCGCCTTCCTTTCGAAGATCGAGGCGCAGTACGGCAAGGCCGAGCGCATCTGGGTGATGGACCGCGGCATCCCCACCGAAGAGGTGTTGGCGAGATGCGGCAATCCGATCCGCCCGTCGGCTATCTGGTGGGAACTCCCAAGGGACGCCTCGGCAAGCTGGAAAAGTCACTCGTCGGCCTACCCTGGCACGAGGTGCGGCCGGGCGTCGAGGTGAAGCTGTTGGCCGAGGACGACGACCTTTACGTGTTCGCCCAGAGCCGGGCGCGCATCGACAAGGAGCGCGCCATGCGAAAGCGGCAGCTGAAGGGGTTATGGGCGCGACTGGCGAAGCTGACGCACATGGATCTCACCCGCGAGAGCCTGCTGATGAAGCTCGGCGCCGCCCGCGCCAAGGCGCCCGCAGCCTGGCGCCTCCTCGACATAACGGTCGACCCGCACACCGCCGCCTTCACTTACGCGCTCAACAGCAAAAAGCTGCGTCAAGCGCGCCCGCGCGAAGGCCGCTACCTCCTGCGCACCAACCTGCGCGGGCGCGATCCCGCCGAGTTGTGGCGGTTCTACATTCAACTCGTCGAAGTCGAGGCGGCCTTCAAGAACCTCAAGGATGATCTGCAGCTCCGGCCGATCTACCACCAGCTGGAGAGCCGCATTGAGGCGCACATCTTCGTGGCCTTCCTCGCCTATTGCCTGCACGTCACCCTGCGCGCCGGGCTCCGGCCGATGGCGGACGGCCTCACCCCGCGGGCTGTGCTCGACAAGCTCGCCGCCATCCAGATGCTCGACGTCCACTTCCCCACCACCGACGGAAGAACCCTGATCCTGAGCCGCACCACCGAGCCGAACGTCGACCAGAAACTCCTCCTGCGGCGCCTCGGCCTCTCCCGGCCGCCGCAGCCCCCGCCACGAATCGCCGCTCCTGCTCCGGCGGCTCAGCACCCGCAATCCGCAATGTAGTGGAGACCTTCAACCGCCCAGCCTTGATTCCACGACCTTTTTCGCCCGCTCGCATCCCCAGTAGAGAAAGTCGGGCTAAGGCGGATGGGGTCCGATTTCGACAGGTCGGCGCCGGACCGCCTTTCGCGTGCGATCAATTGTCGATAAGGCGTCTGAACCATGACGAATTCACCCACGCCATCGGCGTCGTCGCGCGCCGGCCCTGCGGGTCTCCTGGCCAGGCAGCGCATCGAAGCGCTCGCGCGCAAGGGCGCCCTTTTCGCCGTTGCGCCGATCGAGCCGGGCCAGCTTCAGCCGGCAAGCCTCGACTTGAGGCTCGGCGCCGAGGCTTTTCGGGTGCGCGCCAGTTTCCTGCCGGGCAGGGGCGCAAGCGTGGCCGACCGGCTGAAGAGCCTCAACCCGGAGCGGGTCTCGCTTGCCGGCGACGGGGCGG
This sequence comes from uncultured Alphaproteobacteria bacterium, assembly GCA_963741405.1. Classification (GTDB taxonomy): domain Bacteria; phylum Pseudomonadota; class Alphaproteobacteria; order Rhizobiales; family Beijerinckiaceae; genus Roseiarcus. Next base: position 42,647 of record CAVUHX010000040.1, read on the forward strand.
TTCTGGAGAAGGGCATCGTCTACATCGCGCCGCTGATGGAGGGGCTCGAACTGCCGCCAAGCCTTTCCGGCGCGGCCAATCCGAAGAGCTCGACCGGCCGGCTCGATATTTTCACCCGTCTCATCGTCGACGGCTCGGACGCTTTCGACCATGTTCCGGCGGGCTACGCGGGGCTGCTGTTCGCCGAGATCTCGCCGCGCAGTTTCAGCGTGCGCGTCCGTGCCGGCACGCGCCTGAACCAGCTTCGCCTGCGCGACGGCGGCGGCGCGGCGATCCTCGACGCCGACGCTCTTCGCACCCGCCATGCGGCCGCGCCGCTCGTCGACCGCCCGCTCTCTCTGCGAGAAGGTCTGATCATCCACGTCGGGCTGGCCGGCGAACCGGGCGAGATCGTCGGCTACCGGGCGATCAAGAACAGTGACGTGATCGATGTCGACCGCGTCGCCGGCTATGCGGCCCAGGATTTCTGGGAGCCGATCCTGGCGCGGACAGACCGGCGGCTGGTGTTGGACCCGGACGAGTTCTATATTCTGGCTTCACGCGAGAAGATGCAGATACCCGCCGATCTGGCCGCGGAAATGGCGCCGATCGATCCGGCAATCGGCGAGTTTCGCGTCCATTACGCGGGTTTCTTCGACCCGGGCTTCGGGCAGGGGGCGGATGGCCGGCCCGCGGCGCGGGCGGTGCTCGAGGTCCGTAGCCGCGACGTGCCCTTCCTGATCGAGGACGGGCAGCCGGTCGGGCGGCTGGTGTTCGAGCAACTCGCCGACGTTACCGACGTGCTTTACGGGGCGGGAAAGACCTCGAACTATCAGCATCAGGGGCTGAAGCTGTCGAAGCATTTCCGCGCGTGAGCCCTGATGAGGCCGGGTTCCGCCGCGGGGCGTCGCTTTGCCCGTGACTGGGACCGGGCGAGGCCGCGCAACTTGCGGCCAGGAGACGACCGGCGGCAGGGTTTCGCGGCCAGATCTCACATTTCGCTTGGCGTCGCACTGGGTTTTCCTATATGAGGCTCGAGTGGCGCGGCGCCGAGAGGCCCCGCGCCGCGAATTTTTCTGGCTCAGCGCCGCAAGCGCCGCCGCGCGATCCGTTTGGAACGGAACCGACAGAACATGGCCAACCCGTTTGAATTCATTCAGCAGGTGCGCTCCGAGGCCGCCAAGGTCGTATGGCCGACGCGTCGGGAGACCCTGATCACCACTGGACTGGTGCTGCTGCTGGTCGTGTTCGCCAGCCTGTTCTTCACTGTCGTCGACGAGGGGCTTCGCGTCGTGGTCGGCCTGGCGCTCGGCATCGGCCGGGGCGGCTGACCGCCCTTGGAACTGCACGCGCCGACCCGACAATGGAACGTGAATAACATGAACATGCGCTGGTATATCGTCCACGCCTATTCCAACTTCGAGAAGAAAGTCGCCGAGTCGATCCGCGAGCAGGCGCACCAGCGCGGGCTGGACGGCAAGTTCGAGGAAATCCTGGTGCCGACTGAGAACGTCGTCGAGGTTCGGCGCGGCCGCAAGATCAATTCCGAGCGGAAGTTCTTCCCCGGCTACGTGCTGGTCAAATGCGACCTGACCGACGAGGTCTACCACCTCATCAAGAATACCCCGAAGGTCACCGGCTTCCTCGGCGCCGACAAGAAGCCGATGCCGATCCCCGACCACGAGGCCGCCCGGATCAAGGGTCAGGTTCTCGAGGGCGTCGAGCGGCCGAAGGCGTCGATCCGCTTCGAGATCGGCGAGAATGTTCGCGTCGCCGACGGCCCGTTCGCCTCGTTCAATGGAACCGTCGAGGAAGTCGACGAGTCCCGCTCGCGGATCAAAGTCGCGGTGTCGATCTTCGGTCGCGCGACCCCGGTCGATCTCGAATTCGGCCAGGTCGAGAAGGTCTGAGTCGATTAGGGCTGACGGCGCATTTGCCTGAGTATCTGGCCCGAAAGTTGTTGAGTCCCATGAGTCGGTTGTGATTCCGTAGGCGGACTGATTCGGGGGCCGCCATGTGGACGAACGAGAACCGAGCGAAATACAAGCGGGATCATTTGCGATACCCGAGCGACCTGACGGATGAGGAGTGGGCGCATGTCGAACCGCTCATTCCTCCGGCGAGGCGAGGAGGCCGCAAACGGGAAACAAACATGCGCGAGGCGCTCAACGCCGTTATGTACGTGCTGAGCACCGGGCGCCAATGGCGCTATCTTCCCAAGGATTTTCCTCCACGCAGCACCGTTTATCGATACTTTTGCGACTGGGGCATCGATGGCGCGTTGGATCGCATCCATGACGCGCTCTACGAAAAGTGTCGTGCGCAGGCCGAACGCGAGGCCAGTCCGACCACCGCCATCATCGACAGCCAGAGCGTGAAGAGCGCAGAAAAAGGGGGGCCTCGATCGATCCGCACGGGTTCGATGCAGGAAAGAAGATCATAGGGAAGAAGCGTCACCTTCTCCTCGACACTCAAGGTCTGCTGATGCAGGCCATCGTTCATTCCGCCGATGTCCAGGATCGCGACGACGGCGTTTTGCTGCTTTCGACGCTGCTTGGCCGCTTCCCCTATCTCGAAAAAATGTTCGCCGACAGCGCCTATCAAGGGCCGATCTTCGCCGGAGCAGTCAGCAAAATCCTGTCTCGCCTCCAGGTCGAGATCGTCAAACGATCCGATCGGGCGAAGGGCTTCGTCGTGTTGCCCAAGCGCTGGATCGTCGAGCGGACGATCGCTTGGCTCAACCGCTGCCGAAGGCTGGCCAAAGACTGGGAGAACCTCAACCTTACCGCCCTCATGTTCCTTCGTTTCGCCTCCATCCGCCTGATGTTGCGAAAGCCCTGCAATCCCGCATGAACTTTCGAGTCGGACTCTGAGCCCGTAACAATCGCCATCGTCGCGCCGAAAAGGGAGCGCAGGCGGAGAGCCAAAGCTCCTCCGGCCCCGTAATCGGAATCGCGAGGAGAGGCCCATGCATGTCGTTCGACGGAAGGGTTGGGAGATTCCGGAGTCCCACGCCTCGCCCGAGGCGCTTTTCCTCGACCGGCGATCATTTCTGGCCGGCCTCGGCGCGGCGGGCGCGCTTGCCGCCTGGCCGGCCCACGCCGACGACGCCGATCCCTCCGCCGCGCTTTATCCCGCGAAACGCGATCCGACCTACACCCTCGACCGCGACGTTACGCCCGAGAAATACAATCTCAACTACAACAATTTCTACGAATTCAGCACCAGCAAGCATATCGACGCGAGTGCGCTGAAAACCCGTCCCTGGACTGTCAAGTTCGACGGCTTGGTCGAGAAGGAGCAGACGGTCGACATCGACTCGCTGATCAAGGCGATGGGGCTCGAGGAGCGCCTCTACCGTCACCGCTGCGTCGAGGCGTGGTCAATGGCGATCCCCTGGACCGGCTTTCCGCTTAAGAAGCTGGTCGCGTTTGCCAAACCGCTCTCCTCGGCGACCTACGTGCGGTTCGAGACCTTCCTCGACAAGAAGATGGCGCCGGGTCAGCGCTCGTTCATGCCGTGGCCTTATGTCGAGGGCCTGACCATGGCGGAAGCGACCAACGACCTCGCCTTCATCGCCACTGGGGCCTACGGCAAGCCGCTGGCCAAGGTTCAGGGCGCGCCGATCCGGCTGGCGACCCCGTGGAAATACGGCTTCAAGTCGATCAAGTCGATCGTCAGGTTCTCATTTGTCGACAAGCGGCCGGAGACGTTCTGGCAGGCGCTCGGGCCGGACGAATACGGCTTCTGGGCCAACGTCAATCCGGCCGTACCGCACCCGCGCTGGAGCCAGGCCACCGAAAACTTCCTCAACGACGGGCAGCGGCGTCCAACCCTGATCTACAACGGCTACGGCGAACAGGTCGCCTCGCTCTACACTGGGCTGCAGAAAGAGCCGCTGTTCATGTGAGCGCCTGTCAACGCTGTCAATGCTGTCAACGCACAATAGAAATGTCCCCTGATTGCGCAATAGGAATGTCCCCTTCGGCGCTCCGGTTGAGTGGGGGTCGGTAACGGGCGGGCGACGCGCGCTCTCAATGGCGCCGTAGCTAGCCCGCCCGTTATCCACGCCCTTGCGGGTTCGGCGGTTGGGTTGTCGTCACGGCGTGCGGCCAGGACGGCGTCGATGCGAGCGTCGATGGTTTTTTCATCTTCGGCGGGGCTTGGCCGGGGCGAGGATTTGACTTGCGTGTATCGCAGGTCGCGGTCCTTGTAGCGCAGCCGCATGGAGCGATCGGGCAAGTGCAGCAGCGTTATTTTGGCCCCGCGCATAGCGATGCCGGGGCCGCTGGTCTTGACGCAATGGACGGCGCCGCCGACGTTGAACGCCAGGGCTTTGGAGAGGAGGCGCTCCTCGCGCCGCGCCAGCGCCTCCTCGAGCGCATCGGCGCCCTTGGTCCAGGGACGATGGGCGTCTTGGCTGTCTCGCGGCGGCACGGCGAACTTTTGGTTCCACGCGGCGATGAAGGCGGGCGTGAAGGCCTGCGCCTCCTCAATCGAGGAAATCCCCCCGAGCCGCATTTCGCGCACCAGCCGATCCTGCAAAGTCTGGTTGGCCCGTTCGACGCGGCCCTTGGCCTGCGGGGTGAGCGCGTTGATGAGTTCGATGCGCAAGGGCCCGCTGACGCGGCCGAACTCGGTCTTGCCGTCGCCCCTGGCGGCGTCCTTGGCGTTGACCCGGAAAATGCCGTGCCGATCCGAATAGAAAGCTGCCGGACAGCCATGCGCGAGAACATGGTCCCTGAGCGCGCCAAGATAGGCGCGCGTCGTCTCCGCAGGGGCAAAGCGCAACGCCGTCAGACGCCCCGTGGCATCGTCAATGAACACGATCAGCGTGCAGCGCGGGCCGCGCCCTTCAAACCAGTCATGCGGGCTGCCGTCGATCTGGATCAGTCCGCCAAAGCGCGGCCGCCGCTCGCGCAATTGAAACACCCGCTTGTGACGCAGCCGTTTCGGCTTCCATAAGCCAAGCCGAATCTGGAGCCGTCGGATCGTCTCGCGCGAGACCAAGATCCCTTCAAGCTCCGCCAGCTTCTCGCAAGCCAGCGTCGGACCAAAATCACGATACTTGCCACCGAGCAGTTCGCTCGCCCGTTCGCCGACGCCCGGCGCGAGCCGACGGTTCGAGGCCCGCCCGCGCTGGCGCGACACCAGCCCTGCGTCGCCCTCGGCGCGATCGGACCGAACAAGCCGCTTCACCTGCCGAACGCAAATCCCAAGCCAATCCCGCCGCGCCTTGACCGAGAACCTTGCCGCTGACCTGCGCGATCACAACAAGTCTCTCGCGCTCCCGCCCGCTCACCGCCAATGTCCCCGACGCCATCAATGCCCCTCAATCCAGAGGGGACATTCCTAAATTCAGACCTCCTGACCTAGCCGATTTCGAGGACTGAAATCTCTGGCCTTTCGGCTGCCCACGGCTGTGCGAGGTGCGGACCAATACGTGTCCGGTTTTTCTGATGCTCACGGCGCATCCCCCTGAAACAATGAGGTTTCACGGCGGCCCTTGCGGACCCAAACTTGTCCGCTGTAGCTCGGGGCATGAGTACCCAACAAGCCTTGGCGCTGCCATCTCCGGCGGCGTCGAATACCGTGGTGATCAATGCGCGCTGCAGCTTGCGGATCGAAGCGGATCAGCGCGTGATCGTTGTGGGTGGACTGCCGGTGCATCACTATCGCGCCGAGGATGCGGTCGCCGAGGCCTATGCGATGGTGTTCCTGGTGGAGTCGGGGTTCGCCCAGCAAACGGACGTGGCGCGGGCGTTTGATCGATCGGTGCGCACCGTGCGGCGCCACCAAGCGCGCTATGTGCAGGGCGGGATGGCGGCGCTCGGTCGCGAGGAAGGCTGGCGTCGCGGTCGGCCACGGCTCTCCGGGCAACGTCTACGCAGCATCGAGCTGCTGAAAAGCCAGGGGATGAGCAACCGGGCGGTCGCGCACCGGCTTGGGTGAGCGAGAAGGCGATTCGCAAGCTGGTCGGACCTTCGACGCCCGCCGAGAGCGCACAGCTTGCGTTCGCCGGGATGACGACCGCAGCGGCGGGGGCGCCGCCGGCGGCGGGCGTGCCGTCTGCGAAGTCGACCGACGATGATGAGGATGGCTCCGCGCCATCAGTGAAGGACGGCGCTGGCGATCCAATCAGCGCGGCTGAGGACGACGCCGAACCGGCGCCGATGAGCCTCGACCGCGACGCGAGCGATCGCAGCTTCGATCGGCAACTCGCCCATCTGGGGCTGCTCGATGATGCCGCACCGCTCTTTCGCGAGGGGGCCTCGGTTCCCGGTGTCGGCGTCCTGCTCGCTCTCCCGTGCCTGGTCGAGAGCGGGTTGTTTCGGATCAGCCGCAAGCTCTACGGTGAGATCGGTCCGGCCTTCTATGGCCTGCGCACGACCTTGCTGACGCTCCTGCTCATGGCGCTGCTGCGCATCAAGCGGCCCGAGCATCTCAAGGAACGCGACCCGGCCGCGTTCGGCAGGCTCCTCGGGCTCGACCGCGCGCCGGAGGTGAAGACGCTGCGGCGCCGGCTCACCCGCCTCGCGGCACACCATTGCGCCGAGCAGCTGGGCGCGGAGCTTGCGCGTCTGCGTGTCGATCAGCGCGGACATCTCATGGGGTTCTTGTACATCGACGGCCATGTGCGCGCCTATCACGGCCAACGCGCCATCGCATCAAAGGCTTACGTGGCGCGCCGCCATCTGGCCATGCCCGCCAGCACCGACGACTGGATCAACGACCGCTCCGGCGACCCGTTGCTGGTGGTGACCGGGGAGGTCGACGTGGCGTTGACGAAGGCCTTGCCCCGGCTGCTTCGCGAAGTGCGCGACCTGGTCGGCGAGCGACGGGTCACCATCGTCTTCGACCGCGGCGGCTGGAGCCCGAAGTTGTTCGATATGATGATCAAGGGCGGCTTCGACTTGCTGACCTATCGCAAGGGCCGGCGCCGTCGCATCAATGAGCGGCGGTTCATCGCCCGTCACGCCGAGCTCGACGGATGCCGGGTGGACTATCTTCTGCACGACCAGCCCGTGCGCTTCCTCAAAGGTAAGCTGCGCCTACGGCAAGTCACGCGCTTGTGCGACGACGGCCATCAGACGCAGGTAATCACCAGTCGATGGGACCTGCGCGACATCGAGGTCGCCTACCGCATGTTCGAGCGCTGGCGACAGGAGAACTTCTTCAAGTACATGCGGGAAGAGTTCCTGCTTGATGCACTCGTCGATTACCGGATCGAGCCGGAGGACCCGACCCGCTCCATCCCCAATCCCGAGCGCCGTGCTTTGGATAAGGAGGTCCGTGCGCCGCGCGCCGATCTCGCCAAGCTCGAACGCGAATACGGCGCCGCCGCCGCGGACAACGCCGAGCAGCACCGGCCGACCATGCGGGGGTTCAAGATCGCTCATGGCACGCTCGGCAAACGGCTGCGCACGGCCCGCGCTCGCGTCGCCCGGCTCTTCGAGCAGCGCCGCGATGTTGCTAAGCGCGTCGAGGTCCGAGACCTCAGCGAGCGGGCCGTGGTCAAGCTCGCCACCGAGCGCAAGCACCTGACCGACATCATCAAGATGGTCGCCTATCAGGCCGAGAGCGATCTAGGGCCTGTCTTCAGTTGAGGAGGATAACGGCACAGACGAGCTGAACGCCGGCGAGGAAAATCTTGGCGAGCTTGTCGTAACGCGTGGCGATGGCGCGGAAATGCTTGAGCTTGTTGAAGAAGCGCTCAATGAGATTGCGTTCGCAGTAGAGGGCGAAATCGCACGGGCGCGGGGCTTTTCGATTGGATTTGGATGGGATGACTGGCGTGATCGCTCGTGCGTTGAGGGCGCCGATGAAGGGGTCGGCGTCGAAGGCCTTGTCGGCGATCAGAGCGCCGGGATCGACGGCTTCGATGAGAAATTCAGCGCAAGTCAGATCGTGATCCTGGCCCGGGCTGAGCATCACCTCGACAGGATTGCCGAGGGCATCGACGAGCGCGTGTATCTTGGTGGTCAATCCGCCGCGGGATCGGCCGATGGCTTGCGCACCGTCTTTTTTCTTGGCGCCGGCGCTATGCTGGTGAGCGCGCACGATGGTGGCGTCGATCATCATGTACTCGTTGTCGTGATCGCTGGCCAAGAGCCTGAAAACCCGCTCGAAAACGCCGCTCTTGGCCCATCGGTTGAAACGCTGATAGACGATCTTCCAGTCGCCAAAGCGCTCGGGCAGATCGCGCCACGGGACGCCGGCGCGAAACCTGAAGAGAACGGCTTCGACGAACAGGCGATTGTCCGCCGCCGTGCCGCCCACATGGCCTTCACGGCCCGGCAGAATGTCTTTGATCCGATCCCACTGGTCGTCGCGCAGTGCATATCGTCGCATCGGTCAGCCCCTCCTCGGGCCGACCACTCACGAGTCAGACTTTTTGCTGATTCGGGAATCCCTCGCGTATCCGAAACACCAAACGTTCTGCGTCCGATTCCAATCCGTTCTCGCCTCAACTGAAGACAGGCCCTAGTCGCCCGAGTCGCTCAAAATTGGGGGTATAGTCTCTTGAGTTTGACGCGGGCATCGTTGGTGGTGAACTGCCAATCGGCTTTGGCGTGATGTTTGTTTCGATGGGCCTCCCAAGCGGCGATCTCTTTTGCGAGCGTTGGCTTGTCGGGAATGCGGCGATCGAGGCATTGGTTGGTCAGGACGGCAAGTTCGGATTCTGCCATGTCGAGCCAGCTTCCGTGTTTGGGCGTATAATGCCACTCGAAACGCTTGGCGAGGCGGCGAGCCTCCTCTGGCGGGAAGGCCACGTAGAGCGAGGCCGCCGTGTGCGTGCTCAGGTTATCCTGAACCGGGACGATCTGTTTGGCGTCGGGAAAATGGACGTCGGATAGTTCTCGGCGGCGTGATGGTCGGTGACCTTGACTTTGCGCCAGCCCTCCAGCGGAGCGAACGTCATGAATATGTTGGCCACGCCGTTGCGTTCGTACTCGTAATCGTACCGGATCGGTTGCCCGGGCTTGGCTGGGATCGGCTTGCGCGTCTCTATGACCAACTGTTTCGACGTTTCATCGAGACAGACCAAGGGCCGCTCGGGATCACGCGGCTTTTGGTAGGTTTCCAGCACGTCTTCCATCGCTGCGACGAAGGCGGCGTTGGCGTCGGGTGGAATCACCCATTGCCGATTGCGGTGCGGTTGGAGAGTGTTTTTTTTAAAGTCCGTCCGATCGTGTTATCGCTCGCTTTCTCGACGATGTTCAGTTCGACGACCTTCTCTTCGAGCAGCCGCAGGCTCCAACGCGCGAAGCCCTCGGGAGCCGGAGAGCAGGCCAAGGCGATCAACTTGGCCTCGGCCGCGCCGTCGAAAATTCGGGGACGGGCGGAATTCGGATTGTATTTGCGCAGCAGGGTCGCCTCGAACCCTTCTTCGACCAATTGTCGCCGTGTGCTACCGACGGTGTTGACGCTGGTATCCAACGCAGCCGCTATTTCGCGGTCCGTCCAACCTTCTCCCGCCTCCGACGCGTCCGCTTTGAGCAGGATCCTCGCCTTCGTGATCAGTTGCGCCGATCGCTTGCCTGAGCTGATCAGCGCCTCAAGCCGCTCGCGCTCCTCCGCGCTCAATTTCACAACGTACTTCTTCGCCCCAGTGCTTGTCCCTGCCACGAATCATCCCCATCCTCGCCCCGCCGGCGCAGGCACAGAGATTCAGAAATGCCACCAAGTTTCAAGGACGCGAGCGACTAGTAACGCTACTGCGACCTCACTACGCCCGTGCCGATCAAGAGGGGCGAACCCTGCTCCATGAGCTGTTCGCCGCGACAGGCGACATCCGCGTCTCCGATAGCGAGTTGCATATCACCTTGGCTCCGCTCAGCTCGCCGCATCGAACCCACGCCGCCCAGGCCCTCTGTGAGATGCTCGACCAAACCGCGACAATCTTCCCCGGCTCGCGCCTGCGGATTCGCTTCTCAGTGCGTCCGCCGCCCCCTATCGGGCTTGCCTTTCCCGGCTCGCCGATCGAGCGTAGAACCGTCACGGCTGTTCCGCAGGCTCCCTGACCGACGCCAAAACCGGACATTTTGCGCTACGCTATGTCAGGAGGTCTGAATTTGCGCTAACAGGACGACCTGCAGCCGATTGGCGAAGCGGCGGTAGAACACCTCCTTGACCAGGACCTGCCCGCCGGTGACGGTGACGCCTTTGAGGCGGGTGAGCTGCACGATCTTCGCCTCGCTCGACCCCGGAGCGGCCGTGCGGCATTCGGCTTTCCTCTCCGCTTCGATCGCCCTGATAAGCAAGCCGGCGAGCCTCGTCAGGAAGTCGCGCGCCATCGGCTCGGCGTCGTGCACGCCTTGTCCGTGCAGAAGCGCCTTGATGCGATTGGTGTGGGCCGTGCGTTCCTTGATAAGTCGATCGCGCTCGCGGCTCAGGCGCTCGGCGTTCCTCCAGCAATTCTAAAAGAGGGTCGGGATGATTTTTTCGCTGGGGGATTCCCAAATCAGCGGAAACATGATTCACGCTGTGGATGGAGATCTTGGCGTCGCTTTTGTCTGGCCTGAAGGCGGTTTGCAAGGCGTTTCCGGACCCTCGCAAGGGGCGGAGCGGCAATATTGCGATGGCGGATTTCGGTCTGTCGGCCTTCGCGATGTTTTTCATGCAGAGCGCGTCTTTTCTGTCCTTTCAGCGTAGGCTGGAGAAAGGTCAGGGACGGTCGAACTGCCAAACCCTTTTTGGCATCGAGAAGATCCCTTCCGACAATTATATCAGGGACATGCTCGACGGCGCGGATCCTGCTCTTCTTTCGCCCTGCTTCGAGGACACGGAGCGTCTGCTGCTCGAACCGGCGATGCGCGAGGCTTTCGGCCGGCTGGGCGGCCGAGCGCTCGTGGCCCTCGACGGGACCGAGTATTTTTGCAGCCAGAGGATCGCCTGCCCGCATTGCCAGACGCGCAAGCGCAGCAACGGCAAGGTCGAAAGCTATCATTCCATGCTGTGCGCGACGGTTGTCGCGCCGGGACATTCCAAGGTGGTCCCGCTCGCGCCGGAGTTCATCGTCAAACAGGACGGCGCCGAGAAGCAGGACTGCGAGCGCAACGCGGTCAAACGCTGGCTCATGCAGCACGGCGCGCGCCTGAAGCCCCTGCGACCGGTGTATCTGGGCGACGATCTGTTCGCCTGCCAGAGCGTGGTCGAGAGGCTCGCGGACAACGGCGACGATTTCATCTTCACCTGCAAGGAGACCTCGCACAAGGCGCTCTACGACTTCATCGATGGAGCCGAACTCACGCGTCATGAGGTCCAAGTCCGCAAAGGCAAGACGCGCCAGACGCATCGCTACCGGTTCGTCGAGAAGGTTCCGCTGCGCGACGGCAAGGACGCCGTGCTGGTCAACTGGATCGGCTTCGACAGCCTCAACGCCAAGGGCGCAGTCACATACAAGATGGCCTTCGTTACCTCGCTGCCGGTCGCCAAGAGCAACGTCGCCGAGATCGCCGCTTGCGGCCGCGCAAGGTGGAAGATCGAGAACGAAGGCTTCAACGTCCTGAAAAACAACGGCTACGAGCTTGAACACAATTTCGGGCACGGCGAGACCAATCTGGCCATGACGCTCGCCGCGCTCAACTTGCTCGCCTTCGCCTGGCATACGGTTCTCGACCTTCTCGAACCGCCCTGGCGAAAAGCGAGAGAGGCGGCGGAAAAGCGAACGAGCTTCTTTGCTCATCTTGCAACCCTGACCACCCTGGCGGTCTTCCCCGCCTGGTCCGATCTCCTCGAAGCCCTCGCCACCTTCATAATCCCACCCAACCTCCTCACAACCCAAAAAATCGAATAGGACCCTCGCCACGGCCGACTTTTAGAATTGCTGGTCCTCCTCGGCCGCGCTTGGCACGTGCACGAGGCTACAATAGCGGGATTCCGCGCCCATCCGAAAATCGTTTGACCGAATCAGCGGGATCAATTCCAGTCGCCTGGTGAAGTCGAATTGCTATTTCCTGAGCGCAGCGGATCGGGCCGACCTGGTGAAGATCGTCAGGGACGGGCTGGAGGAGCATCGCATCGTCCGCCGGGCGAATGCCATCCTTCTGCTCGACAAGGGCTGGTCCTACGCCGAGGTCGCCGAAGCGCTGTTCCTCGACAACTCGACCATCCGCATCTGGCTCAAGGAATTCCAGGAAGGCGGCGTCGAGGCGATCGTCCTGTTCGACCTGAAGGGCGGAACCGGACGGCTGTCGCCCCTCCGGATCGATGAATTGCGCGCCTGGGCGATGGAGGTTCTGCCGACGTCGACCACCGAAATCGGGCAATTCATCCTGGATCGGTTCGGGTTCGACTATGGCTGCTCCGGACTGATCAAGCTGATGAACCGCATCGGCTTCGACTGGAAGAAGCCGGAATCCGTGCCCGGAAGATCGACGTGGAAACCCAGCAAAAGTTCATCGACGCGCATGAGGACTTGCGCAACTCGCTCAGCCCGGACGAGACGGTCGTCTACGTCGACGCCGTCCATCCGACCCACCAGGCCAAGCCCGCTGGACGCTGGCTGCCGCGCGGACAGCGCTGCGCGCTTCCCGCGGCGTCCGGGCGCGACCGGCTGAACCTGCACGGCGCGATCGACCTGGAGACCGGACAGACCCGCATCATCCTTCGACAAGCTCAGGATGAGGGATGTCCAGACCGTCGACGCGGCAAGCACGATCGCCTTGTTCGAGGCGCTGGAGCGCTCCTATTCGACGATGAGCCGCATCCATGTTTTCCTCGACAACGCCCGCTACCACCATGCCAAAGTCGTCCAGGGCTGGCTGCAACAGCCAGGGAGGCGCATCGTCCTGCACTTCGTGCCGTCATACTGTCCGCATCTCAACCCGATCGAGCGGCTCTGGAAGGTGATGCACGAGAACGTCACTCACAACAGGTGCTACGCCAAATTCCGCGACTTCGCCGAGGCCCTGATCCTGAGCCGATACACCGAGCCGAACGTCGACCAGAAGCTCATCCTGCAGCGCCTCGGCCTCGCCCTGCCGCCGCAACCGCCGCCCCGAATCGCCGCTCCTGCTCCGGCGGCTCAGCACCCGCAACATGCGATGTAGTGGAGACCTTTGACCGCCCAGCCTTGATTCCACGACCCTTTCTACTCGTTCGCATCCCCAGTTGAGAAAGTCGGGCTAGCGATCCACGCTCCCTCCGGCCGCGCCCCTTCCCTCCACGCCCTCCGCCACCGCCCATGCCCTGTCTCCCAGGGCCATCACGGCTTTGTTCGGGTGCTTCATCGGTACGACGAGCGCGTCCGATTCCTCGCCTGTTCCCCGACAGATTGCGCTTTTGGCTTGCTGTCGCGGTCCGGGATCGCCTCAGCGATTGCGGACCAGACGAGGTCTCCCAAGTTCCGGCGCGATCCCTTTGCGCGTGATGGGGTCTTCGACCACAGTAGAGCGTCAACGCCTCGCATAGCGGCGCCGCACATTTTGCCTTCGGCTACAGTGACAGCCTCGGCCTCTACGGATTTCGGTTTTTCGAGGCTCAATAGCCCACCCCACGCAATCGCTGTGTACGCTTCGCGACGGTCGCCACCTTCCGCCCCGCAACACTCGCTACCGAGCGCCCGCTACGGCTTGCTCGGACCGGACTTCCACCGGCTGGATCGCGCCAGCTTCGCCTGGCGCACCACTGTCAGCCCACCAATTCGATGTCGCCGTTGACCTTTCCCCATAGAGGCTAACCGGCCCGCGTCATCGTTCAATCCGGCTTATGTGAGTTCGCTTTCCGCGACGCCCCAACTTGCGCGCCGGCGACCTCACATAACCCTCCAGATTCCCCTGGCTCAAACGCTGCGCGAAATTGCAAACCGTGATCCTCACGCCGGCGCGCGATGAGCCTATGCGTGGGCGGGCAAACTGTGGGACTCGTTTTTCAAACCGAGTGCGCATGGGCTGTAGCCCTTCGGTCCGGAAAAGCCCGTCCTCAGGTTCTATCCCGAGCGCGGATGGAGACATTCGAAGATGCTCATCCCCACAACGGAATTGTCCGATTTCGCCGCCGATGCTATGAAGCAGAGCAGGAATCCTACTGAAAAGGGCTGTCCAGTTGAGGAGGATGGCGGCACAGGCGAGTGAACGCGGCGAGGAAAATCTTGGCGAGCTTGTCGTAACGCGTGGCGATGGCCGGAATGCTTGAGCTTGTTGAAGAAACGCTCAATGAGATTGCGTCGCAGTAGAGGGCGAAGTCGCACGGGCGCGGGGTCTTCGGTTGGATTTGGATGGGATGACTGGGACGACCGCTCGTGCGTTGAGGGCGCCGATGAAGGCATCGGCGTCGAAGCCTGTCGGCGATCAGAGCGCCGGGATCGACGGCTTCGATGAGAGATTAGCGAGTCAGATCGTGATCCTGGCCCGGGCTGAGCATCACCTCGACAGGATTGCCGAGGGCATCGACGAGCGCGTGTATCTTGGTGGTCAATCCGCCGCGGGATCGGCCGATGGCTTGCGCACCGTCTTTTTGGCGCGGCGCTATGCTGGTGAGCGCGCACGATGGTGGCGTCGATCATCATGTATCGTTGTCGTGATCGCTGGCCAAGAGCCTGAAAACCGCTCGAAAACGCCGCTTTGGCCATCGGTTGAAACGCTGATAGACGATCCGTCGCCAAAGCGCTCGGGCAGATCACGCCACGGGACCGGCGCGAAACCTGAAGAGAACGGCTTCGACGAACTGACGATTGTCCGCCGCCGTGCCGCCACATGGCCTTCACGGCCCGGCAGAATGTCTTTGATCCGATCCCACTGGTCGTCGCGCAGTGCATATCGTCGCATCGGTCAGCCCCTCCTCGGGCCGACCACTCACGAGTAGACATTTGCTGATTTGGGAATCCCTTGCGTATCCGAAACACCAAACGTTCTGCGTCCGATTCCACTCCGTTCTGACGTCAACTGAAGACAGGCCTAGTAAATTGCAATGCCGCGAACCGTTGGCGTCGCGCTACTGGAGAGGTATAACATGTGGTTTCGGAAGCGAAATCGACTGCACCCAGAAGCGGCGACGAAGGTCAAAGCGTATCTAGACAGTTCCGCACCGCACGGAGCAGAGCTACAGCCGCTATCTTCCTTCTTGGTTAATGATGTTCCACGTCAGCAAACGCCAATTTCGCCGCTCGACGCTCCGAACCTGTCGCTCGACCTTCGCTTGCGTAACCAGCAGGCTGCAAAATTCGAGCCCGATTGGAGCCGACTTGCGCGTAATCTTATGATCAACCCCGGAGCAGCAACCGACATATCCTCGACCTACAATGTTCTACGAATGCGAGTCTTAAAGTCGCTTGAGAAGAATTGTTGGAGTACAGTCGCAGTCACTAGCCCAACTAGAGGGTCAGGAAATACGCTAACAGCGATCAATCTTGCAATCAGTATTGCAAGAGATTTAACTCATAGGGTGCTTCTAGTAGAACTTGACCTTGTTCGCCCATCCTTCAATCGTATGCTGGGATTCGAGAAGTTCCGGGGTGTGGCAGACTATCTCCTTGATGACGCGGGGCTGTCGGAGATCGTTTTGGACATCGGCGTCGATGGCCTCGCGATCATTCCGGCCGGCTCGCCTGTCGCCAATTCCTTCGATCTGCTTTCCTCTCGCAAGATGGCCCGATTTGTGGAGGAGCTCAAGCGACTTAATGCGCACGAGGTTGTATTGTTCGATCTGCCCTCCGTGCTGGCGTTCGACGACGCCATCGCGTTCTCGTCGCTGGTTGATTGCGCCCTCCTCGTGGTCGAGGAGGGTGCGACAAAAGTCAGCGATGTCCGGCGGGCTCTAACCCGGCTCGAAGACACGGATATTCTCGGCGTGGTTCTCAATCGCTCAATCCGAGGCGATGATGAAATCGGTAATGCATCCCGCTGAATCTCGAGGGCTATGTGCGGTCTCTGGCGCGTCGGTTCGTGCGTCACAGAAGGCGACTTCACATAAGCCGCCGTGGCGGATCTCAACTCGCTGCTGCGCGGCTGGTTCGGCTACTTCAAACATGCCCATCACACCACCTTCGGCAAACTCGACGGGTTTGTCAGGCGACGACTGCGCGCCGTCCTGCGCAAGCAGGAAAAGCGCCCCGGGCGGGGCATCTGCCGCGCCGACCATTAACGCTGGCCAAATGCCTTCTTCGCCGAAGCCGGGCTGTTCGCGCTTCACACGGCCTGGCTATCGGCGAGACAGTCTCGATGAAGAAACCACCGACTGGAGAGCCGTATGCGGGAAAACCGCCCGTACGGTTCGGAGGGAGGGGTCGGCGAAAGCCGATCCCTACCCCTATCAGTAGAAGTTTGACAAGGCTCAATTAGCGTTAGGTTGACACTGTCATTTGATCTCCTTGGCCGATGGCGGCATTGAGGCATGCAGACGGGGTTGGTCAGGATGGCGTGCGCGGCGCCGTAGAGCGGTAACCGCCAGACGATGATGCGCCTTTCCACAACGCCGTGGCGCGCGGCGGGAAGCGCAATGCCTTCCTCGCGCAGCCATAGATGCACCTGTCGCACGCTCTGGAGCTCGGCGAACTTTGCAAAGACGATCCCAACGGCGGTCTGCACCTGCTGGTCCGGGTCCTTCTCGATTCGGTCGCGCCCGGTCTTCACGTAGCCGACGGCGACTCCAAGGAACAGCGCGCCGCGACGCGCCTTCTGCTTGAGCGCTTCATGGGCGCGCTGGCGCAGGATCGTCAGCTCCATCTCGCTCATCGTGCCTTTCGAACACACGACATACTCCCCAGCAACAGCCGTTTGAGGTCATCCTCCGGTATCCGCATCATCCGAATGCCGGCGAACGACTCACGGTCGTTCGACGTCTCGCTTACGCCGGCGATGCGCATTTCGTCGTCGAGCTGCCGGATGGCGTCAGGCTGATGCTGCCGGCATGGATGACCGAAGCGTACGCGGCGACGCTGCCGATGATGGCTGCGCCGCGGCTCTCCCTTGCCTGCTTGAGAGAGCTGCGCCGGCTGGCGGATCAGCGGGACATATCCTCGTCACCGGCGAATGACGCAATTCGCGGCGGTGGAGGCGACGATGGAGCAGCGTGCCCAGGAACAGCAACTCGAACTTCTCATGTTGACGGCCGGCGAGGCTACGCCACGGCTGTTCGATGCGACGACACGCACGGAGATCGTAAACCTGCTCAAAGCCCTCCTGAGCGATCGCCTCAGCCAGGTCAGAACGCCGGCGGAGACGGACGATGACTAAGATCACCGGCGACCACCTGGCGCGCAGCGCCTATGTCTATGTGCGGCAATCCAGCATGGATCAACTCCTGCACAATCCGGAGAGCCGACGACGCCAGTACGCGCTGACGACGCGCGCCCGCGACCTTGGCTGGCAGGACGTGATTGTCATCGACGACGATCTCGGCCGCTCAGGAGGCGGGACGGCGCGCCCCGGCTTCGAGCGCCTGCTCGTGGGGATCTGCGGCGGCGAGGCCGGCGCGGTCTTCGCTCTCGAGGCGTCGCGCCTGGCCCGCAACGGCCGCGATTGGCACACCCTCCTGGAGTTCTGCGCCCTGGTCGGCAGCCTGATCATCGATGAGGACGGAGTGTACGATCCGCGACTCGTCAACGATCGCTTGCTGCTGGGCATGAAAGGCGCTTTCAGCGAGCTCGAGCTTTCGACGTTACGGCAGCGCTCGCAGGAGGCCTTGCGCCTGAAGGCGGCGCGCGGCGATCTGCACACGACCGTCGCCATCGGCTATCGGCGCAGCGCCGATGATCGCCTGGAACAAGACCCCGACCGGCGCATCCGCGAGGCCCTGTCGTTGGTGTTCCGAAAGTTTCGTGAGATCGGCAGCGTGCGCCAGCTTGTCCTGTGGCTGCGCCAGGAAGGAATCGACGTGCCGACCGCCGTGCATAGTCGGCACGGGCGGACGGTGCGATGGGACCCGCCGCGCTACCATGCCGTCCACCGGCTGTTGACCAACCCGGTCTATGCCGGGGCCTATGTCTTCGGACGGACCCTGTCCCGCACCCGCGTCGAAGGCGGACGCAAAGTCATTATCCACGGCGTGGCGCGCCGGCGCGAGGACTGGACGGTTCTGATCCAGGACCACCATGATGGCTACATCACCTGGGAAGAGTATGATCGCAACCTGGCGATCATCGCCGGGAATGCGAACATGAAGGGGTCGATGGTGGCGGGCGCGGTGCGGAACGGCGGTGCGCTGCTCGTCGGCCTGCTGCGCTGCGGACGCTGCGGACGCAAATTCAAGGTGCTGCATCATTCGAGGCGCGATGCGCGCTATGTCTGCGCCAGCCATGTCGACCCGTCTCGCGAAAAGGGGTGCACCGCATTCAACAACATGCGCATCGACGCGGCGGTGTCGGCGGAAGTGTTGCGTGCGATCTCGCCGCTGGCCGTCGAGGCGGCGCTGAAGCTGATCGCTGAGCGCAAAGAGGCCAGCAGCGAACAGCTACGGCACAGAGAGTCCGCGCTGGAGCAGGCCCGCTACGAGGCGAAGCATGCGCGCCGGCAATACGACGCCGTCGATCCCGACAACCGGCTGGTCGCCGGCGAACTCGAACGGCGATGGAACGACTGTCTTGCGACGGCCGCGCGGCTCGAAGAGCAGATCCGGAGCTTGCGCAACGAGGAGCCGTGCGCTGTCGGCGACGACGAGCGCGTGGCGCTTATGGCGCTCGCCGGAGACCTGCCAGGGCTCTGGAACGACGCCGCTGCGTCCGTCGAGACGCGCAAGCGGATCTTGCGCACCGTGCTGAAGGAGATCGTCGTGACCGTCGAGACCGGTCGCCTACACCTCGTGCTGCACTGGCAGGGTGGGGATCACACGCGGCTCGAGGTGCTGAAGAACCGCTCGGGCCAAAACCGCTTCAAGACCGATGCGGCGACCGAGCAGCTGGTGTGCGAACTTGCCCGCCTGTTGCCGGACCACAGCATCGCACCGGTTCTCAATCGGCTGGGCGTCCGCTCTGCCAGAGGCCAGACCTGGACCCAGCTGCGCGTGCGCAATTTCCGCGGCACGCATCGGATACCGGTCTACCGCGAGGGCGAACGTGAAGAGCGCCATGAGCTTATTCTGACCGAGGCCGCAAACCGCCTCGGCGTCAGCAACATGACCGTTGTTCGCTTGATCCGAGATGGACTGTTGCCGGCAAGACAGGTTTGCCCTCGCGCCCCCTATGTCATCCGCGAGAGTGACCTGGCCCGGCCAGCCGTCGGGCAGGCAATCGCAAGGGGACGTCCAGTATCATCCGATCCGCGACAAGAAAGCCTGCCTTTTCAATGAGATCATGAGGTACTGCATTATGTCGCCGTCCTGTTCAGACCCAAGAGCAGGCGATCGTTGTAGTTTGCCGGATCATACACCCCGTCGGCGTCGGCGATCAGCGTGTCGAACAGCGCACAGATCTCCAAGAGCTGATGCCAGTCCCGGCAGGAGCGCGCCAGCCGCGACATCTCCACGCCGAGCACGAGGCCGACCTTGCCGAGACCGACTTCGGCGACCAGCCGCTGAAAGCCCAGCCGTCCTTCGACGCTCGCGCCGGAGCGTCCGAGATCGTCGTCGATGACGACGATCTCCTCGCGCAGCCAGCCAAACTGCGCCGCCCGGTCCGCAAGCGCATATTGCAGCCTGGTCGACTCCTGATGGCGCTCAACCTGCTGCGCCGTGGATTGGCGGACATAGACGATCGCCAGACGATCCTGATGGCGCCGGAGAATCTTGTCGCAGGACGAGCCGCTGCGACGCTGGACAAGGCCCACATTCGTCATGAGGCGCCTCCGTGGCGACCGTGGCGCTGCGCATCCGGTGCAAGGCCATCTGTCCCAGCAGCGTCGCTATGCGTTCCCGTCGTTCCGGGGACAACAGGGTCCAGATCGACGCCGGCAGATCGCTCATCGCGGGATCCAAGCCAACGCGCCAGGGCGGACAGCGCTTCAAACCCGATTCTCGGCGATTCGTCGGTGTTCGTCAATTTATGAGCGGCGTCGTGAATGGGATATCGAGCGCTTCTTCAACAAGCTCAAGCATTTCCGCGCCATCGCCACGCGTTACGACAAGCTCGCCAAGATTTTCCTCGCCGGCGTTCAGCTCGTCTGTGCCGTTATCCTCCTCAACTGAAGACAGGCCCTAGTTTCACGACGCTGCTTGCTATGGATCACGGACGGCTTGCCGCGGGTGCGGCGCAGGCTTTCGCCGGTCAGCTCGATGCGATGCGCGTTGTGGACGAGGCGATCCAGGATGGCGTCGGCGTAGGTGGGGTCTCCGACGACCTCGTGCCAAGCGGACAGGGGGAGCTGGGAGGTGACGATCGTCGATCGGCGGCCGTATCGCTCCTCGAGGATTTCGAGCAGATCGTGGCGGGCGCTGGCGTCGAGGGGCTCGAGACCGAAGTCGTCGAGGATGAGGAGATCGGCGCGGCCGAGGGCTCTGATCAGTCGGGAATGGCGCCCGTCGCCTCGGGCGAACGCCAGGTCCCCGCAGAGCTTCGGCCAGCGATGATAGAGGACCGAGCGATTGTCGCGGCAGGCCCGATGGCCGATGGCGCAGGCGAGCCAGCTCTTGCCCACTCCGGCCGGGCCGACCAGGACCAGATTGTCGTGGGCGACGATCCAGTCCCCCTCGGAGAGCCTTTGGAACAAGGCGCGATCGAGGCCCCGCGCGGCGCGGTAGTCGACGTCTTCGACGCTCGCCTGATGGCCGTAGCTTTGCCGCGCTCAGCCGCGCGGCCAGGCGCTTGTCCCTGCGCCACGAGATCTCCTTGTCGAGGAGCAGGGCGAGCCAGTCCGCGTGGATGAGATCCTTGGCCCTGTCGGCGTCGGCGAGCTCGGCGAAGGCCTTGGCCATCCCGTGGAGGCCGAGGGCGTGAAGCTGGTCGAGGGTGGGATGCTTGACTGCTCTTCGACAGTGCTCCGAGCCAAGTTTTTGATCGCGCGCGCAAAATCGCGCTACGCCGCGGGCGTGGCACTACAAAACGAAGGAAGCGCGTAAATCAGGCGGCGGAGATCTGCCGCATTGTCGGCGGCAGGGCGACGCCGAGGGCGGAGAGCGCGAGGCTGGCGCCTGGGCGTGGGGCGGAGCGCAGCAGGAAGCGTTTGCCGTCCTGCTCGACCTCGGTCTCGGTGAGCGAGTCGAGGTCGGCCATCACGGCGGGCCAGGAGGCGCGGGCGCCGCTGTCGACCGCGGCGAGCCGGTCTTCCAGCTCCTTCTTGAGAACGAGCGCGAGAAAGCTGCAGGCGACGTGGCCGCGGATCGTTTCGTCGAGCTTGTGGTAGATCGGCCGCGTGTCGAGCAGACTTTTGGTCGTGCGAAAGGTTCGCTCCACGGTCCAGAGTTGTTTGTAGACGAGCATCGCCTCCAGCGGCGAGAGATGGGCGTTGGTCTGCAGCACGAACACGCCGTCGAATTTTGCGTCCTCCTCGACTTTGGCGCGGTCGATGGAAAAGCCGTCTCCCTCCGGGTCGGCGAGGAAGCGGCGGTAGCCCTTGTTGCCGACGAGGCTCTTGTCGCCCTTCTTCAATTGCCGCTCAAGGTTGGCGACGATGGTCGCGCGATTGGCGGCGTCCTTTGTCATCTCGTCGAGGTTGCGGCACACGACATAGCGCCGCCCGGCGAGCGCGACCGCCTTGGCCTCGTAGTCGACCTCGCGCCGCGGCTTCTTCAGGACGAAGGGAACGAACGGCGCGGGATCGTCGAGGACGAGCTCGCGCACCAGCTTGTCGGTCCGCTCGCGCACGCCCAGAACGTAGATGAGCCCTCGCGTCTCGAGTTCGGCGATCGTCTCGGCGCTGATCATGCCACGGTCGGCGACGACGCAGACGCGGTTGATGCGGAAGCGGCGCTGCAGGCGGTCGATCGCCGGGATCAGGCCCGTCACGTCGGCGGTGTTCCCGGGCCACATCTCCGTGCATACCGGGCGGCCGTCGCCGTCGAGCAGCACGGCCAGGATCATCTGGTTGAGGTCGGGCCGGTGATCCTTGGAGAAGCCGCGCCTCCCCAGCGTCTGGCCGCCCGCGCCTTCGAAATAGAGGCTGGTGGTGTCCATGAACACGATGTCGAGCGTGGTCAGGAGGTCGCGCCGGGCGGCGAACAACTCCTCCTCCAGGACGTCCTTCACGCAGCGCGGCGAAAACGGCGTCGCGGCGTCCTGCTGGTCTTTTGGCAGTTCCTCGCCGAGCCACGCCATCGTGCGATAGAGATGATGCAGTTCGATCTCGTCGACGCCGTCGATGCGGTAGTCCTCGCGCCAGCGATCGGCGGCGCGGTCCGAGCCGCCGCACGCCAGGCGATGGAGCACGGTCAGGAACGCCGCGCGCTCCAGCGAGAACTCATGGTTGCGCGCGCCCGCCAGGCGCTCGATCACCCCCCGGCAGCCGGTCTCCTCCCACACCCGCTCGAAGGCGAGCGCCGGACCGACGCGCCGCGTCGCCACGACGGTGGCCTCGCCGCGGTCGAGCGCATCGAGCACGATCGCCTTGTCGGCAAACCGCGCGCCCGAGCGCAGCAGTCGCTCCAACTGCCCGCTCTCGTTGAGATCCTCGACCCGCCCGAGCGTGGCGATCACCTGCTGGCGGACGGCCGCGCCCTCGCGCCGGCTCTCGACGATCTGCAGATAAGCGCGACCACCAGAGGTCTTCTTGCGGAAATACATGGCGGAAAGCCTGTCGCCGAACTCGATGTCGGTGCGCACAGAATCCGCTGCGATTATCACAAAATCAAGCGAAATCGGCACAAAACGTGGCACTACATTTTCGCGTCCGCACACCCTCGGCTCAAATCATATCAATAACTTACGCGCCACGCACATGCGTTAACTGTCGAAGATCAGCTTGAGCACGTCGAGGTTCTCCTCAATGGTAGTAGCGGGGCCCGCGGATGTTGGAATGGCGGATCGGAGCGGTGTCCGCGGGGCGCCTGGGCGCCGGCCTCCGATCGAGCTTGGTGTCGAGGATGGATTTGACGGAGCCGTAGGTCCGGGCGCCGATCTCGATGGCGTGCTCAGCGGCCGCTTCGACGCGCGCTGCCCCGTAGGAGCCGGCGAGCCGCACGATGCCGAGGCAGGCGCGATACCCTTGTTCGGGATGAGGCCGGGACTCGAGGATCTGCTCGCAGAGCGCCGCGGTCGCCTTGCCGATCTTGCGGGCGTCTTCCCGGATGCGCTCGATCGTCCAGCCGGCATAGCGCCGGTGGCTCGAAGGCATGTGCTCGGAAACGGTGGTGTGCTTCCTGTTCCCGCTGGACCTCAGGTGGACGGCGATGCGCTCGCCCTTGTGGAAGATCTCGACGCCGCGGGCGGTCAGGCGCGCGTCAACTTCGGCGCGGGCGAAGCGGTAGGGGACGGAGTAATAGTGCGCGTCGATGTCGACATGATAGTCGACGCCGACCCGGCAACCTCGCCACTCGCTGTATTCATAGGGCTCGCCTGGCAGCGCTTTCAGCGCCGGGCGGTCGACTTCATCGAGCAGCCGGCGGCGGGTGACGAGCCTGCGCAGGGGCTGGCGTTGGTTGAGCTGCGTCATGAGTTCGCCGAGCGCGGCGTCGACGTCGGCGAGACTGTGGAAGATCCGTCGCCGGAGCCGGCCGATGAGCCAGCGCTCGACGATCAGCACCGCCTGCTCGACCTTCGCCTTGTCGCGCGGGCGTCTCGGTCTCGCCGGCAGGATGGCGGTTCCGTAGTGCGCCGCCATCTCGGCATAGGTGCGGTTGACCTCGGGCTCGTAGAAGCACGCCTTGACGATCGCGGTCTTCGTATTGTCCGGCACGACGAGCTCGGGAACGCCGTCGATCGCTTCGAAGGCGCGGACGTGGGCGGCGATCCAGTCCGGCAGCGCCTGCGTCCAGGTCGCTTTGGCGAAGGTGAAGCTCGACGCGCCCAGCACGGCGACGAAGATCTGCGCCATGCGGATCTCGCCGGTGAGCCGGTCGATGACCACCGGGACGCCATCACCGGCGTAATCGACGAACAGCCGCTCGCCAGCGGCGTACGTCTGGCGCATCGTCACCGACAGCGTCTTCTCGAACGCCCGGTAGAGCTCGCAGAACCGCGAATAGCTGTAGCCGCCCGGGTCGGCGGCGATGTACTCGTCCCACAGGATCAGCAGGGTGACGTGCTTGCGCTTCAACTCGCGATGCACGCCGGCCCAATCCGGCTCCTCGATGCGCCGGTGGCCGCGCTTGCTGCGCCGGCTGGCGTAGAGCGCCGCCTCCAGCGCTCCGTCGTTCATGTCGTCCGGCAGAGGCCAGCCGAGGCCCACAGTCTCCGCCCGCCTCAACGTCTCCCGCACCGTCGAGCGCGCCAGGCCGAGCCGCCGGGCGATCTCGTGCGTCGACACCGACGCAGACTTCAGCCGAATAACCTCGCGCGCATCGCGCATCCCAATCCGCTCCGCTGGCATCGATCCTCCTTTGGGCTTGCCAAAGGAGCGATCTGATCAGGCCAACGGCGCCGCCCGCCAATCTCGGAAGACCCCGGGCGGGATCATTCCGTTATGGGGGGCGCGATCATCCCGGAATCGGGGCGGCATCATCCCGTTACAGGGGGGCGGCATCATCCCGGAATTGGGGGGCGGCATCATTCGGAATCAGCAGTCTTCGGCGGCCACGGTCATAAGGGCCGCAGCTACCGCCTCGGCGCGCTCGTCTTCTGCCGCAGTCCCCGCCTTTATCTCATAGAGCGAGAGAAGCCTGCCGTAACAGCCATTGCAGAGCCTCTTCGACCAATCACCCCCGTAGACCGTGATGAGTTTGGATTTCTTTGAGTTGCCGCATCGGAAGCATTCAAAGGCAACGCTGTCAGCGAAGCGAAACTGCTGCAATGGGCCGCGCGGCGCGTAAGTCTTGGTAATGGTCGAAGGTGTTGGCTGCATCGTGTCCATTCTACCCGATTTTAGCGCTTACCTCCTGGAATGACAGAATGGATGACGGACGGTCGACAATTATGCAGACACTACAATTACATAGCAGTGCCCTGTTTCATCCTGTCAGGCGCGCCAAAACTGCCACCATACAGGATGAAAGTGGGCACGGCGATCTGTCGGGTTACGTCTCCTTCTAGGCGGAGAGTCGCCGAGACGAATTGACCGCTTTTGCAGCCTCAGCGGTAGGAGATCAGCCCGCGGTTTCGGATGACACGCTGTCAAGCAGGAATAGATAAGCCTAAGCCGGCGGAGCCGGAACCAAACAAGATGGAGTAGACTTCGCTCGGTCGAGTGACGAGCGGGGTCGAAGATGGGGCGGGATCTGATCGATCGCTATCGGGAACGCTTGCACGGAGTGCTCTCCTGCTATGACCGGATTTTGGTGACGGGCACGCTGCCGCAGGTCTGCTACGCGGAGGGTATGACGGCATTTCTGAAGGCGCGAGGGGTTCGGATATTCGACTACCCGCGCTTTGCCGAGCCGCTGCGCGATGCGATCCGAGGTCGCGCTCAGGAGTTGGCGACGTCGGCGGGGATTGCGATTGAGCACATTGCCAAGGCGCACATCCGCAAGGAAGAGGTCGTGGCCAAAGTGCTCGAGCGGCGCGGCGATCGTCCGGGATTGGTGCATATCATCTCGGCGATGGAGGCGTGCGACAGCTACAGACCCTGGCACGACAAGACGAGCGGGCAGACCTTCCTCAAGCCCGACAGCGGCAAGTGCCTGCACTACTGCTTTGATTTCATCGACGACGAGGTTGGCCTGTGTTACCTGCGCGTGCCGACCTGGTGTCCCTTCCGGCTGCAGTTCTATTGCAACGGACACGGCTGGCTGGCACGGCAGCTTGCCGCCGCCGGCATCGGCTTTACCCTTGCCGACAACGCCTTTCTGCGCATCGACGACTGGGAGCGGGCGCAAACCTTCGCCGATGCGCTCGCGCCCAAACAACTGCATCGGGTTCTCGATCGCTTCGCCCAGCTGTGCTGTCCGGTCATGGACACCTTTGATCAGCGCTATCACTGGAGCCTGACGCAGGTGGAGTATGCCATCGACCTTGTGTTTCGCTCCGCCGCGACGCTCAAGCCGCTTTATGAACAGCTTTCCCGCCAAGCGGTGTTGTCGGTGAAGGCCGAGCACGTGGCGAGCTTTCTCGGCAAGAAGATCACGCCGCAGCTTGCCCAGGAAGTCGGCTCGCGTTTCGAGACCCGCATCGAGGGCACTTGCGTCAAGCATCGCCTCGGCAAAGCCCAGGTGAAGATGTACGACAAGTTCCATCTCGTGCTGCGCATCGAGACGACGGCCAACGATGTCTCCTTCTTCAAACACCACCGCAGGGTGGAACATCGCCAGGGCCCCAGCAGCCGCGAGCTGGCGCCCCTCAAGAAGACGATCTACAGCCTGATTGATCTGCCCGACATCCTGCTCGGCTGCTGCCGACGATACTTGGTGTACCTGTCCGCCCTCGACGACCACAGCGCAGGGGTTCGCGCCCTGGATCGGCTCAGCGAGGATCGCCGCGACGAAGATCGCCTGATCAAAGGGCTGAACTTCTTCAAGCGAAGCGAGCAGGCATGGCTCCGCGCCCTGCAGCGTCCGCAGTTCAACATCCGCGGACTGCGCCGAGCAGACCTGACTGCCTTTGTTCCCGGCTTGAGCCCGGCTGCTCTCTCCCGGCAAATCACGCGCATGCGCAGGCTCGGCTTGATCAAGCGCGTCGCCGGCGCCTATCGCTACTACCTGACCCGCCTCGGCCGCGCCGCGATCGCCGCAGCTTCCTCCATAACCGAGATGCGCATCATCCCGACTCTCGCAGCCGCACGCTGACCCAATCTTCGCCATTTCAGTCAAGACTTAACTCGTAAGGGACTAAGGTGAAGGGCGAAGGTCCGAAGTCGGGATAGTGTTCGGTCCCGGGTGGCTGGGTCAGGGAATTCAGGGAGTCCGGCGCCAGGGGAGGGACCGCCGAAGCGAGCGGCGGCACGGCGACGCCCATTTCCGGCTGCGCCGTCGGACGCAGCATGAGGATCCCGACGCACCCGACCCAAGCCAGGGCCAACACGCCGAAAACGATCAGCATACCACGAAAGACAACAGGGTCGGAGCAGATGTCGTTCAGCCTCGCGTCGAGCCACTGCGTCAAGCCGGCGCGCCGCCGGAGACCATTCCCCGCTCGCGGATCCGGCGCTTGAGCGGAAAGCCGATGCTGCTCGCCGATCATGGCGGCGCCCCATGCCTGCTCTACTTCCTGCGCCTTACTCCAAATTCTGCGGTCCGGCTGTGATCCGGATCACAACCCGGGCCGCGCGAGAATTCTCTTTTGGGCGAGAATTCTCTTTGCGAAGGGCCGCCCGCGCGCGTTATGCCGGGCGCGAGGAATTGGATGGAGCAGATGCAAAATCAAGCCGGGGTCGCTGAGGAGCGCCGATTCGACCCGGCCTTCCAGGCCGAATTCGCCGAACTGCTCGCCTGGCGGCGCGACGTGCGCCGGTTCCGGGCAGGGTCCATCCCGGAGGCGACGCTCGATCTCCTTTTCGGTCTGACCGCCTTCGCGCCTTCCGTCGGCAACTGCCAGCCGACCCGCTTCCTCCGTGTCGACGACGAGGCCCGGCGGGCATCGGTGCGTGCCAATTTCGAGGCCGCCAACCACAAGGCGCTCGGCGCCTATTGCGGCGAGCGGGCGAAGCTCTACGCAACGCTCAAGCTGGCGGGCCTGCGCGAGGCGCCGGTCCAGCTGGCGGTGTTCTGCGACGAGGCGACCGAGCAAGGTTTTGGCCTCGGCGCGGGTACGATGCCCGAGACGCGGCGCTATTCGGCGGTCTGCGCGCTCTACACGTTCTGGCTCGCCGCCCGCGCCCACGGGCTCGGCGTCGGCTGGGTCTCGATCCTCGATCCGGTCGGGCTCGCCGAAGCGCTGGAAGTTCCATCCGAATGGTCGTTCGTCGGCTATCTCTGCGTCGGCTGGCCGCAGGAGGAGCATCTGACGCCCGAACTCGAGCGCGCGGGCTGGCAGGCGCGGACCGCGCATCCAGTCATCAGGCGCTGAGGGTCACGTGCCCCGGGGCGGATGAAGGTCGTCGATCCACTCGACCGCTTCCGGGTTCGACTCCACGCTCGGCAGATCGAGATTGACGACCACCGGCTCCTGGCCACTGCGCACCAGCACGCAGGACAGCGGCATTTCGCCGCTGGTGTTGATTTCCTGGTGGGGGACATAGTTCTACTGAGTCACAAGCCGATTTTGCGGATTCGCCGAGTGTAAGGCTTTGATATTCTGCCGATTCGTTTTGTTGGCGGAGGCGGCGAAGGTGGACGGGGCGAGGCGGGAGAGCGAGGCGCGGTTTGCGGCTTACGTGGACAGTCTGGCGGACGTGCTCGGGCACGCGGACCGAGCGGGCCCTTTGATGGATTATTGCACCGGTTTGCTGATGCCCTGCGAGCGCAAGAGCGTCGAGCCGATTGCGTCGATGGTGTCTCCGGCGCGCGCTGCGGCGACGCATCAGTCTTTGTTGCACTTCGTTGGGCAGTCGGGGTGGTCGGACGAGGCGATGCTGGCGAAGGTTCGCGAACTTGCGGCGCCGGCATTTGCGGCGCAAGGAGGCGTCGAAGCCTGGATCGTCGACGATACGGGGTTTCAGAAGAAGGGTTTGCACTCGGTTGGCGTGGCGCGTCAATATTGCGGGCGGCTGGGCAAGACGGACAACTGTCAGATCGCGGTGACGCTCTCGATCGCCAATCATCATGCGAGCCTGCCGATCGCCTATCGGCTCTATCTGCCCGAAATCTGGGCGAACGACGCCGAACGTCGAGAAAAGGCGCACGTCCCCGAGGACGTGGAGTTCAGGACCAAGCCGCAGATCGCGCTCGCCCAGATCGAGGCCGCCCTGAAGGGCGGCGTGGCCAGGGGCGTCGTGCTGACCGACGCCGCCTACGGCTGCGACGGAGACTTCCGCGCCGGCGTCACCGCGCTGGGACTGCCCTATGCGGTGGGCGTGCAATCGACGCTGTCGGTCTGGCCTCCCGGAGAAGAGCCATTGCCGCCCAAAGCCTGGAGCGGCCGGGGGCGCAAGCCTTCGCGCCTACGACACGACGCCGATCATCGGCCGGTCTCGGCCAAAGAGCTTGCGATGCGCCTGCCCGCCGAGGCCTGGAAAGACGTCGAGTGGCGCGAAGGCTCCAACCAGCCCTTGTCTTCGCGCTTCGCCGCCGCGCGGGTCAGGCCGGCCTCGCGCGACCACAAACTCGTGGCGCCGCACCCCGTCGAATGGCTCGTCATCGAATGGCCGGAGGGCGAGGCGGAGCCGACCAAATACTGGCTCTCGACCTTGCCCGAGGACATGCCGCTCGCGGCTCTCGTCGACGTCATCAAGCTGCGCTGGCGCATCGAACGCGACTATGAGGAATTGAAGAGCGAACTCGGCCTGGCTCACTTCGAGGGGCGAGGCTGGCGGGGATTCCATCATCACGCCAGCCTCTGCATCGCAGCCTACGGGTTCCTGATCCTCGAGAGATCGGCTTTTCCCCCCTCAGCCCGCTGGCGCCGCGAAAAACCTGCCCTTTCCGGCCGTTGTCAATCCCCACGCGCCCCCGATCCGTCCCGAACGCCACGTGCCCAACTCGATCGCGACCATGCGCAAGCAATTGACGATCGCCCTGTCCGTAGCTCGTCAACCTGTCGTGTTTTTGTAGCGCATGATGTGGCGTCTTCGGGTTGATGTTCGAAGCGGGTCGGAAGCCGCGGACGGCCCGGCTCGAGAGGAGGATGCTGCGTCGATCATCTCCGGGTTGGGTTTGGGCTGTTTCCTTGTTCGGCTGGGCGGCCGTTTCCTCGTCCCGGCCTGCGCAGCGGAATTGGCGTCGCGCGCAGGGGCGGTCAAGGATGCGCGCAAGCGCGCCCGACAGGGCTTGTCCTTGACGGCCCCGAGCACGACGCCAGACTTGGGCGCAGTCGGGACGCGGAGGACTCCCTCGGCGTCGTAGTCGGCGAGCCGATGCGGGCCGAGGAACACAGCGCAGGCTCCGTCGGGGTACTCGTGCACCCGCACCTGCGCCCTGACGAAATGCGGGCGCAGGCGGCTCTCCGGCAGTTGCAGGCGCCTTGCGTTCCAGGCGACGGTGTTGTCGCCGGCGACCGTGCGCTCCTCGACGACGCAGAGGATCTCGCGCCACATCTCCTTGGCGTCGGGGACGAAGGCCGAGCCCTCCTGCTCGGGGTCGACGGCGAAGCGGGCGTTGTGCTCGGCGATGTAATGGCTCTTCAGCCAGGCGTTGGCCGCCTCGACGGTCTCGATCCCGGCCAGCCGCAGCTCCTTGGGGAGCCGGTCCTGCAGGGTGGCGAACAGCCGCTCGGAGCGTCCCCGCGCCTGTGGCGAATAGGCGGCGATGTGCTCGATCCCCAGATGCGCCAGAGCCCGCCCGACCTGCGTCTGGACCGTGCCCGAGACTTTCCCGCCGGCCTCCGGGGTATGAAAGTAATGGCTGCCGCGGTCGGTGTAGAGCGCACAGAACAGGCCGCGCTCGCCGATCACCTCGCGCAAGGCCTCAAAGGTCGAGGCCGTTCCCTCCTCTTCGACGAGGATCATCGAGTAGATCTCGCTCGTGGCGTCGTCCATGGTGACGATCAGGTCCATCGAGGGCCTGCCCTCGACCCACACGTGCCGCGACCCGTCCTGATGCAGCATCATGCCGCGCATCGGCCGGCGCGGCCGCTTCTTGCGGTGCGCCGAGCGCTTGGGCGCCGGCCTGACCAGCCCGGCCCTGTGCAGGCAAAGCTTCGTCACGGTGTAGCCAAGCGTGTAATTGTGGCGCTTGGTCAGCTGCTCGTGGAAATGCCTGACCGTGAAGTCGGCGTACTTGTCCCGGTAGAGCCCGAGCATCCGCTCGACCTCCTCTTCCGGCGCACGCCGCGGCGACGGCGCGCCGCGCCGATCGACCAGCCCAGCCTCGCCGTCCGCCTCGTAGCGCTCTCTCCATCGCTGGAAAGAGCGAACGCTCATCCCCAACAGCTCCGCCGCCGTCTCCTGTGTCATCTCTCCCGAGTCCCAGCGGTCCAAAATCGTCGAAAACCGCATCTTCCGTATTCCCTCGCGAATGTGCGCCGTGTCCATCAAGGCCCTCCAGGGCCTCCAAAAAACACGACACTTCACGAGCTACGAAATCACGTCACTCCATCTGCTAGCGACACAATTGACGATCGCCCTGGCAAAATCCCTCCATCGATGCCCATGCTGCCAAACCGTCTCAAAACGGCGGAACTTCAGCCAACGCTTGTGACACAGTAGAAATAGGGCGGCACGTAGATGAAATCGCCGGGAACGGCTTCCGCGACGAACTCGAGCCGCTCGCCCCACCTCATCCGGGCGCGTCCGCTGACCACTTAGATGACGCTTTCCACTGGCCCGTGGTGGTGCGCGCCCGTCTTCGCCATCGGGTGGATCACGACCGTGCCGGCCCACAGCTTTTCCGCGCCGGCGCGCGCGCGGGTGATCGGCGCGGCGCGATTCATGCCGGGGGTCTGCGGCGTGTTGATGTCGAGTTCGCCGGTATAAACCACCCGGACGCCATCGAGGCGCCATTGGGGCTGGGACAGATCCTGCATGGTCGACCTCCCGAATAGACATGGAGCAGGCTCCGAGTTTAGGCGGAAATCGCCTGACCGAACAGCTGTCCTGAGCAGCGCCGCTCCCGGCGGGCGCTGGCGCGTGAACGCCCGCCGTCGTAGCGTGGGTCATGACCGACGTGACCGCTATCGCAGCGACCCCGACGCGCCTGACCGCGCGGGCGCTGATCGTGGGCGACCGCATCGACACGGCCGGGCTCGAGCGGCCGGACACGATTTCGCTGCTGCCGCTCGCCTTCCGCGTCGGGGAGACGGGGATGGTCGCCCTGTTCCGCTTCGGCGTCGCGGTGATGGTCGGCCTTTCGCCGCTCGAGGAAGAGGACACGCTCGCCAAGCTCCAGTCGCGGGTCTACGGCGAGCGGGCCAAAGGCGACGACGAATATGCCGTGCTCGAAGTCTCGCCCGAAAGCGACGAGCAGAAGTCGTCCGGCGGCCCGATCCAGATCAAGAATCTGTCGCCGCAGCGTTTTCTGGTGGTCGCCGACGCGCTCGCCAAGACGGTCGCGCTCGCCCGCGACGAGCGCGAGGTCAACAAGGTGTTCGACGTGATCGAACCCTTCGCCGCCCATCTCGCGGCCAGCGGCAGGACGCCGTTCCGGCGGAGCGCGATGCTGCGGCTGATCGGCCAGGCGCTGCTGGCGCAGCACCGGGTGTCGGGACGGGTGGCGGTCGAGGAGAAGCCGGATGTGCTGTGGGACCGCCCCGACCTCGAGCGCCTCTATGCCCGCCTTGAGGACGAGTACGAGCTCAAGGAGCGCGCCGGGGTCCTCAAGCGCAAGCTCGACGTGATCGTCGAGACTGCGCATGCGCTGACCGACATCATCGACGCCGACCGGGCGACCCGGCTCGAATGGGCGATTGTCCTCCTGATCGTGCTCGAACTCGGCGCCGCAATCGTCCAGATCGCGCTCGCCCTCAAGGGACATTAACGTGCGGCGCGTCCGCGCCAGCCGGAAGGCGCCAGGCCCGCCATCTCGCGCATTCCGCTGGGCCGAAGGCTTGCACGCGAATCCGAAACCGCCGAACCGCCAGGGCGGTTCTCGTTCGCCGTGTTTTTCCGTCCCGCCCGACGCCGTTCGAGACGCCGGCGCGGTCCCTGACTGGTAATTTTCCCCCGTTTTCCCCGTTTTCGGAGCGAAAACAGGGGAGGCCCGCGCTCTTAGGAGCCGACGACTGTTGATAATAACTCATGTTTATCATAGACTTGTGATACGGTTCGCATCCATTGCATGCGCGGGGGGGGGGAACACCGACATCAGGGGAGAATTTCGCCCTGATCAGGGCAGGAACAGGACGAGAGGATCGAAACGCGGAAGCGGCGAACCGCGCCCGAGGGTCTGCCGGAGGCGTCCTCTCGGTTCGTCCGGCCGCGCGCCGGTTTCGATCAAACTTCGCCAGAACAGAAATGCCACTATGGATTTTCCGAACGCTGTCGTGGAGCATGACGCGATCGGATTTCCCTCGGCGGCGGAGCGACGACCGGATTCCGAGCCTCCCGGGAACCCTCCCGCTTCCGGAATCGCGTCTCCCCGATGCGATGGCTTGTGGAAGACCCGCATTTCTGGATTGACCGCCCAACGCCCGGATGGCTGCCTCTCATGGAGAGGAGGGGCGGCATGGCGATCGAGGACCAGCTTCGCGACCGGCTGAGGAAGGTCGAGGCCTTGTTCTTCGGCGCGTCGACCGCGGGCGAACGGAACGCGGCCGGCGCCGCGGCCGAACGCCTGCGGGCGAAGCTCGACGAGGCCGCGCGAGACGAGCCTCCGATCGAGATGAAGTTCACCTTGCCGGACTCTTGGTCCGTGCGCCTGTTCATCGCGCTGTGCCGGCGCTACGGCTTGAAACCGTTCCGCTACGCCCGGCAACGCTCGACGACGGTGATGGTCAAGGCGCCGCGGCGGCTGCTCGAAGACGTCATCTGGCGGGAGTTCGGCGAACTTCACACGGACCTGACGGCCTATCTCGACGAGACGACCGAGCGGCTGATCCGCGCCACGGTCCACGCCGACGTCGGCGACGCCGAAACGGCGCCCGAGCCGCTGGGTCTGGCATGAACGCCGGCCGAAGCGAGGTTCACCGGCCGACCCTGCCGGGCCGGCTCTTGTACGGAATCGACCCGTTCCTGCGCTTCAAGATCGGCCCGATGAATGGGCGGGATGCGCCAATTTCGGTCGTCCGGCCCAGCCGGATGCATGGTTCCGACGAGTGGGGTCAACCCATGGCCTTTCGGTCCCGTTCTGATATCCAGCGCATCGCCTCGTGACGGTTAATCGTTGGCGGATACCGAGAGCCGATGATTGATGGAACGACACCGCCAGCGGCCATTCGGTCTGCCCAGGCAAAACGGGTTTTCGTCCTGGGCGCCACCGGCGCCATCGGTCGTGCGACGGTGCGCGCGCTGGTGCGGCGCGGTCACGACGTCGTGTGTTTCGTGCGACCCCAGGGCTGGCGTCGGGGGGGCGCTCACTCCAGACGGCAGCACGAAGCTGCTCCAAGGCGCTTTCGTGCGTTTCGGCGACGTCACCGACCCTGCCTCCCTCGCCCGCGCCGGCTTTTGCGGCGAACGCTTCGATGCGTTGGTCTCGTGTCTGGCTTCGCGCACCGGGGCGCCCAAGGACGCCTGGACCATCGACTATCAGGCTCATGTGGATGCGCTGGCCGTCGCGCGGGGAGCGGGCGTTGCCCACATGGTTCTGCTCTCCGCGATCTGTGTACAGAAGCCGCGTCTCGCCTTTCAGCATGCCAAGCTGGCGTTCGAGAACGTTCTCATGGCGTCCGGTCTGACCTACTCCATCGTCAGGCCCACCGCCTTCTTCAAGTCGCTCTCCGGGCAGGTTGATCGGGTGAAGCGGGGCAAGCCCTTCATGGTCTTTGGCGATGGCGCCATGACCGCGTGCAAGCCGATCAGCGACGATGATCTGGGCCGCTTCCTCGCGGAATGCCTCGATGACGAAGGTCGCTTCAATCGCGTGCTGCCCATCGGCGGCCCGGGGGAAGCGATCACGCCGAAACAGCAGGGCGAGCATCTGTTTGCCCTGCTGGGGCGCGCGCCGCGGTTCAAGCATGTGCCCCTGGCGCTTCTCGATGTCATTGTGTTCGTGCTCAGCGGGCTCGGGCGCGTCATTCCCCCTTTGGCTGAAAAAGCCGAACTGGCTCGCATCGGCCGCTATTACGCGTCGGAGTCGATGCTCGTTTGGGACCCGGCGACGGGGCGATACGACGCCGCCGCCACGCCCTCGGCCGGAACCGAAACGCTGTTCGACTTCTATGCGCGCCTGATCAAGGGCGAGGTCTCAATCGAGCGCGGAGACCACGCCGTCTTTTGACGCCAGCCCAATTCTTCAGCCCGGCGCGTACATTGGAAAGGTGACGCCGAGCGACCACGCCAGTATGAGACCCAACCCGATGCCAACCGCGGCCGGCGACATCGTGCGGCGACCGACCCAGCCCCCCATGAGGCCGACAACGATTAAGAACAAGACGATAACGTGGATAATGATCATCAAGAAAAACAGCCGCTGAAAATCCAGCGCGACGGCCGCGCCCAGCGACGCGAGGAAAGCGCCGCGCGCGATGAAAACCCGCAGGATCGACGCTCGGCCGTTGTCGGTCGAGAGGCTGTCGGCGAGCATATAGGGGACCGCCCCGACCTCAATGGCCGCGATGATCGGCAGCCTTGCGAGACTGGGCATGAAGGAAGCGACGTAACGATCCAGCGCGCCGCCGAAAACGAAATTGCCGTAGGCGGCGAGTTCGAACCCGCTGAGCCAGGCCACGCGACCGATTCGGACGCCGCTCCACATCGGGACGCTGTCCATCCAACGAAATCGATGGACAAGTCTGAGGACGCCCTAAAGGCCTTCAGGTCCATTCGCCAGTACGTTCAACGCACGCATGCAAAAGAGTGTCAATGACACCTGACCCTCGGTCCGGGACCGGCGTTTTTGCGAAAATCCCGGGGCGGGCTTTACGCGGTCGCTCCGGGCCGTTAGCTCATCCGCTCATGTCGAGACACATCTTCATCCTGACCGGCGCCGGCGTCTCGGCCGAGAGCGGGCTCGGCACGTTCCGCGACAGGGGCGAGGGGATCTGGACGCAGTTCGACCCGATGAAGCTCGCGACGCCCGAGGCTTTCGCGCGCGATCCCGAGACCGTTCTCGCCTTCTACGACGCGCGGCGGCGCAACCTCAGGAACGCCCGGCCGAACGCCGCGCATTTCGCGCTGGCGCGGCTCGAAGGGGCGCTCGCGGCCGAGGGCGGCGGCCTGACGCTCGTCACCCAGAACATCGACGATCTGCACGAGCGGGCGGGATCGAGGCGGGTTCTGCACATGCATGGCGAACTCCTCAAGGCGCGCTGCCTGCAGTGCGATTCGGTTCACCTCTGGACCGATGACCTGACCCCTTCGCACGCCTGCCCCGACTGCGGCCGTAAAGGGGGCCTGCGCCCGCATGTCGTCTGGTTCGGCGAAATGCCGCTCCACCTCGACGACATCGACCACGCCATGCGCAACGCCGATCTCTTCGTCGCAATCGGCACCTCGGGCGCGGTCTATCCGGCGGCGGGCTTCGTCGCCGAGGCGCGCGCCTACGGCGCGCAGACCTGCGAGATCAACCTCGAGGCGGCCGATAACGCTTACTGTTTCGACGAAGCGCGCTATGGCCCGGCGAGCGAGACTGTCCCGGGCTGGGTTGAGGAACTCCTCGGAACGTGATCGTATTTAGCTGCGGGGCGCGCGTTCGGCGGCTCTGTCTGCGAAAGCCGCGGCGCCCGGCGGCGCGGTCGGGACACAGGCCGGACCCGGTCGGGATCGAACTCGTTGGCGATGGACCTCTCCATTCGATTCAGCTTCATTACGGCCAACGGCGTCACGCTGCACTGCGCCGAGGCGGGGCCGGACCAGGGTCCGCTCGTCGTGCTCCTGCATGGATTTCCCGAATTCTGGTTCGGCTGGCGCGAGTATTTCGGACCCCTGGCGGCGCAGGGCTTTCGTGTTGTCGCGCCGGACCAGCGCGGCTACAACCTGAGCAGCAAGCCCGAAAGCCCGGAGGCCTATCGGCTCGAACTCCTTGCTGGCGACATCTTCGGCCTGGCCGGCGTCCTCGGGCGCGAGCGGTTTCACGTTGTCGGACACGACTGGGGCGCGGCGGTGGCCTGGATGATGGCGGGTCTTGCGCCGAGGCGGCTGCTCAGCGCCGCGATGCTGCAGGCGCCGCATCCGGCGATCTGGCTCGATGCCATGCGCAACGATCCCGACCAGCGGCACAGGAGCCGCTACGTTCAGATGCTCCGGCTGCCGTGGCTCTCCGAAATGACGCTGAAGATCGGCAATTTTTCGGGTCTGGTGCGCGCGTTCAGAACCGCGACGCGCCGTGACGCGTTCACGCCGGAGATCCTCGACCGCTATCGCGAAGCCTGGCGTCAGCCGGGGGCGATCCACCGGCATGCTGAACGGGTATCGCGCGCTGTTCGTCGCCGAACCGCGGACTCCGGCGCTCGCCAGCCTGATTCCGCCGACCCTCGTCCTCTGGGGCGACAGGGACGATTTCGCCGTCCCACGCCTCGCCGACGACAGCGCGGCCCTGTGCAAGAACGCCCGGGTCCGGCATCTGCCGCAGGCGTCCCACTGGATCATTCACGACGCCCCGGACGTCGTCCGCGACGCGCTGCTGGACCACCCGTAGGGCGAGGTCGTCGACCCCGCCGGCGCGCTCACCGAGCGCGCCCTCCGGGCGTCCCGATGTGGCGCTAAGGGATCGCCTGCGCCGCCGGGAAGATCCATGCGCCGCTCAGGATCTCGGGACGGGGCCGGTACAGGCGGAT
Source organism: uncultured Alphaproteobacteria bacterium (assembly GCA_963741405.1). GTDB lineage: Bacteria > Pseudomonadota > Alphaproteobacteria > Rhizobiales > Beijerinckiaceae > Roseiarcus. The sequence goes on from CAVUHX010000040.1 coordinate 79,923, forward strand.
CATGTAGCTCCAGTCGGGCGGGGTCAGCAGGCAATTGGCGATCTTGCCGTCGCAGCCGCCGAACTGCACGATTGCCGAGCCGTCGGGCTCGGTCTTCGACGTGAGGCTGTTGACGGTGTAGGTCTTCTGCGGGTTGGGCGCGAAGCGGCCGTCGGAGTCGTAGACGCTGATCGACCAGAAGCCGTCGACCGGGACATCCTTCAGCGTCAGCTTGTGGACGGTTCTGCCGTCGTTCCGGGGGGGCGTCACGTTCAGATAAAGGGCGTCCTCTTCCGGGATGCCGCCCCAGGCGGCGCCCGAGCCGATCAGGCGCCGCACCGGGTCGACCCCGCCGCGCGGGCCGAACATGCCCTTGGCGTCGGGCAGCGTCTCGGCGAGAACGATCAATGCGGTGCGCACGTCGACCTGGGTCGAGGCGTCCCAGTTCGCGACGTGAAAGGAGCCGGAACCGCCCGGTTGCTCGACCTTGATCGCGTCCTGCAACGCGTTGACGGCGCCGACGTCCTTCGGATCGCCGGCGTCGACGAAGATGCGCACCGCGACAAGCACGTAGCGCGTGCCGATCTCCGCCTTCGTCAAGGTATGCCGGCCCGGGCCGTAGACGACCTCGTCGGTGTAGGCGTCCTCGTCCACCGCCTGCATCGACATGAAGCGCCGGCCGGCATCGGGGAGGGTAATCGTCACCGGTCCGGCGTCGAGATCGAACACGGCGCCGGAATAGAGCGTGTCGCGGTTCACCCGCGTGACGGTCTGCCGGTCGAGCGCGATCGGCTCGCGGCGGTGAAGGAATTTGCCGAGCCCGCCATCCTTCACGGCGCTGGCGAAATAAAGATCCGACTCCGCGCGCGGGAAGTTGTCGGGCGTGACCACGACGGCGGGTTCTGGCGGCCGAGGCGAAGCTGCTCCCGCCAGGGGCGCGGCCGCGGCGAGCAGCAGTAGGAACTTCATGGTCGCCTCCTGGACGAATGCACGCGCTGCCTCCGGGTCCGAATCTGTCTGGAGTGTATCGACGCCGTTAGCGATGAATTCTGACCGCTTGACGATGAAACGGCAATGAGACAGCCGCTCTGCAACGGACTCAGCCGCCGAACAATCGGTCCGCCGACAAGGCGTCGGCGATACGCCCGGCCTCGATCCCGATCGTGCGCAACTGACCGGTCGGCGAGACGATCGCGCCGCAAAAGAAAAGTCCGCGCTCGGCGGTCGGGGCACCGCTGACCAGCGGTTGGCCGGAGTCGCCCAGCACGCCCTTCGCGCCAGGCAGGAGGCCGCGCAGGTCCGGGCGGAATCCGGTCGCCAGGACGACCGCGTCGAAAGGCTCCGGCGGCGATCGGGCGAAGACGACCGTCTTCGGCTCGAAGCGCGCGATGTCGCCCCGAACCTTGATCCGGCCGGCGCGAATCATCGCGACCGTGCCGACGTCGAGAAGCGGGACGCGGCCGTCCTCCTCGGTCATCCGGCGCGGGCCCTTTGATGCGCGGACCAGGCCAAGGTTTTCGATCGAGCCGACGGCGAGGCGGATGATCGGCGCATTGAGGGCGTCGGCGACGCGGGCCGGCACACGGCTCTGCGCGATCGCCCAGGTCAGGATCGGCAGGCCGAGCAGGTCGCGCGGGAGGATGTTGACCGGGCCGCGCACCGAGAGCGTGACGTCCACGCCGGCCTCCGCGAGATCGAGCGCGATCTCGCCGCCCGAATTGCCCAAGCCGACGACGAGTATGCGTTTGCCCGCGTAGGGCGCCGGATTGCGGTAGAGGCTCGAATGAAGGATGTCGCCGCCGAACGTCTCCATGCCGGGCCAGGTCGGCGAATGGGGGTAGTCCGCTAAGCCGGTCGCCACGACGACGACGCGGGCGCTCCGCGCGCCGTCGGGCGCCTCGACGCGCCAACCCGGCCCATCGCGCCGAACCGCGTCGACCTGCGCGTCGAAGATGGGCTTCAGATCGTACCGGTCCGCGTAGCTTTCGAGATAGGCGACCACCTGCGCGCGCGAAGGATAGCGGCCGAAGGACGAGGGCATCGGCAGGCCGGGCAGGCCGGAATGTCCGCGGTCGGTGTGCAGATGGAGCCGGTCGTAATGGCGCCGCCAGACGGCGCCGACCGCGCCCGATTTCTCGACAATCACGGGCTTGACGCCCCGCCCCCGCAGGCAGGCCGCCGTGGCGAGCCCCGCGGGACCGGCGCCGATGACGATCGCATCGCAGACCTCGGGCATGCATGTCCTCCCGATGTCGTTCGCCCGCCAGTACGCGTTGTCAATAATCGAGGCGGGTCCGTCAAGCCAAAGCGCGCGACTTGTGGCGGCGCTTCTGTTCTTCGCGCGCGACGCCTGCGCCAAATTGTCACTCGCAAAGACTGTCGTTGACGAGCGCGGGCTGCGCGGCTCATAAGATCCGATGCGCTATTCTTAAAGTGCAGGGAGGAAATCATGGAACGTCGTACAGCGATGAAACTGATGGGCGCCACGGCGGCGATGGCGAGCGCCGGGCTGCTGCCAGGCCGCGCGAGCGCGGCCGACAAGGTGACGATCGCTCTGATTCCCGGCCTTACCGCCGACGGCTTCTACGTCACGATGCACAAGGGCGCAGAGGCTGCCGCCAAGGCGGTCGGCGCCGAACTCCTTTACCAAGGCGCGGCGGAATGGAACGTCTCGCTGCAGGTGCCGATCCTCGATGCGATCATCGCCAAGAAGCCGGGGGCGATCATGATCGCCCCGGTCGACAAGACCCAACTCATCAAGCCGCTCCGCAAGGCGTTCGACGCCGGCATCACCGTCGTCTGCGTCGACACGTTCATCGGCAACGGCGTCTTCCAGACCGGCTCGGGCGAGGCCGACTTCCCAATCAGCTATGTCGCGTCGGACAACGTTCTCGGCGGCCGCATGGCGGCGCGGGGTCTGGCGAAAGCAATCGGCGACAAGGGCAAGGTCTATGTCTCCAACGTCAAGCCCGGCGTGTCGACCACCGACCAGCGCGAAGAGGGCTTCAAGCTGGAGATGAAGGACCACCCGAACATCGAGGTTCTCGAAACCCAGTTCAACGACGATGACGCCAACAAGGCGGCGGCGCAGGTGCAGGCGGTGATCGGTCGCGTGCCCGATCTCGCGGGCGTCTTCGGCGCCAACCTGTTCTCGGCCGGCGGCACGGCGAACGGCGTCAAGCAGGCCGGAAAGGCCGGGGTGGTCAAGATCGCCGGCTTCGACGCGCCGGAATCGGTCGTCGCGCAGCTCAAGGACGGCACATTCGCGCTGACGATCGCCCAGCACCCCGCCGAGATCGGTTATTTCGGCTACATCACGGCCTTCGCCCATCTGACCGGCAACCCCGTCCCGACGTCGATCGGCACCGGCTTCACGGTGATGACCAAGGATAACATCGACGACCCGAACGTTTCGAGATTCCTCTACAAGAGCTCGTAAGGGCCCGACCGACCGCCGAAGCCGCCAGCCGATCGCGCTGGCGGCTCTCGCTTGACGTTCGTGCGGGGACCGCATGTCGATTGCAGTGACGTCGCCAACGGCGACTCTTCCTCACCCGATCATCCTCTGGATCGCACAGCTCAGGGCGTGGGTGTTCCTCATCCTGCTCATTGTGTTTTTCGAGGTCTGGTCGCGCGCGGCGGAAGGGACCTCGTTTCTCTTCAACATCTACAACATCCAGTCGATCCTGGTGTTCGCCACGGCGCCGTTACTGCTGGCGCTCGGGCAAACCTTTGTCATCATATCGTCCGGCATCGACTTGTCGCTCGGCTTCGTGATGGGCCTGTCGTCGGTGATCGCCGCCCATGCGTGCAACTACTTCGCCGCGCGCTGGGGCCTGCCGCCGTTCGCCGCGATGCTGGCGGCGATCCTTTCGGGGACGGCGATCGCGATCGTTCCCGGCCTCGTCAATGGGCTGCTCGTCTCCCGGCTGCAGATCCCGCCGTTCATCGGAACGCTCGGAATGTATGGCGTCGCGCGCGGCGCGGCCTATCTGTTCGCCGGCGGCATGACGGTCGCCATCGACAATAACTGGTACAGCGCCATCGGCAATGGCCGGATCCTCGGCGTGCCGGTGCTGGTGATCATCACCGCCGTCGCCTGCCTTATCCTGCACTATATGCTGTCGCAGACGCGCTTCGGCCAGCACACCTACGCGCTCGGCGCGAGCAAGGCGGCCGCCAATCGCGCCGGCATCGACATCAAGGCGCTGACGCTCAAGCTGTACCTGCTCTCCGCGGTCATGGCCGGTATCGCCGGCGCCATGTACACTGGCCGCTTCACCGCCGGCGCGGCCCAGGCGGGCGAGCCACTGCTGCTCGACTCGATCGCCGCCGTCGTCATCGGCGGCGCGAGCCTGTTCGGCGGATCGGGAACGATCTGGGGAACGATCGCCGGCGCGCTTGTCATTGCGGTCATCCAGTATGGCCTCGTCTTCATCAACGTCGAGCCGTTCTGGCAGTTCATCGCGGTCGGAACGGTGATCATCGTCTCGGTGCTCGTCGACCAGACGCAGCGCCGCCTGCTCGGAGGAGGGCGACAGGTTGAGTGACGCCGAGCCCATCCTCTCGGTCCGCAACGTCTCCAAGGCGTTCGGCGCGGTGCAGGCGCTCAGCCGGGTGTCGTTCGACGTCTTCCCCGGCGAAGTGGTGGCGCTCGCCGGCGACAACGGCGCTGGCAAGTCGACCATCATCAAGGCGATTTCCGGCGTGTTCTCGCACGACGAGGGCGAGATCCTGCTCGGCGGCGCGCCGATCAATTTCGCCACGCCGCATGAGGCGCGCGCGAACGGCATCGAGACGATCTACCAGGACCTCGCGCTCGCCGACAATCTGTCGATCGGCGAGAACATCTTTCTCGGCCGCGAGCCGAAACGGCGATTTCTGGGCATCCTGCCGATCCTCGACCGGGCGACGATGGCCGCTGCGGCGAGAGAGACCATGGCGAGCCTCGACTTTCATGTCACCCGGCTCGACGCGCCGGTCGCCGCCTTTTCTGGCGGCCAGCGCCAGGCGATCGCCATCGGCCGCGCCATCTTCTGGAACGCGCGACTCGTCATCATGGACGAGCCGACCGCGGCGCTCGGCGTGCCCGAGCAGCGCCGCGTCCTGTCGCTCATCAAGTCGCTGCGCGCGCAGGGCAAGGGAATCATCTTCATCTCGCACAACCTGCGCGACATTTTCGAGGTCGCCGACGAGATTGTGGTGTTCCGGCACGGCGAGAACTCGGGCAAGCGCAAGCCGTCGGAGACGACGCACGACGAGATTGTGAAATTAATGGTCGGAGGCTAGGAGTCGCGACCTAACACGAGGTCCATCGCTGAAGGCAGCCATCCCGACTGACCGCACCGTTTGTTATCTGCGCCGGGCGTCAAGCGCTTCCGCCTCGATCAACGTCATCCACGTCTTGAACAGCTGGCGCTGGCGCCTCAACATGGAGGCCCGGCAGCGACAGGGGGCGAGCAAACACCGTGCAGCGCGACAAGGCCGTCCTGAGCGTCCGCCATGTGACGACCTACCGCTACGCCCGGCCGGTTGAGTTCGGCGAGCACCGCATGATGATGCGGCCGCGCGACGGCCACGATCAGCGGCTTGTCGCGTCGGAACTCCTGATCGAGCCGCAGCCGGCGCGTCTTCGCTGGCTTTACGACGCATTCGACAATTGCGTCGCGCTTGCCTCCTTTTCCGGCGCCTCGACCGCGCTCACGATCGAAAACCGCTTCACCGTCGAACGGACGGCGGACGATTCTCCCGGCGGCGAGATCGAGCCGCGCGCGCTCTCCTATCCGTTTTCCTATCAGCCCGACGAGCTGCCCGACATTTCCCGCTCGATCGAGCGGCTGTACGAGGATCCGGCCGGCGACGTCGACCGCTGGGCGCATCAGTTCGCGACTCCAGGGGGAGCGACGCAGACGAGCCACCTGCTGATGACGCTGACCTATGCGATCAAGGAAGGATTTTCCTACGAGCGGCGCGAGGAATTTGGCGTGCAGCCGCCACGCGTGACCCTCGACCGCCGCCGGGGCAGCTGCCGCGACTTTGCGGTCTTGATGATGGAGGGCCTCCGCTCCCTCGGATTCGCCGCCCGCTTCGTCTCCGGCTATGTCTACGTGCCGCGCGGAGACGACGAGCCTGTACGGCTCGGGGGCGGCGCGACGCACGCCTGGTGCCAGGTGTATCTGCCCGGGGCGGGCTGGATCGAATTCGATCCGACCAACGGCTTGGTCGGCGGCAGGGATCTTATTCGGGTTGCGGTCGCGCGCAATCCGGCTCACGCTGCGCCGCTGACTGGAACGTACTTCGGCAGCCTGGACGATGAATTGGGCATGGAGGTTCTGGTTGAAGTAACGCAACCAAAGTGAGCCCAAAGCGTTCCGCTTGTGCCGATGCTTCACCATTCGCAGAGGGACCCTGCCGATGATAATCCGGGCCGGATTCAAGATATCCTTTCAGTGCGCGGCGCCGACGCCGATGCTCCTGCAGCTCAACATCCATCCCTCGCGCGACGCGGATCTGTTGTCGCCGGACATTGTCGTCGCGAACCCGCGCCTGCCGATGGGATCCTATTTCGACCTGTTCGGCAACCGGGTGACGCGACTTGACGTTCCGCCGGGCGCAGTGACGTTCACCAACGACTTCACGATCCGCGATAGCGGCCTTCCCGATGAAGCGCCTGAGGACGCTCCGCTCGCGCCGATCAACGCCCTGCCGAGCGAGGTGCTCGTCTTTCTGCTCGCCAGCCGCTACTGCGACAGCGACAATCTCGCCGACTTCGCCTGGTCGCAATTCCATGGAATCGGCGGCGGGGCGCGCCTTGTGCAGACGATCTGCGATTTCGTCCACGGCCGGATTCGTTTCGACTATTCGCTGGCCAATCCGAAGCGGGTCGCGTCCGACGGTTTGCGCGACGGCGTCGGCGTATGCCGCGACTTCGCGCATCTCGCAATCGCGCTCTGCCGGGCGATGAACGTGCCCGCGCGCTACTGCACCGGATATCTCGGCGACATCGGCGTTCCACCCGATCCGGCGCCGATGGACTTTTCCGCCTGGTTCGAAGTCTTCCTCAACGGACGCTGGTACCCATTCGACGCCCGCCACAACATGCCCCGGATCGGACGCATCGTCATGGGTCGAGGCCGCGACGCGGCCGACGTGGCGCTTTCCACCGCGTTCGGACAGGCGCCGCTGCAGCATTTCGAGGTCACAACCTACGAAGAGCCGGTCGCGGCGTGAGCCCAAGCGCTCTTACTTCCGGCGGTTGGCCGGGTGCAGGGTGGTCTCGAGAATGTTCTCCGCCGCGCCGATGACCAGCGACGACGATCCGACGATCAGCGGGTCGGGACCGACGACGATGCGCCGGTCCTTGTTCGGATAGGGGAGCGCGGCAAGGAAGTGCTGCATGCAGTTGATGCGTGCGCGCTTCTTGTCGTCGGACTTGACGATCGTCCAGGGCGCGTCGGCGGTGTCGGTGTTGAAGAACATCGCCTCCTTCGCCTCGGTGTAGTCGTCCCACTTGTCGAGCGAGGCCTTGTCGATCGGCGAGAGCTTCCACTGCTTCAGCGGGTCGGTCTGGCGCGCCGCGAAGCGGCGGCGCTGCTCCTCGCGGGTCACCGAGAACCAGTATTTGTACAGCCAGATGCCGGAGCGCACGAGCATCCGCTCGAGTTCGGGACACTGGCGCATGAATTCGAGATATTCGTTGGGCTTGCAGAAACCCATCACCCGCTCGACGCCGGCGCGGTTGTACCAGGAGCGGTCGAAGAAAACGATTTCGCCGGCAGAGGGCAGGTGGTTGATGTAGCGTTGGAAATACCATTGCGTCCGCTCGCGCTCGTTGGGCTTTTCCAGCGCTACGATGCGGGCCCCGCGCGGATTGAGATGCTCCATGAAGCGCTTGATCGTGCCGCCCTTGCCGGCCGCGTCGCGCCCCTCGAACAGGATAACGAGCTTCTCGCCGCTTTCCTTGACCCAGTTCTGCGCCTTGAGCAGCTCCGCCTGCAGCGGCAGCATGCGCTCCATGTAATGGGATTCGGTGACCTTCGACTTGTATGGATAGTCGCCGGTTTCGAACGCGCGGCGGATCGCGTCGGGATCGTGGCGCAGCGACTGGACTTCCACCCTTTGTTGCCTCGACTCCTCCAGTTCGAGGGCGCGCCTCGCCGCCTTGCGCGGGGACAAAGGGGCGGAAATGATGACGGAGCTCGGGGAAGGCGCCGGCGCTGGAGGCATCCGGTCCGGAGCGGGCGGCGCGGCCTTCGCACCGTCGGCCTGCGGCGTCGCGGTCTTGATCTGGCTTTCGATCCCCACCCTGTCCGCTCCCGCTCCGACCCGATCCGGAAGACCGGAACCGTCTACGTTTTCGCGAGCCCGACGGCCGCAAGTCAAGGCGACTTGCGGTCGCAGGCAGGACCATCGCATCTGGCCAAAGTTAGGTTCAGCGGAGGCGTCGGGGTGGCGGGCGATGAAGCCGGATCGTCGCCTCGTGTCCGTAGCTCGTCAACCTGTCGTGTTTTTGTAGCGCATGATGTGGCGTCTTCGGGTTGATGTTCGAAGCGGGTCGGAAGCCGCGGACGGCCCGGCTCGAGAGGAGGATGCTGCGTCGATCATCTCCGGGTTGGGTTTGGGCTGTTTCCTTGTTCGGCTGGGCGGCCGTTTCCTCGTCCCGGCCTGCGCAGCGGAATTGGCGTCGCGCGCAGGGGCGGTCAAGGATGCGCGCAAGCGCGCCCGACAGGGCTTGTCCTTGACGGCCCCGAGCACGACGCCAGACTTGGGCGCAGTCGGGACGCGGAGGACTCCCTCGGCGTCGTAGTCGGCGAGCCGATGCGGGCCGAGGAACACAGCGCAGGCTCCGTCGGGGTACTCGTGCACCCGCACCTGCGCCCTGACGAAATGCGGGCGCAGGCGGCTCTCCGGCAGTTGCAGGCGCCTTGCGTTCCAGGCGACGGTGTTGTCGCCGGCGACCGTGCGCTCCTCGACGACGCAGAGGATCTCGCGCCACATCTCCTTGGCGTCGGGGACGAAGGCCGAGCCCTCCTGCTCGGGGTCGACGGCGAAGCGGGCGTTGTGCTCGGCGATGTAATGGCTCTTCAGCCAGGCGTTGGCCGCCTCGACGGTCTCGATCCCGGCCAGCCGCAGCTCCTTGGGGAGCCGGTCCTGCAGGGTGGCGAACAGCCGCTCGGAGCGTCCCCGCGCCTGTGGCGAATAGGCGGCGATGTGCTCGATCCCCAGATGCGCCAGAGCCCGCCCGACCTGCGTCTGGACCGTGCCCGAGACTTTCCCGCCGGCCTCCGGGGTATGAAAGTAATGGCTGCCGCGGTCGGTGTAGAGCGCACAGAACAGGCCGCGCTCGCCGATCACCTCGCGCAAGGCCTCAAAGGTCGAGGCCGTTCCCTCCTCTTCGACGAGGATCATCGAGTAGATCTCGCTCGTGGCGTCGTCCATGGTGACGATCAGGTCCATCGAGGGCCTGCCCTCGACCCACACGTGCCGCGACCCGTCCTGATGCAGCATCATGCCGCGCATCGGCCGGCGCGGCCGCTTCTTGCGGTGCGCCGAGCGCTTGGGCGCCGGTCTGACCAGCCCGGCCCTGTGCAGGCAAAGCTTCGTCACGGTGTAGCCAAGCGTGTAATTGTGGCGCTTGGTCAGCTGCTCGTGGAAATGCCTGACCGTGAAGTCGGCGTACTTGTCCCGGTAGAGCCCGAGCATCCGCTCGACCTCCTCTTCCGGCGCACGCCGCGGCGACGGCGCGCCGCGCCGATCGACCAGCCCAGCCTCGCCGTCCGCCTCGTAGCGCTCTCTCCATCGCTGGAAAGAGCGAACGCTCATCCCCAACAGCTCCGCCGCCGTCTCCTGTGTCATCTCTCCCGAGTCCCAGCGGTCCAAAATCGTCGAAAACCGCATCTTCCGTATTCCCTCGCGAATGTGCGCCGTGTCCATCAAGGCCCTCCAGGGCCTCCAAAAAACACGACACTTCACGAGCTACGAAATCACGTCACTCCATCTGCTAGCGACTCGACGCCGCTCATAAATTGACGAAATCGGACGAATCGCCGAGAATCGGGTTCGAAGCGCTATCCGCCCTGGCGCGTTGGCTTGGATCCCGCGATGAGCGATCTGCCGGCGTCGATCTGGACCCTGATGCCCCGGAACGACGGGGACGCATAGCGACGCTCCTGGGACAGATGGCCTTGCATCGGATGCGCAGCTTCCCGGTCGCCCGGAGGCGTCCTATGACGGATGCGGGCCTTGTCCAGCGTCGCAGCGGCTCGTCCTGCGACAAGATCGCCTGGCGCCATCAGATCGTCTGGCGATCGTCTAGTCCGCCAATCCACAGCGCAGCAGGTTGAGCGCCATCAGGAGTCGACCAAGCTGCAGTACGCGCTCGCGGACCGGGCGGCGCAGTTTGGCTGGCTGCACGGGCAGATCGTCGTCATCGACGATGATCTCGGACGCTCAGGCGCGAGCGTCGAAGGACGCTTGGGCTTTCAGCGGCTGGTCGCAGAGGTCGGCCTCGGCAAGGTCGGCCTCGTGCTCGGCGTGGAGATGTCGCGGCTGGCGCGCCCCTGCCGGGATTGGCGTCAGCTTCTGGAGATCTGCGCGCTGTTCGACACGCTGATCGCCGACGCCGACGGGGTGTATGATCCGGCCAATTCCAACGATCGCCTGCTGCTCGGCATGAACAGGGCGGCGACATAATGCAGTAATGCAGTACCTCGTGATCTCATTGAAAAGGCAGACTTTCCTGTCGCGGATCGGATGATACTGGACGTCCCCTGACGATCGCCTGCAGGACGGCTGGCCGAGCCAGGTCGCTCTCGCGGATGACATAAGGGGCACCGGGGCAAACCTGATTTGCCGGCAGCAGTCCATCGCGGATCAAACGGACGACAGCCATCCTGCGGACGTCACGCGGTCGGCGGCACCCATTGCGGCCGGGGGCGCCCATTGCGGCCGGTAGCCGGCGGCGATCGCCAGAACCGAAGAGCGCGGCGTCAGGACGCCGACTTCGAGCCGCGCGTGCGGCCAACAGGACTCCTGTGGCCGGCGAAACTCCAGGGCAGAAGACCGCCAGCGCAGAGCGCATGCGGACGCCCGTCGAGGGCGACCATCGCGCCGTTCGGCAGATCACCGAGCCGGGACCGCTAGACTGATCTTCGACAGTTAACGCATGTGCGTGGCGCGTAAGTTATTGATATGATTTGAGCCGAGGGTGTGCGGACGCGAAAATGTAGTGCCACGTTTTGTGCCGATTTCGCTTGATTTTGTGATAATCGCAGCGGATTCTGTGCGCACCGACATCGAGTCGGCGACAGGCTTTCCGCCATGTATTTCCGCAAGAAGACCTCTGGTGGTCGCGCTTATCTGCAGATCGTCGAGAGCCGGCGCGAGGGCGCGGCCGTCCGCCAGCAGGTGATCGCCACGCTCGGGCGGGTCGAGGATTTCAACGAGAGCGGGCAGTTGGAGCGACTGCTGCGCTCGGGCGCGCGGTTTGCCGACAAGGCGATCGTGCTCGATGCGCTCGACCGCGGCGAGGCCACCGTCGTGGCGACGCGGCGCGTCGGTCCGGCGCTCGCCTTCGAGCGGGTGTGGGAGGAGACCGGCTGCCGGGGGGTGATCGAGCGCCTGGCGGGCGCGCGCAACCATGAGTTCTCGCTGGAGCGCGCGGCGTTCCTGACCGTGCTCCATCGCCTGGCGTGCGGCGGCTCGGACCGCGCCGCCGATCGCTGGCGCGAGGACTACCGCATCGACGGCGTCGACGAGATCGAACTGCATCATCTCTATCGCACGATGGCGTGGCTCGGCGAGGAACTGCCAAAAGACCAGCAGGACGCCGCGACGCCGTTTTCGCCGCGCTGCGTGAAGGACGTCCTGGAGGAGGAGTTGTTCGCCGCCCGGCGCGACCTCCTGACCACGCTCGACATCGTGTTCATGGACACCACCAGCCTCTATTTCGAAGGCGCGGGCGGCCAGACGCTGGGGAGGCGCGGCTTCTCCAAGGATCACCGGCCCGACCTCAACCAGATGATCCTGGCCGTGCTGCTCGACGGCGACGGCCGCCCGGTATGCACGGAGATGTGGCCCGGGAACACCGCCGACGTGACGGGCCTGATCCCGGCGATCGACCGCCTGCAGCGCCGCTTCCGCATCAACCGCGTCTGCGTCGTCGCCGACCGTGGCATGATCAGCGCCGAGACGATCGCCGAACTCGAGACGCGAGGGCTCATCTACGTTCTGGGCGTGCGCGAGCGGACCGACAAGCTGGTGCGCGAGCTCGTCCTCGACGATCCCGCGCCGTTCGTTCCCTTCGTCCTGAAGAAGCCGCGGCGCGAGGTCGACTACGAGGCCAAGGCGGTCGCGCTCGCCGGGCGGCGCTATGTCGTGTGCCGCAACCTCGACGAGATGACAAAGGACGCCGCCAATCGCGCGACCATCGTCGCCAACCTTGAGCGGCAATTGAAGAAGGGCGACAAGAGCCTCGTCGGCAACAAGGGCTACCGCCGCTTCCTCGCCGACCCGGAGGGAGACGGCTTTTCCATCGACCGCGCCAAAGTCGAGGAGGACGCAAAATTCGACGGCGTGTTCGTGCTGCAGACCAACGCCCATCTCTCGCCGCTGGAGGCGATGCTCGTCTACAAACAACTCTGGACCGTGGAGCGAACCTTTCGCACGACCAAAAGTCTGCTCGACACGCGGCCGATCTACCACAAGCTCGACGAAACGATCCGCGGCCACGTCGCCTGCAGCTTTCTCGCGCTCGTTCTCAAGAAGGAGCTGGAAGACCGGCTCGCCGCGGTCGACAGCGGCGCCCGCGCCTCCTGGCCCGCCGTGATGGCCGACCTCGACTCGCTCACCGAGACCGAGGTCGAGCAGGACGACAAACGCTTCCTGCTGCGCTCCGCCCCACGCCCAGGCGCCAGCCTCGCGCTCTCCGCCCTCGGCGTCGCCTGCCGCCGAGAATGCGGCAGATCTCCGCCGCCTGATTTACGCGCTTCCTTCGTTTTGTAGTGCCACGCCCGCGGCGTAGCGCGATTTTGCGCGCGCGATCAAAAACTTGGCTCGGAGCACTGTCGAAGAGCAGCTTGACCCGCTTGCTGCGCCCGACCAGGCGTTCTCCGTGCAGAACTGCGTCCCTGGCGCCCGCATTCCCCGGCGCGCCGGGAAACGCGGCGAGGAACGCCTTCGCCGCTTCGCGACGGCACTCGAATCAGGGACGGTGGCCGGCCGCGAGCGCGGTCGGCTCGTCGAGAAAGAAGAGCTCGGTGTAGCCCCCGCCCCATACCTCGCGCCGTGGCCCTTTGAACGCGCAGCGGCAGGCGATCCACCTCTTCGACGTCCAGCGCCTCCGACCGCGCGTCCTGTCGTCGCGATGCAGCCGCCCGCCCCGATTGCCCATCAAGGCTCCCCGCGCGGCGACCGAGTAAAGTCTCCGAACGGATCGACCCGGTTCTGCAACGGCCGCGGTGCCTCGACGGTCATCGCGACCCGCCGCTGACGTCACTGCGTCGGCGGTGAAGGCAGGCTCGCCTGCGCCACGCCCACGGTGTCGAGGCCATAGACGTCGTCGCGGAAGTTCGCCGGCCCGTCCCCGTTCGACCAACCAGTGAGATAGACCCAGATGACGGGGACGGCCCTCTGGAGGCGGATGTCGAAGGGTGCGCCCTCCTTGACCTTGTCCTGCAACGCCGCCTTGTCCCACACGCCGTTCGGGCCCCCCGGCGTGCCCTGCAGCAGCCATTCCGCATAGTCGTAAACCCCCTGAACCCGGACGCAGCCATGGCTCAGGAAGCGGTAGTCGGCCCCGAACAACCGCTTCGAGGGGGTGTCATGCATGTAGACGGCGAGCTTGTTCGGCATATTTACTCGGATCGACCCGAGCGAATTGCCCGCCCCCGAATCCTGCCTCAGCGTATAGTTGGTGGCCTTTTCGCTGCTCCAGTCGATCGCCTTCGGATTGACCTCCTGTCCCGAGCCGTCGAGGATCCGGATCTTCTGCCTGGACAGATAGCCCGGGTCGCGCTGCATGCGCGGGATGATCTCCTTCTTGATGATCGACGTCGGCACGGTCCAGGTGGGATTGAGGTTCACGGCCTGGATGTGGGCGGAGATTTCGGGCGAGGGGTGCTCGGGGCCGCCGACGATGGCGACATAGCGATGAACGACGCGTCCGTTCTCCACCGTCTCGACCGAAGTCGATGGGATATTGACGACGACATAGCGGTCGCCGAACGCAAAATTGGCCCCGGCGAGGCGGTCGGCACTCGAAGCGAGCTCCCGGAACCGGACGCTGGCCGGGACATTGATCGCCTTCAGCGTAGCGCTGAACACAATTCCGGTTTGTTTCAGACCCATGCGCGCCTGGAAGCGTTTGACGGCGTCCGTCAGCGCGGCGTCATAGATCTGGCCGGTCGAATGTTGGGCGTCCAAGTCCCCCTCGATTGCCAGCCGCTTGCGCAGTTTTGCGACCTCGGCGCCCTTCGCGCCCGGATGCAGCGCAATGAGGTCGGTCGGCCAGCCGCCGGCGTCGGCGATCGTCCCGTAGCGTTCGGACGCCTTCGCGGTGGCGAAGAAGGTATTGGGCTGGAGCGTCGGGTCCGGGTCGGCCGATAGCGCGGTTTCAAGCGGAGGCGGGGGCGGCGCGACTTTTCTTGGCTTTACAGGCGGAGCGGTCGCGACAGGAGGGCCCGCGGGCGCGGCGGCGGAATCCGCCGGCGTCGGGGCGGGCATGGCGTTCGGAGGGGAGGTCGGCGCAGACGCCGGACCGGCCACCAGGCCGGACGGCGCGGCGGCGGGAGGTTGCGAGGGCATGAACGGGGTCGCCGGAGCGCCCCTTGCCGAGTCGGGGCTTGCATCAGACGGTTTGATGACCGGCGAAACGTTCTCGGTTGGCGCGGTCGTCGTCTGCCCAAGGGCGCCCGAAACTTCCAAAGACAAGCAAAGAAGGCCGCCAAAAAACCATACGCTCAGCTTCATCGGACCAACTCGCGCTCGCGCGCCTCTATGCACGCGCGCGCCTCTCCATTTGGTTAACCACGACAAAATTACCAAAATTGTACGACCGCGGCTTTATTGCGACGCCGGCAGGGAAATCTCTCTGGGGAACAGCGTCAGCCGGCGATCACGACATGGAGCCTTCTGGGGCCATGGGCGCCGAGCAGCAGCGTCTGTTCAATATCGGCCGACCGGGAAGGCCCGGTGACGAAATTGAGTGTGCGGGGCGCGCCGCCCTTGCCGTAAGCCTCTCGCAACATGGCAAAAACGCTCTCGTAGTCGGCAACAACGTCTTGCTTGCGAAGCACGACAATGTGACTGTCGGGCAGGAAATTGAGCGTGGTCGGGTTCGCCGGGCCGGAGACGAGGGCGAGAGTCCCGGTTTCGGCGATCCCCGCGAACGCCATCGAGACGGCGCTTGCGTCGTGGCCGTCCGAGGGCCCGCGCAGAATTTCCAGGGTCGTTGCGCTCCAAGGCATCGCGTGAAGCCGTTCGTCGGCGCCCATGCGTAAGGAAGCGGGGCAATTGTTCTCGCGCAGGAAGCGCGCCACCTCGGTAGGCGCCGCGGCAAGACTCTCGACCTCGGAGACGGTCGCCTGGACCCGGGAAGCCTCGGCCTTGAACGTCTCGATGCGAGCGTCGATGTCGCCCTGCCCGCGCCGCGGCACGACGCCGGACGGCGTCTGCGACAGCCGACTCCTGACCTCGAACAGGCGCGGGGCTTCGTCCCCGGTCACGCCAAGCGAGCGACGTATATTGGCGAAAATCGCCTCGCGGGAGTTCATTTCGTCGTACCGCTCCTGGAGCGCCACTGGCTTTGAAAGGTGGTTCGTTCGGGCGCCGCGAGATCCCGATATCGGGTCCAACCGCTCGCGAAGGGGATTGAGGAGAACCGTCCCTTCCCGCGTCCGGCGAGATTCATGGCGCGCGCGGCAAGGGCGGTCGCGAGCCGGTACAGCGTCGGCCGCCTGGCGAAGAACGACCAGAATCCGAGGCCGTAGCGTAACGGGGCCGGAGAAAGGCTTCGCTCGAATTCGCGCTCGCGCCAGTGGCGCATCATCCTGGGCAACGGAATGCGCACAGGGCATACGGCTTCACATCGCCCGCAGAACGTCGATGCGTTCGGCAGCTGGCCCCCTTCCGCGACGCCGATGAGCGAGGGCGTCAGCACTGCGCCCATCGGGCCGGGATAGACCCAGCCGTACGCGTGGCCCCCGACCGCCTGATAGACTGGGCAATGGTTCATGCAGGCGCCGCAGCGGATGCACCGCAACATGTCCTCGAATTCGCCGCCGAGCATCGAGGAGCGGCCGTTGTCGAGGAGGACGACATGATATTCGGATGGACCATCCGGGTCGTCGGGCCGCCGCGGTCCGGTCGAGAAGGTTGTGTAGACCGAGGCGTCCTGGCCAGTCGCGGAGCGCGCGAGGACGCGAAGAAGCTGCGCCGCGTCCTCCATCGTCGGCACGATCTTTTCGAGTGACGCGATCACGATATGCGCCCTGGGCAAAATCTGCGTCAGGTCGCCGTTCCCCTCGTTCGTTACGATGACCGAGGCGCCGGTCTCGGCGATGAGAAAGTTCGCGCCCGTCACACCGACGTCAGCTGAGAGAAATTTGGCGCGGAGCACTGCGCGCGCCTCGGCGAGCAGCGCTTCGGGCGCGGACAGGTCGCGGTTCGGCGGCAGGTCGCGATGGGCTTTGCGAAAATCCTGCTCGACGTCGTTTTTCGTGACATGAATCGCCGGCGCGATGATGTGGGAGGGAGTCTCGCCGCGAAGCTGGATGATGTATTCGCCGAGATCCGTCTCGACCGCTTCCATCCCCGCCGCTTCGATTGCCTGGTTGAGCCCGATCTCCTCCGAGATCATCGATTTGCCTTTGGTCACGGTCTTCGCCCCGAGCGACCGGCAGAGGTCGACGATGATCCTGCGCGCCTCCTCGGCGTCCTGCGCGTAATAAACGTGGCCTCCGCTGTCGCGCACCTTGCGTTCGTAGGCGTGGAGATAGAGGTCGAGATGGAGGAGCGTATGGTCCTTGATGGCGCGCGCGCTGTCCCGGAGGGCCTCGAACTCCGGCAGACGTTCGGCCGCCGCGGCGCGCCGAAAGGTGAAATTTCGCGCATGGACAAGGGCGCCCTGCAGGCGCGCGTCGACCAGCGCGGCATGGGCGTTGCTCTTGAACTTCCGAGTCGTCGCGACGTCGCTCACTGGCCGTGCCCCGTCGGCGGCTCGCCGATCGCCGGTCCTTCGGCCATGCCGGCGAGAACTTCGGCGACATGCCTTGCCCTGACGGGCGAACCGTCACGCTGAAGCTTTCCCGCCATGTTCAGGAGGCAGCCGAGGTCGCCGGCGAGCACGGCGCCAACCTTCGCCTGGCCAATGTCCGCGGCTTTGCGCGCAACGATTGCGTTCGACAGTTCGCCGTATTTCGTCGCGAACAGTCCGCCGAAACCGCAGCACGTCTCGGCCTCCTCGAGCTCCACGAGCGTCAGCCCGTTGACGCTGGCCAGCAGGCGCCTCGGCTGAGCCTTGACGCCGAGCTCCCTGAGGCCCGCGCACGAATCGTGATAGGCGACGGTTCCGTCGAAGCGCGCCTCGACTCTTTCGACTTTCATGACGTCGACTAGAAAACTGACGAGCTCGTGGGTCTTCTCGGCGAAGCGCTCGGCTTTCACGGCCATCTCCGGCTCACCCGCGAACAGGTCGGGGTAGTGAGTGGCCAGCATGCCTCCGCACGACCCGCTCGGGGCAACGACGTAGTCGCAGTCGGCGAATGTTTCGATCGCCTGGCGCGCCAGCGCCTTCGCCGTTGCGCGGTCGCCCGCGTTGTAGGCCGGCTGCCCGCAACAGGTCTGCGCCGGAACGACGACCGAGCAGCCCGCATCTTCGAGCAGCTTGACCGCGGCGAAGCCAACCGTCGGACGGACGATGTCGACGAGGCAGGTGACGAACAAACCGACGCACGGCTGCGATCCTGAAGTCCGAGCGGCGCCGGCCGACGTGTCGTTCATGTTCCGCCAATTCCCTGTACCGGGCGCATTCCTCGCCCTTGCCGTGATTTCAGCGGCTTCGTAAGGTCGCACAATGGCCACGGACATCGCAACCCGCGTCTACAATCACACGTTCCGGATCGATCCGGCGGTCAGGACGCTGCTGGATACGGATTTCTATAAGCTGCTGATGCTCCAGATGATCTGGAAGATGCACCGGGAGCGGCAGGTCACCTTTCAGCTGATCAACCGGACGACGTCTGTCCGCCTCGCCGAGATCGTCGACGAGCAGGAGCTGATTGATCAGCTCGATCACGCGCGGACGCTGCGATTCGCCAAGAACGAGCTGATCTGGCTCGCCGGCAACACCTTTTACGGCACAAGGCATATTTTCGAGCCCGACTTCATGGAGTGGATTGCCGGGTTCAGACTCCCCGAGTACGAGCTGACCCGGCGTGACGGGCAGTACGAGCTGCGCTTCGCGGGCCCCTGGGCCGAGACCACCATGTGGGAAATTCCGGCGCTCGCCATCATCAACGAGCTCCGCGCTCGGGCCGCGATGCGCCACATGAGCCGTTTCGATCTCGACGTATTGTACGCTCGCACGAAGGCGAAACTTTGGTCGAAGGTCGAACGGCTGCGGCTTCTGGAGCGCGAGGGACCGCTCAGGGTCTCCGATTTCGGCACCCGCCGCCGGCACGGCTTCCTCTGGCAGCGATGGTGCGTGGAGGCGCTGCAGGAAGGTCTCGGCGAAAGCTTCATCGGGACGTCCAATGTCAAGCACGCCATGGACACCGGCCTCGAAGCGATCGGCACTAACGCCCACGAGCTGCCGATGGTTTATGCGGCGATCGCGCGCGACGAAGACGAACTGCGCGCGGCGCCCTACAAGGTTCTCGAGGACTGGGCGCAAATGTATGGCGGGAACCTGCTGGTCGTCTTGCCCGACTGCTTTGGCACGACCACTTTCTTGCGCAATGCGCCTGACTGGGTCGCCGAGTGGAAGGGGGCCCGGCCCGATTCCAAGCTTCCGGTCGAGGGCGCACGCGAGCTCATCAGCTGGTGGCGGCTGCGTGGCCGCGACCCGGCCGAGAAGCTCATCGTGCTGTCCGACGCGATGGACATCAACTCGATCGAGGCGTCCGCCCGGGCGCTACGCGGGCAGGTCAACGTTTCGTTCGGCTGGGGCACCAACCTGACGAACGACTTTCTCGGATGCGCGCCAGCCGGCGTGGACGGCGAGCTCAGGGCGATCTCACTTGTCTGCAAAGTTGTGGAAGCGGACGGGCATCCTGCGGTGAAGCTGTCCGACAATCCAAACAAGGCGCTGGGGCCGCCCGACGAGCTCGAACGATACCGGCGCATCTTCGGCGCAAATGGGATGGCGAAGCTGCCGGTCGAGGTTTGAGCCGCTCGGCCGATTTCCGCCCCATGACAGCGCCGGGGGTTGAGACTATCTCTAGCGCGGGTCGATGTCCTATCGATCCGGGTCGCGGACGCCGCGTCCATCATCCCGCCGAGGATTCCATGGCGCAGATCGCTTTCCCCCCGATCGACGACGACATCCTTCGACGCCGCGACTCGATCCTCGAGGGGCTCGCGAAAATCCTTCCGCCCGAATGTCTCGTCGCCGACAAATCGGGCCGCCTCGCCTTTGAGACCGACGCCCTGACGGCCTACCGCCGGCTGCCGCTTGCGGTCGCCCTGCCGCGTTCGACCGCGGACGTTGCGCGGGTGCTGCGGTTCTGCCGGGACGAGAAAGTGAACGTCGTTCCGCGCGGCGCCGGCACGTCGCTCTCCGGCGGGGCGATTCCGCAGGAAGACGCGGTCGTCCTTGCGCTGACGAAGATGAACCGCATCCTGGAGGTGAATCTGGCCGACCGTTACGCGCGGGTCGAAGCCGGAGTGACCAATCTGGCGATTTCCGAGGCTGTAGGCCCCGAGGGATTCTTCTACGCGCCCGACCCGTCCTCGCAACTCGCCTGCACCATCGGCGGCAACATCGCGATGAATTCGGGCGGCGCGCATTGCCTGAAGTACGGGGTGACGACCAATAATCTCCTCGGCGTCCGTTTCGTAACCTTCGACGGCGAGATTCTGGACGTCGGCGGTCCGGCGTCGGAGGCGGCGGGCTATGACCTGCTCGGCCTGATTTGCGGCTCCGAGGGCCAGCTCGGCGTGGTCACGGAGGCGACCGTGCGGCTCATCCGCTCGGCGGAGGGCGCCCGGCCAGTGCTGTTCGGATTCGACTCCGTCGAGGATGCGAGCCAGTGCGTCGCGGCGATCATAGGCGCCGGCATCGTGCCGGTGGCCATGGAATACATGGACCGGCCGGCCATTCATATCTGCGAGAATTTTGCGCACGCAGGCTACCCGCTCGACGTCGAGGCGATGCTGATCATCGAGGTCGAGGGCAGCGAGAACGAGATGCAGGCGCTGCTCGCCAAGATTTCCGGCATCGCAAGGGCACATAATGTCCGGACGATGCGCGAATCGATGTCGGCGATGGAAAGCGCGCAGATCTGGAAGGGACGGAAGTCCGCCTTCGGCGCGACGGGCCGGGTAGCGGATTACATCTGCATGGACGGAACGGTTCCGACGGGGCGGCTGCCGGAAGCGCTGCGGCGCACCGGCGAGATCTGCGCCTCCTACGGCCTGCGGGTCGCCAATGTGTTTCACGCGGGCGACGGCAACATGCACCCGCTCATTCTCTACAATGTCAACGATCCGGAAGAGGCGGGGAAAGCCGAGGCGGCCGGCGCCGACATTCTCATCATGTGCGTCGAACTCGGAGGCTGCCTGACCGGGGAGCATGGCGTCGGGATCGAGAAGCGCGACCTGATGACCCGCCAGTTCAGCGCGATCGAACTCGAGCAGCAGAAGCGGGTGCGCGCCGTGTTCGACCCGGAGGGCCGTCTCAATCCGGCAAAAGTGTTTCCGCTCGGCGAGCGCGCCGCATGACGGACCTTCTGACGCCGGAAAGCGACCAGGAAGTGGCGAAATTGATCCGGGCGGCCTGCGCGGACGGGGCCAGGCTCGACATTCGCGGCGGCGACACCCGCCGCGGTCTGGGGCGGCCGCGGGAAGCGAAACGCCGGTTCTCCGCCGCCGGACTCGCGGGCGTCGTATTCTATGCGCCAGCAGAGATGACGATCTGTGCGAAGGCCGGAACCACGATCGATGCGATCGAGGATCTGATCGCCGAGCACAATCAGATCCTTCCGTTCGAGCCCATGCGCCCGGAGGCGCTTTGGGGCGCGGCCGGCGCGCCGACGATCGGCGGGATGGTCGCTTCGAACCACGCAGGTCCCCGACGCGTGAGCGTAGGCGGAGTGCGCGACGGGATTCTGGGGCTCGCGCTCGTCAACGGCCTCGGCGAGACGATTCGCTGCGGAGGCCGGGTGATGAAGAACGTGACCGGTCTCGATCTCACCAAGCTGAACTGCGGCGCCCACGGCACACTGGGTTTCCTGACCGAAGCGACGATCAAGCTCGCTCCCAAACCGGAACACGAGCAAACGCTGGCGATCCTCAACGCAAACGCAAAGCGCGCGATCGAAGCGATGACCCGCGCGCTCGGCTCTCCTTTCGCCGTCAGCGGCGCAGCGTGGCTGCCTGCCGGAATGGGCGGCGATTCCTCCAGGGCGCTCCTGCGGATCGAAGGATTCGAGGATTCGGTCAGTTATCGCGCCGGGCGGCTGACCGACCTCCTTGCGGAATTCGGCGAGGTCCAGCCTGTCGTCGGCGCGGACTCGCCGGCGCTGTGGCGCGCGATCCGGGACGCGAAATTTGTCGCCGAACCGCGCGATCGCGCTGTCTGGCGGATCAGCCTCGCCCCTTCCGAGGCCAACGCTTTTATTGGGCGCCTCGCCGGCGCCGCGCTGGCGCACTATCTCGACCTTGGCGGCGGCCTCGTCTGGCTGGCCACCGAAGCGAGCGAATCCGCGGCGGCCGTCGTTCGCCGGACGTTGCCGCCGTCGCGGGGCCACGCGACCCTGATGCGCGCCCGCGACGAACTGCGGGCGGCAGTTGCGGTGTTTCAGCCGCCGTCGGAACTCGAACTTCGCATCAGCCGCAGCCTCAAGACGAGCTTCGACCCTGGGGGCATTCTGAATTTCGGCCGGATGTATCCCGGCGTTTGAGGATCCCGTGCAGACCCGATTCTCCCCCGAGGCGCTCGCCGACCTGCATACGCGCGAACTGGAAGGGATTCTGCGGTCCTGCGTGCATTGCGGACTCTGTACGGCGACCTGCCCGACCTATGTGACGCTTGGGGACGAGCGGGACAGCCCGCGCGGGCGGATCTATCTGATCAAGGACCTGCTCGAGAGCGGTAGGGCAATGACGGCGCAGGACGTCGCGCCGATCGACCACTGCCTTTCGTGTCTCTCCTGCATGACGACCTGCCCGTCGGGCGTCGATTACCGACGGCTGGTCGACGTGGCGCGGACGCGGATCGAGAAGACCTACCGCCGGCCGACGGCCGACGCCGCGCTTCGCGCCGTGCTGGTGCGGCTGCTCCCCTCGCCGCGCGCCTTCCGCGCCGCGCTGCGGCTCGCCGCGCTCGGCCGGGTCTTCCGCCCGCTGGTCCGGAGCCTGCCCGGAATCGGCGCCCGGCTCGACGCGATGCTGGCCCTGGCGCCGAAGACGCTCCCTGTCGCGGCAATCACCAATGCGCCAACCGTCTACTCGCCGGAACGAACGGCCGGCCCCCGCCGCCGCATGGCGCTCCTGACCGGCTGCGCGCAGAGCGTGCTTGCCCCCGAAATCAACGCCGCGGCCATCCGGCTGCTCAATCGGGCCGGGATCGAAGTCGTCATCCCGAAGGGCGAAGGCTGCTGCGGCTCTCTCGCCCACCATATGGGCGCGGAAGAGCGGGCGCTCGATCAGGCGCGCGCCGATATCGACGCCTGGTCGCGCGAGATGGAGGGCGACGGGCTCGAGGCGATCGTCGTCACGGCGTCGGGCTGCGGCGCGACGATCAAGGACTACGGTCATATGCTGCGCGACGATCCGGTCTATGCGGAAAGAGCAAAGGCCGTCGCAGCTCTCGCCAGGGACATCAGCGAAATAGCGCCGGGGCTCGACCTCGAATTCTCCGCGCCGCGTCCCCTCGCCGTCGCCTACCACGCGGCCTGCTCGCTGCAGCACGGGCAGAAGATCACGGATGGACCCAGGGCGCTGCTGCGAAGGGCGGGGTTCGAGGTGCGCTCGATCCCGGAGGCGCATCTGTGCTGCGGTTCGGCGGGAACCTACAACATCCTTCAACCCGAAATCGCCGGCGCGCTGCGCGAACGCAAGGTCGCCAATATCGCGCGCGTCAGGCCGGACGTGATCGCTGCCGGCAATATCGGCTGCATCGCCCAGATCGCCTCGGCCACTCCGACGCCGGTCGTCCACACCGTGGAACTGCTGGACTGGTCGAGCGGCGGCCCCGCTCCGGCGGCGCTGGCTTGACAGCCGCGAGGCGATCCCCTACGAGACCGCCCCATAAGCGCGTCCCTTGGGGCGCGCTTGTCGTTTGACGCACCCGCGGCCCGGGCCTTGCTCGGCCTGAGCCTGTCGGCGCCCTGTCCGGGCGCAGAGGAGGGCGCGTTCCTCGATGAACCGATCGCACTGACAGAGGAACAGCGATGACGAAGCGCGCAGAAGCCAAGTACAAAATCGATCGCCGGATGGGCGAAAACATCTGGGGCCGCCCGCGCAGCCCCTTCAACAAGCGTGAATACGGCCCGGGCCAGCATGGCCAGCGGCGCAAGGGCAAGGCGACCGACTTCGGCACCCAGCTCAAGGCGAAGCAGAAGGTCAAGGGCTATTACGGCAACATTTCCGAGCGCCAGTTCCATAAATATTACGTCGAGGCGCTGCGGATGAAGGGCGACTCGAGCGCCAATCTGATCGGCCTCCTCGAGCGACGGCTCGATGCGGTGATCTATCGGGCCAAGTTCGTGCCGACCGTGTTCGCGGCCCGCCAGTTCGTCAACCACGGCCACATCAGGGTCAATGGCCGCCGGGTCAACATCGCCTCCTATCAGGTGAAGGTCGGCGACCTCGTCGAGATCAAGGAAGCCTCGAAGCAGCTCGCTCTGGTGCTGGAAGCCAATGCGCTGGCCGAGCGGGACGTCCCCGACTACGTCGACGTCGACCACGCCAAGGGCACGGCCAAGCTCACCCGCTACCCCGGCCTTTCGGAAGTGCCCTATCCGACCCGGATGGAGCCGAACCTCGTCATCGAATTCTATTCGCGCTGACGCTCGTCCGAGGCCTTACCGCTCAGCAGGGCGGCCGCATCGCAGGTGCGGTCGCCCTGTTTGCTTTTTGAGCAGCCAGCATGCCCTCTAGTCCCGCAACCGCCGGTCTCGGCGTCGGTCTCTATCTGACCGGCGTGTTCCTGTTTGCGCTCAACGACGCGCTCGGCAAATGGCTGGTGGCGGACTATGGCGTCGGGCAATTGATGATGTTGCGCTCGATCGGCGCCGCCTTTGTGCTCGGGCCGATGGCTCTTTCGCTGCGCCCGTCCCTCCTTTCCGTGCCGCAGGTTCATCTGCAAGTCCTGCGGGTCGTCTGCATGGCCGCCGACACGTTCTCGTTCTACGGGGCGACGCGCTATATGCCGCTCGCCGACGTGATGACGTTCTACATGGCTGCGCCGCTGATCGTGACCGCCCTGTCGGCGCCGCTGCTCGGCGAAACGGTCGAGCGGTTCCGCTGGATCGCGGTGGCGATCGGCTTCGTCGGCGTGTTGATCGCCCTGCGGCCCTCGCCGCAGATGTTTTCCTGGGCCTCGCCGCTCGCCCTGTTCGGCGCGAGCATGTTCGCGATGGGCCAGACCCTGACCCGGAAGCTTCGCGAGGCGCACTGGCTGCAGCTGACCGTGTGGCAATTCGTCGGCGGCGGACTCATCGGCGCCGCCACCGTCCCCTTCGCCTGGACGACGCCCGGCGCATTCGACCTCGGCCTGATGGCCCTCGTCGGCATCGTGTCGATGTTCTGCTTCATCCTGATCACGCGCGCGCTGGGGCTCGCCCGCGCCGCCGTGCTCGCGCCGCTGCAATATTCCGCGATCCTGTGGGCGGCGATCATGGGCTGGCTCGTCTGGCGCGACGCCCCGACCCTGCCGATCGTCATCGGCAACGCGGTGATCATCGGCGGCGGGCTGTATCTGATTGGGTGGGCCGGGCGGCCGACACCGCGGTGGCGCGGAGCGATATCCCCTGACGCGCCGACCCAAACGCGATAGCGGGATTGCATTTCCGCTGCGACAGGCGATTTATTCTCGGCGGATGGAGCCAAGGAGGCCGGGCCGGTGAACGACGTCGTCGCGTTGGAGCGTATCGAGCGCGAGGCCTGGCGCCAGCTCGCGGAGGCCGCTCCGCCGGAGTTCGCCAGGGGGATCGGGCTCGCCTGGGAACCGATCGGCGGAGCCCTGTTCATGATGGCGAGCCGCATTCCGGCCTTCCAGTTCAACTGGCTGTCCGGCGCGGGGCTCCTGTCCGACGATTCGGAGGCGGTCGGGCAGGCGGTCGCGCGCTTTCGCCAGGCCGGTCAGACGAAATTCATCGTCCAGATTCCGCCGGGTCCGCGCGCCGGCGCGATTGCTTCGCGCGCCGGCGCCGAAGGGCTCTCCGAGCATCCGCTCGCCTGGGCGAAATTTGTTCGCGAAGCGGAGGACGCCCCGCGGATTGATTCGCCGGCCCTGATCCGCGAGGTAGGCCGCGAAGACGCGGATCTGTTCGCCGCGACTGTGGTCGCCGGCTTTGGCATGCCGCCGCCGATGAGCAGCTGGCTAAGAGAGCTTGTCGGCAGGCCCGGCTGGCATTGCTTCGTCAGTTTCCTCGACGAAGCGCCCGCCGGCGCCGGCGCGCTGTTCCACGACGGCGACTATGCCTGGCTCGGCGCCGGCGCCACCAAGCCGGAGGCGCGCAAGCGCGGCGCCCATTCGGCGCTGCTCGCCGGCCGGATCGAAGCTGCGCATCGCGCGGGGGCGCGGTATGTCACGACCGAAACCGGCGTGCCGCAGGCCGGCCAGCCTGCGCCGAGCTACAAGAACATCCTCGCCGCCGGCTTCGAGGTCGCCTATATCCGCCCCAACTGGGCACCGGCGGGCTGAGAGACGAGGGCCGGGTTGTCCGAGGCGGAACCAGGGCGGCGAGGACGAATCGCCGGTCCCCCGTGACCTCTCCCCGTCTCCAGCTGGCGCCCTTCCGCCCGAGCCCGTTCGGCTCCATATTCGCCTCCATGCCCGCACCGAAAAAGCCCAACCGCACGCCGCACTCCAAAGCCTCGCGGCCCGAGTTGCAGCCGCTCGGCGACCATCTGGCGGAGCTGCTCAACCCCGCCCTAGTTGAACCGAAGCCTCCGGGCTTCGGCGAAGCGCCGCAGCCGAAATTCGAGGGTCCAGCGCCGGAAAGCCACCCGCGCGGCCTGACCGGCGCAACGGCTTCGGCGGAGTCGCTGAAGGAGCTGCTTGACCAGGGCGACCCCAACATCCGCAACCGTCCGCCCTGGGTCCCGCACCGGCCGCCCCGGCCCGACAAGTCGGAGGGCGGGCGAAGAATTCCGCGTCGTGTCGGAGTACGAACCGAAGGGCGACCAGCCGCAGGCGATCGAGGAGCTGGTCAAGGGCGTGCTGAATCACGAAATGGATCAGGTGCTGCTCGGCGTCACCGGCTCCGGCAAGACCTTCACCATGGCCAAGGTGATCGAGGCGACCCAGCGCCCGGCGCTGATTCTCGCGCCGAACAAGACGCTGGCGGCGCAGCTCTATGGCGAGTTCAGTAGCTTCTTTCCCGACAATTCGGTCGAGTACTTCGTCTCCTACTACGATTATTACCAGCCGGAGGCCTACGTCCCGCGCACAGACACCTACATCGAGAAGGAATCGGACATCAACGAGCAGATCGACCGGATGCGCCACTCCGCCACCCGCGCGCTGCTGGAGCGCGACGACGTGATCATCGTCGCCTCGGTGTCCTGCATCTACGGCATCGGCTCGGTCGAGACCTACACCGCGATGACCTTCTCGCTGAAGCTCGGCGACCGGGTCGACCAGCGCCAGCTGATCACCGATCTGGTCGCCCTGCAGTACAAGCGCTCGCAGGCCGACTTCGCGCGCGGCCTGTTCCGGGTGCGCGGCGACACGCTCGAGATCTTCCCGGCCCACTACGAGGACCGCGCCTGGCGGATCGGCTTCTTCGGCGACGAGATCGAGACGATCGCCGAGTTCGACCCGCTCACCGGGCAGAAGACGCAGGATCTCGAATTCGTCAAGATCTACGCCAATTCGCATTATGTAACGCCGCGTCCGACGCTGTTGCAGTCGACAAAGGCGATCAAGCAGGAGCTGAAGGAGCGGCTCGACCAGCTCAATCGCCAGGGGCGACTTCTCGAGGCGCAGCGGCTCGAGCAGCGCACCGTGTTCGACCTCGAAATGCTGGAAGCGACCGGGTCCTGCGCCGGCATCGAGAACTACTCGCGCTACCTCACCGGACGCCGGCCCGGCGAGCCGCCGCCGACCCTGTTCGAATATCTGCCCGACAACGCGCTGGTGTTCGCCGACGAGAGCCATGTGACGATCCCGCAGATCGGCGGCATGTACCGCGGCGACTACCGGCGCAAGGCGACTCTGGCCGAATACGGCTTCCGTCTGCCCTCCTGCATGGACAACCGGCCGCTGCGCTTCGAGGAATGGGACGCCATGCGGCCGCAAACCGTCTGCGTCTCCGCGACGCCGGGGAAATGGGAGATCGAGCAGGCGGAAGGCGTTTTCGTCGAGCAGGTCATCCGGCCGACCGGCCTCATCGACCCGCCGGTCGAGATCCGCCCGGCGCGCAGCCAGGTCGACGACCTTCTGGGCGAGGTCAAGGAGGTGGCGCGGCGCGGCTACCGCACGCTGGTCACCACGCTGACCAAAAGGATGGCTGAGGACCTGACGGAATATCTGCACGAGAACGGCGTGCGGGTCCGCTACATGCATTCCGACATCGACACGATCGAGCGCATCGAGATCATCCGCGACCTGCGCCTCGGCGCTTTCGACGCGCTGGTCGGCATCAACCTCTTGCGCGAGGGGCTCGACATTCCGGAATGCGCCCTGGTCGCGATCCTCGACGCGGACAAGGAGGGCTTCCTGCGCTCCGAGACCTCGCTCGTGCAGACCATTGGTCGGGCGGCGCGCAACATCGACGGCAAGGTGATCCTCTACGCCGACGTCGTCACCGGCTCGATGCAGCGGGCGATGGAGGAAACCAGCCGCCGCCGCACAAAACAGGCGGCCTACAACGAGGCGAACGGCATCACTCCGGCCTCGATCCGGCGCGGCATCCAGGACATTCTGCGATCGGTCTACGAGGCCGATCACGTCACCGTCGACACGGGCCTCGCTGACGGCGCGGGTATTGGCCACAATCTCCACGCGATGATCGCCGATCTCGAGAAGCGGATGAAGGAGGCGGCCGGCAATCTCGAATTCGAGCAGGCGGCGCGCCTGCGCGACGAGATCAAGCGCCTGCAGGCGGTCGAGCTGGCAGTCGGCGACGATCCGCTCGCGCGTCAGACGGATGTCGAGGCCGTGGCGGGCGCCTTTGCGGGCGAGAGAAAATACGGTCGCGCTGCCAACCTGCCGTCGACACGGCCGCGCAGGCCGACGGACGCGGACATGGGCCCGCACAATCTGGGCGGCGGCGAAGCGAGGCCGAAGGGCGGGGGGAGGATGAGGCGGAGGGGCAAATAGACCCTCCAGACTGCCCGTACAACGCCCTCGGCAACAACGGCGAGATCGTGGAGCTCACATGTCCACCCTCGCATTGCCCCCGAGCTTCGGCCGCTGCTTTCCGGTTGCGGTCGCCGTTAGGCGACGCCCAAGAATTATCTGTGGGGAAACTTGAGCCATAGGTCGCTCTGGCGACAACATAATCCGAATAATCTATCGAGGGCAAGTTGCGAAGGTCTTCAAAATCGCCGTACTTGTCAGTCATATTGCTGTTTTGCTCCGATCCGGTCTTGCTAGACCGAGCTTCTTTCTTTCACGAAGCGTAAGTCATTGATCTCGCTCACGGCGAGCGGCTCCGGGGTCGCTGCTACTGGGTACAGGCGATGGGGAATCCCAGGAGGTCGAAGGCCTTTTGCTGGATCGGAGTCGGGCGGGTGAGGATGGTGAAGGGGCGGTCCGGCGCGTTCGCGGTCACGACGGTGTTGCGCGCGAGGGTCGCGAGATCGGCGAGCAGGGTCTGGAAGGAGTGGACCGGGGCGCCGTCGGCGGCGCGGCCCGTGGCGCTCTTGGCGAGGGCGGCGGGGGAGCGCTGCGCCTTGGCGACCGGGCTCTCGCGCAGGGCCTCGGCGGCGGCCTTGTCGTCGTCGTAGAGCATCGGCGCCAGGCGCTCGCGCATATGCCACTCGACGTAATAGGCCAGCATGCACAGGAACACGTGGGCGCGGACCCGATCCTCCAGCCAATGGTAGATCGGCCGGACATGCAGGTCGACCGTCTTCAGGCAGCGAAAGGCGCGTTCCACCATGGCCAAGGATTTGTACGTCTTGACCGCGGTGTTGTCGGCGAGGGTCTCTTCGGGCAGGCTGGTGCGCACGGCGTAGAGGCCGTCGAGCGCGGCTTCCTGCGCGATCTGCTCGCGCTTTCGGGCGAAGGCGAACCGGTCGTCGGCGATCGTCAGCTCGAAATGCTTGGCCATCTTGTGCCTGCCGAGCACGGCGCCGACCGCGATGCCGATCTCGGCCGCGCCGCGCAAGGGACGGGTCTTGCGCGCCACGCTGGCGACGGTCTTGGCGAGATCCCGCTCGGTGGCGGCGAGGAGGTCCTCGCGCTTGCGGGCGCGCTCGCGCGCGAGATCCGGGTTGCGGCAGACGATCAGCCGCTCGCCGGGAAACTCGGGCGACGTGATCGCCGCCATGTCGCGCTCGTCGAACAGCGACATCTGCAAATGTCCGCCGCCGACCAGCTCCTTGAGCGCAGGCGCGCGCAAGGCGGTGATCCAGTCGAGCCCGGCGGGGCGCAGATCCTCGTCGATGCGCGCCTGGGTGATCATGCCGCGATCGCCGACCAGCACGACGTGGTCGATGGCGAAGCGGCGCTTCAGCTTCGAAACCTGATCGGCGAGCGTCATGGGATCGCCGGTGTTGCCTTCGAACACCTCGATGGCGACGGGACAGCCGTCGGGCGCGCACAGAAGGCCATAGACGATCTGCAACTTCCCCTTCTTGCCGTCGCGGTTGTAGCCGCGTTTGGCCAAGGGGCAGCAGCGGCCTTCGACATAGCTCGACGAGACGTCGTAGAGCACCAGCGTCCCGCCCTTCAGGCGGCGCTTTGCCAGCGCGGTCTCGATCGGACCCTGGCGTTCGAGGAGCCAGTCGAGCGCAGCGTAGAACTCGTCCTCGCGGACGTCGCCCAAGGCCAGCTCGACGCCGAGGCTCGAGGCGGCGGTGGCGGGATCGAGCGCCCTGGCTGTGGCGAGCTTGGAGGCCGGGGCGATGATGCGGCTGACGATCATGGCCAGGACGAGGTCGACCGGTCGACAGCTCTCGGGGTCGGTCTCGCGCGTGGCCTTGGGACCGATGATTTTGTCGAGGCCGATCGCGCGCGTCGCGCCCAGGACGGCTGCGACATGGCCATGCGGCAGCGAACGCTCGATGACGAAGGGCTGTTCGCCCGGCGGCATCACGACCCCGCCCTTGAGGACGCCGCGCAGCCCCTCGACGTGCTCGGCCGGCCAATGGGAGAGGTTGAGCAGCGTGCGCTTTCGCACGGTCTTGCCGTCCCGGTAGCTCTCGCGCAGCAGGATCGCGGGCGGGGAGCCGCGGTTGGGGACGGTCTCGATGTACATGGGCGTAGGATAGCGGATGCGCGTCGCACAATCAACAAAAATATCTGATTTACATGCCTACATCTTCACCCCTCGCAACCCCAAATATGCGCAAAATCAGAGGCTTGACCCTCGCGAAAGAAAGAAGCTCCGGTTAGAACGTGGCCGTAAAAGGACTGCGGTCTATGCAGTAATAAGAGCGATTGTTAAAGCCGCCTTCTTTATTGTATCGATGCTCAAGCTGGCCGCCTTGGCACACCCGTTCAACGGGACATCCCAAGCAATCATCGGGAACTAATCCGCGGACGATCTGTAATTTAGTAAACTCGGCAGAGTAGGCATGCTCGAGTTGTTCGCGAATATCGATGCCTGTCGAGGTTCTGCGGTACTCACAGATGCCATACAAGTCGCCAACCTCGAAACTGCCGTCTGGTGCGATTGATAAGAAATCTGCGGCTGCTCCGCCTATGCCAGCCAAACTTGGTTGTCCATTTGAAAACGCTCGAATTACCGCGTCAAAATTGTGAACACGGCTCTGTATTGGGTTGTTCAGCCACTCGTCAAAGGCCTCTGTCAGAAATCTTGCATATCCAAGTTTATGCTCAGAAAATCGACGGTCTGGGTGCTCATAATTGTGAGCTGGCAAAACGAACCCGATACTCCTAAGCCGGCGGAGCCGGAACCAAACAGGATGGAGTAGAATTCGCTCGGTCGAGTGACGAGCGGGGTCGAAGATGGGGCGGGATCTGATCGATCGCTATCGGGAACGCTTGCACGGAGTGCTCTCCTGCTATGACCGGATTTTGGTGACGGGCACGCTGCCGCAGGTCTGCTACGCGGAGGGTATGACGGCATTTCTGAAGGCGCGAGGGGTTCGGATATTCGACTACCCGCGCTTTGCCGAGCCGCTGCGCGATGCGATCCGAGGTCGCGCTCAGGAGTTGGCGACGTCGGCGGGGATTGCGATTGAGCACATTGCCAAGGCGCACATCCGCAAGGAAGAGGTCGTGGCCAAAGTGCTCGAGCGGCGCGGCGATCGTCCGGGATTGGTGCATATCATCTCGGCGATGGAGGCGTGCGACAGCTACAGACCCTGGCACGACAAGACGAGCGGGCAGACCTTCCTCAAGCCCGACAGCGGCAAGTGCCTGCACTACTACTTTGATTTCATCGACGACGAGGTCGGCCTGTGTTACCTGCGCGTGCCGACCTGGTGTCCCTTCCGGCTGCAGTTCTATTGCAACGGACACGGCTGGCTGGCACGGCAGCTTACCGCCGCCGGCATCGGCTTTACCCTTGCCGACAACGCCTTTCTGCGCATCGACGACTGGGAGCGGGCGCAAACCTTCGCCGATGCGCTCGCGCCCAAACAACTGCATCGGGTTCTCGATCGCTTCGCCCAGCTGTGCTGTCCGGTCATGGACACCTTTGATCAGCGCTATCACTGGAGCCTGACGCAGGTGGAGTATGCCATCGACCTTGTGTTTCGCTCCGCCGCGACGCTCAAGCCGCTTTATGAACAGCTTTCCCGCCAAGCGGTGTTGTCGGTGAAGGCCGAGCACGTGGCGAGCTTTCTCGGCAAGAAGATCACGCCGCAGCTTGCCCAGGAAGTCGGCTCGCGTTTCGAGACCCGCATCGAGGGCACTTGCGTCAAGCATCGCCTCGGCAACGCCAAGGTGAAGATGTACGACAAGTTCCATCTCGTGCTGCGCATCGAGACGACGGCCAACGATGTCTCCTTCTTCAAACACCACCGCAGGGTGGAACATCGCCAGGGCCCCAGCAGCCGCGAGCTGGCGCCCCTCAAGAAGACGATCTACAGCCTGATTGATCTGCCCGACATCCTGCTCGGCTGCTGCCGACGATACTTGGTGTACCTGTCCGCCCTCGACGACCACAGCGCAGGGGTTCGCGCCCTGGATCGGCTCAGCGAGGATCGCCGCGACGAAGATCGCCTGATCAAAGGGCTGAACTTCTTCAAGCGAAGCGAGCAGGCATGGCTCCGCGCCCTGCAGCGTCCGCAGTTCAACATCCGCGGACTGCGCCGAGCAGACCTGACTGCCTTTGTTCCCGGCTTGAGCCCGGCTGCTCTCTCCCGGCAAATCACGCGCATGCGCAGGCTCGGCTTGATCAAGCGCGTCGCCGGCGCCTATCGCTACTACCTGACCCGCCTCGGCCGCGCCGCGATCGCCGCAGCTTCCTCCATAACCGAGATGCGCATCATCCCGAACTCTCGCAGCCGCACGCTGACCCAATCTTCGCCATTTCAGTCAAGACTCAACTCGTAAGGGACTAAATCGTTAAGCGGCGAAGAGGTTGGTCCGGAACGCGGGGTCGATGCAGGCTCTGAGGCGCTTACGGCGCAGGGAGCCGCGTGTCTTATCGGCGCTGAGGAGGTTGTAGCCGGTGTGTCGGATGACGGCGAAGTTCAGCGCCGAGGCGTCTTTTCTGGTTCTGCATCGGTCTTCCTCGAAGGTCACGTCCATCGTCCAATGGAGGTTGTTCTCGATCCCCCAATGGGCGCGCACTGCGGCGAGAATAGCCTTGGGATCGGGTTCGAGGGATGTGATGAAGTAGCGGGTCTCCAGGCTTTCGCGGCCGGTCTTCTTGTCGATGCGCCGGGCGGTGACGGCGGCGATGGAGCGCAGACTTTTCCAGTCGGGGTGGCGTTCGGCGAGCCAGCTTGCCTCGGCGGCCTGGCAACTGCGCTCTTCGATCCGGCCATGGCCGGCGTCGGTCTCGGCGCTCACCGCGCAGTCTGCGGCGCAGACCGGATCGGCGAAGAACAGCGCCGTGTCCTCATGCAGGCTGGTCTGATTGCCTTTGAGCGCGAGGACATAATCCGCGCCTTTGTCGACGATACGCTGGGCGATCTCCTTTTGCGTCCCCATGGCGTCGATCGACACGATCGCGCCCTTGAGGTTGAGCATGTCCAGGAGCTCCGGGATCGCCGTAATCTCGTTGGACTTTCCATCAACCGCTCGTTGGGCGAGCACGAGTCCCGCCTCGGTGGCGTAAGCGGAAACCAGATGCAGCGCGCCCTTCCCGTCCGGCGACGTCTTCGAACCGCGCAGCGTCTTGCCGTCCACGGCGATCACTCCGCCCGCTTCGGCGCGCAGCGAGGCGGCCCAAGCCGCAAAGCCGCGCTGCAACGCCTGCGTGTCCAGCAAGCGAAACACCTTGCGCAAAGTCTGCGCCGTTGGGATGCCGTTGGCGAACGGCAGAAAGCCGCGCAGCCAGTCCAACGCCCCGGTCGCAACCTCCTCCACCCCTTCCCAGTCGTCCGCTCCGCACACGACCCCAACCAGCGTCGACAGCAGCACCTCGTTCAAGGGATACGTCACCATCCCCGGAATCCGGTGGTCAGGAACAACCCGCATATGATCCAGAAATCCAAACGACATGGCGTGACCCTCCCACGCCTCTTCGAATCCAACTTGGTTAACCAGCACTTAACGATTTAGGACTCTGCTCTGGTCATGCAGGCTGCCCTGGTTGCCCTTCAGCGCCAGCGCATAGTCGCCGCCCTGTCGAACGATCTGGTCGGCAATCGAACGCTGGCAATTGAGCGCGTCGACGGTCACGATCGTCCCCTTCAGCGACAGCATCTCCAGCAGCTTGGGGACGGCGGTGATCTCGTTCGACTTCGCGTCGGCGGCGATCTGCGCCAACACCATGCGTTGCTGGCAGCCCCATGCGCTGACCATGTGCAGGGGCGATTTGCCGCTGGCCTTGTCGAACGAGCGGCGCAACACCTTGCCGTCGATCGCGACAACGCCCTGACATGGAATCGAAAATCTCGACATGAACCGCTGGAAGACGGCTCGGAATTGCTCCGGATCCAGTTGACGGAAAAGCCGGCTGAACGTGTCGCGGCTGGGCAGGCCGTTGGCCAATTTGAGGAAGCCACGCAGAAAGGGCTCTTTCGCCTAGAATCGATCAGCCCACCGCCCCGCAAGCCCCAGAAATCTCCTCAACCCTTTTTCAAATGCGATTCCCCTGGCCGAGCACGCCTTCGACCTTGACCGGGCCCAACCGCCGACGCCATAACCCCGCGACCCTGCGCCTCGGGCGCAAGCTCGAGGCAAATCCGCCAGGAAGGATCGCCGTTTGCGATTGCGCCCGCTGACCCTTTGGCTCGGCGTCCTTGTCGCATTGGCGATCGCCGGCGCGTCGCTCTCATCGGCCCCGACACACTCGGCCGCCGCCGATGCGCCGCCTCTGACCTATGTCGGCAGCGAGACCTGCGCCTCCTGCCATCAGGACGAAGGCAAACTCTGGAGCGACTCGCACCACAAGCTCGCCATGGACCATGCGACGGAGAAGTCGGTGCTTGGCGATTTCGCCGACGCCTCGTTCGAGCACTTCGGCGTGAAATCGCGCTTTTTTCGTCGCGACGGCAAGTTCCTGGTCGAGACGGACGGCCCCGACGGCAAGTTCGCCGAATTCGAGATCAAATACACGTTCGGCGTCTATCCGCTGCAGCAATATCTGATCGAGTTTCCCGACGGACGCCTTCAGGCGCTCGGAATCGCCTGGGACAGCCGGCCGAAGGACAAGGGCGGTCAACGCTGGTTTCACCTCTATCCCAACGAAGAAGTCGGCCACGACGACGTCCTGCACTGGACGAAGCTCAACCAGAACTGGAACTTCATGTGCGCCGAGTGCCACTCGACCGGCGTGCGCAAAAATTACGATGCGAAGACCGACAGCTTCGCCACGACATGGGCCGAGATCAGCGTCGGCTGCGAGACCTGCCACGGGCAGGGCTCGGCGCATGTCGCCTGGGCGAGCAACCCCGCTGGGTGGAACGCTGCGGGGACCGGCGGCGAGTCGAAAGGCCTCGTCGTCCGCTTCGACGAGCGCGCACGCCGAACCTGGGCAATCAATGCCTCGACCGGCAATGCAACGCCGAGCCAATCACCCCCCGCATTGCGCGAGGAGGTCGAGACCTGCGGCCTCTGCCACGCGCGTCGGGGGCAAATCTCCGAGGATTGGGTTCCCGGCCAATGGCTGTCCGACACCCATGTCGTCTCGCCTCTGAGCCGCGGCGTCTATTTCGCCGACGGGCAGATGGACGACGAGGTCTACAATTACGGCTCATTCAAGCAGAGCAAGATGTTCGCCAAAGGCGTGACCTGCAGCGACTGCCACGACCCGCACAGTTCGAAGCTGAAGCTCCCCGGCGACGGCGTCTGTCTGACCTGCCATGCGCCGCAGAAATACACAGTCGCGGCTCACGCGCGCCACGAGGGCGTCAACCCGCCGGTCGGCTGTGCCGACTGCCACATGCCGACGCGCACCTACATGGTGGTGCATCCCCGTCACGATCACAGCATGCGCGTCCCGCGCCCCGACCTCTCGGTGCGACTCGGCACGCCGAACGCCTGCAACGCCTGCCACACCGGCAAGACCGCGCAATGGGCGGCCGACGCCGTCCAGAGCTGGCATGGCTCCGATCGCAAAGGCTTTCAGCACTATGCGGCGGCGTTCCACGACGCCTGGAACGAACAGGCGGACGCGCGGAAGCTCTTGGCCGCGGCCGGCTCCGACCGTGAGACGCCGGGCTTCGCCCGCGCGGGAGCGCTCGCCGAATTGGCGCCCTATCTTTCAGCAGCGAACGTCGACGTGGCCCGATCGAGCATCGCGGATCCCGATCCGATGGTCAGGATCGGCGCGCTCGACATGCTGGACAGCGC
This sequence comes from uncultured Alphaproteobacteria bacterium, assembly GCA_963741405.1. GTDB lineage: Bacteria > Pseudomonadota > Alphaproteobacteria > Rhizobiales > Beijerinckiaceae > Roseiarcus. The sequence continues at coordinate 116,392 of CAVUHX010000040.1, forward strand.
GGCGCCCGAACAAATCTGGCAGATCGCCGCGCCGCTGCTCGGCGATCCGGTCCGCGGCGTCAGGGTGCGGGCGGCCGACCTGCTGGCGGCGGTTCCCGCGGCGGGGCAGCCCGCCGGCGACCGGGCGGCGTTCGACCGGGCGGCAGCCGAATTCGTCGCGGCGCAGGAGCTCAACGCCGATCGGCCGGAGGCGCGTCTCACGCTTGGAAGCTTCTATGCCCGCCGCGGAGACGCGGTGAGGGCGGAAGCCGAGTACAAGGCCGCGCTGAAGCTCGCCCCGCAATTTGCTCCGGCCGCTGTCAATCTCGCCGATCTCTACCGGCAAACCGGGCGCGACAGCGACGGCGAGGCGACCTTGCGCGAGGCGATCGCCGATTCGCCGAAGGACGCAGGGCTGCACTATGCCCTCGGCCTGGCGCTGATCCGCCTGAAACGATCGAGCGACGCGCTCGGCGAATTGCGCCAGGCGGCGGAACTCGCGCCGGACAGCGCGCAGAACGCGTATGTCTATGCGATTGCGCTGAATTCCACGGGACGGCGCGACGAGGCGCTGAAGACGCTGACCGACGCGCTCGCGCGTCACCCGGACAATCGCCAAATCCTCACCGCGCTGGCGCAGATCAATCAGCAGGCGGGGGATCTCTGGTCGGCGCTGACTTACGCGGAACGGCTCGCGGCGCTCGCGCCGGACGATACGGACCTCAAGCGGTTCGTCGAGGTGTTGCGGAGGCAGGTCAAACCGTAGTTTAGCGCCTCAGCCTCCGCCGAGCACCCCCCGCATCGCCCCATCCGTCTCCTGCGCGTAGCGGCGCGCGGCGAAGGCCTCGCCGAGGAGGCCGAGCACGTGACCGGTTTCGCGAGAGGTCACGGCGAGCGTGTCGGCATGCGCGGCGCCGAACAGATCGAGCGCCGAGCGCACGTCGTCGTCCGGATGGAGGGTCGTCGCCGGCAGGCGTGCGATCACGCCGACCGGCCCGCCGTCGTCGCCCTCCTCGAGCGCATGAGCGTGGGCCTCGGGAACGAGGATCAGCCCGTGATAGCGGCCATCCTCTCCGACGGCGACCACGACATTGGCGCTGCCGAGCGGATGGGCCTCGCGAAAAGCGCGGAAGCTCTCCTCGGCTGGAAACACCGACGGCGCGGGAACCATCATCTTCGCCACGGTCAGTTCGCGCTGCCAGCCGACGTCCTGCCCGCCGCGAATGGTCTCGCCCCTGAGGTGCAGGCGCCAAGTGGTGAACGAGTAGCCGAAGGTCGCGCGCACCGCGAGGGTGGCGGCGATCGAGGCGGCGAGCACTCCGCCGGCGATGCCGAGGTTTCCGGTGCTTTCAAGGACGAGAAAGGTCATGGTCAGCGGTCCGCCGACGATCGCCGTGCTCAGGGCTCCCATGCCGACCAGTACGCAGGCGATCGTGTCGAGCCCGACCGAGGGAAAGAGGAAGCTGAAAGCGACTGCGTAGAGCTTGCCGAGAAGCGAGCCGACGAACAGCGAAGCAAAGAACAATCCGCCGCGAAAGCCCGACGCGAGCGAGGCAAGGCTGGCGAACAGCTTCACGAGAATGAGGACGGCGAGCTCCGTCGCCGTCAACGGCGAATAGAAGTCGAGGCCGAGGGCGCCGTGCCCGGCGCCCAGGATCTGCGGAGTGTAGAGAGCCATGGCGCCGAGCAGGAGCCCACCCGCGACCGGCCGCAGCACGCGTGAGGGCACGACGGCGCGAAAGCCGCGCTCAATCAGCGCCGCCGCCCGCATTGCTCCGACCCCGACCGCTGCCGCGACCAGGCCGAGCCCGATCAGGGCGCCATAGTGAAGAGCATTGAGGGCCGGCGCCTCCGGCGCGCTGATGACATAAGGCGCGCCGATGATCGCCTTGGTGACCAGCACCGCGGTGAGCGAGGCGGCGAAGACCGGTACGGCATTGGCCAGGGAATAGGCGCCGATGATGAGCTCGAAAGCGTAGAAGGCGCCGGTCAGCGGCGCGCCGAACGCGGCGGCGATCGCGCCGCCGGCGCCGCAGCCGACCAGCATGCGCAGGTCCTGTCGGCGGAGGTGCAGATCGAGACCCAGCCACGACGCGACGCCGGCGCCGATCTGCGCGTAGCCGGCCTCGAGCCCGACCGATGCGCCGCATCCGTTTGACATCACCGTCTGGGCGGCGACGAGCGCGCTGTCGGAAAGCGACATGCGCCCGCCGCGCAGCGCATTGGCCTCGACGGGATCGACCGCCGGCGGCAGTTTCCTCCTTGCCCGCCAGGCGTCGATCGTTCCGAGCGCAAGTCCCGACAGCATCGGCGCGAGGAATGCGGCGAGCGGAGGAACGTGGTCGGCGGCGCTGAGGCGCACGTCGAAGGGAATCCCGTAAATGATTCGATGAGCGAAGTTGACGATCGAGGTCATCAGCGTGACGCAGAGGCCGGCCAGCACGCCGATGCCGATGGCAAGCACGACCAGGCCGAGTTCGCTCGCGCGCAGGCGGGCGCGAAGGCGCGCGAGCGCTCCGAGCACGGGACGCCGCAGAAAACTCATCGCGTCCGTCGCCGGAGCTGGACAGAGCCTTTCGACATAGGCCGATTTATGCCCGGACGGTCACCCAAAGCCAAGTACGGCAGGTCAGCGCCCGGCCAGCGCCATGTCGTCGCGGTGAATCATTTCGGCGCGCCCGGGCGATCCGAGGACATGCACGATGTCGCGCGACTTGCGACCGCGGATTCGCTCGGCGTGCAGCGCATCATAGGCGATCAGCCCGCGCCCGATCTCTGCTCCGTGCTCGTCGCGGATTGCGACGCAGTCGCCGCGCGAGAACACGCCCTCTATCCGGGTGACGCCCGCGGGCAGGAGGCTCTTGCCGCCGGCGAGCGCCGCGACCGCCCCGGCGTCGACGAACACCGAGCCCTTCGTTTCAAGCGATCCGCCGATCCAGATCTTACGGGCCGCGACGGGGTTCGATGGCGTGAGGAACCACGTGCAGCGCCCACCGTCGGCGATGCGGGCGATCGGATGCTGGACGCGTCCGTCCGCGATGACCATGTGGGTGCCCGCGGATGTCGCGATCCGGGCCGCTTCGATTTTGGTGCGCATGCCGCCGCGCGACAGTTCGGAAGCCGCCCCGCCCGCCATCGTCTCGATTTCCGGCGTAACCTTCTCGACGATCGGCAGGAGCCGCGCATGCGCATTCCCGGACGGCGGAGCGCTATAAAGGCCGGCGACGTCAGAGAGCAGAACGAGCAGGTCGGCGCTCGCCATGGTCGCGACGCGCGCGGCGAGCCGGTCGTTATCGCCATAGCGGATCTCGCTCGTCGCGACGGTGTCGTTCTCGTTGATCACGGGAACGGCGCGCAAGGCGATCAGGCGGCCGAGGGTTGCGCGCGCGTTGAGATAGCGGCGCCGCTCCTCCGTATCCTGCAGGGTCACCAGCACCTGACCTGCGACGATGTCATGGGTCTGCAGAGCCCGCGACCAGGCGCTCGCCAACGCGATCTGCCCGATCGCGGCGGAGGCCTGGCTGTCTTCGAGCTTCAGCGCGCCTTTCGGCAGACCTGCGACGGTCCGTCCGAGGGCGATGGCCCCCGACGACACCACGAGCACATTTGCGCCCCGCTGGTGGAGCGCCGCCAAGTCTTCGACGAGCGCCTCGAGCCAGGCTTGCTTTACCGCACCCCGGGCCGAATCGACGAGCAGCGACGAGCCGACCTTGACGACGATGCGGTTGAACCGGTCGAGTGAGGGAACCTGGGCCACCGGCTGAGACCTGAAAAAAAATGGACTCGCGCCCCTGAAATCGCGGAATCACGGCGATTTTTTCGTCTAGAGCAGGCAGGTGGGGATGGCAAGGCGGCGGCTGCCGGTCGGTTCGCACGGGCCTCGCGCGAGACGAATGATCCGATTCCAACAACAGAACTTCTCAAGTACGGAAGGACCTGGATTCATCGTCAAGAAATTGAAGTTCCCCGTTGGCCTTGAGGGATCAAGGAGATAGTTTTGGTTTGCAACTCGAAAACTATCACCAACGGGGTGCGGGGATGTTGGCACAGGGCGTGCTTGATTTCCAATACGAGAGTGATTCGTCGCGCCATGGGTTGACGTCGTTGGCCGGTCTTGCGGTCTATCTCGATCTGGTGAAGGCCAGTGGGCTGGGGGCGGCGATTCAGCGGCATGTTGGCGTGGCGGGAAGCCAGGGCTGGCTGGACATCCAGATGGTTCTGGCGGTGGTGTTGCTGAACCTGGCCGGCGGCGATTGCGTTGACGACATCGAGCGGTTGGAGCGCGACGGCGGGTTTTCGGCGATTCTTCGGGCGATCGAGAAGGATTTGCTGTCTCGAGCCGAACGTCGCGCGTTGAAGACCCGGTGGCGGCGCGAGCGGGAGCGCGCGACGCCCTCGCCTTCGGCGCTGTCGGCCTGGTTGGCGCGTTTCCATGACCCGGCCTCGCCCAAGGCGGCGGCGGGAACGGCTTTCATTCCCGAGGTCACGAGGGAACTCCAGGGACTTTGGCGGGTGAACCGGTCGCTGCTGGCGTTCGCGCAAGAGCATGCGCAGGCGACGACGGCGACGCTGGACATGGACGCCACGCTGATCGAGACGCACAAGCGCGACGCGCTGTTCTGCTACAAGAAGTTCAAGGCCTATCAGCCGCTGAATTGCTGGTGGTCTGAACAGGGCGCGATGCTCTATTCGGAGTTTCGCGATGGCAACGTTCCGGCTGGACACGAACAATTGCGCGTCCTGAAGGACTGCCTGCCCCATTTGCCCGACAGCGTGAAGACAGTCTCGCTGCGCTCGGACACGGCGGTTTATCAAGAGGAATTGTTGCTGTACTGCGGCGAGGGCAAGAACCCGCGCTTCGGCGTGATCGAGTTCGCGGTCGGCGCCGACGTGACCGAAGCGTTTCGCACGGCCGTGCTGGCGACGGCGGAAAGCGAGTGGCGCCCGCTGATCCGCCGGGTGGGGGACAAGTCTTACGCGACCGATCAGGAATGGGCCGAGGTGGCCTACGCGCCCAATTGGGCCGGAGACAGCGGCAAGCGCGCCGATTATCGTTTTCTGGCGATCCGCGAGCCGCTGCGCCTATTGGCGCTGGGCGGCGAGGAGAAACTGCCGTTCCCGACAGGAGGCTTCGGCCGCAAGGGACTCCCCAAACGTTCGGCGTCGTGACCAACCGCCAGGGTCCGGGCGACGGCGTGATCGGGTGGTTGCGCGAACGCTGCGGCAAGAGCGAGGAGGTCCATTCGGGGTTGAAGTCCGACTTGGCCGGAGGGCAGATGCCTTCGGGCTTGTTCGGGGCCAACGCGGACCTGGTGGGCCCTGTCGATCCTGGCGTTCAACCTGAACGCGGCGATGAAGCGCCTGGCGCTGGGCGAGGGCTGGGCGAGCAAACGCATGAAGGCTCTGCGTTTCCATGTGACCGGCCTGCCTGGGCGCGTGGTCAGCCACGCTCGCCAGGTGATCGTTCGGCTGGGCGGCGGAGCCGAGGCGCTGGCGACGATCCTCAACGCGCGCGCGAGGATCCGCGCGCTCGCGCATGGACCGGCCGGATGACGCAAAACCACTCGCTCCCCATCCGAAACCGCGCGTCCGCGGCCGCCGCCTGCAGCAGCCATGATAAACCGCGTCCGCGCGAAAGCGGCCCAACTCGCGCAAGTTGCACCCGGTCGTTGCAGGACTCGCGGCGCACGAAGACGAAGCAGAGGAGGTGACCGAAAACTCGACGCCGTGACCTTGCCAGCCCCTCGAGACCGCAAAATCGGTCACGCCAAGGCGCGCGCCCAGATTTGATCGGGGATTGTGGGCGTCCTGAATTCCGCATCAAGAAAATTCAAGTTCCCCGTTGGCCCTGAAGAATCAGGGAGATAGTCTTGGTTTGCGACTCAAGGACCATCACCAACGGGGTGCGCGATGGTGGCACAGGGGCTGCTCGATTTCCAGTATGAGGCCGATTCGTCCAGCCATGGATTGACGTCGCTGGCCGGGCTTCCGTTGTATCTTGACCTGATCAAGGCCTGCGGGCTGGGCGGGGCGATCCAGCGGCATGTTCGGGCGGCCGGCGGCCAAGGCTGGCTCGACATCCAGATGGTTCTGGCGGTGATTTTCCTGAATCTGTCCGGCGGCGACTGCGTGGAAGACATCGAACGGTTGGAGCGCGACAGCGGCTTTTCGGCGATCCTGCGGGCGATCGAGAAGGATTTGCTTTCGCGCGCCGACCGGCGGTCGCTGAAAAGCCGCTGGCGGCGCGAGCGCGAGCGGGCGACGCCCTCGCCGTCGGCGCTGTCGGGCTGGCTGGAACGGTTCGATGATCCAGCCTCGCCCAAGGCGGTCGCGGGGACGGCGTTCATTCCGGCGGCGACGCAGGAACTGCGCGGTCTATGGCGGGTGAATCAAGCGCTGCTGGACTTTCTGCAGCAGCGTCAGCCCGCGGCCACGGCGACGCTGGACATGGACGCGACGCTGATTGCGACGCACAAGCGCGAGGCGCTGTTTTGCTATACTCCGCTCACGCCAAGATGCGAAAATTGGCGGGGCGGATTATGCGGAAATTATCTGTGATCGAATCGGCGATTTCTCCCCATCGACTGGGGACTTCGGCGCGCAGGAAGTGGAGCATCGCGTCGGCGAATTCACGATATGTGGGATAGGTCCTGTTGTGGGTCAGAGACTTGTGCATCACGCCCCACAACCGCTCGATCGGGTTCAGATGCGGGCAGTAGGCGGGGATGAAATGCAGCTTGATGCGTCTGCCGGGCTGCGCCAGCCACTCTCGCACAAGAGCGGCATGATGATAGCGCGCATTGTCCAGAAACACGTGGATCAGCGCCAGCAGTGGATACATCGCCTCGATCGCTTGCAGCAGCCGGATGGTTGAGGCGGCGTCGACGGTTTCGACGTCGATCATCGCCGTCTTGCCGGTTTCGAGATCGATGGCCCCGTGAATGTTCAGGCGCTGGCGTCCGCTGGTCTGCTCGATCGCCAGATGCTCCTTCGCCGGCGCCCAACAGCCGACGGGGCGCGCCGCATGGGTCGGATGCACGGCGTCCACGAACAGCACAGCCTCGTCCGGCCCCAGCGAATTCAGCACGTTCTCGTAGGTTTCGATGAACGCCTGCTGTTTTTCCGGGTCGAGCTTGCGTCCGATCGTCTCGGGCTTGTGGTATTCGAGCCCGAGCCGATGCAGCATCGCCACCAGCCCAGAACGGCTCTCATAAACGACGCCGAATTCCCTCTCGATATACGCGCCGACGTCACGTGTCGAACGCGGCAAGGTCGCAGCGATCCACGACTGCAACTTCGCTTCTTGATCTTCCGCCAGGCGCGGGCAGGAGCCGCCGCCGTCAAAGCGCGTCAATCCCTCGAGCCCGTCCTCCAGGAACAGCTGATGCCAGCGCCGGACGGTTTCGTCATCGATGAACAGCGCTGCGGCGACACGCTCACAGCTCCAGCCGTCGTCGAGAAGGACCAACGCGTTCGCCCGCCGCGCCAGACGATGCGCCGCCGAACCGTCTCGCGCCAACGCGATCAGATCGGCCCGGTCGTCAGCAGAAAGGTAACCCCCGCGAATCATCAACCAAACAAGAATCTGGATTTTGATCCACGGCAACCCCCCTTGCCCCGCTTTCTCAATGAGTCAGGGTATATAAGAAGTTCAAGGCGTATCAGCCGCTGAACTGCTGGTGGGCGGAGCAGGGCGCGATGCTCTATTCGGAGTTCCGCGACGGCAACGTGCCCGCCGGACACGAGCAGTTGCGCGTCCTGCAAGAGAGCCTGCGCCATCTGCCGGACAGCGTGAAGAGGGTCTCGTTGCGTTCGGACACGGCGGGCTATCAGGAAGAGCTGCTGCTCTATTGCGGCGAGGGCAAGACCCGCGCTTTGGCGTGATCGAGTTCGCGATCGGCGCCGACGTGACCGAGGCTTTCCGCGCGGCTGTGCGGACGACGCCGGAGAGCGCATGGAAGCCGCTGATCCGCAAAACGGACGGCCAGCCGCAGCACACCGATCAAGAATGGGCCGAGGTCGTCTACGTGCCCAATTGGGCCGGACACAGCCGCAACCGCGCCGATTACCGCTTTCTCGCGATCCGCGAGAGGCTCACGCCAACTGGCGCTGGGCGACGAGGCGAAGCTGCCGTTTCCAACGCAGGCCTTTGGCCAGAAGGGGGTTCACAAACTCTTTGGCCTCGTGACCAACCGCAAGGGTCCGGGCGACGGCGTGATCTGGTGGTTGCGCGAGCGTTGCGGCAAGAGCGAGGAAGTCCATTCGGCGATGAAATCCGACCTGGCCGGCGGACAGATGCCCTCTGGGCTGTTCGGCGCCAACGCCGCCTGGTGGGCGCTGACGATCCTGGCGTTCAATCTAAACGCCGCGATGAAGCGTCTCGCGCTGGGCGAGAGATGGGCGGCCAAACGCATGAAGGCGCTGCGCTTCCATCTGATCGGCCTGCCCGGACGGGTGGTCAGCCACGCCCGCCAGCTGATCATTCGTCTGGGCGGCGGGGCCGAAGCGCTGGCCACCCTCCTCGACGCCCGCCAAAGGATCCGGGCGCTGGCTCAGGAACCGGCCGGATGAGCCCAAACCGCGCGCTGCCGAGCGTAGACCTGATATCGCGTGGCGTTCCCGGGCGCGGCGACGACGCCCCGCGCCCGCGTCAGGCGAGCCCGACTCGCCCCGGTTGCACGCAATCATCGCCGGACTCGCCATGCGTGTCGACGAACGTCAGGAGGTGATCGACCCCTCGGGATTGTGACACTCGGACCCGTCAACCACCGCAAAATCGGTCACGCACCGGCGCGCACGGTGATTTGTTCGGGAATTGTGGCCCCGTATCGGGCTTGCCTTCCCCGGCTCGCCGATCGAGTGTGGAGTCTTCCGCTTCTGCAAGATGCGCATAAAGCCGACTCACCAGGCGCGCCGGCCGGGGCGAACGAGGGAAAATCATGATTCTGCCGTCTATCGACCCCGTGATCGCAGCGGGAGTCGTCCTTTCGACCGCCGCCACCGACGCGGTCTATGTGTTCTTCACCGCCTCCGTCGCCGCTCGCCGGCGGGTCGTGGCCGCGTCGTGGAGCAGCGTCTGGTATCTCTTGTCGGCGTTCGCCGTCATCAGCTACACTTCGAACTGGGCCTATGTGCTGTTCGCCGCATTGGGCTCCTGGATCGGCGGCTACCTGTCGATCACCGCCCTCGACCGCGCGCCGACCCGGCGCGCTTAGGGCCTCCGGCGTGCTCGCTGCGCACTCGATTCAGCAACGCGCGCAGCAGCCCCCGGCGTCGTGGACCCGGCGCGACGCGCCGATGAGCGTGCGAATGCCGTCCACCAGGGCCGAACTGAAGCCGGCAAGCCCATAGCGGTCGAGCGGCGCCAGATGGGCGCAGAGATCGCTGCGCAAGAGCCTCGGGGCGGGCCGCTCGGAAGCCCGGTCGAGGCTGAAAGGTTGAAACATCCTGTTTCCCCAGGAGATCGAACGCGGTCACATATATGGGGCGCAATTGTCGCAATGGAAGGGTCCGCGTCGCGCCTCGATGTTGCGACAGGCGAAACACCGCGCGTTCGCCGCGCTTACGAAGCAGACGGCGCCGCAAGGCGCGCCGCCGCGAGCCGGCGGGCGCCCATTCTGAGCCCGCCAGCCGACGCGTTGATAAGGACCCTGAGGCCGATCGCCACCGGCAAAGCCAGTTCGGCCCCGCCGTAGCGCTCGATCGGGGCGAGTTGAGCCTGAAGATTGTCGACCATCATGCGAGACGTCGAGCAGCCGCAGGCCGGGTTCTCCGGTCTTGACATGGATCCTGTCTCCGAACCGGGAGCGTTGACCGCACGATCGCAGAGGAACGCGACAGGCTGATGTACGCCCGCGGCGCCGGATCCGCGCTGCCAGTTGGCGATGACTTCGCCTTCGTTCAAGAGACGATCGCGAGGGGCGCGCCGATCGAAAGGCCGAGATCGCGGTCCGCGCGACCTTGATTCACGGCGATTTCGGCAAGCCCGTTCGAATTCTCGTACCAGAACGCCTCGCCCGGCGGCCGATCGCCAAACGTTCGCGCGCGCTCGAATACGCGCCCGGCCGCCGAGAGACCCGCCTGCTTCAGCACGTCGGCCCTCATTCCCGTCATGGCGTTGCCGAAATGATCGAGGTAGACGATTTCGGGAAGGTCGTCCGGCCAGTCCGGACGGCGGTCGACCTCGTCGTCCCGCCGCCGCCCCGGAGGTCGCTCGCCGCGGGCGAGCAAGGCCGCGATCGGGGCGAACACGTCGCGGCCGTGAAAGGTGTTGGAGTACTGCTGCGGCCTCCACTCGATCTCGTAGGTGCGGGTCGCCTGCGCGCGGCGCCGGACGATCTCGAACAGGCCATTGCCCGGGCCGACGTACCAGCGGCTGTCGGCTTCGACCACAAGCACCGGACGATCTCCGCCGACGGCGGGATCGACGACACACAGGAACACGGTTCGCTCGGGAAACCACGCGGCGTGGGCGGCCAGCAAGTAGGACGACGCCCTCGGATCGCAGGCCGGAGCGTCGGCGAACAGGTCGACGACGGGAACCCCCTGCGCGAGATTGTACAGCATCGCCTTCATCTGGCCCGTGTAGGGCCCATGCAGCCCGAAATCCGTGAATAGCGCAATCATGGCGTTGTCCGCTCGAGGGCCTCGGCCGCCTGAACGCCGATCCGGTCGGCGTCCGGGTCGTAATCGTACTCATGGACGGTGAAGACGATTCCCGCCTCCTCCAGCGCTTTTGTCGCCCGCGTCGCCCGGGACACTGCTAGAACGGTTTGAAGACGACGAGGAACACGACCAGCACCATCAGCACCGTCGGGATCTCGTTGAGGATGCGAAAGAAGCGCGTCGAGCGGCGGTTTTCTTCGCGAGCGAAGATTTTCACATAACGCGCAAAATAGCCGTGCAGGGCGCCCAGTCCCAGGGCGAGGGCGATTTTGACGTGCAGCCAGGGCGATTGCCAGTATCCGGTCTGGTACGCCAGAAATCCTCCGGTGATGAACACGGCGAACATCGACGGGTTGACGATCGCCTTGAGTAGGCGCCGTTCCATGATCTTGAAGGTCTCGGAGGTCGCCGAAGGAACCGGCGTCTCGGCGTGATAGACGAACAGCCTCGGCAGATAGAGCATGCCCGCCATCCAGGCGATGATGGAAATGATGTGCAGGGCCTTGAGCGAGAGATACCAGTCCATGGCCGTTTCGATGGCGGATGGATCGGCGCGGGTCAAGGCCGGCGGCGAGAAGCGCGGGGCTCGCGCAGGGAAGACTGCGGGGTTCGATTCCAATTGCGCCCGACAGGCGAGACTGGCCGTCGGGCTTGTTCGCCGGAGTTTTGGTGAAGGGTCGGCGCCGGCCGGCATCGGTCCGGAACGGCAGACGTCCGCCGGGACTGTGCATTGATTAAGGCGCCCCGCCATCAGGTCGGTTTCTGGCATCTGCTTACAAAGTATGATAAAGTGTGATCATACCTATGGAGGAGTCCGCCTGTGTCGGAGATCGAGCGCCTGACCATCACCATGCCCCCCGAGCTTGCCGCCGTCGTCAAGCAGGCCGTCGAGACTGGCGATTACGCTTCGACCAGCGAGGTTGTCCGCGCAGCGCTCCGCGACTGGAAATTGAAGCGCACGCTTCAACTCGAAGAGCTGGCGGCGCTTAAGGCGGAGATCGACAAGGGATTGGCCGATGTCGCGGCCGGCCGCGTCAAAGACTTCGACACGGATCGAATCATCGCCCGGGGGAGGAAGCTATTGGCCGACCGATCACCCTCCGCCTGACCGACACGGCGGAATCCGACCCTGCCGAGATTTGGTTTTATGTTGCCGGCGAAGCTTCCGAGGCGGCGGCGACGCGGCTCATCGACAGGATCAAGGACGCTTGCGAGTTGCTTCGGCATTTTCCCGAGTCCGCGCCTTTGCGCGAGCAGTTTGCGCCGGGGCTACGGCAACTATGCCATCTATCACGTGCATGACGAGCGCGAGCTTGTGATCGTTCGCGTTTTGCACGCCGCGCGCGACGCCGCAGCCTTGGCGGAACATGGCGGGTTTGCCTTCTGACAAGAGGTTAAGGCAAACAGATGGAGCACTTGGGCAACACCGAGGCGATCCCTCCGGGTCTCCAAGGATTCCGGATTAGGGTGAT
>CAVUHX010000041.1:0-71746 GCA_963741405.1 uncultured Alphaproteobacteria bacterium
CCAGCGGCGGCCTCTCCCAGTGTCGGACTCCATCTAACCGCGGTACAGCGGCTTGTGGACTTTCAATTGTTTAGCTGATGCGTTAATTCGGGACGACTCATCTAACTTGGGACGAATTCCTTGCTGCGCCGCACAAATCATAGGCTTGTCGCGCATGCGCGGTGAGTGCAGGGCGGGGACGTGAAAGTGGCGCCTGAGGCCCCCGAAGAGGATTGGGAGGAAGCTTGCCGTCGGGAAGAAGAAATTCGACGGTTGATCGCACAGGAGCGGTCTGGGGTCATCGGGAGAGCAGCTGTCGGAGAGGCTGCCGCGAAACTCGGGATCAGCGTGACAAATCTCTATCGGTTGATCCAGCGCTTTCGCGAAGATCCGCGAGTGTCGGTGCTTCTGCCGCGAAATGCAGGACGGCCAGTGGGCACGGGTTACATTTCGGAGGGCGTCGAGGCGATCATTCAAGCGGCGGTTCGTGATGTCTATCTCGTTCCCGAACAGCCGACGTTCCGTGAACTCGTGCGTCAGGTCGCGGCGCGTTGTCGTAGTCGGGGAGAACAGCCAGCCGCCGCGCCGGGCTACTGGTGTCAGGTTGTCGAAATGCACCAGGTCCGTCTCAAGTTAGCAGTTAATTCGGGACAGAATTTGCGATTCTTGTACCGAATTAAATGTCAATGCACCGCACAATCCGGTCGAGTCCCACGGTTAAGTGCTATCCGACATGCGCTGGCACGAATGGAAGGCCCGCGTCGAGGCGGTGCTGTTCGCCGCGGCGAGGCCCGTGACGCGAGAAGTGCTCGCCCGCGTCGTGGGAAGGGACTGCGCCCTCGAGCTCCTGATCGACGACCTGAAGGAAGACCTGCGGGGGCGGCCGATCGACCTCGTCAGGGCAGGGGAGAGCTTTGCGCTTCATACCCGCCCCGCCCTCGGCCCGGCTATTCGCGTCGCCTTCGACATCCCGGCCGACACGAAGGAGCTGATCGAAACTCGAGGCGGCGTGCTGATGGCGATCGCCATGTTCCAGCCGGTGACGCGCGGAGACATCTCAGAAATGTTCGGGCGGGAGATCTCGCGCGACCTGATCGCCGGCTTACGCGAGGAGGGGCTGATCGCCGCCGGGCCGCGCAGCCCGAAGCTCGGGGCGCCCTACGCCTACGTCACGACCGAGAAATTCCTGTTCGAGTTCGGATTCGAGTCGCTGCGCGATCTGCCGGATTTGGACAAACTCGAGGACGCGGGGCTTCTCGGCGGGGCGAGCCGAGAGGAGCCCGGACGAGCGGGGCTTGCCCCGGACAGCGCGACTGACCAAGCTCTTGCCGACCTCGCAGGGGCATTGTCAGACTAAAATCTATACTGCTTGCTTGCACCTCACGGCGGGGCGTAGCTCCACTGTTTTTGCTCATAAATCGCCGACAGGTTCGGCCGGATTCGACGCCGAAAATGGCCTATACTCATTTTCCTTGACACTGCCCCCCGGCGAGATCGTCACGGGATGGTTCGGGTGGCAGGAATTCGCGACGGTCGACGGCTGCGCGGTCATCCGGCGCATCATCGAGACCGATCTTCCCCATTCGCTCGCCCTCGGCGTGCTCGGCCTCAACGGGGTCACTGCGCTGATCGGCCTGACCGTGATCGGCGAGCCGAAGCCCGGGGAGACGGTTCTCGTGTCGACCGCCGCGGGCGCGGTCGGCTCCGCGGTTGGCCAGATCGCGAAGATCCTCGGCTGCCGGGCGGTCGGGATCGCCGGCGGAGAGAGAAGGTCGCGCAATGTCTCGAAGTCTTCGGCTACGATGCGGCGATCGACTATAGGGCGTCCGGGCTCGGGGAGGCGATCGACAAGGCCTGCCCCGATGGAGTGAACGTCTATTTCGACAACACGTCGGGCGTCATCAGCGATACGGTCTATCCGCGACTTGCGGTCGGGGCGCGCGTCGTCATCTGCGGTACCGCCTCGATCTCCTCCTGGGACCCCTGGCCGACCGGGCCGCGGATCGAACGCCATCTCCTGGTCAAGCGCGCCCGCGCGCAGGGCTTCGTGATCCTGGATTACATGGACCGCTGGGAAGCCTCGGTCGCGACGCTGGCGGACTGGGTTCGCGCGGGCAAGCTGCGCTACGAAGAGGACATCCTGGCCGGCCTCGAGGCCTGCCCCGACGCGCTCGCGGGGCTTTATCGCGGCGAGAACCGGGGCAAGCGCCTCATCCGGATCTGATCCATGCCATTCAGCGTCATCGTCTGGGATATCGAAACAGTTCCCGATCTGCGCGGCTTCGCGGCCGCGAATGGGTTGACTGGCAGGCCCGACGACGAAGTCCGCGCGGAGATGGGCGACAAGTTTCCCAAGCTCATCTATCACTCGATCGTCTGCATCGGCGCCCTGGTCGCGCAGCGACAGGAAGAACACTGGGCGGTCTCTGCCGTCGGCGCCCCGAACATCGGGGAGCGCTCGGAGAGGGAGATCATCTCCGCGTTCGTCAACCGAATCGCCGAGCTCGCCCCTCAGCTGGTCACGTTCAACGGGGCCGCCTTCGACTTGCCGGTCCTGCGTTATCGCGCAATGGTCTGCGGGGTCGCCGCGCCGGGACTGGCGGCGCGCCCTTACTTCAATCGCTATTCCGAAGACGCGATCGACCTCTGCGACGTGCTGTCGTCCTTCAGCTCCCAGAACAAGGCGTCGCTGCACGAGCTGTGTCGCGTCATGGGGCTTCCGGGGAAGCCCGACGGCATCGGCGGGGCGGATGTCGAGAGGTACTTTCGGGAGGGGCGCATAGCCGAAGTCGCGGCCTATTGCGAGACCGACGTCGTCAACACGTACCGCGTCTGGCTGCGCTACGAGTTGTTTCGCGGACGGTTGACCGAGAATGGTCTGCAAGCGAGCGAAGCGAACTTACGCGATTACATACGATCCCGCAGCGACGCCAAGCCCCATCTCGCTTACGTTCTCGTTGAGGAAAAGAAGAGGGCACGGAGCCTGACGGCCGTCCCGGGGTTCAATCCGAGGGTGACGGTGAAATATTCATACCGGACACGCCCGGCGTTTAGCGTCCTCTACGCGCGTCGAAGTCAGGCTGGAAGCGTCCCGTCAGACCGCGATATCGGCTGGCGGGGAAATCTCCTCGAGGAGTCTTTCATCGTCATTGTCGGGCGAATTGACCCGCCTCGATATCGGCCAGATGGTCATGGGCTCGCTCGGGAATGGGACGAGGAGGTCGCGCGGATCGGGCTCGGTCCCGAGCCATCGCTCGTAGCCGGCCGGATTCAGGATGGCGGGCATCCGGTCATGGATGCGGCCGACGAGGTCGTTCGACGGCGTCGTCAGCACGACGAAAGTCCGCACCCATTCCTGCGTGGTCGGGTCTTGCCAGTTCTCCCATAGCGCGGCGATTCCGAAGGGAGAACGGTCCTTCATGGCGATCGCGTAAGGCTGTTTGCCTTGCTTGGTCGCGCGCCATTCGTAGAAGCCGTCGACCGGCAGGATGCAACGGCGCCTCTGGTACGCGTCCCGGAAGGTCGGCAGACGGGCGACAGTCTCGGACTTCGCGTTGATCGGCTTGCGGCCGCCTGTCGGATCTTTGCACCAGTGTGAGATAAGCCCCCACCGCAGAAGATCGAGCGAACGCTCGTTGGTCTTGTGGTTCTCGCGGATGACCAGCAGCTCCTGGCTCGGCGCGCCGTTCCATCGCCGCGGATAGTTCGACAGGCGGCTGTCGCGCACGTCGAGTCCTTCGACGATTGCGTAACTGAGAGGCCCCGATGATTGAATGACCCGACCACACATGCGCGGGTCATATATGGGGACGGCGGATCGGTTTGACAGCCGTCGCGAGCGCGCCCCCGGTCGGCGGCCGATACGGCCGAGGGCAGGGGATCGAGAACGGCCTCGGGCAGCCTGGCTGAGCGCCGCTGCAAGTAACTGCAATTGCCTTCAGGACGGCGAAGGTAAGGAGCCTCAACGCTGGCGTCGGCCGACGAGCTCGGCGCCAGGCCGCGCGACAAAACTTCGTCGCCGGAATGCTCAATGCAATGGCTTTGCCGTCGCTCAAGCAAGGCGTCGAGAGCGGCCGTGCTTGCATCGAGCCGCCCGGTCAAACCTCCCTTTATGCCCGGGATGGAGGTCCGGGATGTCTAGACGGAGCTTCTTTCTTTCGCGAGGGTCAAGCCTCTGATTTTGCGCATATTTGGGGTTGCGAGGGGTGAAAATGTAGCCATGTAAATCAGATATTTTTGTTGATTGTGCGACGCGCATCCGCTATCCTACGCCCATGTACATCGAGACCGTCCCCAACCGCGGCTCCCCGCCCGCGATCCTGCTGCGCGAGAGCTACCGGGACGGCAAGACCGTGCGAAAGCGCACGCTGCTCAACCTCTCCCATTGGCCGGCCGAGCACGTCGAGGGGCTGCGCGGCGTCCTCAAGGGCGGGGTCGTGATGCCGCCGGGCGAACAGCCCTTCGTCATCGAGCGTTCGCTGCCGCATGGCCATGTCGCAGCCGTCCTGGGCGCGACGCGCGCGATCGGCCTCGACAAAATCATCGGTCCCAAGGCCACGCGCGAGACCGACCCCGAGAGCTGTCGACCGGTCGACCTCGTCCTGGCCATGATCGTCAGCCGCATCATCGCCCCGGCCTCCAAGCTCGCCACAGCCAGGGCGCTCGATCCCGCCACCGCCGCCTCGAGCCTCGGCGTCGAGCTGGCCTTGGGCGACGTCCGCGAGGACGAGTTCTACGCTGCGCTCGACTGGCTCCTCGAACGCCAGGGTCCGATCGAGACCGCGCTGGCAAAGCGCCACCTGAAGGGCGGGACGCTGGTGCTCTACGACGTCTCGTCGAGCTATGTCGAAGGCCGCTGCTGCCCCTTGGCCAAACGCGGCTACAACCGCGACGGCAAGAAGGGGAAGTTGCAGATCGTCTATGGCCTTCTGTGCGCGCCCGACGGCTGTCCCGTCGCCATCGAGGTGTTCGAAGGCAACACCGGCGATCCCATGACGCTCGCCGATCAGGTTTCGAAGCTGAAGCGCCGCTTCGCCATCGACCACGTCGTGCTGGTCGGCGATCGCGGCATGATCACCCAGGCGCGCATCGACGAGGATCTGCGCCCCGCCGGGCTCGACTGGATCACCGCCTTGCGCGCGCCTGCGCTCAAGGAGCTGGTCGGCGGCGGACATTTGCAGATGTCGCTGTTCGACGAGCGCGACATGGCGGCGATCACGTCGCCCGAGTTTCCCGGCGAGCGGCTGATCGTCTGCCGCAACCCGGATCTCGCGCGCGAGCGCGCCCGCAAGCGCGAGGACCTCCTCGCCGCCACCGAGCGGGATCTCGCCAAGACCGTCGCCAGCGTGGCGCGCAAGACCCGTCCCTTGCGCGGCGCGGCCGAGATCGGCATCGCGGTCGGCGCCGTGCTCGGCAGGCACAAGATGGCCAAGCATTTCGAGCTGACGATCGCCGACGACCGGTTCGCCTTCGCCCGAAAGCGCGAGCAGATCGCGCAGGAAGCCGCGCTCGACGGCCTCTACGCCGTGCGCACCAGCCTGCCCGAAGAGACCCTCGCCGACAACACCGCGGTCAAGACGTACAAATCCTTGGCCATGGTGGAACGCGCCTTTCGCTGCCTGAAGACGGTCGACCTGCATGTCCGGCCGATCTACCATTGGCTGGAGGATCGGGTCCGCGCCCACGTGTTCCTGTGCATGCTGGCCTATTACGTCGAGTGGCATATGCGCGAGCGCCTGGCGCCGATGCTCTACGACGACGACGACAAGGCCGCCGCCGAGGCCCTGCGCGAGAGCCCGGTCGCCAAGGCGCAGCGCTCCCCCGCCGCCCTCGCCAAGAGCGCCACGGGCCGCGCCGCCGACGGCGCCCCGGTCCACTCCTTCCAGACCCTGCTCGCCGACCTCGCGACCCTCGCGCGCAACACCGTCGTGACCGCGAACGCGCCGGACCGCCCCTTCACCATCCTCACCCGCCCGAACTCCGATCCAGCAAAAGGCCTTCGACCTCCTGGGATTCCCCATCGCCTGTACCCAGTAGCAGCGACCCCGGAGCCGCTCGCCGTGAGCGAGATCAATGACTTACGCTTCGTGAAAGAAAGAAGCTCGGACTAGGCGAGGCGCGAGGGTAGCGAAACGGACGCCGTTACCGTCCGGCGCCGTGTGCGCGGTGTAGCGGTCGTGGGTCAGCTGGCGCGAGTGTTCGCGGCCGCATTTTGCGCAAACGAACACCTGAACTTCGATATCTAAAACCGGATTGCCTCTCTCAACACATTTGAACAGCAACTCACCGTCGCAACGTGTGCAGCGCATGGCTGGCAAAGGCTGAATGAGGTTGCGCATCTGCTACCTCCTTGGTTCGCGGGCCGGTCAAAGGGGTGAAACCATGGCCCCGACGATTGGGGCAATTAGCCCTCAATTGCATCGCAGATTGCCAGTGCGTGCGCATTGATGACGCTCAAAGGTTCATGGCGCAACGGTTGACGCGCGGCCGCAAACATCGCACCGTTGATGGAGAGGGCCGGCGCGGCTCTGCCCCACGTGCTAGGGGGTGAGGGCGATTACGCCCGCCCTAGTGGCCAACGGCCCCTTGCTCCGCCTGCGCCGGCGCGAGCCGAATTTGATTGATGAAGCCGACAACGCCAGGAACCCTGCGCGCGTCCGATTCGGCACATGTGCGCTGATAAGGCCGATCGACCAGGCCAGATATCGTCACCCACCCGTTTTCGACTTCGACCTTCAATCGGTCGCGCGGGACCGCCAAATCCCAATGCAGCGCGTTCAGCACCATTGTCGGAACGTCGCTCTGCGACATGACCATCGCCCACCTCCTCACCTTATGGTCTTGATTGCGACCCCAGTGTTCGGCTTCCACCAGAAGGACAAGTCTGAGGGAGGCTGACCGCTGTCTCCTCCGCGTCACCCGGACGCCGGATTGTCGTCCAAGAGATGCCGAGGCCGTCGCGCCTTGACCGCTTCTTCGGTCACCCACGGCGGATGCGGCGTCGTCGCGACCATCCTCGCATACGCAACGCGCATCCTCACGAGCCCCACGCGCTTCTCGTCGAAACCCCGTCGCCAGCTCGCAACCTGCGCTTTCAGCGAGACCCCCGGTTGTCGGTGAACGACAACGCGACTACTCATCGTCCACCTCTCGGTTCAGACCTTTTTCATCGTTTTATTTATGGTTTATTGCGTTTTATTCAAGGTAAAAAAGATCAATATCACTAATTAAACAGACTGGACTATGGACGCAGCAGAAAATACTTCGTTGATTCCGACCTCAACGAGGGCGGAACATTCTTCGATCGTTCCACCCGAGAACCGCCGAAAAGGTGTCGTTCGCCGGCATGCGAGCGCCCGTCGTCAATCGTACTGTTGTCTCCCGCAACCGATATGCCGGTCGGCGGCGCGCCCGAAGTCGCGAAAATTTCAGGGGGTCGCACAGATGATCTAGGCGGAGCTTCTTTCTTTCGCGAGGGTCAAGCCTCTGATTTTGCGCATATTTGGGGTTGCGAGGGGTGAAAATGTAGCCATGTAAATCAGATATTTTTGTTGATTGTGCGACGCGCATCCGCTATCCTACGCCCATGTACATCGAGACCGTCCCCAACCGCGGCTCCCCGCCCGCGATCCTGCTGCGCGAGAGCTACCGGGACGGCAAGACCGTGCGAAAGCGCACGCTGCTCAACCTCTCCCATTGGCCGGCCGAGCACGTCGAGGGGCTGCGCGGCGTCCTCAAGGGCGGGGTCGTGATGCCGCCGGGCGAACAGCCCTTCGTCATCGAGCGTTCGCTGCCGCATGGCCATGTCGCAGCCGTCCTGGGCGCGACGCGCGCGATCGGCCTCGACAAAATCATCGGTCCCAAGGCCACGCGCGAGACCGACCCCGAGAGCTGTCGACCGGTCGACCTCGTCCTGGCCATGATCGTCAGCCGCATCATCGCCCCGGCCTCCAAGCTCGCCACAGCCAGGGCGCTCGATCCCGCCACCGCCGCCTCGAGCCTCGGCGTCGAGCTGGCCTTGGGCGACGTCCGCGAGGACGAGTTCTACGCTGCGCTCGACTGGCTCCTCGAACGCCAGGGTCCGATCGAGACCGCGCTGGCAAAGCGCCACCTGAAGGGCGGGACGCTGGTGCTCTACGACGTCTCGTCGAGCTATGTCGAAGGCCGCTGCTGCCCCTTGGCCAAACGCGGCTACAACCGCGACGGCAAGAAGGGGAAGTTGCAGATCGTCTATGGCCTTCTGTGCGCGCCCGACGGCTGTCCCGTCGCCATCGAGGTGTTCGAAGGCAACACCGGCGATCCCATGACGCTCGCCGATCAGGTTTCGAAGCTGAAGCGCCGCTTCGCCATCGACCACGTCGTGCTGGTCGGCGATCGCGGCATGATCACCCAGGCGCGCATCGACGAGGATCTGCGCCCCGCCGGGCTCGACTGGATCACCGCCTTGCGCGCGCCTGCGCTCAAGGAGCTGGTCGGCGGCGGACATTTGCAGATGTCGCTGTTCGACGAGCGCGACATGGCGGCGATCACGTCGCCCGAGTTTCCCGGCGAGCGGCTGATCGTCTGCCGCAACCCGGATCTCGCGCGCGAGCGCGCCCGCAAGCGCGAGGACCTCCTCGCCGCCACCGAGCGGGATCTCGCCAAGACCGTCGCCAGCGTGGCGCGCAAGACCCGTCCCTTGCGCGGCGCGGCCGAGATCGGCATCGCGGTCGGCGCCGTGCTCGGCAGGCACAAGATGGCCAAGCATTTCGAGCTGACGATCGCCGACGACCGGTTCGCCTTCGCCCGAAAGCGCGAGCAGATCGCGCAGGAAGCCGCGCTCGACGGCCTCTACGCCGTGCGCACCAGCCTGCCCGAAGAGACCCTCGCCGACAACACCGCGGTCAAGACGTACAAATCCTTGGCCATGGTGGAACGCGCCTTTCGCTGCCTGAAGACGGTCGACCTGCATGTCCGGCCGATCTACCATTGGCTGGAGGATCGGGTCCGCGCCCACGTGTTCCTGTGCATGCTGGCCTATTACGTCGAGTGGCATATGCGCGAGCGCCTGGCGCCGATGCTCTACGACGACGACGACAAGGCCGCCGCCGAGGCCCTGCGCGAGAGCCCGGTCGCCAAGGCGCAGCGCTCCCCCGCCGCCCTCGCCAAGAGCGCCACGGGCCGCGCCGCCGACGGCGCCCCGGTCCACTCCTTCCAGACCCTGCTCGCCGACCTCGCGACCCTCGCACGCAACACCGTCGTGACCGCGAACGCGCCGGACCGCCCCTTCACCATCCTCACCCGCCCGACTCCGATCCAGCAAAAGGCCTTCGACCTCCTGGGATTCCCCATCGCCTGTACCCAGTAGCAGCGACCCCGGAGCCGCTCGCCGTGAGCGAGATCAATGACTTACGCTTCGTGAAAGAAAGAAGCTCGGTCTAGGGCCTGTCTTCAGTTGAGGAGAATGGCGGCGCAGACGAGCTGAACGCCGGCGAGGAAAATCTTGGCGAGCTTGTCGTAACGCGTGGCGATGGCGCGGAAATGCTTGAGCTTGTTGAAGAAACGGTCAATGAGATTGCGTTCGCAGTAGAGGGCGAAATCGCACGGGCGCGGGGTTTTTCGATTGGATTTGGATGGGATGACTGGCGTGATCGCTCGTGCGTTGAGGGCGCCGATGAAGGGGTCGGCGTCGAAGGCCTTGTCGGCGATCAGAGCGCCGGGATCGACGGCTTCGATGAGAGATTCAGCGCAAGTCAGATCGTGATCCTGGCCCGGGCTGAGCATCACCTCGACAGGATTGCCGAGGGCATCGACGAGCGCGTGTATCTTGGTGGTCAATCCGCCGCGGGATCGGCCGATGGCTTGCGCACCGTCTTTTTTCTTGGCGCCGGCGCTATGCTGGCGAGCGCGCACGATGGTGGCGTCGATCATCATGTACTCGTTGTCGTGATCGCTGGCCAAGAGCCTGAAAACACGCTCGACAACGCCGCTCTTGGCCCATCGGTTGAAGCGCTGATAGACGATCTTCCAGTCGCCAAAGCGCTCGGGCAGATCGCGCCACGGGACGCCGGCGCGAAACCTGAAGAGAACGGCTTCGACGAACTGACGATTGTCCGCCGCCGTGCCGCCCACATGGCCTTCACGGCCCGGCAGAATGTCTTTGATCCGATCCCACTGGTCGTCGCGCAGTGCATATCGTCGCATCGGTCGGCCCCTCCTCGGGCCGACCACTCACGAGTTAGACATTTGCTGATTCGGGAATCCCTTGCGTATCCGAAACACCAAACGTTCTGCGTCCGATTCCACTCCGTTCTCACGTCAACTGAAGACAGGCCCTAGGACCCCTGCCGCCGTCACCCTTCGAAGCCGGTGCGACGAGTCTTGGTGGGGCGGGCAGGCATGCTTCCGATCGACGTGTCGATCGCCCGCGAGCGGATCAATTCTTTTGCTGCTCGACGGTTATCGAGACGCTGCGGTCAGCCGTGACTCCAGGGCCGCGATAGTTTCCGATGAACGCCTGAAAAGTCAGAACGCTTCCTGCGGTCGCTGCGAGGAACGTGCATTGGCCACCCGCGCCGTATTCGCCTTTGGCCCGCAGATCGGCAAAGAAGCGCGCCGCTTCACGGGCGTCGCCGGCTTCGACATCGGGATAGCCACTGCAGGCAAACAGGGGCATGGCGCCCTTAGAGGTTGCCGATCTGCCGCGCCTGAGGCGGCCTTTTGCGACCCGCGCCTCATTAGAGAGCGCGCGCCGGAGTGGCGATGATACGCGCGTTCGCCATGGCAGTCGAGCGATGCTCGTAATCTTATCCATTGACTACGCGGTCACCGAACGGCCGCTGTTTTCGCACTCCGCCGGTCCGGGGGGCTTCGAATGATCCCAGTCGTCCCGTCGCGATGTTCTGCACCGCGCCTTGATCGACGCCCGCTATGGGCTGACTCCGCGCCGTCGCGGTAGGTCCGCTTCCTCGCTCAGTTGAGGCGTTCAGGGCCGCGATTTGCAACGGCAGCTATACGTCGATTGCGGGCGTTCCACTGGTGACGACCGTGGGGCGGTGTCCGTCGTTTGCAGACATTGCCGGCGCCGAACGTTGGGCTCGGATTGTTGGCCGGCGATAAGCGCACACATCGGCCCCGTAGCTGGCTAGGAACCGTGTCGCCACCGGGCCCGCCAACACCCGGGTGAGATCAAGAACCCTTACGCCGGCCAGAGGACGCGCCACAGTTGGACGCCAGCCGGATCGCGCGGCGCCGGCCGGCGTGAACGCAAGCAACGGTTCCGCCGCGACGGTGTGTCCCTGCAGATGCGCCGACCATTCCGGCGCCGTCCGCATCGCTGCCGCGCAGCCGCCCGCCGCGACGACCGCCGTCTCCAGCGCTTCGGCCGACCAGGTTTTCACGGCCTCCGTTACCGCCGGGCGCTCGGCGGCTGAGCCCAGCACCGCGAGCGCCGCGGCGCGGTGCCGGGCGCGTTGGTGTGCAGCCGAATCCAGCCGTCGGCGGCGAGATAGTCGCCGGCGATCGGGTCCCAGGGCGACGGCAGCATCCAGCCGATCGGCCGGATCGACATGCCGAACCATAGCGAAGCCAATCGGCGGTCGACGACGACCGGCGGCGCGCTTCCGACCGCGGCGAGGAGATCCGACACCGTAAGCGCCGCCGCGCCGATCGCGGCGGAGCCGAGCGCCGTCACCGCAAAGCCGGAGAGGAGGCTGTCGCGCCCTTCGAAACGCATGCGCTCTGCCGTCCGCGGCGGCAGTCCGAGCGCTTCGACGATCGCGTCGAGGAAGAGCCGGTCACCGCCGTCCATAGAAACCTGCGCCTCACCGTTCATGGGAAAAGTCATCGCCCGAACTCATGCAAAAAAAGTTCCGGCGAAGGATGTTGCCAGCTTGCGGACAATCAATCTTGATCAATTGAATCAATTCATGAGCGCATGGATAACTCGAGACGCCGCCCTGGCGGCGCGGGGATCAGACCCCAGACCCTGTACGCCTATGTCAGCCACGGCCGCGTCGGCTAACCGAGACAATACGCCTTGGCAGTCGGAGCGACCACTCAGTCATCCCTCGAATCCGCGTCCGAGTGCTGCTCCTCCGACGCCTGCCTGTCGCTTCATCACGACAAACCCGGCTCGCTCAAGATGCTCCACAAGGCGCTTGGCAACTATCTCGGCCATGATCTCATCCGCGTTATGGACGCGCTTCCGACCCTGATAGCGCAGCGCGAAGGCGATGGCGGCGGCAAGGTCGGCAGGGTCGGCAGTTGTGAGGCGTTCGGACGGGTCGGACATGCCCAAGGGTAGCTGAGCACAAGGAACAAGACAAGAACGGCCTCCGCTCGACGCTTCGTCCCCGGCGTCGCAACTTTCTACCATGTGCAACCTCTATTCGATCACCAAGGGTCCGCAGGCGATCCGCGACTTCGCGCGCGCGATCCGAGACAAGACGGGCAACCTTCCGCCGATCCCCGGCGTCTTCCCCGACTACTCCGCACCGATTGTGCGCAACGCGGAGGATGGCGCCCTGGAGTTGACAATGGCTCGTTGGGGGTCTTCGCCCTCAAGGGTCGCAACTCGGATCCAGGGGTGACGAACGTCCGCAACGTCGCCTCGCCGCACTGGCGGAGATGGTTGGACATCGAGAGCCGATGCGTCGTCCCGTTCACGAGTTTTGCCGAGAATGAAGTCTTGCCGGATGGTTCGCGGCCTCCGGTATGGTTCGCCCTCGACGAAAGCCGTCCTCTAGCTTTCTTCGCCGGCATCTGCCCGTCATTTTGACGACGCAAGAAGAGATCGACGCTTGGATGACCGCGCCCGCGCAGAAGGCTCTAACGCTGCAGCGTCCGTTGGCCGATGGCGCGCTGCGGATCGTGGCGCGGGGCAGGAAACAGGACGGTTTGGCCGACGATTTCGGTCTGGCGGTGCCGACTTAGGGCAGGCGCCAAACCGAGCAGCGGAGTCGGCGAACGGCCGGCATCGTGCGTCCACCGGAACGGCAGAGGCGCTTCCACGCCGGAAGCAAGACGGCGCCAATATGACTTGCAGGCGACTGCGCTAGCGGGTCAGGGCTTCCTAAAGAGCAAGGGCAGCCGTTCAACCGAAGTCCGTACGCGCTATACTGGCTGGCGCGATTTTCGTGTCAAAATTAGCGGCCACGGCATTTCGCCGAGAGTGACGATCTTCGGGGGTGAAACGAATGAGGCTGGATCGACCCGCGCCGCCGACAGAGCATGGCGTGCCGGACGGCGGTAAAGCCGCACCGACCGAAGAGTCTGTGGCGTCCGGGCGGCTCGGCAGCAAAGCGCCCGAACCCGCAGTTCCAGCGCCCGAACTTCCGGAGATTGCCAAGAACGCTGACGATCTGGAGGCGATCAAAAAGGCGGTCGACGACGCGGCCGCAATCGGCGGTGGCCTGTGGCTCTCTTATCTATTCGTTCTCTTCTATCTCGCGGTGGCCGCCGGCGCTGTGACGCATGCCGATCTTTTCTTCGAGAAGCCGGTCAAGCTGCCCTTCCTCGGCATTGAGTTGCCGCTGGTTGCCTTCTTTTCCCTCGCGCCGCTCATCTTCCTCGTCGTCCACGCCTATACGCTGGTGCATCTCGTGATGCTGACCGACAAGGCGAGGCGCTACCATCAGGCCCTTTACGACCAGATTGGCGACAAGCCCGGCCTCTCGCAGAAAGATCTGAACGAACGCAAGGCGAAGCGCGACGGGCTCAGGCGACAGTTGCCGAGCAACATCTTCATCCAGTTTCTCGCCGGGCCGTCGGACCTGCGCGAGAGCGGATTTGGACGACTGCTGCGCGCGATCGCCTGGATCACGCTGGCGATCGCGCCGGTGCTGCTGCTGCTGCTGCTTATGATGCAGATCCAGTTCCTGCCCTATCACAGCAGTTTCGTCATATGGACGCAACGCGCCGCGCTCGGCCTCGATCTCGCGCTCATCTGGTGGCTTTGGCGCAAGATTCTGTCGGGGCGCGAGATCGACGGCGGGCGCAATCTCGGTTCTCGGATCTGGTCGGCGCTCGGCTTCGCGCTGAGCCTGGCTGTGCTGCTTCTCTCCCTGACGGTAGTGACCTTTCCGGGAGAGTGGCAGGAAGACCGCTTGCCAAGCTGGCGATTCCTTCCCGCGCTGGACGAATGGGGAAATCCGCCGTTGAGTCCGGACCCGTTCTTTCCCGGAGCGACCGAGTCGTTTCGAGAGTGGGTCACCATCGCCAGAAGGGTGTCTTTGCACGACTGGTTGTCTATCGCCCAGTCCGACCAGACCACCCGCCGTAGGCTCCCATTCTCTGCAACGCTGGTCTTGCCTGGCCTCAACGTCTACGAGGAACTCGGCATCGACGATCCTGAGAAGATCAAGGGACGAGACTACGTCTTTCGCGCCCGCGGCCGCGATCTGAAGGGCGCGATCTTCGATTTTGCCAGTCTGCCGAAAGTCGACTTCACCGGCGCGCATCTTGAGAGAGCATCGCTCGACCTCGTACAGGTTGATGGCGCGTCGTTAAGCAACGCGCAACTTCAGGGCGCGAAGCTCTTCGGGGCACACCTTCAGGGAGCGAAGCTCGACGGCGCTGAGCTTCAGAATGCGTCGCTCTTCGGGGCACACCTTCAAGGCGCGTCGCTCCTCGGGGCACACCTTCAGGGCGCAAGGTTGGACAACGCGCAGCTTCAGGGTGCGTCGCTCAGGTTAGCTTGGCTTCAGCACGCATCACTCCGGGACGCACAGCTTCAAGGCGCGTCGCTCAAAGAGGCGCAGCTTCAGAGCGCGAATCCCGATGGCACTCAGCTTCAGGGCGCGTCACTCGAAATGGCGAAGCTTCAGGGCGCGTCGCTCAAAAACGCGCAGCTTCAAGGCGCGTCCCTTGACCGCTCTGGGTTTCAACACGTGCAACTTGATGAAGCGGAGCTAGCGCCTGTGCTGAAGGAGTTCGTCTGCTCGGGCGGCGATGCGGCTTATGTTCTGCGCGGCCTCTTGAACAACGACCGGCTCGCGGCCGATGGTCCCGAGGCACCGGCGCTGATCGACTTCATAATGAGCAAAGATTGCCCGGTCTTTGGCTCGCTTACCGAAGCCGACAAAGCGATGCTCGTGAACATCAGAGAGAGAACGCTGAAACACACGGAAAAGGCAAAGTAAATTCGCTCGTCGGACGACCGGAAGCCGGGCGAGCAGGAATCCAAATCGTGCTCCCACCAAACCTTCTCGATCAGTGGTGCGCCCCGTCGCCCCGCTGCTCATCGGAGGACCCGGCCGCGCCAGATGGCGTTGACGATCGCGCGGACCTCGGCGAGGCCCGTGGTGCGGAGAGGCTGGCCAAAGGCTTTGGCGGGTCAGGGGCCATGTTCCTTTCGACAAAGGCGCTTTGCTTGCTTGATACGCGACGGCACGATCCTACATGTGACGGCGTCAACGAAACTCGGATCGAGTCAAAATGACGCGCAGATGGACAGGCGGCCCGTTTCGGCAGGGCCACATGAACGGCGTCGATAGAAAGATGATCGTCCGGCTTCAGAGAAAAGAGAACCCAAAGAGGCCAGGGGGGCGGACCGTGGGGGCGCGCTACGAGTGTGCTACGAGGACGGAATAACCGTAGCTGAATTTCTGTCCAGAGTTCGGAAGGCGGAGGAGAGGCTTGTCGATGTCGAAGTCGAAAGGTGGGGCGTATGCGCCGGATCCGTTCAACGAGCCGCCGAAGCCGAAGCCGGAGCAACCAGACCCGTTCGGCGAGCCCGAAACGCAGCCGGGGGATCAGCCGGACCCGTTCAACGAGCCAGAGCCGAGCCAGCCGGACCCTTTCGACGAGCCCGAGCCGCAGCCGGGGGATCCGTTCAACGAGCCACAGCCGGAAGCTGGGCAAGAGGTTGGCTTCAAGCCAGCCGAGCCGTGACGTTGAGAACGCTCCGGGCCGTCCACCGGCCGCCCCGAGCGGTCGCATAGCCCCGGAGCGTTGAGCACGCCCGCCAAGCCATTGGCGGACAGGATGCCCTCGGCCTTCAAGGCGTCAATCGTCGACGCTAGACCCGCCGCCCGCTCGTCTGCGTTGGCTTTGAGAGCCTGCACGGCGAGTCTGTCGAACCCCCGCCCCTGTAGATGCGCTGCGCCGGTCGGACAGCCGAGGCGCTTGACCTCCGGGTGCAATCCGCTGCCCCGTGACCGCGACCCGCTTCCGCGTCTCCGCCAGCGCAGCCTTGGTGCGGGTCGAAATCATCTTCCGCTCGGCCTGAGCGATCACCGCCATGATGCCGACGACCAGTTCGTTCGCCTCCGGCATGTCGGCGGCGACGAACCGGACGCCGGCCTTCTGGAGCCCGAGCAGGAAATGGGCGTCTCTCGACAAGCGGTCGAGCTTGGCGATCAGGAGCGTCGCGCCCGTCAGCCGGGCGTGCTCCATCGCCCTCGTCAGTTCCGGCCGGTTGTCCGATCGCTTGCCGCTCTCAACCCCGACGAACGTACCCTGAGCGGGATTTCCGCGTTCTGTGCGTTCCTTAGCTACTGGGCTTGAGGCTTGGCCATCTGGGGCGAATGGGCGACGACGAAATTCAGACCTCCTGACATAGCCGATTTCGAGGACTGAAATCTCTGGCCTTTCGGCTGCCCACGGCTGTGCGAGGTGCGGACCAATACGTGTCCGGTTTTTCTGATGCTCACGGCGCATCCCCCTGAAACAATGAGGTTTCACGGCGGCCCTTGCGGACCCAAACTTGTCCGCTGTAGCTCGGGGCATGAGTACCCAACAAGCCTTGGCGCTGCCATCTCCGGCGGGTGCAATTTCTCGACAGCTTGGACAACGTCCTTCGTGAGCCCGCTCATGACGACGATCCCACAGCCGTCGGTCGAAATTACCCCAAACAATAGCGTCTGGCGGCTGATGGATGACGTGGACCTGCGCCACCTGCGCGGCCGCCCGGCTGTGGAACCATCGTCCTCTCCCGCCGGTTGTTGCTTCGTTGCACGCCAAGGAGCACGTCATGCCCAATAGGAAATCCGCCAACCCCCTCAAGGATCTGTTCACGGAAACGTTGAAGGACATCTATTTCGCCGAGAGGCAGATCCTGCGGGCCCTGCCGAAGATGGCTAAGGAGGCGACCTCTCCCGACCTCAAGCAAGCATTCGAGACGCATCGCGACGAGACGGAGGGCCAAGTCGAGCGGCTGAACGAGATCTTCGAATCGATGGGCCTCCCGGCCCGGGGCAAGACCTGCGACGCGATCATCGGCATCATCGACGAAGCCAAGGAGATGATGGACGAGTTCAAGGGCGAGGAAGCCCTCGACGCCGGCTCGCCGCCTCCGCACAGACCGTGGAGCATTACGAGATCGCCCGCTACGGCACGTTGAAGAGCTGGGCGCGTCAGCTCGGAATGGAGGAAGCGGCGAACCTCCTCGACGAGACGCTGCAGGAAGAGATCAAGACAGACAAGCTGCTGACCGATCTCGCGATGAAGAACGTGAACAGAAAGGCCGCCTGATCCACGAAGCGCGTCGGTCCCGCGCCGCCGCGGTCGCGCGGCGATCCGGTGAGCTGCGCGTGCACAATTCGGCGGCCGGCAGGCGCGATCGCGGGCGTGAACGCGCTTTGCGGCGTCCTGAGAGTGAGATTCGCCGCGGCGGACCACAGTCCATATCGTGATCGATGTCGGCGCACGGGGGCGGGCCTACTCCGCCGAATTGCTCAATCGAGCACGATAAAAGCCCGGTCGGGGAAGGACGGGTGCGAGAAACTGTTGCCCCTACGGCCGTCGCGCGACTATCGATTATTTTGTGAGTGCGCGGCGGGCGTGTGTCTTCGTCGTAAATTGCCGATCGCGAGCGGCATGTCACCTCGCGCGCGGACGTCCACCGTACTTTGGCGGCGCCAGGGGCGAGGGCCTCGAAGGGGGCCGGGGCTATGTCGCCCTCGGCCACTCGGCCACGAATCACATCGACCCGGCTGCAAGGCTCGCTCGCCACGAGTTTCACCAGTAACAGGTGTAACGCCAAGACTGGAGAAGGATCGAAGGTCATCTCCACCGCGTGAGGATTGTCGCGGCATCGGCGGTCTCTATCTGTTCGGTATACCGGGCCTGATAAAGCCGCATCAGCATGTCGTGGCCTTCGTCAGACGAGCTGCATACCGCATCGCGCACGACGATGACGCGATAGCCGATGTCAACCGAGTCCAGGACCGTCGCCAGCACACAAACATCGGTCTCAGATCCCGAGACGATCAGAGCGTCCGTCTCGCGTTGGCGCAAATGCTCGGCCAGCTTGGGTTCCGCGAGGGCAGAATAGCGTGTTTTGTCAATGACAGTCGCCGGCGGGCAAAGCGCCGCGAGCGGCGGCATCAACTCCAATAACTGCAGATCAAGGTATTCGCGTGTCGCCACGCGCCAGCGCGTGTAGTAGCGCCGCCACATGCCCGGCGTCTGGTCGGGACGCTCGGGCGGGATGAAGCGGGTGAAGACGGTTCGTTCTGGATGACGGGCCGCGAGCGCCGCCGCGACCGGCAAAACCCTGTCCATCCATGGCGTCGGCCAAGGACCGTCGGCCGAAAAAATCCGCTGCATGTCGACGCACAGGTGGACGCTGCGCTCAGTCAGGGGAAGAGGCAATAACTGATCGCCCCATGCCACCTCAGCCTTCTACAGCCATCGCCGCACCTGCCATGCGAACACCGCCACGGCGAGCCAAGAAGCCGCCGCAAGGACGAGGGCCCAGACGGGAGAGCCTACGATCATCAGCCAGATCACGAGGCCGAAAGCCGCCAGCCCCAAACTTCCAAGCGCCGCTCCGGCGGCGTCGAGCGCCGCGGCTTCCCTGCCGCGCCGCGTTCCCGGCAGACCCGCTTTCTCCTTGCGTTCCCGGACATGCTTTTCGATCAATGTCGCGCTTGCGGGAAAGATCGCGGGAAAGGCGAGAAACAGGCCGCCGACGATAGGTCCGAAGCGGGCCGCGATGAAGCCCGCGACTACGGTCATCGCCCCGCCGAGCACGAATTTGACGAGATACTCGTACCAGCGCGTCTGACGCAGGGCGGAAGGCTTGAACTGAACGATCATGAGAGCTGAAACAGCGCCGCGGATACGCCAAGCGCAATTACGAACCAGATAACCAGAGCGGCCATCGTCGCGGTCCATGAGGACAGCAGGTTTCTCTTGAGCAACACGCACACTGCCCAGCTGTAAGCAGCAAGCGCGAAGGCTCACACGATCATCGAGCGAGCTTCCGTGGCGACGAAGGTTGCGCCCTTATGCGACAAGGTGATAAGAAGCGTCGCGAGAGCGATCGATGGAGCCGCGCCGAACAGTCCCGCGAAGCTTTTCGGTCGCAAGCTGTCGCCAAGCGCCGCGAACGCAGACACTGCGATCCCCCCGCCAGGAACCGTAAGGCATATTCGAGCATTGTTGCTCCCAGTCGAACCGTCTGACGCCTAACGCTTGTCCTGTAGCGTTGGTTCGG
Organism: uncultured Alphaproteobacteria bacterium; assembly: GCA_963741405.1. Lineage (GTDB taxonomy): Bacteria > Pseudomonadota > Alphaproteobacteria > Rhizobiales > Beijerinckiaceae > Roseiarcus. The sequence continues at coordinate 19,400 of CAVUHX010000041.1, forward strand.
CGTTTTCTGCGCTGCGCCCCACCTCCCTGAGATCTTCGCCATGCCGAACTTCATCAACTTACCGCCCTTTACAGAAGACGGCGACGTGCATGTCGTCGTGGAAACGCCTCGCGGCAGCAGAGCCAAATTCGCCTACGAGCCAAAACTCGAAACCTTCATTCTCTCGAAATCGCTCCTCGCCGGACTAACCTATCCACATGACTGGGGTTTCGTGCCATCGACCAAAGGCGATGACGGCGATCCACTCGACATCATGGTAGTTCACGATGCGACGACTTTTCCGGGCATCGCTGACCTGTCGGATCATCGGCATTCTTCAGATCGAGCAGAAGAGCAAGAGGAAGGTCGAGCGGAACGACCGCCTATTCGCGGTGCCTCGACGCTCGCACTCGGAGCAGGGCCTGCGCGATGTTCGCGACCTCTCAAAGCCGATTTCAGCAGGAGCTGGAGAAGTTCTTCATTGCGACTGACGAGCTTGAAGACAAAAAACTGGAGATCATCGGGTGGAAAGGCCCCAAGATCGCGATGAAGGCGATCAAGGACAGCGCCAAGAGTTTTTCGAAGGACGGCGAGTGACTCTGCCGAAATCAGCGCCGAAATAATCGGGCCGCGCGCCGGCTGTCCTCGCGGAGGCCTTGTCATACCCGCGCTCGGCTTGCGGTCCGACAGGTGCCCGGATCACCGAGCGGATGAAGAAAAATCAGCCCACGTTTCCGTGTCGACCTTGGCCGCGCCGCGCCGCCCGAGCGGCTTCTCGCTCTCGAGCGTCGAGTTGCGTGCAGTCTGATGCTCGATTTCGGCGTTCAGCTGGGCACCAACTAGGATGACGACCATCGAGATCCACATCCACATCCACATCATCATCCCGACGGCCGCGCCGAGCGAGCCGTACGTCGCATTGTAGTGGCCGAAATTAGCGATGTACCAGGAGAACAGGAGCGAGCTGACGAGCCCCGCGATCGCGGCGGTGACGCTTCCGACGGAGAGCCATTGCCAGTGCGGCTCGCGCCGGCAGGGCAGATAGCGATAGGCCGCCGCGAGGCCGACGACGACGAGCGCCAACACGACAGGCCACCTCAGAACGGCGATCTGCGCGCCGGCGACGCCGCCCAGCCCCATCGCGCCGAGCACGATCGGCGCGACCAGGACGGCGCCCACCGCCAGCATCAGGGAAGCGATAGCGATGAGGGTGTAAAGCAGCGAGACGAGGCTCAGCCGGATGAAGCTTCGCTTTTCCTTCTCGCCATAGGCGACGTTGAGCGCGTCGATGATCGACTTCATGCCGGCGTTGGCGCTCCACAGCGCGAATAGCAGGCTGACGACGAAGCCGATGCTGAGGCTCGAGACTTTATTGGCTGTGAGCCGCCTGAGCTCCTCATGCAGAACGTCGAGCGCGCCGCCCGGCAGCACGCCGGCCAACGTCGACACATGCGCGTCGATTGCGCCTGGGTCGGCGAACAGCCCGTAGAGGGATACGAAAGCCGCAATAGCCGGGAAGAGTGAGAGCAGGCTGTAAAAGACGGCGCCTGCTGCCACCGCGAGCAGGCGGTTGTCGTTGATCCCTTCATAGGTTCGCCAGAGGATGTCCTTCCAGCCGCGCCAGGGGATTTCCCAGGGCGCTGCGGCGCGCCGCCCGCGTCCGCGTTCGTGCGCGTCGGTCTCATCCGGTCCGGGATGCTGGGGGTTCGTGCCCGGCGCGGCGCGTCGTTCCGGACGGCGAAGCTCGCCGCGACGGGCGAAAGCGACGAGGCTCAAGGCCAAAAGCGGCAATAGCAGGCGTCGCTCCGGCACGGGGCTCTCTCCTCGTTCAGCTGCGCCTGGACGCGGACGGGCCTTCCTGCGGGCCCCTCCCCCGGTCATCGGCTGCTTCATCGCGTTCATCGCGCCCTCGGACCCCTGCCTGACGCCTTCGCCCAAATTGCGTGCCGCGTCAGCGACGGCGCCGGGCGACAGACCCTCTTCCTTGACCGCCTCCCTGACCGCGGTTTGGGTCCGATCCGCGACCTGGCTAGCCTCCTGCCCTCGACCGAGGCGGAAGACAAGCCGATGGGTGATGCCCGCGACGCCGTGAAGGGAACCGCAATCGCGACCCCGATGGCCGCGCAGAGCAGCGGCCGCTCGGTGACGAAGGAGGCAGCGTTGTCGCGCCCCTGCCTGACGAAGTCCGCCGCCTACCGTCGCGTGCGGCTCGCGGTATTCGCAATCGTTCCCCGGACCGACGACGCTGAATCTGCCAGGGCGCCCCTCATCGAAGACGCCGTGTCCCCGAGCGCGCCGCTCGCCGAGGCTGCCGTTTCGCGAACGGCGCCCGCTGCGTTCTGGGTGCCGCGCCGCGCCTGATCGACCGCGCCGGAAGCCTGGTCGCGCAGGTCATGGGCCGTTGCGCGAACAGCGTCGGCCGCCCCTGCGGCAGTGTCGCCGACTGTCGCCGCCGTCCGCTTTATCGTGTCGGCGACGGCGCTCGCCGCGTTCATCGTCTGGCGGCTTGCGGCCTCGGCCGCGCTGCCGAGCCCCGACTGGACAGAGGCCGCCGCCGAGCGCGCGCTCGACGCCGCGGATCCGATCTGGCGGCCAGGAGACCCATCCGACGCGGGCCTGGCCGCGTCACCGACGCTCGACGGTCCGCCGGCGCTCGGCGGTCGCCATCATCGGCCTGCCGCCATTTCCCCGAGAGCCAGCCCTGAGGCCCATCTTCTCCGACAGGAACATCACGCAGCCTGAGCCGATCAGCAGGCTCGGCAGCGGATTCTCCCGCATCGCGTTGGTGAACGCGCGCAAGAACGTGCCGCCTCCGGCGCGGGAATAGGTCAGCAGCTCGTCGAACACCTGTCCCGGCGTCAGTCGGTCGCTGAGTTCGTCGAGGTTCTGGGCAAGCCGGCGGCGGGTCTGCTCGGCCTCGCGTTTCGTAATCACCGGAAGTGGAAAGGCGGCTTACGTGGCGCCGCTCGTGAAACGCTGTCATCGCACGTGCTCCCTTGCTACGACATAATCCTCCCGCACCTGCTCGAGAGTGCGATTGGGCATGAGCGCTGAGCCCTTTAGTCGGGTGACGCCCGCCATCGTCAGCGCCGCGCCGATCGCCGGCGCGACACCTGCGACGATCAGCAGGTTCCATCGTACGAAAGGTCGGCTGCCGCGATCCAGTGCGCAATATCGAAGAGGAGGGTGATGAAGCCCCCCAGCGCGATGACGCCGCCAAGCGCGAGATAGACGCCGGCGTTGGACGCGGCCGACAGCTTCTCGCCCATTTCCGCCCGGGCCAGCCGGAACTCGGTCTGGACGAGATAGGCAAGGTCCGACGCGAAATGCGTCATCAGGGTTACGAGTGGGCGCGTTGTCTCTCTAGTTCATCGATTTTGAGATTCGAATCATATCAGGCTGCCTGGTCGAGCTTATAGGACCAAGAGTGGACGACGGGGTGTCGATTGAAGTGATCCATGGCGGCCATGATGCGGTCCTTGAGTTCCTGTTTGGATGCGACGCGGATGTGGCGCAGCACCGAGCGGGCGAGCTTGGAGAAGAAACCCTCGACGAGATTGAGCCAGGAGCCATGCTTGGGGGTGAAGACAAAGGTGAAGCGGCCTTCCGGTTGGGCGGCGAGCCAAGCCTTGGTCTCCTTGGAGATGTGCGCCGAATGATTGTCGAGGATCAGCTTGATCGCCGTATGGCTCGGATAGGCGGCGTCGAGGAGCTGGAGGAATTCAATGAATTCGCGGCTGCGGTGGCGGTCCTTGACGAGAGCGTGGACCTGGCCGGTGAGCAGATCAATGCCGGCCAGCAAGCTGACCGTGCCGTGGCGCTTGTACTCGTAGTCGCGCCCGAAGGTCGCATGTCTGCCGGGCTCGGGCGGCAGGTCCGGGGCCGTCGTGGCGATTGCCTGAATGCCGGGCTTTTCATCGTAGGAGACAATCGCCACCGCATCGCTCGGCTTTTGCTTCGCGGCGGCCGCGCTCTCCCGAATAAGCTTCACCTCGCCATAGACGCACAGAACCTCCGCCATCTTCTGCTTGAACTCCGGATCGCGGCGTTCCAGGTAATAGCGGACCTTGTGCGGCTTGATCTCCTGCTCGTTGAGGATATTGCACACCGTCCCCTGAGCCAACTTGGCAAGGCAAGCGTGGCCCTCCGCCGGCCCATGCTCACGCGCATGGCAGGCGAGAAGCCGCGTTGTCCACAATTCGTGGGGATAGCCGAGGTCCTTGGCCTTGCGGCAGGCGAGGTCGACAACCCATGCCTTGGCCTCGGCGGTGATCGTCGCCTCCCTGCCGGGCCGCGGTCGATCGTCGAGCGCCGCCATCGGGCCATAGACCAACGCCCGCTCGACACAGCGCTGGACGGTCTGATGGTGCGCGCCCAAGGCTCGCCCCACCGCAAAAAACGATCCGTCTTCCCGGTAGGCCAGCAGCATCCGCGCTCGATCAACCCGGCTCGCCAATTCCGTTCGCGAGCGGGCAATCGCGCCCAACGCCGCCACATCCTCCTCGCCAATCGCCAATTCAATCGCCCGCCGTCGACCCGCCATCACCTCACACCTCGCTTCCGAATCAAAGCAGCAAGGCTACAAACCACGTCAGGAAAAATAAATCCCGCGCGCATATGATTGGTTTCAACGATTCGATGAACTAGTCGTCATGGATTTCGTCCTCGCGCTGAGAGGGGTCGTAGCTGGCGGCCGGGCGCTGACGCGCACTACTCTTGACGAAGCGGGCGAGCGCGAAGCCTGCGGCGACCGACCCGCCGATGAAGAGCGCCGGCTGAGCGCGGGCGAGTTGAGCGGCGGACTCGATGAGCTCGTTGATGTTCCGGTTGGGCAGGTTGTCGGACAGGCCCTCGACGCGCCGCGCCGCCTCGTGGACCGTGCGCGCGACTATTGGGGACTGCGGTTTGATCTCGTCCGCGGCGCTGTCGACGGCGCGGGCGAAACTGCGGATCGCCTCGACGCCTCGCGCCTTCTGGGCTTCGCCTGTCCTGCTGAGCTCGTGGCCGACGTCGCCGACGAACTGGAGCGCCTGCTGGCGGACGGCGTCAGCGGCAGTCTGCGCCGCACCCTTCAGCCCGTCACCAAGCGAAGCGCCGTCGTGAGAGTCCTTCGACGGACCGGCCGCGTTTCGGAGGCGGGGCAGGCGCCGGCGCCTGTTGCAGACCGGCCGGCTCCCATCCCGGGCGAGAACATGCCCGGCATGATAGCCGACCATGTGACGCCGGATGGAGCGGCGGTATGAGGCGCAGTCGGGGGAGGCTCGGCGATTGGACCGGCGAGGACGGGGGCGCCCTTGTCAGACGGATTCGCCATGAAAGATCTCCTGGGTCGAACGAAGGGGCTTAATTCGGCGGCGCTGCGCTTGTTCCCGACTGCCCTATCCTTGTCCCGGCGTGACCCGCGGATGGTGATTCTCGGGAAGGCCTTGGGAGCCAATCGAGATCATGGAAACCGCGGATAGCTCTGCCTCGGCGGCGCCCTTCCTCCTGATCTTTGAATAGCGCCTGATGACGGCCTGGCCGCCCGCTAATTGGCGATAAGCCGCAAGGAAGGCCGCAGCCCTCCAGTTGAGGCGGAACAATGGCGGCGGCCGCTGAGTTACGTGTCGCGCCAGGGGAATCGACTGAACGGGTCATGCGGCGATGTAGGCGGCGAGGGCGTTTTCGTCCCATGCGGCAACTTTGCGGCGCATGCGCAGGGAATCTCTGCTTTTGCCGGTTCTGAGCACGTTGAGGGCGATGTGCTTGACGATGGCGAGGTTGAAGGGCGCGTTGTCGGTTCGCACGCGGCATTCGTCGTCGCGGAAGATCATGTCGAGCACCCAGTGGAGGCCGTTTTCGACCATCCAGTGACTGCGGATCATCGGTCCCAGGGCGTTGGCGAGCAGGGCGAGCGAGGTGATGTAGAAACGCGTCTCGGTTTCGACCTTGCCATCGGTTTCACGTTCGCTCTCGACCATGACGACCGACTTCAGGCCCGGCCACTGGTGGTTTTCCTGCAGCCAGCCGATGTCGTGGAAAACGGTGACCGTCCGGGTCTCGATGCGGCCGTGGCCGCCGTCGACGGTCGTGTCCTGGCTGACCGACGTATTCTTGAACGCGACCGCCTTCTGTTCGCGGGCGAACAGTTCGACATCGTCGCGCAGCGTGCCTTGGTTCCCCTTCAACGCGAGAATGTAGTCGGCCTTCTTGTCGATGATTTTCTGCGCGACGGCGCGCTGGCAGCCCATGGCGTCGATGGTCACCACCGCGCCCTCGATGGCCAGCAGCTCAAGCAGGGCGGGAATGGCGACGATTTCGTTGGACTTGTCGCCGACCCTGGTCTGCCCGAGCACCATGCGCTGGCGCGCGGCGAAGGCCGAAACGACATGAATGGGCTCTTCGGCCCCCTTCTTCTGTAGGAGCGCCGCACCGTTTTGCCGTCGATGGCGATCACCTCGGCCGACGTTTTCGTCAGCCCCGCCGCCCACGCCACAAAACAGCGCTGGAACGCGACCGGGTCGAGCTTGGCGAGGATGATGCCCAACTGGTCGTGCGAGGGCGTGCCGTTGGCGAAGGGTCGAAAGCGCCGCAGGAACGCCAGCTTGGCCCGGCCGAAGCGCGCGATGTCGGCCACCGTCTCCGCCCCCGCCAGCGCCGCCGCCAGCATCACGAGCAGCACCTCGTCGAGCGGATAGGCGACCTTCCCCTTCTGCCGGTAGTCGGGCAAGTCCTTGAAAGGCGACAGGAAAACAGTCGTCTCCTTCACCGCCCCGACAGCCGCGTCCCCTTCCGGCATCAACCCATCCTCCAAGCAAATCAGAGGATTGCGACAAATTCAGCTTTCCGATCGGCTGTCACGCGCAATTTCAGTCGATTGCCCTGCGTGTCGCGCTGAGCTGTTGACACGGTCAAGGGCGCGGCCCAAGGGGAAGGTCCAAAATTGGAAAGATCGGAAGTCAAGCTGGCTGCGGCCCCACCCGCCTCCGAGCCGTCAAAATCGCGAATTTTGCGGGTGCTGGGGCCGGGGTTGATCACCGGGGCTTCCGACGATGATCCAAGCGGCATTGCGACATACACACAGACCGGCGCGCAATTCGGCTATGGGATCGCATGGACGTTGTTGTTTTCCTATCCCTTGATGGTCGCGATTCAAATCATCAGCGCCAGGATCGGCCGAACTACCGGCGCAGGGATCGCGCGAAATTTACGCAAGTTCTATCCGAACTGGATCGTCTACTCGGGCATTGCCCTGCTCCTTCTGGCCAACACCATCAATCTCGGAGCCGATATCGGCGCTATGGCCGAATCTGTGCGCCTCTTGGTCGGTGGATCGCAAACTGCCTATGTCCTCGTCATTGGCGTCGTCTGCGCGGCGATGCAGATCTTTCTTGCCTACGACCGTTACGTCGGCGTCCTGAAATGGCTGACGCTGGCGTTATTCGCCTACGTGGCCACCTTGTTCTTCGTCAAGGTCGACTGGACCGCGCTGTCGCTCGGCTTGATCGCGCCGCGCATCACATTCGAAAGCAGCGCCTTGACGGCCGTCGTCGCAATCTTCGGCACGACCATAAGCCCATACCTCTTCTTTTGGCAGTCCTCGCAGGAAGTCGAGGACACCAAGGCCGAGCCGAGCCGCGAGCCTTTGAAGCGCGCTCCTGATCAAGCGCCGGACGCTTATGATCGCATAGAGCTCGACACCGTCGTCGGCACGGGATTTTCCAACATCGACGCGCTCGCGATTATGGTGACCGCGGCCGCGACGCTCAACGTCGCTGGCGTGACGACGGTTCAGACGGCCGCTGACGCGGCGCGTGCCTTGAAGCCGCTGGCCGGGTCCTTGTCGCGGTTCCGATCATGGCGGTCATGATGATGATGGCGTCGAACCCACAAGTCATGGGTCCGTTCACGATCGAACTGCCTCTGAGGGTTCTGGGTTGGCTGTCGACCGCAGTGATGGCGCTCGCCGCGATTGGCATGATTGGGTTCTTGATCTAGAAACGTTCCCGCCACCCTACTGTATTCGCGGATTTGCCCGCCGATAGTGTCGTGTGCAGGCAAGGAAGGAACGCTGCAAATTTTCAACCTGCGTTTTTAATCATCGTCGTCTTCGGGGATGTCGAAGCGCCCATCGGCAGCCTTTTCATCCCATACCGGATCGCCGAGGTCGGAATATCATCCTCCACAACATCGTCCCTCAATCGGAAGGTGTCAACGACAATGAGACGCCTGGGTTGGTAATTTAGGCTTGGATTTTAGGCTTGATTTGGGGCGGATTGATCCAGACGGCGGTTGGCTTGTCGGGGGGCGAGGGGATGTTTTTCACGAATCGGTTCGGGTTGGCGAGAAAGGCGTTTTCGAGGGTCTGCTTTCGGGCGTCGTAGATTTCGTCGGCTTGTCCGTAGTGGACTTGGTTTGGCGTCATCAGGCCGATACCGAGATGGTGGTGTTCGGCGTTGTACCATTGGAAGAACCTGCGGCAGAACGCTTTGGCGTCCTGGATGGAGCCGAAGCGTTCCGGGAACTGAGGCTGATATTTGCAGGTTTTGAAGAGGCTTTCCGAGAAGGGATTGTCGTTGGATGTGTAGGGCCGGCTATGGGACTTGGTGACGCCCAGGTCGGCGAGCAACAGGGCGGTGGCCTTGGCTTTCATGGAGGGTCCGCGGTCGGCGTGCAGGGTGAGCTGGCCGGGCAAGACGCCGTGCTTGGCGGCGGCGTCCTCGAACAGCGGTTTGAACAAGGTGGCGCTTTCGGTGTCGGCGACGAGCCAGGCCACGACCCTCCGGCTGAAGATGTCGATGATCGCGTAGAGATAGAAGTAGGTCCATTTGGCCGGCCCCATCAGCTTGGTTATGTCCCATGACCAGACCCGGTTGGGGCCCTCGGCGATGAGTTCCGGCTTTTTGTAGACGGGGTGGCGCAGCTGTTGGCGACGCTCCTTCACCTCGCCGTTCTCGTGAAGGATGCGATACATGGTCCGGATCGAGCAATGATAGAGGCCTTGGTCCAGCAACTCGGCGTAGACTTCCGCCGGGGGTTGGTCGACGAACCGAGGTTCGCGCAACAGATCGAGGACGGCCTGACGCTCGGAAACGGCCAGCGCCCTGGCGGGACGAGGGCGCGGACGAAACGGCGCGGGAGGGCGCCGGGCTGTCGCGGTCCGGCGATGGAAGCTGGCGCGCGACAGGCCCAGCGCCGCGCAGGCCGCGCCGATCAGCCTGCCGCCGGGCGGCAGGGCCGCCACGGCGTCCATCAGGACGCCTCGTCGCCGGGCATCGACAGGCCCAGCAGCAAAGTCACTTTTTTTGGATTTCGACGATCGCCTCGGCGCGCTGCAAGCGCAACGTCACGCTCTTGTAGTCGCGCTGCAACTGGGCATGTTCGGCCGCCAGCGGGTTGGGCTCGGCGACCTTGGGGCCGCGCTTGACCGCCTTCAGCGCCTCGCAGGCGCCGGCGTCGCGTTGCCGACGCCAATCCGTCAACAGTGAGGAATACAGCCCCTCGCGCCGCAGGATCGCGCCAATGCCGCCCGGCCCCGCCTCATCGACCTGGCGAAGTATCCCAAGCTTGTAGGCGGTCGTGAACGTCCGACGGCGTGGCCGGTCGGAGAGTTCAGGCGAGGCCGCCGATGGCTCCGCAACAACGATCGGCCTACGGCCTCCCTCTGTTGCGGAGCCATCGGCAAGAGTCGTTTCGAAGGGGATGCGGCATGACCATGGGAGCATGTGACCTCAGCCCTCAAGGGTAAACTCCAGGGGGCGTTTGTCTCATCGACATTGGCACGGAGGGAATTTGCTTTGGGCGCATCCGCTAAGCCCCGATGTAATCCCGCTGCATCAGCGCTCTGCGACGGCTCTCCTCAGGGCGGGAAAGCTCGGGTCAAGTTCGGGGATGCCGTGTTCTCCCGCGGCGCATCGGCATCAGGAGGGGTCACCGCGGTTACGAGGAAGACGCGCTTGTCATGACGTCGCTCCACTCGGGATGCTTCCTGTCCTGGGCGAGCAAGTAGGGACAGATCGGAACGATCTTGAACCCGCTGGCGCGGGCGTCGCCGATCATGGGTCGACCAGGGCCATCGCAACGCCGCTCCCACGCATGCTCGCCGGCGCGTCGGTATGGTCGGCACCGATCAGCGACGGCTTCGAACAGTGAAGAGCAGCTCGGCGTCGCCGTCGACGCCATCGATCCGGGCGACGTAGCGGCCGCTCGTACCGTCCACGCGCTTTTCGATGCTGATCATGCCGGTCATCCGCGCTCCATTGCAAGTAACTTCATCGAGTCTGCTCAAGCCCGAACGGGTCCTGCTAAGGTCGCCTTGGTCGGACCCTCGACCCTACTGCAGCCCGCCTGCCTCTGCGGGCGATTACTACCGCATGTTCAAGACGTCCGCAGTCGCGCGGATAGCCAACGAGGACGCACGGAACTTCCTGATCTGACCCGCGTTTTAGCCGGGGCGCAAAGAAGGAAACAGGGCGAGGCTGACATAGCCGAGGTTGGCGCCGATGTCGTAAGATTCCGTAGGGGACGAACTTGCCCAGTTCCTTGTCCTCGAAATCGTGGGTGTTGACCTCAATCGGTTGGCCTTGCGGCCCATAGTCGCTGCCGCCGTTCTTGAATTCGCCGAGCAATTCCTTCTTCTTCGCGTCGATCGATATCACCGGCTGATCGGTGGCCTGAAACGCCTCGGCCTTGGCGTTGATATATTCAAACTGAGCGTCGCGATCGGGATGTTTGCCGCCTTCCTTGGTCTTGCGGTTGAAGTGGCGGCAATATTTCAGCTCCTCCAAAAGTTTGGGAATGGTGGAGGAGCTCACCTTGTGACCCATCGCCCGAAGCGCCGCCGCCAGCTTGTCGTGGCTCTTCGAGACCCATCGCAACGGCCGCATCGGATCGCCCATCGTCGCGGGCTCGAGCAATCGTTGCAAGTCCTCCAGAAGCGTCGGGTCCCTCGTCGTCAACCGAGGGCTCCCCCGCCCTTGCGGCGCACCTTCCCGGTCAGAGAGCCGGGGTCCTGCAGATCCTTCAGACCGCGTCCGATCGTGCTTCGGGCGACCTTCGTCGCGCGCGCGGCGGCCGCGATCCCGCCGTAGCCGGCCGCCTTCGCCTCGGCAGCGGCACTCAACCGTCGGCCTCGCTCGTCAAGCGAGGAACGAAGTGCTTCAAATCGGATACGGAGGGGCAATTCATCTATCATGACCACGATATAGACGCTGGTTTCGAGGTCAGGAATCCCCCAAACAGCCGATCCCAGCAAAATCCCAATCCCGATTCACCTGTTTCTGGCCGTCGCCTTAGGCGACGCCCAAGAATTATTGCTCCACGTTCGAACGTCTGGGCGAGATGCTGTAGTTCCATTCTGGATGGAAGGAATCCCGCTTTATGTTGAGTGCCGCCATTTGCTCGTCGGAGATCTTGATGCCCTTGGGATAGGCGTTGGGATCGAGTTCGCAGCGGATTTTGAGGCCGGTTTTCGTCGTCGTGTTTGCGATCAGTTCGATGGCCACGAGGAGGCTGACGAGAGGCATGGCGCGCCAGTTCTGGGTAATGTGGCAGAACATGCGGTGCTCGATCTTGTTCCACTTCGAGGTCCCCGGCGGATAATGGCAGACCTGGATGATCAGACCGGTCTCGTCGGCGAGTTGTTGCAGCGCCACCTTCCATAGCCGTAGGCGCGAGCCGTTGGAGCCTCCGCCATCGGCGGTGATCATGAGACGCGTCATTGAGGGATAACGCTCCCGGCCCATCCGATCGAGCCAGAGGCGAACGCCATTTACGGCGAATTGCCCGGTATCATGGTCGATTCCGAGGCTGACATAGCCGAGGTTGGCGCCGATGTCGTAGATTCCGTAGGGGACGAACTTGCCCAGTTCCTTGTCCTCGAAATCGTGGGTGTTGACCTCAATCGGTTGGCCTTGCGGCCCATAGTCGCTGCCGCCGTTCTTGAATTCGCCGAGCAATTCCTTCTTCTTCGCGTCGATCGATATCACCGGCTGATCGGTGGCCTGAAACGCCTCGGCCTTGGCGTTGATATATTCAAACTGAGCGTCGCGATCGGGATGTTTGCCGCCTTCCTTGGTCTTGCGGTTGAAGTGGCGGCAATATTTCAGCTCCTCCAACAGTTTGGGAATGGTGGAGGAGCTCACCTTGTGACCCATCGCCCGAAGCGCCGCCGCCAGCTTGTCGTGGCTCTTCGAGACCCATCGCAACGGCCGCATCGGATCGCCCATCGTCGCGGGCTCGAGCAATCGTTGCAAGTCCTCCAGAAGCGTCGGGTCCCTCGTCGTCAACCGAGGGCTCCCCCCGCCCTTGCGGCGCACCTTCCCGGTCAGAGAGCCGGGGTCCTGCAGATCCTTCAGACCGCGTCCGATCGTGCTTCGGGCGACCTTCGTCGCGCGCGCGGCGGCCGCGATCCCGCCGTAGCCGGCCGCCTTCGCCTCGGCAGCGGCACTCAACCGTCGGCCTCGCTCGTCAAGCGAGGAACGAAGTGCTTCAAATCGGATACGGAGGGGCAATTCATCTATCATGACCACGATATAGACGCTGGTTTCGAGGTCAGGAATCCCCCAAACAGCCGATCCCAGCAAAATCCCAATCCCGATTCACCTGTTTCTGGCCGTCGCCTTAGTGGATTCGGAGCCCGCCACCGCCGATGTGGCCGCCGATGCCGCCCTGGAAGCCTCCGCCGAAGCGAGCAGCCCCCGTTCCGGAGACATTCGCGCCGCCAATTTGAGGAACGAAACGCGTCCCGCCAAATGTGCCCACGTGGGCGCCAGCGAAGCCGCCTGCCTGACCGCCATACCGGCGGGCGTAGCCGTAGCCGCCGTAATAGACCGGGCCAAACGCGAAGCCGACATACGGTCCGTAGTCACCATAGTCGTACGAATAGTCGTAGGCCGGTGCATAAGAATACGTGCCGCACCACGATGGCATGTCGTAGGGATCGTAATGGCGGTACCACCAACAGCCATGGTGGTGGCGGTAGGCTTGTTGGAGGCTCATAGTTCCGAAAGCCATTTCGTTTGGAGGGCGCTGGGCTTTCCTGGCCGTTGCCGGAGGGGATCGGCGACGCCGAACTGGAGGCTGCGCTTTACGCCAATCGCAGAAGCAAGCGGGGCGTCATGGGCGCTTTGCTCAAGCCTTCCCGCCCCGCCGAGCCGGGAAGGCGCCCCAGCGGACGCAATTGCCCCCGCGAGTTGTGGGGAGATTCAAGACAGGAGGTCGTCATGGGCTTCGGAAGAGGAGTACTGCTGTGGTTACTTGGAGTTCCGATCCCGATCATCATTCTAATTGCACTGTTCTGGCGCGCCGAGGGTATCAGATGATAGTCACGCAGTTCGGTATGGAGTGTGCATCGCCGAACGATGCATTGCTGGTCCCGCTACTCCACGGTGGCGCGCGGCGGCGCTCGCCGGCGGAATGAGCATTAGCAAGGCTATGCCGCCGGAGAAAACCGACCCCGCGGCCACCGAGGCGAGCCAGGGTATCCCGGCCCTTGCATCCGAGAGGCTGATCGTCAGCACGCCGCCGCCGGGCATCGCCTCACGCGCGTTGACGACGAGGTTGGCGCCGCAAGTTCAATCTGATTCGCGTCAACCAGCGCAAATAGGGGCGTCGGCGGAAATACCAGTCGCAGCTCGATTTGCGGGCCAATCGAGCGTTCGATCAGGTCGGTCATCCCTCGGATCAGGTCATGTAGATTCTTCGGTTCGAACTCCAACGTCTGTCGGCGGGCAAAAGACAATAGCCGCTGGCTCAAGGACGCCCCCCGTCGCCCCCTGTAGAGCCCCTTCGATCAGACGTTGCGACCTGGGATCGTTGTCCGCTCGCTTTTGCAGCATCTCAAGGTTGCTCAGGAAGACTGTCAGCGGGTTGTTGAAGTCGGGTGCGAGACTACCGGTGAGTTGGCCGATGATTTCCATCTTTTGTGATTGCCGCAAAAGTTCTTCGGCCCGACGGCGCTGCTCGATCTCCGCAAGCACGCACGGCCGCATGAGCCTGCTTGAGTTGAGCGATCCGCTCGGAAAACGCGTTGCTCGAGCGTGTCGTTTACTCTACGAAGCAGGTTTTCGGCTTCTATCCGGTCGGTGATGTCGGAGGCGACGCCGATAAGATGCAAACCGCCGTCCCGACGCGCACTAGGGCCTGTCTTCAGTTGAGGAGAATGGCGGCGCAGACGAGCTGAACGCCGGCGAGGAAAATCTTGGCGAGCTTGTCGTAACGCGTGGCGATGGCGCGGAAATGCTTGAGCTTGTTGAAGAAGCGCTCAATGAGATTGCGTTCGCAGTAGAGGGCGAAATCGCACGGGCGCGGGGTTTTTCGATTGGATTTGGATGGGATGACTGGCGTGATCGCTCGTGCGTTGAGGGCGCCGATGAAGGGGTCGGCGTCGAAGGCCTTGTCGGCGATCAGAGCGCCGGGATCGACGGCTTCGATGAGAGATTCAGCGCAAGTCAGATCGTGATCCTGGCCCGGGCTGAGCATCACCTCGACAGGATTGCCGAGGGCATCGACGAGCGCGTGTATCTTGGTGGTCAATCCGCCGCGGGATCGGCCGATGGCTTGCGCACCGTCTTTTTTCTTGGCGCCGGCGCTATGCTGGCGAGCGCGCACGATGGTGGCGTCGATCATCATGTATTCGTTGTCGTGATCGCTGGCCAAGAGCCTGAAAACCCGCTCGAAAACGCCGCTCTTGGCCCATCGGTTGAAGCGCTGATAGACGATCTTCCAGCCGCCAAAACGCTCGGGCAGATCACGCCAAGGGACGCCGGCGCGAAACCTGAAGAGAACGGCTTCGACGAACTGACGATTGTCCGCCGCCGTGCCGCCCACATGGCCTTCACGGCCCGGCAGAATGTCTTTGATCCGATCCCACTGGTCGTCGCGCAGTGCATATCGTCGCATCGGTCAGCCCCTCCTCGGGCCGACCACTCACGAGTTAGACTTTTGCTGATTCGGGAATCCCTCGCGTATCCGAAACACCAAACGTTCTGCGTCCGATTCCACTCCGTTCTCACGTCAACTGAAGACAGGCCCTAGTTCATCAATTCCTTGAAACTTCACGCTCGCTGGCTGTTCGCGGAGAACCATACGCTGCACCCCCGGATAATCGTGGCGCTTGGCGCGACGGCCGCGCAGGGCCTGGTCGGACGCCCCGTCGCCATCGGCGCCAATCGGGGAAAGGTTCTCAAAACGGCGGAAGGCCTGCGCGCGTTCGTGACCGTGCATCCGTCCTGGATGCTGCGCCTCCCCAACGAAGCGGCGCGGCGAGCGGCCTACGACCTCTTCGTCGCCGATCTCCGCGCGATCGGCGCGCCTATGGCGCGCTCGTCGAAGGAGCCTTCGGCGCTCGGCCATGGGCACGCGTGAGGAGGCGATCGGGCGGTGGCCTTCCAGACCGGTTTTCTGCCATCGATCGTCGTGATCCTGCTGGTCTCGCGGCTCTTTGGCGAGGGCGCGCAGCGTCTGGGCCAGCCGGCAGTGATCGGCCAGCTTGTCGCGGGCCTGCTGCTCGGCCCGTCGTGCCTCGGGACAGTCTGGCCGCAGGCGCAGCGCCTCATATTCCCGCCGGATCCGGCGCAAAAGGCGATGCTTCAGGCGTTCGCGGAATACGGGATCTTGCTGCTGCTGGCGCTCACCGGCATGGAAACCGACCGCAGGCTTCTTCGAAAGATTGGCCGGCCCGCGATCAGCATCGCTTTGACGGGGATCGCGGTTCCCTTCCTCTGCGGAGCGACGCTCGGATTCTTCCTGCCGCAGTCGCTTCTGCCGAGTTCCGGCCGGCGCCTGACGACCGCGCTGTTTCTTGGCGTCGCGCTGTCGATCTCTTCGATCAAGATCGTCGCCGCCGTCATGCGCGAGGCGAACTTCGAGCGTCGGGATCTCGGCCAGATCCTCGTTGCGTCCTCGATCCTCGAGGATTCGCTGGGCTGGATCATCATTGCCGTCATTTTGGGTATCGCTGGCCGGGGTGCGATCGAATTCGACCGGCTGGCCTGGACCGTCGCCGGCGTCGGACTGTTCCTCGCCGCGAGCCTCACCGTTGGCCGCCGCATCGTCGCGAACGCGATCCGGATCGTCAACGACGCCTTTGTCAGCGAATTCATGGTGCTGACCCTGATCCTCGTGATCGTGGGCGCCATGGCGGTCGTCACCCAAGCTATCGGCGTCCAGACCGTTCTCGGCGCCTTCGTCGCGGGCGTCCTCGTCGGCGAATCGCCGATCCTGACCAAGGCGATAGCAACCCAGCTTCGCAGCATGGTGGCCGGGCTGTTCGCGCCCCTGTTCTTCGCACTGGCCGGACTCAACGCCGACTTGACCGTGCTCAAATCGCCCCAGGTCCTTCTTCTCACGCTGGCGCTGGTCAGCGTTGCGTGCTTCGGCAAGTTTCTCGGGGCATTCGTCGGCGGCGCCCTCGGGCGCCTGTCGAAAGCAGAATCGCTTGCGCTGGCGGTCGGCATGAACGCGCGCGGATCAACCGAGATCATCATTGCAAGCATAGGGCTGTCTTCGGGCGCGCTGACCCCGAACCTCTACTCCATGATCGTCGCCATGGCGGTGCTGACGACCCTGGCCATGCCGCCGACGCTGCGCTGGGCGCTGGCGCGCGTCCCGTTGCGGCCCGGCGAGCAGGAGCGGCTGGAGCGGGAAGCGTTCGAAGCCAGGGGTTTCGTCGCGCGGATGGAGCGTTTTCTGGTTGCGGCCAGCGACCATCCAAACGGTCGGCTGGCTTCACGGCTGATCGGCCTCATTGCCGGCCCGCGCGGCCAGCCAGCTACTGTGCTGCAGATCGAATCGGACGACGGCAGCACAGCGCCGAAGCCGGCGGGGCCAATGGCCTCAGACATGAAGCGCGGCGCCGATCACGCGCGCGGCTCGCGCCCGGACGAGGCCGCCGAGGCGCCCGAGGTTGCGATCAAGGCGCGCGCCGACGGCAAGGAGATGGAAGGCGCGCTGGCCGACGAGGCGCCGAAAGGCTACGACTTCCTGGTGATCGGGCTCGATCCGGCGAATATGCCCCACGGCGGCTTCAATCCGGCGATCGCCGCGGCCGCCCGGTCCTTCGACGGACCCGTCGCCGTCGCTGTCGCGAGGGGCGCCCACAAAACTGATCCGGCGAGGCCGCTCAAGATCCTTGCGCCCGTCACCGGGGAGGCGAGCGCCCGGCGCGCCGCGGAACTCGCCATCGAGCTTGCTCGCGCGGCCCGCGCCC
Organism: uncultured Alphaproteobacteria bacterium; assembly: GCA_963741405.1. Classification (GTDB taxonomy): domain Bacteria; phylum Pseudomonadota; class Alphaproteobacteria; order Rhizobiales; family Beijerinckiaceae; genus Roseiarcus. The sequence goes on from CAVUHX010000041.1 coordinate 36,567, forward strand.
AGCTGACGATCCTCTCGCTCTCGCCTCCGAACCGTGGCGTCGAGCGCGCCCGCGGCCAAGCCCTCGCCGACAGACACGAGGAGGCGGTCCTTAAGGAGATTGTCGAGATCGCCGACCGGCGCGACCAGTCAGTTCGCCTGCGCAGCCGGACTTCGGCGAATTGGCCGGACGTGATCCTGCAGGAGGCCGAAAGGGAGGGGGCGACCCTCATCCTGCTCGGCGTGACAGTCAGGCCGAGCGAAGCCCTGCTTTTCGGGGAAACCGCGAACCGGCTGCTTGAAGCGAGTTCGCGCTCGCTGCTGTTCGTCGCAAGCTAGGGCACGATGCAATCGGGTTGAAGCGCCTTGCAGGGCTGGACGCGAAGACCGTCGTGGGATGTGTTCCCGCGATAGGCAGAAAAAGCAGTCTGCTCGGTTCGGTGCGAGAATTGCCGTTCCGCGGCACAAAGACACCGGTCAGGCGTTTACAGTGGATCGAGCGGGAGCGCGCCAGTGAACCTCAACTTTCCTAACCGCGTCGGAGCGCTCGCTGCGGACGCATCGTCGCTCGCCGCGGAGATCGTTCCGCCCGCCGAAGTGCACGGCCGCCGTCTCCGACTGGCCGCTCGCGATGTCGCCGGTCATGCGTTTGCGCGAGCCGCCCTTTATGACGAAGACGGGGCCTACCCGCTCGCCGACGTCGCCGCCCTGGCGGAACGAGGTCTCCTGACAGCGACGTTGCCGAAGGAACTGGGAGGGGAGGGAATCGTTCCGATCGCCCTGAGCGAACTCTTGCGACAGATCGGCGCCGGCAGCCTGCCGCTCGGGCGCTTATTCGAAGGCCATGTCAACGCCCTCGATCTTGTGGTTCGCTACGGCGACGGTGAACAAGTGCGACTCGTCGCGGCCGAGGTCCGGGCAGGCAAGCTCTTCGGGGTCTGGAATACAGACGACAAGAAGGGGCTACGCCTAATCGTCGATCAGGGAAGGCATCGGCTGCGAGGACGGAAGATCCTGGCCTCCGGCGCAGGCTTCATCGAGCGCCCGCTCGTCACTGCGATCGATGAGGCGGGACGCAAGTTGATGGTCATTCCGCATCTACAGCCGGGACAGCGCTCGGATCTAACGAGCTGGACCGCCCATGGGATGAGGGCTTCGGCGACCGGAGCGGTCGATTTCTCGGGCGTCGCGGTCAAGCCGATCGAAATTGTCGGCGGTGACCGCGACTACGAACGTCAGCCCGCCTTTTCGGGCGGCGCATGGCGTTTCGCCGCAGTGCATCTCGGCGGAATGGAGAGGCTGTTCGACTTGCTTCGGGAGCACTTGCGCCGGACCGGCCGCGGCGGAGACCCCCATCAGGCGGCGCGCCTGGGCCAGGCGGCGATCGCAACCGAAACGGCGCGGCTTTGGGTGGAACAAGCCGCGGCGATCGCGGAAGAGACACCCGAGGCGAGATCGGCCGAACAGATTGTTGCCTATGTGAAATCTTGCGCGCCTCGCGGTCGAGCGGGCCGGTCTCGATCTGATGGAGTTGGTCCATCGCTCCGTGGGGTTGCAGGGGGTTCGTGCGGCCGAATCCTATCGAACGCATCTCGCGAGACCTAGCGACCTACCTGCGCCAGCCGGGGCCGGACCGGGCAATGACGGACGCGGCAGGCTGGGCGCTCCGGCAGGGAACGCCTTCGATCGACCTTTGGAGGGGCGCGTGACAGCTTGCGAGTTGCTTGAGGCGGCGCAGTCTTTTCCTGTTTCGTCGTTGAAACAGCGCCTCGGCGAAGGAGGCCTCGTCGTCGTCGCGCCGCATCCGGACGACGAGAGCCTCGGGTGCGGCGGCTTGATCGCGGAAGCAGTTGCGGAGGGCCGGCACACGCGGGTCGTGGTCGTGAGCGACGGAACCGGGTCTCATTCCGCTAGCAAGGCCTATCCGAAGGCGCGATTGAGAGATCTGCGGGAAAATGAGGCTCGGCAGGCCGTCAAGGAATTGGGGCTCGACTCCAACAAGGACATCGAGTTCTTGCGGCTGCCGGACCGGTTCGTGCCCGGCGAGGGCCCCTTTGCCGAGAAGGCGATCGAGCGGATCGTCGCATCGGCCCAAGAGGTCGGCGCGGCCGCACTCTTCGTGAGTTGGCGACACGACCCGCATTGCGACCATCAAGCGTCCTATCGTCTCGCCCGCGCCGCCCAACGCCGGCTGACTGCGGTGAAGCTCTTCGAATACACCATCTGGGGCGCGGCGCTGCCGGTCGCGACCCCCGTTGGGCCGGCCGGGGGATTTCGGCTCGAGATCGGACGGCGCCTCGCGCGGAAGCGACGCGCGATCGACGCCCATCGCTCGCAAACCACTGAGCTGATCTCAGACGATCCCGACGGATTTCGGCTGACCGGAACGGATCTCGCTCGCTTCGCGTTGCCTCATGAATTCTTTTTCGAGAGCGAGTGAGATGGAAAGAGCGGTTCAAACCCTAGAGCCCGCCTACTTTGACGGGATTTACGCCGCCAGTGGCGATCCGTGGCGGTTTGCTTCGAGCGCCTATGAACTGTCGAAATATGCCTTGACGCTCGAAGCCCTTCCCCGGGAACGCTATCCCCGCGTCTTGGAAATCGGGTGTTCGATCGGCGTCCTTACTCAGGAACTCGCCGCCCGCTGCAATTCGATCCTGGCCGTCGATGCGTCCGTGGCTCCATTGAAAGCAGCCCGGCGCAGGTGCGCCAGACTGAAAACCGTTCGCTTCGAACAGATGTTCGTTCCCGAGCAATGGCCGGCGGGGACGTTCGATCTCGTCCTTTTGTCGGAGGTCGTCTACTATCTGGACGCGGAGGACGTGAGGCGCCTTGCATCGAACGTCGCCGACACGACGCCTCCCGGGGCCGATGTTGTTCTCGTTCACTGGGTCGGGGACACCGATTACCCGCTATCCGGCGATGAGGCAGCCAATCTCTTCATCGCCGCCATGAACGGATCCTGCACGCTCGAGCGGTCGGAGCGGCATCGCCAATTCCGCCTGGACGTCCTCACGCGGCGATAGGCCAACCCGGCGAAGCCGGTCGTGCACGCGGCGCGCTAGAAATATCTGACCGGGAAGCTCGGCGGGCGAGAGCAGGCGTCGCGAAAGGCGCGGACTGTTGTGCTCGATCTCGGACCATGCGGCGCCGAAGTCCAAAGGCCCGCCAGCCCGAAGTGGGCCGTCTGAAATCTGCAATGCCCGCATCCAGGCGTCGTCGCCCATGAGATCGCCGACGCCCCACGATTGACGCAGTCGGCGGCGCCATTTTGCCCGCCGGAGGGCGATGCGAAACGGCTCCAAAGCCTCGTCGCAGAGCGCGTCGGGATCGTCGCTTCTCAATCGGAGCGTGTCGGCGACGCCCCCGGGGGCCCGCCCGTAGCAGCGTCCGGAGGTTGTCACCAGCACCTCCGGAGCGTGCCGGATTTTCGCATCGATCCGCATCAGCGCCGCAACAAGCGCTTTATCCTCGCCCAGCGGGACCCTGGGAAGTCCGCCGACCTCCTCGTAGATCTTGCGCGTTATAGCGATACTAGCGCCGGAAATCGTGGCGTGACGGGGCCACGGATCGTAGGGGAGGGGGTCGATGCGCGCATCAAGTTCGGTGAGCAGCGCCTCGTATTCGCTCTCCAATTGTCCTCGGCGGTGAAGCGCCTCAGGCAACTGGTCGCCTTCTTCGTCGAGGCGGATCTGACCGAGGACCATGTCCGCTCCGGCATGGATCGCCGCGAGATTGCTGACAATCCAGTCCGGCGAAACGCGGCTGTCCGCGTCCGTGGTCAGGATCACGCCATCGGTCGCCAAGTCCTCGGCGAGCCAGTCCAGAGCCGCGTCCATCGCGCCGCGTCGCGCGTTGCCTGCGTCAGCTGCGCCGGGCATGAGCGAGACCTCGACGACCCTCAAGGGAAGCGACAATTCATCGCACAACGCACGCGCAAGGTGTCCGCTGTCGCAAGGTGTCCGCTGTCGTCGGTGCAATTGTTGGCGAAGACGACGATTCCAAAGATCTGGCGCTTGACCAGTCGCCCGAGCCTATCCCTTTGATCCGCGAGGGCGGCGAGGCATGTAGGCAAGCGTTCCGCTTCGTTCTTCACCGGAATTGCGACGACGCAACGAGGCGCGAGGTTGGTGCAAGATGGGATTTCGCTCGCGCGACAGTATGTTCCGACACCGAAGACGGGACACACTCGGTCGCCCTCAGCCGAACAACGTCCTCGTAATTGTTAGCAGTTCCTCTCGGTGTGAGTGACGCTGTTGCCCACGTCGTCCGATCTTCTCACCGTCTTCGTAGCGCAGCCGTCTTCCTTGTGAATAACTACGTTCTTGTCTGTCGCGACAGGAGCGGCATCGCGGTGGATCACTAGTCCCGTTGAGGGGCGGCTGGGACCACGGTGACGTCGTCTGCAACCGCTGCGCCGCCAAGAAATGCGAGGGAAAGCACCGCTAGAGATATCGTTCGCATCTTCGTACTCCATGCTTTAAGCCGAGATAACGGGCGGGAGAGTGGGTGGTTCCGTTGATGCTGAAATTTACAAGTGTAGTGTGAGGCCGACGGTCGCGCAAAAGCACGTCCAGCAGGCATTCTTCTGGGCCTTATTCTTTCCCGGTTTCCGCGAGAGACCGCGCAATGTTGGCCATAAAGATGAACGCCATCCATTAGCATTGCATTGCTTGCGGCCCTTCGGGCCAAGGTTGCCCCGCGGGTCCGAGCGGCTTCTCGCCCTCGACCGTCGAGTCGCGCGCAGTCTGACGCTCGATTTCGGCATTCAGCTGGGCGCCGACCAAGATGACAACCATCGAGATCCACATCCACATCATCATGCCGACGGCGGCGCCGAGCGAGCCGTAGGTCACGTTGTAGTGGCCGAAATTGGCGATGTACCAGGAGAAGAGGAGTGAGTTGACGAGCCACGCGACCGCAGCGGCGACGCTTCCGACAGAGAGCCACTGCCAGCGTGGCTCGCGCGGGCAGGGCAGATAGCGATAGGCCGCCGCCAGGCCGACGACGGCGAGCGCCAACACGACCGGCCACCTCAGAACGGCGATCTGCGCGCCGGCGACGCCGCCCAGCCCCATCGCGCCGAGCAGGATCGGTGCGACCACTACGGCGCCCACGGGCACGCGGCGGCCGGCGGCGGACGTCGTCAGGCAGGGGCGCGACAACGCCGCCTCCTTCGTTGGGCCGTTCCGCGAACTGCGTCGGCCGCTCCTGCGGCGGTGTCGCCGACTGTCGCTGCGGTCCGCCTCATCGTGTCGGCGAGGGCGCTCGTCGCGTTCGACGTCTGGCGATTCGCCGCGTCGGTTGCGCTGCCCAGACCCGACTGGAGGGAGGCTGCTGCAGAGCGCGCGTTCGACGCCGCCGATCCGGTCAGGCGGCCGGCCGCATCCGACATGCGTCCGGCCGTGTCGGCGACGCTCGAGCAGATGCGTGGCGAAGTGTGCCGCAGCGTATGCGGCGACACGCGCTTGGATATCCCCGCCAGGGTCTTGGCGGCGGTGACGGCGCGATTGATCTGACGGGCGGTGATCGGGTTGACTGGGTTTTGGCCGGGGAACAGCCAGGCCCGCGGCCGCGCTGCATGCCACCATGCGCGCAAGAGTTCGAGCAGTTGCGGCGACAGCATCACATAGCGATCCCGCTGCCCTTTGCCCTGCTCGACCCGAAGCGTCATGCGTTGGCTGTCGATGTCGAATACCTTTAGGTGCGCGACCTCGGACACGCGCAGGCCCGCGCCGTAGGCGACGCTGAGCGCGGCCTTGTACTTCAGGCCTGGCGCGGCTTGGAGCAGGAGCGTCAACTCTTCCTGGCTGAGCACGACCGGCGCCTTGCGCGGCTTGTTCACGGTCGTCAGAGGACGAGCGAGGTCTGGCCGTTCGAGCGTCACGATGAAGAAGAACCGAAGCGCAGCGATCCTCTGGTCTTGGCAGCGTTGGCCGCCATTCCCATTCCTTTCCCGCAAGGGCGGCCCCGGCATTCCTCCACGGGCCCCTCGGCCTCGATCTGGGAAATCAACCTTCGGCAACGGGAGCATGGGATATAGAACGATCGTTCCTCGTTCTGGCGTCTGCTGGCCTGAGACGTACGGTTGTCGAAATGGTTGGGACGCCAAGTCGTCACGATGTCGCCGGGCACTAACCGCCACTGCCTATCATAGAGGTCTGGTCCATCTACGGCGACCACCACGTTGGCGCGCTGCGACAAGTTCGAGCGTGCCGACGATACGAGTTTGAACTGGACCCCGGATTTAGGACCATTGGCTAAGGTGTGAAATGACCTGCTCTGTCGCAACCGATGGAGCGAGAAATGACGAAGTCACGCAAGAAGTTTGATGCGGCGTTCAAGGCGAAGATTGCGCTCGAGGCGCTTCGCGAGGATGCGACAGTTCCGGAACTGGCGAGGCGGCACGGGGTGCATCCGAACCAGATTTATGCCTGGAAGAAGCAGGTTCTTGACAACGTCGCGAGCCTGTTCGCGCGCGGGGCGAGGGGTTCGGGCGATGGCGAGGAGGAGCGCGAACGCGAGACGGCCAAGCTTTACGCCACGATCGGCCAGCTGACGGTCGAACGGGATTTCTTGGCCAAGAGGCCAGGTCGATGAGCGCGCCCGATCGAAGAGCGAAGGTCGAACGGCCTGGTAAGGACCTGTCGGTGCGCCGCCAATGCGCGCTTGTGGGCGTGGCGCGCTCGGGGGTCTACCGCCCCAAGCCCTTCGCCGGGGCGGACGATCTGGCGGTGATGCGCCGCATCGACGAACTGCATCTCGAGCTTCCGTTCTACGGCTCGCGGCGAATGACCTTCGAACTCAACAAGGAAGGCCGCGGGGTCAATCGCAAGCGGGTGCGGCGGCTGATGCGGGCGATGGGGATCGAGGCGCTGGTTCCGCGCCCCGGCACGAGCAAAGCCGCGCCCGGGCACAAGATATACCCCTACCTGCTGCGCGGCCTGAAGATTGTCGAGCCGAACCACGTGTGGGCGGCCGACGTGACCTACATCCCGATGGCGTGCGGCTTCCTCTATCTGGTGGCGATCATCGACTGGGCCAGCCGGGCGGTTCTGGCGTGGCGGCTGTCGAACACCAACGATGCCAGCTTCTGCGTGGCGGCGCTGGAGGAGGCGCTGCTTCGGTTCGGAAAGCCCCAAATATTCAATACTGATCAGGGCTCCACGTTCACCGCCGAGGCTTTCACCGGCAAGCTCGCGGCGGCCGGCGTCGCGATTTCGATGGACGGACGCGGCCGCTTCATGGACAACATCTTCATCGAACGGCTGTGGCGTTCGATCAAGTATGAAGAGGTGCATCTCAAAGCCTACGCCGACGGCCGCGAGGCGCGGGCCGGCATCGGTTCCTGGATGACCTTTTACAATTTTCGACGCCCGCACCAGGCGATGAACAACCAGATGCCGATGGCGGTGTGGCGCGCCGGCATGGACGAAATCGAGGCGGCGGCGAGGCCTGTGGATATGCCGCTTCGCTTGGACAACGCAAACGCGTTGCCCACATACCCACAGCAGAGGCAGAAGCAGCAAGAAGCGGCTTGATTCTTGAAAGACAAGGGCAGGCGAGATTACACCTTAAGTCCGACCTCCCGTGGTCCCACGAGTGGGGTCCAGTTCAGTTCGATCGGACCACTCCCTTCAAGATTGCCGGCATCCGTTCCCTGTCCCCCTTTCAACTCGCCATGCGCCGGCAGGGCAAGACCAAAATCAAGGTCGTGAAATTCCGCCTTAGTTTGGGCGCCCCGACCTGTGGAGCGCAAAGTGGCCGTGACCACATAGTCATGGTCGATCTGCAGATGGCATTCGATCCGCTCCAGGAGCGGCGCAGCCTTGCAATCAACCGGCACGTTAAGCACGCAAAGTGCTTTTCGAGGATCGGTAAGGAGCGCCGAGCCGGTCCGGATAGGCTTGGCGAATTCGATAACCGCAACTCCCTCGCGCGGGTCAACACAAAACAACCGGGAGTTTGCGGCCGGAACGACCTGGTTCTCCATCGGCAGCTCCAACCCGGCCGGGACAAGCGGGTAGTAGGTTCCGATTCCCGAGGTGTCTGCGACGAGCAGCTCGATGGGCTTTGCCAAGGTAAGGCGCAGGTCGTCGTGAGCGATCCAAGCGGCGCCCTCTGCGATAATTCGATCGCTGTTGTTGAGCGTCGGCACGCGACCGATGAAGCGCTCTGTCAATCCGTTCCGAATCGCGGGCATATTCACCATGCCCCCCGTGGCCAGGCAAAACTCAATGTCCTGGTTCGTTAGGCGAGTCTGCTCCAGCATTTCGTCGATACGTGCGAGACCACGCGCCACAATAGTTGAGCTGATCCCTTCCAGTTCCTTCTTGCTCACAGAGGCGACCAAATTCTGGGCCGGCCCTTCGACTCTGAGAAAATTTCGAATAATGACATCGTGGCTTTCAGCATCCGGTCGCGACAGTTCGATCTTAACCAACTCGCACTGGTTTAGGAGCTTGGCCGCCATTCCCGGTTGTTCAAGGCTCACAATATCTTCGAGTTTGTGGGCGGCAGCATGCTTTTGGCGTATCAGGTTGCGCAGGCGGCCGTCGAATTCGTCGCCACCAACCTCGTTGTCCCCGAGGCTGGCGATCTGCATTATGGAGCCGCCTTGCATTCGGCAAAGGGTCAGGTCAAGGGTGCCGCCTCCCCAGTCGAATACGAGAACTGATCGCCCCTCGAGCCTCGCCAACTCGCGGCGGTAATCGGGTTTTGCGCGCAGATATCCGTACAAGGCCGCGACTGGCTCATGTACGAACTGGATCACCCCAATTCCCGCCTTGAGGGCAGCTTGGCGCAACGCTCGACGCTCCAGGCCCCCGAAGTCCACTGGTATTGTCACGACCGCGCTTCTGAGATCATATCCCGTCGCCCTGTCCCTGGGCGCCGCCGCGTCGCGCTTCAAATGCTGAAGCACCTTCGAGACCGCGTCGGTTGGATCGATCGGCCTTCCGTCGACGAAGAGAGGTGGCCTCGAGAATCTGGACAGTCGGTTAAGTGGATTTTCTGCCTGACAACGGCGACATTGGCCGAGGATCAGGAGATCAGATGACGAAGCGCACCCGTCGGAACCACGCACCGGCCTTCAAGGCAAAAGTGGCTTTGGCCGCGATCAAGTGCTGATTCCGAATGATGCCGCCCCCCAATTCCGGGATGATGCCGCCCCCCTGTAACGGGATGATGCCGCCCCCGATTCCGGGATGATCGCGCCCCCCATAACGGAATGGTCCCGCCCGGGGTCTTCCGAGATTGGCGGGCGGCGCCGTTGGCCTGATCAGATCGCTCCTTTGGCAAGCCCAAAGGAGGATCGATGCCAGCGGAGCGGATTGGGATGCGCGATGCGCGCGAGGTTATTCGGCTGAAGTCTGCGTCGGTGTCGACGCACGAGATCGCCCGGCGGCTCGGCCTGGCGCGCTCGACGGTGCGGGAGACGTTGAGGCGGGCGGAGACTGTGGGCCTCGGCTGGCCTCTGCCGGAGGACATGAACGACGCAGCGCTGGAGGCGGCGCTCTACGCCAGCCGGCGCAGCAAGCGCGGCCACCGGCGCATCGAGGAGCCGGATTGGGCCGGCGTGCATCGCGAGTTGAAGCGCAAGCACGTCACCCTGCTGATCCTGTGGGACGAGTACATCGCCGCCGACCCGGGCGGCTACAGCTATTCGCGGTTCTGCGAGCTCTACCGGGCGTTCGAGAAGACGCTGTCGGTGACGATGCGCCAGACGTACGCCGCTGGCGAGCGGCTGTTCGTCGATTACGCCGGTGATGGCGTCCCGGTGGTCATCGACCGGCTCACCGGCGAGATCCGCATGGCGCAGATCTTCGTCGCCGTGCTGGGCGCGTCGAGCTTCACCTTCGCCAAAGCGACCTGGACGCAGGCGCTGCCGGACTGGATCGCCGCCCACGTCCGCGCCTTCGAAGCGATCGACGGCGTTCCCGAGCTCGTCGTGCCGGACAATACGAAGACCGCGATCGTCAAGGCGTGCTTCTACGAGCCCGAGGTCAACCGCACCTATGCCGAGATGGCGGCGCATTACGGAACCGCCATCCTGCCGGCGAGACCGAGACGCCCGCGCGACAAGGCGAAGGTCGAGCAGGCGGTGCTGATCGTCGAGCGCTGGCTCATCGGCCGGCTCCGGCGACGGATCTTCCACAGTCTCGCCGACGTCGACGCCGCGCTCGGCGAACTCATGACGCAGCTCAACCAACGCCAGCCCCTGCGCAGGCTCGGCGTCACCCGCCGCCGGCTGCTCGAGGAGGTCGACCGCCCGGCGCTGAAAGCGCTGCCAGGCGAGCCCTATGAATACAGCGAGTGGCGAGGTTGCCGGGTCGGCGTCGACTATCATGTCGACATCGACGCGCACTATTACTCCGTCCCCTACCGCTTCGCCCGCGCCGAAGTTGACGCGCGCCTGACCGCCCGCGGCGTCGAGATCTTCCACAAGGGCGAGCGCATCGCCGTCCACCTGAGGTCCAGCGGGAACAGGAAGCACACCACCGTTTCCGAGCACATGCCCTCGAGCCACCGGCGCTATGCCGGCTGGACGATCGAGCGCATCCGGGAAGACGCCCGCAAGATCGGCAAGGCGACCGCGGCGCTCTGCGAGCAGATCCGTTACAGGGGGCGGCATCATCCAGGAATCCCTGGGCGCAATCATCCCGTTTTAGACGGGCGGCTTCATCGGAATCGGCGATCAAAGGCGAAAAGACGCTGGCCGAGCTGGCGCAGCAGTTCGATGTCCACCCCAATCAGATCACGCAATGGAAGGGTCAGCTTCTTGAAGGCGCAGCCGGCGTTTTCGGGAGCGGCAGAGTCGAGGCCGGGCCGGCGCCGGTTGATTTGAAGGCCCTTCATGCGAAGATCGGAGAGCTGACGCTGGAGAACGATTTTTTGGCAGGTGCGCTCACCAAGGCGGGCTTGTTGAGCGCAAAGCGATGATCGACAGAACGCACGATCTGCCGATTTCCCGCCAGGCGAAAGCTTTGAACGTCAGCCGGGGCGCGGTCTATTGCAAGCCCCGTCCGGTCTCACCCGAGGACCTGCGCGTCATGCGGCGGATCGACGAACTGCATCTGGAGCGTCCGTTCGCGGGCGCCCGCATGCTGCGCGATTTTCTGGGCCGCGAGGGCCTTGCGGTCGGCCGCCGGCATGTCGCAACCCTGATGAAGCGGATGGGAATCGAGGCGATCTATCGCCGACCGAATACGTCGAAACCCGCGCCCGGCCACAAGATCTACCCGTATCTGCTACGGGGCGTGACGGTCGAGCGGCCGAACCAGGTCTGGGCGACGGACATCACCTATATCCCGATGGCGCGCGGCTTCGTCTACCTCGTCGCCGTCGTCGACTGGTTCACTCGGCGAGTGCTTTCGCATCGGGTGTCGATCACGATGGAGGCCGGCTTCTGCGTCGAGGCTCTCGAGGAGGCCATCGGCAATCACGGCAAGCCTGAGATTTTCAACAGCGACCAGGGCAGTCAGTTCACCAGCGAGGCGTTTACCGGCATCCTCGAGAAGAACGGGATCCCCATCAGCATGGACGGCAAGGGCTCCTGGCGCGACAACGTGTTCGTCGAGCGGCTCTGGAGATCGGTGAAGTACGAGGAGGTCTACCTCAAGGCCTACGACACCGTCGCCGAGGCGCGCGCTTCGCTGAGCCGGTATCTTGACTTTTACAATCGTCAACGCCCCCATTCGAGCCTTGACCGGAAGACGCCGGACGAGGCCTACTTCACTCCGTCGCCCCTCGCGGCGGCCGCATGAGTTTTCCGCCGCGCGCTGGACGGTGTCTCTGGTCGGGCTACGCCCTCCCTCCGTCACGCCCAGCGCGCGAAATCGCAAAGGACCAACCCGGCAGCAGTCCACTTAACATTCGCGGAAGCCTGTGCAGACAACCGGGACCAGCTCTGCCCGCAACATCCACCGCTCCGGCTGCAGCCTGCGCGACGTGCAGCTGCTGCCGGGGCATCGTTCCATCGAAACGACGGAACGCTACATCGACGGGGACACCTGCGCGCAGCGGCGATTGGTGGCGTACGTTTAGAGGCAGGTTGCGCTGGCGAGGCTTGCTTGTCTCGCACCGCTGCGTTGCGGCTGGAGTTCGATCCATGAGCGATCCAATCAAAGAGTTTGTCGAGGAGATGGCTCGGCTGACGATCCCCGAGGACGACACCGAGGAGAACCGGGCGCGGCGCGAGGCCGCTGCGTCCGAGTTGAAGACGCCAATTCGTGAGCTCGACGAATCCGACATCATCGCCTGCGCGGACGACGAGTTCTTGTGCTCGGAGACGCTCGCGCTGTGGGCGATGGTCCGCAAGGCGCGGACGCTGGCCGAACAAACTTAACCAGCACAGCGCATTCATGCCTCTTGATGCAATCACTTGCATCCAAGCGGCATGTCCCGATGTGAAGTGATCACCTATCCGAAGTTGATCCGCTCGCTTCTGGGCACGGAGGGGGCGAGAAAGACGAAGTGGCTCTGGCTCCCCCAGTCGACGCCGGCATACAATTGGAAGGCCTCGGTCGCTGCTTCAAGTGAGAAAACAGCGTCGTCCTATCGTTAGCGGATGGGCCCCTATGGCGGCAACGGACTCTGGGTCAGGTGTTCCGAACAACCAGAGCGGCTCCTCGCCTCCGCTGGCTAGAGCAAACGCCCTTGCGGCGCAGATTCGAAGTGAGGCGATTGAGCAAAGCGAGATCGTTCGGATTTTGTTGGACCTTGCGTCCGCATGCGACGTGATCGTCTCGGCGCCAGCCATTCCCGAAATCAACTCGGACGATACTGCCGCAACCGTTCCGCATCTCAAAGATGAAAGCGCCCTAAATTCCGAACTGGCGGCGGCGCGCCGGTCCTATCGCGTTGCGGCGCGGGAACTGCTGGATCAGCTACCGACACAAACGTTGGTTCGCATTGTTACCGAACTCGTCACCAGGTCGACTGAAGGAGTGGGGAAGCCAGCACCGGCCCTAATCGAGGACATCGTTAGCGACTACGAAATCGCGGCTCAAGCCTTCATCGAAGGAGAGAGCTTCAACGTACGGAAGTTGGTGGCGTTGATTCGCTTGTGCGCAGCGCGCGGAAATTCAGCCGGCTCTCGATGGCCTGGTTGAACGCCTGCTTGAGGTCGGCGCAAATTGGGCCTTCGTTACGAGGCCCATCCAAGTGATGCGCAGTGTGACGGGCCTCGATCACTTGCCTAGCCGTGCGCTGGTTCGAGAGGTGGCTTCGTTGGCCGCGGGGCTCCGTAATACAACCCCTCCTTATAGGCTGGTTGGGACAATAGAAAACCTCGCGCGGGAATTCACCTTCCGCCCTACGACTGCGTCGGACCTGACCAGGCGGGATAAGGCGGTTCCATCAACACCCAAAGGCCGAGAATTCCTTCGCCTCGACGAAGGAGATTTGGAGCGCAGTCTCGAGTATGGGGCCGATCTCGACGACAATTCTCGAAAGCGCCTTGAAATTTCGGCGGCGGGACTCGTCTGGAAAGGCCGTATCTTCAATTTTGAAGAGGTCAACCGAGTGCGGTGGGGCGCCCGCCGGTCAGTGGCGGGTCTGTCGGGCGCGAGCCGGGGAAGATTGTCGCGGTTTGGTCGAGCATCTCACAGAGGGCCTGGGCGGCGTGGGTTCGATGCGGCGAGCTGAGCGGAGCCAAGGTGATATGCAACTCGCTACCGGAGACGCGGATGGGTTCGCCCCTCTTGATCGGCACGGGCGTAGTGAGGTCGCAGTAGCGTTACTAGTTCATCGAATCGTTGAAACCAATCATATGCGCGCGGGATTTATTTTTCCTGACGTGGTTTGTAGCCTTGCTGCTTTGATTCGGAAGCGAGGTGTGAGGTGATGGCGGGTCGACGGCGGGCGATTGAATTGGCGATTGGCGAGGAGGATGTGGCGGCGTTGGGCGCGATTGCCCGCTCGCGAACGGAATCGGCGAGCCGGGTTGATCGAGCGCGGATGCTGCTGGCCTACCGGGAAGACGGATCGTTTTTTGCGGTGGGGCGAGCCTTGGGCGCGCACCATCAGACCGTCCAGCGCTGTGTCGAGCGGGCGTTGGTCTATGGCCCGATGGCGGCGCTCGACGATCGACCGCGGCCCGGCAGGGAGGCGACGATCACCGCCGAGGCCAAGGCATGGGTTGTCGACCTCGCCTGCCGCAAGGCCAAGGACCTCGGCTATCCCCACGAATTGTGGACAACGCGGCTTCTCGCCTGCCATGCGCGTGAGCATGGGCCGGCGGAGGGCCACGCTTGCCTTGCCAAGTTGGCTCAGGGGACGGTGTGCAATATCCTCAACGAGCAGGAGATCAAGCCGCACAAGGTCCGCTATTACCTGGAACGCCGCGATCCGGAGTTCAAGCAGAAGATGGCGGAGGTTCTGTGCGTCTATGGCGAGGTGAAGCTTATTCGGGAGAGCGCGGCCGCCGCGAAGCAAAAGCCGAGCGATGCGGTGGCGATTGTCTCCTACGATGAAAAGCCCGGCATTCAGGCAATCGCCACGACGGCCCCGGACCTGCCGCCCGAGCCCGGCAGACATGCGACCTTCGGGCGCGACTACGAGTACAAGCGCCACGGCACGGTCAGCTTGCTGGCCGGCATTGATCTGCTCACCGGCCAGGTCCACGCTCTCGTCAAGGACCGCCACCGCAGCCGCGAATTCATTGAATTCCTCCAGCTCCTCGACGCCGCCTATCCGAGCCATACGGCGATCAAGCTGATCCTCGACAATCATTCGGCGCACATCTCCAAGGAGACCAAGGCTTGGCTCGCCGCCCAACCGGAAGGCCGCTTCACCTTTGTCTTCACCCCCAAGCATGGCTCCTGGCTCAATCTCGTCGAGGGTTTCTTCTCCAAGCTCGCCCGCTCGGTGCTGCGCCACATCCGCGTCGCATCCAAACAGGAACTCAAGGACCGCATCATGGCCGCCATGGATCACTTCAATCGACACCCCGTCGTCCACTCTTGGTCCTATAAGCTCGACCAGGCAGCCTGATATGATTCGAATCTCAAAATCGATGAACTAGGGCCTGTCTTCAGTTGACGTAAGAACGGAGTGGAATTGGACGCAGAACGTTTGGTGTTTCGGATACGCAAGGGATTCCCGAATCAGTAAAAGTCTGACTCGTGAGTGGTCGGCCCGAGGAGGGGCTGACCGATGCGACGATATGCACTGCGCGACGACCAGTGGGATCGGATCAAAGACATTCTGCCGGGCCGTGAAGGCCATGTGGGCGGCACGGCGGCGGACAATCGTCAGTTCGTCGAAGCCGTTCTCTTCAGGTTTCGCGCCGGCGTCCCGTGGCGTGATCTGCCCGAGCGCTTTGGCGACTGGAAGATCGTCTATCAGCGTTTCAATCGATGGGCCAAGAGCGGCGTTTTCGAGCGGGTTTTCAGGCTCTTGGCCAGCGATCACGACAACGAGTACATGATGATCGACGCCACCATCGTGCGCGCTCACCAGCATAGCGCCGGCGCCAAAAAAAAAGACGGTGCGCAAGCCATCGGCCGATCCCGCGGCGGATTGACCACCAAGATACACGAGCTCGTCGATGCCCTCGGCAATCCTGTCGAGGTGATGCTCAGCCCGGGCCAGGATCACGATCTGACTTGCGCTGAATTTCTCATCGAAGCCGTCGATCCCGGCGCTCTGATCGCCGACAAGGCCTTCGACGCCGACCCCTTCATCGGCGCCCTCAACGCACGAGCGATCACGCCAGTCATCCCATCCAAATCCAACCGAAAGACCCCGCGCCCGTGCGACTTCGCCCTCTACTGCGAACGCAATCTCATTGAGCGTTTCTTCAACAAGCTCAAGCATTTCCGGGCCATCGCCACGCGTTACGACAAGCTCGCCAAGATTTTCCTCGCCGGCGTTCAACTCGCCTGTGCCGCCATCCTCCTCAACTGAAGACAGGCCCTAGTTCATCGAATTGTTGAAACCAATCATATGCGCGCGGGATTTATTTTTCCTGACGTGGTTTGTAGCCTTGCTGCTTTGATTTGGAAGCGAGGTGTGAGGTGATGGCGGGTCGACGGCGGGCGATTGAATTGGCGATTGGCGAGGAGGATGTGGCGGCGTTGGGCGCGATTGCCCGCTCGCGAACGGAATTGGCGAGCCGGGTTGATCGAGCGCGGATGCTGCTGGCCTACCAGGAAGACGGATCGTTTTTTGCGGTGGGGCGAGCCTTGGGCGCGCACCATCAGACCGTCCAGCGCTGTGTCGAGCGGGCGTTGGTCTATGGCCCGATGGCGGCGCTCGACGATCGACCGCGGCCCGGCAGGGAGGCGACGATCACCGCCGAGGCCAAGGCATGGGTTGTCGACCTCGCCTGCCGCAAGGCCAAGGACCTCGGCTATCCCCACGAATTGTGGACAACGCGGCTTCTCGCCTGCCATGCGCGTGAGCATGGGCCGGCGGAGGGCCACGCTTGCCTTGCCAAGTTGGCTCAGGGGACGGTGTGCAATATCCTCAACGAGCAGGAGATCAAGCCGCACAAGGTCCGCTATTACCTGGAACGCCGCGATCCGGAGTTCAAGCAGAAGATGGCGGAGGTTCTGTGCGTCTATGGCGAGGTGAAGCTTATTCGGGAGAGCGCGGCCGCCGCGAAGCAAAAGCCGGGCGATGCGGTGGCGATTGTCTCCTACGATGGAAAGCCCGGCATTCAGGCAATCGCCACGACGGCCCCGGACCTGCCGCCCGAGCCCGGCAGACATGCGACCTTCGGGCGCGACTACGAGTACAAGCGCCACGGCGCGGTCAGCTTGCTGGCCGGCATTGATCTGCTCACCGGCGAGGTCCACGCTCTCGTCAAGGACCGCCACCGCAGCCGCGAATTCATTGAATTCCTCCAGCTCCTCGACGCCGCCTATCCGAGCCATACGGCGATCAAGCTGATCCTCGACAATCATTCGGCGCACATCTCCAAGGAGACCAAGGCTTGGCTCGCCGCCCAACCGGAAGGCCGCTTCACCTTTGTCTTCACCCCCAAGCATGGCTCCTGGCTCAATCTCGTCGAGGGTTTCTTCTCCAAGCTCGCCCGCTCGGTGCTGCGCCACATCCGCGTCGCATCCAAACAGGAACTCAAGGACCGCATCATGGCCGCCATGGATCACTTCAATCGACACCCCGTCGTCCACTCTTGGTCCTATAAGCTCGACCAGGCAGCCTGATATAATTTGAATCTCAAAATCGACGAACTAGGGCCTGTCTTCAGTTGAGGCGAGAACGGATTGGAATCGGACGCAGAACGTTTGGTGTTTCGGATACGCGAGGGATTCCCGAATCAGCAAAAGTCTGACTTGTGAGTGGTCGGCCCGAGGAGGGGCTGACCGATGCGACGATATGCACTGCGCGACGACCAGTGGGATCGGATCAAAGACATTCTGCCGGGCCGTGAAGGCCATGTGGGCGGCACGGCGGCGGACAATCACCTGTTCGTCGAAGCCGTTCTCTTCAGGTTTCGCGCCGGCGTCCCTTGGCGTGATCTGCCCGAGCGTTTTGGCGGCTGGAAGATCGTCTATCAGCGCTTCAACCGATGGGCCAAGAGCGGCGTTTTCGAGCGTGTTTTCAGGCTCTTGGCCAGCGATCACGACAACGAGTACATGATGATCGACGCCACCATCGTGCGCGCTCGCCAGCATAGCGCCGGCGCCAAGAAAAAAGACGGTGCGCAAGCCATCGGCCGATCCCGCGGCGGATTGACCACCAAGATACACGCGCTCGTCGATGCCCTCGGCAATCCTGTCGAGGTGATGCTCAGCCCGGGCCAGGATCACGATCTGACTTGCGCTGAATTCTCTCATCGAAGCCGTCGATCCCGGCGCTCTGATCGCCGACAAGGCCTTCGACGCCGACCCCTTCATCGGCGCCCTCAACGCACGAGCGATCACGCCAGTCATCCCATCCAGATCCAATCGAAAAACCCCGCGCCCGTGCGATTTCGCCCTCTACTGCGAACGCAATCTCATTGATATCGACCAGGCATGGCGACTCTCAAGATTTCTGTGGCGGGGGCGGCGGCGCTGTCGGCGGGCCTCGGCGGCAGGCGGCGCCAGGGCGGCGGCATGGCGCGGATCGCCTTCAACGCCGCGACCGTCTCAGGATCGGCGCGCACGAGCACGGCGCGTTTCGAGCCGGAGCCGGCTTTGCGGCAGGATAGGCGTCCCTTCTGGACCCAGGTATAGAGGGTCGGCTGCGGCATGCCGATCTCTTCGGCGAGTTCGCGGATCGTCCATTCGTTCTCCAGGCGCCCGATTTGTGGCGGTCGCCGGCGATACTTGATCGTCTCCGCGCCCGATCTGAGCAGGAGATGATGAACCATTGGCGCATTGAAGGTGTTGCGGCGCTTGGCCGGGCGCCATCCCTCGGCGTTGAGGATCTCGGCGATCCGCGCGCATTCGAGGCCTTCGCGGCGCAACTCCGCAGCGCGCCCCGTCAACGCCGCGTACGTGCTCAGCGACGCGACCCGGGCGACCGGGCGCGTCAGCTCGTGTGTCGTGCGGACGCCGCCGTGCCAATGACACTCGACGCGGACCTTTTCCGTTGCGCCGACGACCTCGACCAGAACCCGTTCGACGAGCAGGCGCACGATGGTCTGGCGCTCGGCTTGCGTCGTGGTCTCGGCGCGCCAGAGCGCCGGCAGATCCTGCGACAGATCGCGGATCGCGGCCAGTTCAGCCGCAGAGGGAGCCTCCTTGCGCGCGCGCCGGACGCGCTCGTGCTCCGCCTCAAGACGGGCCTGCTCGGTCAGGGCCTTCTCCCAGTCGCGCTCGAGCGTGCGCGCCACCAGCCGGTTCTCGGGCTCGACGGCGGCGTATTGCCGGCGCGCACGCTCGACCTCGTAGGCGGCGCGCTCCAGCCGCTGTCTCCAATGGCGATCGAGCGCCGCGCTCTCGGCCTCGAGGGTCCCGGCGAGCGCCAGGCTCGCGTCGATCGCCGCCGGCTCGAGCGCCTTCAAGACCAGACCCGAGACCAGCGCGTCGAGCGGCGCAGCCGTCAGCGATTGACAGAACGCCTCGCCGTAGCAGCTCTGCATCTGCGAGCAGACGTAGCGGGCGGCGTGGCCGTTGTTGTTGTATTGCGCCAGCATGCGCAGACCGCAGCGGCCGCAGATCAGCACGCCCGAGAGAAGTGCGCTTCCGGCCCGCACCGTCCCGCCGCCTGCCGCCTTGTTGGCCTTCAGTTGCGCCTGGTTGCGCTCATAGCGATCGAGACTGATGTAGCCGGGCAACCTATCGGGCAAGAAGACTTCGGCCTCTTCGGAGCGCGGCGATCGGCGTCCCGTTCCCGGGCGGCCGAGCTTTTGTCTGCGCTTCTCGACCGCACGCACGCCGTAAGCGTAGACGCCCGCGTAGATCGGATTGGCGAAGAGATTGAGCAGGGTGGGGCGACTGACGCGCCGCCATTCCAGCTCGCCCTTGCCCGCGCCGCCGCGCCGGCGCACCGGCATGCGGATGTCGTGCTCGACCAGGTAGGTCATCACCTTGCCGACCGTCCTGAAGCGATCGAACAGGTCGAAGACCAGGCGGACCGTCGCCTGCGCCTGCTCGTCGGGATCGAGGACGACCTCGCCCGAGGGACGGCGCACATAGCCGATCGGCACGGGCTTGCCGAGTTCGCCTCGTCGCGCCTTGGCTTTCCGGCCCGCCAGCATCCGTGCCTTGAGGATATGAAGCTCGGCTTCCGACATCGTCCCTTTCGAACACACGACATACTCCCCAGCAACAGCCGTTTGAGGTCATCCTCCGGTATCCGCATCATCCGAATGCCGGCGAACGACTCACGGTCGTTCGACGTCTCGCTTACGCCGGCGATGCGCATTTCGTCGTCGAGCTGCCGGATGGCGTCAGGCTGATGCTGCCGGCATGGATGACCGAAGCGTACGCGGCGACGCTGCCGATGATGGCTGCGCCGCGGCTCTCCCTTGCCTGCTTGAGAGAGCTGCGCCGGCTGGCGGATCAGCGGGACATATCCTCGTCACCGGCGAATGACGCGATTCGCGGCGGTGGAGGCGACGATGGAGCAGCGTGCCCAGGAACAGCAACTCGAACTTCTCATGTTGACGGCCGGCGAGGCTACGCCACGGCTGTTCGATGCGACGACACGCACGGAGATCGTAAACCTGCTCAAAGCCCTCCTGAGCGATCGCCTCAGCCAGGTCAGAACGCCGGCGGAGACGGACGATGACTAAGATCACCGGCGACCACCTGGCGCGCAGCGCCTATGTCTATGTGCGGCAATCCAGCATGGATCAACTCCTGCACAATCCGGAGAGCCGACGACGCCAGTACGCGCTGACGACGCGCGCCCGCGACCTTGGCTGGCAGGACGTGATTGTCATCGACGACGATCTCGGCCGCTCAGGAGGCGGGACGGCGCGCCCCGGCTTCGAGCGCCTGCTCGTGGGGATCTGCGGCGGCGAGGCCGGCGCGGTCTTCGCTCTCGAGGCGTCGCGCCTGGCCCGCAACGGCCGCGATTGGCACACCCTCCTGGAGTTCTGCGCCCTGGTCGGCAGCCTGATCATCGATGAGGACGGAGTGTACGATCCGCAACTCGTCAACGATCGCTTGCTGCTGGGCATGAAAGGCGCTTTCAGCGAGCTCGAGCTTTCGACGTTACGGCAGCGCTCGCAGGAGGCCTTGCGCCTGAAGGCGGCGCGCGGCGATCTGCACACGACCGTCGCCATCGGCTATCGGCGCAGCGCCGATGATCGCCTGGAACAAGACCCCGACCGGCGCATCCGCGAGGCCCTGTCGTTGGTGTTCCGAAAGTTTCGTGAGATCGGCAGCGTGCGCCAGCTTGTCCTGTGGCTGCGCCAGGAAGGAATCGACGTGCCGACCGCCGTGCATAGTCGGCACGGGCGGACGGTGCGATGGGACCCGCCGCGCTACCATGCCGTCCACCGGCTGTTGACCAACCCGGTCTATGCCGGGGCCTATGTCTTCGGACGGACCCTGTCCCGCACCCGCGTCGAAGGCGGACGCAAAGTCATTATCCACGGCGTGGCGCGCCGGCGCGAGGACTGGACGGTTCTGATCCAGGACCACCATGATGGCTACATCACCTGGGAAGAGTATGATCGCAACCTGGCGATCATCGCCGGGAATGCGAACATGAAGGGGTCGATGGTGGCGGGCGCGGTGCGGAACGGCGGTGCGCTGCTCGTCGGCCTGCTGCGCTGCGGACGCTGCGGACGCAAATTCAAGGTGCTGCATCATTCGAGGCGCGATGCGCGCTATGTCTGCGCCAGCCATGTCGACCCGTCTCGCGAAAAGGGGTGCACCGCATTCAACAACATGCGCATCGACGCGGCGGTGTCGGCGGAAGTGTTGCGTGCGATCTCGCCGCTGGCCGTCGAGGCGGCGCTGAAGCTGATCGCTGAGCGCAAAGAGGCCAGCAGCGAACAGCTACGGCACAGAGAGTCCGCGCTGGAGCAGGCCCGCTACGAGGCGAAGCATGCGCGCCGGCAATACGACGCCGTCGATCCCGACAACCGGCTGGTCGCCGGCGAACTCGAACGGCGATGGAACGACTGTCTTGCGACGGCCGCGCGGCTCGAAGAGCAGATCCGGAGCTTGCGCAACGAGGAGCCGTGCGCTGTCGGCGACGACGAGCGCGTGGCGCTTATGGCGCTCGCCGGAGACCTGCCAGGGCTCTGGAACGACGCCGCTGCGTCCGTCGAGACGCGCAAGCGGATCTTGCGCACCGTGCTGAAGGAGATCGTCGTGACCGTCGAGACCGGTCGCCTACACCTCGTGCTGCACTGGCAGGGTGGGGATCACACGCGGCTCGAGGTGCTGAAGAACCGCTCGGGCCAAAACCGCTTCAAGACCGATGCGGCGACCGAGCAGCTGGTGTGCGAACTTGCCCGCCTGTTGCCGGACCACAGCATCGCACCGGTTCTCAATCGGCTGGGCGTCCGCTCTGCCAGAGGCCAGACCTGGACCCAGCTGCGCGTGCGCAATTTCCGCGGCACGCATCGGATACCGGTCTACCGCGAGGGCGAACGTGAAGAGCGCCATGAGCTTATTCTGACCGAGGCCGCAAACCGCCTCGGCGTCAGCAACATGACCGTTGTTCGCTTGATCCGAGATGGACTGTTGCCGGCAAGACAGGTTTGCCCTCGCGCCCCCTATGTCATCCGCGAGAGTGACCTGGCCCGGCCAGCCGTCGGGCAGGCAATCGCAAGGGGACGTCCAGTATCATCCGATCCGCGACAAGAAAGCCTGCCTTTTCAATGAGATCATGAGGTACTGCATTATGTCGCCGTCCTGTTCAGACCCAAGAGCAGGCGATCGTTGTAGTTTGCCGGATCATACACCCCGTCGGCGTCGGCGATCAGCGTGTCGAACAGCGCACAGATCTCCAAGAGCTGATGCCAGTCCCGGCAGGAGCGCGCCAGCCGCGACATCTCCACGCCGAGCACGAGGCCGACCTTGCCGAGACCGACTTCGGCGACCAGCCGCTGAAAGCCCAGCCGTCCTTCGACGCTCGCGCCGGAGCGTCCGAGATCGTCGTCGATGACGACGATCTCCTCGCGCAGCCAGCCAAACTGCGCCGCCCGGTCCGCAAGCGCATATTGCAGCCTGGTCGACTCCTGATGGCGCTCAACCTGCTGCGCCGTGGATTGGCGGACATAGACGATCGCCAGACGATCCTGATGGCGCCGGAGAATCTTGTCGCAGGACGAGCCGCTGCGACGCTGGACAAGGCCCACATTCGTCATGAGGCGCCTCCGTGGCGACCGTGGCGCTGCGCATCCGGTGCAAGGCCATCTGTCCCAGCAGCGTCGCTATGCGTTCCCGTCGTTCCGGGGACAACAGGGTCCAGATCGACGCCGGCAGATCGCTCATCGCGGGATCCAAGCCAACGCGCCAGGGCGGACAGCGCTTCAAACCCAATTCTCGGCGATTCGTCGGTGTTCGTCAATTTATGAGCGGCGTCGTGAATGGGATATCGAGCGCTTCTTCAACAAGCTCAAGCATTTCCGCGCCATCGCCACGCGTTACGACAAGCTCGCCAAGATTTTCCTCGCCGGCGTTCAGCTCGTCTGTGCCGTTATCCTCCTCAACTGAAGACAGGCCCTAGATCGCTCACGGCCTGATGGGCGACCATCTTGATGATGTCGGTCAGGTGCTTGCGCTCGGTGGCGAGCTTGACCACGGCCCGCTCGCTGAGGTCTCGGACCTCGACGCGCTTAGCAACATCGCGGCGCTGCTCGAAGAGCCGGGCGACGCGAGCGCGGGCCGTGCGCAGCCGTTTGCCGAGCGTGCCATGAGCGATCTTGAACCCCCGCAATCCCTTCTCGGAAAGCCTCTTCAAAACCTGCAAATATCAGCCTCAGTTCCCGGAACGCTTCGGCTCCATCCAGGACGCCAAAGCGTTCTGCCGCAGGTTCTTCCAATGGTACAACGCCGAACACCACCATCTCGGTATCGGCCTGATGACGCCAAACCAAGTCCACTACGGACAAGCCGACGAAATCTACGACGCCCGAAAGCAGACCCTCGAAAACGCCTTTCTCGCCAACCCGAACCAATTCGTGAAAAACATCCCCTCGCCCCCCGACAAGCCAACCGCCGTCTGGATCAATCCGCCCCAAATCAAGCCTAAAATCCAAGCCTAAATTACCAACCCAGGCGTCTCATTGTCGTTGACACCTTCCGCCCGCATTGATTTGGGTCAAACACCGGCCCGTCGCGCTCATCGTGCGAGCGGCAAGCGCGGGACGGCCTCAGACTGACAAAGTGCTGACTTGGCTTTTTGGGGCGCTCGATCGTCGGCCGCTACAGCCCCTTTCGGCGAAATCTTGCGATTGTTGTCCCTAACCGAACTTAGCCGATTGGGCGGGTTTGGTGAGGCTAACTGGTTGAGATCACTGTGACCGTACCCCGCAGGTCGCACTAGGTTGCGGCGACGGCAGCGGTGATTTTCGGTGGCGGTTTGGCGCAAAGACAGATGGCGCGGCATTGTTCACAGATCGCCGCTTCAGAAAATACCCAAGGTCGGCACTACAGCCGTTTTCGGCCCCTTCTCCGACTTCCACGCAAGCAAAATCAATACCTTGCGCGATCAGTAAACCTGAAAACCGTGAAAACCAGAGGCGAATCGGCTAAGTTCGGCTAAGCCGGCGGAGCCGGAACCAAACAGGATGGAGTAGAGTTCGCTCGGTCGAGTGACGAGCGGGGTCGAAGATGGGGCGGGATCTGATCGATCGCTATCGGGAACGCTTGCACGGAGTGCTCTCCTGCTATGACCGGATTTTGGTGACGGGCACGCTGCCGCAGGTCTGCTACGCGGAGGGTATGACGGCATTTCTGAAGGCGCGAGGGGTTCGGATATTCGACTACCCGCGCTTTGCCGAGCCGCTGCGCGATGCGATCCGAGGTCGCGCTCAGGAGTTGGCGACGTCGGCGGGGATTGCGATTGAGCACATTGCCAAGGCGCACATCCGCAAGGAAGAGGTCGTGGCCAAAGTGCTCGAGCGGCGCGGCGATCGTCCGGGATTGGTGCATATCATCTCGGCGATGGAGGCGTGCGACAGCTACAGACCCTGGCACGACAAGACGAGCGGGCAGACCTTCCTCAAGCCCGACAGCGGCAAGTGCCTGCACTTACTGCTTTGATTTCATCGACGATGAGGTCGGCCTGTGTTACCTGCGCGTGCCGACCTGGTGTCCCTTCCGGCTGCAGTTCTATTGCAACGGAGCTGGCTGGCACGGCAGCTTGCCGCCGCCGGCATCGGCTTTACCCTTGCCGACAACGCCTTTCTGCGCATCGACGACTGGGAGCGGGCGCAAACCTTCGCCGATGCGCTCGCGCCCAAACAACTGCATCGGGTTCTCGATCGCTTCGCCCAGCTGTGCTGTCCGGTCATGGACACCTTTGATCAGCGCTATCACTGGAGCCTGACGCAGGTGGAGTATGCCATCGACCTTGTGTTTCGCTCCGCCGCGACGCTCAAGCCGCTTTATGAACAGCTTTCCCGCCAAGCGGTGTTGTCGGTGAAGGCCGAGCACGTGGCGAGCTTTCTCGGCAAGAAGATCACGCCGCAGCTTGCCCAGGAAGTCGGCTCGCGTTTCGAGACCCGCATCGAGGGCACTTGCGTCAAGCATCGCCTCGGCAAAGCCCAGGTGAAGATGTACGACAAGTTCCATCTCGTGCTGCGCATCGAGACGACGGCCAACGATGTCTCCTTCTTCAAACACCACCGCAGGGTGGAACATCGCCAGGGCCCCAGCAGCCGCGAGCTGGCGCCCCTCAAGAAGACGATCTACAGCCTGATTGATCTGCCCGACATCCTGCTCGGCTGCTGCCGACGATACTTGGTGTACCTGTCCGCCCTCGACGACCACAGCGCAGGGGTTCGCGCCCTGGATCGGCTCAGCGAGGATCGCCGCGACGAAGATCGCCTGATCAAAGGGCTGAACTTCTTCAAGCGAAGCGAGCAGGCATGGCTCCGCGCCCTGCAGCGTCCGCAGTTCAACATCCGCGGACTGCGCCGAGCAGACCTGACTGCCTTTGTTCCCGGCTTGAGCCCGGCTGCTCTCTCCCGGCAAATCACGCGCATGCGCAGGCTCGGCTTGATCAAGCGCGTCGCCGGCGCCTATCGCTCCTACCTGACCGGTTCGGCCGCGCCGCGATCGCCGCAGCTTCCTCCATAACCGGGATGCGCATCATCCCGACTCTCGCAGCCGCACGCTGACCCAATCTTCGCCATTTCAGTCAAGACTCAACTCGTAAGGGACTAACGTTGTCCAATCCGTTGGGAATGGAATCCCGTCCGACTGGTGGTCGAACTAAGCTGTTGAAAAATATGGCTCCCCGAGCAGGACTTCGAACCTGCGACCATTCGATTAACAGTCGAATGCTCTACCAGCTGAGCTATCGGGGACCAGCCGTCGCGGGGCGCGATATAGCAGAATTTCGAGCGATGCATAGTCGTTTTTATCGCTTGCCGCCCGCAGCCGACCGCGCCACCTTGCCGGCATGCTCGATCCGATGGACCTCCCGGAACTCCTGACCCCCGCCGAGATGGGCGAGGCCGACCGCATGACAATCGCAGGGGGAACCCCGGGAATTATATTGATGGAGGCCGCCGGCCGCGCGGTCGCGGACGAGGCGGCGCGGGTCGTACGGTCAGGCGGACGGATCGCCGTCCTTTGCGGGCCGGGCAACAACGGAGGGGACGGTATTGTCGCGGCGCGCTTGCTGTCGGAGCGGGGTTTTCCGGTCGAACTCGGCCTTCTCGGGCGGCGCGAGGCCTTCCGAGGCGACGCTGCGATTGCGACCGCCCGATTCGCCGGCGACGCGCGGCCGGCCACGGACGTCGATCTGTCCCGGGCGGACGGAATCGTCGACGCCATCTTCGGCGCGGGACTTGCGCGCGACGTCGACGGCGAGGCGCGGGCGATCGTCCAAGCCATCAACGCCTTCGCCAGCAGGAGTGGCCCGGTCGTTGCGGTCGACGTACCCTCGGGCGTCGACGGGGAAAACGGAAATATCCGTGGCGCAGCGGTCGAGGCGACCTCGACCGTCACCTTCTTCCGGCTGAAACCCGGCCACCTGCTCGAGCCGGGCCGCTCGCTCTGCGGCGAGATCCGCCTTGCCGACATCGGCATTCCGGCGAGGGTGCTGCCGCTCATCGCGCCGAAGGCCTTCGTCAATTCCCCAAGTCTCTGGCGCGACGCCCTGCGTCGGCTGGGGCCGCGCTCGCACAAATACGCGCGCGGCGCGGCGCTCGTCCTTTCCGGCCCGGCGCATGCGACGGGGGCGGCGCGGCTCGCGGCGCGGGCGGCGCTGCGGGTAGGCGCCGGGATCGTCTCGATCGCCAGCCCGACCGATTCCGTCAGGGTCAACGCCGCGCATCTGACCGCGATCATGGTCGTCCCCTTCGCCGGCCCGCCGGCTTTCGAGGCGCTGCTCGCCGACGAACGCCGGAGGGCGATCGCGCTCGGGCCCGGCGCGGGGGTCGGCCCCGAATTGCGCAAATTGGTCGCGGCGGCGCTGACGCGGCCGGCGGAGGGGCGGACGATCGTCCTCGACGCCGACGCGCTGACCAGCTTCGCCGGCGAAGCGGACAAGCTCGGGGCGCTGATCGCGCGCGGCGGCCACGCCGCGATCATGACGCCGCACGAGGGCGAATTCGCCAGGCTTTTCGGCGGCGCGGTGGGCGTCAACGCCGAGGACGACAAGCTCGCCCGCGCCCGGGCGGCGGCGCGGCTCGTGGGGGCAGTCGTCGTCCTCAAGGGGCCCGACACGGTGGTCGCCGCGCCGGACGGGCGCGCCTCGATCGGCTGGGACTTGCCTCCGACGCTTGCCACCGCCGGCTCCGGGGACGTGCTGACCGGCTTCGCCGCCGGCCTCGCGGCCCAGGGGCTGCCCGCCTTCGAAGCCGCCTCCGCCGCTGTCTGGCTGCACGGCGCGGCGGCCCGCGCCTTCGGCCCCGGCCTCATCGCCGAGGATCTGCCGGAGGCGCTGCCGGGGGTTTTGCGGGAGTTCGCCGAATCTGCTCGGGAGCGAGGCTTTTCAGGGGGTTAGGCGCCGAAACCGGCAAGGTTCTCGCGGCGCGGGCCTGCAGCCGCGGTCGCCGACCGCGGCTGCAGGCCCGCCGGGGCCCCAGTTCTTGGGGGTCGAGACTTCCAGGGGCGATGCCATTTCCGGGCGCGAATTCAATTGTTTCAAGCCTTTGCGGCGCCATTTCCGGGCGACTCGCGTTCGGCCTGTCCGCCGCCGATCGCTGCCCGAACCGCCCGCATCCAGTCGTCATGGCCGGCCCCGCGCATGAGACGGCCGGCGAGGCGACCGCCCGAGGTCCGCCTGAACGACAGCGCCTGCTCACGCCGGCGGCGCCCGACATGGGGCCGGCCCCGGAATTCGCCTCGATACGATCATCGGAGAAGGCTACCATGGAATCGGCTCTTTGTACACGATATGTTCGGACGCCGCGGAGGAAATTCGGCGACGGGGATCAACAACGCGCGTTCGCGGGCGCGCCACAATTGGTAATTGCGGGCCTGTCACTGTAAGGCCGCTTTTTCGGAATCACGACAGGGGCGGCGCTGCGATCGCGAGCCTTTCCCGCAACGCCTTGTTCTCCGCTTCCAGCCGTTCGATCCGCAGCCGGATCGGCGCGAGCGCCTCGGCCAGTTCGGCCTCGCTGAAACGCGGCGTGATATGCTGCGGGCAGTTCCAGTCGAACGCCTCGAGCCGGACGAGCAGCGCGCGCTCGGCTAATCCCCGGTAACCCGGCAGGGCGAGCTTCGCCGCGAGCTCGGGGTCGTCCGCCAGAACCTTCGGCTCGATCCGGGCGAAGATCTTCAGGCGGCGGCGGTTGGGGTAGTCCATCAGGATCAGCGCCGCCCGGTCATCGGCGGCGAGATTGCCGACGCTGATATATTGCCGGTTGCCGCGAAAATCGGCGAAGGCCAGCGTTCTGTCGTCGATGACGCGCAAAAATCCGACCGGGCCGCCGCGGTGCTGCACATAAGGCCAGCCGCTCTCGGAGACGGTCGCCATGGTGAAGCTGTCGCGGGCGGCGATGAACTGCGCCTCCGCCTTGGTGAACCGGTCGGACTCGCGCCTTTCCTGAAAGCCGGCCCCTGAGGGGCCGCCGCCATTGGCCTCCTGCGCCGCCTTCACGCTCGGCGTCGCGGCGATCTCGAGGAAACGGGCTGTCATGGGCTCCTCCGTGCGGCGCCGGGCGGGGCGGCGGGAAGGTCTGCGAATCCCGCGCGACCGGCGCACTCAGGGCAGATAGCATCTCTCCAAAAACAAGAGTATCGTCGAACATCGAGAGCCGTAGTTTCGATAATCGGAAGAATAATGGATCGACTGGACGCCATGGGCGTACTGGCAGCCGTGGTGGAGGCCGGCAGCCTTTCCGCCGCCGCTCGAAGGCTCGGCGCGCCTTTGCCGACGGTCAGCCGCAAGCTCTCCGAGCTCGAGGCCCACTTGAAGGTCCGCCTTCTCGTCCGGTCGACGCGGAAGCTCAGTGTGACCGACGCCGGAGCGGTCTATCTCGCCGCCGCGAAACGGATCCTCGAACAGGTGGGCGAAGCCGAACGGGCCGCCGCCGGCGAATATGGCGCGCCGCGCGGCGAACTCGCCGTCGCCGCGCCGATCGCCTTCGGGCGGCTCAACCTGCTGCCGATCGTCTGCGATTTCCTGGCGCGCTTTCCGGAGATCGACGTCCGGCTCGCGCTGTCGGACCGCAACACGCGCCTCGTCGACGAACACATCGATTGCGCGTTGCGGATCGGCGCGCTGCCCGACAGCGCGATAACGGCTTTGCGGGTCGGAGAGGTGCGCCGGGTCGTGTGCGGCAGTCCGGACTATTTCGCCCGGCGCGGCGAGCCGAAGCGCCCCGCCGACCTTTTGAGCCTCGATTGCCTGACCTTCGACGCCCTGGAGCCGGCCGACGCGTGGCGTTTCCGGCTGCCGCAGACGGGAAAGGAAGCGTCCATCCGCATCCGTTCGCGCTTCTCGGCCAATACCGCCGAGGCGGCCGTCGACGCCGCCGTGGCCGGCCTCGGCCTTACGAGGGTTCTCTCCTATCAGGCCGAGCAGGCGATCCTGGAAGGCAAGCTGCGGATCGTCCTGGCCGAGTTCGAGCCGGCGCCGGCGCCGGTCAGCCTGCTGCACCCCGGGCAAACTCCGATGCCGCTCAAACTGCGCGCGCTTTTGGATTTTGTCGGTCCGCGCTTGCGCGCGCGGCTGTCGGATGTTGGGCGGAGCATCAACTCACGCAGGCAAAGCTCCTGATCCTTGTGACGCGCAGAACACCCCATCCAGGATCTGACGAGAGAGGGTGGCCGATTGTCTCGGCGGCCCGCAACGCCGGGAGCGCCTCCGGGGAGGGGGCAGCGGGAAACTCGTCAGCACTTCAGGTCGATGCGCCTCCTAATGCCGCTCACGGTAAGAAAAAATGATGAGCGCGGGTTGATGTCGATCAATGCGCATGACGCCTGGGCGTCCAAGAGTGAGAAAGTCAAGAAGCGGCGCGAACGCCGTCAGGCAGTGAGGGAACGGAGAGGCGCAAGCGCCTGGAAGCGAAAGGAAACGCTATGGCGACCTATGTCACGCTGATCAATTTCACCGAACAGGGCGTCAAGAACGTCAAGGACACCGCCAATCGCGCGAGCCACTACAAGGAGCTCGCGGCAAAACTTGGTTGCACGATCAAGGACATCTGGTGGACGCAGGGGCAATACGACGTCGTCTCGATCATCGAAGCGCCGGACGACGCCGCAGCGACCGCGCTGGCGATGAGCGTCGGGAAGCTCGGCTACATCCGCACGCAAACCCTGCGCGCCTACTCGGCGGCGGAACTCGCCCCGGTCATGGACAAAGTCGTTTAGGCCGAGCGGCTAGCGCACTGCCGAAGCCTTGAAGAGGGCGGGCGCTACGCCCGCCCTGTCGCCCGGCGGCTCGGGTCGGACGCTTTCGTCGCCGCGCTGGAAGTCAAGACCCGGCGCCGCCGCCACGCCCTTGAACGCGGGCTCAAACCAAAGGGAGGATGCGGCAGCGAATTTGCGTGCACTGTCAACGGAACCCGGAACCGCTATCGAAGGCCGCCCTTCGGCGACGTTTTCCCGTCAATTGTGGGGCCTCGGCGCGGCCAAGCAGAACGTCCGAATGGGAGTCAACTTTGCGTGATCCGCAGGCAAGAATACAGGTCAATATGAACGTCTATTCACAGTTCTTGATGAAATTGACGGTCCGCACAATTGAACTCGCGCCCTGGCGCCGCCGCGCCGTCTTTCGATCAAAATGCGGCCGAATTGCGAACTGATGCTGTTGACCATGCGTTGAGCGCCGTCGACAGGCGCCGCGCCGTTTGGTCTTGCCTCAATTCTGGTCAGGTTTTCGGAGGGTGCGATGAGCAACTCGGTTTCCAAGGCGATCGTCGCCGGTGTGGCGGCGCTGTCGCTGACAGCGTCGGCGTTCGCCACCGCCGAACCGGCTTCGGCCGGGCAGTGGCGCGGCGGAGGCTGGCATGGTGGAGGCGGCGGTTGGCACGGCGCTGGCGGCGGTTGGCACGGCGGATGGGCGGGCGGCTATGGCGGCCGGCACTGGCATCCCGGTTACTGGCGCGGCGGGACCTGGTACGGTGGCTGGTGGGGCCCAGCAGTCGCGACCGGCCTTCTGCTCGGCGCGGTTGCGGCCTACCCGTATTACGGCGCCGGCGCCTGCTGGCAGAATCGCCCGGTCTATTCGGTCAACGGCGTCTATCTCGGGTACCAGATGGTCGACGTCTGCCAGTGAACTGGCCTCCGGTCGAATGCTGAAAGGGCCTCGCGCGAGCGGGGTCCTTTCTCAATCGCCGCGCCGGTGACGGATGCCGTCGCCGTCACGTCCCCTCGCGCCGCATCGCCCGCTCGAAAATCACCTCGTGAACAACTTCACGGCCATCGAGCGGGTTCTTTGCGGGCGCCGACGTGAACATGAGTATGTTTCCTTCGATCGCGCCGAACCGCACCTGCTGCGTGCCGCTCCAGGCCTCGTTCCAACTCATGTCGAGGTGGTGAATGACCCGATCGCGGGCTCGACGGTATAGGTTCCGGAATAGGCGAACATGGTGTCGAACAGCGCGATCTTCTCATCGTCGGTCGGGGGCAATGCCGAAGGTCTTCTGCGATCGTTGTTCAGCACAAGGACCCTGACGCGCTCGGGCGCGTTAGACGATAAATCCGCGCGGGTTCGGACCGAGCGCGTCTCGCTTTTCGCCGGTTGCAACGACCGTGTAAGTCCAGGAGATCATTCTCCAGCTCCCGAGGACGAGGTCGCGGGTCAGCGGCGTCCGGCGTGCCGTTGCGGTCATTAGACATCCTCTTCTGTCTTGATCGGCATTCTCCAGGTGGCGGCCGTATCGAGATTGAGATTGCGATCGTGGGGCGACTTTAGCAAGTTTGAAGACTCGCCGTGCTCTAGTCGCGTGGGAGTCCCCCTGTTTCCGGCCAGGCGCCGCGGACCGAACCAAAAGAGATACCGGCCCCTCGATCATGAACAGCCGCAAGTCGACTCGGCAAAGACGAGCCGCGCGAAATCTCCTCTTCGCACTGCTGGGATTGTCGCTGGCCGGAGCGGCATGGTTTGCGATGGCCTGGATGATGCTGCGGTTCCAGTCCTTTCGCTGTCCGAACGACACGTTCTTCTGGGCGTCGGGCCAAATCGCCTCGGCGCTGCAATTCGTTCCGCTTTTCCTTCCGGCGCTCGGCATCGGCTTTCTGGCCGCCGACGGGATCGCCGCATCGATCCCCGGAGGACAGGACATTTTCAATCGACCGGGAAAATCCGGCGCCGGTCACGCAGGCGAGCGGGGACAGCTCATCAAATTCTGCCTGATCGCGCTTCTGCTGACCTTGCCGATCAGCCTCGGCGCCAGTCTGTGCCAGTTCTGCCTGACGCCCGGCGCCGTCCTCGACCAGCCGTATCCATGGACCGGCTTTCGCGACACAAGGTGGGATGACGTCGCGGCGGTGACCGCGTCCTGCCGCTATTCAAGCGGGCGCTATTCCGGATGGCGCAAACGCTATGTTCTCGAAATGCGCGACGGGGCGGCGCTCGACCTGATGACCTGGCCGGCGGCGGCCGCGCGCGCCTATCCTTCGATCGCCGAGGCCCTTCACGGCCAGAATTTCAGGTTCGACTCCAGCGGCGTCGCGCCGGGATGTCCGCAGCCCTACCTTGGCATGCTGAGCCGTCCACCATGACGCATTGGGGGCGCAGGGCGAAGCCCTCAGGCAGGGGCTCCGCCACGGATTCCGGCCCGCCGCCGTCCTCACCCCTCCTGCACCAGCCATTCGCGCGCCTCTTTCGCTTCCGCAAGCCCAAACACCCGCGTCGCCCCGGGCAGCAAAAAGCCGAACATGAGGACCATCTGCCGGATCCAGGCGACATCGGTGACGACCGCGATCCGCTTCCAGCGCGTCCAGTGCTGCATGCCGACCCGGAAATCCTCCCACATCGCGGCGGCGGTGATCAGGGCGAAATCGGGCGCGACCTCGTAATAAAGGCGGATCCGATCGCTGGCCTCGAGCGCCCGCTCGACCGCCGGGACGAGGACCTGATCGTAGTCGGCCTTGCTGACGAAGCCGCTGCACCGGACGGCGACGGCGTCGGCGGGAAAGTCTTTCAGCGTCTCGATCATGGGCTTCCTCTTTTTTCTCGGTCCGCGCCGCTTCGGGTTCGTTCGGCCAAAGTCCGCAGAGCCGCGCGAACGCGGGCGCCGTTCCGGTCGGGCAGGGGAGGCGAAGAGCGGAGCATTCGGCCTCTCCGCGACCCGGATTCCGGCGCGAAAAGATGTGACGCCGCGTCCCGGGCTTTCCGAAACCCATCTGCGCCCTCGGCGCGCCCTTCGCTCGGCTGAAGTCCTCCCGCACGACCGGTTCGACCGGCAACCTGCGCCGACTGGCCGCCCGCGGCAAGGCGCATGCTGTCGCAGCCCCGGCGCCCGAATTCCGGCCCGGGTTTTCCCTGGTTCCGCTGACCAGCCGCCTGTTCTTTACGGATCGTTCCCTGTCACCGCGTTCCGATGGCGGCGCATTTTCGGAATAAGGCAGGGTTGGCAAGTACAGATAACAGCGAATTGATTTCGCCCCATCAGGGAATTGGTTCCGCGGATCAGGGAAGAGATTCGCCGGATCAGAGAATTGGGCTCACAGCCGATCTTTGGCGCTGCCGCGAGTGTTTCGAGCGCCGGCCCGGCGCTCCGACGGCCAAACGGTCGCGAGATTTGCGACCGTCGGTCGCCCGGGCCGAGGCGCCCGGGCAGGGTCACTTCGGGAACGGAACCGGCAAGTCGCTCAGCGTCTGCAGGTAAGCAAGAATGTCCGCGTCCTTCTCCGGACTCCTCTCGCCGGCGAAGGCCATCTTGGTGCCCGCCGCCATCGCCTTCGGATCGGCGATCCAGTGGGCGAGTTTCTCGTAACTCCAGTCCCCGCCGAGCTTCTTCAGCGAATCGGAATAGTCGAAGCCGGCGACCGATGCGACCGGACGGCCGACCACGCCCCAGAGCGGCGGGCCGATCTTGGCGCCGCCGCCCTTCTCGAAATTGTGGCAGGTCAGGCACACTTTGGCGTCCGCCGCGCCCTTCTTGGCGTCCGCCTTGGCGAGCAGTTCGGGCAGCGGCGTTTCCTTGGCGCAGCGGCTGCCGGCGCAGCGGCCGTCTCTCCGGCGCCGCTTGGAAGAACATAGCCCGGCGTGGCGGGCCGCCCCGGTGCGAATACGAGATTGCTGAACGCGACCAGCAGCATGGCGAACAGGATCGAACCCAGGAGAGCGAACGCAGTCCGGTTGATGTCGGCAGAGTGCATGGGGAGGCGGTTTCCGTCGGCGGGCGTGGAATGGGCGGCGACGCCCGGGCTCCGCCGTTGATTAGCCGCTTTGCGCTGAGGTTGGCAACACGTATAAGCCCGGTTCCTCTCCGGCCTCTTCCTTCACATGGCGAACCCGATCGTTCTCATCCCCGCGCGCATGGCTTCGACCCGCCTGCCGGGCAAGCCGCTCGTCGACATTGGCGGCGAGCCGATGATCGTCCATGTCTGGCGGCGGGCGATCGAAGCGGATGTCGGACCCGTGGTCGTGGCGGCGGATGACGCGCGGGTCGTCGCGGCGGTCGAAGCGGTCGGGGGCCGGGCAGTGATGACGCGGCCGGACCATCAGTCCGGGTCCGACCGGATTTTCGAGGCGCTCGGCGCGCTCGACCCGGTCGCTCCATTCGACGTCGTGGTCAACGTCCAGGGCGATCTTCCGA
Organism: uncultured Alphaproteobacteria bacterium; assembly: GCA_963741405.1. Taxonomy (GTDB): domain Bacteria; phylum Pseudomonadota; class Alphaproteobacteria; order Rhizobiales; family Beijerinckiaceae; genus Roseiarcus. The sequence goes on from CAVUHX010000041.1 coordinate 71,301, forward strand.
CGATCGAGCGCAAAGCCGTACGCGCCTGCCTCGGGCCGCTCGCCGACGCAGCGGTCGACATCGTGACGCTGGCGACGCCGATCACCCGCGCCGAGGAGAAGGACGACCCCAATGTCGTCAAGGCGATCGGAGCCGAGATCGCCTCGGGGCGTCTCAGGGCGCTCTATTTCACCCGCGCCCGCGCCCCCTGGGGAGAGGGCGAGCTGCTGCATCACATTGGGCTCTACGCCTATCGCCGCGAGGCGCTCGCCCGATTCTGTCGGCCTGCCGGCGTCACCCCTCGAGCGGCGCGAACGCCTCGAGCAACTGCGGGCGCTCGAGGCCGGCATGCGCATCGACATTGCGATCGTCGACGTCGCGCCGCTCGGCGTCGACACGCCGGAGGACCTCGCCCGGGCGAGGGACATGCTCGCGGGGACGGGCGTGCGATGATCATCATCTCCCCT
>CAVUHX010000042.1:0-341425 GCA_963741405.1 uncultured Alphaproteobacteria bacterium
GTTAAGTGCTGGTTAACCAAGTTGGATTCGAAGAGGCGTGGGAGGGTCACGCCATGTCGTTTGGATTTCTGGATCATATGCGGGTTGTTCCTGACCACCGGATTCCGGGGATGGTGACGTATCCCTTGAACGAGGTGCTGCTGTCGACGCTGGTTGGGGTCGTGTGCGGAGCGGACGACTGGGAAGGGGTGGAGGAGGTTGCGACCGGGGCGTTGGACTGGCTGCGCGGCTTTCTGCCGTTCGCCAACGGCATCCCAACGGCGCAGACTTTGCGCAAGGTGTTTCGCTTGCTGGACACGCAGGCGTTGCAGCGCGGCTTTGCGGCTTGGGCCGCCTCGCTGCGCGCCGAAGCGGGCGGAGTGATCGCCGTGGACGGCAAGACGCTGCGCGGTTCGAAGACGTCGCCGGACGGGAAGGGCGCGCTGCATCTGGTTTCCGCTTACGCTGTACTGCGGCACGGTTTTGAGGCACCCGGCTGCGCTTGCTCAAGCGGCCAAGGGTAAGGTGGCTGCGAGCGTCGGGTCAATCGCAATTCGCGGCATGGTTTGCTCCTCTCTGACCGTGGCGGGCGTTTTGTATCCATGCCGCGCGACGAGCCAATTTTCGTTGTAGCGCCTGGCGAATGCGACGAGCTCGACGCGCAGTTCCTCGATGGTTTTGAACGTCCGCACCCAGAGCAAGTTCTCCTTCAAGGTTCGGATGAAGCGTTCGGCGACGCCATTGCCCTCGGGTTCGCGCACGAAGGACGGCGAAGCCTCGATGCCCAGACATTTGATCTCGGCCTGAAAATCGCGGGACATGTAATTGGAGCCATGATCGTGACGCAGCTTGAGCCCACGCGCCACGCCGGGCGCGATGGAACCGAAGCACCGATGGACCCCTCGCCGGACCGGCTCGAGTGCCTTGAAAATGTATTGGGCTGAATGTGTGCGCTGTATGGCGATGAACTCCCGAGTTCGCGTAGGTGTTCGATACGGCGACGAAAACATAAGCCGCTCTCTTCCTCGAGGGTGACGGTCTCGCTCATGTCTGTTCTCGACATCTTCGATTCGACCTTGTCGGTGTCTACGGTTCCGTCGTGCCGTCTTCTCTCGGTTGCGGCCGACGCGACGGGCGATGAAGAAGCTGTTCTCTCCTATCACCCGGCGCACGCGGCGAGGGCTCGTAGCCGAACCCCGGCAACGCGCAGTCGCGCCCAGATTTGCGATAGCCCTCGCCATGGAAGTCTGACGCCTCGATTTGCCGGCGAAGATGATCGGCGAGGTCGGCATCCGGAAAGGGCCTGTCGGGCCGGGGCAACGGGGAATCCAGGCGAGGGCGCACCCTTGAGAAAGCGATAGACGCCGCGCGCGAGACACGCCACGCGCGCGAGACCCGCGCCAGGCCATAAGAACGAGACATGGAAGGCGAGCCGTCTGGCTCATCGTCTCGACCTCCTTCGGGCCAAAGAGCTTTTGGCCTCCATGGCGGTGATCCTGGCGGGCAGCAGATCGTTGTCGATGGTGATCTCGCCCACCCTGGATTTCAGTCGGGCGATTTATCCTCGCGATCGTCGCGCTCACGTTCCTTCAGGGCCGAGCCGCGCCGGCGAGCGCTCGGTCCCGCCGTTCGGTCAGCTTGGCCACCGAGACATTCGCTTCCCGGGCGACGACTTCCAACGGTTCGCCACGAAGAAACGCGCCACCACCGCCATCTTGCGTTGGACCGAATAGCGCTTCGGTCCTGCTTCAACGCCGAGGGGCGCTGCGCGGCTCTGGGAGACTCCGGCGCCCCCTCGGGCTTCAGCCCTGCGTCAATCGTCATTTCGACACCTCCGTTGCGGTTCAATTACCGCAGCCAGATGTCTCAGTTAACCGTCACGTACCCAGGTTTCCGCGGCCGCCACCGAGGCGGGACTCGTGCTGGCCCAACGAGCGGTTGATGGAAAGTCCAACGAGATCACGGCGATCCCGGAGCTCCTGGACATGCTCAACCTCAAGGGCGCGATCGTGTCGATCGACGCCATGGGGACGCAAAAGGAGATCGCCCAGCGTATCGTCGACAAAGGCGCGGATTATGTCCTCGCGCTCAAAGGCAATCAGACCAGCCTGCATGAGGACACGGCGCTGTTCTTCGCCGATCCGGTCTGCGCCGCAGACTGCGCGGTGAGCGCCGAGACCGACGCCGGCCATGGCCGGATCGAAGAGCGCAGTTGCCAGGCCGCCGAGGCAAGCTGGCTCGCCGAACGCCACCCCGACTGGAAAAGTCTGCGCTCCATCGCCGCCGTCACCGCCCGGCGCATCGACAAGAAGACCGGCCGCGAAAGCCTGGGGACCCGCTACTTCATCACACCCTCGAACCCGATCCCAAGGCTATTCTCGCCGCAGTGCGCGCCCATTGGGGGATCGAGAACAACCTCCATTGGACGATGGACGTGACCTTCGAGGAAGACCGATGCAGAACCAGAAAAGACGCCTCGGCGCTGAACTTCGCCGTCATCCGACACACCGGCTACAACCTCCTCAGCGCCGATAAGACACGCGGCTCCCTGCGCCGTAAGCGCCTCAGAGCCTGCATCGACCCCGCGTTCCGGACCAACCTCTTCGCCGCTTAACGATTTAGGATTTTGCCCTGAAACTTGTCCACAAGCCTCTTGCACGCCGCAGTCAAACTCGCTAAGAGAGCCGACCGGGGTTGGCGGCGCGATGCGACCCCGAATGATCATACATGGCTACCGCCCTGTTCGGGTTCAACCTCATAGAGGCAGGCGCGAAGAGGAGCGGCGGATAGGCCGGAGGACGGAGGGAAACCCCTTTGCGTCCGTCCGGCCATGTCCTGTCCGAGACTGCCGGCGCGTGAGCCTTCGGGCGAACGCTTAATTCCGACGCCCTCGAAAAAGGGGTTCCGGGGCCAGCATAGACGGGGAAGACCGGGTTTTCACACCGTGGGGGCGTTCGCCACCACGGAAAATGCGGTTCGAACCTTCTGTCCGGCGCTGGGTTCGCCCAACTCCGGGGACAGGCGCAAGTCGTCGCGGCGCTCGAGTCTCTCGTTGATTCGCGCGGCGCGGCATGTGCAACAGGCGGGCCTCGAAAGGGGTTCGCCGACCGGAGACAGCACCCGTGGATAGAGCGGAAAAGAAAGAGGCTGTCGCGGCCCTGAACGACCTCTTCTCGAAGACGTCGGTCGTGGTCGTGGCGCACTATTCCGGCTTGACGGTCGCCCAGATGCAGCGTCTGCGCAAGCAGATGAAGGCCGCTGGGGCGAACGTCCAGGTCGCCAAGAACCGCCTCGCCCAGATTGCTCTCAAAGGCACGGACGTCGCCTCGATCGGCCCCTTGCTCAAGGGTCCGACCCTGATCGCCCATTCGGTCGATCCGGTGGCGGCGGCCAAGGCAGCCGTGGCGTTCGCCAAGGATCACGACAAGTTCGTGGTTCTGGGCGGGGCCATGGGCAAGACCGTCCTCGATGTCGAAGGGATCAAGGCGCTCGCGACCTTGCCTTCCCTCGACGAGCTGCGCGCCAAACTCCTGGGGCTCATCACCGCCCCGGCGACCAAGCTCGCCCAGCTCTCCACCGCGCCGGCAGCCAAGCTCGCGCGCGTGGTCGGGGCCTATGCCGCCAAAGACGCAGCCTGAGCCAGGCCCTTCCATTTCTTCGAATCGAACCCATATAAGGAACTCTAAAAAATGGCCAATCTCGAAAAAATCGTCGACGAACTCTCGAGCCTGACGGTTCTGGAAGCCGCGGAACTCGCCAAGCTGCTCGAAACCAAGTGGGGCGTCTCGGCCGCTGCCGCCGTCGCGGTCGCCGCCGCTCCGGCCGGCGCCGCCGCTGCCGCTCCGGTCGAGGAGCAGACCGAGTTCACCGTCGTCCTGGCCGCCATCGGCGACAAGAAGATCGAGGTGATCAAGGAAGTCCGCGCGATCACGGCGCTCGGATTGAAGGAAGCAAAGGACCTCGTCGAGGGTGCGCCGAAGCCGGTGAAGGAAGGCGTCTCGAAGGAAGAAGCCGAGAAAATCAAGGCTGCACTGGAGAAAGTCGGCGCGAAGGTCGAGCTCAAGTGAGGAGCGCGCGGGTCCCGCGCGGGCCCGCAATCCAAGAAAAATGGGACGGTCCAGGGGCTCGTGGCCCCGGGGCCGTTCCGGCGTTTTTGAGATGGGCGATTTCCAGCCCTCTTTCGGGCGCGGGCGGCTGCGGGGGCCGGGGCGCAAAGGCAGAGGACATCCGGGGGCGCTTGCGGCGTCCCGTCAGCCCGGGGGCGATCCCGCCGATCATCGGGCTTTTGAGCATTGAGGAACGACATGGCGCAGACATTCACCGGCCGCAAGCGCGTTCGCAAGGTCTTCGGGCACGTCAGGGAAGTCGGCGAGATGCCGAACCTGATCGAGGTGCAGAAGGCGTCCTACGAGCAATTCCTCCTGATGGACGCGCCGAAGGGCGGACGTCCCACCGAGGGCCTGCAGGCGGTGTTCAAGTCGGTGTTTCCCATCAAGGACTTCGCCGACACCGCGCATCTCGAATTCGTGAAATACGAATACGAGGATCCCAAATACGACCTCGACGAGTGCCGCCAGCGCGGCATGACCTACGCCGCCCCGCTCAAGGTGACGCTGCGCCTCATCGTGTTCGACGTCGACCCGGAGACCCAGGCGAAGTCCGTCAAGGACATCAAGGAGCAGGACGTCTACATGGGCGACATGCCGCTCATGACTCCGAACGGCACCTTCATCGTCAATGGCACCGAGCGCGTCATCGTTTCGCAGATGCACCGCTCGCCGGGCGTTTTCTTCGACCACGACAAAGGCAAGAGCCACTCGTCGGGCAAGCTCCTGTTCGCCGCCCGCATTATTCCCTATCGCGGCTCGTGGCTCGACATCGAGTTCGACGCGAAGGACATCGTCTATGCGCGCATCGACCGGCGCCGCAAGATTCCCGTGACCTCGCTCCTGTTCGCGCTTGGCCTCGACGGCGAGGAGATCCTGAAGACCTTCTATCGCACGATCGTCTACACCCGCATGAAGGACGGCTGGCGCGTGCCCTACGATCCCGAGCGGAGCAAGGGCGTGAAGTTCACGGTCGACCAGATCGACGCCGACACCGGTGAAGTGGCGATCGAAGCGGGGCGGAAGCTGACCGCGCGCTCGGCCCGTCAGCTCACCGAGAAGGGCGTGAAGGCCCTGCTCGCCGCCGACGCCGATCTGTTCGGCCAGTATATCGCAGAGGACCTCTATAACCCGGAGACGGGCGAGATCTACGCCGAGGCCGGCGACGAAATCACCGAGAAATCGCTTGCGGCGCTGCTCGAGACGGGCTTCACCGAGCTGCCGATCCTCGACATCGACCACATCAACGTCGGCCCCTACATGCGCAACACGCTCAAGGTCGACAAGAACACCTCGCGCGAGGACGCCCTGTTCGACGTCTACCGGGTGATGCGTCCCGGCGAGCCGCCGACCATCGAGAGCGCGGAAGCGATGTTCCAGTCGCTGTTCTTCGACTCCGAACGTTACGACCTTTCGGCCGTCGGTCGGGTGAAGATGAACATGCGCCTTGATCTCGATGCGCCCGACACGCAGCGCACGCTGCGCAAGGACGACATCCTGGCAGTCGTCAAGGCGCTGGTCGATCTGCGCGACGGCCGCGGCGAAATCGACGACATCGACCATCTCGGCAACCGCCGCGTGCGCTCGGTCGGCGAACTGATGGAGAACCAGTACCGAATCGGCCTCCTGCGGATGGAGCGCGCGATCAAGGAGCGCATGTCGTCGGTCGAGATCGACACGATCATGCCGCAGGACCTGATCAACGCGAAGCCCGCAGCGGCCGCCGTGCGCGAATTCTTCGGTTCGTCGCAGCTCTCCCAGTTCATGGACCAGACCAACCCACTCTCCGAGATTACCCACAAGCGCCGCCTTTCGGCGCTTGGCCCGGGCGGCCTCACCCGCGAGCGGGCAGGCTTCGAAGTGCGCGACGTGCATCCGACCCACTATGGCCGCATCTGCCCGATCGAAACGCCGGAAGGGCCGAACATCGGCCTCATCAATTCGCTCGCGACTTTCGCGCGGGTGAACAAGTACGGCTTCATCGAGAGCCCGTACCGACGGGTGCGCGAGGGCAAGGTGACCGAGGAGGTCGCCTATCTGTCGGCGATGGAGGAGCAGAAATACGCCGTCGCCCAGGCTGACACGCCGATCGACGCCGACGGCCATCTCATGGGCGACCTCATCGTCTGCCGGCGGGCGGGCGACGTCGTGCTGCTGGCGGGCGACCACGTCGACTACATGGACGTGTCCCCCAAGCAGCTCGTTTCGGTCGCCGCCGCGCTGATTCCGTTCCTCGAGAACGACGACGCCAACCGGGCGCTGATGGGCTCGAACATGCAGCGCCAGGCGGTGCCGCTCGTGCGCTCCGACGCGCCGCTGGTCGGGACCGGGATGGAGGCGATCGTGGCGCGCGATTCGGGTGCGGCGATCGTCGCGCGCCGGGCGGGAATCATCGATCAGATCGACGCGACCCGCATCGTCATCCGCGCAACCGACGAGACCGACGCCGCCAAGCCCGGCGTTGACATCTACCGGCTGATGAAGTTCCAACGATCGAACCAATCGACCTGCATCAACCAGAAGCCGCTAGTGAAGGTCGGGGATCGCGTCGAAGCCGGCGACATCATCGCCGACGGCCCCTCGACCGACCTCGGCGATCTGGCGCTCGGCCGCAACGTGCTGGTCGCCTTCATGCCGTGGAACGGCTACAACTTCGAGGAACTCGATCCTGCTCTCGGAGCGCATCGTCAAGGACGACGTGTTCACCTCGATCCACATCGAGGAATTCGAGGCGATGGCCCGCGACACCAAACTCGGGCCGGAGGAAATCACCCGCGATATTCCCAACGTCTCGGAAGAGGCGCTGAAGAACCTCGACGAGGCGGGCATCGTCTATATCGGCGCCGAGGTGCAGGCGGGCGACATTCTGGTCGGCAAGATTACGCCGAAGGGCGAAAGCCCGATGACGCCGGAAGAAAAACTGCTTCGAGCCATCTTCGGCGAGAAGGCCTCCGACGTGCGCGACACCAGCTTGCGCGTGCCGCCGGGGGTGCAGGGCACCATCGTTGAAGTGCGCGTCTTCAACCGGCATGGCGTCGACAAGGACGAGCGCGCCCAGGCGATCGAGCGCGAGGAGATCGAGCGGCTGGCCAAGGACCGCGACGACGAGCAGGCGATCCTGGACCGCAACGTCTATGCGCGTCTGGGCGAGACGCTCGAAGGCAAGCGAGCCCTTTCGGGGCCGAAGGGTTTCCGCAAGGATCAACTCCTGACCCGCGCCGTGCTCGACGAGCATCCACGCTCGCAATGGTGGAGTTTCGCGCTCGAGGCCGACCAGACGATGTCGGAGATCGAGGCGATGCGCAAGCAGTACGACGAGTCGAAGAAGTCGCTGGAGAGCCGCTTCCTCGACAAGGTCGAGAAGCTGCAGCGCGGCGACGAACTGCCGCCGGGCGTGATGAAGATGGCCAAGGTGTTCATCGCGGTTAAGCGCAAGATCCAGCCCGGCGACAAGATGGCGGGACGCCACGGAAACAAGGGCGTCGTGTCGCGCATCGTGCCGCAGGAAGACATGCCCTTCCTCGCCGATGGCACGCCCGTCGACATCGTTTTGAACCCGCTCGGCGTGCCGAGCCGGATGAATGTCGGACAGATCCTCGAGACGCATCTCGGCTGGGCCTGCGCGGGTCTCGGTCGGCAGGTCGGCGAGGCGGTAGACGCTTACATGCGCTCGAACGATCCGAAGTTCCTGCGCGGCAAGCTCGAGGAGATCTACGGCGAGGACGAGACGATCAAAGCGCTCGACGACAACAGCCTGGCGGAACTCGGGCAGAACCTGCGGCGGGGCGTGCCGATCGCCACTCCGGTGTTCGACGGGGCGCGCGAGAAAGACATCGTCGACATGTTGAAAAAGGCCGGCCTCGATCCGTCGGGACAGGTGACGCTGTTCGACGGGCGCACCGGCGATCCCTTCGACCGCAAGGTGACGGTGGGCTACATCTACATGCTCAAGCTTCACCACCTGGTCGACGACAAGATCCACGCCCGCTCGATCGGTCCGTACAGCCTGGTTACGCAGCAGCCGCTGGGCGGCAAGGCGCAGTTCGGCGGACAGCGCTTCGGCGAAATGGAGGTCTGGGCGCTCGAAGCCTACGGCGCCGCCTACACGCTGCAGGAGATGCTGACCGTCAAATCGGACGACGTCGCCGGTCGCACCAAGGTCTATGAGGCGATCGTTCGCGGTGACGACACATTCGAATCGGGCATTCCCGAGAGTTTCAACGTGCTGGTCAAAGAAATGCGGTCGCTCGGCCTCAATGTCGAACTGGCGTCGCTCAAGCGGCTGCCAGAAGAGACGCCGCCGGCGGAGGCCGCCGAGTAGAGCTGGGGCGCCCCGCTCCTGCGGGCGCCGTTGAAGAGGTTTGCTCGCGGCGGTCGCGCCGCGATTTCTTCCATGCGAGCGAGGTAGGCGCCTGGCGCCGGGCCTCGCGGGAGACGAGAATGAACCAGGAAATCACCAATCCCTTCGCGCCAGTTGCGGCCCCGCAGGCGTTCGATCAGATCCAGATCGCCATCGCGAGCCCGGAGAAGATCCTTTCGTGGTCGTTCGGCGAGATCAAGAAGCCCGAGACGATCAACTACCGCACGTTCAAGCCGGAGCGCGACGGCCTGTTCTGCGCCCGGATCTTCGGGCCGATCAAGGACTACGAATGCCTGTGCGGTAAATACAAGCGCATGAAGTACAAGGGTGTCATTTGCGAGAAGTGCGGGGTCGAGGTGACGCTGTCGCGCGTGCGGCGCGAACGCATGGGCCACATCTCGCTCGCCGCCCCGGTCGCGCACATCTGGTTCCTGAAGTCGCTGCCCTCGCGCATCGGCCTTCTGCTCGACATGACGCTCAAGGATCTCGAGCGGATCCTCTATTTCGAGTCCTATATCGTGCTCGATCCGGGCCTGACGCCGCTGAAGGATCGTCAGCTCCTTAGCGAGGACGACCATCTGCGCGCCCTCGACGAATACGGTCAGGACAGCTTCACCGCGATGATCGGCGCCGAGGCGATCCGCGAAATTCTCAAGGGCATGAACCTGCAGAAAATCGCCGATGACCTCAAAGTCGAGATCGCCGAGTCGAAGAGCGAGCTGAAGCCGAAGCGGCTCGCCAAGCGGCTCAAGATCATCGAAGCCTTCATCCACTCCGGCAACAAGCCCGAATGGATGATCATGACCGAGATTCCGGTCATCCCGCCGGACCTGCGCCCGCTGGTTCCGCTCGATGGCGGACGGTTCGCGACCTCGGACCTCAATGACCTCTACCGTCGCGTCATCAACCGCAATAACCGGCTCAAGAGGCTGATGGAGCTGCGTGCGCCGGACATTATCATCCGCAACGAAAAGCGGATGCTGCAGGAGTCGGTGGACGCTCTGTTCGACAACGGGCGGCGCGGGCGCGTCATCACGGGCGCTAACAAGCGGCCGCTGAAGTCGCTCGCCGACATGCTCAAAGGCAAACAGGGTCGGTTCCGCCAGAACCTTCTTGGCAAGCGCGTCGACTATTCCGGCCGCTCGGTGATCGTGGTCGGGCCCGAGCTCAAGCTCCACCAGTGCGGCCTGCCGAAGAAGATGGCGCTCGAACTGTTCAAGCCGTTCATCTATTCGCGCCTCGACGCCAAGGGCCTGTCGGCCACCGTCAAGCAGGCGAAGAAGCTGGTCGAGAAGGAGAAGCCGGAGGTCTGGGACATCCTGGACGAGGTGATCCGCGAGCACCCGGTGATGCTCAACCGCGCCCCGACTCTGCACCGTCTCGGCATCCAGGCGTTTGAGCCGGTGCTGATCGAGGGTAAGGCGATCCAGCTTCACCCGCTCGTCTGCTCGGCGTTCAACGCCGATTTCGACGGCGACCAGATGGCCGTGCATGTTCCGCTGTCGCTGGAGGCGCAGCTGGAGGCGCGCGTGCTAATGATGTCGACCAACAACATCCTGCACCCCGCCAACGGCCAGCCGATCATCGTGCCGAGCCAGGACATCGTGCTCGGTCTCTACTACGTTTCGCTGATGCGCGACGGCGAGCCCGGCCAGTACGAGGAGGATCCGAAGACCAAGCGTCCCGTGCGCGGCGTCTATAGCGACATGGGCGAGATCGAACATGCGCTCGCAGCCAAGGCGATCACGCTGCACACGAGGATCAAGGGCCGCGCCTGGACTTACAACGACAAGGGCGAGCGGGTGGCGAAGATCTTCGACACCACGCCCGGCCGCCTGATCCTCGGCCAGCTTCTGCCAGAGCATGCCAAGGTCCCCTTCGACGTCGTCAACAAGTTGATGACGAAGAAGGAAATTTCCAACATGATCGACATCGTCTACCGCAACTGCGGTCAGAAGGAGACGGTCATCTTCTGCGACCGGATCATGGCGCTCGGCTTCCGCGAAGCGTTCAAGGCCGGCATTTCCTTCGGCAAGGACGACATGGTCGTGCCCGAAACAAAGACCAAGCGCATCGCCGAGACGTCGGCGCTGACCAAGGAATATGAGCAGCAGTACAACGACGGCCTCATCACCCAAGGCGAGAAGTACAATAAAGTCGTCGACGCCTGGGCGAAATGTTCGGACAAGCTCGCCGAGGAGATGATGGCGGGCATCTCGGCGGTTTGGAAGGATGAGAACGGCCGCGACAGGCCGATCAACTCGATCTACATGATGTCGCACTCCGGGGCGCGCGGCTCGCCGACCCAAATGCGTCAGCTCGCGGCCATGCGCGGACTGATGGCCAAGCCGTCGGGCGAGATCATCGAGAGCCCGATCATCTCCAATTTCAAGGAGGGGCTGTCGGTTCTCGAATATTTCAACTCGACCCACGGCGCGCGCAAGGGCCTCGCCGACACCGCGCTCAAGACGGCGAACTCGGGCTACCTCACCCGGCGCCTGGTCGACGTCGCGCAGGACTCGATCATCACCACGAACGACTGCGGATCACAGCGCGGCATCAGCATGCGTGCGATCGTCGACGCCGGAACGGTGGTGGCTTCGCTCGCAACCCGCATCCTGGGCCGCACCTCGGCCGAGACATTGCGCGACGCGGACGGCAACGTCATCGTCGAAGCGGGTCAGATGATTGCCGAGGAGACCATGCCGGCGATCAACGCCGCCGGCATCCAGGAAGTCAAGATCCGCTCCGTGCTGACCTGCGAGGCGAAGAACGGCGTATGCGGTCTCTGCTACGGACGCGATCTCGCGCGCGGCACGCCGGTCAATCTCGGCGAGGCGGTCGGAGTCATCGCGGCGCAGTCGATCGGCGAGCCGGGCACGCAGCTCACCATGCGCACGTTTCATATCGGGGGCGCGGCGCAGCTCGCGGACCAGTCCTTCATAGAGTCGAACTTCGACGGCGACGTGAAGATCCGCAACCGCAACCTCGCCCGGAACTCGAACGGCGACCTGATGGCGATGGCGCGCAACGTTGCCGTGGTCATCCACGACCGCAGTGGGGCCGAGCGGGCGGTGCACCGCGTGCAGTACGGCGCTCGCCTCAAGGTCGATGAGGGCGACAAGGTCAAGCGCGGTCAGCGGATCGCCGAGTGGGATCCGTTCACCCGTCCGATCCTCACCGAAATCGATGGCGTCGTCGGGTTCGAAGACCTGGTCGAGGGCTCCTCGATGTCGGAACAGGTCGACGAGGCGACCGGCATCGCCAAGCGCATCGTCACCGACTGGCGCTCGACGCCCCGCACCGCCGGCCTCAAGCCGGCGCTGGTGATCAAGAGCAAGGACGGCAAGATCGCCAAGCTGCCGCGCGGGGGCGAAGCCCGCTATCTCCTGCCGGTCGAGTCGATCATCTCCTATGAGCCGGGTTCGACGGTGCGCGCCGGCGACGTCATCGCCCGCATCTCGATCAACAGCGCCAAGACGCGCGACATCACGGGCGGTCTGCCGCGCGTGGCCGAGCTGTTCGAGGCGCGGCGGCCGAAGGATCACGCGATCATCGCCGAGATTTCCGGCATTGTGCGGTTCGGGCGCGACTTCAAGAACAAGCAGCGCCTGTCGATCGAGCCGAGCGAGGAGGGCGTGGAACCGGTCGAGTACCTGATACCGAAGTCGAAGCACATCCACCTGCAGGACGGGGACGTAATCGAGAAGGGCGAGTATATCGTTGACGGCAATCCCGCACCGCACGACATCCTCGCGATCAAGGGCGTCGAGGAGCTGGCGGCCTATCTCGTCAATGAGATCCAGGAAGTCTACCGCCTCCAGGGCGTCAGTATCAACGACAAGCACATCGAGGTGATCGTCAGGCAGATGTTGCAGAAGGTCGACATCGTAGATCCGGGCGACACCGACTTCTTGAAGGACGAGCAAGTCGACAAGCTCGATCTTGATGCGGCCAATGAGGCAGCGCTGGCCGAGGGCAAGAAGCCCGCTGTCGGCCTCCCGGTGCTGCTCGGCATCACCAAGGCGAGTCTGCAGACGCGTTCCTTTATCTCGGCGGCCTCCTTCCAGGAGACGACACGCGTGCTGACCGAGGCTGCGGTCAACGGCAAGGTCGATACGCTCGAGGGCCTCAAGGAGAACGTGATTGTCGGACGCCTGATTCCGGCGGGCACCGGGGCGGCGATGGCGAAACTGCGCGCCATCGCTTCGATGCGCGACACGCTTATCCTGGCGCAGAAGGCCGAGGCATCGGAAGCCCCGGCGGCCCTGCCGCTCGCGGCGCCCGCGGTTGACGTCGCCTCGCGCAAAGAGAGGTCGAAGTCGGCGGCGGAGTGAGGTCCGCCGCACGCGAGTCGAAAAAGCCGACTCCGGGCGGCTTTTTCGCGGACGGTCAAAGCCGACGCTGACGATGCCTATCGGCTCTCCCGGTTGGCATCGAACCGGATCTCTCCATCGTCGACGATGAGGCGGCGCAGGCCGTGGAAACCCGGGCTGAGCCGGTCGCTGATCACGTCGAGGTAGTGCCTGCCGTCACCGTAGGTCCGATCGTCCAGAATATAGATTCCAGCGAGCCAAACCTTCTCGGAGTGAAGCCAGTCGCGCATTTCGGCGCTGACGACGACGTTCGCGCGACCCATCTCGATCCTTCAGGCCTCTGCGTTCGCAACGAATCGCCGGCAGGACGGTTCCGGCGATGCGGCCGCAACGGAAGCTCGGAGCCGCGCCGTTGTCATTCAGCGTTTCGCGGTGTGAACATTCTGCCCCTCTCAGCTTGCGCCGGGCTTGGCTCCCAATCGCCATATCCTCCGAGCCGGACCGCGATGCGTCCGCCCTCAGAAGGGACGGCTGACAAAGGGCGAGCCCTTGAGGCCAAAACGCCACGGCGTGTCGATGCCCTTCGTGATCCCGATCCTGAAGCCGGCCGCGACCGGATGCGCCCCGGGCCAACGCGAGAGCCGGAACGGCGATCGGTCGAGGGCGAGCCCGTCGTATGCGCGCGTGACGCCGAGCGCCTGACAGACGCGGCCGGGACCCGAACAGAGCTTTCGGAGATCCGTCGTCCCGCGTCGGGCGGACATCGACTCGACGCCATCAGTCGGTTCGAGCGCGCGGATCAGCACGGCCGCGCCGGGCTTCGGGCCGCACACGAGGTTGAGGCAGAAGTGCACTCCGTAGCTCCGGTAGACATAGGCGTGTCCCGACGGGCCGAACATCGTTGCGTTGGCCGCGGTCGGCCCACGGAAGGAATGCGACGCCGGATCGGTCGCGTCATACGCCTCCGTCTCGACGATCAGGCCGCCGACGCCCTCGACGGTGAGCCGCACGCCGATCAAGGCGCGCGCCGAATCAACGGCATTTTGCTGTAAAAACCACGGGTCGAGCGAAGCAAGGTCGATCGCTGGTTGGCTCTTGGCGGGCGTCATCTCCTCCCTTTCATGATCGCCGCTGGGCCTCGGGCGTAAGCGCTCGGACTCGCACGGCGAACTTGAGAACCCCCGAGGCAGGCAGCGTGGACCATGATGCCAGCGCCCGCCGGGTCTCAGAGCTTCTGCCCGACCGCGTCGTCGAGCCGCGCGTCCGCGATGCCGTGAGGTTCGACGTGCGCGATCGCCTCGACGACACCAGGCAGAAGACCCTGAACCGCGACTTCAGTGGCGTCGCCGATCGCGTGGCCCACGTCGACGGTGAGGCCGGAATCGACCTCGAGGTGATACTCGACGAACGTGCGGTCGCCGGAAAACCGGGTGCGCAGGTCATGGATATCGCGGACGCCCGCGCAGGCGCGCACAGCCGCCTTTATGCGGCGACGCTCTTCACTTGGCAGCTCACGGTCAAGCAATTGCTCCAGCGCTTCCCGGGCGATGGCGTACGCACTCCATAGCATGTAGCCGGAGATGGCCAGCGCGAAGGCTGGATCGGCGCGAACCCATCCGGTCCGTTGAGTCACTCCGAGCGCGGTGAGCACCGCGGCGTTCAGTCCGATGTCGGTCAGATAGTGGGCGCGATCCGCTGCGATCGCCGTCGAGCCGGTCCTACGCACCACCCAGCTTTGCATCGCCACGAGCCCGCAGGCGGCCGCGAGGCTTCCGCCGATCAGCCAGAAGCCTACTTCGAGCGCGTCGAGCGCCACGGGAAAAACGAGTCGTTCGACCGACTGGAACGCCAGCACGAAGGCCGCGCCCGCGAGAAAGCTCGCCTGGGTGAAAGCCGCAACTGCCTCGCCCTTGCCGTGTCCGAAGCGATGCTCGCGATCCGGAGGTCGCTGCGCGTAGCGAACGCCCCACAGCGTGACGATGCTGGCGCCGGTATCGACCAGGGAATCGATGGCCGAGGCGAGAAGGGCGATCGAACCGGTGATCAGCCAGCCCGCGACCTTGATGACTACGAGCATCACTGCGACGGCGAGCGTCACGCGGGCGGAGAGATTTTTCAGCGCGGAGGCTTCGGCCGCGTCCTCCGGATCGACGGGAATCGCTCTCATTCGCAAATTCGGCGTTGAGCCGCGACAAACCTCCGCGGCGTTGGGAAAACCGAGCGGATCAAAGCAGGACAATGGCGCCATATCAAGGATCCGCCGCGCATCGAGTTTGGCGACGCGGTCGTTGATGTCGTCGGCCCCCTTCCGGACGGGTGCGCCCGGGCAAAACCGCCCAGCGGGCTCGGAACCCTGGTCGCCGTCGACAGCGCCTTGAAGAATCCCAAATCTGGTCGTCCCTTCGGCTTTTGTGGTCAGAGGACGGACGCTGCAGCGGAATTCTCAGCTTCACCAATAGGGCGAGGACTTGCTGTTGGACTGGGCAGCACTCGGATTTCACGCGTGACCTCACGCCGTCGCCCTCGCTCTCGCGATAACGGCGGCGCTTGCCCTAGCCGGGCTTACGAATTGGTGGACGATCGGGGCGGCGGCGGTCGTCCTCTACATGCCCGCGATCGTCGGAAGCGCGCTGCTCGGCTTCGGCCCCGGCGTGCTTGCTGTGGCCGTCGGCGCGCTTGCAGACTGGACGCTGTGGAAGGCCGGAGTCATCTCCGCCGGAGGACTACCGGACCTCGCTTTTTTCACCGCAAGTTCCGCCCTCACTCTCGCCATCGTCGGCTCGAACTGGCGGGCTCGGGCGCCGGCTGCGGATCCGTTGTTCAAGGCGGTTTAGGACATCTCCGCTGAGGGGATCATGGTCTATCGGGCAGCGCTCGATCGGGCCGGCCGGGTCGAGGACTTCGAATATCGGTACGCCAATCCGACGGCATGCGTCATCATGCGGCGGCGCGCGGCCGACGTCACCGGCGCCACGCTTTTGGAGCGCCTGCCGGTTGCCCGCGGCCGCCGCTCTTTCCGCGCTATGTGCGGGTATTTGAAACCGGAAGGACGTCGGAGGCGGAATATGAGCTCAGCGGACGCTGGTTTCACGGCACTGCGGCGAAGCTGGGCGACGGACTTATCGTGACCGTGCAGGACGTCCCCGCTCGCAGGCGATCCGACGAGACCCAGAAATAGCGGCTGGCCGAGTCGAATCATAGGGTGAGGAACGTGCTGGCGAGACGAACTCGCCGCCGTCGGAGCTCTCGCCAGCGCCAACAAGGGAGCCGCGGCATGACCGGCTCAGTGACCTCCATCGACGCCGCGCGCGTCGAACTGCTGCTCAACGAACTGCGCCTGCCGGGCGTGAAGGCGATCTGGCCAAAAATCGCCGCCCAGTCCGACAAGGAGGGCTGGCCGGCGGCGCGCTTCCTTGCGGCGCTTGCCGAGCACGAGTGCGCCGACCGCGCCCGCCGCCGCATCGAGCGGCACATGGCCGAGGCCCGCTTGCCCGCCGGCAAGACCTCACCGCCTTCGACTTCGAAAGCGTGCCGATGGCGTCGAAGGCGCAGGTCATGGCCCTCACGTCAGGCGACGTCTGGCTTAATACCGGGGCCAACTTGTTGCTTTTCGGCCCGACCGAGCCCGAGTCATAATGCTCACCTCACCATGTGATTGAAAGTTGAAGGGCAGCGCCGGCTGATCGCCAGACGGCGGAAGTCGTGACGCCCGCTTTCTTCGTCGTTCGGAAGCGGAGAGGACGTCGGCGAGCTGGATGTCGGCGATGCGGATGACCCAAGGCGCGCCCTTGCAGATCTGGCTTGCGGGGAGAACGCCTTCGACAATCAGGCGACGCACCGTGGCCGGACTGACCGCGAGCCTCTCCGCCGCCTCGTCGAGCGTCGCCTCTCCGCGCTCGGCGCGTTCGCCCTCTCGGTAGACGACGATGCCGTGAATGTTGCGCATGGCGGCCACCCTCGTTCGCGTCCACGAATGCCCCTTGGCTGTCGTCTTCCCGGTCCGATTGAGAGCAGCCGCAATCCCCATGTCCGGCATCTGCCGGGCCATCGCCTGCACCAGATCGACGACGTCGGCGTCGACCCGCCAGCGGTGTTCTCCCGTGCGGCTCTTGCGCACCCGGAGAGCCGTGTGATCCTCGTCCGCCCAGCGGATCACGAGATCGAGACCATCGTCCTCAACGCGCACGACGATCTCCTCGATCAGCATTCAGCGCCTCGTGCGAGCGCCGCCGAAACAGCGAAAGCTCGAGCTCGCTCATCGTCCCTTTCGAACACACGACATACTCCCCAGCAACAGCCCTTTGATGTCATCCTCCGGTATCCGCATCACCCGCATGCCGGCGAACGCCTCACGGTCGTTCGGTGTCTGCTGCACGCCGGCGATGCGCACCTTGTCGTCGAGCTGCCGAATGGCGTGAGGCTGCTGCTGCCGGCGTGGATGACCCAGGCCGACGCGGCGGCGCTGTCCGTAAGGGCTACACCGCGGCTGTCCCTTGACTGCTTGAGGGAGCTGCGCCGGCTAGTGGATCAGCCGGACATATCCTCGTCGTCGTCGAATGAAGCGATTCGCAGCGGCGGAGGCGACGATGGAGCAGCGTGCCCAGGAACAGCAATTCGAACTACTCATGCTGGCGGCCGACGAGGTCACGCCATGGCTATTCGATGTGGCGACCCGCACGGGGATCGTAAACCTGCTAAAGGTTCTTCTGGGCGATCGCCTCGGCCTGATGAGGATGCCGGCGGAGGCGGACGATGAGTAAGATCACTGGCGATCATCTGACGCGCAGCGCCTATGTCTATGTGCGGCAATCCAGCATGGATCAGCTCTTGCGCAATCCCGAGAGCCGACGACGTCAGTACGCGCTGACGGCGCGCGCGGGCGTGCTCGGCTGGGATAACGTGATTGTCATCGACGACGATCTCGGCCGTTCGGGGGGCGGTACTGCGCGACCGGGCTTCGAATGCCTGCTGGCGGCGATCTGCAGCGGCGGTGCCGGAGCGGTGTTTGCCCTCGAGGCCTCGCGCCTGGCCCGCAACGGGCGCGATTGGCACACCCTTTTGGAGCTCTGCGCCCTGGTCGGCAGCCTGATCATAGACGAGGACGGAGTTTACGATCCGCGGCTCGTAAACGATCGCTTGCTGCATGAAAGGCGCTTTCAGCGAGCTTGAGCTTTCGACGTTGCGACAGCGCTCGCAAGAGGCTTTGCGCCTGAAGGCGGCGCGCGGCGATCTGCACACGACAGTCGCCATCGGCTATCGGCGCAGCGCCGATGGTCGCCTGGAACTGGAACCGGACCGCCGCATCCGCGAGGCCCTGTCTCTGGTATTCCGAAAGTTCCGTGAGATCGGCAGCGTGCGCCAGCTCGTCCTGTGGCTGCGTCAGGAAGGAATCGACCTGCCAACAGCCGTGCACGGTCGGCAGGGGCGGACGGTGCGGTGGGGCCCGCCACGTTACCATGCCGTCCATCGGCTGCGGTCTACGCCGGGCCTATGTCTTTGGGCGGACCCTTTCACGCACGCGCATCGGGGGCGGCCGCAAAGTCATTACCCACAATGTCGCGCGTCCGCGCGAGGACTGGACGGTTCTGATCCACGACCACCACGATGCCTATATCTCCTTGGAAGAGTATAATCGTAACCGGGCGATCATCGCCGGCAATGCGAACATGAAGGGGCGATGGTGGCGGGCGCGGTTCGCAGCGGCAGTGCGCTTCTCGTCGGCTCGCTGCGCTGCGGGCGCTGCGGCCGCAAATTCAAGGTGCTGCACGATTCGAGGCGCGATGCGCGCTATATCTGCGCCAGCCATGTCGACCCGTCGAACGAAAAGGGGTGCAGCGCATTCAGCAACATGCGCATTGATGCGGCGGTGTCGGCGGAAGTTCTGCGTGCGATCTCGCCACTGGCAATCGAGGCGGCGTTGAAGCTGATCGCCGAACGCAACCAGGCCGGCAGCGAACAGCTGCGGCAAAGAGAGTTCGCGCTGGAGCAGGCCCGCTATGAGGCGAAGCATGTGCGCCGGCAATACGACGCTGTCGATCCTGACAACCGACTGGTCGCCGGCGAGCTCGAACGGCGCTGGAACGACTGTCTTGCGACGGTCGCGCGGCTCGAAGAGCAGATCCGAAGCTCGCGCGACGAGGAACCGAACGCTGTCGGCGTCGACGAGCGCATGACGCTCATGGCGCTCGCCGGGGACCTGCCGACGCTCTGGAACGATGCCGCTGCTTCCGTCGAGACGCGCAAGCGGATTTTGCGCGCCGTGCTGAAGGAGATCATCGTGACCGCCGAGACCGGTCGGCTGCACCTCGTGCTGCACTGGCAGGGCGGGGACCACACGCGGCTCGAGGTGGTGAAGAACCGGTCGGGCCAAAACCGCTTCGAGACCGATGCGGCGACCGAGCAGTTGGTGTGCGAGCTCGCGCGCCTGTTGCCGGACCACAGCATCGCCCCCGTTCTCAATCGGTTGGGTATCCGCTCGGCCAGAAGCCAGACATGGACTCAGCTGCGCGTGCGCAATTTCCGCGGCACGCACCGGATACCGGTCTACCGGGACGGCGAACGTGCAGAGCGCCATGAGCTTATTCTGACCGAAGCCGCAAGCCGACTCGACGTCAGCAGGATGACTGTCGTCCGTTTGATCCGCGATGGACTGCTGCCGGCAAATCAGGTTTGCCCCGGCGCCCCTTATGTCATCCGCGAGAGCGACCTGGCTCGGCCAGCCGTCCTGCAGGCGATCGTAAGGGGACGTCCAGTATCATCCGATCCGCGACACGAAAGTCTGCCTTTTCAATGAGTTCACGAGGTACTGCATTATGTCGCCGTCTTGTTCAGGCCGAGCAGCAGGCGATCGTTGGAATTGGCCGGATCATACACCCCGTCGGCGTCGGCGATCAGCGTATCGGTGAGGCCGCCCAACTCGATGGGGCGATGCCAATCGGCGTTGTTGCGCGCCAGGCGCGAAGCCTCGATCGACACGACCGCGCCGACCCGGCCTTCCCAGATCGCAGCCAGCAGCTTCTCGAACCCGGGGCGGCTGACGCCCGAGCCCGAGCGGCCGCGATCGTCGTCGATGACGCTGACGTCGGCCCAGCCGAGCTGCCGGGCCCGCTCGACCAGTCCGTATTGGCGTCGACGGCTCTCAACGTTGTTGTTCACCTGATCGACCGTCGACTGGCGGACGTAGACGATTGCCTCCCGGGCGAGATGGTCAGCCTCGATCTGGCTCATGGCGCGCCTCCTTCCGGGTCGGAGCCGAGACTTTCTGCGAAAGCGCCTCCGCCAGAAGCGCTCGCACACTCTCCACCATCGCCCGGCACAGAGCGCGGTCGAGATGGCGTTGTTCGCCAAGGCGAAAGAGCCCTTTCTGCGTGGCTTCAAATTGGCCAACGGCCTGCCCAGCCACGACACGTTCAGCCGGCTTTTCCGTCAACTGGATCCGGAGCAATTCCGAGCCGTCTTCCAGCGGTTCATGTCGATATTTTCGATTCCATGTCAGGGCGTTATCGCGATCGACGGCAAGGTGTTGCGCCGCTCGTTCGACAAGGCCAGCGGCAAATCGCCCCTGCACATGGTCAGCGCATGTGTCTGCCAGCAACGCATAGTGTTGGCGCAGATCGCCGCCGACGCGAAGTCGAACGAGATCACCGCCGTCCCCAAGCTGCTGGAGATGCTGTCGCTGAAGGGGACGATCGTGACCGTCGACGCGCTCAATTGCCAGCGTTCGATTGCCGACCAGTAATTCTAAAACTAGCGAATTGGGGTCCATTCATGAGCCATCTCGGATATGTGTGAGTTCTGGGGGGATGGCGAAATTGGTCAGGACTTCGAGCAGGACGGGCCAAGAGGGAAAGACGACGTAGGCGGTCAGCATGAGGATATGGGCGAAGAAGCTGGTTCGCTTTGCAGCGGCTTGGCGGGCGGCTTGCCAGGGCGGGTCCAGCAATTCGAGCACGGTATGCCAGGCGAATGCGAGCAGATTGAGGGCCGCTAGCGTCATGGCGAGAAAGTCCCGGCCGCGCCCGAAGTTGTGTTCGAGCTCGTAGCCATGGTTTTTCATGACGTTGAAGCTCTCGTTCTCGATTTTCCATCTCGCGCGGCCACAGGCGACGATTTCTGCGACGTTGGCCTTGGAAACGGGAAGACTGGTCACCCAGGCCATGGAATATTTGATCTTTCCCTTGGCGTCGACGATCTCGAAGCCGATCCAGTTGACGAGGATGGCGTCCTTGGCCTCGCGGATCGGAACCGCCTCGATCCAGCGATAACGGAACGTCTCTTTCGGGGTGCGGCGGCGCGCTTTCTCCTCGTGGCTCGAAAGCTCGGCCCCGGCGATGAAGTCGTAGAGCGCCTTGTGCGAGGTTTCCTTGGCGGTGAAGATGAAATCATCGCCGGCGTCCGTGACCATCTTGGCGACGGGATGGCAGGCGAACAAATCGTCGCCCAGATAAATCGGCCGCAGCGGGGCGAGCCGCGCGCCATGCTTGCCGAACCAGCGCTTGACGGCATTACGCTCGCAGTCCTGTTTCTCGGCGCCGTCTCGGGTCGCGATGAATTCCGGCATCAAGGGCACGACCTTGGAATGGCCGGGCGCCACGACCGTCGCGGACAACAGGCTATGATAGTTCCCGGTCCTGCCGTTGGACCGCTTGCGGGTGAGACAGTTCGGACAGCCGAGCTTTTGCGAGCAGAAATACTCGGTTCCATCCCATGCAACCAAGGTTCTGCCGTCCAGCCGACTGAAGGCCTGTCGGATCGGGGGCTCGGTCAGCAGCGTTTCCATGCGCTCGAAACAAGGCTGCAAAAGCGCGGGGTCGGCCTCGTCCAGCCTGTCGCGGATATAATTGTCCGAAGGGATTCGACCGATCCCGAACAGCGTCTGGCAGTTGGAGCGGCCATGGCCCTTCTCCAGCGCGCGCTGAAAACGGAGAAACGACGCGCCCTGCATGAAAAACATCGCGAAAGCCGAGAGGCCGAAGTCGGCGATCTCGATATTGCCGCCACGCCCTTTTCGCGTGTCAGGAAAAGTCGCGCATACGGACTTCAACTCGGACAGAAGGCAGGGCAAAAGCTGCATCCCAACCGTGAATCAGACTTTTGCTGATTCGCGAATCCTGAAAATTCCGCACTTTTAGAATTGCTGATTGCCGACCAGATCGTTCGACAGGGCGGCGACTATGCGCTGGCGCTGAAGGGCAACCAGGGCAGTCTGCATGACGACGTGCGCCTGCATCTGGATGACCCCGAATCAAGGCCGCGACGTCCAAGCCGGACGTCGACGCCGATCACGGCCGCATCGAGACGCGGACCGCGACGGTTTCGACCGATATCGGCTGGTTGCAAGACGATCACCAATGGCCTGGTCTGAAGGCCGAAGGGAAGCGCAGGCCGCGCTTCTCCGTTCGGGTCAGCGGAAGGATGCGACCGCCCGCAGACCCCCGCTCAATCCGGAGGGCCTTACAATTCCGGTCTGCCCGGCGACTTCGGCTGCGACTCGATCGGAACGCATCGCGCTCTAACGGTCGGCCGGCCTCGTCGCCGCCACGTCCATTGCGCTCGGCAGGCGGGCGAGCAAGGCGATCAGGGCCCGGTCGGCCAGCACCGCCACCCGTTCCTTGGGCTTCAGCCAGGCGCAGGCGTCCTCGATCGTTTCGGCGTCGTTCAGCTTGACCGCCGCAACGGCCTCGTCGACGTCCACGTCGCCTAGCCGATGCCGCGGCTTATCCGGCAGGAACGTTTCGTGGACGGCGCGCAATTGCGCGTCCGCATGAATGGCGAGGAGCGCGTCTTCGTGGTCGTGCCCGGAGCGGGCCAGTTCGTCCGACAGTGCGTTCGCGCGCAGGACGACTTCCGGTGGCGACGTCTCCTCGGGCGTGCGCAGGAGTCCGATCCGTTTCAGGCCGAGACCCAGCCACAATTGTCCGCTTGCCCACGAAAGCGGGATGGAGAGCAGGAGGCCGGCAATCGTCGGCGACATCCACAATACGAGCGACGGGGAGATCAGCGCGGCGGCGAACAGGGTGACCAGTCCGAGCAGGGCATGCGCGCGGTGCCGGCGCGCAATGCTGCGGAACGGGATGGATCCGTCGTCGCGGCGCTGCGGGTTCCAGCCGGTGTCACGTCCCGAAAGAATCTGCGCCACCGAGCCCGACTGGATGAGCATCATGATCGGCGCAATCGCGGCGGACACCACGATCTCGAGCAATGTCGAGGCGATGAGCGCAAGCGCTCCGCCGGAGCCTCTGCGGGTCGGGCCGTCGAACAGCGCGAAAATGAGGCCCAGAAACTTGGGCGCGAGCAGGATCGCGATCGTCAACTCGAACAATTGCAGCGCGCGTTCATAGTCGAATCGCGGCCATGTGGGAAAGAGCGAGAACTCTGAGGTGAAATACTCTGGTCGGATGTAGTGGGATTGCAGCACCAGCACGATGCCGACGATCAGTTGCATCATCCAGACGGGCGAGGCGAGATAGCCCATGATGCCCGTGACGAAATGCTGGCGAGTCGGCCAGACGAAGCCTCTCGCCGCGATGATGCGCGCGTGTTGGAGGTTCCCCTGGCACCACCGCCGGTCGCGGGCGGCGAGGTCGATCAAAGAAGGAGGGCTCTCCTCGTAGCTGCCGCCAAGCGTCGGCAGCATTGTGACGGAATACCCGGCGCGACGGATGAGCGCGGCCTCCACAAAATCGTGGCTGAGGATATGGCCCCCGAAGGGCGGCCGGCCGGGCAGATCGGGCAACCCGCAGTGATCGGCGAAGGCGCGGGTGCGAATGATGGCGTTGTGGCCCCAATAGTTGCCGTCGCGTCCCATCCACGCGGTGAGGCCCGCCGCAAGGACCGGACCGGCGATGCGGGCGGCGAATTGTTGGAGCCGGGCGAACAGCGTGTTGCGGTTGACGATGAGCGGGAGGCTCTGAATGATGCCGCTGTCAGGGTCCGCCTCCATCGCGGCCGCCAGACGGACGACCGCATCGCCGGACATCACGCTGTCGGCGTCGAGCACCAGCATGTGCGGGTAGTGGCCGCCCCAACGGGTGACGAAGTCGGCGATGTTGCCGGCCTTGCGGCTCGAATTCTTGCGCCTCCGCCGATAGTAGATGCGGGCGTTCGGCAAGCGTTGGCGCATGGCGACGAAGGCCCGCTCCTCGGCGATCCAGACGTTGGAGTCGGTTGTATCAGAAAGGAAGAAATAGTCGAATGCGGCGCCGAGTCCGGTCCGCTCGACGTCTTCGATAATCGCCTGCATCGCGCCGAACACCCGAGACGGTGCCTCGTTGTAGATCGGCATCGCGACCGCCGTCCTTGCTGACAGCGAGGCCGGGGGCGGATCTCGCCTGCGCGAATGCGCGAGCAGCCAGACGAAGCCGACGATGCCGGCGGTGAAGGACAACGAGACCCAGGAGAAAGTGACGACGAAGAGGACGACCATCACCCATTCGAGCGTGGTCGTCGTGCCGACCCCGACAACCTTGACCATTTCGCAGGCGCCGTAAGCGGTGAGCGCGACAGATCCGCCGAACACGACGAGGCGGGTGAGAACCGTAAACCGGTCGAAGCGCCTGTTGACCCAGGCGCGACGCTCACTGCGGGCAAAGCGGCGGAAGGACTGCGCCGGCATGGCGAGCGGGGCGTAGCCCGGCATCGACGCCCCGAGGGACATGCCGAGGGACGGTTGCGCGTCATCGAGCGGCTCGATCCGACGGACCGTCACACTGTCCATCGATAGAGCCATGTCTCGCTGACCGCCTGATTGTCGATTTTGAGCGCGAGCCGAATTTCGGAATAAGCTTCCGATCCGGGATCGAGGTCGAAAACGACGCGAACCGATCGCCTGTCCTTATAACGGAAGAGCCTCACCGAACTGATCTTGCCGGGGTTGGCTTGAATGTCGGCGACTGCTGCGCCGGCTTTCTGCGCGTCCGCGAATGCATCGCCGGCCATTTCGACCGCAAATCGGGGCTTGCCGCCAGCCTTGCCTGAGCGGCTGGACGTACAGACGGCGAGCGGCGGCTTTGATGGCGGCGTCCAGCACCAGAACTGACGAAAGGCGAACGCCTTGGTCGCGCCGGCCGTAATGCCAGCCTTGGGGCGCCACTGGGCGACAATATTGGCGTTGGCCTCCGAGGCGGCAGGAATTTCGAGCAGCCGCACGTCGCCTTCGCCCCACTCGCCGATCGGCTCAATCCAGAGCGTCGGCCGCAACTCCCATCGGCCCTCATCGTCGTAGAATGCATCGAAGCTACGGGAGCGCTGCATCAAGCCGAAGCCGCGGGGGCTGACGTCGGCAAAGGCCGAGATCTGCAGGGTCTCACGATTGCTCACCGGACGCCACAACCACTCCTCCTTGCCAGAGAGGACCTGAAGGCCGGTAACCTCATATACCGCGGCTCGCCAGTCATCGGCACGCCGGTGATCGAGGGGACTGAACAGGTAATTGGCCGCCATGGCGCCGATTCCGAGTTTGTCGGCCTGCGCCCGCGCGATGAGAGTCATTTCGGTGTCGATGATGGTGGTCTCGAGCGGCCGAATGGTGAATCGGAATGCGCCCGTTACGCTTTCCGAGTCCAGGAGCGCGTATATCGTGAGCGTGTTCGAGGCTGGAGTTGGCTTCTCGACCCAGAACTCGCGAAACAGCGGAAATTCCTCGCCGGGTTCATCGCCGGTGCGAATAGCCAGCCCGCGCGCCGTGACGCCGAAATTCTGGCTCCGCGCGCGCGAGCGGTAGAAGCTCGCGCCCTGGAAGATCGCGGCGTCCTGAAAACCTTCGTCCGAAGCGCGGAGAATGCGCAGGCCGGAAAAACCGAGATCGCCCATCGCGGGAGGCGGCTGAAGTTTGCCGAAATCGAAGTCGGCCGGGTCGTAGATGACCCGCTGAGACAGGCCGTTCTCGATGATGTTGATTGCGACCGGCGTCGTGAAAACGAAGCCGCGATGCAGCGGCTCGAGGGAAAAGCCGACTTTCTCGTCGGCCCAGATCGCCGTTCCGGGGACGCGGCGGATCGAGGCGTATTGCTCGAAATTGAGACCGGAAAAGACACTGGGAAGAGGCGCGGTCGGCGCCTTGAAGGGCTGGGCGGCGAGTTGAGCCGCAGCTTTCAGAACGACATCGGCAGTGAACGGAACTGGAGAGGCCAATGGTTCGGCAGGGGCCAGGCGCACGAGCGGATCGCCTCCTGCGGCCGCAAGCGCGCCGCCGAGCGCCAGTCCCAAGAATTCGCGACGTTGCGGTCCCGCCATCGTGCTGTTCGTTCGCTCGACGCCGGTCGCGGGCGCGGTGGGGGCCTGGACCGGCGTATCATCTTCGTTAGAATGACAAATCAAGGCGTTACAGGAAAGGCGCGTCTTCGCGCGCCGCAGCCCCCCCGTCACGCGAGAAGTTGTATATCCTTTCTTGCGGCGCAGCGAGACGCATTTTGTCTCAGAGGCTTCTAGCGGACCGCAGCGGCGGGTAGACCGGTCGCGCGTCTTCCGAAATAACGCGCGCGAGGCCGATTCGGGCGCCAAGGTCAAAGACTGCAGCGCCTTGGACCCCGTGCCTAACAGGAGCAAGCGCATGAATTCCGCCCGCCGCTCACTCACGATCGTCCTTGCCGCCGGCGAAGGCACGCGGATGCGGTCCAATCGCCCGAAAGTTCTCCACGAGATCGCAGGCCGGAGCATGCTCGCGCATGTCATCGCGGCCGTAAGCGCAGCGGGCGCAGGCGACGTGGCCGTCGTTGTCGGACCGGGGAGGGACGACGTGGCGGCCGAGGCGATCACGGCGGCGCCCGGCGTGAGCGTGTTTGTTCAGGGCGAAAGGCGGGGCACGGCCCACGCGGTTCTCGCCGCACGCGACGCGATCGCAGGCGGGTACGACCAGATTCTGGTGACCTATGCCGACATTCCGCTCCTGCAGAGAACGACGCTTTCGGCGATGCGGGCGGTCCTCGCCAAAGGCGCCGGACTCGTGGCGCTCGGCTTCGCTCCGGCCGATCCGACCGGATACGGCCGGCTCATCGAGCGTGATGGCCAACTCGTCGCGATCAGGGAGCACAAGGACGCCACCGCCGAGGAGAAAGCGGCCCGGCTGTGCAACGCGGGCCCGATCGCCTTTCGCGGCGCGGAGGCGCTGTCGATGCTGGAGGCGGTCAAGCCGGACAACGTGCAGAAGGAATATTACCTTACCGACCTGGTCGAGATCGCGAACGCGCGCGGGCTCCTCGCGCGCACGATCGAAGTCGACGAGGTGGAGGTCATGGGCGTCAACGACCGGATCCAGCTCGCGGCCGCCGAGGCGGCGATGCAGATGCGCCTGAGGAGCGCCATCATGAAAGAAGGCGCGACGCTGATCGCGCCGGAAACGGTCTTCCTTTCGTGCGACGCGACAATTGGCCGGGACGTGCTGATCGAGCCGCACGTGGTCATCGGGCCCGGAGTGACGATTGAAGACGGCGCGGTCGTCCACGCCTTTTCTCATCTTGTGGGCGCGCGCGTCGGGGCCGGCGCGACGGTCGGTCCCTATGCGCGCCTCAGACCCGGCGCCGACATCGCGGAGAGGGCGAAGATCGGCAATTTCGTCGAGGTCAAAAAGGCCTCGATCGAGGCAGGGGCCAAGGTCAACCACCTGAGCTACATCGGCGACGCGCGGGTCGGCGCGAAGGCCAACATCGGCGCAGGCACGATCACTTGCAACTACGACGGCTTCGGCAAGCACAGGACCGACATCGGCGCGGGCGCCTTCATCGGCTCGAACTCCTCCCTTGTCGCGCCGGTCCGGATCGGCGACGGCGCCTATGTCGGCTCAGGGTCGGTGATCAGCAAGGACGTCGAACCGGACGCGCTCGCCGTCGCCCGCGGTCGGCAGGAGACCCGCGCCGGCTGGGCGAAGGCCTTCCGGGCCCGACACAAGAAGGACTGAGGCCGGCTCCGGGCGGGATGATCGCCGGTTTTAGCGCCGGCTTAGCGGCGAGGTCCTGATTGATCAAAGGGTTGGACCGCGGTTTAGCGTCGTCCCGGGCGCCCATCAATAAACTGTCTAATTATGTATTATTATGCGTTTGGATCAATGCGCGCCGGATCCGCTCTCTTCCGCCCGCAACCGTGACTGCGGTTCGGTCCTCGCCACGATCGAGCGGCACGACCGCGGCGGAGACGGCCGCTCGGTTGGGCTTTTCTATACCCTGTGATGGCGGGAACGCTGGCGATCGCCGCCAGAGCGGCCTCAATCTCTCTGAGCTCGGCCTGTCGCTCGGCCCATCCCAAGAATTCCCCAACGATCGAAGAGGGATGTGGGCGCGACGGCGGCTGTTCCGAGCGCGACTTCGCGGCGAAGCCGGGTCGAGCGCGTCGCCACGCGCTGGCCTATGCGACCCCGGGCGCAGCGATCCTCTTCCGGTCTGCTTTCTTTCTGTCTCGAATGACTGCCATCGCGGCCAAGGCCGCCAGCACCATGAGCCCGTCGCCCGTCGCCACGAGCAGCGCCGCTTCGGGGACGTTCGCCGTGCGCTCGCGGATGCCGGTGATCGCTTCGAGCCGCCATGCCAGCGCCGCCGCGGCCGACCCGCCGCCGAGGCCGGCGCCGAAGACGCGCAACAGATTGAGGAGGCCGCCTGCGTCCGGCGGCGCCGCGCCAATCGTGCCGCTGTTGTTCGGCGCGATGTACAAACCGAGTCCCGCGCCGAAGGTGGCGAGCGCGGCGATGACGGCAGGCAAGCTGCCCGGCGCGCCGCTGAGCAGTCTCGTCAGGAGGATCGCCGATACGGCGCAGATCGCCATGCCGGCGGGCATTGCGATCCTCGGTCGCCTCTCCGACAGCGCGCCGGCAATTAGGGCCACGAGGCCGAGCGCGACCGGCACGACGGTCAGCCGGAGACCTGCGGCAAATGGCGCGTCGTGATAGCCGCGGATGAGCGCGAACGACATGGCGAAGAAGATGCCGTATCGCATCGCGTAGGAAACGAGCGCCCCGACGCTGCCCGCCGAGAAGGCGGCGGAGCGGAACAGCCTGAGGTCGACCAGAGGCGCCGGCGCCCGCATCTCGCGCCAGGCGAAGGCGCCGAGCAGGATCGGGGCGGCGACGGCGCAGGCGATCAGCGCCGGCGACGACCCCCCAAGGCGCGTCCTTCGGTGATCGCGAGCGGGAGCGCGGCCAGCCCCGAGAGGCGCAGCCTATTTCAAGCAACGTCTCTGTGCAAAGCCCGGAAACACGATGCGCCCCGAAGGCGCGATCGGGCTAGAGACCGCCGGAATTTACCAGGGCGACGCTTGCGCCGCCCAACGCGCCAGCGATCATGTCGCCGTCGCGAACCTCTCGAGCACGCGTTTGCGGGTCTTCTGAAAGGACGAGGGCGATCTCCTTGTGAATCGCCGCCACGGTCTGATGCAGCACGGCGACGGCTTCGCTCCGTGACCGGGCGGCGCGAATGCGCCGTGCCGCCTCGGCGATGATCGCCGGAACGTTGCGCAGAGCCGGCGGCAGCCTCGGCGCCAGCACCCGGAGCCTCGCGGCATAGGCGTCGAGCGCGTCGGCGATCGTGGCCTGGGTCGGGTTTTGGCAGCGCTTGAAATAGTTGTCGAGCGCGTGAGAAATGGCTCGAAGGGCCTCGTCCGGATCGGCGTAACGATTGGGGTCGGGCAGCGAGGGCGGCTCCTCGCATGAGGAGAAATCCTGCAACAACTCGCCGAAGGCGCCGACATCGTACCCACCTCCGGCAGGATTGTTGATCTGCGTCAGGCCGGGCAGGAAACCGGGGTCAGAAGGAAGCGGCAACACCGTGAGCAGGCCGGGGTTGGCGGCGAAGCCGTAGCCGTCGCCGATGACGAGACTGCCGGGCCCGACGATGATCGGATAGGGAACGGCGGTCGATGGCGCCGAGGCGGGAGAACCCGCCGAAAAGACGACCGGCGCGCCGCTGTAGACCGCCGCCGCCGTGTCCGGGAGGAACGCGCCGGCGATGCCGGGCTGAACGCCGCTGATCGTGTAGTCGGCCGCGACCAGCGCAGTGACGTCCAGCCCGAACGGCTTGATCAGGTTGGCGGCGGTGACCGTGATCTTCGGCTGGAAGGCGAAGACATAGCGGTTACCGGTTGCGGCGACGGCGCCGCCGAGCGGCGTGTTCCAGACGGCCGTGTTTCCGCTGTTCAGCCCGCCGAAGGCGTCGTTCGCGGGATTGGCGGAATAGATGAGCCAGCGCGCGCCCGGGGTCAGGCCGATCGCGCCCGGGCCGGACTGATTGATGAACCCGCGTCCCGCGCCGAGGGTGACCGGCGTGCCGAAGCCGGACGCGGCCAGGGTCGCTCCGGGCGCCAGCGTCAGATCGGAAGCGGCCCCTGTCGCCTCAGCGAGAAGGGTGGTCGCCGCGATCGACGGCAGCGCCATGCTGGAGGCCGAGGTCAGCGACACGGCGCCGAGCGCGCGTGTCCCGCCCAGGGCGCCACCGAAGCTGAGAGCCGCCGCGCTCGCCGTCAGGCCGCATGCGCCGGTGGGGAGGCAACTCCGGATTGCAGAGTCGACTGTGCTGCCGAAGGCGATGCTTCCGCTGCCGGCGGTGAGCGTCACGTTCGACTGAAGCTGGACGGGATTGTTGAAGGTGATGGCGCCGCCCGAGGTCGTCACGTCAGCGTCGAGATCTGTGGTCGGACCAGTCAGGGTTATGCCACCGGTCGATGTCGAGAGGGTGCTCTGTATGGACAGTAGCGAACCTGCATTCAGCGCAAGCTGGCCCCCGCCCGCGCTGGTGATCGGAGCGCTGACGAAGATGCCGTTCTCCGCAATCAGGCTCAGTCCGTTGTTCGACGACCAGACGATCGGCGCCAGCACCGTCAAGTCGCCGATGTTCGACCCCGGGCTGCCCAACAACCCGGTCGAAACAACGACGTTGGCAAGCGCGAGCTGGTTTTCGAGCGTGCTGGCGTTGATCACCGAGGTCGAGGTCGGCGTATAGACGCCGCCCGAAAACGATCCGCCGGAATTTGCTCCGCTGGAAATGACGATGTCGTATGGATCGAGGAGCAGCGTTCCCGTCGCTCCGTTCGGCGCCGTCAGATCGGCGCCGCCAGTGAAGTCGAGCACGCCGTGGGTGACGGGACTGGCGGAGACTTCCACATAGCCGCCATTGCCGCCGCCGGCGCCGCCGGTCGCCGCGATCTGGCCGGCGAAGCTCGTCGTCCCGTCCGACCACACCGCGACCGTCCCGCCGTCGCCCGACACGATGGCGCTCGCGTTCAGCGTCGAGGCCGAGTTGATCGACGTGGTCCGCGCTGACGCGAGGTCGCTTCCGCCATGGAAATCGCCGCCGATCCGGATGGCGCCGCCGCCGGTCGCGCCGGAGGCGTCGACCGATGTCGACGCGAGACTGACCGCATTCGTTCCGGTAACCGTGACCGAGCCACCCACGCCTGTGGCGCTGCCGGCGGCGATCTTCGCGCGCCTGAGGGCGACGTCGTGGGCGTTGATCGCGATCGCTCCGCCCTTGGTGCGGCCCGAAGCGTCGATGCGCCCGGCGACCGTGACATTTCCGCCCGGACCGCCGCTGAGAAGAATCGCGCCGCCGATCGCGCGGGCCGAGGCGACCGACAATTCGCCCGGCACATTGACCGCGTCGCGGATCGCTTTCGCCACCGTCGCCGCCCGGAGTTCGACCCGTCCTCCCGCGGCGACAACCTTGCCGGAGACGTCGATCAGCGCCTTGCCGTCGGCCGTCTTCGCATCCGTCGGGACGGCGACCTGGAGAAAATTGTCGCCGGTGAGGTTCAGCGTCGCCTGCTCGCCCGAGCCCATCGCGACCTTTCCGAGCGGGACCGAGACGACGCCCGAATTCGAAACCGTTCCGCCGATCAGGCCGACAAAGCCGCCGGAACCGGCTTGTATCGAGCCCTCATTGCTCACCGCCGCCGAAGCGCCGCTGCCGGAGAATCTCAGGTCGCCGGAATTGAAGTCGCTGTCGGAGATGCCGAGCGTAGAAGCGACGAAGCCGCCGCCGACCCGGACGGTTCCGGTCGGGGTGATGGCGATCCCGTTCGGGTTGACGAGATAGACCTGGCCGTTGGCCTGCAGCTGGCCGGCGATCGTCGACGTCGTCGAGCCGGTGACGCGGTTGAGAATGGCCGAGGAGGCGTTCGGCTGATCGAAGGTCACGCCATTGCCCTGGCCGATCGAGAAACTGCCCCAATTGACGATCGCGCGGGGCGAGGTCTGGGTCACCGACAGGTTGGAGCCGGACTGCTGGATCGAGGCTGCGCCGGAGGTGACGACGCCGTGCGCCGGCAGGACGCCTTGGGCCTGGCAGGCGGCGGCAGCGAACGCGACCGTCGTCGCCACGGCCCAGAACGCCGGCGAGGCGAAACGGCCAGGCCGGAGCCCGCTTCTCGGGAACGACATTTTCGCACGCTGCTCGATCCTCGACATGGCGCCCTCAGAATTTCACGGCGAAGGCGACATTGCCGCGATAGACCTGCCCCTCGCCGGGCACGTTCGACAACCCTCGCGCCAGTTCGAGGCTGAGCGTTGCGCCGAGGGGCAGATGCGCTGCATCCGCGCCGACCCGGACGCCAATTCCGAAAGATTGTGCGCTGATCCAGCCCTGCTCCAGTGCGGTCGGCTCATCGATCCTCCCGCCGGCGGCGGCGGCGAACAGATAGGGCGCGATCGTCGCCCGGCCCTCGGTCCAGCCGACCGCCAACGGACGCTGGATCTCGCCACGCAGCGTCGCCCCCTCGTCGACGCTGAACGTGCCGAGCGGATAGGCGGAAGCCCCCTGCGCCCCATCCAGCGAGAACTGCTCCGCGATGAACAGGGGGTGGCCAAAACTGGTCTGCGCCTGCGCGATCAAAGCGCCCTGAAAAGTGTAGGGCAGGGGCTGGGTCCAGGTCGCGTCGAAGCCGAGCTTGCTGAACGTCGGACTCGCCCCCTGTTGCGAGAGCGGAATCCCCGTCTGGAGGGCCTGTGTTTCGCCGCGCCCGCCGAGGCCCTGGGAAAAGATGACGGTCGCGGCGAGGGCGCCGTAGGGCACGCGAAGATGATCTTCGAACTGGAGCCGGGCGACGCTGTACTGGTCGTCGTAGAGATCGGTGTCGAACCCGATCGGGACGAGATGCTCCTGCGCCCATTCGTAGGTTCCCTGAACCGTCAGCGCCTGGGCGCGGGTCAGAATCAGCGGATAGCTCGCCCGCAGGTCGAAGCGCTGATAATAGCCGACGTCGGCCGGCGCCCAGGGAGTGGGCGCGGGCCTCGTTACCGAGTTGGTGTATTCGGGATTGATCTTCAGTCCGTCGACGCCGACCGGCAGGACGAAGCCGGCGCCGAGCAGCTGCATCGGCGTCGTGGCGTTCCGGACCTGCCCGAGATTGTAGCCGGTCGAGGCGGCGCCGTAGATCTGCTCCCCGTAGCCGAACGGGCTGTTCACCGCGAAGGCCCCGTTGAGCTCCCAGGTTCCGAGTGAGTTCGGCAGGCGGTTGTCGAACCCGAGCGTGCCGACGGCGGCGCTCTGGGTCGCCTCCAGCACCAGCAGCGTTCCCCCGGGAGCGGTTCCGCGCGCGATCGTCGAACTGAGGCCGAGCCCCGGAATGTCCGCAGCCAGGATCAGCCGGCGCTCGATTTCGCCGAGCGTCACGTGGCGCGCGCCGATCAGCGACGCGAGCCGGGCCTGGACGAGCGCGCGCTGCTTCTCGGGAACGCCCTTGACGTCGACGCCCTCGACGAAGCCGTCGATCACGACCAGGTGGAGAGCGCCGCCGTTCACGAGCTTTTGCGGCGGAACCGCGACGCGGACCAGCACAAAGCCGTGGGCGGCGTAGGCCTGCTCGATCGCATTGGCGACGGCGAAAATGTCGGCGACGCTCGCCCTCCTGCCGATGATGCGCGCGGTGATCGCGGAGGTCTCCGCCTGAAGCTCCGGAAAGCCCCCGCTGACCGTTACATCCGAAATGGCGACGGAGAGACTCGAAGCGTTGGCCGGCGCCGCCAGACCGGCCGGGCTGGTCAGCGTGATCGTCGCCGATGGGCGCGCGGCCGGCGCCAGGGTGGCCGGCGTCACCTGGGACGGCGAAACGGCCTGGCCGCTCGCGAGGCCCGGCGCCAGAGAGAATGCCGCCACCAGGGCAAAGGCCGACCGTCTCCCCCGAACGGAGCAATCGATCGTCCGGTGCGCAATCCGCCAGTTGCTGTCGTCCAAGGTCGCCCGCCTGGCCTGTCCGGAACGAGATAATCCGCATTTGCTGCGTATTCTTGGCCGGAAGATTGCCCATCGGGACCCGCAGCGCAACGACTTTGTGGCGAATTGAGACCCCATTTCGGCCTCGCTGCGACGAAGTTTTGCCGCCGTATCCGAATGGTCACACTCTGGCTGAATGTTCACGACGTCACAGGCAGAGGTCATGACGGCGAGAAAATCGCCGCCTATCGTGGACGAGCCTATGACGAACGTTGCGGCGGAGGTTGGAGGACGCCATGACAGCGCCGGGTTTGAGGACCTCGGCTTGTCGATGCCTTTTGGCTGTGGCGACAGCCGTTCCTCTTGCGGGCGCCTGGCGAGCGCCAGCGTCTGCGGACGCCAACGATACCCCGACGACGACGCCGATCAGGCATGTGATCGTGATCATCGGGGAAAACCGCACCTTCGATCACATCTTCGCCACCTATCAGCCGGTCAACAAGAGCGACGTCGTCTGGAACCTGTTGTCGGAAGGGATCGTCAAGCCGGACGGCGCTCCCGGACCTAACCATGGCAAGGCCCTGCAATATCAGGGCTCCGATACGGCGACCTACCAACTCGCCCCGCTGAAGGCGCCCTACGCGACCCTGCCGCCGGCAGTGGTCGGCGGTCCGACGACGCCTTACCTTTGCGAAGAGCTTGGAATCGCCAGCGGCGCGTCGTGCGATACGACGGAAAACGAAGCGAAAGCGGCCCGGTTCGAGAACGGCCTGCCCGACGACTACATCAAGTATCTTCTGACCGGCGGCGCGGGCCAGAAATCGAAAACTCCGGATACCGCATCTGGTACGACGGGCGGGACGCCAGCCATCTTCCTCCCGGCCCTTTCCAGATCACGTCGTCGAACACCAATCACGTCATGATGGGAGTTGGCGTCCCGATCTGTTTCAGCGACGGCGAAGGCGGCGCCGCGACTCCGCCCAATTACTGACGCCAATCCGAACAACACCCTCTACACCATCCCGCCGTCCAGCGTGGCGACCATCGGCACGCTGAGCGCGAGCCATATTTCCTGGGCCTATTACGGCGACCAGTTCAACCTGTACCTCAAGGATAAATACGGCGTCGACCCGCGCGACCAGTATTGCAACATCTGCAACTGGGCGCAGTATTCGACGTCGATCATGACCGACGCCGCACAGCGCGCCCGGCACCTGAAGGACACGACCGATCTCTACGCGGCGATCGCCGGCGGCGATCTGCCGGCCGTGTCCTATGTCAAGCCGAGCGCCGTCGTCGACAGTCACCCCGCATCGTCGAAGCTCGACCTGTTCGAGGGCTTCACCAGGAAGATCGTCGACGCCGTGCGGGCCAACCCGAAGCTGTGGGCCGGGACGGCGATCATGGTCACGTTCGACGAGGGGGGCGGCTACTGGGATTCGGGCTACGTCCAGCCGCTCGATTTCTTCGGCGACGGCACGCGCGTTCCGATGATCGTCGTCTCTCCCTACAGCGCGGGCGGCCATGTTTCGCACGGCTATTCGGACCACGCCTCGATCCTGAAATTCATCGAAGCGAACTGGGGACTCGGCCCGGTCAGCCCGGCAGGCTGTGACGCCGGCGCTGAGCGACATGATGGACATGTTCGACTTCAGCGCCAAGGCCAGGGACTAGGGGATAGGCGATGAACGGCGCCGCGCGAAGGACTGCCGGGCAGTCCGCCCTTAGCGGGGCGCAGGGCCGCGCGCGGACAATGCCCGCCATGCGACGAGCAGGGAGGAGGCGGCGCCCCGTATGATAGGAGCGCGGCGCCCCGTCCACCCTCGGCCGATCATTTCGCCGCATTTGCAGGCGAGCGAACGGGCTGGCGCGATGGGGCCGGCTTGACGCAGCTCAAAAGGCGGCGGCGCGGCGGTGTGAGGGTTCGAGAATGCAGATTCCCACGGCCCGTCTCCGGGGGCTTCTCGATCATCCCGCGCTCGTCCTTGGGTTCCTGACCTTCGCCCTTCATCTTTGGGTGAACGGGTCGTACGGCTATTTCCGCGACGAGCTTTATTTCATCGTCTGCGGCCGTCATCCGGCCTGGGGCTACACCGACCAGCCGCCGCTGATTCCCTTCATCGCCTGGGCCTCGGACGCGGCCTTCCGTTCGCTGCGGGGCCTCAGGCTCGTCCCGGCGCTGGCCTCGGCGGCGACCGTGGCGCTGACGGCGCAAGCGGCCCGCCTCATCGGCGGCGGGCTCTACGCCCGCTGGCTCGCCGGGCTCGCGGCTCTCGCAGGCGGCATGCTACAACTCGTCGGCGTCCTGCTCTCGACGGATTCGCTGCAGCCGGTCGCCTGGCTCGGGATCGCGCTTTGCGTGATCGAGGCCGAGCAGGACGACGAGCCGCGCTGGTTCCTGGCCGCCGGCGCAATCGCCGGCGTCGCCTTTCTCGCCAAATACACGGTCGCGCTCTTCCTCGTCTCGCTCGCCCTGGGGCTTGTCGCGACCGCCGAGCGCCGCCTGCTCGCGCGCTGGGAGCCGTGGGCGGCGGCGCTCCTTGCCCTCGCCATCGCCGCCCCGAACCTCTTCTGGCAGGCGGCGAACGGCTGGCCGTTCGTCGCCCATACCGCCGTGCTGGCGGCGGAAAAGAACATCCCGCTCTCGCCGGGCGCGTTCCTGGTGCAGGAAATCCTGACGCTCGGGCCGGCGACGGCCCCGGTGTGGATCGTCGGGATCGTTGCCTTCGCCTTCTGGCCGCGCTTCGCGCGCTGGCGCTGGATCGCGGTCAGCTGGGTCGTGCTCGTCGCCGCCGCGGTGATCGGGCGAGGGCGGCCTTATTATCTCGCGCCGGCCTATCCGCTCCTGATGGCCGGCGGCGCGGTTGCGCTCGAGGCCTGGCTGCCGCGCCTGGCGAAGCCGGCTTTCGCCGCGCTCGTGCTCGCCGTCGCGGCGCTGACTGCGCCGCTTTTCCTGCCGGTTCTGCCGGTCGGCGCCTTCATCGCCTACGAGCAAGCGATCGGATTCACCCCCAGCACCGGCGAGCGCCTGCGC
This sequence comes from uncultured Alphaproteobacteria bacterium, assembly GCA_963741405.1. GTDB lineage: Bacteria > Pseudomonadota > Alphaproteobacteria > Rhizobiales > Beijerinckiaceae > Roseiarcus. The sequence continues at coordinate 36,921 of CAVUHX010000042.1, forward strand.
CTCGCCGCGCTCCCGCAATATTACGCTGACCAGTTCGGCTGGCCGGAGATGGCGGCGACGGTCGGCAAAGCCTATCAAGCGCTGCCGCCGGACGAGAAAGCGCGCGCCGTTTTCTTCGCCTGGAACTATGGCGACGCGGCCGCCATCGATTTCTTCGGCGCGCCCTGGGGCCTGCCGCCTGCGATCAGCGCGCACGAGAACTACTTTATCTGGGGTCCGCGTGGCGCGGACGGCAGCGTCGTGCTCGTTCTCGGCGGGACGCGCGAGGGGCTGCTCGAGGTGTTCCGGACCGTCGAGCCGGTCGGCCGATTCGATGATCCGCTCGCCATGCCCGAGGAATCGGGTCAGACGCTTTGGCTCTGCCGGGACATCCTCGAGCCGATCGACAAAGTCTGGCCGCGGCTCAGGCATTTCGGGTAGACCGGCGGCTGCGGCCGGTCCGGGTCTCGGGCGTCGAGGCTTTCAGAGGAGTCGGGCACAAGTGAAACCGGTCGTCGTCACCGGCGCGTCCAGCGGAATCGGCTGGGGATGCGTCAAGGTTCTGGTCGCCTCCGGATGCCGGGTGTTCGGCAGCGTGCGAAAAGGCGACGACGCGGCGCGGCTGAAAAGCGAGTTCGGCGACCTGTTCCGCCCGCTGATCTTCGACGTGACAGATCGGGCGGCGGTCGCGACTGCGGCGGCCGAAGTCGGAGCGGCGATCGGCCGCGACACTCTGGCCGGCCTCGTCAACAACGCCGGCGTCGCCGTGCCGGGGCCCTTGCTCGAGTTGAAGGTGGAAGAGTTCGCCCGGCAGATCGAGGTCAACCTTACCGGGCCGCTCGTCGTGACTCAGGCCTTCGCGCCGCTCCTCGGCGTCGATCGCTCCCGCGCCGGACCACCGGGACGGATCGTCATGATCTCGTCGGTCGGCGGACGCAACGCGCCGCCGTTCCTCGGCGCCTACAGCGCGTCCAAGTTCGGCCTCGAAGGCCTGTCGGAATCGTTGCGGCGCGAACTGATGCTGTTCGGCGTCGACGTGGTCGTCGTCGCGCCCGGCGCCGTGGCGACGCCGATCTGGGAGAAGTCGGAAGGGGCGGAAGCGGAATTCGCCGGCAACCCCCTATGCGCCGGCGATCGGGAAATGCACCCGCTACATGCTGTCGGCCGGCCGCAAGGGACTGCCGCCGGAGACGATCGCGGAAACGGTGAAGACGGCGTTGTTCGCGCCGAGGCCGCGGACCCGCTACTCGGTCACGCCCGGGCCGATCCAGGATGCGATGGCCACCCTGCTGCCGAAGCGCCTCGTGGACCGGATCATCGCCCGCCAGCTGGGGCTCACGGGGTAGCGGCATTCGGTCCCTCGGACGCTTCCAACCTCGAGGTCGCGATTGAAGGTCGAGCCGGCGATAATGGCCATGGTCCCGCCGCTCAATGCAGCCGCTCTGCATCCTCGATTCGGGCAGGCGCGAGTTCTGCGGGCGCGACCGCCCGCCAGGGCGCGCCGAACGGCTCGACCCGGAAGCGCTGGGCTTTGAGCCCGAGCGGAAAGATCATCGAATCGAGGCCGGCCTTCATCATCAGATGCCGGACGAACTCGCGCGGGTCGGCGACTTGCCGCCAGACGCTTGGCAGGAACAGCGCCCGCCGGCGTCCCGCCGCGAGAATGAGCCCGTCGCGGTCGGGTTCGAGCCCGGCCACGAGTTCGGCTTCGCTGGCCGCCGGAATGGACCGCGGGTAGGACATGATCGAAATGTCGATCTCGAGCCCGTCGAGTTCGGCTTCGCTCAGGTGCGGAAAGCGCGGATCGGCGTAGCCGGCCTGGACCGCGTTCACCATTGCATCCTCGATCAGCGGCAGTCTCGGTTCCGGCGATCCGATGCAGCCGCGAAGCCTGCCGCCCTGGGAAAGCGTGACGAAGGTCGCGCGCTGCGCGGAAAGGGCGGGCGACAGGCGGCCGTCGATGCGCAGCGTCGGCTGGTGTCCGCGCCGCCTCGCCGCCGCGGCGAGCCCCGCCATGCAGGTCGAGAGCAGGAGCGCCCGGTCGGCATCGTTCAGCCGCGCCGAGGCGGCGTATTCGAAGGCGAAGGCGCCGTAGCCGACGACCCGCGAAGACTCCGCGCCGACGTCGGCCGAGGTCGCCAGGTGCAGGCCGCTGATCCTCAAGTCCCGTTCCGCGGCGACCGTCAGGGCGCCCATGATCGGCAGGTAGCCGCAGGCTCGCCTGCCTTCGAGCGATTCCGTGTCGAGCCTCTCGATGCGCCGGGCGGTGTCGGAGTCGATCTGCTCGGCGCTGTGACGGTCGAGGAAGTGCGACAGATCGGACGAGACCGCGATCGCGGTCTCCGGACCGCCCCAGACGAGGCGGAGCGCTTCGGCGACCTGCTGCGGCTCGGCGTCGCCGACGAGGATCGGCAGGATTTCGAACGGCCCCGTCAGCAGGGCTTGCAGCATCACAAGGTGCATCTCGAGCGAATGCTCGCCGGCGAACGGCCGCGCGTCGATCGCCGCCGCCCTCGCTTCCGCAAGCCGGGTGTGGAGATCGCGCGCGATTTTCGCCTCGCCGAGCGGAGTGCTCCACGCCGTCGCCGGATGGATCGCCAGTCCGCGGAAAGCGACCCGGTGCGCCGGGCCGACGATGACGATCCGCCGGGGCGGATCGGCCCGTCGCGCCCAAGGCCCGAACGCGGTCGCGGCGACCGAGCCGGAATAGACGATGCCGGCGTGCGGCGCGACGACGACTTTCGGAGCGACGTCCCCGTCCGGCCGCGCATCCCTGCCCATCTGCCCGATCAGATCGCGAAGGCTTTCCGCCTCCGCCGGATAGAACAGGCCCGCGACCTGCGCGGGATGAACTTCACTGAGCATCTCGGCCCCCAAAAAGATTCGATCAAACCGGCCGCCGTCCGCCTATCGACGAATGTAAGCGCGCGGGCGCCCCCGCGCCAGTGCGCCGCATTGCATTCCGCGCCACCAATTCCGACATAAAGGGTGGTGTCGAGGAGCGGCCGCGAAAGCGGCCGGCGAAAGATGGACGGCGATTGCGTCAACGTCGACTATTGGACAAGGCTCGAGGACGGGCGGATCGAATGCCGGCTCTGCCCGCGTTTCTGCCGCATGCGCGCCGGGCAGCGGGGCCTGTGCTTCGTGCGCCGCGCGCGCGAGGATGGCGAGGGCATGGAGCTGACCGGCTACGGCCGCTCGACCGGCTTTTGCGTCGATCCGATCGAGAAGAAGCCGCTCAACCACTTCCTGCCCGGCTCCTCGGTTCTGTCGTTCGGAACCGCCGGCTGCAACCTCGCCTGCGCCTTCTGCCAGAATTGGGACATTTCCAAGAGCCGGGAGATCCAGCGCCTGAGTTCCGTCGCGATGCCGGAGACGATCGCGCGCGCCGCCGGGCGTCTGAGCTGCGCGAGCGTCGCGTATACCTATAACGATCCGGTGATCTTCATGGAATACGCCCTCGACACGGCGGCCGCGTGCCGGGCGAGCGGGATCAAAAACGTGGCGGTGACCGCGGGCTTCGTCTGCGACGAGCCGCGCAAGCGTTTCTTCGCCGGCATGGACGCGGCCAACGTCGACCTCAAGGCTTTCACCGAGCGCTTCTATGAGAAGCGCTGCGCCGGCCATCTGAAGCCTGTGTTGGATACGCTGAAATATCTGGTTCACGAGACGGACGTGTGGACCGAGATCACGACGCTTGTCATTCCGGGCGAGAACGATTTCGACGAGGAGATCGAAGCGCTGACCCAATGGATCGCGAAGGAATTGAAGCCTGATACCCCGCTGCATTTCACCGCCTTCCACCCGGACTACCACATGCTCGAAACCGCGCCGACGCCCCTCGCCACCGTGCAGCGGGCGCGCGCCATCGCGCTGAAGAACGGCCTGAAACACGTCTATGTCGGCAACGTCCATGACCCGGCGCGCGAGGCGACGATCTGCCCGACCTGCGGAACGCGCTGCATCGGCCGCGACGGCTATCGGATCACCGAATACCATCTCGACGCTGCCGGCGCCTGCAAGAGCTGCGGGACGACGATGGCGGGCGTCTTCGCCGACAAGCCGGGCGACTGGGGATCGCGCCGGCTGCCGGTCGAGATCGAGCGCTACGCTGCGTGAGCGGGCGCGCAAAACCAACGCTTGGTGACTTCACGGCCGTGGATCGGCGGTTGTCGCATCCACTGAGGCCGGGACGGCTCCTCCGGTCGGGCATTTCCTATTGGTCGCGCGCCGTCGCGCGCCCGAGCCGAAGGCGCACCATGAACATCATGTTAAGCGCGTCGACAAGCAGCGCCCCCATCTTGTCGCGGAGGCCCAGGCCATGACGCATTCCGCGAAACATGGGGTAGGAATCGATGACGGCGAAGCGTGAGTCCCACGTTTCGATGTCCTTCGCCCGTCGCAGCCCCCATTGCAGCCTTGCCTCCATGCCTCCGGCTGCGATGACCGTCGAATTGGCCGTCCTTCGAGCCAGCGGAGAGCAGGCGTCGAAGATCATTTCGGCGCCGGGGAAGGCGCTGGCCAAGCCTGAGATCAGGGCCTTCACCTCATCTTCCCGGAAGTAATAGAGGACGCCGGCGGCGATAAAGAGAATCGAATCGCCAGGTTCAACCTTCCTCTTCCACGCGTCATCGGTGATCGAGGCCGCAATTTCGCAGCGCCGGTCGCCCGTCCGGATAAAGCGCCTGCGCAGCGAGATCACATCCGGCAGATCCACATCGAACCAATGCACTTGGCCATTGTCGACACGCTCGAACGTCGTATCGAGGCCGCAGCCGAGATTGACGATCGTCCCATCGGGATGAAGGTCCAGATACGCCCGCGCCGTCCCGTCGATGTGCAAAGCCCGGACTACCCACGACAGCAGTGTCGTCGAACTGAGATTGCGAGCCATCGCGCCGAAGTCATAGGGAAGGGCGGCAACGATCGCGACCGCGGTTGGATCCACCAGCAACGGGTGGGTCTTGCGTGATTCCACCGCGCGTCCCCACAGGGGAAGCAGCAGTGTCTCTTGCACGCCGCCCAGCCTGAGCGGTTCCGTCTGCGGCATTGGTCCCATCGCCCGTCCGATCTTTTTCGCTCTGGCCGGTTGTTCCAGATAGGCGTTTCGTCCCCCTCCCGTCCACCCGAGTCAGAAGCGGGAGATCCCCGTCCGCGCGGATCCACGCGTCATCGGTGATCGAGGCCGCAATTTCGCGGCGCCGGTCGCCCGTCCGGATAAAGCCGACCAGCACCATTCCTCGAAGCATCCGGGTCCCCAGGCATACGCCGGAAAGAAAGCCGTCATCATCGGCTCGAACAACTCGGCCCATGATATCGCCGCTGCGCTATGGGAGAACGACGCCGACGTGACGATGGTGCAGCGCTCGTCGACCCACATCGTGCGATCGAACACGCTGATGGAAATCGGTCTTGCGCTCTACTCCGAAAAATCCGTTCGGAGCGGCGTCGACCATCACCGTGCGGATCTCATCTTCGCGTCGATCCCCTACCGGATCATGCACGAGTTCCAGATCCCCCTCTATGAGCAGATGAAGGAGCGCGACGCAGATTTCTACGCCGGCCTCGAAAAGGCGGGCTTCTGGCACGATTGGGGGCCGGACGGCTCGGGCCTGTTCATGAAATATCTGCGCCGCGGCTCGGGCTATTACATCGACGTCGGCGCGAGCCAACTGGTCATCGACGGGAAGATCAAGCTCAAACGCGGCCAGGTCGCCGAGATCACCGAGAACGGCGTCAAGCTCGACGACGGGACGGAATTGCCCGCTGACCTCATCGCCTATGCGACCGGCTACGGTTCGATGAACGGATGAGCCGCCGATCTCATCAGCCAGGAGGTCGCCGACAAGGTCGGCAAGGTCTGGGGCCTCGGCTCCGACACGCCGAAGGACCCGGGCCCATGGGAGGGAGAGCAGCGCAACATGTGGAAGCCGACCCAGCAGGAGGCCTTGTGGTTCCACGGTGGCAATCTGTACCAGTCGCGCCACTATTCGCAGTTCCTGGCGCTGCAACTCAAGGCGCGGATGGAGCAAATTCCGACGCCGGTCTACGGGCTGCAGGAGACGCATCACCGCAGCTGACGGATGGCGTCGCCGCGCGACTGCGACGCTCGCGCCTCTTGCGCCCGCGTTCGCGCGACGCGGCGTGAACGGGCTCGAGCCGGATGATTTCAGGTCGAACTCGAAGCCGTTCCCCGATCTTCATCCTGTTTGTCAACATCCAGGCGTAACCTGCATCCAACCGTGGGCATCGGCGATCTATCCGGCAAGCCCGCGGCGCGCCCTGTTCCGGCGCGGAGCAGGGCAGGAATTCTCCCTGTTATTTCTGCGTACGGCTGGAACCCTACAGGTTCAGGAATTTGTTTTGAACAATTGAAAATACTATCTTTTCCGCGACCGAGTTGGCCAGGAGCGCGCGATATCTTCGGGGTTTCTCCCTGTTACCAGGGAGAAACAGGCAGACCTCGCCGGATTGGGGAGCGCGTCGGCCGATCGAAAATCGATTTCTGGGTCCAGTAGAACGCGTAGCTCGAGCCGACCAGCGTTCCGAGCACCAGCGCGAGCAGCAGCGAAACCAGACCGACGATCGCTCCGATCATGTCGCGCGAGCGCTCGACGGAGTGCGGCTCCGGCAGGGGCTTCTGCAGGAACAGACCCGCCACGCCGGAAGCGAAGGCCAGCGCCGCCACGCCGACGCCAACCAGCACTGTCGTCATCGACGTTACCCCTCTTTGTTCGTATCGTCCGGGCGCCTGCAGGCTGCGGGCCTCGTCGGGGGGGCCGCTCGACGGTGCGCCCTCCGTCTCGCCGCCACGTGCGTCAGTGCGATGGAATTTGTGGCGCGGCTCGTACGCAAGAGCCGCGCCTACGCGCTTTGCGGCCGGCTATTTGCCCATCATCGACTTGGCGTTGTCCGGCGTGATCGCGGTGGTCGCGACCGTGACCGTCGTTGGCACGCTCTCGGCGCAATCGAGCAGGATCGACTTCGCCATGTCGATCGCCTGGGGCGCGCCGGTCGGGTAGGTAAACGTCGCGGCCCATTCGCCCTCGGCGACGGCGCGGATGCCGCCGGACGGACCGGGCAGGCCGTCGGTCCCGAGGATCTTGATATCGCCGTCCTTCTTACCGGCGCCCTTGGCGGCGAGGCGCGCGCCGGCCGCCATCATGTCATTGCTGGCGTAGACCGCCTGAATGTTCGGGTGGGCCTGCAGCATCGCGGCGAAGGCGGTCTGGGCCTTGTCCGGTAGCCAGTCGGCCGCTTGTTCGGCGACGACCTGGATCTTCGCATTGTCCTTCACCCCGGCCTTGAAGCCGTTGAGCCGCTCGACCGCCGGAGTCGAACTCGGCAGGCCCTCGAGCACCGCAACCTCTCCGCCATTGGGCAGGAGCTTGTCAGCGACGTACTTGCCCGCTTCCTCGGCGATCTTGAAATTGTCGCCGCCGATGAACGCCGTGTAGTCCTTGCCCGGGTCGCCGATCGTCTTCCGGTCGAGCTCGATCACGGGAATGCCCGCCTTCATCGCGCGGGCGAAGCACTCGCCGCCTTCTCGATGTTCGCGCCGGTCACGGGATCGAAGAAATACACGGCGCTCATGTCGAACTCGAAAGGACGTCGTTCGCCCTCCTTTGGCAAATCGTCCGGCTTGACTCGTGTCACGGCGTGATGGGCGCCCGCGACAATGTCGAGGAGAACTTCATGGCCGAGATTTTGCGCGACATCGATCATGAAGTCGATCGCGGCTGTCGGCGATGTTTGTCCGCGCGGCGTCACTCGAATGTGTTCCGGTCGCGCGCCGAGGATAATTTCGGCGTTCTGATACCGCGCCAACATCGCTCGACGATATTCGGGCACGGGCAGCTTGATCCCGGCGACCGGATCGACGAGACAACCATCGGAATAGTGAAGTTGAAGGAAATTCGTCGCTGGCGAACCTATGAAGCCGGCAACGAAGCGATTGGCCGGACTGTTGTAGACTTCAAGAGGCGGCGCGGCTTGCTGTATGGCGCCCTCGTTCATTACGACGATTTGCGTGCCCATCGTCATCGCTTCCGCTTGGTCGTGAGTGACGTAAACGGTGGTTATGCCGAGTTCATGGTGCATCTTGGCAAGGAAACTGCGCGCCTCGACTCGCAATTTGGCGTCGAGGTTGGAAAGCGGTTCGTCCATCAAGAACACCCCGGGCTGGCGCACCAAAGCGCGAGCCAGCGCTACGCGCTGACGCTGGCCGCCCGACAGGGCCTTGGGCAGGCGGTCAAGAAAGCTCTCAATCTTCAGCCGTTCGGCGACGCGCTTGACTTGTTCGCGCATGTCGGCCTTCGGGACTTTGCGAATTTTCAGGCCAAAGGCGATATTGTCGAAAACGTTCAAATGGGGAAATAGCGCATAGGACTGGAACACCATGGCAATGTCCCGACTCTTGGGCGCTAGGTCGGTAACGTCGCGCCCGCCAATGAAGATCCGCCCGCTCGAAACCGACTCGAGGCCCGCAACCATCTGTAGCGACGTGGTTTTGCCACAGCCCGAGGGGCCGACCAGCACCGCGAATTCGCCATCCGCGATTTTAAGATTGAGCCCCGAGATCACTTTGATCGGGCCATACCGCTTTTCCACGTCGACAAAGGCTACTTCCGACATGATCCCCTGCTTTCACCTTTGCCCATCGCGCCCGAATACGCCGAGGCTGCGACAAGATATTTCGTCATCCCTTTACCGCCCCGACGAAATTCCCGCCTGACAATTGGCGATAGGTCAGGATGAAGAGAATAATGATCGGGATTTGTGAAATGACGAGGCCCGCGGCCGGAAGATTGAACACCGCCATATAGCGATCGGAGTTCAGCTTCAGCATGCCGACAGTGACCGGAAAGTTTGCCTCGTGGTTGAGGAAAACGAGGGCGAACACGAACTCCTTCCAGATCGCGATGAAATTTAGGGTATAGCCTACCAGGATCCCCGGCAGAGAAAGCGGCAGCATGACCTTCCAGAATATCTGAAAATCGCTAGCGCCTTCGAGGTAAGCGGCCTTTTCGATTTCACGCGGTATCGCGGTCATGAAGCCGCGCAAGATCAGTACCTGCGCCGGCATGCCGTAGGCGCCGTGCACGATGATCAACCCGATCTTGGTGTCGAGCAGGTTGAGTGCGCGCAGCGTGTCATAGAGCGGTATCAGCACGGTTTGCTGCGGCAGCATCAGGCCCGTCAACAACAGGCCGAAGATGATCTTCTTGCCCGGAACCTGCATGCGGCTGAGGCCGAACGCGGGCACAAGCGCCAGCAGAACCGCCAGCGCCGATCCCAACGTCGCGTAGAGCAGACTATTGGCCAGCAGCGTGCCGAATTGCATGCTCGCCCAGACTGAGAAATAGGGTGCAAGAGTTGGCGACGTCGGCAGCGCGAACGGGCCGGCGAGAAACGCCTCATTCGATTTGATCGAGGTCATCACGATGAGAATGATCGGGCCGAGCCAAACCGCGGCCAGCGCCAACATAATAATTGTCGCGGTGACCTTCGGGGCGGCGCGCAGCGCGAACGCCAGCGCATTAGGCGGAGCAGCGCTGTAATCAGACATCGAACGCGCCTTTCAGCAATCGCGAAAGCACCAACGTCGCCATCGCGATCGAAACAACGAGAATGGCCACGCTGAGCGTGGCGCCATAGCCAAACCGCGAATTCCAGAAGGTTTCGAGGTAAACGAGGTAACCGAGCACATTGGTCGTGCCGAACGGCGCGCCCCGCGTCATCACGGCGACGAGATCGAAAGCCTTGAGCGATTCGAAAATGGTCAGCATCACGACGACCGCGGTCACCGGCCGCAATTGCGGCAGCGCGACCGACCACATCATCCTCAAATGGCCCGCCCCCTCGATGCGCGCGGCGTCCATTGTCTCCTTGGGCACATCGGCGAGGCCGGCGAAATAGAACACCATCGGCAGGCCGGTGAAGGCCCACCCGGAGACGACCGCCAGCGTATAGAGCGCGATGTGATAGTCGCCGAACCATTCGCGCACCAGAAAGCCGAGGCCGACCGCCCGCAGCACGTCGTCGAAGGCGCCGAACAGCGGATTCAGAATCAGCAGAAACATCAGGCCGACGGCAATTAGCGACATCGTGACGGGGAAGAACACGACCGTACGAAGGAACGCTGCCGCGTAGACGAGCCTCGCGTGCATGACATAGGCGATCAAGAAACCCAGCGTCACCGGAAACAAAAGCGTAACGGCGAGCCACTTGAAATTATTAACCAGGGCAACATAAAAATATTTGTCGTGAAAGAGATAAACGTAATTGGCGAGGCCGACAAACTGCTTGGTCGGGGTCATTCCGTTCCAATCGAAGAAGCTCAAATATATCGTATATACGATGGGGTAACCGACAAAGGTACAGAAGACAAGTATCGGCAAGGCGACGCCAAATAGCGCGACGAACGTATGTTGACGGGCAAAGCCCACGAAGGATTGGACGGACTCTTCATTCAGAATTGGGGTCATCGTCTTCCCTCGCGGAAAATCGGGCACAAACTGGCCCGCGCCACGACGCCGTCAAAGGCGCGATCAAAAACGCGCGCCCGATTTGCGTCAAGTCAGTGACGAACCGCAGGCGCGCCACAGCTGCGTGACGCGCCCGCTTGGGCTGTTGCCGTAGGACTATCGGCTAGATCTTGCCGCGAACACGAATAGCCTCGTTCTCCGTGAGGGTCATCGCGTCCTCGGGGGACAGCGCGCCGGCGAGAACGCCCTGGACGCCATCGAGGAACTTGTCCGAAATGGCGGGCGGCGTCGCATGATCGACGTGCATGAACGTGAATGAACCGGCGTCCGCCATAGCTTTGGCAAGGCGCTGCTCCATCTCCGGAAGCGCCGACAGGTCCGCCGAGGCATTGGAGGGATAGGGCTTGTCGATTTCCAGTTTCTTTGAGCCCGCCTCCGGCGAGACCATCCAATTGACGAACTCGGCCGCCGCGTCCTTATTCTTGCTCGCGGAATGGATCATGATGGTGTCTTCGGCAAAGACAGACATGGTTGGTTTTTTGCCCCCGATCGCCGGCATCGCAAACCAGTCCGTTGGCACGCCGCAACATTGTTTCAGTTCACCTTTGAAGCTGCCGAGGATGAACGAACCCTGATACCAGTGCAGCACCTTGCCTTGCGCCCAGGGAACTTGCGCCGGGGCGAAGTCGATCGAGTTGAAGTTGGGCTCGAACATGCCGTCGTCGGCGAGCTTTTTCATCATGGCGGTGACGTCGACGGCGCGCGGGTCGGTCCAGGGAATCTTGTTGCCAATTAGGCCATCATAGGTATCGAGCCCATGCTTGTTGACCAGTATCGCCGACCACATGAATTGCGCTGGCCATTTCTTTTGATTGGAGAGCATGAAAGGCGCGATGCCCGCCGCCTTGGCCTTGGCCGCATTGGCCATCAAGTCATCCCAGGTTTTGGGTACGGAAAGGCCGAGTTTTTCGTAGAGGTCCTTGCGATACCAGACCACGGACGCGCACATTTCGGTCGGCACGAAATATTGCTTGCCGCCGAACGTGGCCAACGACACGCTCGCCGGATTGAGCGACTTGTCCCACCCGTATTTCTTGAAATAGTCGGAAACATCGGAGGCGAAGCCGCCTTTGATGATTTCTCCGGCCCGGCCGCCTTCCCATGAATAAAAGATGTCCGGCGGAGTGCTCGAGCTTATTTCGATCGTCTGCTTGGTCTTATAGGTCTCGCCGTCGACGCTGGCGCCGGTCACATGCACCCGATCGCCATTCTTCTTGTTCCACTCGTCGATCAGCCAGTTGGCGTAAATCTCTGACGATGGCCATGGCGCGCGATAGAAATATCTTAGCTCCACCGGCGCCGCTTTAGCTGCGCGAATTCCCGTGATGGATGTTGCGGCGACGGCGCCGATGCCGACGGATCCTTGAATGAAACGGCGGCGTGACAAACTATTGGCGCGAACAGTCATTGAGCTTCCTCCTGGTTGTGTTTCCCGCCCATGGAGCGCTCTGCTCCACAGACATTGTCCGCCTTTGGTTCAGTCCGCGAGTTTGTTTTCTGCGGCCATAGACTCGAAGCGGAACAATTACCATCACAGTCAAAGTGATTGCGCTATTATTCCTGAGATGTGAGCGGTCGCTTGTGGAGGGACGATAACTAGGGATTGAGGCGGAAGGGGGAATGGCCCGTCGAGTTTGTTGGACGATGGTGGCGACGCCTGCAGCTTGCGTGGCGCGCAGTCCGGCAAAGTGGACCTGCGCGCCGTCGATCCGCTCTTCGCCGTCGTCGGGCTCGGTCACGCCGGAAAGGATGTTCATCAGCGTCGACCTGCCGGCGCCGTTTTCACCGAGCAGCGCATGAATCTCGCCCGGTTCTAGGTCGTAGTCCACACCCTGGAGCGCCTGGACGCCGACGAATTGCTTGACGACCCCGCACATCGCGAGCAGCGTGGAAGCACTTCGAACCGGCGCATTCATTGAGGCCTCGCACAGGAGTCCCGCACGATCAGCCTGGTGTCGAGGCACAGTGTTCGCCGCGCGCCGTCCGGCGCGGCGATCCGCTCCATCAGCAGGATCGCGGCCTGCTTGCCTATGTCCTCGCAGGGTTGCGCGACCAAAGTCAGGCGCGGCTCGAAGCAATCGGCCCATTCAAAATCGTCGAAGCCGACGATTGATATGTGCTCGGGAACCCGCAATCCGCGTGCACGGATGGCACGCATCGCCCCAATCGTCGCCATGTTGTTGCCCGCGACGATTGCTGTTGGCGGGTCAGCGAGAGACAGCAGCATGTGGGTCGCCCCCATCGCCGAATTCGTCGACGCATTGCCAGTCACGAGAAATCGCTCGTCGAATGGCAGGCCCAAGCGCCGCAGGCTGTCGCGGTATCCGCCGACGCGCTCCACGGTCGTCAGGAAATCCGGATGTCCGCCAACATAGCCGATGCGACGATGTCCGAGTCCGGCCACGTATTCGACCAGCTCCTGCATCGCTTCGCGATTGTTGACGCCGACCTGATCGAACTCGGGGTCCGGATTGCGGTCAACAAGTACGCAAGGCAATCGGGCGTCGCGCAAATAGGAGAGCGCGCGACGCTGCGGATCAGGGCTCGGCGCCAGGATGACGCCGTCCACTCGACGCTGGTGAAGGGCGGTGACGACCTCCAGCTCGCGACCCGGGTCGTCCTGGGTGTCCGAGAGGAAGACCATCATGCCGAGACGGGCGCATTCCGCCTCGATCGCGCAAATGACGTCGATGAAATAAGCGTTGGCGATCGCCGAAATGGCGATACCGACCGAGCGCGACGAGGCTATCTTGAGGGAGCGGGCCAGTACGTTCGGCCGATAGCCGACCGCGTCGATGACGGCCTGCACAGCCTTTGCCGTCGCCGGCGCTACCCTCCGCGTCCCGTTCACGACATGCGAAACCGTCGAAACGGAAACTCCCGCCTCCCGGGCCACGTCGGCAATGGTCGCCACGCCGCCTCCCGATCTCGTTCGCTAGGGTCCTGCGAGAGCCCCAAGCCTGGCCACTGCGAGTCAGACTAGCATATCGAAACGTTTGCGCAATCGTTTCGACGAGCCTTCATGCACACACGTTCAGGGGAACCGCAACGTCCATTTCCGGGCGAGGCTACGCAAGCCTCCGCATGGACCCGCGACTGTCGTCTGCGCTCTGGTCGCTACTCTCCAGGGGGAGGCGGCGCGTCTGCCTCCGCCATAGGCCGACGAGCGAACGCCAGCCCAGCAGCCCGCTCGAGGTGGGCGCGCATATGCGTCGCGGCGGCGGCCGGATCGCGAGCCAGGACGGCGTCTGCGATCGCGCGATGCTCGTGGACGGAAGCTTCGAGGATCTCCGGCGTCAGAATGTTCCCGACCTGAGCCATGATGAGCGGCAGACGCAGTCGCGTCGCGAGCTCGGACAGTTGCAGGTTGCCGGCAAGCGCCATCATCGCGTCGTGGAAGGCGGCGTTTTCCGCCAGATAGTCCGGTGCGCGCCGACCGCGATCGTCGAAGATCGGCCGGATCGCCTCGGCAAAGCGCGCACGGGCGTCGGCGCGGTCGGATTGGGCGGCAAGGCGCGCGGCTAGCGATTCCATCTCGACGCGAATCTGAAACAGTTCGCGGATCGTCCGCGACGACAGGCGACGCACCAGCGCGCCGCGATTTGGCAGGTGCTCGATGAGCCCCTCCGCCGCGAGCCTTCGCAAAGCCTCGCGAACCGGGCCGCGGCTGACGGCGAAACGGGCGGTGAGGTCGCATTCGACGAGCCGGGACCCTGGCCCGAGCCTCCCGGCCAGAATGTCCTCGCGCAGCTTTTCGACGACGAAAGCGACTGTTGCGCCGTGCGCAGGCAGGTCTCGCTCCGCCAGCGGCTCGTACGCCTTACGTGTCGCGCGGTCCATCCTCGCGGCTCGCTCCCGCAGGCGGCGCGCCGATTGACAGCCGCCGGCTCTTTGATATTGTCCTACAATCATCTTGTCCTATAACAATTCGCGCGCAGTGTGAAGCGATCGGGGACGGCGCGGGAGGAGGAGGCGGGCATGCTGATCGGCAAGCCTGGTGCTGCGAAGACCGCGATCGCCGCCGCCGCGGCCGATCGGGTCAGCGTGCGGGGACGCGACCTCGCCTCCGACCTGATGGGTGGGACGACCTTCACGGAATTCTTCTTCCTTGCTGCGACCGGCCGGGCGCCAACAACGGACCAGCGCTTCTTTCTCGATCTGAGCCTGGTCGCGATCGCCGAGCACGGGCTGACGCCCTCGGTGCAGGCGGCGCGGATGACCTACGCCGCTGATCCCGAAGCGCTGCAGGGCGCAGTCGCTGCCGGCATATTGGGTTGCGGTACGGTGATCCTCGGCGCGGCCGACCTCTGTCGCAGGCTCATCGATGACGTGCTGGCGCGCGCCGACGTGGTCGGGTCGGTCGACGAGGCGGCGCTCGCGATCGCCCGCGAGCATCGCGAGGCGCGGAAATCCATCGCCGGCTATGGTCACCCGCTACACAAGCCGGTCGATCCGCGCGCGGAGCGGATGATTGCGCTCGCGCGCGAGCACGGTGTCGCGGGGCGTTCGGTCGAGGCGGCGGTCGCCCTGACGAAGGCCGTTGCGGAGGTCTGGGGCAAGCCGCTGCCGATGAATGTGTCGATGGCGATCGCGGCGACCTTGAAGGACGCCGATGTGCCGCCGGCGCTCATCCGCGCCGTTCCGATCCTGGCGCGAACGGCCGGGCTCATCGCCCATCTGATCGAGGAGGCGGAGACGCCGATCGGCTTCTACCTTGCGTCCAAAGGGGAGGAGGCGATCGACCATTCCGCCGCCGAATCCGGGGGCGCCGCCTGATGCCGATGGTCGAGCCGGAGATCGAGTCCGCGCCGTGGGAGAGGCAGGCGCGCGCCGATGCGCCGCTTTACCTCAGGCAGATCGAATATCTGTTTGAGCGATCCCGATTCTATCGCGGCAAGCTCGAGCGCGCCGGCTTTGCGACTCATGGCGCGGTCGGGGGGCTCGAGGCGATTCACGCGCTGCCGCTGACCGAAAAGGATGAGCTTCGCGCCTCGCGGACGCCGGACGAGCCGATCGGGACCCACCAGACCGCCGCGCCCGAGGAGATCGCCCGCATTTATTCGACCAGCGGCACCACCGGGACGCCGAGTTACATTCCGCTGACCGCAGGGGATGTCGACGTCTGGGTTCGTACGTCTGCGCGGTCATACGCGGCCTCGGGGATCACGAAGGGCGAGCGCATCGTCTCGACCTACAATGCCGGGCCGTTCGTCGCCGGAGCAACGTTCGATGCGTTTGAGCGGCTCGGCGTCTGTCTCATCCCGGTCGGCTCTGGAAACACCGAGCGGCTGATGGCGGCCGTCGATCTCCTGAAACCCACCGCCGTCGCGATGACTCCGTCATACGCGCTTCATCTCGCCGAATGGGGGCGGCAGCGCGGCATGGATCTCGCGAAGTCGAGCGTGAAACGGGTGATGGTGGCGGGAGAACCGGGCGGCGGGGAGCCGGCGATGCGGGCCAAGCTCGAGGCCGCCTGGGGCGCGAGCGTCATGGAAGCGATGGGCATTGGAGACATATCCATCACCCTGTGGGGCGAATGCGAACAGAAGGCGGGCATGCATTTCAGCGGCCGCGGCTTCGTCCATATCGAGCTGATCGATCCCGAGACCGGCGCGTCGAAGCCGATTGTCGACGGCGCCGAGGGGGAACTCGTGCTGACGCACCTCGTCAACCGCTCGGCGCCGCTGCTGCGCTTTCGCACCCGCGATCACGTGCGGGTGAGCGTCGGCCCCTGCGCCTGCGGGCGCACCTCGCCGCGGGTCCGCTGCATCGGCCGCACCGACGACATGCTGATCGTGCGCGGGGTCAACGTCTTTCCCTCCGCCGTGCGGGAGGTGGTCAACGAATTCGTCCCCGCGGTCTCCGGGGTCATCATGATCCGCCCGCGCGCCAAAGGCGTGCGGCAGGAGCCGCCGCTGCCGGTCAGCGTCGAAATCGCGCAAGGCGCGCAGATCGAGGGGCTCGCGGAGCGCATCCGCGCCCGGCTTCGCGACAAGCTCGTCGTGACGACGGAGATCGAGCTCGTGGCCCCGGGCAGCCTGCCGCGCAGCGAATACAAATCCAAACTCGTCGAGAAATCATGAGGAGCGGACGATGCAAAAACTTCAGACGCAGGGTCTGCATCACATCACGCTGGTCGGCGCCGACCGCCAGACCTCGATCGACTTCTGGGAGGGCGTGCTCGGCATGCCCTTCGTGTTCGAGCAGCCGAACCTCGACAGCGCCGCCGAGAGCCACATCTATTTCGATCCCGGCGACGGACGGCTGATCACCGTCTTCACCCGTGAGGACCGCAAGCCCATCCAGCGCCGGACGCCGACCGAGCCCGGCTGCGTGCACCACATCGCCTTCAACGTCTCGCGCGCCGTCTTCATGCAGGCGGTCGAGCGGCTCGCCGCGCGCGGCATTCCGAACACCGGCGTGCGCGACCGGATGATGTTCGACGCGATCTACTTCGAGGACCCGCTCGGACTTCTGATCGAGCTCTCGTGCTGGAAGTTCGACGCGCCGGAGGGCTTCACCCGCGCCGACGTTCTGTTCGCCGCCCACAATCTGCGGGTCGCGCGCGGCGACAGGGCGATCAACGAAGTCCACATTGCCGACGCGGTCGAGAGCCTCGTCAAGGCGTCAACGAAAAGCCTGTCGGAGGACCGCTCGGCGAAAGACCCCTACCGGCGTTCCGCGCCGGCGCACTAGCAACAGGAACCACGGAGGAAACCCATGTCTGCGATCAAACTGCACATCATCAAGCCGAGCGTGAACAACATGACGGCGCGCGTGTTCGTGCGCGCCGCCAAGCTCGACTTCACCGAGGACGACGCCTACGGCAAGACGCGCACGGAGGAATTCTCGGCGAGGAACCCGGCGCATCTGACGCCGATGATGGAAGCGCCGGGCCTGCCGAAGGGGGTGCTGTGGGAGAGCTGCGCGATCATGCAGTATCTCTGCAACAAGCATCACCTCGACACATTCTATCCGACCGAGCCGGAAAAGCGCGCCATGGTCGACAGCGCGATGTTCTATATCGTCGGCACGCTCTACCCCTACATCGCGCGCGCGACCTATGGGGCGCTGGGCTTCCCCCACTATCCGGGCGAGGTCGGCGCGAGCGACGCCGACGCGGCGGCGAAGGACAAGGCGCAGAAGGCGGCGGCAGCCGCGGTCGGCGAAACCCTCGAAGTGTTCCGCAAGTTCTATCTCGACGGCAAGACCTTCATCGGCGGCGACCACGTCTCGATCGCCGACATCCGCTTCGCCTGCAGCCTCGAGTTCCTGCACGCGATCGACTACGCCTTCCCGGAATGGATCACGAAATACACGTCGGCCGTCGAAACGGCGCTCGGCGACGCCTATGCGGAGCCGGCAGGGGATGTGGAGGGGTATATCGCCTATGTGAAGGGGCAGAAGAAGGGGTAGGGACAGGCGACGCGGGGGCGGCGCGAAAACCGCCGTCCCGTCATCATGGGATTCAGGAAACCCCCGTGAGCCAGCGGTTCCAAAAAGCTCAAGCTCTCTTTGCACTTGTATTGATACTTGGGCCGAGCCATGCGGCTGGCCGGAGCCTCACGCTTGCGTCCGACTTTGCCGATTTCAAAGTGCCCAAGGTATACCGCGGAACCGTGCACCAACCCAGTTTCCGAGGTCGCAGCCGCGAGTTCGCCGAGTATCGGACCAGGATTTGCAAGGCGCTGAATACGGGGCCAAATTTTGCGGGAAAATATTCACTGGTCGAGTTCGGCTGTGGCAGCGGGGGGTGCGTGATGGGATTTGTAACCGACTTGACCAACGGCTCCATTCTGCCCCTCCCAGTCGGTGGTGAGGAGAACTTGTATCTGGAGTTATCCTATCGGTTGGATAGTCGGCTTATCTCGGCTCAGTGGATCAACAATGGACGCTGCATTCAGCAAAAATTCGCGATCGCGGGGGCGCGATACGATAAGTCTGAAATAAAGGATGTGGGGCCTGAAGAATCTTGCGACCAATAGTCATTTTCATTAGATGAGGACGGAATTAATTGCCTCGATGAGTGCAGGTACAGAGACGAGAGCTTTATTCAATCCGTCCCCCGCGTAGAAACTTTGGCCGCGCGCGACGGTCTTGTTGCCCCTTTTTACGTCCTTCGGGACAGGCAACGAGGCCCATTCTTTAGCCAGATTGACGCCAAAATCTTCGGCAGACAGGGATTTCGCCAGAAATCGACCAAGACCGCGACGAGTCAGCAGGCGAACGGCCAGCTTGTCCTGAGTCGGCTCATCAAATTTAGCCTCAGACGACAGTTTTAGCTCAGTTAATAGGCTCGTTAAGGTCGGCTGAATGAACTGATATCTACCAACCGCAGAAGACTTGTTGCCTTTTCTCGTGAAGGCGCTCTGCCACTGCAAAACATCGGCGAGTGACATTGCAGTGAATTCAGGGTTATTTTTGTTGCCGGAATTGCCGAAAAACGCGTTGTAGTTTCCATTACTCTCGAATCCTGAGATGAAGTCGAGAAGATTCGAGAATTGCCCTGCAGTGGCCTGTGCCAGGGCGTGGTCCGCATTGGCGCCCTGGCGTTGCTCAATAGGGCTAAACCACCGGATACCGACGATTTTTGACCGCGCAAATTTGCTAAGCCTTACGGTATGTCCCTGATTTCCACCCAAGATCTCGACGAGATCCGTGTTGGCGTCGAAATAGCGTGAGAAGAATCCGACGTGACCGATGCGAGTCGTACCAGCATCCGGCGAGAGAACGACGATCGCTCCTCGCGGCACATCCGATTGACCGAGGGGCACGGAGACGTTGCCCCAATTGGCCCAACTCGACGCTCGCGCAGGCTCTGCCGGCAGGGAAACGGGCGGGTCGCATTTGGTCAGGCAAAAGCCCGCAAACGCTCCGCACCAAGGTTCGACCACGGCGGTCTTGAAGTCGATGGCGTTGAAATAGTCGAGAACACGCTTTTGCCCGTCGGGTGTGCTCTGATCGCCCAGTCTTGATGTCCAGACGTCGAGTTCGGCTTGAGCAAAGACGACCCAGGGAGCGGCGCCATCGACCTTGGGAAGATCTTCAGGGTTATTGTCGCGAATGAGCCCGAAGGCCTTTTCAAGCTCCGAGTTCAGCAACTGGTCGGCGTTGATCAACAATCCGTCGATCGTCTCGATGGTTCCCGTGTCCGTGTTCTTGAGAAGCGCCCCGCGAAACTCAACCAGCTTCTGCAGATCGCCGGCAGAGAATATCGGGGGCGCCAGAACCGCGTCGGCGGCGAGGCCGCCTTTGTCATCCATTTTGGCGGCGCGAACTGCAACCGCGGCCTCTACGCTGAGCATCATGGCGAGGAGAACATCGACATAGCTTGGCACATAGGGACCCGTCGGACCGGTAGTCGTGGGGTCGCCGCTTTGGTTGTCCCGGTCACTGATCGCCTTGCTGATTGACGACATCGCATCGAGTGCGAGGAACGCCGCACCGGAGACCTGGTTGAGGCCAACCTCGCGATCAGCAATCGTGTAGCCAGCGCCAAAAGGTGATGACAAAAAACCTTGCCACTTCGCGGTCGAGATCTGAAACGGGCCAATCCCATCGGTAAGCGGATTTTTTGAGCCAATATTTTTGAGCTTCAATTCAATGTCAGCCCACGCGATCAGGAAATCGGCGGTGATGAAGAAGCGACTCTTGTTGACGATGGGGTCATTGAATCGGCGCTCGGCATCGACACACGCCTTAAGGAAGGACCAGAGACTGAAGTCGAGGACTGGGGGGGCCTGCACCTCCTGAAGAAGATCGCCGATCTCACCCTTGAACTTGACCCATCCTTGAATGGGATGAGTAAATTCCGATAAGATCAGAAGCTTTACGAATGCCCCGTCGGGGCTCGTTTCAAGGCTACGCCCGATTTCGCCGTGCTCCATCCTCGCGACTATCGGATCTAGTGGGTCGGGGTTATTTCGTATCCCGATGGCAAACAGCGCCTCGTAAAACATTCGCTTCTCCCCCCGTTGACCAGTCAATCCTGAATTGGCGCAACTTTCATCACAAAATCTGGGGTAATTTGATGCTTGAACATCTCGTCAGGTCCGCTGTCAAGACCAAGTTCCTTGCGCCACTTCGCAATTTCCGATCTCAGGTTCTGAAAGGATGCGTTCTTGTCAGTGATCTTGAATTTATCTCTGATTGCTGCAGATATGTCGTCCCCCAACTTCGGCGCGCCCGGTTCCTTGGAACTGAGCAGCCAACTTTCGAGATAGTTCTCGGCGCCAGTCGAGCAGCGATTAACATTCCGAAGCAATCCAACGTCCGCCTGCGTCAACGTGACGGGCTGGGACCGCCAATTCTGGTCGGCGCTTTTATTGTTTGCGACCGCCAAATAGATTTTAAGCCCGAGCTCAGTCTCAGCATTGAACGAGCCATGTGGACTTTCAGGGAGGCAAAGCGACCTTTGGATGGCCTGGGCCGTCGGCACATCGATTGTGACGCTGGGGCTGACGTCCTTCCACCCGGCGGCCTCCGCAGGAGCTTGTCTGGTCGGCTTGATAGTGACTGCAGCCGACGTGCGCTGGGGCCCGGCCTGCCTGGTGACGGGCGCCGCCGTCCGAGGCTGAGTGACCTGCGGCGCGAACCGGTCCGCAACGATTACGTCCGGCGATGGATTACTTCGGGTCGGGCTCTGAGGAATCGCCCTTGTGTTGGCCACGCGCTCGACAAGTCTCGCCTCGATATTGGGGGGGAGACATATTGCAAGATAGTCTTGCATCAGGTGGTAGGCGGCGGAGGGCGATGTGATGGAAGCGGGGTTCACGCCGCTTCGGTATGCTGTCTGAAGCTCCTTCACGAAACCGTAGGTCGTTGCGGGAGGGAGTTGGAAAAGAAAGCTTCCTGCGACAGAGTTGGTAAGGGATGAACTGAACCCAAATGCGGCCGCGACCACGCCGAACGTTATCTCTGAGGCCCGGGTGATCGTCAGGACCGCGGCGGTCGCCTGGCTGCCGGCCTGCAAAACATCCTGTGCGAACTGCCTGTCCCGCTGCAAATAAAATAGTTTATCAAAGTAAGTTGCGCATTGATCATCAATAAAATTGAAGCCGGCGACAGCAACATCGTAATAAAGTGGCGAAGTGTAAAAACCGTCTATTGGAATATTATTATCCCGCGCTAAGGCGTCTATAATCAATTTCGTGTTTCCGCTGGCTGATATCACATCGGAACTCAGCAAAACTGCGCTCGGACCACGAATACCGCCAAACCCTGACGAGCCGCAAGCGGCGAGACCAAGTGACAAGCAAGTGGAAAGCAAAGAAAGAATGATTTTCTTCGAAGAAGACCATACTCCATTTGAGGCATCACGCCGCATTCTCGCCCCCGTGTCCATTGCGTTGACCGATTTCGTCCGTCGGCTGCGGCGTGTCTTGAAATTCAGGCGACGGAACGCGGACCCCCGACGCACTCAGCCAGAACAGCGGTTGCCTGACGCCCCGGCGTCCGCGGCGAGATCCGCACCGGAGGTAGAATTTGGCTGAATATTGTTTATCTTGGTTAATACAGGGTTAAGATGATTATCAGCGACGATCTCGCCGTTGAGGAATAGCGGGCAAACGGCGTGTCCTCGGGCTCGGCGGGAAACAACTGAAATGGGTCGACCGGCTTCGCGGGGCCGGACTCGCTGCCGTCGTGCCCTGATGTTCACCCGTCCCCGACAGGGATTGCGCAGGGATACTTGGTGTGGCCGCCGGGCGCGGGTGCTCTAGCTAATGCGACGCTTTATTTCGGTTGGGCGACCATGGATGGTTCGTCCGATGCGACCTCAGGCGTGACGCTCGTCACTGCCCCCAGGGCGTTTTTGGTATACTTGGCGTTTTGTGAGTAGAGTTGCATTTTGATCGAAGGGGGGGTATTAGCGATGTCAACCTCTTTGCACTCGGCCGACCATTCCGGGAAATTATCCGGCCTTGTCGGAGCGTGGATCGGAAAGATCATCTTTGTGCTCGTCGTAGCGGTCCTGGTGGCGGGCGCGATCTATCTTCTCGGCTGGAGCAAGCTCGAAGTCAGCAGCGGGATCGTCGGGCCGCTTGTCTCCCTTTTCGTCGCCGCGCTTTTTGCCCTGGCGCCCTTGCTTGCATGCTTTGCTCACACGATTTCGATCGATCGTCAGATAGAGAAGTTGGATGGTCTTGTGCTTTCCAAGATTAAGGAAACACAGTACTTCGTGATAGCGAAATCGAGTCTCGCGTCAGTACGCCCGGCGTCTGTAAAGGAGCCTGATTTTGTCGTTCCTATGTTGTTATTCGCGGTCATAATCGTGTTCTGTTCTTTGATCTCGTTCATGTCGTTGTTTTGGCAGGAAGCCTTTATCCCGAAGTCGACTTTGCTGGGCGGTCTGCATGTTCTACGGGATAACTTGACTGACAAACAGATCGCCACCTATCAGTCCGGCACGATGGTCGTAGCCGCCGTCGCCTTCGTCGGCGCATATCTCGCGCTCTTCAATCGACTGCTTGACCAGATCAACAACAACGATATTTACCCGATCTCATTCCACTACTTCAGCATCTGGCTGATTACGGCCATGGTCCTTGCCGCGGCGATGAGGCAGTTCGCGGGCGTATTCAGCATCACCGATAGCGCCGTCCTCCTGGCGATCGCTCTTGCGATCGGCGCGGCGCCGGCTCCTTTCTTCACCGCGTTCATCCATTGGGCTTTCAGCAAATTAAATATATCCGGCGATAAGGACGATCCCAGCCGAGCCAACATGCCGTCGAACTTGAACCTGCTCATGATCGATGGTCTGGCGAATGAGAAGATCGATCGGCTTTCGGAACTCGGCATTTCGGACGCGCAGGTTCTGTCCTGCCAGAATCCGCTTATTCTTTGGGTTCGGCTCCCTTATGAGCTCGCACTTATCGTCGATTGGATCGCTCAAGCTCAGCTGTACGTATGTCTGCGGGAAGAGGGATTCCGAAAGGCTCGAGCGCAGCAAATCGGCGATATTCATAAATTCGTGTCGGTTCTGTCGAATTCCACGGCGGCGAGCGACCTGTGCGGAGACCTCGGGCTCAAGCCAAGCTATGTCGCGCCGCTTCTGGCGAGCTTCAAGGAGAACCCGTGTTTCGTGAGGCTCCGAGAAGTCAAGGAGGCAATGCTCCCCGAGCCGCCAGAGACCTCGACCGCTTGACTGTCCCGACTGCGCTTCGGCGGCGCGGGCCGCGTCGCGGCGATGGATTCCGCAGGAGTCGACGTGCAGGCGCTGTCGTTGACGGCGCCCGGAGTCGAACAGCTCGAAGGCGAAGAGGCCAGAAAAGTCGCGCACGACACGAATGCGGCGCTCGCGGAAGCCGTCCGCCGTCATCCGACCCGCTTTTTCGGGCTCGCGTCGCTGCCGGTCGGCGATCCGCCGGCTGCCGTGGCGGAAATGGAGCGCGCGGCCGGCGATCACGGCTTCAAGGGACTTGCCGTCAACGGCCACCATCGCGGGCGTTATCTCGACGACCGGTTCTTCTTCCCGATCCTGGCGCGCGCCGAGGCGCTGAAGCTGCCGATCTATCTCCACCCCACCCAACCGCCGCAGCCGGTGATCGACGCCTGGTTCGGCGGCCTGCCGCCGATGGTGAGCGAGATGATGGCCGGCGCAGGCTGGGGCTGGCACATCGAAACGGCGCTGCATGCGCTGCGCGTGATCCTCGGCGGCGTCTTCGACGCCCATCCGGGCTTGCAGATCGTCGTCGGCCATATGGGCGAGACGCTGCCGTTCATGATCGAGCGCGTCGACGTGATGGCGCCTTCGATGACCGGGCTGAAGAAGCCGGTCAGCGCCTATCTGCGGGAGAACGTCCATTACACGTTCTCGGGCTTCAACTTCCTGCCGACCTTCCTCGACCTCCTCCTCCAGGTCGGCGTCGACCGGATCATGTTCTCGACCGACCACCCCTATCAGCCGATGGCCCCGGGCCGCGCATTCCTCGACCGCCTGCCGGTCAGTCCCGCCGATCGGGAAAGGATCGCGCACGGCAATGCGGAGCGGCCGTTCAGGCTGTGAGTCGGCAATCGGTCTCGACCGGCTTGCGCCTGGCTCCGCCCCTGGCTTCGGCCGCGGCTTCAGCGCCTCGCAAGGCGGCGGGAATAATAACATAACACATATGTTATTATTCCGTTGGAAGAAAGTCGCCGCGCGACGCGATCCGGCGGCGACCGGCGAACGCCACGTCGCGGGTCGCGACATCGCGACAGGTTTTGGCGCCCAAGCTGTTGGAATCACTCGCTCGCTGCCAAAACGGCCGATCGGGCCGCGGGCCGCAAGCCAGACGCGCTCAGCCTTCCGCCTCCCGCCACGCCTCCGCGAACGCCCTCGCCTTCCCGGCCACTTCCCTCGCCGTCATCCCCGCCCGGTACAGCGCGCCGCCGATGCCGAAGCCGTCGGCCCCGGCCTTGCGGTAGGGGGCGATCCGTTCCGGCGTGATTCCGCCGACCGGAAAGAGCTGCGTCTCCCTGGGCAGGACGGAGCGCCAGGCCTTGACCACCTCGGGCGGCAGGCCTTCCGCGGGGAAGAGCTTGAGGCTTGCCGCTCCGAGGCTCTGCGCCGCGAAGGCCTCCGTCGGAGTCGCGACGCCGGGAAGGACGAACAGGCCAACCTTCAGCGCCCGCTCGATCACCGCGGGATCGGCATTGGGCGCGACGACCAGCCTCGCGCCGGCGGCCGCCGCGGACTCGACCGCGCCGGGCATGAGCACAGTCCCCGCGCCGACGAGGACGGCCTCGCCGAAGCGGGCGGCGATGATCTCGATGCTTTTCAGCGGATCGGGCGAGTTCAGCGGGACCTCGATCGCGCCGAAGCCGGCTTCGACGACGGCGGAGGCGATCGCTTCCGCTTCGTCGGGCTTGACGCCCCGGAGGATGGCGATCAGTGGAGCGGGCGCGAGAGGAATCATGACAGCAATCCGGCTTGGCGGGCGAGGACGAAGAGCCCGCGCGCGGCGGCGCCAGGGGGCGCAGCCACGGCCTCCTCGCCCAGAACGGCGAACGCTGCAAGGTAACGCTTCACCAGCGCATTGGCTCCCGCGACGCGCGGAGCCTCGTGCGGAAACAGTCGCCGCGCCTCCGCAATCTCCGCCCCGACGAGGAGGCCGGAGAGATAATCCGCCGCATCGTCTTCGGCGAGGCCGCCGGTCAGCGGCAGGCTGCGGGCGCCGAACAGGGCGCCGAGCAGGCCCGAGCCTTTGTCGCCGCGCGTCGCCGCGGCGCCGCGTTCGACGCCGCGTGCGAAGGCTGTCCCGTCCGGCTTCCCCTTGGCTGAGCGGGCGAAGGCGCCGGCCAGCGTGTGGTCCTTGACGGCGGCGAACAGTTCTCCGGTCACGAAGGTTTTGAAGCGCTCGACGCGGCCCCCTTCGACGATCGCCCATTTCGAATGCGAGCCGGGCAGAACGACGAGGCGGCCGCCCGCGTCCGCGATTCCCAGGATCTCGACTTCCTCGCCGCGCATGACGTCAGGCTCGCCATCCGCGGGCTCGAAGGACAGGCCGGGCGCGAGTCGAACGACGCGATCGTCCATCCGAACCTCGACGAGACCGGCGGCGATGTCGCGCGGATCGGCCGGGCATTTCACGTACGGCGCCTCGCGCCAGCCGTGCCGGCTGCCGACCATGCCCGAGGCGATGATCGGCAGATCGTCATGCGTGTCGAGCCATCCGCCGAGAAGGCGGCGCAGCGTGTCGGGAAAGCGACCCGGCGCGACGGTCGAGACCCCGTCTGCGGTGGCGCGTTCGTCGACGACCGCCCCGTCGCGCGCCATCCGATAGGCGCGGAAGCTCGACGAGCCCCAGTCGACGGCGATCAGCGCGGGTGTAGGCGTCGTCACCTGGGCGTCGCTCACCTGCCGATGTCGCCTTCGGCGCGCTTCTTGTGAGCGGCGAGCGCCATCAGCCGGCGGTCGCGCCAGGCCGCGCGCTCGCCAAGCTTGTCGGCAGGCAGCAAGGCGCGGCGTTCAGCTTCGATTCCGTTCATCGCCGGACCGCTCCAGTCCACGCGCCGCTGGGTCGAAGGAAAGATTTGCGCGTAAATATGCTGGTATCGCGTGGCGTAGTCGCGCACCCCGCCCGGCGCATTGAGATCGATCGTCTCGAACGGCCCCATGAACGACCAGCGCAAGGCAAGACCGTCGCGCAGCGCGACGTCGACGTCCTCCGTGCTGGCGAAGCCGTCGGCGACCAGGCGGAAGGCCTCTTCGAGCAGGACGCCCTGCAGCCGGTTGACGATGAACCCGTCGATCTCCCGCTTGAGCGCGATCGGGGCGTGGCCGGCGGCCTCGAAGAACGACGCCGTGCGACGGACGATGCGGGGGTCGGTCCAGGCCGCGGGCACGATTTCGACCGCCGGAATGAGATACGGCGGGTTGATCGGATGGGCGACGAGGCAGCGGCCGCGGCCGGCAAGCTGTTCGGTGAAGAGCGACGGCAGTATCGCCGAAGTCGAGCTTGCGAGCACCGCGTCGGGCTCGGCGACCCGGTCGAGTTCGGCGAACACGCGCCGTTTGATCTCGAGATCCTCAGGGGTGTTCTCCTGGATGTGGCTCGCCCCGTCGAGCGCTTCCTCGAGCGACTCGGCGCGACGCATGCGGGCGCGGACGCTGAGCGCCGCCTCGCCATTCAGGAGACCGTTCGCGTCGAGTTCGGGCAATGCCTTGTTGACGAAGGCGAGCGCCTCGTCGATCGCCTCGGCCCGCTCGTCCCAGATCGAAACCTCGTGGCCGGCGCGGGCGAAGCTGATCGCCCAGGCGCGTCCGACCAGCCCCAGTCCGACGAGAGCGATCTTGCTCATACGCGTTCTCCCGTCCTGGGACCTCCCCGACTTTCGCAATTCGTAGCAGGCTCGCGGCTCCCAAGCCAAGCTGTTCGAGCGGCGAGGGGACGAGTTGAGCGGAGTTGAGCCGAAACCTTCTCGGCCGGACGCCGGGGCGGCGGGATCAGCTTTCATACTTGGGACCGGGAGCGGCGATTTGGCCGGCTCGCGCGCCCGCGTTATCATTGGCGCCATGATCGAGGCAGAGCTTCCGAAGCTGGCGAGCTGGCTCGCAAAGGTCGGATTGGAAGGACAGGCGGAGACCGCGCTTCTCGAGGGCTTTTGCCAGCGCGCCCTCGCCGCGGGGATTCCGCTCGCGCGCGCGATAGCGTTCATGGACACGCTTCATCCCATCCACGAGGGGCGGGCTTTCCGATGGGAACGCGAGAAGCCGGAAACGACGGTCACGGAATACGGACGGACCACGGAGGGGGAGGCGGCCGAGCGCTGGCGCACCAACCCGTACTTCCGCATGCTGCAGGACGGGGAACCCCTGAGGCGATGGCGGATCAAGGCCGAAGGCGACCTCGAGTTCCCGGTCTTTTCCGAATACCGCGAGGCCTCCGTCACCGATTTCGTCGCGGTCATCAACCGCTTCGCGGCCGACGGGGTGATCGGCGAG
The DNA here is from genome assembly GCA_963741405.1 of uncultured Alphaproteobacteria bacterium. Taxonomy (GTDB): domain Bacteria; phylum Pseudomonadota; class Alphaproteobacteria; order Rhizobiales; family Beijerinckiaceae; genus Roseiarcus. Next base: position 64,869 of record CAVUHX010000042.1, read on the forward strand.
ATGGACTGCTTCTACGCCGGCTGGATGACCGATAGCCCCGGGGGGTTTTCCGACGAAGACATCTCGGCCCTGGAGCGCCTGACGCCGTTCCTCGGCCTCGGAATCAAGTCCGCTTCCCTCGCCCGCATCGCCGAGACGCTGGTCGAGACCTATCTCGGACGTGACGCCGGGCGGCGGGTGCTGCACGGCCACATCGCACGCGGCGTGGCGGACCGGATCAAGACCGTCCTGTGGTTCAGCGACCTGCGCAACTATACCCGCATCTCCGACAGCGCGGAGCCGGAGCAGATCATCCCACTGCTCAACGACTATGCGGATGCGGTCGTCACCGCCATCCATCGGAATTCGGGCGACGTCCTGAAGCTGATCGGCGACGGCGTGCTGGCGATCTTCCCCGCCGAAGACCGCGCCCGCGCCTGCGCCGCGGCGCTCGACGCCGCTAGGCAAGCGCGCGAGGCGGTCGCAACGCTGAATACGCGCCGTTCGGCCGAGGGCTTGCCGGTTACGGACATGTATCTCGGCCTCCATCTCGGCGTGGTGTTCTACGGCAATATCGGCAGCAAGGAGCGGCTCGATTTCACCGTCGTCGGGCCGGCGGTCAACGAAGTCGCCCGGATCGCCGCGATGTGTCGCTCGGTCGACCAGCCGATCCTCATCTCGTCGGCCTTCGCGTCTTCGGTCGCCCCGGAGCGGCGCCGCTTCTCCTCGGTCGGCCGCTATGCCCTGCGCGGCGTAGGAGCGCCGCAGGACCTCTTCACGCTCGATACGGGGTTCTAGACGCGCCCCTCCCTCTGGAGGGGAGGCCAGCCGGTCGAGCTCGCGCCGATCTATGTCCGCCTCGCTCGCGAGGACGCGAGCTTCGCCACCGGACAGGTCTGCGGGGCGTCGGGAGGAACGGGGCAGCCTCGAGGCGCAGGCCCGATTCGACGGACTATTGTCGCGGACGGTCCTGCCGGAGACTCCGGCAAGGTGCAGCGGATCGCTTCAAGGCGCCTCGCCAAGCGGGTCGATCGCCTTGACGCGGTGCTTGGGGGGTCGGATACGAGCGGCCGATGTCCTCGCCCTTGCCCCCCGTCCTCGCCGTCGAGCGCCTCGCCAAGTCCTTCGGGACGCTGAAGGCGGTGGAGGGTGTCTCGTTTCACGTCTCGCCCGGCGAGATCGTGGGATTGCTCGGCCCCAATGGCGCCGGCAAGACAACGACGATCAACATGATCCTCGGCGTGCTCGAGCCGACGGCGGGGCGGATCGTCATCCAGGGCGTCGATCTCGGCAGGGATCGCAGCAGGGCGCTGGCAGGCACCAACTTCGCCGCGGTTTACGCGCCGCTGCCGGGCAACCTGACGGTCGAACAGAATTTGCGCGTCTTCGGCATGATCTACGACGTCGAGCGCCTCGATGAACGGATCGACAAGTTGCTGGCGATCTACGACCTGGCGAAGTATCGCCGGACCAAGGCGGGCGTGCTGTCGTCGGGCGAGCAGACGCGGCTCAGCCTCGCCAAGGCGATGCTGAACCGCCCGCAGCTCCTGCTTCTCGACGAGCCGACGGCGTCGATCGATCCGTCGGCTGCGCGCGACATCCGCGCCGGCATCTCCAAGATCGTCGACAGCGGTCATTGCGGGGTGCTCTGGACGAGCCACAACATGGTCGAGGTCGAGGCGGTCTGCGACCGGGTGCTGTTTCTCTCGCACGGGAAGATCGTCCTCGAAGGCGATCCGAAGACGCTGCCGCGTGACCATGGCGCCGAATCGCTCGACGATCTGTTCGTCGCCGTCGCGCACGAGGCGCTCGCAGGAGCGGGACGATGAACCGCTCGCGCGTCGCTGCAATCGTCCTCAGGATTTTCTACCTCTATCGCGGCAGTCCGCAGCGGGTCTTTCCGATCTTCATTTGGGTCGCGGTCGACATTCTGCTGTGGGGCTTCCTGACCCGCTATCTCAATTCGATCTCGCGCGCCGAGGTCAATTTCGTCCCCGCGCTGCTCGGCGCCGTGCTGCTCTGGGACTTTCTCACCCGCGTCATGCAGGGCGTGACCATGGCCTTCTTCGAGGATGTCTGGACGCGCAACTTCCTCAATATCTTCGCCACCCCGCTGCGCACTTCCGAGTATCTCGCCGGGCTCATCATCGTCGCCGTCGCCACGAGTTTGCTCAGCCTCGTCGTCATGGTGATTTTCGCCGGCCTGGCCTTCGGCCTCTCGTTCCTGGCTTACGGCGTGGCGCTCGCGCCGTTTCTCGCCGTGCTGTTTCTGACCGGGATCGCCTTCGGCGTCGCCGCCGCGTCGATCGTGCTGCGCCTCGGGCCGGCTTCGGAATGGCTGATCTGGCCGATCCCGATGATCGTCTCGCCCTTCGCCGGCGTCTTCTATCCGGTGTCCGTCCTGCCGGGTTGGATGCAGGCGATCGCGGCGCTTCTGCCGCCGTCCTACGTGTTCGAGGGCATGCGCGCGGTCGTCAAAGGCGAACCTGCGCCGTGGGGCGGGCTTGCGCTCGGGGGCGCGCTGGCGGTCGTCTACCTCGTTCTGGCCTGCCTCGTGTTCATGGCCGTGTATCGCGTCGCCATCCGCAGCGGCCTCATTGCCCGCTACAGCGCCGAGACAGTAAGCTGACGACCTGAGAGTGATTGGTGGCTGGCTTCCTGCGCGACGGGACGCGCTGGAATTACTTCATCGCCACATCCAGCGTCATCCGCGCAGCTGTGCGAGAATCTCCCGCGCCGCACGCGCGCCTTCGGTCGCGCCGCCTTCCATATAGCCCTGGTACTCCAGCGAGGTGTGCTCCCCGGCGAAGAACACGTTGCCTTGCCGCACCCTTTCGTAGCCGGCGAAGGCGGTGTACTGCCCCACCCTCCAGTAGGAATAGGATGCGCCAAGGTTCGGATCGAGCGCTGGCAGCGAGCTGGCGGCCCGGCCGTTCCACTTCGCGGTTCCTCCGGGAAACACTCTTTCGAGACCGCGCAGAAAGGCTTTCGCGTCTTCCTGCACCTCCGGCGCGGCGGCGGTCGCAAAAGCCGTTTTCGTCGCCTTGGCCGCGGTCACGCCGCCGCCCGTATAGTTGTTGAGGATCCCAGCCGCGCCGAGCTGCCGCCGGCTGACCTCCCATGTGTTCTGATAGCCCTCGTCGGTGTAGGACAGGCCGTTGCCGCGCCCCGGCCAGGGGCCCGGCTCGCGCCAGTAGCGCGAGGAAAACTGTAGCTGAAGCTTGCCGTTCTGACCGCGTCCCAGTTCTTGGATCGCCGTGTTCTTGCGCGCGTCGAAGCCGGCGCCGCTGAAGTCGATATGGCGCAGCACGGCGAAGGGAATGCTCAAGACGACGAGATCGACTACGACCGGTGCGGCGCCGCCGAAAGCAAGGGCATAGGTCCCGTCGCCTTGCCGGGCGATGGAGGTCAGACGCATTCCGAGCTGGACGGGGTTTCGAAGCCGCTTGGCGATCCGCGCCGGCAACTGCTGGTTGCCGCCGCGAATGTGATAGCGCTCGTCGGAGGCCCCGAAGGCGTCGAACGCGTTTCCGGCCTCGGACTGTTTATTGCCGCCGAGCAGATAGATGACGTTCAACGCGCTTTGATCTGTGGTGTCGGCTCCGTACTCGATCGCATAGGCCACGTCGAGGAGGGCGCCAATCGGCGATTTCCGGCCGCCTGCGACGCGACTGTCGATCCATTCGGCGACCGACATCCGATCGAGCGCCTGCCCCGCGGGGGTGAATTTGTCATAGGTGGTGGTCTCACCCGCCGCGTCGACATCTCTGGCCAGCGCCGGATGGACGTCGCTGCGCCAGTCCTCGTAGGCCTGCTCCACGGTGTAGTAGCGCCCGAAGAATCGGTAAGTGTCCCGCAGCATCGGGGGGCCGAGTAGATCATTCAGGGGGAGACCGAACCGTTTGGCGAGGCCGATGATCGTCGCATGGCTGGAGTCGATCAGCTCCCCGCACCATTCGGTCACCTGGCCGTCCGCCCAGATGGAGGTGCTGGAGAACATCCTTCCGCCGATCCGGCTGGACGCCTCGTACACCGTGCTCGCGACCCCGGCGTCCTGCAAAGTCAGCGCGGCATTCAGTCCGGCGATCCCCGCGCCGACGATGGCGATGCGGGGCGTTGCGGCCGCCGCCAGCGGCGCCTCGGTGAGCGCGAGGCTCGTCGCGAGCGCGGCGGAGCCGGCTACGAACTGGCGGCGGGATAGGGCGGCCTCCCGCGTAGCCAGCAATTCGGCGACGGAAACGCCGATCGCTTCGGATCGGCGAGTTTCAGCCGACAGGGAGTTGAGGAATCGCATCAACGGCGTGTGAGCCACGGGCGCAATCTCCTCTTCGAGGCGCTTTGTCGCTTGATGACTTCAAGTTAGACAAGAGTTGGGCGCAGGTCCACGGCGGTTCCGAGCGTTCGCGGGGAGATCGCGAGGCATGAAGGCGGGCATCCGTTTGGCGGCGCCTGTGATTCACTCGCCTTCTCGTAATGATAGAAGCAGGAGAAGACGTGCGCGAACAGCATGGATGGGCGCCGTAGTGCGGTCTCGCTCTCGGGGGAGCCGGGTCCGGGCGGATCTCGGCGACGGTCGCGGCCCGCGGAGTGAACGCTCACGCCGACAACGGCATCAAGGGGGCCCGTCCGCGCGGCGAGTTCGGCGTCGCGCGACGACCGTTTGCAATCTCCGCGAAGGGGCGTCCAAACCGCTCGGATACGACATCGCGCGGCGAGCAGGTCTTGAGCCCTAAATCTTGCCCAGCCCGGAAGCCCGCCCGCTTCGTCCGTCGTCGCTCATGCTTGTCCGGACTTCAGGGCGCGTTTCAGTGTCGTTTCTAGAGGGCGATCAAACGGAATGGCGTCGGAACACTTGCGCAGGAAGCGCCAGATGGGCAGAGTGCGGCCGGATTCGGGCTGGGTGGAACCCTGAGCCCAGGGCTTAAGCGCGGGGCGCGAGTATGCGAATTCTTGGCCTGATCGGCATTCTGCTGGCGTTGTCCGGTTGCGCCAACGAGCGGTCCATAGCCTTCATTTATTATCCGAACCATCCGGGCAACGACTTTCCTCGGCCGTATCAATTCGCCGCCGAAGCGCAGGCCGAATGCTCGAAATACGGGCTGGTCGCCGTCCACGACTGGGAAAGCTATACCGACTTCCAGCGGGTGCGCTCCTTCTGGAGATGCGTGCCGCGCTAAGCCGAGCGCCCCGCCCCTTGCCCCGCTTGCGGGAGGGGGCCGGGGTGAGGGGCGGGGCGGACTCTTCAGGAGAGGGCGGCGGGCGGGCGCCCCTCATCCGGCGGGCTGGCGCCCGCCACCTTGTCCCCGGAAGCGGGGAGAAGGGACCGCCCAACCCGACAATCACCTCCCGTAGACTAGCCGCATGGATCTTGACTGCCAGCCCGGCGGAGCGGGATAGGGCGCGGCCTCGGCGATGGCAGACATGACTGCCATGTCGAGGTTCGGAGACCCGCTCGAGCTCATGAGCCTGCGCTGAACCAGATTGCCGGATTCATCGACGGTGAACACGATCGCGCCGCCGTGCGCGGCTGAACCGATGTCCCGCGGCTTCCGGAGGTGCGACCGTATCATACCGTATATGATCGTGAAATACCTCGTATCGGCGGTGCCCCCGACAACCGGAGATTCCATTGCCGCGTGGGCGAACTGATACTGCGGCAGCTCGTCGGCCGTCGGCAGGGGAACGCCCGCCGGCGCCTGCGCAGGCGGCGCCGGCGGCGGAGCGGGCTTGGGTTCGACAGCCTCGGCGGGAGGCGCCGCGTCGGCCTCGGCCGGCGCAGGGGAGGGTGCGGCTGGCTGTTCAGCCTCCGGAACCGGCTTCGTCTCCGGCGGCGGCGGCAACTCTGCCTTCTTTTCCTCAGCGGCGGGCGGTTGCTCGGATTGCTGGGGCGCCCCGACGGTCTGCGGAGGCTCCTGCCTGGCGGCGGGCGCCGTCGTCTTCTGGTCAGGGGAGTCGCGGTTCGCCTTTTCCTGCGTTGCGGCGCTCGGAGCATCGTAGGCGGGCCGGTCGTCCTCGGGTTGAGGCGGGGGTTTTGGCTTCTCCTCCGGTTTAGGCGGGGGCGGTGGCGGAGGGGGAGGCTCCACCACGACCTCGACCGGAATTTCCTGCACCGGCGACGCGGGAGCGGGCGACAGCCAATAGGAAACCAGAAGACCGATCGGAATCAGCAAATGAAGCGACGCCGCGGCCACGACGGCGAGGGCCAAGCCTCTCCGTTCCGCGGCGCTTGGCGACGTCGGCGCAACAATATGATCGAGCGCGTCGGCGCTTATGGAGGCGTCGGACAACGACATGTCAGGGTAGCGCGACTCTCCGTCGGCGATGTGGAGCCATTCCATTGTCCGTCGCTGCGCCGCTGGTCAATGGTCTCGGGAAGCACCAGGGTTCAAAGAGACGTGAGGCGGACCCAATTCGCCAGCGTCGGGCGGCGCCAAGCGTGAATTCGATCCACCAGAATGGCCGCAAGGGCGACCGGGTGTTCGAGCCGCCAAATCTCTTTACGATTCCGTATGTTCATGTTATGGTCTCAATTGTGAGGACTTGAGCAGGGAATGACGCAGAGGCGGCCGAACGCGCAACAGGATTGCCCCGCCACGGCGAGCAAGCCGACGCGAGCATCAACTCATGGCTCGGCGGGCCGGCCGAGCCGACGAGACAGGGGGGAGGGGGTCCAGGAACCCCGTCGCAAGCCATTGAAAACACTTGATTCGAAAAAGGAAATGAAAGGAAACGCAAGTGTCCGGAAGGGGTATTGGGCGTTCGGGCCGCGCGCCGGTACGGCGCCGCAAGGTTCTGCAAATCATTAAGACGGGCGCCTTTGCGTGAAAGCCGCGCCTTTGCTGAGCCGGACGCTTTGTCGTAAGGCGCTCGATGTGCAGGTCGCGAACCGGCGGAGCGATGAAGTTTCTGTGCCACGGGAAAATATTGGCCGCGCGCTTGTCTTCAATTCCGGGCTCGGCGGCCTGACGGTTCTCGCCGAGATCCGGCGGCTGCGGCCGGACGTCGAAATCGCCTATGTCGCCGACGATGCGGCTTTCCCCTACGGACGGCTCGGCGAGGGAGAACTTGTTTCTCGGGTCGAGACGGTGATGGCGATCATGATCGCGGATCGCCGCCCCGACATCGTCGTCGTCGCCTGCAGCACGGCCTCGACGCTTGCTCTGCCTCGCCTGCGGGCGGCCTATCCTGGCATGCCGTTCGTCGGCGTCGTTCCGGCGATCAAACCGGCGGCCAGGGCCTCGCGCTCCGGGCTGATCAGCGTGCTGGCGACCCGCGGGACGGTCGCGCGCGACTACACGCACGCGCTCGTGCGCGAACACGCGGGCGATTGCGAGGTCACCCTCGTCGGATCCTCTGCGCTCGCCCCGATCGCCGAACGCGCGATGCGCGGAGACGCCGTCGAGGACGCTGAGATCGCACGGGAAATTGCGCCGTGTTTCGTCGAGCGGGCAGGAAGGCGGACGGATCACGTCGTCCTCGCTTGCACGCATTTCCCCCTGCTGCTGGACGCGCTCGAGCGGCTCGCGCCCTGGCCGGTCACCTTCGTCGATCCGGCTCCGGCGATCGCGCGACGGCTCGATTCGCTGCTCGGAACCAGGCAGAATCCCATTGACTCCAATCGCCCCGGCGCCCTGATCTTCACCAGCGGCATCGGGCCGCAGCCAAGCCTGCAAAAGGCCTTGCTTCGGTACGGATTGGAGTTTACCCCCACGGCGGCGATCAGCCGGGCGCCAGCCTGACGCGCGCCCGCGCGCTCTCTTGGCTCGAGAGCGCCGCCAGTCGATCATTCGGAAAGGCCAGCGCCCATGCGCACTTCGGTCGGGCAGCCCGTTCGCCTCGTCGATTATCGTGTCCCGGATTTCCTCATCGACGCGGTCGACCTTGACATATCGCTCAACCGCAACGCGACGCGCGTCGTCTCGACCCTGTCGATCAGAGCCAATCCGGCCGGCCGCGCCGACGTTGCCCTCGCCCTTGATGGCGACGACCTTGTTTTCGTAGCCGCGGAACTCGACGGTCGGCCGCTGGAACCTGGAAGCTTCGAGGCGAGCGCCTCGCAGTTCTTGCTTTCCAGCCCACCGAAGCGGCCTTTCGTGCTCAGGATCGAGACGCGCCTCGATCCCGCGGCCAACACCAAGCTGATGGGCCTTTATCGTTCCGGCTCCGCCTACTGCACCCAGTGCGAAGCCGAGGGCTTTCGTCGGATCGCGTATTTCCTCGATCGTCCGGACGTCCTATCGACCTATCGCGTCAGGCTCGAAGCGGATCGCAGCGAGGCGCCGGTTCTGCTCTCCAACGGCAATCTCGAGGGCGCGGGCGAGTCGGAAACCGCAGGCCGTCACTGGGCCGTCTGGAGCGACCCGCATCGGAAGCCGTGCTACCTGTTTGCGCTGGTCGCGGGCGATCTCGCGCACATATCCAACTCCTTCGTCACCGCTTCGGGTCGCAGCGTCGCCCTCGCAATCTACGTCGAACCGGGCCGCGAAGAGCGCGCGCATTACGCGATGGACGCGCTGAAGCGTTCGATGGCGTGGGACGAGCGGGTCTACGGACGGGAATATGATCTCGACGTGTTCAACGTCGTGGCCGTCCCTGATTTCAATATGGGGGCGATGGAGAACAAGGGTCTCAACATCTTCAACGACAAATACGTCCTGGCGTCGCAGCAGACGGCGACGGATGACGACTACGCCGGCATCGAAGGGGTGATCGCGCACGAATATTTTCACAACTGGACCGGCAACCGCGTCACCTGCCGCGACTGGTTCCAGCTCTGCCTCAAGGAAGGCCTGACGGTGTTCCGCGACCAGGAGTTTTCCGCGGACATGCGTTCGGCGGCGGTGAAGCGAATCGCCGAGGTGCGGGCCCTGCGGTCGGCGCAGTTTCCCGAGGACGCCGGCCCGCTCGCGCACAATGTTCGGCCGGAGGTCTACAACGAAATCAGCAATTTCTACACCGCGACGGTTTACCAAAAGGGCGCCGAGGTCATCCGGATGCTCAAGCGGCTGATCGGCCCCGACGCCTTCCGCGCGGGCATGGACATGTATTTCCATCGCTTCGATGGAAAGGCGGCCACGGTCGAGGACTTTATCGGCTGCTTCGCCGACGTTTCGGGACAGGATCTCGGGCGGTTCATGCGCTGGTATACGCAGGCCGGCACGCCGAAGCTGACCGTGCGAACCGCCTACGACCCTGCGGCGAAAACCTTCCGCGTCGACATCGCTCAGACGCTCGCGCCGACGCCGGGTCAGGCGAACAAGGCGCCCATGACGATGCCCATCGCGCTGGGCCTGGTCGATCCGGAAGGGGGCGACTTTGCACTCTCTACCGTCGACGCCAAGGCTGAGGAGATCGCCGAGGGCGTCTTTCGACTGAACGAGGCGGAGCGGTCGATCGTTTTTCGCGGAGTTCCGCGGCGACCGACGCTTTCGTTCCTGCGCGGTTTCTCTGCACCTGCGCGGGTCGAGGACGACCTCACCGAGGATGATCTCATCGTCCTTTCGCGCCACGACAGCGACAATTTCAATCGCTGGCAGGCCCTCCAGAGCCTGGCGACGCGTGTGCTTCTGCGCAGCGTCGCAGCGATTCGAGCCGGTGGCGCGCCTGAGCGGAACGAGGGCCTGATCTCCGCGTTCGGCGCTCTGATCGGGGATGCGCGCGAAGGCCGGGTCGATCCGGCCTTTGCTGCGCAGGCCATGACGCTGCCGACCGAAGCGGATATCGCGCGCGAGATCGGCGAGGACGTGGATCCGGACGCGATCTATGCCGCGCGCAAGACGTTGCGCGGCTCCCTCGGCCGCAAGCACAGCCGCGCGCTCGCGGATCTGCACGAATGGCTCGCGGATTCGAGACCCTTCAGCCCGGACGCCGAGGCGGCCGGCCGGCGGGCGCTGCGCAATGTCGCGCTAGCGCTCTATGCCGACGGAGACGTCATCGAGGGACTCGAGCGGGCGCACCGTCAGCTCGCCGAGGCCGACAACATGACCGAGCGCTTCGGCGCGCTCACCCAGATCATCCTCAAGCCGAACGCCGGTCGCGAGCGGGCCTCGGACGCGTTCAGCCGCCGTTACGCCATGGAGCCGCTCATCCTTGACAAGTGGTTTGCGCTCAATGCGCAGATACCCGAGCGCGAGACGCTCGATCGTGTGCGGTCGCTCATGGGCCATCGCGGATTCTCGATGTCCAATCCGAATCGTGTGCGGGCGCTGATCGGCGGGTTCACCGCCAACCACACACAGTTCAATCGCTCCGATGGAGCGGGCTTCGCCTTTCTCGAGGAAATGGTTGTCGCTCTCGATCCGAGCAATCCGCAGATCGCCGCGCGCCTTCTCACTGCGATGCGTTCCTGGCGCTCGCTCGAGGAAACCAGGCGCCGGATGGCCGAGGCGATGCTGAACCGGATCTCTGCACGGCCCGCACTCTCGCCTGACGTGCGCGATATCGTGACGCGCAGTCTCGCCTGACGACCCGGTTTCTGCCTCCGTAAGGTGCGTTGGATCATAGGCCGCTTAGCCTGACGTTGCGGACGCCCGCGTCGGGACGCCCGCCCGCAGAGGCGTCGTTCTCCCCTTGTCCGGAAAATTCGCCCAAGGCCTGTCAAGGGGCTGGACAAAGATTCGCACAAGGATTCTTATCGTAGTGATTCGGGTTGAACGGCGGGTTTGCCCGACTTCATTTGGCAAGGTCCTGGGAGCGAAAATGACGCGTGCGAGCGCGGCAAACGCTGAGGCTTGCCCCGGGGAAGGGGCGCGGCGCCGGAGCGGGGCAACTGCTCGTCGCGTCCACCCGGCGCGCGCAGGCTGGGCGCCGCCGGCCGTGTCGGTCGCCGTGGTCATGGCGATCGTCCTCGTCACCACGGCGACGGTGCGCCATCTCGCGGTCGAGCACGATCTTGCTCTGTCGGAGGCCGCTCGAGAGGTCGATATGCGTGCGACCCTGATTGCGGCCCGTCTCAACGCCGCGCTTGCCGCTGCGCCGCAGGCGTCGCCGGCGGAGATCTTCCGGCGCGTGCTCGAAGCCCGCCCGGACGAGCGCCTCGACAGGGCGGTTCTGGTCGACCGGGCGGGACGGCGGATCGCCGGCGATCCTTTGGAGACAGGGGGCGCCGCGGCGGACGATCCGGTCTCGCGTGTGACGCGAGGCGGTGAAACCGGCGTCGTTCGGATTTCAGACGACTCTGCCGGCGACCGCTTTGCGACGGTAAGGTCCCTGCCCGCGACCGCTGGTCGCGTCGGCTTCGCCTCTTCGGTCGAGGGCCATCTCGCCGCGTGGAGACGCGCCGCGACGGTGACAATCCTCCTGCTCGCCACCACGATCGCGCTCGTCGTCGCGGCCGGGAGCCTCTACGCGGCCGATGTCCGCAACAGACGCAAACGCCTGCGCGAGGATATCGCCATTCGGGCCCGCCTCGATCTCGCGCTGAATCGGGGACGTTGCGGCCTTTGGACATGGGACCTGAAACGCGGCCGCATCGTCTGGTCGGCGTCGATGTTCGGCGTCCTCGATCTCGTCGAGCGGCCGGGCCACTGGACAGTGGCCGAACTGCAGGACCTGATGCACCCGGAGGACCACAGCCTGGACGGGATCGCGCGGCGCGCCGCCGAGCGGAGCGGCGATTATATCGAGGTCGAATTTCGCATGCGCGCCGCCGACGGGCGGTGGGTATGGCTGCACAAGCGCGCCGAACTGGTCGAGGACGAAGAGACAGGGCAGGCCTGTCTCGTCGGCATCGCTTTCGACATCACCGAGCGCAAGCGGGAAGCGGAAGCCTCCGCGACCGCTGACCAGCGGCTGCGCGAGGCGATCGAGGCCATTTCCGAAGCCTTCGTGCTTTGGGACTCGAGCAATCGTCTGGTGCTGTGCAATTCGAAATACCAGCGCCTGCACGATCTGACGGATGAGGCCGTCCGGACTGGCGCGCATTATGCCGACTTCTCGACGCTCATCCGGAACGCGCAGCCGGAATCAGGCACGCCCGTCGAGACGAGCCGGCATTGCCGCACGTTCGAGGCGCGCCTGGCCGACGGACGTTGGCTTCAGGTCAACGAGCGGCGTACGCGCGACGGAGGATTCGTATCGGTCGGCACCGACATCACCGCGCTCAAGGAGCACGAAGAGCAGCTGATGAGTTCGGAACGGCTCCTGCTTGCGACGGTCGCCCAGCTGCGACAGTCGCGTCGTTCGCTCGAGGAGCAGGCCCAGCAGCTCGGCGAGCTTGCCGAGCGCTACCATGAGCAGAAAGCGCAGGCCGAGGCGGCCAACCGCGCCAAGGTGGAATTCCTCGCCAACATGAGCCATGAGCTGCGCACCCCGCTCAATGCAATCATCGGCTTCTCCCAGCTGATGGGAAGCCAGACCTTCGGGCCGCTGGGGTCGGAGAAATATCGCGACTATTGCCAGCACATTTCCGCCAGCGGGGAATATCTCCTGCACGTCGTCAGCGACGTCCTCGACATGTCGCGTCTCGAGGCGGGGCGGGAGCGGCTGACCTACTGCCGGTTCCCCGCGGGCGATGCAGTCAGCCGGGCGGTGCAGGACGTGGCGGCGACCGCGCGGGAAAAGCGGATCTCGGTGAGCGTCGACGTCGACGCGGAGCTCTTCATCGAGGCGGATCGGCACGCCCTCGAACGGATCCTCACGACGCTGATGCGCAACGGGGTCAAGTTCGCACCCGAGGGCGGCGCCGTGGAAGTCGGCGCCGAGGCGATCGCCGAGCGCATCTATTTCTACGTCGAAGACAACGGGCCGGGCATCGCCGCAGAAGACATCGCGCGCCTGGGCAGGCCCTTCGAGCAGGGCGACGCCGTCATGGCCGACGGGATGAAGGGATCCGGCCTCGGCCTTGCGATCGCCAACTCGCTGGTCGAACTGCACGGCGGATCGCTCCGCCTCGGGTCGCGGCAGGGGGAGGGCGCGGTCGCCGTGGTCGCGCTGCCCCGGGTCCAGCGGGGCCACCGGGCGATGGCGCTCGCCAAAGTCGCCTAGCCTGGCGCGTTTGGCGAAATTTTAGCGGCGGGGCCCTGATCTCTCAAGGACTTGCGACCCCATTTAGCGTCACGCCGACGGGCGGCCGATGAAGGCCTGTCCGATCATGTAATAACACAAACTCTATATGGTATTTACCGCCTTCCGCCTTTCGGATATGTGGGGGCCGCGGCCTTCGGGAGCGGCTTGCGTCCCGTTCCGTTTCGGACAATTGTCAACATGAGAGGGGCGGATTTCCGGCGCTGGAGCGATGCAAGCGCCCAACGCCTGCGGACAAACCTGGCCTCGTCCGGGCGACGCTTGATTAAGGACGAGAACGTTCAAACTTGCGGCGAAGCGGCGCGGCGGCGGGCTGGCGCTGGCGCTCGGCGCCATTCACGACACGCGCTGGCCGCTGAAGATCGGGATCGGGCTCGCAGCGAGCCTGTCCGGGGTCGTGCAGCGCCTCGCGCTCGGACCGGGAGCCTTCGGGCATCTCCCCTACCAGGTCTTCTATCCAGGGGTCATCGCCGCCTCGATTCTGGGCGGGCTGATTCCCGGCGTCGCCGCCGCGGCGGCCGGAGCGTTCTGGGGCGTTCTGTTCGCGATGCCGGAGGATCCCGCTCCGGCCCTGCGGCTTGTGCTGTTTCTGCTCAATTCCTTCGCCATTTCCGGCCTCGCGGAAGCGATGCACCGGGCCCTCCGGCGCCTGGGCGAGGCCGAGGGGCGGCGGGCCGAAGCAGAACCGCTCCTGGTCGCCAACGAGAGATTCCGGCTGACTCAAGCCTCCAAGGCGATTGCGGCCTTCGATCTCGATGTCGGAACGAACACGGCGAGGGATGCGGACGCGCTGCGGCGCATGTTCGGATTTGCGCCGGGAGCGGTGATCAACCCCGATGCGGTTCGGAGCGCTGCGCTGAAGGACGACGTCCCGAAAATCACCGCGGCGCCACCACGGATATATCGCCGATTATCTGCGCACCGGCGTCGCGAAGGTCATCGGGGTCGGCCGCGAAACGGAGGGACAGCGCAAGGACGGCAAGACCTTCCCGATCGAACTGGCGATTGTCGAGGCCATCGTCAACTCCGAGCTGATCTTCGTCGGCTTCGTGCGGGACCTCTCCGAGCGGCGCAATTTCGAAATGCGCATGGACCAGCTTTCGGCGCAGCGCCTGACCGCCATCGGCGGAATGGCCGGCGCGCTGTCGCACGAGCTCAACCAGCCGCTGGCGGCGGCGGCCGTCTACCTCGCGACAGCGCGACGGATGCTCGGTCGCGCCCCGGACGATCGGCTCGCGCCGGTCGAAGACGCCCTGAGACGCGCCGGAGAACAGGTCGACAGGATGGGCGACATGATTCGGCGTCTTCGCGCGTTCGTCGCGCACGGCGAGGCCGACAAGAGCCATCAGAGCCTGCACGAGCTGATCCGCGAAGTCGTGGCGGTCGCGTTTCCCGACGGCCGGACGCTCCAGCCCGCTGTAACGCTGAGCCTCAAGGCGGAAGACGACGAAGTCCTCATGGACAGGATCCAGATCGGGCAGGTCCTGTCGAACCTCCTTCGCAACGCCAGGGAGGCGACGGTGGAGACGGGCGGATCGCAGGTCTCCGTTTCAACCGAGGGAATCGCCGAAGGTGTGATCCGGCGCAACGTCTCGGACGATGGTCCGGGGCTTGGCGATGCGGTAAGAGAAAGCCTGTTTTGAGCCGCTCACATCGACCAAAGCGAACGGAATGGGCGTCGGGCTGTCAATTTCGAAGTCGATCATCGAAGCCCATTACGGGCGCATTTGGGGTGAATCGGGTCCCGACGGCGGGGCCGTTTTCAGCTTCACTCTGCCGCTGGCGGTCGCGGAGAGCGGCGAATGAGCGACCACCAGTGCGTTCACGTGATCGACGACGACGACGCGCTTCGCGACTCCGTCCGGCTGTTCCTGGTCAATGAGGGGCTGAGCGTCAGGACTTACGCTTCGGCGAATGAATTCCTCGCCGAACTGGACAGCCTTCAACCGGGCTGCGTCGTGACCGACGTGCGCATGCCGGGCATGAGCGGGATGGAGCTCCTGGCGCATATCGCCACGAGGGAGCTTTCGTTGCCGGTGATCGTCATCACCGGTCACGCCGATGTCCCGCTCGCGGTCCGGGTTATGAAGCAAGGCGCGGTCGACCTATTGGAAAAACCGTTCAGGGCGGAAGAGCTGATCGGCGCCGTCCGGAGAGGGCTCGCGCTCGGCAAGGACGCGCAGCTGAACGGGACGCCCGTCGAAGTCGCGCTCGCCCGTCGGGCGATGCTGAGCGCTCGGGAGAGCGAAGTCCTGGAGAGGCTGATCAAGGGGCAACCCAACAAGATCATCGCCTATGAGATGGGAATCAGTCCGCGGACCGTGGAAGTTCACCGCGCCAATGTGATGAAGAAGACGCAGGCCGGGAGCCTTTCCGAACTCATCCGCATGTTCCTGAACGCCGATCGGAGCTGAGCTTCCGGTCCGGGTGACGCCCGACTGAATACCTGCGGCGCTGAAAGAGCAGCCGTTCTCCAGCCCGGGCATCGGACGGCAAATCGGAACGGCGAGCTGCTGACATATTCCGGACCGACTGCCGAGGTGGGAGCCGGTATCAGCGGGCGCCGAACGCACCGCTCAGCGCGTGCGTCAAGCAAAAGGACCAAACCGGGTGCGATCCAAAGTGGTGCAATCAGGCGGTGCGGCGTAGTGATTTGTTCGGGCTATTGTCATTGGCTGCAGCGGCACGTTGCCGGGCGAGGGCTTTCCAGTAGGCGTCCCAGTCGCCGTTGATTCGGTTTATCCGCAAGGCGAGCATATGTTCGGCATGCTCGACGCGCCACCAGGCGCCGGGCCGCTTCAGGCGTTGCTGGGCGACGTAGCGATGGGCGCTTTCGATCTCGCCGGAGCCGATCGGCAGTCCGTCGGCCAGGGCCTGGTGATAGTTCAACTGGTTGGCGCGAGCGCCAAGATAACGATGGCAGGTTCGCACCGGCGCGTGCTGGTCGTCGGCTTCGGGAGGCTCGCAATGTCCGACGAGCGCCCGCAGGACGGCGTCGAGACGCCCGCCTTTGAGCGCCTCCTTCTGCGTCTCCATCCATGCGCTGCGCGCCGCCGGGTCGGGCGCGATCGCCGCCGAGGCGGCGCCCAGGTATTCGCAGACGTGATAGAAATCAATCAGGTAGCAGCCCTGATCGCCGAACTGCTGCTCGATTTGGCCGACGATCCAGGGCGCGCCGTCGCCGACCGCGTGAACCCGGGAGGAAGCCGGCGCGAACCGCGCAGGAAAGCAGCTGGCGCCCGGCCTCTTCGACCCCGCCCTCGATCGAGCCCGCATAAACCGGCGTGCAGTTCCCTTGCGCGTGCGCCAGCGACAGCTTCGCCTCCCGCCAGGACAGCGTCTTGCCCTTGCGCTTGTCCTTCTCCTCCCTGCTCGGCTCGACGATCGGAACCATGCCGCCGTCCGTCTCGACGACGATCGGCTTGCGAAGGCCCGGCGCTTCCGGAAACTCCAAATCCCGACGACTGCTTTCATGCATCGCCCGGGCGTGGGCGAACGTGATCCGCTGGATCGTGCTCTCGCCGATCGCCAAGCCGTAGTGCTCCTCAAGCTTGGCGCGCGCCTGCGCGAAGGGCTGATCGGCGGCGAAGTCGACGATGGCGCGCTGCAGCGGCCGCGAACACCCGAGCGGGCTCACCTTCGCCCCGAGCACGAATGGACGCACCCGCTGCCTCCCGAACCGATATTGCGGCTCCCGAACCTCTATTTCGCCGAATTTCGTATGCCAGCGGAGTTTTTTTCGCCTTGGCGATGCATCTGCGGGCGTTGGCGAATCTCCCGCTCCGTCGCCTCGACCCGCCGCTCGGCCCAAGTGCGCAACGCCTCCCGTCCCAGAAGACGCGTCTCCTCGACCATCCGCTCTTCCGCCGCGTCGGCTTCCGTCAATGCCCCCTCATCGCCTTCGACCGCCAGCACAATCGAAAACACCCGCTGGCGAAGCTCCGGATGCGCCCGCAACGCCGCCATCAGCCCCTCATCGCTCAAATCCCCGACCGACATCCGTCGCCTCCCGCCAAATCAATCAAACCGAACCTACCCTGCATCGGTTTAAATCACACCCGACCAAACCTGAGAAGGAGGCCGCCGAAGATGAGGAGCCCGAGGCAGACAACAAGAGACGCGACCGCCAACGTTAGATCCCAAGACGTCCTGGTCTGACCGTCGGGATGTTCAACGAGTTCAACCCCGGGCAGTTCCTGTCGGCCCGGGCGGCCAAGGTCGCCTCCGGACCGTACGACCCGCCGTCCTTCACCATCGCGATGGCGCGCAAGGACGTGCGGCTGATGATCGAGGAGGCCGCGCACCACGGCGTCGCGCTCGCGGTGATGCCAGGCGTCGCGGCGCTCTACGACGCGGCGATCGCGCGCGGCGAGAGCGGTCGCGACACGAGTGCGGCGTTCCGCTATCCAGCCGAGTGACGCCCGTTCGGTCGCGGCGTCCCGGCGCCGTCAGCCGCGCGAACGGCTCGCGGTCTCCGGGGGCTCACCACGTATCGATGAACGGCCGCTTGCGGCTTTCGCGCGGCCGCGGCGCGGGACAGGACTTCGAGCCCGCGGATGATCCAGCGGCGCGTCTCGGCCGGATCGATCACCTGATCGATCTCGAGCACCGAGGCGATGTTGGTCGCCTTGCCGGTCTCGTAATGTCTCGCCACCATCGAGCGGAAGAGCGCGTCGCGCTTCGCCGCGTCGTCGATCGCCTCGAGTTCCTTGCGGAAGCCGAGGCGCACGGCGCCTTCGAGCCCCATGCCGCCGAACTCGCCGGTCGGCCAGGATATGGTGAAGCACTGCGCGTGGAATCCGCCGCCGGCCATGGCTTGCGCGCCGAGCCCGTAGCCCTTGCGCAGAACGACGGTGAAATAGGGAATGTCGACGTTCGCCGCCGTCACGAACATGCGGCAGACATGGCGCACGAGCGCGGTCTTCTCCGCCTCGGGGCCGACCATGAAGCCCGGCGTGTCGGTGAGCGAGACGATCGGGATGTCGAAGGCGTCGCAGAGCTGCATGAAGCGCGCCGCCTTGTCGGCGGCGTCGGAATCGATCGCGCCGCCGAGGTGTTTCGGGTCATTGGCGATCAGGCCGAACGGCCGGCCCTCGATGCGGACGAGAGCGGTGACGATTCCGACTCCGAAGGCCGCGCGCAGTTCGAGCGCCGAATTTTCGTCCGCCAGCGTCCCGATCACGGCGCGGATGTCATAGACGCGCAGTCGGTTTTCCGGGATGGCGCGACGCAGATACCGCTGGTCGGGTGCGCTCCAGGCGGCGATCCGTCCCTGGAAATAGGCGAGGTATTGCTTCGCCGCCGCGCAGGCCTCGATTTCGTCCCCGACCAGGAGATCGATGACGCCATTCGGGGCTTGCACGCTGGCCGGACCGATTTCCTCCGGACGGTAGACGCCAAGGCCGCCGCCCTCGATCATCGCCGGGCCGCCCATGCCGATATTCGCGTCTTTCGTCGCGATCACCACGTCGCAGCAGCCGAGCAGCGCGGCGTTGCCGGCGAAGCATCTCCCCGAGACGACGCCGACAAGCGGCGCGAGCCCGCTGAGCTTCGCGAATTGGGCGAAGGTCGGCACGTCGAGTCCGCTGACGACGGCGGTATCCGTGTCGCCCGGCCGGCCGCCGCCGCCTTCGGCGAACAGCACGACCGGCAGGCGCTGCCGCTCGGCGAGGGCGAAAAGGCGATCCTGTTTCTTGTGGTTGCGTTGGCCCTGCGTGCCGGCAAGCACCGTGTAGTCGTAGGCGACGACCAGGCAGCGGGCGCGCTCCACCCCGAAAAGATCGCCGTTCACCGTGGCGAGCCCCGCCACGACGCCGTCGCCCGGCGTATTGCGGATGAGATCCTCCTGCGTGCGACGCGCCGCCTGCGCTGCGACGGCGAGCGATCCGAATTCGACGAAACTGTCGGCATCGACGAGCGCGGCGATGTTCTCGCGCGCCGTGCGATGATTGGTCTTGCGCCGCCTGGCGACCGCCTCCGGGCGATTCGCGTCGAATCCAAAAGCCTGACGCGCCAGCATGTCGGCGAGATCCTTGCGAACGGCGTCCGGGTCGACCGGCTCGGCTCGCATCTCGGACCCGGCGCCGGTGTCGGCCGGCTCGACGAACAGGATGAGATCGTCCTTGTAGAGCGTATCGCCCTTCCGCCCGCGCAACTCGCGCACGATCCCGCCGCAGGGCGCGCTGACCAGATGCTCCATCTTCATCGCTTCGATCACGGCGATCTGCTGGCCGGGGCGCACGGCCTCGCCCTCGGCGACGTCGACCGAAACGAGGGCGCCGGAGATCGGCGCGCCGATCGCGATCGCGCCTTCCGGCCCCTCGAGCGCGACCGCCTCGCTATTCGGCGCGTCTTCGGCGGGGGCGTCGAAATAGAGGCGCCGATGGTCATGCGCCGCCGACTTCAGAAGCTCCGGCAGGCGGCGTTCGATGAAGCGCGTGTCGATTCGGCCGGCGACGAAATCGGGATGCCTCAGCAGCGCCTGCAGGAAGGAAACATTGGTTTCGACGCCGGCGATGCGGAACTCGCCGAGCGCCCGCGCCGCCTTCGCCGCCGCGGCCGCAAAGCTTGCCGAAGGCGAGTGGACGATCAGCTTGGCGATAAGGGAATCGAAGGCCGCGGCGGTGCGATAGCCGGAATAGCCGAACCCATCGACGCGCACGCCCGGGCCGGAGGGAATGTCGAAGGCGGCGATGCGCCCCCCGCTGGGCGCGGCCTCGCCGGAAGCCGTCATGACCTCGAGATTGACCCGCGCCTGGATCGCATGGCCCTGCGGGGCATGCGATCCCGCAAGGCCGATCGCCCCGAGGCTGTCGCCGGAAGCGACGCGGATCTGGGCCTGCACGAGGTCGACGCCGAAGACTTCCTCGGTGACCGTGTGCTCGACCTGCAGGCGCGGGTTGGCCTCGATGAAGGCGAACCAGGCGTCGTCGGCGTCGTTCGTGGCGTCGAGCAGGAACTCGAAAGTGCAGAGGTTGTCGACGCCTGCGGCGGAGGCGAGCCGCACGGCCGCGCCGGCTATGCGCTCGCGTAAAGTCGGCGACAGCCACGGGCTCGGCGCGATCTCGATCAGCTTCTGGTTGCGGCGCTGGATCGAGCATTCCCGCTCGCCGAAATCGGTCAGCCCGCCATGCCGGTCGCCAAGGATCTGGATCTCGATATGGCGCGCGCTCGCGATCAGCCGCTCGGCGTAGAGCGAGCCGTCGCCGAACGCGCTCGCCGCCTCCGATTGGCAACGGGCGAAGGCCTCGCCGATTTCGCTTTCCTGCGCGACCGCCCGCATGCCCCGCCCGCCGCCCCCGGCGACTGCTTTCAACATGATCGGCGCGCCGACCGTCGCGAAGAACGCCCGCGCCTCGGCGGTGTTGCTCAACCCGGCGCCCTCGATGACCGGCGCGCCGGCGCGCGTTGCGAATTCGCGCGCCAGAATCTTGTCGCCGAACAGGTCGAGCGTTTCGGGCGACGGCCCGACGAAGGTCAGCCCGGCCGCCGCGACCGCGCGGGCGAAGGACGCGTTCTCGGCGAGAAAGCCATAGCCCGGATGAACGGCGTCGCAACCCGTCTCGAGGGCGAGTGCGATCAGGCGCTCGCCGTCGAGATAGGCGGGCACGCCGGCGCGACCCAGCGCATGCGCCTCGTCCGCCTTGCGCACGTGCAGCGCGGCCGCGTCGTCTTCGGAATAGACGGCGACGCAGGCGAGACCGAGATCGGCGGCCGCGCGCGCGATGCGGATGGCGATTTCGCCGCGATTGGCGATGAGCAACTTGCGGATGGCTGAGCGCGGCATCGGGACCCGGTTATCCGATTCTCGTCGGAGAATTCTGCACCCGGATCAAGGGCCCCGTCCAATCGGTCGGACGCGACCTCGGCAGGGATACTGGTCGGAAGGAACTTGCCTTGCCTCCCGGCGCTCCGCACCGCGCACTACTTCCGCGTTGCAGGCTCGCGGGTTGCTGCGGGCGGATTGGCGCCGCCTCCAGGGGCGTCTTGGGTTCGCCAGGAGACGATGACGTAGGCGAGCAGCAGAACAGCGAGAATGCCCAGCCCGATCTTCATGCGCGAACGGCGAGCGGGGGCGGCCTGGCGGATCGCTGCAGGCGCCGGTGTGCTGAACCCTTTCGCATGCGGCAACAGCTCGATCAGACGAGCGGCGATGACCTCGGGAACCAAACCTGTTGTCGAGCTCTTCGGCAGGGAAGCAAGAAGCGAAGTCAGTCGGCCTATCGCCAGCGGCCTTGGCATATGCGCCAAACTGGCTGCTTCGATCCAAGGATCGACGTCGAGCCGCGCCAATGCGGAAACGACGCTCAACAGCGGGCCATCCCGTTCGTCGCCGATCGCAGCGAACAAGAAATTGTCGAACTCGCGGCCGAGGAGGGGAGTGAGCGCCGCATGGGTCATGTCGTCAGCCAGTTCCTCGTTTCGCGAGTGGGCGCCAGGAAAAAGGGCCTCGTATCCGGTCAAACCGAGACGCAATCCGCTCAGCCATTCGCTGCTCCGATGCGCGATGATTGTTCCGAAGTCTGACGCCCTGCAGCGCTTGAGGTCACGAGGACCTCCACCGCCATGCTGTCGAGCGCGTCGGTGTTTCCCCCGTAGGTTCCGGAGACCGGCGCCGCCTGACGAATGTCGCGCGCGACGGCGACTGGAATAAGGTTCGCGCCACCGACACTGCGGTTCGTCGGATCGAAGCTGATCCATCCCGCCCCCGACACGAAGACTTCGCCCCAGGCGTGTGTCGATCCGGCGTCCGCCGATCCCCGAAGCGTCTGGTCGGGGTTGAAAAGGTAGCCAGAGACGAGCCTTGCGCCGAACCCCAGATAGCGCGCCGCTTCGACAAACAGCACAGCGAAGTCGCGGCAGGAGCCCACGCCGCGGTCCAAAGTTTCGATTGGCGACTGTGTGCCCTCATCCTCCCGGCTTTGGTAACGGATCCATCCCGGCACCCCGGCGCTGAGGTCCTTGAGCAGCGCAAGCGTATCCGTCCGGTCGCCGCTGACGAAGCCCCGCGCCCAAGTCGCCAGCCGACTGTCCGGGTCGGGATATTGCCTTGCGGTCAACGAGCCAAGGTCCGTCCATTCGTCGTCGGAATAGCGAAAGGGATAGACGATCGCAGAAGCTGCGATGTTGAAGATCGGCCACGCCGTCGCCTCGAGGCGCAGCTCCACCAGGCTGTCGATGACGAGATTGTCGCTCGCGCCCTGGAAGACTGCGGTGGCGACGGCGTTGCCGAAGACGTCATGCGCCCATGTGACCTGCGCCGCCGGAGACACCGTCACGACGCATGAGATCACTTGGAGATCGCGGCTCTCGCGCGGGCAGAGCATCAGCCGGTGCGGCCACAGATCGACCGACCGCCGATATCGATAAGCGGTGCGATGACGGATCGTGAGTGGAATCATCTGCCGATCCTCGCGTCCCGCGCGCTCGCGTCGTCAAAGCGAGTCTCCGGGTCGAACCAGAGCTCGAGAAGGCCCGAGAGCGTTCCTCATTCGCGCTGACCGACGACGAGACGCCATGAGATAGATAGTGCAGATGTTTTGGAATATTAGCTACCGAAAAGGATTCATCTTCGAAACCTGGTCAGATTCGCCGTGCTGATCGGCGAGAAACCTCGCCTTTCGGCCCTTATTTTTTAAGTTATTCATGCCTATATGTTTTTAATATCTCGCGGGAATTGCGTGGGGTCGCGCCCTCGATTTCCCGACAGAGATGTTTCTCGTCACGCGAGGACGAGGTCGCCTTCGCGAATCGAAGCCGATCGCCAAGCGAGCTTCGGCGCGCACGAAAGCACAGTCATGCGATATCTCGGTCGAATTTCGGGTAACGGCAATCTGAGGAGCGGCGGCGAGACGCTCGCGCGGGCCTCCTATGATATTGAGGGCTTTGCCGGACCGCGCGGCGGCGTGATGAGCTCCGGCGAGCTTAGCCTGGCGTCTTCCGACCTCGAGGCCGTCTTCGGCCAGGCCGGAATTCAGCTCCTCACCGATGACGGCCGCCTCCTCGATTTGAGATTCTCTGAAAAAGCCCTCGGTCCGGCAGCCGACGTTGCCCATGTCGATGTGACCGGAGATTTGCCCGCTTCTCCGGCGGAATGGCGCACCGGAGCGAGGAGCGTGCCGGCCCGGCAAGTTGACCCCCGATAATCGGGCCTCGCCCGCTGCATGATGCAACCTGAAAGCCGAAGGGACGGGCGCAACCCCCGTCCCTTCGCTTGGCGTCGCGCTTCAGATCGGCGGCAGGATCCCTTGCGATCCTGCGCTCGAGCTCAGCCGATCAATAGTCCATTCCGCCCATTCCGCCCATGCCGCCGCCGCCCGGCATCGCCGGAGCATCCGCCTTCGGCCGGTCGGCGATCATCGCCTCGGTCGTGATCATGAGGCCGGCGACCGATCCCGCGTCCTGCAGAGCGACCCGCACGACCTTCGCCGGATCGACGATGCCGGCAGCGAGCATGTCGACATATTGCTCGGTCTGCGCGTCGAAGCCGAAGGATTGCGACTTGTTTTCGAGGATCTTGCCGACCACGACCGAACCTTCGACGCCGGCGTTCTCCACGATCTGGCGGGCCGGCGCCTCGAGCGCCCTCAGCACGATGTTGATGCCCGCCTGGACATCGGCGTTCTCGCCGGTGAGCTTGCCGATGGCGGCCTTGGCGCGCAACAGCGCGACGCCGCCGCCCGGGACGATCCCTTCCTCGACCGCGGCCTTGGTCGCGTGCATCGCGTCATCGACGCGATCCTTCTTCTCCTTGACCTCGACTTCGGTCGAGCCGCCGACGCGGATAATCGCAACGCCGCCTGCGAGCTTCGCCAAACGCTCCTGCAGCTTCTCCTTGTCGTAGTCCGAGGTCGTCTCCTCGACCTGCGCCTTGATCTGCGCGACGCGGGCTTCAATGTCCGCCTTCTTGCCGGAGCCGTCGATGATGGTGGTGTTTTCCTTCTCGATGCGCACGCGCTTGGCGCGGCCGAGCATGTTGAGCGTCACGTTCTCGAGCTTGATGCCGAGGTCTTCGGCAATCAGCGTGCCGCCGCTGAGAATGGCGATGTCCTCGAGCATGGCTTTGCGACGATCGCCGAAGCCGGGCGCCTTGACGGCGGCGACCTTGAGGCCGCCGCGAAGCTTGTTGACCACAAGGGTCGCCAATGCCTCGCCATCCATGTCTTCCGAGACGATCAGCAGGGGTTTGCCCGTCTGGACCACGGCTTCGAGGATCGGCAGCATCGGCTGCAACGTCGACAGTTTCTTCTCGTGCAGGAGGATGTAGGGCTCCTCGAGCTCCGCCACCATCTTCTCGGCGTTGGTGATGAAATAGGGCGAGAGATATCCACGATCGAACTGCATGCCCTCGACGACGTCGAGTTCGGTTTCGAGACTTTTCGCC
This sequence comes from uncultured Alphaproteobacteria bacterium, assembly GCA_963741405.1. GTDB lineage: Bacteria > Pseudomonadota > Alphaproteobacteria > Rhizobiales > Beijerinckiaceae > Roseiarcus. Next base: position 89,254 of record CAVUHX010000042.1, read on the forward strand.
TCCTCGACCGTGATGACGCCCTCGTTGCCGACTTTCTTCATCGCCTTGGCGATCATGTCGCCAATCGCTTTGTCGCCATTCGCCGCAATCGTACCGATCTGCGCGATCTCCTCGGAGGACGCGACCTTCTTTGATCGCTTTTCGATGTCCTTGACGACGGCTGTCACGGCGATGTCGATGCCGCGCTTGAGGTCCATCGGGTTCATGCCGGCGGCGACGAGCTTCAGTCCCTCCCTCATGATCGCGGCCGCGAGCACGGTCGCGGTGGTCGTGCCGTCGCCGGCGAGATCATTGGTCTTCGAGGCGACCTCGCGCACCATCTGCGCGCCCATGTTCTCGAACTTGTCGGAAAGCTCGATTTCCTTGGCGACGGTGACGCCGTCCTTGGTGATGCGCGGCGCCCCGTAGGACTTGTCGAGAATGACGTTGCGGCCCTTCGGACCCAGCGTCACCTTCACCGCATTGTTGAGAATATCGACTCCGCGCAGCATTCTGTCGCGGGCGTCGCTGGAAAATCTTACATCTTTCGCTGACATGGTCTTGAATTCCTTGTGTTGAGACGAGGGCGGTTGCGGCGTCAGGCCGCTTTCTTCTTCGCTGCTCCGGCGTCTTCGATCACGCCCATGACGTCAAATTCCTTCATGATCAGGAGTTCCTGGCCGTCGATCTTGACCTCGGTGCCGCTCCACTTGCCGAACAGGATCTTGTCGCCGATCTTCAGGTCGATCGGGATGAGCTTGCCGGCCTCGTCGCGGCCGCCGGGCCCGACGGCGATGATTTCGCCCTCCTGCGGCTTCTCCTTGACGGTGTCGGGAATGATGATCCCGCCTTTGGTCTTCTCCTCGCCCTCCATGCGGCGGACGACGACGCGGTCGTGTAACGGACGAAATTTCATCGGATTCGCTTTCAGTCGACGTGCCCGACCGGCTCACGGGCGATTGCCCTGGCTCTCGGCGGCAGTCCAACGCGGGCCTTATATGGCGATCTTTGGCACTCGTTGCAAGAGAGTGCTAACAGTTTGGCGGCCTCCGAGCGCTCGCGAATGGCGATCTCGCCGCGATTGGCGATGAGTAACTTGCGGAAGGCTGAGCGCGGCATCGGGACCCGGTCGTCAGATTTTCGTCGGAGAATCCTGCACCCGGGTCAAGGGCGCCGTCCAATCCGCGGAAGGCGGAGTTTCGGCGCGGATTGGCGCTCAAGGCCGCGCAGGGCGGCGAGCGCTCGCGGGCGACCTATCGGGAGGCGCGGAGCAAGGATACTGTGAGCTCGCCGCACTCCAGCCCGGCGAAAGTTCACAGTCCATGAGCCACGCTGAGATGATCGACGCTCGGGGCCTTTCTCTCTCGGCGCCCAACGCCGCAGCAGTTGAGCGTTTCGAGGCCCTGATCAACGACCTCTACTATTACCGCTTGGGCGTGCAGGATCGCCTGGACGGGTTACTGCAGGAGTTTCCGGAGTTCGTTCTTGCGTATGTCCTCAAGGGCTACTCTCTCATGATCGAAGGCACGCTCGACGCCCAGCCCAAGGCGCGGGGGCAGCTTATGCAGGCGGAGGCTCTTCCCGCCAATCCCCGGGAGCGTCTGCACCAGGAAGCCTTGCGCGCCTGGATTGCGCACGATTCATCTGCGCGTGCGGCGGCCTGGGAGCAAATCCTGGTCGAGTGGCCGTTGGATTTGCTGGCTTTCCGTCAATACACAGGCACGCTGTTCTGGGCCGGCGACAAGCGACATCAAGCCGAGGTGAGCGCTGGCGTCGCCACCCATTGGGGACCCCAGACGCCGGGTTATGGGCATTTTCTTTCGGCGCATTCCTTCGCGATGGAGGAGGTCGGCCACTACGCAGTCGCCGAGCGCTGCGCACGCGACGCTCTGGCCTTGCAACCGCAGGACCTCTGGGCCCTGCATGGGTTGGCCCATGTGCTCGAGATGCAAGGCCGTGTCGGAGAGGGCGTCGAGCTGCTCGAAGACGCGGCGCGATTTCTCAAAGACTACAACCTCTTTCGCGGCCACCTGTGGTGGCATTTGGCCTTGTTCATGATTTCGCAGTCCCGTTTCGACGAGGCTCTCGATCTGTTTGACCGCGAGGTTTATCCGCAGTCGTCTACCTTTTACCTGGACGTTCAGAATGGCGCCTCGCTGCTGGCCCGCCTGGAATTCCAGGGGATCGACGTGGGCTTGGCGCGTTGGGAGCGCCTGGCGCAGGCCTCGTTGCTCAGCGCGACGCAAAGCACGATATGGTTCACGTCCATGCATCACGTCATGGCGCTGACGCGCAGCGGGCGGATGTCGGCCGTCCACTCGACATTCGATTACTTGAGGTCTGCGGGAGCGGGCTCGGCACAGGCGGCGCTCGCGCACGACTTGGCCCAGGCCGCAGCGGCCTTTTATCAGGATAGGCCGCGCGAAGCGCTCGATCGGATGCTCGCCTTGCGCCACCGCCACGGCGAGCTCGGCGCCAGCCACGCCCAGCAAGACGTCTATGACCAGATCATGGTCATGGCGGCCTTGCGGATCGGCGATTTTCCTCGCGTCCGGCAATTGCTCAAGGCGCGCCTGACAACGCGCATCTGGGACGAAGCGTCGTGGCGGGCGTACGAAAGCCGCTCGCGTTTCATCGACGAGACTCACGACGCCGCGGCGGTGCGCGCCGCGTTGCGCTGGGACGCCAACGAGCCGCGAACGTGAGCGTCCTGACAAGAAACGCCGCACTTGAGCCGTATTTTCGACATAGCAGGCGAAGCTATCGATATGGAACTGGGCCCTTTCGAATGGCCGGACAGCGGTGGACTTCGACCGGCAGGCGACAACAGAGCATGTCGAGGCTTCCGGTTTAGATCCGGAGCGCGCCGATTGAAGCATAATCGAAGCCAGGGAGGTCGAGATGGGCGCAAATTCATCGACTGCCGTGACATGCCAAGCGACTTGAAATGTTCGGTGGCGATTTCCGCCGATACCGAGGCGGAACTTCTGGAAGCGGCGGTCCAGCATGCCGTGGCGGTGCACGGCCACAAGGACTCCGCCCAATTGCGTGCGCAAATCAAGGGCGCTTTCAAGGAGGGAACGCCGCCCGTGCAGCCGCCGAGCCACGCGACCTGAGCGACATGCGCGTTCGCTCGCCGCATTGACATCATCGAGCCGCAATCGGCAGGCTCACCTCGCCGGCAAGGCCGACGGAGGGCAAAGCGTTGCGCTGTGAGGCCTGCGAATTCGAGAACCGAGAGGGACGCAAATTCTGCGCCTCATGCGGCTTCGCCTTGCCTGTGGTTTGTCCGGAATGCGGCTCCGCCAACCAGGCGAGCGACCGCTATTGCGGCGGCTGCGGTCGGCCCCTCGCCGACGCCGGCGGCCCGCCGTCCGAACCGGGCCGCAGCGCCAGCCCCGCGGGGGACCGTCGTCCGGTCACCGTCCTGTTCTGCGATCTGGTCGGGTATACGCGCCTATCGTCGCAGCTGGATCCGGAAGACGTGCACGCGTTGCTGGAGCGTTTCTTCACCCTGGTCGACGCCATCGTCGACCGGTTCGGAGGAACGATCGACAAGCACATCGGCGACGCGGCCATGGCTCTGTTCGGCGCGCCGGTCGCCCACGGCAATGACGCCGAACGCGCGGTGCGCGCCGCACTGGAGATTCAGGCCTCCCTTCCGGGGTTGAACTCGGGTTCGGCGACTCCGCTTGCGGCGCACATCGGCGTCGCCATGGGCGAAGTCGTCGCAAGCTCGGTCGGCGGCGAGCGCCACCGCGGCTACACGGTCACCGGAGAGGCGGCCAATCTCGCCGCCCGGCTTCTCGCACGCGCCACCTCCGGGGAGACGTTGGTTTCCGACGCGGTCTACCGGGCGACCGCCCATGTGGTCGCTTATGTGCCCGTGGGCGCCATGACGCTGAAAGGGCTCGCTCGTCCCGTCGAGGTCTGGCGCCCGAGCGGAACGAAGCTCGCGACCGCCGACGTTCGCGGGCTCGTCGGCCGGCGTTCGGAGGTGGCTCAGTTCCGCGCGGTCCTCGACGCCTGCGTCGCAGGAGCCTCCGGCGCCGTCATCCTCATTCGCGGCGAGGCCGGGATCGGCAAGACCCGGTTGATGGACGAGTTGCAATCCACTGCGGTGGCCTCGGGGATGGCGACCCATCCTGGCTTTGTTCTCGATTTCGGGACGGAGCGGGGCCACGGGGCCGTCCGGACGGTGATCGGGGGGCTCATCGGTCTCGGAGCCGGCGGCTCCTCGGACGCCGTCGAGAGCACAATCGACAAGACTTTGCGGGACTTCGGGCTGCAGCAGGACGACGCGCTCTATCTTCGCGATCTGCTCGAGGTCCCGCAGCCCGAGTCGAACTCGCGCCATTTATGGCGCGATGGATGCGGCGGCCCGGACGCAGGGCAAGGAGCGCGTCGTCGCCGAGCTGGTGAAGGCGTCGGCGGAGCGTCAGCCGCTTCTCATCGCGGTGGAGGACATCCATTGGGCCGAAGCCGAGACGCTCAGCCTGCTTGCCGCCATCACCCGGGCCGCCGCGGCGAGCCGGAGCGTGCTGGCGATGACGACCCGGGTCGAGGGCGATCCTCTGGACGCCCAATGGCGAGGGCTCGCCGGCGGCGCCTCCCTGATCACCATTGATCTTTCGCCGCTCTCCGCCGCGGACGCCTTGTCGATCGCGCGGCGTTTCATCGACGCCGACAGTTTCGCGACGCAATGCGTCGAACGGGCGGGCGGCAATCCGCTGTTTCTCGAGCAATTGCTCAGAAGCGCCGAGGACCTCACCGACGGCCGGCTTCCGAGCTCGATTCAAAATGTCGTTCTCGCCCGCACCGACCTCCTGTCCGTGGCGGACCGGCGCGCCATCCAGGCGGCCTCGGTCCTCGGCCAGCGATTCAGTCTGCCCCATCTGCGCGCGTTGCTGCGGGAGCCGGGCTACGTCTGCGACACGTTGGTGCGAAACGTCCTTGTGCGGCCCGTCCGGGACGGCCTCCAGTTCGCTCATGCGCTGGTGCGGGACGGCGTCTATGGCTCGCTCACCCATGCGCGGCGGCGGGAGCTGCACAAGGCCGCGGCCGCGATCTTCGTCGATGATCCGGTGTTGCGCGCGGAACATCTCGACCGCGCCGGAGACGCCGCGGCGCCGAGAGCCTATCTCGACGCGTCCAGGGCGCAGGCGGGCCTCTTCCGGCCCGATCAGGCGGTCGCTCTCGCGACGCGGGGTCTCGCCCTCGCCGTCGAGAACCGCGACGTCGTCGACCTCGCCCTGCATCTCGGCGACCTTCATGTGGACGCGGGACGGGGGGTGGAATTGCTCGCGGCCTATTGCCGCGCGCTCTCGGCAAGCGGCGCGGATGCGGACCGTCGCCGGGCGCTGCTCGGCTGCGCCGCCGCCAACCGCCTCACCGCCCGGTTGGACGACGCCTTTTCAGCGCTGGCCGAGGCCGAAACCATGGCGGTCGCCGGCCGCGACGATCACGCGCTGGCCGAGCTTCACTATCTCCGCGGCAACCTCCATTTCGCTCGCGGCGAGGTGTCCGCCTGCCGCGCCGAGCACGAACGCGCGCTCGGCGCCGCCCGGCGGATCGACTCGCCGGAATGGCAGGCCCGGGCGCTCAGCGGACTGGCCGACGCGAAATACATGGACTGCCGGATGGCCACCGCGTTGCGCCATTTCACCGACTGCGTCGCGCTCTGCGAGGCGCACGGCCTGCCGCGCATCGCGGCGGCCAACAGCGTGATGATGGGACATTGCCGGATCTATACCTGTGCGATCGATCAGGCGCTCGACGACATGCGCAAGGGGCTCGAGATCGCGGTCAGGATCGGCAACCGTCACGCGCAGATGTTCGCCACGCATTCGCTCGGCATGTGCCTGACGGTCGCCGGCCGCTACGCGGAAGCCGAAGAATTCCAGTCGAACGCGCTGGAGCAGGCGCGTGCGGTGAACGCGCGGCGCTACGAGGCCATGATTCTCGCCCAATGCGCGGAGGTCGCCTTGTCGCAGGGCCGCAGGGATAAGGCCCTGGCGCTGGCGCGCGCGGGCTGGGAGATCGCCGAGCAGACCGGGCCCGGCTTCGTGGGTCCGCTGATTCACGGTCTGCTCGCGTTGACGGAGGACACGCGCGAGGGACAAGGAGCGGCGTTGGCCGCCGGAGAGGCGCTGCTCGCGAAGGGCGCCGTCGGCCACAACCACTTCTGGTTCCGGCGCCTGGCGATCGAGCGGGCGCTCCTCGACGAGGAGTGGAGCGAGGCCGAGAGGCACGCCGACGCGCTGCTTCTCCGCATGGCTGACGAACCGCTGGCCTACGCCTCCTGCGTGTCGGAGCGTGGCCGGGTCCTCGCGCGGCGCGGGCGCGGCGAGGCGACCGAAGCGGACGAAAGAACGCTCGAGCAGGCGCTGGCGGTCGCAGCCGGCGCGGACATGCGGGTCGATGCGCTGAGCGCTTCGCTGCGTCGGACGTAAGGCGAAGGGGGCCGATCGCTGGTTGGATTGGATCGCGAAGCCGCCAAGAAAACCTCCGCCGATGTCCTGGCGGCGCGGAACCCGAAGGCGGACCAAATCGAGTTCGTCAACATGATCGTCGACCATCTCACCGACCGCGGCGTGATGGAGTCGAGGCTTCTTTACGAGAGCCCGTTCACCGACATCAATCCCCTGAGCGTCGAAGGTATTTTCGGACAGAAACCGCCGCCGAGGTCGTTTTGATCATCGAGAGCGTCAACCGCCGCGCGGCGGCGTAGCGGCGAAGCCGGAAGCCAAAGAAAAACTCAATAATAATGTAAATTATGCTGCAAGGCGACAGGTTTTGGCGCCTAGGGCTTTGAAATCGCTTGCGCGCCGCCAAAACTGGCACTGTGCTCCGCCAGAGTCCGGAGACCGCGCGAAAGTTGCAAATTCTGGCGCCTAAATCTCTGATATCGCTTGTCCGTGAGCAGATTCTCGCCCCGCCCCTCAGCCGGCTCCGAGCCGCTTCAGCCAAAGCTTCGCCTGCCGCCGGACATTGGCCGGCGCGGTTCCCCCGTAGGAGGTGCGGCTCCTGACCGAACGCTCGACGCCGAGCACCGCGAAAGCGTCCTCGCCGATGCGCGGCTCGACGCTCCGCATCTCCTCGAGCGACAGCTTCTCCAGCGGAACCCCGCGCTGCGAGGCGAGCGCCACGATCCGGCCGGTGACGTGGTGGGCCTCGCGGAACGGCAGTTTCAGTGTGCGCACGAGCCAGTCGGCGAGGTCGGTCGCGGTGGCGTAGCCCGCCCCGGCCGCCGCCTTCATCCGTTTCGCGTCCGGCGTCATGTCGGCGACCATGCCGGTCATCGCGGCAAGGCAGAGCGACAGCGTCTGAAGCGCGTCGAACACGCCTTCCTTGTCCTCCTGCATGTCCTTCGAATAGGCGAGCGGCAGGCCCTTCATCACGGTGAGCAGGCCGACCAGCGCTCCGACCACCCGCCCCGTCTTGCCGCGCACGAGCTCGGCCGCGTCCGGGTTGCGCTTCTGCGGCATGATCGAGGAGCCGGTCGAGAAGGCGTCGCTGAGCCTGACGAAGCCGAATTGCGGGGTCGTCCACAGCACGATCTCCTCGGCGAAGCGCGACAGGTGGGTCGCCGAGATCGCCGCCGCGCTCAAGGCCTCGAGGGCGAAGTCGCGGTCGGCGACGCTGTCGAGCGAGTTGGCGGTCGGCCGGTCGAAGCCGAGCGCCTCCGCCGTCATCTCCCGGTCGATCGGGAACGAGGTCCCGGCGAGCGCCGCCGCGCCGAGCGGACATTCGTTGAGGCGCCTGCGCGCGTCGCGGAAGCGGCCGGCGTCGCGCGCCAGCATCTCGACATAGGCCATGAGGTGATGGCCGAAGGTGACCGGCTGGGCCGACTGGAGATGGGTGAAGCCCGGCATCGACCATGCCGGCGCAGGCGAGCGCGCGGGCGGCGAGCGCCTTCTGGAGCCCGGCGATCTGGACAATCAGGGCGTCGATCGTGTCGCGCACCCACAGGCGGAAATCGACCGCGACCTGGTCGTTGCGCGAGCGGGCGGTGTGCAGCCGTCCCGCCGCCGGGCCGACGATCTCGGCGAGCCGGCTCTCGACATTCATGTGGATGTCCTCGAGGGCGCGCGAGAAGGCGAAGGCGCCTGCCTCGATTTCGCCCTTGACTTCGGCGAGACCCTTGGCGATGGCCTCCGCGTCGGCGGCTTCGATGATGCCCTGGCGCGCGAGCATGGCGACATGGGCTTGCGAGCCGGCGATATCCTGGGCGGCGAGCTTGCGGTCGAAGTCGATCGAGGCGTTGATCTCCTCCATGATTTCGGCCGGGCCGGCGGCAAACCGGCCGCCCCACATCGCGTTGCTCATGAGATTGTTGCCCTGGATGGTTCGAGAATGACGACGACTGGATACAAGCCGCGCAAGCTTCTCCTGCCGGTGGCGCTCGGCGTCCTTGCGGCGTTCGCCGCCGGGGCCGTCCTATACGGGACGCGTGCGCCGGGCGGCAAGGCGGCGGGCGCCTGCCCGCCCGCCTCGAAGGCGCTGGCGGCGAAGCTCGCTCCGCTGGCGAAGGGCGAGGTTGCGGCGGTGTCGATCGCCTCCGATCCGGGCAAGGCCCTGCCGCTCGCGTTCGAGCGCCCCGACGGTTCGAAGACGACGCTCGCCGATTTCCGCGGGCGCGCGGTGCTCCTGAACCTGTGGGCGACCTGGTGCGTGCCCTGCCGGGTCGAGATGCCGGCGCTCGATCGCCTGCAGGCCGAAGCCGGCGGCCCGGGCTTCGAGGTCGTGGCGGTCAATGTCGATACGGCGCGGCTCGAGCGCCGGGCGGCCTTCCTCGACGGGATCGGCGTCAAGGCGCTGGCGCGCTACGCCGACCCGAGCGGCGACGCCTTCGAAACCCTTCGCCAGGGCGGCAAGGCGCTCGGCCTGCCGGTGACGATGCTGATCGACGGGGACGGGTGCGAGATCGGCGCCGCCGCCGGGGCCGTCAAATGGGATTCGGCCGACGCCGCAGCGCTCGTCGGCGCGCTGAAGGGCGGCTGAGACGGGAAGGCGCCAGCCCTCAGGCCGCCGCCTGGTTGGGTTTTCGGCGGGATCCGACCAGCGCGAGCGCCTCCGCTGCCGCAACCGGCGGGCTGAACAGGAAGCCCTGGACCTCGGCGATCGTCCCGAGTTGCTCGATGATCCGCATTTGCCGTTCGGTTTCGACGCCTTCGATCAGCACGGTCATGCCGAGTTTGCGGCTCATCGCGGCGACGCTTTCGACCAGAATCGAGGCGCGTTCGTGAATACCGAGGCCAACCGTGAACGAGCGGTCGATCTTCACCCGGTCGAGCGGGAAGCTCAGCAGGTAACTCAAGCTCGAGTAGCCGGTACCGAAATCATCGAGCGAGATGCGGCATCCCCGTGCGCGAAGCGCATCGAGGGTCCCGCGAGCGTCGCCGCGATCGTCCAGCAGCGTCGACTCCGTGATCTCGAGGTCGAGACGATCGGGCCGGACGTCCCACGCCTTCAATGCGCCCTCGACGATCGCCTCGATGTTGCCGCTGCGAAACTGCGACGGTGAAAGGTTGACCGAGACGCTGACGTTCTCCGGCCAGGCGGCGCAAGCCCTGCAGGCGCGGCGCAGGACGCAGGCTCCGAACTCCTCCATCAGCCCGATTTCCTCGACGATCGGGATGAACTCGCCCGGCGAGACGGCGCCGCGCACCGGATGGCGCCAGCGGGCAAGCGCTTCGAACGCTGTGATCCTGCGCGTCCTGACATCGACGATCGGCTGAAAATGGACGTCGATCGCATCGGTGGCGACGGCAGCGCGAAGTTCCAGTTCAATGAGCCGGCGGATCTGGATCTTTGTGTCCATCTCCCGCTCGAAAGCGCGCCAGCCGCGCCGTCCGTCGGCTTTGGCGGCATAGAGCGCGATGTCCGCGTTGGACAAGAGCACGTCCGGAGTTGCGCCATCGTCGGGAGCCGATGCCGTGCCGATGCTCGCGCCGACGATGACTTCGGCGCCGTCGATGACGACGGCGCGGCCGATCTCATCAATGATGCGTCTGGCCAGCGTCGGCGTCTCGAGCTGGCCGGCGCCGTGGCGGTGGAGGATGACGAACTCGTCGCCCCCCCAGCGAGCGACCAGATCGCGCGGGCCGACAATGCCGCTCAGACGCCGCGCGATCTCGCCCAAGAGTTTGTCGCCGGTCGTGTGGCCCAGGCTGTCGTTGACCTGCTTGAAGTTGTCCAGATCCAGAAACATCACGGTCAGACCGCCGTCGCGCGGACGACCTTCCAGAGCCCTGGCGAGTTCCTCTTCGAAGCTGCGGCGGTTCGGGAGTTCGGTGACTGTGTCGAAATGCGCCATCCTGTTGATCCGGATCGCCGCGTTCCGGCGTTCAGTCACGTCCTGGACAACCAGGACCGTACCGTTGTTCTTCATGCGATTGACCGTGGCTTCGATTGCCCGGCCGTCCCTGGTGTCGATCGGCACAGTCACGTCGGAAGAAATCTCGGCGCCGCGGAAGAGCGCGCGGACCGAGGCGGAGGACTGCGACTCCGGAAGAAGCTGCGGCCCGATATGTCGGCGAAACAGCGAATGGACGCTCTCCCCGGCGATCGCCGCCTCCTCTCCGAGCCTGAAGACGGCGCGGAACTGATCGTTCACGAGGATGAGCCGCCCGGACCCGTCGATCATGCACAGCCCGTGCGACATATTGTTGAGGGCAGAGTCGAGGCGCCCGGCAAGCATCGCGGCCTTTTGCTGCGCGGCGACGACGCCGAGGAAATTCGCCCTCAGGCGGGCTGAATAGCCTTTCATGAAGGAAATGAGCGGGACGAAGCCGACAATGATCATGACCGGATACCATCCGCCCGCGACGATCATGGCTGCGCTGAGAGGTAGGAAGGCTGCCGTCAGTTGGACCTTGACGCCCCTGTAGATCGCGTAGCTCCGGGTCAGCATTCCGAATGCATATGCGATGGTCATCGTCGGGCCGAGGAATTGGGTGAATGAATCTCGAGTGACCCAGTAGGAAAGGAGAGTCCAGAGCGACATCGCTGCAAGACTGGCGCAGGCGCCGACCGCAAAGGCGGTTTCGTGCCTTCGGGCAACCCTTATGGTCGTACTCGGCTGCTGCTTTGCGTGCCGATGCAGGTAATAAAGGCGGCCCGCCGCGATGATGGGCTGGGCAGCGGACGCTGCCAGCAGGACAATGCTTCGGGACGCGACAGCGGCCACGATTTCCATCGTGGTAGCCGCGAGCGCAGAGTAGAGAACCGGGGCGGCGTCTGCCAGAAGGCCGTCCACAAACTCGATATAGAGTTCGTCCGGCAATTCTCCGGACAGTGCGGAAGCATCACTTGGTTCGGTGCTCGCCATGAAACCGTCTGACAGCTTTCCAATGAATATCACTATGAAGTTCGAGTAATAAAAACTCGTTTAATTCCTCGCCCGGTCCTCTTTCTGACGATCCCAAATCGGGCCGATTTTTCCAGCTTCGCGCGGGCCGTCAATCGGACACGCCGGAAGCGGCCTTGCAACCCCCGTCTCGGGCTCCGCACCTCTGCAGACAGCTCTCCGGGTCGCTCCATACCGATCGTGGAAGTGAAGAGCCTTGTGCCGGACCAAAGCCTCAGCCCGCCGCAAGCGAACGAGGTTAACTAAATGTGGCCAAAATTCGCTCTCGGTTGTTTACCTTTCTTATTATTGTGTTAACATCGTTATCAACTTCGCGGGAGACACATCATGACGGCGGCAGATGGAGCGCTTCCAGGATTCTCCGACCGCGTCCTGAGGTTCTTGGAACGAGTTCGAGCACCGAATCGCACGAACAGAGTGCGAGCGGGAGGCTGCGTTTCGGCTAAGGTACGATGCCTACGTGCGAGCCGGATTGATGGGAACGCGATCCGATCGCAGGCTGTTCGACGAGCGATACGACAACGATACGAACGCCTGGATCACAATGACTTTCGTCGACGGCGAACTGGCGGCGACGACCAGACTGAATTTAGGAAGGGGAGAGGGTTCGGTCCTGCCCAGCATGGCAGTCTATCCCGATGTGGTCGGGCCAAGACTGCGTTCAGGACACGTTATCCTTGAAACGACCCGACTGGCGGCGAATATCGAAGTCTCGGGTTCGAATCCGGAAGTGGCGTATGTTGCGATGCGACCAGGCTACATGGCTGCGGCGCATTTCAACGTCGATCTCGCTGTTGCCTCGCCGCGCCTCGAGCACATGGCATTCTACCGTAGAATACTGCAATTCAGCACATGGTGTGCGCCGCGCGCTTATCCTGGACTCACGGCCGAATTCGGATGCATGGGCGCGGACTTCCACGAGGCGCGAGCGCGCGTCGAAGCCCGCTACCCGTTCTACAAATCCGAGCCAATCGAGCGCGAGGCGCTTTTCGGACCGAGCGACAGGGAGATCGATCCGGCCTTTCGTGGCAGCGGGGCGGCGCGCAGTCGATTTAAAGCGGAACTCTCCACAACGGCTTGAAGAGGATTGATGTCGCCTGCCTCTGCGAAGGCGTCAAGGGCGGACTCGCTCGGGCGAAGGTCACGATCGTCGCACCACTCCAGGAACGGTCCCAGACTCACCAAGACGAGCCTCGCCTCGTCGCCTCCCAGCGAATGCCCCATGAACATCCCGTAACGGTCGTCTACCCAATCGTCATAGCTTGGGTGCGCTGACAAATCGGACATCAGCCTTCGCGCGATCTCGAATTCGGCGGCCGAAAGAACCGCTATGGAAGTGTTGGTCATGACGAACCCGCCAATATTCGTTTCCGCCCGCTGTGCTCGCTGCGGTCAGGCAACGCAGAACGTGTCAGAAATCCGTTAACGGCGTTATCAAATGTTACCTCAAATTCCACGCCGAAACGAAAGCCTTCCTTTGATCCTCTTACCGCCAGTTCCGCGCACGTGAAGGCAGAGCCCAGTCTGCGCGCCGCTCGTATAATCCAGAAAAATATCAATCTGAATTGTGTCAATGTGGAGACGGAATTCAATTCTTTTGGGAAGCGTTCGCGAAACTTTACGACGCGGATGGACAAGAATTCGTAAACGCCGCACGAACCTTCAGCCGAGGACCCCCCGTCGAGATAAGATAGGGGACTCCCTGTCGCTGTTCGGCGCTCTTGCCCGTTGCGCCGGAAATCGCGGGATTAATTCAACTCGACCAAAAATGGGTTTTTGAGGCGCCCAAACGGCGGAAGCGCCTCATATCAACGCGTCTGAGATGTTTTCTGAAATTCCGGCAGCACCGGCGTCTACTGGAAGCCGGTCTGGCATATTCTCGCGGACGGCGAGTTCGAGCTGCTGCTGGCCAACGCCGCGCATGTGAAGAACGTGCCCGGCCGCAAGACCGACGTGAACGATGCGACCTGGCTCTCCGAGCTGGCCGCTCACGGCCTGATCCGCGGCAGTTTCGTGCCGGATCGTCCGACCCAGGAGCTGCGGTCCCTGCTTCGCACCCGCAAGCAGCTGGTTCGCGAGCGCTCGTCCCATATTCAGCGGCTGCAGAAGACGTTGGAGGACGGCAACATCAAGCTCAACTCGGTCATCTCCGACATCCTGGGCGTTAGCGGTCGGGCCATGGTCGAGGCGATGATCGCCGGCCAGACCGATCCGGTTGTCTTGGCCGGGCTGGCGGACCGGCGGATCCGAGCCACGCCAGAAGAGCTTCGCGAGGCGCTGCGGGGCCGCCTGACGGCTCACCACCGCTTCTTGCTCCAGCTCCATCTGGAGCAGATCGACGCCCTCGATCGGGCGATCGCGCGGATCAACGAGGAGGTGAAGACCGATCTCGACTCCTTTCGTGAGGCCACCCAGATCGTAAAGACCGTTCCGGGCTTCGACGACCTCAGCGCCCAATCCTTTCTGTCCGAGATCGGCGTCGACATGAGCCGCTTTCCCTCGGACGCCCATCTCCTCTCCTGGGCCTGCATTTGCCCGCGCAACGACGAGAGCGCCGGCAAGAGACGGTCCACTCGAATGCGCAAGGGCTCGCGCTGGTTGAAAGCGACGCTCTTCTCCTGCGCCTTGGGCGGCCGCCAGAAGTGCCGCGGGGCCAAAAAGGCTATCGGCGCCGTCGCCGCCTCCCTCCTGCGCACCATCTACCACATGCTCAAGGACGGCACGCTGTACCAAGATCTCGGCGCCGACCACTTCGACAAGCGACACAAGATCGCCTCCACCCGTCGCCTTGTCCAGCGCCTCCAGAACCTGGGGTTCGCCGTTCAGCTCACCCCCGCCTCCGCATGACCCGCGTCTTGTTTCTCTCTAGCTAAATCCCCGGCGGGGGATTCTCTCCGCCGCCGCGCCGCCTATCGGTTCGCGCCCAGGTTGCATGAGGCCGGCCCCGTTTCGGCTTTCCCCTGCTTCCGCGCCCATGGACCCTGCTTCGGGTGCTGAACAGGGGAGAAACCTGCCCTGTTATTTATTACAGTTATCATTTGTTACGTCATTGCAGCTTGCGTTCCAATCGATTGCAAAGACGTGTGTTTTCCGACAGAAGCTGGACTGACGGGTGCGCGACTCGCCCTATTATTTTCACGAAAACAGGGCAAACAGATCCTATGCGGGTGGACGGCGGCCGGACTTGGTAGGCTGAGCTTCCACACCAGCATGGAGGCAACCGATGGAGTCCGTCCCCTCTGCGACCGTTGTCGCGGCCACCGTCCGAGCGAATGCGGTCACGTTGTTCGCCTCGCTCGAATTGAGCAAATCGAAATGGGTTGTGACGATGAACAGTCCGGGCAGTGAACTGGACCCCACTCGTGGGACCACGGGAGGTCGGACTTAAGGTGTAATCTCGCCTGCCCTTGTCTTTCAAGAATCAAGCCGCTTCTTGTTGCTTCTGCCTCTGCTGTGGGTATGTGGGCAACGCGTTTGCGTTGTCCAAGCGAAGCGGCATGTCCACAGGCCTCGCCGCCGCCTCGATTTCGTCCATGCCGGCGCGCCACACCGCCATCGGCATCTGGTTGTTCATCGCCTGGTGCGGGCGTCGAAAATTGTAAAAGGTCATCCAGGAACCGATGCCGGCCCGCGCCTCGCGGCCGTCGGCGTAGGCTTTGAGATGCACCTCTTCATACTTGATCGAACGCCACAGCCGTTCGATGAAGATGTTGTCCATGAAGCGGCCGCGTCCGTCCATCGAAATCGCGACGCCGGCCGCCGCGAGCTTGCCGGCGAAAGCCTCGGCGGTGAACGTGGAGCCCTGATCAGTATTGAATATTTGGGGCTTTCCGAACCGAAGCAGCGCCTCCTCCAGCGCCGCCACGCAGAAGCTGGCATCGTTGGTGTTCGACAGCCGCCACGCCAGAACCGCCCGGCTGGCCCAGTCGATGATCGCCACCAGATAGAGGAAGCCGCACGCCATCGGGATGTAGGTCACGTCGGCCGCCCACACGTGGTTCGGCTCGACAATCTTCAGGCCGCGCAGCAGGTAGGGGTATATCTTGTGCCCGGGCGCGGCTTTGCTCGTGCCGGGGCGCGGAACCAGCGCCTCGATCCCCATCGCCCGCATCAGCCGCCGCACCCGCTTGCGATTGACCCCGCGGCCTTCCTTGTTGAGTTCGAAGGTCATTCGCCGCGAGCCGTAGAACGGAAGCTCGAGATGCAGTTCGTCGATGCGGCGCATCACCGCCAGATCGTCCGCCCCGGCGAAGGGCTTGGGGCGGTAGACCCCCGAGCGCGCCACGCCCACAAGCGCGCATTGGCGGCGCACCGACAGGTCCTTACCAGGCCGTTCGACCTTCGCTCTTCGATCGGGCGCGCTCATCGACCTGGCCTCTTGGCCAAGAAATCCCGTTCGACCGTCAGCTGGCCGATCGTGGCGTAAAGCTTGGCCGTCTCGCGTTCGCGCTCCTCCTCGCCATCGCCCGAACCCCTCGCCCCGCGCGCGAACAGGCTCGCGACGTTGTCAAGAACCTGCTTCTTCCAGGCATAAATCTGGTTCGGATGCACCCCGTGCCGCCTCGCCAGTTCCGGAACTGTCGCATCCTCGCGAAGCGCCTCGAGCGCAATCTTCGCCTTGAACGCCGCATCAAACTTCTTGCGTGACTTCGTCATTTCTCGCTCCATCGGTTGCGACAGAGCAGGTCATTTCACACCTTAGCCAATGGTCCTAAATCCGGGGTCCAGTTCACAGCGAGAAGTTTTCCAGGCATTCAGTTGAAGGAGGAAACGGCGGCTGTTTGCTCGGCCTTCTTTCGCGGTGGCGGGGGAAGGCCGAGGAGCGCTACGGCGTTGCGATCAAGACGGTGGTTATTCAGGAAGCGGGACTGGACGGGTTCTGGATTCATCGGCTGCTGCTCGCGAACGGGATCGAGAGCCATGTCGTCGATGCGGGTTCGATCGCGGTCGCGCGGCGGCATCGGCGGGCCAAGACCGATTCGATCGACGGCGAGACACTGTTGCGGACGCTGATGGCCTGGGGTCGGGGTGAGCGGCGGGTCTGTTCCATGGTTCAGGCGCCGAGCCCGGAAGACGAGGATCGCCGGCGTCTGACGCGTGAGCGCGGCACGCTGGTCAAGGAACGCATTCAGCATACCAATCGGATCCGGGGGCTGCTCAGCGGCCAGGGCGTCCGGGATTACAATCCGCTTCGGGGCGATTGTCTTGAACGGCTTGAAGCGCTGCGGACCGGCGACGGCCGTCCTCTGCCGCCGCTGCTGAAGGCGGAAATCCTCCGGGAACTCGATCGGATAGCGGTGGTGACGACGCAACTGGCTACGGTCGAACGCGCCCGCGACGCGCTGGTCCATACGGAAGTCGAGAAGCCGGACACTCCCGCCGGCGTGCTCATCAAGCTCAAGGGCATCGGCCCTGAGTTCGCCTCGCTCCTGTGGCTGGAAGCGTTGTTTCGCCGCTTCGCCAACCGACGCCAGGTAGGGGCTTACGGCGGATTGGCGCCCAGTCCCTGGCAGAGCGGGAGCATCGAACGGGATCAAGGCATCTCGAAGTCGGGCAATCACCGCCTGCGCCGAACCATGATCGAGCTTGCCTGGTCGTGGCTGCGTCATCAGCCCAACTCGGCGTTGAGCCGCTGGTTTCGGGCGCGGGTCGGCGCCGCCAAAGGGCGAATCCGCCGGATCGCCATCGTGGCGCTGGCCCGCAAACTCCTCGTCGCCCTGTGGCGCTATGTCACCCAGGGCGTCGTTCCCGAGGGCGCCGAGCTCAACGCGGCATGATCCAATGGCTCGACCCGCTCCAGCGAGGGCTCAATCCACCTCAGCAATGGCTTAACCCACTCCACCCATTCCAGCGAAGCTGAATATTGGCTTCGCCGGATCCGGGCGGGCGGTGACCGGTGTTTTCCCTTGGCTGAAACACGCCGCTCAACAGGATGGTCCCGCCAACCCGAGCCCGATGCCCTCGAGCATGAGGGATTATGGTCCGAGCCCAGGCTCAAGCGGATGTGAGGTGATGCGGCCATCAAGGCTGCATGGCGAAAAACGGGCTCACGCTTCGGATCCAAACCCAAAGGAGAACCCAAAATGCCGAAATGAAAATCACCCTTGACCGGAAACGCCCCATGTGAGGGGAAGACGCCAAAGTCAGGGACTCCGCCTGTTGTCGAGAAAAGTCGTCGAATGCGCCCGACAGTCCGGCGAATGGGAAGCGGCCGCAGCGCCCGATTTCCTGATTCCCCATCGGTGTTTCGGTTCAGCGGAAGAATGCCGCCGACCGCGTTCGCCTGCTCGTCAATCCCAAGGATATGACCATGCCGGTCTCACCGACGATGACGGGCCGGTTCGACCCGATCGCATCGCGCTATAACTGGTTTAGCCGCGGCCGCGTGCGGCGAGCGCGGTTGCCGCCGATAGCGACGCGGCAGCCGAGACCGGGAGCGCGAGGGCTGCAATTCCCAAGGCTCCGAAGGCGACGGCGCCGAACACGCCACCATGAACCAGCCCCGCCCACAGCGAAAAAAAGGGCAGGCAGGCTGCGAGCGGCCCCGCCCCGCTCATGCCGTCAGCCAGCTTCTCGCCGAAGCTGACCAGAGTTCCGGTGACAGTGCGCCGGGAAGCCGGCGAGGGGTAGGTGATGCAAGTCCACTACGATGAAGGAATAGCGAACCGCATCGGCCCCGAGCCGTGCGTCGTCGGCCGCGAGGCCGGGGGCGAAGCGTCGGCAGGGGTGCGTATAGGCCAGCCATTGAGCCGCGAAAGAATCAATTGGGACGCCGACGCCGTTGTCACAGCGGAAGGCGAACCGGGGATGCGCGTCAACGCGAGCGCATATCCGGTCCTGCGTGGTCGAAGACCCTGGCATGTACGTACGCTCCTCGACCGGAAACCGGGAGACCTCGACCTTGGCCGCGCGTGAGTTGCGCGGTCCGCATCGGGAAGGCGACGAGCCGAAGCCGATGATGCACGGGGGCGAGGAGTCGAACTCCGCCGTAATAGCTGTGAAGCGAGCGAACGAGGCCGGGCGACTGGCCGAGGAGTTCGTGGAGCCAAGGGCGGGGGCCAAGGAGAACGCGGAACAGGACGGCACGCCCCGGACACCGAGCCGGCAAGGCGCGTCCCACGGCCTGGAACGCGTACGGCAAACAGCAAGGCTGAAGAAGGAGGAACGGTTCACCGCGCTCCTGCACCACATCGACGCCGACCAGCTTCGGGAAGCCTACTTCGCGCTCAAGCGCGAGGCGGCCCCCGGCGTTGATGGCGTGACGTGGGAGGACTACGGCCATGACCTCGAGGCGCGCCTCGAGGACCTGCACGGCCGAATCCACCGGGGAGCCTATCGGGCGCAACCGTCGCGGCGTCGGTATATCCCGAAGCCCGACGGGCGGCGGCGCCCGCTCGGCATTGCCGCGCTGGAGGACAAGATCGTCCAGCGCGCGCTGGTCGAGGCGCTGAACGCGGTTTACGAGGAGGACTTCCTCGGATTCTCGTATGGATTTCGCCCCGGACGCGGCCAGCATGAGGCGCTGGACGTCCTGGCGGTCGGAATCGACAGCACGAAGGTGAACTGGGTGCTGGACGCCGACATTGCGGGATTCTTGGAGTCTGCTTCATAATATCCCCAGGTTTATTCGATGCGGCCGAAGAGCGTGGGTTGGCTGCCGATTCCGATGAAGCCGCCCGTCTAAAACGGGATGATTGCGCCCAGGGATTCCTGGATGATGCCGCCCCCTGTAACGAGATGATCGCGCCCGGGGGGCCGCGCGTTTTGGCCGAGTGAGTTTTTCCTCCGACGTGGTTTCTCGTCAAGCCGCTTTCGACGGCTTGCCGCGGGTGCGGCGCAGGCTTTCGCCGGTCAGCTCGATGCGATGCGCGTTGTGGACGAGGCGATCCAGGATGGCGTCGGCGTAGGTGGGGTCTCCGACGACCTCGTGCCAAGCGGACAGGGGGAGCTGGGAGGTGACGATCGTCGATCGGCGGCCGTATCGCTCCTCGAGGATTTCGAGCAGATCGTGGCGGGCGCTGGCGTCGAGGGGCTCGAGACCGAAGTCGTCGAGGATGAGGAGATCGGCGCGGCCGAGGGCTCTGATCAGTCGGGAATGGCGCCCGTCGCCTCGGGCGAACGCCAGGTCCCCGCAGAGCTTCGGCCAGCGATGATAGAGGACCGAGCGATTGTCGCGGCAGGCCCGATGGCCGATGGCGCAGGCGAGCCAGCTCTTGCCCACTCCGGCCGGGCCGACCAGGACCAGATTGTCGTGGGCGACGATCCAGTCCCCCTCGGAGAGCCTTTGGAACAAGGCGCGATCGAGGCCCCGCGCGGCGCGGTAGTCGACGTCTTCGACGCTCGCCTGATGGCCGTAGCTTTGCCGCGCTCAGCCGCGCGGCCAGGCGCTTGTCCCTGCGCCACGAGATCTCCTTGTCGAGGAGCAGGGCGAGCCAGTCCGCGTGGATGAGATCCTTGGCCCCGTCGGCGTCGGCGAGCTCGGCGAAGGCCTTGGCCATCCCGTGGAGGCCGAGGGCGTGAAGCTGGTCGAGGGTGGGATGCTTGAGCACGTCGAGGTTCTCCTCAATGGTAGTAGCGGGGCCCGCGGATGTTGGAATGGCGGATCGGAGCGGTGTCCGCGGGGCGCCTGGGCGCCGGCCTCCGATCGAGCTTGGTGTCGAGGATGGATTTGACGGAGCCGTAGGTCCGGGCGCCGATCTCGATGGCGTGCTCAGCGGCCGCTTCGACGCGCGCTGCCCCGTAGGAGCCGGCGAGCCGCACGATGCCGAGGCAGGCGCGATACCCTTGTTCGGGATGAGGCCGGGACTCGAGGATCTGCTCGCAGAGCGCCGCGGTCGCCTTGCCGATCTTGCGGGCGTCTTCCCGGATGCGCTCGATCGTCCAGCCGGCATAGCGCCGGTGGCTCGAAGGCATGTGCTCGGAAACGGTGGTGTGCTTCCTGTTCCCGCTGGACCTCAGGTGGACGGCGATGCGCTCGCCCTTGTGGAAGATCTCGACGCCGCGGGCGGTCAGGCGCGCGTCAACTTCGGCGCGGGCGAAGCGGTAGGGGACGGAGTAATAGTGCGCGTCGATGTCGACATGATAGTCGACGCCGACCCGGCAACCTCGCCACTCGCTGTATTCATAGGGCTCGCCTGGCAGCGCTTTCAGCGCCGGGCGGTCGACTTCATCGAGCAGCCGGCGGCGGGTGACGAGCCTGCGCAGGGGCTGGCGTTGGTTGAGCTGCGTCATGAGTTCGCCGAGCGCGGCGTCGACGTCGGCGAGACTGTGGAAGATCCGTCGCCGGAGCCGGCCGATGAGCCAGCGCTCGACGATCAGCACCGCCTGCTCGACCTTCGCCTTGTCGCGCGGGCGTCTCGGTCTCGCCGGCAGGATGGCGGTTCCGTAGTGCGCCGCCATCTCGGCATAGGTGCGGTTGACCTCGGGCTCGTAGAAGCACGCCTTGACGATCGCGGTCTTCGTATTGTCCGGCACGACGAGCTCGGGAACGCCGTCGATCGCTTCGAAGGCGCGGACGTGGGCGGCGATCCAGTCCGGCAGCGCCTGCGTCCAGGTCGCTTTGGCGAAGGTGAAGCTCGACGCGCCCAGCACGGCGACGAAGATCTGCGCCATGCGGATCTCGCCGGTGAGCCGGTCGATGACCACCGGGACGCCATCACCGGCGTAATCGACGAACAGCCGCTCGCCAGCGGCGTACGTCTGGCGCATCGTCACCGACAGCGTCTTCTCGAACGCCCGGTAGAGCTCGCAGAACCGCGAATAGCTGTAGCCGCCCGGGTCGGCGGCGATGTACTCGTCCCACAGGATCAGCAGGGTGACGTGCTTGCGCTTCAACTCGCGATGCACGCCGGCCCAATCCGGCTCCTCGATGCGCCGGTGGCCGCGCTTGCTGCGCCGGCTGGCGTAGAGCGCCGCCTCCAGCGCTGCGTCGTTCATGTCGTCCGGCAGAGGCCAGCCGAGGCCCACAGTCTCCGCCCGCCTCAACGTCTCCCGCACCGTCGAGCGCGCCAGGCCGAGCCGCCGGGCGATCTCGTGCGTCGACACCCACGCAGACTTCAGCCGAATAACCTCGCGCGCATCGCGCATCCCAATCCGCTCCGCTGGCATCGATCCTCCTTTGGGCTTGCCAAAGGAGCGATCTGATCAGGCCAACGGCGCCGCCCGCCAATCTCGGAAGACCCCGGGCGGGATCATTCCGTTATGGGGGGCGCGATCATCCCGGAATTGGGGGGCGGCATCATCCCGTTACAGGGGGGCGGCATCATCCCGGAATTGGGGGGCGGCATCATTCGGAATCAGCAGGTTGGCTCTCTATCACTTTGATCCGTAGTCCTCTTTTACCGCCTTTGGTGACGTGAGCGGCTTCGATCTCTCCGCGCTTTACACGCTGCAACACGGTCTGGCGCGTCACGCCGAGCGCGCGGGTGGCCTCCTGCATGGTGATGAAGCCGTCGCCGGCCGCCTCGGTGAACTTCGCTTTGAGCTCATCGGTCATGCGGATGCGCCAGGGCGCGCCCGGGGTCGCCTGCTCACCGGGTATGAGGCCGTCATTGAGCCAGCGATGCAGGGTCGACGGCGCGACGTTCAGCGTGGCCGCCGCTGCCGCGACCGTCATGATCTCTCCTTCGGCGACGTCCGGCTTGGGCTGGAAACACGGGATGCGACGATGGATGCGCAAACTGGCGACCCGATTGGCCTCGAAGCGATGGCCGCGGGCGGTCGTTCGCCCCTGGCGATTGAGAATGCCGGCGATCACCGTGTCCGGATAGAGGGCCGCCAGCCGGCGCACGAGGTCCAGGGTCTCTTCATCGGTTCGAACGGTTGCGGGTCTCGAGCGAGGCAGCGGCACGTCGAGATCGGTCAACGCGCCACCCTTCCAGCGCAGTGTGAGGCGGGCCGCCGACTTGTCACGGTCAACCGAGAGGATCACCTCCTCGACGAGGGCTCGCAAAAGCTCCTTGCGGTTGCGCGGCGTGGTGGCCGGCGCATCCCAGACCGTGGCGAGGTCGGCCCCGAGGGCGAGCAGGCGATCACGCTCCTCCTGGCCGAGGACACGGGGGCGTTGCTCCTGGCGGCGGGCGAGTTCATCGTTCGCCGCCTCGAGGTCCGCCAGGCGCTGCTCCCACTCGCGCTCGAGCCCACGGGCGACGAGGCGGTTGTCAGGGTCGACAGCCATGTAGCGACGCTCGACGCGGCTGGCTTCATAACGCGCGCGTTCGACGCCCAGTCGCCATTGCTTGAGCGCCGCCTCGCTGTCGGCCTCGAGGCGCTCCGCGGCAGCGAGAGTGGCGGCGAGCTTCGCCGGCTCCAGCGCGGCGAGGAAAGTCGTTGCGATCGCCTCGTCGATCTGCACGCCGCCCTGGGGTGCGTGACGGTTAACTGAGACATCTGGCTGCGGTAATTGAACCGCAACGGAGGTGTCGAAATGACGATTGACGCAGGGCTGAAGCCCGAGGGGGCGCCGGAGCGCTCTCCCATAGCTGGCGCAGGCGCCCCCTCGGGCGTTGAAGCAGGACCGAAGCGCTATTCGGTCCAACGCAAGATGGCGGTGGTGGCGCGTTTGTTGCGTGGCGAACCGTTGGAAGTCGTCGCCCGGGAAGCGAATGTCTCGGTGGCCAAGCTGACCGAATGGCGGGACCGAGCGCTCGCCGGCGCGGCGTCGGCCCTGAAGGAACGTGAGCGCGACGATCGCGAGGATGAAATCGCCCGACTGAAATCCAAGGTGGGCGAGATCACCATGGACAACGAATTGCTGTCCGCCAGGATCGCCGCCATGGAGGCCAAAAGCCCTTTGGCCCGAAGGAGGTCGAGACGATGAGCCAGACGGTCTCGCCTTCCATGTCTCGTTCTTATGGCCTGGCGCGGGTCTCGCGCGCGTGGCGTGTCTCGCGCGCCGGCGTGTATCGCTTTCTCAAGGGAGCGCCCTCGCCTGCGATTGCCCGTCGCCCCGGCCCGACAGGCCCTTGTCCGGATGCCGACCTGGCCGATCATATTCGCCGGCAAATCGAAGCGTCAGACTTCCATGGCGAAGGCTATCGCAAAATCTGGGCGCGACTGCGCGTTGCCGGGGTTCGCTCGAGCCCTCGCCGCGTGCGCCGGGTGATGGGAGAGAACGGCTTGCTCGCGCCCCATCGCGTCGGCCGCAACCAAGAGAAGACGCACGACGGAACCATTGTCACCGACAAGGTCAATGAAATGTGGGGAACGGACATGAGCCAGACCGTCACCCTCGAGGAAGGGCGGGCTTATGTTTTCGTCGCCGTCGAACACGCGAACTCGGAAGTCGTCGGCATTCACGCCGCGCGTTCAGCCAATCGTTTCGAGGCGCTGGAGCCGGTCCGGCAAGGGGTGCATCGGTGCTTCGGTTCCATCGCGCCCGGCGTGGCGCGTGGGCTCAAGCTGCGTCACGATCATGGCTCCAATTACATGTCCCGCGATTTTCAGGCCGAGATCAAATGTCTGGGCATCGAGGCTTCGCCGTCCTTCGTGCGCGAACCCGAGGGCAATGGCGTCGCCGAACGCTTCATCCGAACCTTGAAGGAGAACTTGCTCTGGGTGCGGACGTTCAAAACCATCGAGGAACTGCGCGTCGAGCTCGTCGCATTCGCCAGGCGCTACAACGAAACTTGGCTCGTCGCGCGGCATGGATACAAAACGCCCGCCACGGTCAGAGAGGAGCAAACCATGCCGCGAATTGCGATTGACCCGACGCTCGCAGCCACCTTACCCTTGGCCGCTTGAGCAAGCGCAGCCGGGTGCCTCAAAACCGTGCCGCAGTACAATCTGCACGCCGCCCACGCTGAGACAATAACAGCCGCGGCCTTCGACAATGGTCTTGCCCGCGCAATGGTATCCCGCGGTGGCGTTGCGTCCGCTGTAGTGCGTCTTCAAACGCCGGCCGCAGTGGCCGCAGCTGGCCAGACCCTGCAGGAGCGCCGAGCCCTCTCTCACGGCGCCGCCCGCCTTGTGCGGCCCAGGGCGGGTATTGGCCGCGAGCCGGGCCTGGTTGGCCTCGTACGTCGGCCAATCGATGAAGCCTTCATGGTGCTCCTTGATCAGCACTTGCCACTCCGGTTTCGAGCACAAAGCCGACGCCGAGCGGTTCCGGGCGAGCCTGAACGAGCGGATGGCGCGGTTCGCGCTCACGCTGCATAAGAAAAAGACGCGCCTCATCGAATTCGGCCGCTCTGCGGCGGCGAACCGCGAGCGGCGTGGTCTGGGCAAGGCTTCGACAAGCTCAGCCGGAGAGTTTCAACTTCCTGGGGTTCACGCATATCTGCGGACGCACACGGCGCGGCGGCTTCCTGCTTCGGCGGCAGTCGCGACGCGGCCGGATGCGCGCCAAGCTGCATGAGCTCAAGGAGGAACTCCGATGGCGGCGGCACTCGCCGATCCCCGAACAGGGACGATGGCTGCGGCGCGTGGTCGCCGGCTGGTAGAACTACCACGCCGTACCCACCAACATCGCGGCCCTGAGCACCTTCCTGCATCACGTCGGAAACCTGTGGCGGCGCGCGCTCCAGCGCCGAAGCCAGAGGGACTGCACGACGTGGGCGAAGATGCGCGGGATCATCGACCGCTGGCTGCCCTCGCCACGCATCCTCCATCCCTGGCCTCGAATACGTTTCGCCGTCAAACATCCAAGGCGGGAGCCGGATGCCTTAATCGGGCCCGTCCGGTTCTGTGCGGGGGCCGCTCAGTAATGAGCGTCCCTACCGCGATCCTGCATTTTTCGCCGTCGGCGGGATCGCTTCGGCGGCGTGCGGCTGCTACACCCCGAAAGCTTTCGGCTGGCCTGCGACGCGCTTTCCATAATCGGACGAAGCAGAAGGGCTGGACCCATGACCTATTTCTTGATCTCGCGTTCAAGTTCAGCCTTTCGCCTCTCGAGCCCAGCCAGTTTGTCCCTAAGATCAGAAATCTCCCTGGTGATGACCCGCAATTCAGTCTTGGCCTTTTTGCTCGACAAGTAGTCTGAACCAAGCTGTGCAGCGATATGTTGTTCGAGCTGGCTTCGAAGAACCCGGAGGTAGGGATTGCCCCATACCGCTCCTTCCCGGTATTCGAGTTTGCCTGATCTTCTACAGTGATGGCCGCTCTGCGTGTCGTAAGTCATTGATATTGTTGGAACGAGTTCGAAATTCTGCGAAAATGTAGTGCCACGTCAGTGCATATTTCATTTGACTTTGCAATCGATCGCTACGATTCTGTAGGGGTAACGTTACGGGAGTTGGAACGTTTCCCTGCGGGCCGGTGGACTCTTGCTGCCGGCGCTGGGCCCTCGCGCCCGCCCAAAGCCGCCACCGGTCTGCGGCAAGGGTCATCTCGCCGCAATATGAGCGGTGGATCAACCCAAAAATCGAAAATACAAACACTAGCTGTGATGTAGTGCCACGTCGTTTTTTCAGCGGGAAATGTCGATGTGAAACAACATGTTAGTATTTCCAACTGTCGAAGATGAGTTTGCCGGTTTGGATCCCCTTCACGATGAAATCGCGGGTCACCCCATATTCCTTTTCGGCCGTCTTGTCGCTGAGGACAGCGCCCTTCCGATTCCATTCGCCATATTCTGCCATGTGCGCCCCGATATCCTTCCCCATGAAGCCTAGCGTGCGGTCAGTCCGATCATCTCAGAGAGAGCTGGCCCCGCAAATCTGGACAGATCGATAAGTGGATTTTCTGCCTGACGACGGCGACATTGGCCGAGGATCAGGAGATCAGATGACGAAGCGCACCCGTCGGAACCACACACCGGCCTTCAAGGCAAAAGTGGCTTTGGCCGCGATCAAGGGCGAAAAGACGCTGGCCGAGCTGGCGCAGCAGTTCGATGTCCACCCCAATCAGATCACGCAATGGAAGGGTCAGCTTCTCGAAGGCGCGGCCGGCGTTTTCGGGCGTGGCAGAGTTGAGGCCGGGCCGGCGCCGGTTGATTTGAAGGCCCTTCATGCGAAGATCGGAGAGCTGGCGCTGGAGAACGATTTTTTGGCAGGCGCGCTCACCAAGGCGGGCTTGCTGAGCGCAAAGCGATGATCGACAGAACGCACGATCTGCCGATTTCCCGCCAGGCGAAAGCTTTGAACGTCAGCCGGGGCGCGGTCTATTACAAGCCCCGTCCGGTCTCACCCGAGGACCTGCGCGTCATGCGGCGGATCGACGAACTGCATCTGGAGCGTCCGTTCGCGGGCGCCCGCATGCTGCGCGATTTTCTGGGCCGCGAGGGCCTTGCGGTCGGCCGCCGGCATGTTGCGACCCTGATGAAGCGGATGGGAATCGCGGCGATCTATCGCCGTCCGAACACCAGCAAACCCGCGCCCGGCCACAAGATCTACCCGTATCTGCTGCGGGGCGTGACGGTCGAGCGGCCGAACCAGGTCTGGGCGACGGACATCACCTATATCCCGATGGCGCGCGGCTTCGTCTACCTCGTCGCCGTCGTCGACTGGTTCACCCGGCGCGTGCTTTCGCATCGGGTGTCGATCACGATGGAGGCCGGCTTCTGCGTCGAGGCTCTCGAGGAGGCCATCGGCAATCACGGCAAGCCTGAGATTTTCAACAGCGACCAGGGCAGTCAGTTCACCAGCGAGGCGTTTACCGGCATCCTCGAGAAGAACGGGATCGCCATCAGCATGGACGGCAAGGGCTCCTGGCGCGACAACGTGTTCGTGGAGCGGCTCTGGAGATCGGTGAAGTACGAGGAGGTCTACCTCAACGCCTACGACACCGTCGCCGAGGCGCGCGCTTCGCTGAGCCGGTATCTCGACTTTTACAATCGTCAACGCCCTCATTCGAGCCTTGACCGGAAGACGCCGGACGAGGCCTACTTCACGCCGTCGCCCCTCGCAGCGACGGCATGAGTTTTCCGCCGCGCGCTGGACGTGTCTCTGGTCGGGCTACGCCCTCCCTCCGTCACGCCCAGCGCGCGAAATCGCAAAGGACCAACGCGGCAGCAGTCCACTTAACATTCGCGGAAGCCTGTGCAGACAAACGGGACCAGCTCTGAGATCAGCCGCGAGGACATTCTGGCACACGCCTACGCTCAGTGCCGCTCCAACAAGGGCGCGCCGGGCGTGGACCGTCAGGACTTCGAGACCGTCGAGGCGTACGGGGTCGAGCGATGGCTGGGCGAACTGGCGCTTGCGCTCAGGCAGGAGACTTACCGACCGGACGCAATCAGACGCGTGTACATACCGAAGGCCAACGGCAAACTCAGGCCGCTGGGCATCTCAACCTTGCGGGATCGGGTCTGCATGACGGCGCGATGCTGGTGCTGGAACCGATCTTCGAGGCCGACCTTCCCTCGGAACTCTATGCCTACTGCCCCGGGCGCGACGCCCAGCAGGCGGTGGTCGAGCCGGTAAAATCCCAACCCCAATTCACCTGTTTCTGGCCGTCCCCTTAATTCTACTGTGTCACAAGCGTTGGCTGAAGTTCCGCCGCGGCCTGAATTCCGCATCAAGAAAATTCAAGTTCCCCGTTGGCCCTGAAGAATCAGGGAGATAGTCTTGGTTTGCGACTCAAGGACCATCACCAACGGGGTGCGCGATGGTGGCACAGGGGCTGCTCGATTTCCAGTATGAGGCCGATTCGTCCAGCCATGGATTGACGTCGCTGGCCGGGCTTCCGTTGTATCTTGACCTGATCAAGGCCTGCGGGCTGGGCGGGGCGATCCAGCGGCATGTTCGGGCGGCCGGCGGCCAAGGCTGGCTCGACATCCAGATGGTTCTGGCGGTGATTTTCCTGAATTTGTCCGGCGGCGACTGCGTGGAAGACATCGAACGGTTGGAGCGCGACAGCGGCTTTTCGGCGATCCTGCGGGCGATCGAGAAGGATTTGCTTTCGCGCGCCGACCGGCGGTCGCTGAAAAGCCGCTGGCGGCGCGAGCGCGAGCGGGCGACGCCCTCGCCGTCGGCGCTGTCGGGCTGGCTGGAACGGTTCGATGATCCAGCCTCGCCCAAGGCGGTCGCGGGGACGGCGTTCATTCCGGCGGCGACGCAGGAACTGCGCGGTCTATGGCGGGTGAATCAAGCGCTGCTGGACTTTCTGCAGCAGCGTCAGCCCGCGGCCACGGCGACGCTGGACATGGACGCGACGCTGATTGCGACGCACAAGCGCGAGGCGCTGTTTTGCTATACTCCGCTCACGCCAAGATGCGAAAATTGGCGGGGCGGATTATGCGGAAATTATCTGTGATCGAATCGGCGATTTCTCCCCATCGACTGGGGACTTCGGCGCGCAGGAAGTGGAGCATCGCGTCGGCGAATTCACGATATGTGGGATAGGTCCTGTTGTGGGTCAGAGACTTGTGCATCACGCCCCACAACCGCTCGATCGGGTTCAGATGCGGGCAGTAGGCGGGGATGAAATGCAGCTTGATGCGTCTGCCGGGCTGCGCCAGCCACTCTCGCACAAGAGCGGCATGATGATAGCGCGCATTGTCCAGAAACACGTGGATCAGCGCCAGCAGTGGATACATCGCCTCGATCGCTTGCAGCAGCCGGATGGTTGAGGCGGCGTCGACGGTTTCGACGTCGATCATCGCCGTCTTGCCGGTTTCGAGATCGATGGCCCCGTGAATGTTCAGGCGCTGGCGTCCGCTGGTCTGCTCGATCGCCAGATGCTCCTTCGCCGGCGCCCAACAGCCGACGGGGCGCGCCGCATGGGTCGGATGCACGGCGTCCACGAACAGCACAGCCTCGTCCGGCCCCAGCGAATTCAGCACGTTCTCGTAGGTTTCGATGAACGCCTGCTGTTTTTCCGGGTCGAGCTTGCGTCCGATCGTCTCGGGCTTGTGGTATTCGAGCCCGAGCCGATGCAGCATCGCCACCAGCCCAGAACGGCTCTCATAAACGACGCCGAATTCCCTCTCGATATACGCGCCGACGTCGCGTGTCGAACGCGGCAAGGTCGCAGCGATCCACGACTGCAACTTCGCTTCTTGATCTTCCGCCAGGCGCGGGCAGGAGCCGCCGCCGTCAAAGCGCGTCAATCCCTCGAGCCCGTCCTCCAGGAACAGCTGATGCCAGCGCCGGACGGTTTCGTCATCGACGAACAGCGCTGCGGCGACACGCTCACAGCTCCAGCCGTCGTCGAGAAGGACCAACGCGTTCGCCCGCCGCGCCAGACGATGCGCCGCCGAACCGTCTCGCGCCAACGCGATCAGATCGGCCCGGTCGTCAGCAGAAAGGTAACCCCCGCAAATCATCAACCAAACAAGAATCTGGATTTTGATCCACGGCAACCCCCCTTGCCCCGCTTTCTCAATAAGTCAGGGTATATAAGAAGTTCAAGGCGTATCAGCCGCTGAACTGCTGGTGGGCGGAGCAGGGCGCGATGCTCTATTCGGAGTTCCGCGACGGCAACGTGCCCGCCGGACACGAGCAGTTGCGCGTCCTGCAAGAGAGCCTGCGCCATCTTCCGGACAGCGTGAGGACAGTCTCGTTGCGTTCGGACACGGCGGGCTATCAGGAAGAGCTGCTGCTCTATTGCGGCGAGGGAAAAGACCCGCGCTTTGGCGTGATCGAGTTCGCGATCGGCGCCGACGTGACCGAGGCTTTCCGCGCGGCTGTGCGGACGACGCGGGAGAGCGCATGGAAGCCGCTGATCCGCAAAACGGACGGCCAGCCGCAGCACACCGATCAAGAATGGGCCGAGGTCGTCTACGTGCCCAATTGGGCCGGACACAGCCGCAACCGCGCCGATTACCGCTTTCTCGCGATCCGCGAGAGGCTCACGCCAACTGGCGCTGGGCGACGAGGCGAAGCTGCCGTTTCCAACGCAGGCCTTTGGCCAGAAGGGGGTTCACAAACTCTTTGGCCTCGTGACCAACCGCAAGGGTCCGGGCGACGGCGTGATCTGGTGGTTGCGCGAGCGTTGCGGCAAGAGCGAGGAAGTCCATTCGGCGATGAAATCCGACCTGGCCGGCGGACAGATGCCCTCTGGGCTGTTCGGCGCCAACGCCCCCTGGTGGGCGCTGACGATCCTGGCGTTCAATCTAAACGCCGCGATGAAGCGTCTCGCGCTGGGCGAGAGATGGGCGGCCAAACGCATGAAGGCGCTGCGCTTCCATCTGATCGGCCTGCCCGGACGGGTGGTCAGCCACGCCCGCCAGCTGATCATTCGTCTGGGCGGCGGGGCCGAAGCGCTGGCCACCCTCCTCGACGCCCGCCAAAGGATCCGGGCGCTGGCTCAGGAACCGGCCGGATGAGCCCAAACCGCGCGCTGCCGAGCGTAGACCTGATATCGCGTGGCGTTCCCGGGCGCGGCGACGACGCCCCGCGCCCGCGTCAGGCGAGCCCGACTCGCCCCGGTTGCACGCAATCATCGCCGGACTCGCCATGCGTGTCGACGAACGTCAGGAGGTGATCGACCCCTCGGGATTGTGACACTCGGACCCGTCAACCACCGCAAAATCGGTCACGCACCGGCGCGCGCGGTGATTTGTTCGGGAATTGTGGGCGCGGCGCCTGATTGACTAACGCGGCGTTCTGACCCATTTGTAACGATCCGCAGAGCCATACGCTCTGAGCCGGGGTTTTGGCGTGCGCCTCTGTGGCGCTCCGCAACCAGAGACAGGAGAGTGGCCATTCGTCGTCCCATGAAGGCAGTCGCGGCGCCGGAGAAAGGCGGGCCGCGGGTCAATCGCGACATCCGCGCAGTTCAAGTTCAGCTCATCGACGCCGACGGCCAGAATCGCGGCGTCGTCAATCTCGCCGACGCGCAGAAACTCGCGGAAGAAGCCGCGCTCGATCTGGTCGAAATCGTTCCCAACGCCACTCCGCCGGTCTGCAAGATCCTTGATTTCGGGAAATACCGCTTCCTCGAGCAGAAGAAGTCGTCCGAGGCTCGCAAGCGCCAGAAGGTGGTCGAGATCAAGGAAATCAAGCTCAGGCCCGGCATCGACGACCACGACTACGAGGTGAAGATGCGCTCTGTGCGCCGCTTCTTCGACGAGGGCGACAAGGTGAAGGTGACGCTGCGGTTCCGGGGCCGCGAGATGGCGCACCAAGACATCGGATACAGGCTCTTGCAGCGGGTCAAGGCGGAGACCGCGCCGATCGCCAAGGTCGAGGCCGAGCCTTTGATGGAAGGCCGGCAGATGACCATGGTGCTGGCGCCGAGGTAGAACGCGGCGGATTGCTGAAGGTTTAGAACGGCCTTTCCCAGGACATGGCGTCCAGACGGACGCCCGTCCCGGCGGGTTATGGCGTGAGGGGTTGCGCCAAACGTTATTCGTCATTCGAGGCCGCTTTTCGCGGCCGGGGTCGTTTGCGCCGGGCGCATTCCGGCCGCTGCGCGGAAAAGAGCCGAATTGTGACGACAGCCCCTGCCTATGCCGACCCCGCCGCAGAGCGGCGGGCCGCCGAGACGGCCTCCGTTGGCGTCATCGCCGCGCTCAGCGCCTCGCACATGCTCAACGACACCATGCAGTCGCTGGCGCCGGCGCTCTACCCGGTGTTCGCAAGGGAGCTGTCGCTGAGTTTCTTCCAGATCGGCGTTATCACCTTCGTCTTCCAGCTTACCGCCTCGCTCCTCCAGCCGCTGATCGGATTCTCCCTCGATCGCCGACCTTGGTCCGCGATCTTGCCGGTCGGAATGGCCTTCACTGTCGTCGGGCTGCTGCTGCTTGCCTTCGCGGGCACCTATCCGCTCATTCTGCTGTCGGTCGCGGTGATCGGAATCGGCAGCGCGGTCTTCCACCCCGAGGCGTCGCGCGTCGCCCGCGCCGCGTCCGGCGGGCGGCACGGATTCGCCCAGAGCCTGTTTCAGGTCGGCGGGAATTTCGGCCAGTCGATGGGTCCGCTGCTCGCGGCCTTTGTCGTCGTGCCCTTCGGCCAGCATTCGGTGCTGGCCTTCACGATTCTCGCGCTGGTCGCAGTCGTTCTCCTGACGGGCGTTAGCCGCTGGTATGCGGCCCGCCGCGCGGCGCGCCGCCACGCCGTGGCCGCAGAGAAGGTTCCGACCCATCCGCGCGCGGTCGTCATCCGCACGCTTGCGGTGCTGATCGTCATGCTGTTCTCGAAAGTACTCTATCTCGCGAGCATCGGCAGCTACTACACGTTCTACCTTATCGACACGTTCCATGTGTCGATCCAGCAGGCCCAGGTGATGCTGTTCGTCTTTCTCGCCTCCGTTGCGGCGGGCACCTTCCTCGGCGGGCCGCTTGCCGACCGGGTCGGCGCGAAATTCGTCATCTGGGGCTCGATCCTCGGCGTTCTGCCGTTCACGCTTCTTCTGCCCCACCTCGGACTCACGGGCACGATCATCAATTCGATTGCGATCGGCCTCGTGATCTCTTCGGCCTTCTCCGCGATGGTCGTTTACGCACAGGAGCTGACGCCAGGCAATATCGGGGCGGTCGCAGGACTCTTCTTCGGCCTCAGCTTCGGGCTCGGCGGAATCGGGGCGGCGCTACTCGGCATTCTGGCCGACCGGACGAGCATCGGATTCGTCTATCAGGTCTGCGCGTTCCTGCCTGCGGTCGGCCTTCTGGGGGCGGTCCTCCCGACCCCGCGGCCGTCAGCCGAGCCCGTGCGAGGCTAATCGCCGCAATCGGGTTAAGCTGCCTGGGCGTTCCTGCTTGCCCTGTCGTCCGCCGCACGACGGGCGATTTCGATCGGCCGACACGCTCCCGGCTTGGGGAAGTTTTTCCTGTTTCTCCCTGCTATCAGGGAGAAACGGCGAGGACCATCGTGGTCTTCGACCAGCTCCAGCGTAGAAAAGACCTGCGTTTTCATATCCTTGGAACAAGTTCCTGAACGCATACAGCAAGTTTACCACGTAGAAATAACAGGAAGAAGTTCGTCCCTGTTTCGAGCCGGAACAGGACGCGTCGCAGGCGGCCGGAGAGGTTAGCGCCGCGCCGGGTCGAGAACGGTTACGCCCGGATGTTGACAAACTGGATGAGGGGTGGGTTTTCGAAGGCGACAACCCAAGCCCCAATGGCGCCACATTCCTCCGGCACTGAATGAACATTCATTCCCAAGGTCCGATATGTCGTTGAGCGCCTTCTCCCCTGCCCGCCGCACTCCCGACGCGCGGCGCGAGCGCATTCTCGAGGCCGCCGAACGCGCCTTCGCCGCGCATGGGTTCCACGCCGCCACCATGCAGCACGTCGCGGAGGCGGCCGGCATGAGCGCCGGCAACCTCTACCGCACCTTTCCCTCGAAGGAGGCGATCGTCGAGGGCCTGTGCGCCGTCGACCAAGCGGAGAGCGCCCGCGCCTTCGCCGACCTCCTCGCCACCAATGGCGATATTGTCGGCGCGATGTGCGCCGGTCTGCGAGAACACGTGTTCGGCAAACCCAGCGAGAAGGCCCGTATGATCGTCGAGATCTGGGCCGAGGCGGGACGCAACCCGCGGGTGGCGGAGATGACACGGTCGACCGACGCCCAGGTGCTCGCCGGGCTCGAGCGGCTGTTCGAGGCGGCCAAGGCTGCCGGCGCGGCGTCGCCCGCGCTCGACCCGGTCTTTGGCGCTCGGTTCCTCCTCACCTATGTCGCCGGCCTCTTCAGGCGGATAGCGACCGAGCTGGATTTCGACCGCGAGGCCGAAACGGCGGCCGCGGTCGGCATCCTCAAGGCGCTCGTCGCCGGCGCGCTCTCCGCCGACGGAACGGAGGCCTCCCGATGAGCCGCCTCGTCAACGCGCTGGCGGCCGTCGTCATCGTGGCGGCCGGCGCCGCCGGCTATGCCACCCTCGATCCCTGTTCCGCGCCGACCGAAAAGGCGCGCGCGCTCGGCCTGCCGGTCGGCGCACCCGATTGCGCGGCGCGCACGGCGGCGGTGGCGGCGGTAGCGGCCCCGCCGCCGCCCGCAGTCTCCGTCGCGCCGGCGGAACGGCGCGAATTCGTCGACCGCCTGTTCGTCTCGGGCACGCTCGTGCCGCGCGAGGAGGCGCAGGTCGCCGCCCGAATCGACGGGCTGTCGATCGTCGAAGTTGACGCCGAGGACGGCGACCGCGTCGCCGCGGGCCAGGTTCTCGCCCGCCTCGACCGGACCCAGCTCGACGCGCTGCTGGCCGAAAACGACGCGGCGATCCGGCGCGCCGACGCGGCGATCGAACAGTCGAAGAGCCTGATCGCCCAGGCGCAGGCCCAGGTCGACTGGGCGACCGGCGACTATGCGCGGGCGCAGAAGCTTGGCGGCGGCGTCATGTCCGCCTCGACCATCGAGCAGCGCGAGACCGCCATGAAGACCGCGCAGGCGCAGTTCGCAGCGGCCAACAACGCGCTCAGCGTCGCCGAGGCCGACCGCAAGAGCCGCGACGCCGAACGGCAGGAACTCAATGTGCGGATCTCGCGGACCGATGTGAAGGCGCCCGTGTCTGGCGTCGTCAGCCGGCGCTCGGCGAAGCTCGGCGCGACCGTTTCGGGCGCCGGCGAACCGCTGTTCCGCATCATCGTCGACGGCGCGATCGACCTCGAGGCCGAGGCGCCGGAGCAGTCGCTCGCCCGTTTCGCCAACGGCATGCCCGCGACCCTGCGGCTGCCCGGCGTCGCCGATCCCGTCCAGGGCCATGTCCGGCTGATTTCCGAGGAAGTCGACAGGGCAAGCCGCACCGGCAAGGTCCGCATCGCGCTTTCCGACGTGTCGCACGCTCATGTCGGAGCCTTCGCCTCGGGCGAGGTCGAACTCGTGCGACGCGACGGGGTCGGCGCGCCAGCAGCGTCCTTGCGGCGCGAAGGCGACGCCGCCCAGCTCTACGTCGTGCGCAACGGTCGGGTCGAAGAGCGGACCGTGACGCCGGGCATCGTCGAAGGCGACAAGGTCGAGATCAGGCACGGGCTCGTCGAAGGAGAGGACGTCGTCGCGCGAGCCGCGGCCTTCCTCCGACCAGGCGACCACGTGCGCGCAATGCCCGAAACCACCGCTTCCGGCGACTAGGCGATCCCATGCGTTTCAACGTCTCGGCCTGGTCGATCCGCCGACCCATTCCGGCGGTCGTGGCGTTCTCGGTGCTGACCATTCTCGGCCTCGTCAGCTTCCGGACGATGCCAATCACGCGCTTTCCCAACATCGACATTCCAATTGTCCAGGTGCTGATCACCCAATCGGGCGCGGCGCCGGCCGAGCTCGAATCGCAGGTGACGAAGAAGGTCGAGGACGCGGTCGCGAGCCTCAATGGCGTTTGGCACATCATCTCGGCGGACACCGACGGTTCGTCCTCCACCATCGTCCAGTTCAACGTCGGCTCGGTCGACATCGACCGGGCCCTCAACGACGTGAAGGACCAGATCGCCAAGATCCGCGGCGACCTGCCCCGCACGATCGACGAGCCGATCGTCAGCCGGGTCGACATCGAGGGCCTGCCGATCGTCACCTACGCCGCCTCCGCTCCGGGCCTGTCGGTCGAGAAGCTGTCGTGGTTCATCGACGATAGCGTGGCGCGCGAGCTGCAGAGCATCCACGGCGTCGGCGAAGTGAAGCGCTTCGGCGGCGTCGATCGCGAGATCCGCGTCGCGCTCGATCCGCAGAAGCTACTGGCGCTCGGTGTGACCGCCGCGGCCGTCAACGAACAGGTGCGGGCCGACAACGTCGACCTCGGCGGCGGCCGCGGCGAGCTCGCCGGTCAGGAGCAGGCGATCCGAACCCTTGCGGGCGCGCGCAGCATCGCCGATCTCGCGGCATTGCCGATTGCTCTGCCGGGCGGACGCAAGGTGAGGCTCGACGAACTCGGGACCGTGGTCGACGGCGCGGCCGAGCCGCGCACCTTCACCCGGCTGTTCGACCAGCCGATCGTCGCCTTCGGCGTGACCCGGGCGAAGGGAGCGAGCGACGTCACGGTCGACGAGCGCATCGCTGAAAGGCTCGCCAGGATCGCGGCCGCGCATCCGGAGATCACTTTCACCAAGGTCGACACCCAGGTCGACAACGAGCTTGGCAATTATCGTTCGACCATGGAGACGCTGATCGAGGGCGCGCTGCTCGCGATCGTCGTCGTGTTCGTCTTCCTGCGCGATCTGCGCGCCACTCTGGTCACTGCTGTGGCGCTGCCGCTGTCGATCATCCCGACCTTCTGGGCGATGGATGCGATCGGCTTCTCGCTTAATCTCGTCAGCCTCCTCGCCATCACTCTGGTCACCGGCATCCTGGTCGACGACGCGATCGTCGAGATCGAGAACATCGTGCGCCACATGCGCATGGGCAAGTCGGCCTGGCGCGCCTCGCTCGAGGCCGCAGACGAGATCGGCCTGGCCGTCATCGCCATTTCGCTGTCGATCGCGGCGATCTTCTCGCCGGTGAGCTTCATGGGCGGAATCGCGGGCCAGTACTTCCGCCAGTTCGGCCTGACGGTGGCGATCGCAGTCCTGTTCTCGCTGATGGTCGCGCGCTTCGTGACGCCGGTGATCGCCGCCTATTTTCTGCGCGCGCCGCGCGATTCCGAGCAGATCGACGGGCCGGTCATGCGGGGCTACACCCGGCTCGTGCGCGCCTCCGTGCGCCACCGGTGGATCACGCTCACGATCGGCGCGCTGATCTTCGCCGGTTCGCTGTGGTCGACCCGGCTCCTGCCCTCGGGCTTCATTCCGGCCGACGACGTCGGTCGCGTCCTGCTCGCAGTCGAACTGCCGCCCGGCTCGCGGCTCGAGGACACCGACCGGGCCACGCGCACGGTGACGGAGCAGCTGCGAAAATTGCCGGAGGTGCGCTCGGCCCTCATTTTCGGCGGCCAGATTCTCGGTGGCGGCGCCGAGCCGCGCAAAGCGACCGTCGTCATCAATTTCGTGCACAAGTCCGAGCGCCTGGCGACACAGAAGGAGCTGCAGACCCGGATCGCGGCCATGCTGGCCGACCAGCCCGACATCCGCTACTGGTTCCTCAAGGACAACGGACAGCGCGATCTCTCTCTCATCGTCGCCGGGCCCGACATCGACGTCATCAACGACACGGCGAACCAGCTCGCGAGCGAGATGCGTGCGATCCCGATCGTCGAGAATCCGATGTCGACGGCCGAACTCGATCGGCCGGAGTTGCGCATCGTGCCGAAGCGGCAAGTCGCAGCCGATCTCGGCGTGTCGAGCGAGGCGCTCTCCGCAACCATCCGCGTCGCGACCCTCGGCGACATCGACGCCAACCTCGCCAAGTTCAACGCCGGCGACCGCCTTGTTCCCATCCGGGTCGAGCTCGAGGAGGCGGCGCGCTCGCATGTCGGGCTCCTGCAGCATCTGCGCGTGCCGACAGGCGGCGGCGGAACAACTCCGCTGTCGGTGGTGGCGGATTTCTCCATCGGCCACGGCCCGACCGCGATCAACCGCTTCGACCGCTCGCGGCGGGTGACGATCGAGGGGGATCTGCGCGGCGACGCGGCGCTCGGCGACGCGGTCAACGCGATCCACGCCCTGCCGACCGCGAAACATCTCCCGCCGGGGGTCGAAATCCGCGAAACCGGCGACGTCGAGGTGATGAACGAAGTGTTTTCCTCCTTCGCCACCGCCATGGGCGCGGGCGTGATGATCGTCTACGGGCTTCTCGTTCTGCTGTTCGGCAGCTTCCTGCAGCCGATCACCATTCTCGTCTCGCTGCCGCTGTCGGTCGGGGGGGCGATCATCGCGCTCCTCGTCACCCACAAGTCGATGTCGATGCCGGTGGTCATCGGCATTCTCATGCTGATGGGCATCGTCACCAAGAACGCGATCATGCTGGTCGACTTCGCCGTCGAGGAGATCGGGCGCGGCACGCCGCGCCTCGACGCTTTGGTCGAGGCCGGCCGCAAGCGCGCGAGGCCCATCGTCATGACCACGATCGCGATGGCGGCAGGCATGTTTCCCTCGGCGCTCGGCCTCGGCGACGGCGGCGGATTCCGCTCACCGATGGCGATCGCGGTCATCGGCGGCCTGATCATGTCGACGCTGCTGTCGCTCGTCTTCGTGCCGGCCGCCTTCACCGTGCTCGACGACCTCGGCCGCCTGACGTGGCGTCTGTTCAGCCGCCTGTTCGGCCAGCCGGACGAGGAAGAGCCCGCACCCGATCGTCCGAAGCCGCCGCCGCTGCCGAAGGGGCGGGCGGCGCAAGACGGCGCAGTGCCGGCCGAATAGACCGGGGGGCCAGGGCGGCGAGGAACTTCGCCGCCGGCTCGACGACAAGGCCGATCGGACCGTGCGGGTCGTGATCGAAGCCGGGCGCGCCATACTTCAGCCGCGGCGATCGCGTGGGCGGCAGGCGCAGGCTGCCCAGGAGCCAGTCCCATACGGCGAGGCTCGCGCCCATGTTGCAGTTGAAATGGGCCGGGTCGGCCGAATGGTGCAGCTGATGGTGGGCCGGACTCATGAACACGCGCCCCCATGCGCCGATGAATGGAATCCAGACCTGGGTGTGCTGAAGCTGCGCCGTCAGATAGATGTAGAGGACCATTAGCGCGTTGCCGTCGAACAGCAGGAACGACGTCGCCTGCCTGCCGAGGAGCCAGGTCGCCGCTCCCCCGGCGACGCCGATGAACAGCGACAGATTGTTCGCGAGGATCAGCGAATTGAGCGGATGGACGCGGAAGTTGACCAGCGGAGTCAGGACTTCCGCCGAATGATGGGTCTTGTGCAATTCCCACAGCGCGGGGATCCGGTGCTTCAGCGTATGGTCGACGAAGAAGCCGAGGTCGTAGGCGAGAAAGAGCGCCAACGTCCGCGCTGCGTCGAGCGCCGCCGTCGGGGCCTGCGGGCTTCGCTCGCCGAATCGGGTCGCAAGGAAGGCGGCGACGCCGTCGCCGATCCAGGACGTCGAGACGACGGCCCAGCCGAGCAGAGCGCCGAGAAACATCAGGCTAAGCGCGCAATAGGCGAGATCAGCGATTGTCGAGCGGTGCAGGAGCGCGCGGCGCGGGAAGAGGGCGCGCGCAAGCATGCGCAACCGCAGGCGGCGTCCGCGCATCTTGCGCTGAAGGGCGAGCCAGCCGAGCGCAAGGACGAGCGCTATTCCGAGCGACCAGAGCGAGCAGTTCGAGGAGGGCTTCAGGAAAGCCGTCGCAACCGGCTGGAGGGGGGTGAAGATCGTCTCAAGAAGCGTCATCGGCATGCGCCCGCACTGGCGAACGCCATCCTCGGCTCGCCGATTTAACGATTCGTGCGGCGCCGTCGGGTCAAGGAACGAATTCTCTGCCGGCAAATGCCCGGCCGATGATCGCCGCCTGAACCGGGCTGATCGCGAACTTCGCCCTGAATCCGGCCCGCCTCGCGGCGTGCGCCTCAGCCAGCGCGGCGCCGCTGTCCTGCGCCTCGGCCAATGCCGTATCAATTGCCGCGACGCCGGCCGCCGCCGCGGCCACCAGCGTCATCTCCCGTGCGAGGCGAAACACGCCGGCGTACACGCCGGTCGAATCGCGCGCGGTTTCCGCTCCGATGTCCACCCTGAGACTTTCCGCGTCCCAGGAGAGGCCGATGAGCCGCGCACTCGCCCTTCGGAAGCTCGCGAGGTGAAGCAGCGCCTCGGCCGTGTCCACAGCCGCGATGATTCCGGTCGCGCCGTCATCGAAACCGCAAAGGGCCTCGCGCAGGGCGAGCTTGACTGAAAGCTGCTGCACGGACGCCCCTCCCCGCGCCTTCGGCAGCAGGACGGCGCAGGGCGCAAAGGCCATGACGGCGTCGAGGTCGCGATCCGTCTCGGCCTCGCAGAGCGGACCGATCCGGACCATCGGGGCCGGTCCGCCAGGACGAAGAGCCGCTTCCTTCAGAAACCTCGCGGCCTTCGCCCGCGCCGTCTCCCGCGCTTCGACGTCGAGGTCGACGACTATCGCATCGGCCTCGCTCGCCAGCGCCGCCGCGAGCCGGGCGTCATCGTCTCCCGGCGCAATGAGCAGGGAGCGCATCAAGCCGAGACGATCTCCGGTCCACGCCGGCGCATGAAGGCGGTGCGCCGGCATTCGGCGACCAGCGTCCCGTCCTGCTTGAAGGCGCGATGACGGAACTCGACCAGTCCCGCGTCCGGCCTGGACCTCGACGCGCGAACCGACAGCACTTCCGTCTCCGCGCGCACGGTGTCCCCCTCGAACAACGGCGCTGGGAAGGCGACGTCGGTCATGCCGAGATTGGCGATGGTCGTGCCAACGGTCGTGTCGTTGACCGAGATGCCGATCATCAGCCCGAGGGTGAACAGCGAGTTCATCAGCGGGCGGCCCCATTCGGTCTCGGTGGCGCAGAAATGCGCGTCGATATGCAGCGGCTGCGGGTTGAGGGTCATGTTCGAGAACAGCATGTTGTCCATCTGCGTGACCGTTCGGGTCAGCCGATGGCGGAACACATGGCCCACGGAAAAATCCTCGAAATAGAGGCCGCCGCGCGCATGAGGTACGGGCGTCGTCATCGATCGATCCTGCAAGTTCGCCGGATTAAGCCATTCTTAACCATGACGGCGCACTGTCGAGTTCATGCTGTCAACTCAAACCGCCTTGATCGTCGTCCGCCCGCCGGCGCGATCCGACGAGCGCGCCATCGTGCGCCGATTCCTCGCCTGGGTGCAACAGGCCGGCGCGGAGACGCGGGCCGAGGCCGCGAGCGCGCTCGCACGCGCCTTCCTTCATTCCGGCCTCACCTCCTCGCTCAAAGAGGAGGCGATCGCGGGGATGACCGCGCTGATCGACGACCCCTGCGCCGACGTGCGCCGGGCGCTGGCGGAGGCGGTCTCGGGCGCGCGCGACGCGCCGCGCCATCTCGTCGTCGCACTGGCGAACGACGAAGCACAGGTGGCCGCGCCGGTGCTAGCCCGCTCTCCGCTGCTGACCGACGCCGAACTGGTCGACTGCGCGGCGACCGGAGACGTCGTGGCGCAGTGCGCGATCGCGCGCCGGCCCGGCCTCGGAGCAGGGCCGGCCGGAGCGCTGGCCGAGGTCGGCCGGCGCGAAGCGGCGTTGGCGCTCATCGCCAATCCGACGGCGGCCCTTACGCCCGGGGCTCTGCGCCGGCTGTTCGGCCGGCTGGGCCACGATGCGGAAGTTCGGGAAGCCCTGCTCGCCCGTCGAGGCCTGCCTGCGAGCCTCAAGGTCGATCTGGCGCTCGCGACGGTGAACGCTCTCGCCCGCTTTGTCGGGTCCACCGGATGGCTCGGGCGCAAGCGCGCGGAAAAGGTCGCGCGGGAGGCGCGTGACGCGGCGCT
The DNA here is from genome assembly GCA_963741405.1 of uncultured Alphaproteobacteria bacterium. Taxonomy (GTDB): domain Bacteria; phylum Pseudomonadota; class Alphaproteobacteria; order Rhizobiales; family Beijerinckiaceae; genus Roseiarcus. The sequence continues at coordinate 130,681 of CAVUHX010000042.1, forward strand.
GGTGTCGATCGCGGCCGACTGCGGGCCTGAGGAACGCGCCGAACTCGTGCGGACGCTGTGCGAGCGTAAAGCGCTGACCATGGCGCTCCTTCTCCGGTCGCTGCTCGAGGGCGAGCGCGACCTCGTGCAAGCGGCGCTCGCGGAGCTTTCGGGCGCGTCCCTCGCCCGGGCCTCGGCCTTCGCGCGCGATCCGTATGGCGAGGGTTTCGCAGCGCTTGCGCTTGCCTCCGGTCTGCCGCGGCACGCTTTGCCCGCTTTCCGCGCGGCGCTCGGCGCGATCGATATCCACGGCGCGGGACCGCGGGGCGGATTGAATCCGCAACTCGTCGAGGCGACGATCGCCGCCTGCGAAGCCGAGCGCGATCCGGCTCTTGCGCCGATCCTGTCGCTGCTGTGGCGGTTCGCCGCCGAGGCGGCTCGGTCGGAGGCGCGGACTCTCGCCCACGCGGCGGCCGCTGGGCCTCATTTGCCGCCAAAGCTCGACTTTGCGCCGGCCAACGACGACCGATCTGGGCCGGATCCGATCATGACGCTACCCGCCCCAGCGGGCGCTTCCGCCGGATCGGAAGGCCTCTCGGCGGAGGCCCTGCTCCTCGAAATTTCCCAGGACCCGATCCGGGCGCTCGACGCGGCGTGACGGAGCGCCGCCCTCAGGGCGTCGTCGCGCCCTCATCGCTCATCGCCGCGCGCGCCTCAGTCATCGCCCGGCGGAGAAGCGTGACGTCCTGGGCGCCCGGCACGCCGACGCGGCCGGCGAAAATGAAGAACGGGACGCCAGTGACGCCGATCGCCTGCGCCTCGGCGATTTCGCGCCGCACGGCGTCGACATCCGCGCCCTCGGCGAGACGCTTGTCCACGATTTCCGCATCGAGGCCACTCGCCGTCGCGACGTCCAGAAGCACGACGCGGTCTCCGACGTCGCGCCCCTCGACGAAATAGGCACGAAACAGGCGGTCGACGACCTGGCGTTGCGCGTCGGCCGGCGCGGCCCAGCGGATGAGCCGATGCGCGTCGAGCGTGTTCGGCGCTCGCTCGATCCTGTCGAACGCGAAAGAGATGCCGACCTCTGCCCCGAGCCGGGCAAGATGGTCGTGGACCGATTTCAGGCGGTCGTCGCGCCCGAATTTCCTCTCCATGTACTCGGCGCGGTCGAGGCCGCCCGGCGGTATGGTCGGATCAAGCTGGTAGGGTCTCCAGCGCAGCGCGACCGGTCGCGTTTCCTCGGCCAGCGCTGCTTCGAGTCGTTTCTCGCCGAGGTAGCACCAGGGGCACACGACATCGCTCACGACGTCGACGGCCAGCACGTCATCCGCCCGGCCCATACCGCTCTCCCGTCTTCGCCCGACCGCGCCGGCGTCGTCCCCGCGCCGGTCTCTCTGTCGCGCCCGCCGATGCTGGCGCCGCGCCGCCCGCTGCGCAAGGGGCGGCCATCACGGCTCGCGCCTCCACCATGCGGCGAGATCGACGCCGAACAGGGGGGTTAGGTCAGGATGTCCGAGCTTGCTCGAATAGGCGATCCACTGTTCCGGCGCATAATAGAGCGGCACGACATAGAAGCCGGATATCAGGACCCGGTCGAGCGCGCGCACGGCGGCGATGAAATCCGCGCTGCTCTCGGCGGCCAGCAAAGCCGCGATCATTGCATCGATCGCGGGCGACGCGACGCCGGCCAGATTGTAGGCGCCCTCGGCATTGGCCGAAGCCGAGCCCCAGCGGCCGCGCTGTTCATTGCCGGGCGAGGGCGAGGCGGTCCAGGTTCCGGGCATGACGTCGAAGTCGAAACGCGCCCGGCGCCGCTGAAACTGCACTTCGTCGACGAGGCGCACGGTCGCCGCAACCCCGATCCGGGCGAGATTGCGGGCGTAGCCGAGCGCAAGGCGTTCCTCCTCCCGATCGTTGACGGTGATCTCGAAGGCGAGCGGCGTTCCCCGGGCATCGACAAGGCGCCCGTCCTCGAGGACATAGCCCGCGCCTTGAAGCTCCTCGACGACCCGTCTCGTTGCCGCGCGGTCGCGTCCGGAGCCGTCGGAGACCGGCGCGCGCCAGCGCCCCTCCATCACGTCGTCGCGCACCGCGCCGGGGAAGGGCGCGAGGAGCGCCCGTTCGCGCTCCGACGCCGCGCGGCCGATCGAGGAGAACTCGCTGTCGTCGAAGAACCCTTGTGAGCGCCTGAAAGCGCCGGCGTAAAGATTGGCGTTGATCCACTCGAAGTCGAACATCGCGGCGAGCGCCTCGCGCACGCGCGGATCGGCGAACATCGCTCGCCTCGTATTGAAGGCGAAGCCCGATACCCCCTTCGGCAAGCGGTCGGGAATCGCCGCGGTGACGACGCGCCCGTCCCTGGCGGCCGGGAAATCGTACTGGGACCGCCAGCGCGTCGCGTCGTCTTCGACGCGGTAATCGATCAGGCCCGCCTTGAACGCCTCAAACATCGCGTTCGCATCGCGGAAGTAGTCGATGCGGATCGTATCGAAGTTGTAGAGGCCTCTGGAGATCGGCAGGTCGCGACCCCAATAGTTCGGGTCACGCTCGAGCACGAGCCGCTCGCCCGGCTTGACCTCGGCGACCCGATAGGGACCGGAAGCGACAGGAATTTGCAGGGTCTGTTCCTCGAAGTGCTCACTGTCCGTGTGAGCGCGGGACAGGACCGGCATCAGCGCCAGGGTCAGCGGCAGCTCGCGGTCGGCCGCCCCGGAAAGATCGAAGCGCACGGTTCGCCCGTCCGGCGCGTCGACGCCGCGGACGAGACCGTAGGCCGCGCGCTGCTGCGGGCGGCCCTTGGCCTTCAGCAGGTTGAAGGTGAAGACGACGTCGGACGAGGTGACAGGCGAGCCATCGGAGAAATGCGCCAAAGGGTTGAGGCGGAAGACGACTTTGTCGCGCGCCGGGTCGGTCTCGATGCTCTCCGCGATCAGGCCGTAGAGAGTGAACGGCTCGTCGTCGGAGCGCGCCATCAGCGACTGATAGACGTTGCCGACGAGGCCCTGTGCGGTCGACAGGGCCTTGATGTTGTAAGGGTTCAAGCTGTCGAAGGCGCCGAGATAGGCGAGGTCGAGGCGGCCGCCCTTCGGCGCGGCGGGATTGACGTAGGGCAGGCTCCTGAAATCCGACTTGAGGGCGGGCTCGCCGTGCATTGCGATGGCGCCGGCCGGCGGGCCGAATTCAGCGGAGGCAGGCTGGGCGGCGCCGAGCAGCGCCGCGCCGAGCGCGAGACGAATCGAGAGTCCAACCATCGGCTGACCTTAGCACCGGCAAATACGCCGATTCTCGGTCGGACGGCGTTTTTCCGGGACCCTTCCCCTTCGCGGCGGAAGGCGTCGGCGAAAGCCGCGCCGGCGGAGAAATTGTTATTGGATTATCGCGTCGAATATGGAAGAGAGCGCGCCAGAGAGCCGCCCGCGGGCGGCGCCTTCGCGTCATAATGTCGCCCGAAGGCTCGCCGAAGGCGTTTCGCGCCCGGCGGCGCCTCGAAGGCGGAGCGTATCGCGGTCATTTGGTTAAGGCTTGAAAGGATCATCGATGAGACTCCCTGTCATGCGCTTGGGCGCCGCGGCGCTCGCAACGAGCCTCGCGCTCGCGTCGGGCGCATCTCTCGCTCAGAACGCGCCGGCGAAGCCCGCCGCGCCGGCGGCCCCGGCCGCTCCTGGTGCGCCGGCCGGCCAGCCGGCGCCGCAACCGCCGTCAAAGGTCGATCTCGTCTCGCCGGAGCCTCAGTGGGTCAAACTGTGCGGCAAGGAGCAGACTACGGGCCGCGAAGCTTGCCAGACGATGCGGGATTTCGGCGCGTCGGCCGACCAGCCGCCGATGATCAGCATGCAGGTGTTCGAGCTGCAGGGCGAGGAGAAGCGCAAGGTGCGCTTCATGATCCTGCCGATCGGCATGTTGTTGAAGCCCGGTTTCCGCGTCATCGTCGACAAGGCTGAGCCGCTCGACGGCAAATACGACATGTGCTTCCAGAACGCCTGCACCGCCGAGATCGATATCAGCCCGAGCATGCTCGCCAACCTCAAGAAGGGTCAGAACCTCTCCGTCATCATGCGGCTGCCGGGCGGCGACCCGTCGGGTCGCGAACTGACCCTCAACATCCCGCTCAAGGATTTCGGCACGACCTTCGACGGCAAGCCGACCGATCCGAAGCTCCTCGAGCAGCAGCGCCAGGCGTTGCAGCAGCAGTTGCAGAAGAAGGCCGAAGAGCAGCGCAAGATGCTCGAGCAGCAGCAGCAGAACGGAGCGGCCGCTCCCGCGGCGCCGGCCGCTCCCGCCGCTCCCGCCGGCCCGGCTCCCAAGCAGTGACGTGAGCAGACCCCTTCTCCCGCGCGGACGGGGGGGGGCGTCTCTTCAGACGACAAAGGCGCGCCTGGGTCCCAGGCACGCCTCTTGCATTCGGCGAAGCGTCGTTACGCTTCAGCTCGCCATCGCCTTGCGACGGAAGCTGTAGCGGCCGTCGTCCGTCCGGTCGAACGTCTCGCTGATTTGCGGGTGGCCGACGGGCTCGCCCAACTCGTCGGGCAGCAGGTTCTGCTCCGACACGTAAGCGATATACTGGCTGTCCTCGTTCTCGGCGTACAGCCGGTAGAAAGGCTGATCCTTTACAGGCCTGACCTCTGCCGGAATGGACAGCCACCATTCTTCGGAGTTCGAGAAAACCGGGTCGACGTCGAAAATGACGCCCCGGAACGGATAGATGCGGTGCTTGACGACCTGTCCGATACCGTATTTGGCGAAGCGCGTAGTCATCAAAACGGCTTAATGGGAGCGCCGTCGCCGGTCAATTCGCGAATCGCCGCACCCGAAGCGACTTCAGAACTGATAGAGCGCCGCAAACTCCGCGTCCCTGGCCGCCACCTGCTTGGCGAGTTCGACGATGACGCGGGCCTGCTTCCACGTCGCGTCGTCCTGCATCTTTCCGTCGATCATCACCGCCCCGGAACCGTCCGGCATGGCGGCGAGAATCTTCCGGGCGAAGGCGACCTCGGACGGGTCGGGCGAGAACACCTTCTTGGCGATGACGATCTGGCTCGGGTGGAGCGTCCACGCGCCGGCGCAGCCGAGGAGAAAGGCGTTGCGGAACTGCGCCTCGCAGGCGGCCGGATCGGAGAAGTCACCGAACGGCCCGTAGAACGGCTTAATGCCGTAAGCCGTGCAGGCGTCGACCATCCGGGCGATCGTGTAGTGCCACGGATCCTGCTGGGCGCTCGGCCGCGCTACGCCGGGCTCAACCGCATCCGCCAGAACCCGGTAGTCAGGATGGCCGCCACCAACCCGGGTCGTCTTCATCGCGCGCGAGGCGGCGAGATCGGCCGGACCGAGGCTCATGCCGTGCATGCGCGGCGAGGCGGCGGCGATCGCCTTGACGTTATTGACGCCCTGCGCCGTCTCCAAAATCGCGTGCACGAGAATCGGTCTTTTCAGGCCGTGCCGCGCTTCGAGCAACGCGAGATACTGGTCGATGAAATGAATGTCCCAGTCGCCCTCGACTTTCGGAATCATCACGACATCGAGCTTGTCGCCGATCTCGCCGACCAGCTTCGTCATGTCGTCCAGAAACCACGGCGAGTTGAGCGCATTTACGCGCGCCCATAGTCCGGTCGAGCCGAAATCCGTGGCTTTCGCCATCGCGATCAGACCATCGCGGGCGGCGGCCTTCGATTCGACAGGAATCGCATCCTCGAGGTTGCCGAGCACGACGTCGACCTGCCCCGCCAGGTCGCGAGCCTTCGCCCGCACCTTTTCGTTGTGCGGCGGCACGAAATGGATCATGCGCTCGAGCCGCGACGGCAATTCGCGGAACGGAGCGGGCGCCCGATCGCGAGCGGATCGAAGATTTTGCGCGGGGCTTTCATGGTCGGGCCTTGGCTGCGGAATCGCCGGACCCTTAGGGGCTTTTCGCGCAACCCGCAATTGGCCGAGCGGATGAGAGGTTCCGTCGGGTCGCCGCGCGAACCGCAACGACCCGGTTGGATCTGGCTCGAGGTGTCTCGCGCCCGCACTCCGCAATCATTCCGGCAACCGAGCGATGCCGATCCAGGGTCGAGGTCATCCGCCGCGCGATCTCATCGAAATGGCGGCAGATCAGCAGATCGACGCCAGGGTCATCGCAGCGCTCGGAGATCGCTGCCAGCTCCCGGCCAATTCGCTCCAGAACGAAGATCTCGCGCTGAATCGCGGCGAGTTGATCGCGCAGGCCTTCCAGGGCGCGGGTTAGGTCCCGCATCGGCTCACCTCCCTACGCGACGCCTGAACTGCCCGGAAGCGGAGGCAAGAACCCAAGGTAGCCCGACGGGGCAAGCCCGCGACTCCGCGTCCATCGGTGAAACGTTCGCCCATACCGGGCGACATGGCAAGGGGAGGAAACATCGTGATTTAATTCATTCGAAGCTAATCACCGACCGCGCACCGCTGCCACGCGAAGGCAAATAACGCTGCTCCTCAACATTGACGGGGCGGCGGCCTCGCAGCTCTCTCTCAGGTGGGGCGACCTTCCATTTTTTCAATCTTCCGGGCAAGCGAAGTCCGCTTGCCGCGCGCAAGGGTCAGTTGTTCGTCGATGGAGTGGAGTTGCCGGTGACGCGACGGATTGCGCCGAACGGCCTCGTCCCAGTCAAGAATCGTCGTCAGTTCCTGGCTGGCCCGTTCGAGGATGTCGATGACGCCCCTCGTTTCGTCGAGGTCGTGACGCAGGTCATCCAACGATACCCTTCCGCCTCGCATACGCCTCACTCCACGCCTGACACCGCAGTTCAAGCCGAAACTACAGTCCATGAGAGGCCGTGCTTTCACGGCCGATCCCCCCCGGGAGTCGAAGTGACGGCATTCCGACCGCGGACAAAAAGGTCCGCGACCGGGAGCCGGAACGGCAGAGCAATCTGCATAGGAACCTTATGAGGCGATTCTTTGTCCACAGGAATCCGCGACCGGTCGAGGCCGCTAGCCGGAAACCACCGCCCTTGCGAACAAAGCACGAAACATGATTGCCTCGTCCCATGCCCCTCGCCCTGATTCGCTCGACGCCCCTGATCGACATCAACCCCGAGCAGCGGCTCGCGGTCGAGCACGGCGTGGGCCGCGCCGAAGGGCCGGGGCCGCTGCTCGTCATCGCCGGCGCGGGCTCCGGCAAGACGGCGATGCTCGCCCACCGGGTGGCGACGCTCATCCTCGCCGGCGCCGATCCGAAACGCATCATGCTGGCGACCTTCTCGCGCCGCGCCGCAGCCGAACTCGGGCGACGGGTCGAGCGGCTCCTCGCCCGCCATCTGCCGCCCGAAGCGGCAGCGGCCGCCGGCCCCGCTTATTCAGGCACTTTTCACGCGATCGGCGCGCGGCTCTTGCGCGAATACGCGCCGCGTCTCGGCCTCGATCCGCAATTCACCATCCACGACCGCGAGGACTCAGCCGACCTCATGAACTGGTCGCGGCACGAGGCGGGGCTCACCGAGACGCGCGAGCGCTTTCCGACCAAGGGGACGTGCCTTGCCATCTATTCGCGCGTGGTCAACGCTCGCGGGGCGCTCGGCGCGACGCTCGGCAGGTGGTTCCCCTGGGCTGCGGCGCACGAAGACGCGCTACGCGCCCTGTTCTGCGCTTACGTCGAGGCGAAGCAGCGGCAGAACGTTCTCGATTACGACGACCTCCTGCTCTATTTCGCCCAGATGCTGGCCGAACCAGACATCGCTGCCGAAGTCGCCGCCCGCTTCGATCATCTGCTGGTCGACGAATACCAGGACACCAATGCGCTGCAGGCCGAGATCGTGCTGGCCCTCCGCCCGCATGGCCGGGGCCTCACCGTCGTCGGCGACGACGCGCAATCGATCTATTCCTTCCGCGCCGCCTCCGTGCGAAACATCCTCGACTTCCCTTACGCCTTCGATCCCCCGGCGCGCGTCGTGACGCTCGAGCGCAATTACCGTTCGACGCAGGCCATCCTCACCGCCGCCAACGCCGTCATCGCGCTCGCGCCTGAACGCTACGCCAAGGACCTCTGGAGCGATCGTTCGCACGGAAGCCCGCCGACGCTGGTCACCGTCGCCGACGAGACCGATCAGGCGCGGTATGTCGCAACCTGCGTCCTCGCTGCCCGCGAGGCGGGCGCCGCGCTGAAGTCCCAGGCCGTCCTGTTTCGCGCCTCGCACCACAGCGCCCCGCTCGAGCTTGAGCTCACCCGCCGCAACATCCCCTTCGTCAAGTTCGGCGGGCTCAAGTTCCTCGACGCCGCCCACGTGAAGGACACGCTCGCGCTCATGCGCTTCGCCGAGAACCCGCGCGATCGGGTGGCGGGCTTCCGCCTCGCCCAGCTCCTGCCGGGCGTCGGACCGAAGATCGCGGAGACGATTGTCGCCGCGGCGGCCGAAGACGACGGCTTTGTCACGATGTCGGCGCTCACTCTGGCGGCAAAAGCGCGCGCGGGCTTTCCAGCCTTCGCAGACCTGATGCGACGTCTTGCCTCGGGCGGATCGCCCTGGCCGGGCGAACTCGCGGACGCCGTCGCGTGGCTCGCGCCCCAGATCGAGGCGCGCTACGACGACGCGGCGGCAAGACTGGCGGATCTCGAGGCGCTCGAACGGATCGCGGCCTCTTTCACCACGCGCGAGCGCTTCCTGAGCGAGCTCACGCTCGATCCTCCGGACGCGACCAGCGACGAGGCGGGGCCGCCGCTGCGCGACGAGGACTATCTCATCCTCTCGACCGTTCATTCGGCCAAGGGCCAGGAATGGCGGTCGGTGTTCATCCTGAATTGCGTCGACGGCTGCATCCCTTCCGATCTGGCGACCGGCTCCTCCGAGGAGATCGAGGAGGAGCGCCGCCTCCTCTATGTCGCGATGACCCGCGCGCGCGACGAACTGACGCTGATCGTCCCGCAGCGCTTCTATATCCACGGCCAGCCGAGGAACGGCGACCGCAACGTCTTCGCCGCCCGCACCCGCTTCGTCCCGCCGCCGCTCCTGAAACATTTCGACCGTCAGACCTGGCCGGAGGCGCAGAAGCAGCCCGCTCTCGTCGCAACAAAAGGCCTCCGCGTCGACCTCGCCGCGCGGATGCGGGCGATGTGGCGTTAGGCTCACGGTGGGCAATGCGCCGCGCCGGTTCAGGGCGGACTTGGCGGAGTGTCCTTCAAATTCGACGGTTGCGCGCCGGTTTAGCGTCGATCTGAGATCAGGCCTTTCTGGCGCAATCGCCAAATATATACCTTAGTGTATAGCTATTTGTTCCCTCTGCGGTAGCGATTGACAAGATATGGGCCGGGCTCCAGGCGCCGTCGTCGTCCTGACCTCCTCGCCCGCCCCGGTTTCCCCCACCGCCATGCCGCCCCAGGGTTTGGAAATTCGGCCTCCCGCCGCAACCCTTCGCGATGGCGGCAGTTCCTTCGGGAACGGGCCGCTGTTCTGACAGCAGTCTCGCTGACAAGAAAGGCCAGAACGATGCAGAATGAAGCGCGCAACCGCGCGCCGTCCGGTGTATCCAATCCCGGCAATTCGGCCGAGCGGGCAATGACGCAAGCGCCTGCGACACTCACGCGTCTGTCCCAATCGAAGACCGTGGCCGGCGGCGTGTTGTGCGCCGCCGGTTTGGCGCTCTTCTGTCTGGGCGCCTGGGCAGGCGTGACCGATGCGTGGCCGGTCCGAGTCTCGCTCCAACTCATTGACGGCCGGCCCAGCCCCGTTTCGATCATGCCGGGGTCGCGGCGTCTTGCGATGGATCCCGCAGGCCGCCTGTTAAACTATCCGGGAAAGATCGAAGTCCAATGTCCCGGTCAGCGGCCCGGAACCGCGGTCCTGCTGATCGCCGGGCAGTCCAATGCTGCAAACAGCGGCGCGAAGCGCTTCACGACGCGCTATCCCGACCGGGTTCTGAACTTCATTGCCGGCCGCTGCTTCGCGGCCTCGTCGCCGCTTCTTGGTTCGAATGGTTTCGCTGGCGAGTACTGGACGCTGCTCGGCGACCGACCGATCGAATCCGGCGCCTTCGACAGGGTGATCCTGGCTCCGGTCGCGGTCGGCGGCTCCAGGGTCTCGCAATGGGCTTCCGGCGGCGACCTGAACGCCAGCATGAAACCTCTCGTGGCGGACCTCGTCTCGCGATATCGCGTCACCCACATTCTGTGGCACCAGGGGGAATCGGACTTCGTCCTCGGGACGGATGCGGATTCCTACCGGAGAGACTTCCTGTCGTTCGCGGCCAGCCTCAAGGCCGAGGGAGTCGAAGCCCCGATCTACGTGTCGAAGGCGACCCGCTGCCTGCCCGGCTGGAAAGTCCCCAATCCTATCCGCACCGCCCAGCAGGAATTGGTCGATTCGAAGTCGGGGCTCAGAGGCGGCGTCGACACGGATCTGCTACTGGCCGCGCAGGATCGGTACGACGACTGCCACTTCGCAGAGTCCGGCCAGATGAAGGCCGCCAAGGCCTGGGCCGAGCTTCTTTCGCCTCCGCAATTCGCCGCGCAGCTAAACACGGATCAGCGACAGTGACGTCAGGGATGAGGCGCGTGCTCTATTGGGAAATCCTCATCTTGAGGAGCGCCGCGGCAGCGGCGCGTCTCGAAGGACGAGGATTTCGGGGATTACAGTGACAGTGCAGTGAATTGACTCCTGCCGCGTGAGCCTGTAGGTTCCTGTGACAGTGTACTCAATCGCGCCGTGTCGCGCGCCCTTCTGGGGCTCGCGAGGAGCTTCTCCCGCTTCGCCTACCCTCTGGACAGTGACGAGGGCCAGGCTGCGACGGCCCGCCTCAGGTCAAGGAGAAGGCGTCGCCCGGCCGGTCGACTCCGGATTCCGGCGACACGTAACGAAACCGCTTATCCACCAGCTTCGGGAAGCGCTCCTTCTGGCGCGGGTCGCGCTCGGCGACGGCCTCAAGCCGTCCCAAAAATCCAGATCCCCTTAGGTCGCGCTCGGCGCCATGCCCCGGCGGCGGCAGGCGCCTGATTGTCAACGCCGAGCGCGTGCTCAGACTGATGCGCGAAGGCAATCTGCTGGCCCGGCGCGCCAAGCCGCATAAGATAAAGCAAAGGCTGCCGTCGCCTATGGAGAACGTCCGAAGTTGGCGCCCTTCGCCCTTTCGGCCAACGCGCGCTTCCTGCTGGATTGCCGACCTCAAAAGACTGCCAGGTGGCGCGGATCGCCACCCAGAGTGACGATTTCCCGGTCTACCTGCGGCAGAACTTCGTTGCCCCCACCGTCTCATTCCCAAATAATGGCTGGATCACCGTCATATTTGGCGGACTGCATGAGCCGAGCCGGCCACTCCAGAGCGAAAGGCGACGACGCAGACCATCAGCGTTCGCTTGGCGATTCGACTGCCTTCTCCGGCTCTCTGCACCCCCGCTTCCTGACGCGCTCGCGGCTCAGACGCCGGCCGTCCAGGGGTCGATCACGGTGAGTCCGGCGGCCGTGAAGGCGCTCGTGTCGCGGGATGCGACCACGAAATCGTGCGCGGCGGCGATCGCGGCGATATAGCCGTCGGGCGTGGGGAAACCCTTGCCATCGGCGCGCGCCCTGACGGCGAGATCGGCGTAGCGCCTTGCCGCGCGGGTGTCGAACGGCAGGATTCGCGTCCCGAACAGTTCCAACACGCCGTCGAGCGCGGCGGTCAGCTTGTCCTTGCGCCTGCCCTTGGGAAGCGCGCCGATGCCAAACATCAACTCGGCGATGGTGACGCTGGACAGATAGAGCGTCTCCGCCGCCTGTGCGTCGAGCCACGCGCGGACCGCGGGCGCTGGCTCGGGCTTCATCGCCTCGGAGACGACATTGGTGTCGAGCAGGATCATTCGAAACGCAGCGGCTCGGCGGGCCTGATGTCTCGGGCCTGTTTCAGGGCTTCGACATCGGCGTTGGTGAGGCCGATCTTTCGGCTCATCTCCGCCAGCGCGGAGCCGAGACGCAGCCGCCCCTCGGGTCGCACGGCGGCTTCCAGGATGGCGCGCATTTCCGCTTCCGTGCTGCGGTTGTGCTGCGCCGCACGGACCTTCAAGGCGCGATGCGCCTCATCGGAGAGATTGCGAATGGTGACGGCGGGCATGATGGCATAAGTCCAATGCCGATGGCATTGATAGCAATATCATATGCTGCTGTCATACATCAAGAGCAACAGACGGCGCTCATGCGCCGCTCTTGCTGAATTTCCAGACCGGAATGCCGAGCGTCCTGGCCTTGTTGGCGAGGTTCTCCTGGATACCCGTGCCCGGGAAGTGAAGGACGCCGATCGGCAGGGTTTCCAGCATCGCGTCGTTGCGCTTGATGGGGCCGGCTTGGCGTGCTTCATCCAATCGGAGTTACGGAGTTACGGGGTGGACTGCATCCCTTCGCTGAGACACGTCTAATTGGGTGACAGGGCTTTGTCCTCTCGTGGTTGGCGCTGATTTGTCGGTCCGAGGTCGGTTTCGAACTCGGCCGGGGGTTTGTAGCCGAGCGGGCGCGCGCCGCAGTGGGCGCAGACGTCGCGCCTTCCCCCGATGATCAAACTATCTCTTGCCAGCAGCGCGCTCGTTCTGTATATGTTCTCATACGCTGCCTGAGGGAGTCTGCCCGTGCGTCCGGTTCCGTCGATGCCGTTCCGCCGCCGTCCATCGGCGCGGTGCGCGCCGCGACCTTTCTCCGAAGTGGCGACCCATTTGACTCCATTCGCGGGGACGCTCTGGCGCGCGCTTGGGCCCCTCACGTCGGGGGCGCTTGACCAGGGTTCATGCCCACCGGCGGCGCGCTCACGGGTTTCGGGCGGCGCCCCGCAGTTCGCCCGCAAATGGCGCCGCAACAGCTTGAAAAGATTGATTCCGCGCTCGCGCGAGCGGCCAAGGCGACCCTTTGGGAGCTCATCGGCTTCCCCGGCGCTGTCCTCGGCGGCAGTCGTGGAAATCGGCTGGAAATGCTCCCGCATCCTCTTGATAACGCTCGAAACGCGCCCGGAAAAGGCGCGCCTCGGCGGCGTCGCGAACGAGGCTACTCCTCTTCCTCGTCCCCCGCTTCCGTCTCGCCGACCCTGTCGACCGAAACGACCCGCTCCTGTTCGGCCGTGTCGAACACGATCACCCCCTGCGTCGCACGGCCGGCGATGCGGATGCCGTGGACCGGCACCCGGATCAGTTGGCCGCCGTCGGTCACCAGCATGATCTCGTCGCTGTCCTCAACCGGGAACGAGGCGACGAGCGCGCCGTTGCGGGCGTTGACCGCCATGGCGACGATCCCTTTGCCGCCGCGCCCGGTCACCCGATATTCGAACGACGAGGTGCGCTTGCCAAAACCGTTCTCCGACACGGTCAGGATCACCTGTTCAGCGTCCGTCATCGCCGCGAAGCGTTCGGGCGGCAACGTGGACCCGTTCGGCTCGGCGCCGTTCTCGACCTCGCTCTCGGCTTCCGCGCCCTCCTCGGCGGTCTCGCCGGCCATCGCCCGGCGCTGCTTGAGAAAGACGGCGCGTTCGGCGGGCGTGGCGTCGAAGGCCTTGAGGATGGCGAGCGAGATCACGCTGTCGCCCCTGTCGAGCGCGATCCCCCGAACACCCATCAAGTCGCGGCCCTTGAACACGCGGACGTCGTCGACCGCGAAGCGGATGCACTGGCCCCTGGCGGTCGTCAGCAGAACGTCGTCCCTATCCGAGCAGATCTGCACATCGACGATCCGTTCGCCCTCGTCGAGTCGCATGGCGATCTTGCCGGAGCGGTTGACCTGGGCGAAGTCCGAGAGCTTGTTGCGCCTCACCGTGCCCCGCGTCGTAGCGAACATGACATCGAGCAATTCCCACGTCGCCTCGTCCTCCGGCAGCGGCATGATGGTGGTGATGCGCTCGCCCGCTTCGAGGGGAAGCAGGTTCACCAGGGCCTTGCCGCGCGCCTGGGGCGCGGCAAGCGGCAGGCGCCACACCTTCTCTTTGTAGACCTGACCCGCCGAGGAGAAGAACAGCACCGGCTGATGGGTCGAGGCGACGAACAGGCGGGCGACAAAGTCCTCCTCACGCGTCGACATGCCGGCGCGGCCTTTGCCGCCGCGTCGCTGGGCGCGATAGGTCGAGAGGGGCGCGCGCTTGATGTAGCCGGCGTGACTCACCAGCACGACCATGTCCTCGCGCTGGATGAGATCCTCGTCGTCCATGTCAGCGTCGCTGTCGAGGATTTCGGTGCGGCGCGGGGTGGCGAAGTCGGCCTTCACCTTGGCGAGTTCGTCGCGGATGATCCCCATCAGGCGGACGCGGGAGCTCAGGATGTCAAGATAGTCGGCGATCTCGGCCGACAGCTTCTCGAGGGCCTCGGCGATCTCCTCGCGTCCGAGCGCGGTAAGGCGGGCGAGGCGAAGCTCGAGGATGGCGCGCGCCTGGGCTTCCGACAGGCGGATCGAGCCGTCCGAGTCGAGAATGTGGCGCGGATCGGCGATCAGGGCGATCAGCGGCGCCATGTCGCGCGCCGGCCACGTCCGCTCCATCAGCGCCGCCCGGGCCGCGCCCGAATCGGGCGATGTCCGGATGAGGCGGATCACCTCGTCGATATTGGCGACGGCGATCGCGAGCCCGACCTGGATGTGCGCACTGTCGCGCGCCTTCATGAGCAGAAACTTGGTGCGGCGGGTGACGACGTCCTCGCGGAAGTCGAGGAACGCGCGCAGCATGTCGCTGAGCGTCAGCATTTCCGGCCGGCCGCCGTTTAGCGCGATCATGTTCGCGCCGAAGCTCGACTGCAGCGCGGTAAATCGCCAGAGCTGATTGAGCACCACGTCGGCGACGGCGTCCCGCTTGATCTCGATGACAATGCGCATGCCGTCGCGATCGGATTCGTCGCGCAGGTCCGCGATCCCCTCGATTCGCTTCTCGCGCACGAGCTCGGCGATCTTCTCGATCAGGGTCGCCTTGTTGACCTGATACGGGATCTCGCTGACAATCAGCGCCTCGCGGTCCTTGCGCAGTTCCTCGACCGCCACCTTGGCGCGCATGGTGATCGAACCTCGCCCGGTCGCGTAGGCGGCGCGGATGCCGGCCCGGCCCAGGATCGAAGCGCCGGTCGGGAAGTCCGGCCCGGGAACGTGCTCCATCAGTTCGTCGAGCGTGATGTCGGGCTTGTCCATCATGGCGAGCAGCGCGTCGACCGTCTCGCCGAGGTTGTGGGGCGGTATGTTCGTCGCCATGCCGACGGCGATGCCCCCAGCCCCGTTGACCAGAAGGTTGGGGAATCGCGCCGGCAGAACGACCGGCTCCAGCTCCTTTTCGTCGTAGTTCGGCTTGAAGTCGACGGTGTCCTTGTCGAGATCCTCGAGGAGCGCGAGCGCGACCCGGTCGAGCCTCGCCTCCGTGTAGCGAGACGCCGCAGGCGGATCGCCGTCGACCGAGCCGAAATTACCCTGCCCGTCGACGAGGGGGACGCGCATGGAGAAGTCCTGCGCCATGCGAACCAGCGCGTCGTAGATCGCCAGGTCCCCATGCGGGTGGAACTTGCCCATGGTGTCGCCGACCGTGCGCGACGACTTGTTGTAGGGGCGGTCGGGCGTGAAATTGAGCTCGTGCATCGCGTAGAGAATGCGACGGTGGACAGGCTTGAGACCATCGCGCACGTCTGGCAGCGCCCGGCTCACGATCACGCTCATCGCGTAGTCGAGATAGCTGCGCTTCATTTCGTCGAGGATCGATACGGGCCTGATGTCGGCCGGCCCCTCGGGCCCGGGCCAGTCGTCGCGGATGTCGCTCAATTCTTTCCCTCGGATCGCACGGACGGTGGTCTAGCCAATTCCACTCGATCGCGCCACCGAAACGCGCGCATCTGGCGGGAGCGTACTTCGTCTTCGAATCAATGGTTTATGAACCGCCGGAGACGTCGGTTTCGATCAAGCGAGATTCCCCCGGCGAACAGGAGGGAGGCCGAAGTCATGACGGCGTGATTCGGCGACGGCAAACCGGTCTGTTGACAGCCGTGGGGCTTTCGAGGCGGATGCTCGGACAGGCCGCGCGCCGGGCGCGGCGCGGAGACTTTGTTCCATGACCATCGCCATCTGGTGCATCCTCATCGCCGCGACTCTGCCGTATGTCGCGTTCAGCTTCGTCAATGGCCTCGACCCGAACCAGCCGCGCTATCACGTCGGCGACCTCGTCGGGCAGTCCGTACGCGCCTACGGAGCTCACCTCAACGGCCTGGAGACCTTTCCGTGGTTCGCCGCTTCGGTGATCGTGGCGCATATGGTCGGCGGCCCGAGCCGGATCGCGGACGCGCTCGCTGTCATCTACGTCCTTGTCCGCATAGGGCACATGGTGGCCTATATTTCCGGTCGCCAACCCCTGCGCTCGGCGGCGTTCGGCATCGCTCAGCTGGTGGCGCTGGCGATATTCGTCTCGCCGCTGTTTCGATGAAAGACAGGGTCCCTCTTCTGGCGAAAAGAAGGGCTTTGGCCGTGTTATTGCCGCGTCACTATGGCTAGTTCGCCAGCGACGGCAGTGGCGTCGATTCGGTGCGAACTGGCAGCACCGGATAGGTGATGTTCGGGAGTTCGCCGGTCAGCGCGCCGAGGAATGCGGCAATGTCGTCCTCCTGCCCTTCAGGCAACTTGGCCACAAGCTGGGACGATCCCATCACGCCGATAGCCTGTTTGAGGCTCCAGACCTGTCCGCCGTGGAAGTAGGGTGCGCGCAGCGCGACGTTGCGCAGGGCCGCGGCGCGGAAGACATATTCGTCGCTCGCCGTCTTGCTTACGTTGAAGCGACCTTTGTCGGCCGCAGGAATCACTTCCGCACCTGGATTCTCGACGACGCCGAACGGGAAGTAGCCTCCGGCGTTGATCCCGTTGAGGCAGGCGACACAGCCTTTCTCCATGAAGATCTTTAGTCCCGACTTTTCCTGCTCGTTCAGCGCGTTCTCGTTGCCTTCGAGATAATGGTCGAACTTGGAGGCGGGGGTGATCGGCGTGGCCTCGAACGCCTCAACCGCCTTGGTGAAATTGTCGAAGGTGACCGCCGAAGGTTCGTTGCGGAACGCCTTCTGGAACATGTCGACATAGGCGGGCATCGACGACAGCGTCCTGACGACGTGTTCGGGCGTCGCGTTCATCTCGACACTCACCTGGACCGGGCCTTTCGCCTGCGCCTTGAGGTCCGCCGCACGTCCGTCCCAGAACTGGGCGACGTTGAACACCGCATAGTAGACGGTCGGCGCACGGCGCGGCCCCTTCTGCCAGCCATGTCCGACGGAGGTCGGGCCGGCGTCTACTCCACCCGTGCCGAGATTGTGGCAGGTGTTGCAGCTGATGATCTCGCTCGCCGACAGACGCGGGTCGAAGAACAGCAGCTTGCCGAGCTCGATCTTTTCGTGGGTGACGGCGTTGTCTTTTACCGCCGGGACGATCGAAGGAATCGGCTTGAAGTTCTCCTGCGCCTTTTTCATCAGATCGTCGGCCAACCCCGGCGCCGTCGCCAACGCGAGCATCGCGGCCAGCGCGCCACTGAGAACTATCCGGCTGATTTCCCTCCGGCCAGACATCGCCGCCACTACGGCACTCTCGCAAATTGCGATCGGCGGACCGCTTCCTGGGCGCACGCAAGCTAATGAGGATCCGTCGAACGGTGATGTGACACGTCGTCGCAGACCGACAGGATCACAATTTCCATCGTCATTTGCGCTGGATCAATGCGGCCGCCGAAAGAGCTGAGTACGTAAGCATATCGTGTTCGCGAACAGCGACGCGAGGCAGCGATCCCGGGAGCCTCCGCCGTTCCCCCTTGGCGCCCGGGTCGCTGCTCATTTTGGCGAGCCCCTCCGTGCCAATGACGATGAGACAAACGCCCCCCTGGAGTTTACCCTTGAGGGCTGAGGTCACATGCTCCCATGGTCATGCCGCTCATCCCCTTCGAAACAACTCTTGCCGATGGCTCCGCAACAGAGGGAGGCCGTAGGCCGATCGTTGTTGCGGAGCCATCGGCGGCCTCGCCTGAACTCTCCGACCGGCCACGCCGTCGGACGTTCACGACCGCCTACAAGCTTGGGATACTTCGCCAGGTCGATGAGGCGGGGCCGGGCGGCATTGGCGCGATCCTGCGGCGCGAGGGGCTGTATTCCTCACTGTTGACGGATTGGCGTCGGCAACGCGACGCCGGCGCCTGCGAGGCGCTGAAGGCGGTCAAGCGCGGCCCCAAGGTCGCCGAGCCCAACCCGCTGGCGGCCGAACATGCCCAGTTGCAGCGCGACTACAAGAGCGTGACGTTGCGCTTGCAACGCGCCAAGGCGATCGTCGAAATCCAAAAAAAAGTGGCTTTGCTGCTGGGCCTGTCGATGCCCGGCGACGAGGCGTCCTGATGGACGCCGTGGCGGCCCTGCCGCCCGGCGGCGGGCTGATCGGCGCGGCCTGCGCGGCGCTGGGCCTGTCGCGCGCCAGCTTCCATCGCCGGACTGCGACAGCCCGGCGCCCTCCCGCGCCGTTTCGTCCGCGCCCTCGTCCCGCCAGGGCGCTGGCCGTTTCCGAGCGTCAGGCCGTCCTCGATCTGTTGCGCGAACCTCGGTTCGTCGACCAACCCCCGGCCGAAGTCTACGCCGAGTTGCTGGACCAAGGCCTCTATCATTGCTCGATCCGGACCATGTATCGCATCCTTCACGAGAACGGCGAGGTGAAGGAGCGTCGCCAACAGCTGCGCCACCCCGTCTACAAAAAGCCGGAACTCATCGCCGAGGGCCCCAACCGGGTCTGGTCATGGGACATAACCAAGCTGATGGGACCGGCCAAATGGACCTACTTCTATCTCTACGCGATCATCGACATCTTCAGCCGGAGGGTCGTGGCCTGGCTCGTCGCCGACGCCGAAAGCGCCACCTTGTTCAAACCGCTGTTCGAGGACGCCGCCGCCAAGCACGGCGTCTTGCCCGGCCAGCTCACCCTGCACGCCGACCGCGGACCCTCCATGAAAGCCAAGGCCACCGAACTGTTGCTCGCCGACCTGGGCGTCACCAAGTCCCATAGCCGGCCCTACACATCCAACGACAATCCCTTCTCGGAAAGCCTCTTCAAAACCTGCAAATATCAGCCTCAGTTCCCGGAACGCTTCGGCTCCATCCAGGACGCCAAAGCGTTCTGCCGCAGGTTCTTCCAATGGTATACTCCGCTCACGCCAAGATGCGAAAATTGGCGGGGCGGATTATGCGGAAATTATCTGTGATCGAATTGGCGATTTCTCCCCATCGACTGGGGACTTCGGCGCGCAGGAAGTGGAGCATCGCGTCGGCGAATTCACGATATGTGGGATAGGTCCTGTTGTGGGTCAGAGACTTGTGCATCACGCCCCACAACCGCTCGATCGGGTTCAGATGCGGGCAGTAGGCGGGGATGAAATGCAGCTTGATGCGTCTGCCGGGCTGCGCCAGCCACTCTCGCACAAGAGCGGCATGATGATAGCGCGCATTGTCCAGAAACACGTGGATCAGCGCCAGCAGTGGATACATCGCCTCGATCGCTTGCAGCAGCCGGATGGTTGAGGCGGCGTCGACGGTTTCGACGTCGATCATCGCCGTCTTGCCGGTTTCGAGATCGATGGCCCCGTGAATGTTCAGGCGCTGGCGTCCGCTGGTCTGCTCGATCGCCAGATGCTCCTTCGCCGGCGCCCAACAGCCGACGGGGCGCGCCGCATGGGTCGGATGCACGGCGTCCACGAACAGCACAGCCTCGTCCGGCCCCAGCGAATTCAGCACGTTCTCGTAGGTTTCGATGAACGCCTGCTGTTTTTCCGGGTCGAGCTTGCGTCCGATCGTCTCGGGCTTGTGGTATTCGAGCCCGAGCCGATGCAGCATCGCCACCAGCCCAGAACGGCTCTCATAAACGACGCCGAATTCCCTCTCGATATACGCGCCGACGTCACGTGTCGAACGCGGCAAGGTCGCAGCGATCCACGACTGCAACTTCGCTTCTTGATCTTCCGCCAGGCGCGGGCAGGAGCCGCCGCCGTCAAAGCGCGTCAATCCCTCGAGCCCGTCCTCCAGGAACAGCTGATGCCAGCGCCGGACGGTTTCGTCATCGACGAACAGCGCTGCGGCGACACGCTCACAGCTCCAGCCGTCGTCGAGAAGGACCAACGCGTTCGCCCGCCGCGCCAGACGATGCGCCGCCGAACCGTCTCGCGCCAACGCGATCAGATCGGCCCGGTCGTCAGCAGGAAGGTAACCCCCGCGAATCATCAACCAAACAAGAATCTGGATTTTGATCCACGGCAACCCCCCTTGCCCCGCTTTCTCAATGAGTCAGGGTATACTACGCCGAACACCACCATCTCGGTATCGGCCTGATGACGCCAAACCAAGTCCACTACGGACAAGCCGACGAAATCTACGACGCCCGAAAGCAGACCCTCGAAAACGCCTTTCTCGCCAACCCGAACCAATTCGTGAAAAACATCCCCTCGCCCCCCGACAAGCCAACCGCCGTCTGGATCAATCCGCCCCAAATCAAGCCTAAAATCCAAGCCTAAATTACCAACCCAGGCGTCTCATTGTCGTTGACACGTTCCGAGCGGCCTCCTCAAGACCGCGGGTCGAGCCAAACAAAGCAATTCGGGAGGCGCGGGAGGAAAGCGCAGTCCCGGGTTGCTCCGCGGCAGCTTGAAAAAAGACAGGGTACACAGAGGACAGCGCCAGACTAGTCGCTCGCGTCCTTGAAACTTGGTGGCATTTCTGAATCTCTGTGCCTGCGCCGGCGGGGTGAGGATGGGGATGATTGTGGCCAGGGACAAGCACTGGGGCGAAGAAGTACGTTGTGAAATTGAGCGCGGAGGAGCGCGAGCGGCTTGAGGCGCTGATCAGCTCAGGCAAGCGATCGGCGCAACTGATCACGAAGGCGAGGATCCTGCTCAAAGCGGACGCGTCGGAGGCGGGAGAAGGTTGGACGGACCGCGAAATAGCGGCTGCGTTGGATACCAGCGTCAACACCGTCGGTAGCACACGGCGACAATTGGTCGAAGAAGGGTTCGAGGCGACCCTGCTGCGCAAATATACTCCGCTCACGCCAAGATGCGAAAATTGGCGGGGCGGATTATGCGGAAATTATCTGTGATCGAATCGGCGATTTCTCCCCATCGACTGGGGACTTCGGCGCGCAGGAAGTGGAGCATCGCGTCGGCGAATTCACGATATGTGGGATAGGTCCTGTTGTGGGTCAGAGACTTGTGCATCACGCCCCACAACCGCTCGATCGGGTTCAGATGCGGGCAGTAGGCGGGGATGAAATGCAGCTTGATGCGTCTGCCGGGCTGCGCCAGCCACTCTCGCACAAGAGCGGCATGATGATAGCGCGCATTGTCCAGAAACACGTGGATCAGCGCCAGCAGTGGATACATCGCCTCGATCGCTTGCAGCAGCCGGATGGTTGAGGCGGCGTCGACGGTTTCGACGTCGATCATCGCCGTCTTGCCGGTTTCGAGATCGATGGCCCCGTGAATGTTCAGGCGCTGGCGTCCGCTGGTCTGCTCGATCGCCAGATGCTCCTTCGCCGGCGCCCAACAGCCGACGGGGCGCGCCGCATGGGTCGGATGCACGGCGTCCACGAACAGCACAGCCTCGTCCGGCCCCAGCGAATTCAGCACGTTCTCGTAGGTTTCGATGAACGCCTGCTGTTTTTCCGGGTCGAGCTTGCGTCCGATCGTCTCGGGCTTGTGGTATTCGAGCCCGAGCCGATGCAGCATCGCCACCAGCCCAGAACGGCTCTCATAAACGACGCCGAATTCCCTCTCGATATACGCGCCGACGTCGCGTGTCGAACGCGGCAAGGTCGCAGCGATCCACGACTGCAACTTCGCTTCTTGATCTTCCGCCAGGCGCGGGCAGGAGCCGCCGCCGTCAAAGCGCGTCAATCCCTCGAGCCCGTCCTCCAGGAACAGCTGATGCCAGCGCCGGACGGTTTCGTCATCGACGAACAGCGCTGCGGCGACACGCTCACAGCTCCAGCCGTCGTCGAGAAGGACCAACGCGTTCGCCCGCCGCGCCAGACGATGCGCCGCCGAACCGTCTCGCGCCAACGCGATCAGATCGGCCCGGTCGTCAGCAGAAAGGTAACCCCCGCGAATCATCAACCAAACAAGAATCTGGATTTTGATCCACGGCAACCCCCCTTGCCCCGCTTTCTCAATGAGTCAGAGTATACAATCCGAATTCCGCCCGTCCCCGAATTTTCGACGGCGCGGCCGAGGCCAAGTTGATCGCCTTGGCCTGCTCTCCGGCTCCCGAGGGCTTCGCGCGTTGGAGCCTGCGGCTGCTCGAAGAGAAGGTCGTCGAACTGAACATCGTCGAGAAAGCGAGCGATAACACGATCGGACGGACTCTAAAAAAAACACTCTCCAACCGCACCGCAATCGGCAATGGGTGATTCCACCCGACGCCAACGCCGCCTTCGTCGCAGCGATGGAAGACGTGCTGGAAACCTACCAAAAGCCGCGTGATCCCGAGCGGCCCTTGGTCTGTCTCGATGAAACGTCGAAACAGTTGGTCATAGAGACGCGCAAGCCGATCCCAGCCAAGCCCGGGCAACCGATCCGGTACGATTACGAGTACGAACGCAACGGCGTGGCCAACATATTCATGACGTTCGCTCCGCTGGAGGGCTGGCGCAAAGTCAAGGTCACCGACCATCACGCCGCCGAGAACTATCCGACGTCCATTTTCCCGACGCCAAACAGATCGTCCCGGTTCAGGATAACCTGAGCACGCACACGGCGGCCTCGCTCTACGTGGCCTTCCCGCCAGAGGAGGCTCGCCGCCTCGCCAAGCGTTTCGAGTGGCATTATACGCCCAAACACGGAAGCTGGCTCGACATGGCAGAATCCGAACTTGCCGTCCTGACCAACCAATGCCTCGATCGCCGCATTCCCGACAAGCCAACGCTCGCAAAAGAGATCGCCGCTTGGGAGGCCCATCGAAACAAACATCACGCCAAAGCCGATTGGCAGTTCACCACCAACGATGCCCGCGTCAAACTCAAGAGACTATACCCCCAATTTTGAGCGACTCGGGCGACTAGGGCCTGTCTTCAGTTGAGGCGAGAACGGATTGGAATCGGACGCAGAACGTTTGGTGTTTCGGATACGCGAGGGATTCCCGAATCAGCAAAAGTCTGACTCGTGAGTGGTCGGCCCGAGGAGGGGCTGACCGATGCGACGATATGCACTGCGCGACGACCAGTGGGATCGGATCAAAGACATTCTGCCGGGCCGTGAAGGCCATGTGGGCGGCACGGCGGCGGACAATCACCTGTTCGTCGAAGCCGTTCTCTTCAGGTTTCGCGCCGGCGTCCCTTGGCGTGATCTGCCCGAGCGTTTTGGCGGCTGGAAGATCGTCTATCAGCGCTTCAACCGATGGGCCAAGAGCGGCGTTTTCGAGCGTGTTTTCAGGCTCTTGGCCAGCGATCACGACAACGAGTACATGATGATCGACGCCACCATCGTGCGCGCTCACCAGCATAGCGCCGGCGCCAAAAAAAAGACGGTGCGCAAGCCATCGGCCGATCCCGCGGCGGATTGACCACCAAGATACACGCGCTCGTCGATGCCCTCGGCAATCCTGTCGAGGTGATGCTCAGCCCGGGCCAGGATCACGATCTGACTTGCGCTGAATCTCTCATCGAAGCCGTCGATCCCGGCGCTCTGATTGAACTGGACCCCACTCGTGGGACCACGGGAGGTCGGACTTAAGGTGTAATCTCGCCTGCCCTTGTCTTTCAAGAATCAAGCCGCTTCTTGCTGCTTCTGCCTCTGCTGTGGGTATGTGGGCAACGCGTTTGCGTTGTCCAAGCGAAGCGGCATATCCACAGGCCTCGCCGCCGCCTCGATTTCGTCCATGCCGGCGCGCCACACCGCCATCGGCATCTGGTTGTTCATCGCCTGGTGCGGGCGTCGAAAATTGTAAAAGGTCATCCAGGAACCGATGCCGGCCCGCGCCTCGCGGCCGTCGGCGTAGGCTTTGAGATGCACCTCTTCATACTTGATCGAACGCCACAGCCGTTCGATGAAGATGTTGTCCATGAAGCGGCCGCGTCCGTCCATCGAAATCGCGACGCCGGCCGCCGCGAGCTTGCCGGTGAAAGCCTCGGCGGTGAACGTGGAGCCCTGATCAGTATTGAATATTTGGGGCTTTCCGAACCGAAGCAGCGCCTCCTCCAGCGCCGCCACGCAGAAGCTGGCATCGTTGGTGTTCGACAGCCGCCACGCCAGAACCGCCCGGCTGGCCCAGTCGATGATCGCCACCAGATAGAGGAAGCCGCACGCCATCGGGATGTAGGTCACGTCGGCCGCCCACACGTGGTTCGGCTCGACAATCTTCAGGCCGCGCAGCAGGTAGGGGTATATCTTGTGCCCGGGCGCGGCTTTGCTCGTGCCGGGGCGCGGAACCAGCGCCTCGATCCCCATCGCCCGCATCAGCCGCCGCACCCGCTTGCGATTGACCCCGCGGCCTTCCTTGTTGAGTTCGAAGGTCATTCGCCGCGAGCCGTAGAACGGAAGCTCGAGATGCAGTTCGTCGATGCGGCGCATCACCGCCAGATCGTCCGCCCCGGCGAAGGGCTTGGGGCGGTAGACCCCCGAGCGCGCCACGCCCACAAGCGCGCATTGGCGGCGCACCGACAGGTCCTTACCAGGCCGTTCGACCTTCGCTCTTCGATCGGGCGCGCTCATCGACCTGGCCTCTTGGCCAAGAAATCCCGTTCGACCGTCAGCTGGCCGATCGTGGCGTAAAGCTTGGCCGTCTCGCGTTCGCGCTCCTCCTCGCCATCGCCCGAACCCCTCGCCCCGCGCGCGAACAGGCTCGCGACGTTGTCAAGAACCTGCTTCTTCCAGGCATAAATCTGGTTCGGATGCACCCCGTGCCGCCTCGCCAGTTCCGGAACTGTCGCATCCTCGCGAAGCGCCTCGAGCGCAATCTTCGCCTTGAACGCCGCATCAAACTTCTTGCGTGACTTCGTCATTTCTCGCTCCATCGGTTGCGACAGAGCAGGTCATTTCACACCTTAGCCAATGGTCCTAAATCCGGGGTCCAGTTCAGATCGCCGACAAGGCCTTCGACGCCGACCCCTTCATCGGCGCCCTCAACGCACGAGCGATCACGCCAGTCATCCCATCCAAATCCAATCGAAAAGCCCCGCGCCCGTGCGATTTCGCCCTCTACTGCGAACGCAATCTCATTGAGCGCTTCTTCAACAAGCTCAAGCATTTCCGCGCCATCGCCACGCGTTACGACAAGCTCGCCAAGATTTTCCTCGCCGGCGTTCAGCTCGTCTGTGCCGTTATCCTCCTCAACTGAAGACAGGCCCTAGTTCATCGATTTTGAGATTCGAATCATATCAGGCTGCCTGGTCGAGCTTATAGGACCAAGAGTGGACGACGGGGTGTCGATTGAAGTGATCCATGGCGGCCATGATGCGGTCCTTGAGTTCCTGTTTGGATGCGACGCGGATGTGGCGCAGCACCGAGCGGGCGAGCTTGGAGAAGAAACCCTCGACGAGATTGAGCCAGGAGCCATGCTTGGGGGTGAAGACAAAGGTGAAGCGGCCTTCCGGTTGGGCGGCGAGCCAAGCCTTGGTCTCCTTGGAGATGTGCGCCGAATGATTGTCGAGGATCAGCTTGATCGCCGTATGGCTCGGATAGGCGGCGTCGAGGAGCTGGAGGAATTCAATGAATTCGCGGCTGCGGTGGCGGTCCTTGACGAGAGCGTGGACCTGGCCGGTGAGCAGATCAATGCCGGCCAGCAAGCTGTGTCGCTAGCAGATGGAGTGACGTGATTTCGTAGCTCGTGAAGTGTCGTGTTTTTTGGAGGCCCTGGAGGGCCTTGATGGACACGGCGCACATTCGCGAGGGAATACGGAAGATGCGGTTTTCGACGATTTTGGACCGCTGGGAACTCGGGAGAGATGACACAGGAGACGGCGGCGGAGCTGTTGGGGATGAGCGTTCGCTCTTTCCAGCGATGGAGAGAGCGCTACGAGGCGGACGGCGAGGCTGGGCTGGTCGATCGGCGCGGCGCGCCGTCGCCGCGGCGTGCGCCGGAGGAGGAGGTCGAGCGGATGCTCGGGCTCTACCGGGACAAGTACGCCGACTTCACGGTCAGGCATTTCCACGAGCAGCTGACCAAGCGCCACAATTACACGCTTGGCTACACCGTGACGAAGCTTTGCCTGCACAGGGCCGGGCTGGTCAGGCCGGCGCCCAAGCGCTCGGCGCACCGCAAGAAGCGGCCGCGCCGGCCGATGCGCGGCATGATGCTGCATCAGGACGGGTCGCGGCACGTGTGGGTCGAGGGCAGGCCCTCGATGGACCTGATCGTCACCATGGACGACGCCACGAGCGAGATCTACTCGATGATCCTCGTCGAAGAGGAGGGAACGGCCTCGACCTTTGAGGCCTTGCGCGAGGTGATCGGCGAGCGCGGCCTGTTCTGTGCGCTCTACACCGACCGCGGCAGCCATTACTTTCATACCCCGGAGGCCGGCGGGAAAGTCTCGGGCACGGTCCAGACGCAGGTCGGGCGGGCTCTGGCGCATCTGGGGATCGAGCACATCGCCGCCTATTCGCCACAGGCGCGGGGACGCTCCGAGCGGCTGTTCGCCACCCTGCAGGACCGGCTCCCCAAGGAGCTGCGGCTGGCCGGGATCGAGACCGTCGAGGCGGCCAACGCCTGGCTGAAGAGCCATTACATCGCCGAGCACAACGCCCGCTTCGCCGTCGACCCCGAGCAGGAAGGCTCGGCCTTCGTCCCCGACGCCAAGGAGATGTGGCGCGAGATCCTCTGCGTCGTCGAGGAGCGCACGGTCGCCGGCGACAACACCGTCGCCTGGAACGCAAGGCGCCTGCAACTGCCGGAGAGCCGCCTGCGCCCGCATTTCGTCAGGGCGCAGGTGCGGGTGCACGAGTACCCCGACGGAGCCTGCGCTGTGTTCCTCGGCCCGCATCGGCTCGCCGACTACGACGCCGAGGGAGTCCTCCGCGTCCCGACTGCGCCCAAGTCTGGCGTCGTGCTCGGGGCCGTCAAGGACAAGCCCTGTCGGGCGCGCTTGCGCGCATCCTTGACCGCCCCTGCGCGCGACGCCAATTCCGCTGCGCAGGCCGGGACGAGGAAACGGCCGCCCAGCCGAACAAGGAAACAGCCCAAACCCAACCCGGAGATGATCGACGCAGCATCCTCCTCTCGAGCCGGGCCGTCCGCGGCTTCCGACCCGCTTCGAACATCAACCCGAAGACGCCACATCATGCGCTACAAAAACACGACAGGTTGACGAGCTACGGACATGCCGGCCAGCAAGCTGACCGTGCCGTGGCGCCTGTACTCGTAGTCGCGCCCGAAGGTCGCATGTCTGCCGGGCTCGGGCGGCAGGTCCGGGGCCGTCGTGGCGATTGCCTGAATGCCGGGCTTTTCATCGTAGGAGACAATCGTCACCGCATCGCCCGGCTTTTGCTTCGCGGCGGCCGCGCTCTCCCGAATAAGCTTCACCTCGCCATAGACGCACAGAACCTCCGCCATCTTCTGCTTGAACTCCGGATCGCGGCGTTCCAGGTAATAGCGGACCTTGTGCGGCTTGATCTCCTGCTCGTTGAGGATATTGCACACCGTCCCCTGAGCCAACTTGGCAAGGCAAGCGTGGCCCTCCGCCGGCCCATGCTCACGCGCATGGCAGGCGAGAAGCCGCGTTGTCCACAATTCGTGGGGATAGCCGAGGTCCTTGGCCTTGCGGCAGGCGAGGTCGACAACCCATGCCTTGGCCTCGGCGGTGATCGTCGCCTCCCTGCCGGGCCGCGGTCGATCGTCGAGCGCCGCCATCGGGCCATAGACCAACGCCCGCTCGACACAGCGCTGGACGGTCTGATGGTGCGCGCCCAAGGCTCGCCCCACCGCAAAAAACGATCCGTCTTCCCGGTAGGCCAGCAGCATCCGCGCTCGATCAACCCGGCTCGCCAATTCCGTTCGCGAGCGGGCAATCGCGCCCAACGCCGCCACATCCTCCTCGCCAATCGCCAATTCAATCGCCCGCCGTCGACCCGCCATCACCTCACACCTCGCTTCCGAATCAAAGCAGCAAGGCTACAAACCACGTCAGGAAAAATGAATCCCGCGCGCATATGATTGGTTTCAACGATTCGATGAACTAGCGTCCGCCGCTCACGTCAAGAATTGCACCGGCAACGTAGGAGGCTGCGTCGCTGAGGAGCTAGGCCACGGCCTCCGCGACTTCCTCCGTCGTGCCCGGCCGGCCGAGCGGAACGGAGCGGCCAAGCGTGCGCGCGCGTTCGGGTTCGCCCCGCTCGCGTGGATCTCCGTCTCGATGAGGCCAGGACGGATGGCGTTGATCCTGACCTCCTCCGGGCCCAACTCGCGTGAAAGACTGATCGCCAGCGTGTTGACAGCGGCTTTCGCGCCGGCGTAGTCCACATAGAGGTCGGGCGAGCCGAGCCGGGCCGGGCCGCGGCCGACGAGATCAAGACAATCGAACCGCCCGCGCCGCCGGCCGATTTCGACATCCGTCGGGCCGCCTCGCGCGTTGTCAGATAGGCGCCGAGCACGGTGACCTCGAAGACGCTCCGCATCCGCTCGGCGCTCATCTCGGCGAGCCGCGCGGTCGGAGCGACAACTCCTGCGTTGGCGACGACACCAGTCAGCAGACCCAGAGCGTTCGTCGCCCGACCGAACATGGCCACGACGTCGGCTTCGCTGGAGACGTCGCCCCTGAGCGCGATCGCCCGGCCTCCCTCCGTCTCGACCGCATGGACGACCGCGTCCGCCGCACCGGCGTCGGCCCGATAGTTGACGCCGACCGACCAGCCTTGTCTGGCTGCGAGGAGCGCGCAGGCGCGGCCGATGCCGCGCGAGCAGCCGGTGACGAGGAGGGCTTTGGTCATGGGGCCCTCAAAAAACTCATCATTCGGCCGGGGCGCCGAAACGACGTTCAGCGTTCGATGCGAAGTTTCGCTGAACCGCCGTCATGGCGGCTAGTCCTCGCGAAGCTAATGGTCGGGACCACATTCACGTGCATCGAATACCCTATCTTGCAGGTCCAAGGCTTCCGAGGCCATATCATTTCCGGGCGCGGATCCAACCTTTTCAGGCTGTTGCGGCGCCATTTCCGGGCGCGAGCCGCCTTCGCCGTCAGGCCCTCGCCTCCACGGCGCCGGCGAGCGAAACGCCGCCCCGGCCCAGAAGACCGGGAACCCCTGTTCCGCGCGGCCTGTGCCTGCCGCTGCCACGCCTCGATCGATCGGTTGCAAGGAGCGGCAGCGGGAAAGGTCTCGACGGAACCGGAAACTCGATCTTCCATTCACCGTGAAAAACAGAACAAATATAGAACATTACCCAAGCGTGTCAAGAAATTGTTGGCCGTTCGGACGGGAAAAAAAGCCAGCGGTTTTGCCTGCGATCCCAAGAGGCCAAACCCCTTCCGTGACCGAATCGCGGCGCCGGCCGCGCCTTCCCGAAAACGCGCCGGGGGGCCGCCAACTAAAGCACCGCCTCGACGTCGAGCCCGAGCGATTCGGGTTTGTCGATTGGCGCGTAGCGCCTGACGACGTTGTGTTTCCGGTCTATGAGGAACTTGGTGAAGTTCCACCTGATCGCCTCGATGCCGAGCAGCCCCGGCGCCTCGCGCTTGAGGGCCTTGTACAGCGGATGAGCATTCGGGCCATTGACCTCGGTTTTGGCGAACATGGGAAAGCTGACGTCGTAGGTCAGGGAGCAGAATTTCGCGATTTCCCCCTCGTCGCCCGGCTCCTGATGGCCGAACTGGTCGCAGGGAAAGCCCAGCACCGCAAAGCCGCGATCGCGGAAGCGCTTATGCAGCGCCTCGAGCCCCGCATATTGCGGAGTGAAGCCGCACTTGCTGGCGACATTGACGATCAAGAGCGCCTTGCCGTCGAAGTCGCCGAGCGTCTGGGCCTTGCCGTCGATGGTCGTGAGGGAAATGTCGGGGGAAAGAGACATGCGGATCCGATCAGGCAGGTTGCAACGCGTCGGTCAGTCTGTAGCGGCCGCGAGCCGGATGCTCAATCGAGCGCCAATGGCATTACGTTTTGGAGCCACGGACGGATCTTCTTCCGTTGCGACGGCGGCTGGAGCGCCGCCCTTAATAATTCATAAACCATTCTTTCCGTACATGGTTAACGAAACAGCAACGGAAAAGCGAAATGAACGCGCATGCTACTCCCGCCCAGGCGCTGAATTTCGGGGCCCGGTCGCTGCTCGCCTTCGTGCTCAAGCCGACGCAGCCGATCACCGACTGGTTCGCGGCGCTCGACGCCTGGCTTGTGCGCTCGCCGACTTTCTTCGCCTCGAAGCCGGTGATCCTCGAAATGGCCGGGCTGGAGCTCGGCGCGAAGGAATACCGCAATCTCCTGAGCTATCTGGCGCTGCGGCACATCCGGGTCATGGGGGTGGAGAACGCGAACCCCGCTCTGGTCGGGCCGCACCTGCCTCCGGTCGTCACCGGCGGCCGCACGGTCAGCGCCCAATCCATGATCGAGGACGCCGCGCCAGCCGCGGCCGAGCCGGCAAGGGCTGAAAGGACGGAGTCGCTGATCGTCGACGGCAACGTCCGCTCGGGGCAGTCGATCATGCATCCCGAGGGCGACGTGACGATCATCGGCCGAGTCGCCTCGGGGGCGGAGATCGTCGCGGGCGGGTCGGTCCATGTCTACGGGGCCTTGCAGGGGCGCGTCATCGCAGGGATCTCCGGCTCTCCCTCGGCGCGAATCTTCTGCCGGGAGGCGCACGCCGAATTGCTGTGCATCGGCGGCGTCTACGTCACCGCGGAAGATGTGAACCCCGAAGTCGAGGGCAAGAGCCTCGAGGCGCGGCTCGATGGAGAGCAACTGAAACTTCGAATTCTGGATTGAACCCTTACGAGGACAAATGCATGAGCAAGGTGATCGTAGTCACATCCGGAAAAGGCGGCGTCGGCAAGACCACATCGACGGCCTCGATCGGCGCGGCGCTGGCGCAAACCGGCCAGCGGGTCTGCGTCGTCGATTTCGACGTGGGCCTGAGAAACCTCGACCTGGTGCTCGGGGCGGAGCGGCGGGTCGTCTATGATTTCATCAACGTCGCCCAGGGCGACGCCAAGCTGACGCAGGCGCTGATCCGCGACAAGCGCGTCGACACGCTGCACCTGCTGGCGGCTTCGCAGACGCGCGACAAGGACGCTCTCAGCAACGAGGGCGTCGAGCGGGTGATCGGCGAACTTCGCAACAGCTTCGACTGGGTGCTGTGCGACAGCCCAGCGGGCATCGAGCGGGGCGCCCTGCTCGCGATGCGCTTCGCCGACCAGGCGATCGTGGTCACCAATCCGGAAATCTCCTCCGTTCGCGACTCCGACCGCATCATCGGCCTGCTCGATTCGAAGACGCGACGCGTCGAGAACGGCGAGCGCATGGACAAGCAATTGCTCCTGACACGCTTCGATGCGGCCCGCTCCAGCCGCGGCGAGATGCTCAGCGTCGAGGACGTGCTGGAAATCCTGTCGATCCCGCTGCTCGGCGTCATCCCCGAAAGCCAGGAGGTCCTGCGCGCTTCCAATCTCGGGACCCCGGTGACGATCAACGGCTCCGCCGCCGGCGTCGCCGGTCGCGCTTACCTGGAGGCGGCTCGCCGCCTGGCCGGCGAATCCGTGCCGATCGCGATCCCCGACGAAAAGAAGACTTTCTTCAACCGCCTGTTCGGCCGGAGGGCTGCATGAGCCTGTTCAGCTTCTTCAAGACCCGCGGCGCCGCGCCCGTCGCCCGCGAGCGCCTCCAGATCCTGCTCTCGCATGAGCGCGTCGCGCTCGGTCCGCGCGACCTCGTCGCGATCCTGCGCGACGAACTCCTCCAGACGATCGCGCGGCACATCGAATTCGATCCGGAGAAGCTGTCGGTGAAAATGGACCGCACCGGCTCCTACTCGACGCTGGAGATCGATGTCGAAATCCCGAGCGACAAGATTCCCGCAAGCGCTGCGCGCAGCGTTCCGGAGGCGCGGGCGTCGGCGGCGTAGCCCTTCCGCGACGACCGCGTCCCGAGCCCTGTCGAAGGACGCTCCAGAGAGGCCTGTCCGGCTTCGCATTCCGGGCGCGGGCGTGGTCTGGCGAGCCTTCGCCGCCGTCGCGGGGCGGACCTCGATCGGTCGATAACCGAAGTGGGGATCGCCCAGCTGGCGCCGTCAAAACCGGAAGGCGCCGCCGGATTTTGCGCGGCCTGCGCCGGTGGATGCGATCGAGTCCGACCCGCCAATCCCCGAGGCCCGACGGCGACGTCTTGCGCACGTCGCCGCCGGCCTCGACCCCCTCAGAGGAAGCGGACCGACAGTGAGTGCAAACGAAGGCGCAGAGTCCGCCCATTGCCGAGTTTCCCAGTCCCAAACCTGGGACAGCCATCGAAGCGAAACTTCCCCATATCCCTTTGTCGCCTAGCTGAACGCAAAGCGGAGGTCCAACCTCGTTCGCTTCGCACAATGGAAGCCTCGCTGCCGCTCGGAGTCGCCTTGTCCGCGGCCACTGAAACGTCAAGCCTAAATCGACACGGTTTCACTGCGCTGATAGCCTGAACGGTAATGGCGTTTTCGTTCCGACAGATCCAGTACTTCGTGGCCGCCGCGGAGAAAGGCGCCGTATCGCGCGCCGCGCACGAGCTTTCGATTTCGCAGTCGACGGTGGCCGAAGCGATCAGGGAACTCGAAGCCGATCTCGGCTTTCCGCTGTTCGAGCGGAAGGCCCAAGGCGTCGAGCTGACGCTGAAGGGCAACCAGTTCCTGCGCCATGCCCGGAAAATCCTGGCGGACGTCGCGGAGGCGAGGCGGGCCTTGCGGGGACAGGAGCCAGCGTCGGGCGGGCAACTGGCGCTCGGCGTGACGCCGCTGGTCGCGGGCTACGTCCTCGCCGAGATCCTCGCGCGGTTTCGCCGGGCCTTCCCCGCAGTCGACGTGCACATTGTCGAGGACAGTCGCGGGTATCTCGAGCATCTGCTTGTCAACGGCGAGCTCGATGTCGCGGTCATTGTCGCGGGCGCCGAAAAGGACGATTCCGCCCTCAAGGTCGAAAGCGTGGAGACGTCACGCTACCGCATATGGTTGCCGGCGGGGCATGCGCTGGCCGAGGCCGAACGCATTTCGGTGCGCGAGTTGACCGAAGACCCCTTGGTGCTTCTCAACGTGGACGAGATCGCCGAGGCGGCGGAGGAGGCCTGCCGGCTGGCCGGCGTGCGCCCGCCGATTGCGATTCGGACCCAGTCGGTCGAGGCCGCCCGCAGCCTGGTGGCGACGGGCGCGGGCGTCGCCGTGCTGCCCGATCTGACGTATCGGCCCTGGTCGCTCGAAGGGGACAGGATCGAAGCGAGAGAAATCGTCGAGGCCATCCCGCCCGTCGATGTCGTCGTCGCATGGCGGCGTGGAGCGCCGCTGCCGGTCGCCGCCCAGCAGTTCATAGCGCTGGTCCGAGCGTTTCGCGGCGGCCGGCCGCGGTAGCGAGCGGTTCTTCCGATAGCGCCTATCTCCAGAATGATCTTCCCGCACTCACCCGGCCGTGCTTTCGTTTCCTTGTCACGATCCTGACCAAAAACGATTTCTACATTCATAGAATGTTCTAATCTTGGGAAAGCGGAGGAACCCCGAATGCGCATCATCAACGGTTTTCTGGCGCTGACTTGCTCCGTTTCGCTGGTCGCACCGGCCTATTCCGCCGGCGTCGGCAAGAGCGAGGGCCAGGTCGATATCGTCGCATGGCCGGGATATATCGAGCGCGGCGACAGCGACAAGAACTACGACTGGGTGACCGATTTCGAAAAGAAGACGGGTTGCAAGGTCAACGTCAAGACCGCCGGAACGTCCGACGAAATGGTCGCCCTGATGAACGAAGGCGGCTTCGACCTTGTCACCGCTTCAGGGGACGCTTCGCTGCGGCTCGTGGCCGGCAAGCGGGTGCAGGAGATCAATCCGGCCCTGATCCCAAGCTGGAAGACAGTCGACGAGCGCTTGCAAAATGCGCCCTGGCACACGGTCGCGGGCAAGCATTACGGCGTGCCCTATCAGTGGGGGCCGAATGTTCTCATGTACAACACCAGCGTCTTCAAGGACGCGCCGAAGAGCTGGAACGTCGTGTTCGAGGAGCAGACGCTGCCGGACGGCAAGTCGAACAAGGGGCGGATCCAGGCCTATGACGGCGCGATCTACATCGCCGACGCCGCACTGTATCTGATGGCCAAGAAGCCGGATCTCGGGATCAAGGACCCCTACGAGTTGAACGAAGCGCAGTACAAGGCGGCGCTCGATCTGTTGCGCCAGCAGCACGGCCTGATCCAACGTTACTGGCACGACGCCAACGCGCAGGTCGACGACTTCAAGAACGAAGGGGTTATCGCCTCGGGCTCATGGCCTTTCCAGGTCAATCTCCTGCAGTCCGACAAGCGTCCGATCGCCTCGACAATACCCGAGGAAGGCGCGACCGGCTGGGCGGACACGACCATGATGGCGGCCGGGGCCAAGCACCCGAATTGCGCCTACATGTGGATGGAGCATTCCCTGCAGCCGAAGGTCCAAGGCGACGTCGCTGCATGGTTCGGCTCGCTGCCGTCGGTGCCGGCCGCCTGCAAGGGCAACGCGCTTTTGACCGACGACGGATGCAAGACCAACGGCTACGAGAACTTCAGCCGCATAAGGTTCTGGAAGACGCCGGTCGCCAAATGCGCCTCGCAGGAAACTTGCGTGCCTTACTATCGCTGGGTCACGGACTACATCGCAGTCATCGGCGGCCGGTGACGGTCGCTTCGTAGCCGGCGGATCATGCAACCGGGACAGGCTGGGCCGTCCGTTCAGACCCGTCCCGCCCGTCGCGAGACGCTTCCCCGAAAGCGGCAGCAAGGCCCATGTCGTCGGTTGCATTCCCCGTCGCCGCTTCGACCGCGGTCCTGTTTCGCGGCGTGAAGCGCCATTTCGGGTCGGTGAAGGCGGTCGATGGCGTAGACCTCGAAGTCGTCGCGGGCGAGTTCTTCGCGATGCTCGGCCCCTCGGGCTCGGGCAAGACGACGTGCCTTCGCCTGATCGCGGGATTCGATCAGCCGACGGCCGGTCACATCGAGGTTTTCGGTGAAGCCGTCGAAGGGGTGCCAGCCTATCGTCGTCCGGTCAATACGGTCTTCCAGGACTACGCCTTGTTTCCGCATATGTCCGTGCTCGAGAACGTGTGCTACGGACTGATGATCCGGGGCGTCGCCGGCCCCGAGCGAAAGCGCCTGGGCGTCGAGGCGCTGAAGCTGGTCAAGCTCGTCGGCATGGAGACGCGAAGGCCCGGCCAGCTCTCCGGCGGACAACGACAACGCGTGGCGCTGGCGCGCGCCCTCGTGCTGCGCCCCAAGGTCCTGCTCCTCGACGAGCCGCTCGGCGCGCTCGACCTGAAATTGCGCGAGGCGATGCAGGGCGAGTTGAAGACGCTTCAGCACGCATTGGGTCTCACCTTCGTCTTCGTCACCCACGACCAGGGCGAGGCGCTGTCGATGGCGGATCGGGTGGCCGTCTTCAACCATGGGCGGATCGAACAGGTCGGCGATCCGAAGGAAATCTACGAGCGCCCCCGCACGCGATTCGTCGCGGATTTCGTCGGTGGCTCGAATGTCATCGAGCCGCTGTTGGTGCAGGGCTGGACCGGGGTCGCGCGCCCCGCGAGCCTGCGCCCGGAGAAGATCGCGCTCCTGCCTGCGGGCGCAGCCTGTCCGGAAGACGCGCTGATGATCGAGGGCCGAGTCGCGCAGGTGCTCTATCACGGCGCCGCCTATCGTATCGAACTCATCGCTCCGGGCGACGGGCGCCTGGTTCTCACTCTGCTCGCGGCGGCCGCTCCGCCGCCGCAACAGGGCGCGCTGGCGCGAGCGGTCTTCACCCGGGACTCGCTCCATCTCATGGAGCCGGAATGACCGACGCGCTCATCGGCGCCGCGCCGAAAGACAGCATCCTGCGCCGCGTCTCCGACACGCTGGTCGCGCGCCGCGGCCTCCTGCTCATGCTCCTGCTTCTTCCTCCGTTGCTGTGGCTCGGGATCATCTATCTCGGCGCGCTGATCGCGCTGCTCGCCCAGAGCCTGTTTTCCATCGACGAATTCTCGGGCGCGATCGTCTACGAGCCGGGCCTCAAGACATTTGCCGAGCTTCTCGCCCCCGCCAATCTCGACATCATCGTCCGCACGCTGGTGATCTCGGCGGTCGTCACGACGCTCGCAGCGATCGTCGCTTTTCCGATCGCCTATTATGCCGCCCGCTACGCGCGCGGAAAGCTCAAGGCGCTGTTCTACGTCGCGGTGATGCTGCCGCTGTGGTCGAGCTACCTCGTCAAGGTCTATGCGTGGAAACTGCTGCTCGCCAAGGAAGGCGCCGTCGGCTGGTTCATGCAGGCGGCGGGCCTTTCGGGGGCGCTCAACGCGTGGCTCGCCGCGCCGCTGGTCGGCGGGCCATCGCTCTCCGTCAGCTACACCGGCATGGTGCTGACGTTTCTCTATCTCTGGACGCCATTCATGATCCTGCCGTTGCAGGCGGCGCTGGAGCGCGTGCCGGCCACGTTAATCGAGGCCTCCGACGATCTCGGCGCCAGTCCCGCGCAGACCTTCCGGCGGGTGATATTCCCCCTCGCCGCGCCCGGCCTCGTCGCCGGCTCGATCTTCACGTTCTCCCTGACGCTCGGCGACTACATCGTGCCGCAGATCGTCGGACCGTCCTCGCTCATTCTCGGCCAGGCCGTTTATGCCGAGCAGGGCACGGCCGGAAATATTCCGCTTGCGGCGGCCTTCTGCGTCGCGCCGATTGTCATCATGGGTGTCTTTCTCGCGCTCGCGAAGCGAACGGGGGCCCTCGATGCGCTATAGCCGCGACGGAGCCGGGTCATGAGCGAACATCGCTCGCCGCTCGGCCTGCGTCTCGCCGCCGGCGCAGGACTCGCCTTCCTCCACCTGCCGCTGGCGTTCATCCTGCTCTACGCATTCAGTAGCGAGGACAAGAGCTTCGAATTCCCTCCGCCGGGTCTGACCCTCCGGTGGTTCGGCGTCGCCTGGGGCCGGCCCGATGTCTGGGAGGCTCTGGCGCTGTCCATCCGCGTCGCTCTGGTGTCGACCGCGCTGGCGCTGATTCTCGGGACGCTTGCGGCTGCGGCGCTGGCGCGCGCCGCCCTTTTCGGCCGGGAGGCGATCTCGTTCCTGTTCATCCTGCCGATCGCCTTGCCCGGCATCGTCACCGGCATCGCGCTGCGTTCGGCGTTCAACCTGATGGACATCCCCTTCTCCTACTGGACGATCGTCCTCGGCCACGCCACATTCTGCATCGTCGTCGTCTACAACAACGCCGTTGCCCGTTTTCGCCGGCTCTCGCCCTCGATGGTCGAAGCGTCGATGGACCTCGGCGCCGACGGCTTTCAGACGTTTCGCCACATCGTGCTGCCGTCGATCGGCACCGCTCTGCTCGCCGGGGGAATGCTCGCCTTCGCCCTGTCGTTCGACGAGGTGATCGTCACCACCTTCACCGCCGGCCAGCAGCGCACGCTGCCGATCTGGATGCTGTCCGAGCTTATCCGGCCGCATCAACGGCCGGTGACCAACGTCGTCGCGGTCGCGGTGATCGCCGTCACCGCGCTGCCGATCCTCGGCGCCTACTACGTGACGCGCGACGGCGAGCACGTCGCAGGCGCCGGGAAGTAGCGAAACATCAGCAGCTGCAATCGCGAAAGGAGAGTCTCATGTTCGACACAGACATGCTGATCGGCGACCAATTCGTCGCCGGCGGCGAGGCGGGCGAGCGCGTCCTCAATCCGAGGACGGAGGAGCTTCTGCTCGAACTTCCGGAAGCCTCTGTTCAGCAGGTGGACGCCGCCGTCAACGCCGCCGAACGGGCCTTCGCCCGCTGGTCGACGACGACGCCCGCGGAAAGGTCCGCCCTGCTCCTGAAGCTCGCCGACGCCATCGAACGGGACGCCGACGCGTTCGCCGCTCTCGAAGCGCTCAACTGCGGCAAACCCCGCATCCGGGTGCTGACCGACGAGATTCCCGCGATCACCGACTGCTTCCGCTTCTTCGCCGGGGCAACGCGGACGATGCACGGAGCGGCCGCAGGCGAATATGTCGCCGGGCACACATCGATGATCCGGCGCGATCCGATCGGCATCGTCGGTTCGATCGCGCCGTGGAACTATCCTCTGATGATGGCGGCGTGGAAGCTCGCGCCCGCGCTGGCGGGCGGCAACGTCGTCGTGCTGAAGCCGTCCGAGCAGACGCCGCTCACGACGTTGAAGCTCGCACGCGTGATCGCCGATATTTTTCCGCCTGGCGTCGTCAATGTCGTCGTCGGGCGCGGAGAAACCGTCGGCAACGCCCTGATCAACCATCCGAAGGTCGCCATGGTGTCTCTGACCGGAGACGTCGCGACCGGAAAAAAGGTGCTGACGGCCGCCGCCAAGACGGTCAAGCGGACCCATCTCGAACTTGGCGGCAAGGCGCCGGTGATCGTGTTCGACGACGCGGACCTCGCCGCGGTGGTCGAAGGGGTCAAGGTCTTCGGCTATTACAACGCCGGACAGGACTGCACCGCCGCCTGCCGGGTCTATGCCGGCAAGGCGATTTACGACAATCTTGTCGCCGACCTTGCCGGGGCGGTTGGCGCCCTCAAGTTCAACGAAGCCGACGACGATGCGAACGATTTCGGTCCGCTGATTTCGGCCCGGCAGCGGTCGCGCGTCTCCTCTTTCGTCGAGCGGGCGCTGGAAACCCGGCACATTTCGATTGCCGCCGGCGGGCGGCAGGCTCCGGGCCGCGGATTCTTCTACGAGCCGACGGTCGTCGCCGGCGCGCTGCAGAGCGACGAGATCGTCCGCCGCGAGGTATTCGGGCCGGTCGTTTCCGTGACGCGGTTCGACGATGCTGATGAGGCCGTCGCATGGGCGAACGATTCCGACTACGGGCTCGCCTCGTCCGTCTGGACGCGCGACCTGTCGAAGGGCATGCGGACCGCCGCCCGGCTCCAGTACGGCTGCACGTGGGTCAACTGCCACTTCATGCTGACGAACGAGATGCCGCACGGCGGCTTCAAGTCGTCGGGCTACGGCAAGGACCTCTCCATGTACGCGCTCGAGGACTACACGGTTGCGCGGCACGTGATGGTGAAGATGGCCTGAAGGGACCCGAACGAAAGGACAGCGAGTCCAAGTCGAGCCGTCTCTTCATTGCGCGCGACCCATGGAGAGACATGGAGGGAAGGACTCCAAGCGTACGTCGAGCGGGGCGGTTTCCCCGCGGGGAGTACGAGCGACCGCAGTTGGCGCTGTCCCGCCGTAGCGGCGCCAACCGGCAGTGGCAGCAAAGAGACGAATACGATCCATTCGCGAAGCCGTCGGCGAACACCCGCTTCTCGGGCATCGCGTCCGGCCGACGGGCGGCTGTCCGCCGACACCGGCCGTTCGATCACCGGTCCCGAGCGGGCGCCGAGGTTTGGCGGGGCGGCCCGGCGCTTTCTGGACGGTCCTTCCCACAGCTCAGTCTTCGACAAGCTCACGTCCTTCGACAAGCTCAGGATGAGGGCGGAGACCGCCTGCCGACCAGCCCCTTTTGACCCCTATCCCGCCGGCGGCTCCGGCCGCGGCCGTATCTCGGTTGACCGGATCTCCTCATAGGCGCGGGCGATGGACAGCACGCCGACATCTTCGAACCGCCGCCCGACGATCTGCAGCCCGATCGGCAAGCCGTAGGCGTCGAAGCCGCAATTGACCGAAACCGCCGGCTGCTCGACATGTTGAACGCCACCGTGAAGCCGATAGGGGAAACGGGTTCAGCGGGTCGGGGCGGTGGCGTTCTCACATCCCAATCGCGGCAGCGAAACCACTGCGATATCCACTGGACTTGATGCTTGGGGATGCTCCATATTCACAAATCGGGATGAGATAAGCGGCGTTGCCCTTCGGTGCAATCCTCCCCGACGGCCTCCCAGCTCGCCCGGCCGGTCCACAAGCGGCGCGCGAAAAATTGGCCGCCGTAGTAGCGGGGGAGCGATGACGGACGCGCTTTTGACCGAGATCTCGGCGCCGGCTGAGCCGTTCGGCCGCCGCATCCAGCAGAGCCTGCAGGTTATTCTCGCAGGTCTCGAAGACTGTGACGCCCTTTCCGCAGAGGACACGGAGGATCTGCGGCGGGACTTGCGCATGCTGCTCCATCGCGAACGCATCGAGATCGCGCGCGCCGAGATCGACCGGGCCGAGCAGATCCTTGGCTATATGCTGCGCCCGAGCATTCAGGATTGCCTGAACCTGTGGTTCGGCAAGTCCGAGCAGACCGACCAGGAGATCTGGACCCTGTTTGGCGCGGAAGTCGCCCTGGCTTCCAAGGGGCACTACGACCATTGGGCGTTGGACGTCGATTATCCGCGCCTTCTGGTGGCGCTGGTGATCCTGCTCGACCAGTTTCCGCGCAACATGTATCGCGACACGCCCCAAATGTATTCATGTGATGCGCACTGCCGTGCGCTGGTCAAGCGCGGGCTGCGCATCGACGTCAGCAGCCGCTTGCGCCCGGTCGAGCGGGTCTTCCTTTGCCTGGTGCTGACCCATTCCGAGGCGCTGGATGACCAGCATCTCTGCATGAGGGAGTGGGATCGGACGATGGTCGAGCTTGCGCCGGACGACCCCCTGAACGCGTTTCACGAGATCTTCCACCGGCACGTTGCGGTGATCAAGCGCTTCGGCCGGTTCCCTCATCGCAACAGGCTCCTGCAGCGCACGAACACCGCGGCGGAGGAGGAGTTTCTCGGCAATGACGCGTTCCGCTTCGACCTGCCGCTGGTCCGTCAGCCAGACGGCTCCTTCGTTTTCGCGGGCACAGTGAGGAAGCGCACCGTGAAGCTGCTCGACCACGAATATGAGACTCTTCTGCCGGACGCCGACGAAGCGCCGCGCGGAGGGTTCGAGTTCAAGTATGCGGGGCCTGAGTTCGTCTTCATCGAGGCGCAACACGAGCTCGAGAAGCAGGGATACATCCGCATCGGCGACAGCGTCCCCGACTTCAGCGCCGAGACCAGCATGGGGCCGATCCGCTTCCACGAGTTCATCGGCGAGTTGTGGTGCGTGCTGTTCTCGCACCCGGCGGATTTCACGCCTGTCTGCACTACGGAACTGGGAGAGGCGGCCAAGCTTAAGCCCGAATGGAGCAAGCGGAACGTCAAGGTTATCGGTCTCAGCGTCGACAGCGCGGCGGATCATGAGCGCTGGATCTCGGACATCGACGAGACGCAAGGCGTGCAGATGAACTTTCCGATCATCGCCGACAAGGAACGCCAGGTGTCGATGCTGTTCGGCATGCTCGACGCCACTCACTTCGGCCACGGAACGAGTCTCGGCGCGACCATGACCGTGCGCAACGTCTTCATCATCTCGCCCGCGAAGCGGGTGGAGCTGATTCTGTCCTACCCGGCCTTCGTCGGCCGCAACTTCAACGAGATTTTGCGCGTGCTGGACGCTCTGCAACTCTCTGCGAAGCACCGCGTCGCCACGCCGGTCAACTGGAGGCCCGGAGACGATACGGTGGTGCTGCCCTTCATCACGGACGAGGAGGCGGAGCGCATGTTTGCGGACCAGGGCGGGGTCCGTAAGGTGCGCTCCTACTTGCGCTACGTGCGCGATCCTTCGCTACGGCGACTATGAGAGGCGCGAGCGTCGGCGGCGTCGGCCCGTCCTTGATTTGCAGGGCGCGCTGCCCCGCCCTACAGAGGCCCTACCCCGCCGGCGGCTCCGGCCATGGCCACATCTCGGCGGACCGGATCACTTCATAGGCGCGGGCGACCGACAGCACGCCGACGTCGTCGAATCGCCGTCCCGCAATCTGCAGTCCGATCGGCAGGCCGTCCGCGTCGAAGCCGCAATTGACAGAGACCGCCGGCTGCTCGGACATGTTGAACGCCACGGTGAAGCCGATGTGGGGGAACGGGTTCAAGGGATCCCGGCTCGGCGAAGCCCATTCGGCCGGAAAGGCGGTCATCGGCGCGGTCGGCGAGAGCACGTAATCGAACCGATGCGTGGCCACGATCGCAGCCTTGTGCATCGCCGGAATCTGGCTGAAGCCGCGGAACACGTGCTGGCCCGAGAAGCCGTTGGCCGACTCGGCCCAGGCGCGGATGAAGGGCAGCACCGTCTCGCGCTTCTCGGGAGCGAGCGCGTTGAGATCGATCAGCGCGCGGGTCCGCCAGAAATGATCGAGACCGTCGAGCATCTCCTGGGTCAGGAACGGCGCGAGCGGTTCGACCCGCGCGCCGGCCGCCTCGAAGTCCTGCGCCGCCCGCTCGACCGCTGCGCGGACCTCGCGCGACGGAAGAACGCCGCAGCCCGCCTCCAGCATGAGGCCGACGCGGAGCCCCTTGAGGTCCGCGGGCAGGATGGACCAGTCGAGCCTCTCGAACTTGAGGCTCGCGTAGTCGCGCGCGTCCGGCTGCGACAAGGTCGCCATCAT
Source organism: uncultured Alphaproteobacteria bacterium (assembly GCA_963741405.1). Classification (GTDB taxonomy): domain Bacteria; phylum Pseudomonadota; class Alphaproteobacteria; order Rhizobiales; family Beijerinckiaceae; genus Roseiarcus. Next base: position 173,064 of record CAVUHX010000042.1, read on the forward strand.
CAGGCCGGCGTCGGCGGCGTCGCGGACAAGCGGGCCGGCGACGCGGCCGATATAGGGCGGATCGATCGGCACGCGGCCGGCGCTGGGCTTCAGCCCGACGATTCCGCACCAGCCCGCCGGCAGGCGGACCGAGCCGCCGATGTCGGTCCCGACATGCAGCGGCCCGTAGAGCGCAGCCGCCGCCGCGCCCGCGCCGGCCGACGATCCGCCCGGATTGCGGTCGAGCTTCCAGGGATTGCGGGCGAGCGGATGGTGGCTCGACAGTCCCGACGACAGCATGCCGTAATCGGGCATGGTCGTCTTGGCGAAGATTATCGCGCCCGCTTCCTTGAGGCGCGCGGCCGGCGGCGCGTCGGCCTCGGCCGGCGTCATGTCGCTTGCGGCGGCGCCGTTCGGGGTCGGATCGCCGCGGGTGGCGATGTTGTCCTTGACGGTCGCCGGCACGCCGTCGAGGGGGCCGACCGGCTCGCCCCTCATCCAGCGCGCTTCTGAGGCGCGCGCTTCACGAAGCGCCCGCTCCGGCGCATAGAGCCATGTCGCCGCGATATGCGGCTCGAACGCCTCGACGCGTTCGATGACGGAGGCCATGGCTTCGCGCGGGGACAGTTCGTGCGATCGATACGCGCGGAGCAGCTCGAGCGCGGACAGTCGGAAGGGCTGCACGGTTCCCTGGGCCCCTTCCCTGACGCCTACTGCCACGACATTGCCGAGAGATCGGTGGCCGAGATCGGCGTATTCTTCCAGACGCCCTTGAGCTTGGCGTCCGCGACTGTCACCGCCGGATACTGAAACAGGAAGCCGTTGACGGAATCCTCGGCGAGCTTCTTCTGCGCCTCGCCCAACGCCGCCTTGAGGGCGGCGAGGTCGGGCGCCGATGTCACCTTGGCGTAGATCGCCTGGAAGGCCGGGCTGTCGTACTGGAAATAGTAGTTCGGATTGGCGTAGATGCCGATGTCAAGCGGCTCGACGTGATTGACGATGGTCAAATCGTAGTTGTGGTCCTTGTACACGCCCGACAGCCACTGGGCCCACTCGACCTCCTGGATCTTGGCGTTGATGCCGACCTCGGCGAGTTCGGCGGCGATGATCTGTCCGCCCTGGCGGGCGTAGGCCGGCGGCGGAAGGACGAGGCTCAGATCGAGGGGCGTCGTCACGCCCGCATCCTTCAGAAGCTGCTTGGCCTTGGCTGGATCGTGCGGGTACATGCCGGTGAGGTCGACGTAACCGGGATCGTTCGGCGTCAGGTGGCTGCCGATCGGCGTGCCGAGCCCGTTCATCGCGCCTTCGATGATCGCCTTGCGGTCGATGGCGTGGGCGATCGCCTGCCGCACCTTGAGATCGTCGAGCGGCTTTCGCTTGTTGTTCATCGCAAGGATCACCTTGCCCTCGGTGCCGCCGATCAACACCTGGAAGCGCGGATCGCTCTTGAACTGGCCGAGCGCCTGGACATTTTGCAGGGCCACGAAGACGTCGACATCGCCGGCGAGCAACGCGGCGACCTCCGCGGCGGGATCTGCGATGAAGCGGAAAGTCGCATGCTCCAGCGGGATCTTCGTCGGATCGCGATAGCCGTCCCACTTGTCGAGCGTGACCGAGGCGCCCTTCGTCCAAGAAGAGAACTTATAGGGCCCGGTGCCGACCGGATGGGTCGCTTCGGTCGCCGCGCTCTTTTCGTCGAGAATAACTGCCGTTTCCATGCCCAGGTGAAACAGCGCCAGGTAGCTCGGTTCCTTGAAATTGAGCACGACCGTCATCGGGTCGGGGGTGTCGATCGACGCGATCGAAGCGAAGAAAGCCTTGTCCTTGTTGGTGGAGTCCTTGGCGGCGAAGCGCTCGAACGAGAATTTCACGTCCTTCGACGAGAACGGCTCGCCGTCCTGGAACTTGATGTTCGGCTTGAGGGTGAAGGTCAGCGTCTTCAAGTCCGGCGAGAAGGTCCATTTGTCGGCGAGGAGCGGGGTCACCGAAAAGTCCTCGTTGATCTTCGTCAGACCCTCGAAAATATTATAGTGGGTGATCTGGCCGATCGCCGCGGCCGGCGCCGTCGTCGGGTCGAGGCCGGGGGCGGGCTCGAGAACCATGCCGACTGTCACGCTGTCTTTGGCGGAGGCGAGCCCCGCCGACGCCATCAGGGCGACGCCGACGGAAGCAAGCAGGAGGAATGTGCGTCGCATGGAGGGCTCCGGAGCTCGGAAGATGAAGACACGGAAGCATACCATTGCCCAAGACGAGATCGTCAAGCATGCAAAAATCCCTTCTCCCCCCGAGCCGGGGGAGAAGGGATCCTGATTCGTCTGACGTGCAGACTGGGCGGCGAAACGCTTAGCGCGCGTCCGTTCCGCCGCCGGCCGGCCGGGCGCGCCGCTCGGCCATGAACCGCTCGAATTCCTCGCGGTCCTTGGCGCGGCGAATCGCGTCGACATATTCAGCGAATTCGCGCTGCGCGTCGTCGAGCTTGCGGCGCTCCTCGTCGAGGCGGGCGAGCTCGGCCGTCCGCCATTCGTCGAAAGCGGCGTTGCCGGTCGCGGGCGTATGGAAGCGGCTCGCGCCTCGCATCGACCGGCCGCAGCCCCACGAGGAACCCCAGGTCGAATTGGAAGACATCATGGTGCGGGCATCCTGCCATTTGTTGGTCGCCACCGTCTGCAGATCGGGGCCGCCGTACCGGCTTTGCCAGAACTTGTAGCCCAGGATCGCCAGGCCGATCGGCCAGAAGACGATGAAACCGAGAACCATCGCGACGATTTCGAACGCCGTCCAGCGCGATCCGCGCCGCCAGCGTGCGCTCGCCCATTCGCCCGGGCTGAATTCCCGCGCGCCGTACGAGCCGCCCATCGTATTATCCGCCGTGCCCATCAAGGACCTCCTTGCCGTCGACGCCGCGCCTTCGGCTGCGGCCGCCTGTGCACCCTGTCAGATTGTCGCGCCCGGCCGCCCGCGCAAGGGCAAGGCGCGGAAAAATCGGATGCGCGCGTCAGCGATGCTGACCTGTAACGAGCCCGCCGCGCTCCGCGGCAGCGCCGCCCGCGAGTTCGCAAGACGATCAGGGCGCCGTAACGCCCAGATTGGCGACGAGAATGAGGCGCCGGTTGCAGCGGCGTGACAGAGGGTCAGTAGCATGGTGGTCGGGGTGGACCTTTCAGGACGGAACGCTCCGGTGACGGGCGCGTCGCTCGGCATCGGCCGGGCGATCGCGCTGGCGCTGGCCGAATGCGGCGCGGCTGTCACCGTGAATTTCCGGGCGCGCGCGGACGAGGCTGACGCCGTCGTCCGGCAAATCCGCTCGGTTGGCGGGCGGGCGATCGCCGTCTGCGCCGACGTGTCCGTCGGCGCAGACGTCTCGGAGCTCGCGGAGCGCGCCGTACGCGAGTTCGGCCCGATCGACATTTTGATCAACAACGCGGGCATCGCGCTCGAGGACGCCGGCGAGGAGTCGTTCGATCGCACGCTTGCGGCGAATCTGAAGTCGGCCTTCCTCTGCACCGAGGCGGTCCTGCCCGCCATGCGGGCGCGCCATTGGGGACGGATCGTCAACATCTCCTCGGTCGCGGCGCGAGGCCCCGGCGCCGTCGGCGTCGCCTACAACGCATCGAAGGCCGGCCTGGAGGGCCTGACGCGAGGCTATGGGGCGCGCGTCGCCAAAGACGGCGTCACCGTCAACGCCGTCGCGCCCGGGCCGATCGACACCGAGATGGGCGCGCCGCTGAAGGCCGGAGGCGTCGTCGCGCGCATTCCCATTGGCCGCATGGGCCAGACCGAAGAGGTGGCGCAGGCGACGGTCCTGGTGATCGGCAACGCCTAGACCATCGCGGTGAATGGCGGCGTGGCGTTCCAGTAGCCGATCGGGCCGGGCGATCAGATCAGCGGAAAGTGACAGGCGGCGCGCCGCCCCTCTGCCGAAACGGGCGCCAGCAGCGGCGCCTGATCGCGACAAATAGGCTGCGCATAGGCGCAGCGCGCGGCGTAAGGGCAACCGGCTGTCGATTCCTTTTCGGGTTCGACGGCGGCGCCCGAGGCGTGAGCGGCCCGGTCGAGCCGCGGCGTCGCCTCGACCAGTTCGCGCGTATAAGGGTGCGCCGGCGCAGCGAACAGCGCGTCGGTCGGGCCGATCTCGACGATCCGTCCGCGAAACATCACCGCGGTCGTCTCGCAAATGTGCGCCACGACGCCGAGGTCGTGGCTGATCAGAAGGAACGTCACGCCCGAATCGCGCTGCAGATCGCTCATCAGATTCAAGGCCTGCGCCTGTACCGACACGTCGAGGGCGGAGACCGGCTCGTCGGCGACGACCAGCTTCGGCCGGGTGATCAGGGCGCGGGCGATGGCGATGCGCTGGCGCTGTCCGCCGGAGAACTCGTGCGGATACTTCCTCGCGTCGGAGGGGCGCAAGCCCACCGCCTCAAGCGACGCGGCGACCCGGGCGCGGCGCTCGGCGCGCGACGCCCGCCCGAGCGCGGCGAGCGGCTCGGCGACGATCCAGCCGATCCGGTGGCGCGGATCGAGCGAACCGTAGGGATCCTGAAAGATCATCTGCATGTGCGCGCGAAGGGCGCGCAATTCGCGACGCGAGATATCGAACAGCGGACGCCCCTCGAGACGCACCGCCCCGGAATCGGGTCTGTCGAGCGCGAGCGCGATCCTTCCCAGGGTCGACTTGCCGGATCCCGATTCCCCAACGACGCCGAACGAGCGCCCGGCGAAGACGGAGAAGCCGACGCCCATCAGCGCCGGGCGCAGCGGATGGGGCGCAAACGGCGCGGGCCGGGGCAGCCGGTAGCTCTTGACGAGGTCGACGACCTCGAGCAACGCCGGACCGCTCATGCGAAGGGCCCAAGTTCTCGCGCCCGATGACAGCGCGACAGGCGCTCCGCGCCGAAGGCGATCTCGGGCGGAGGCGTCGCGCGGCAGACGTCGATCGTCATCTCGCAGCGGCCGGCGAACGGGCAGCCGGCGCCGACTTCGTGATGAACCGGGGGCGAACCGGGAATCGCCTTCAGCCTCGCGCCGCGCCGCGCCCCGGGCTGCGGCCGGGCTTCGAGCAACGCCCGTGTGTAGGGATTTCTCGGATCGCGCAGGATCGCGTCCACCGGTCCGCTCTCCATGATCAGGCCGGCGTACATGACGATGACACGGTCGCAATGGCCGGCGATCACCGCTAGATCGTGGCTGACCAGCAGGAGCGCCATTCCCGATTCCCTGCGCAGCCCGTCGATCAGCTCGAGGATTCGCGCCTGCACCGTGACGTCGAGCGCCGTCGTCGGCTCGTCCGCGATGACGAGACGCGGCGAGCAGCCGATCGCCATGGCGATCATCGCCCGCTGCCGTTCGCCTCCCGAGAGCGCGAAGGGATAGGCGTGGGCGGCGCGCTCCGGATCGGCGAGCCGTACGTGTTCGAGCAGCCTCGCCGCGCGCTCGATAGCGGCCGCCTTCGTCATCCCCCGATGCAGGATCAACGGCTCGGCGACCTGCGCCCCGACGCGGTGCAGGGGATTGAGAGCGGTCATCGGCTCCTGGAAGATCATCGCGATCCGGTCGCCGCGCAGAAGGCGCATGGCCTCCTCCGGAAGCCCGACGAGTTCGCGTCCTTCGAAGCGGATCGAACCGGAGACGCGAGCCGATTCCGGAGCAAGCCCCATCAGGGCCAGGGCGGTCATTGTCTTGCCGGAGCCCGATTCCCCGACCACGCCGAGCCTTCCGCCGTCGGAAAGCGAGAACGTCACGCCGTTGACGACACGCTCGACGACGCGCCGCGTCGAAATGTCGATGACGAGGCCAGAAACCTCGAGCAGCATCTCAGCCTCGCGCCTTCAATTTCGGGTCGAGGGCGTCGCGCAATCCGTCGCCGAGCAGGTTCAATCCCAGAACGCTGAGCGCGATCGCGACGCCGGGATAGACCGCCAGCATCGGCGCGTTGAACAGGACATTCTGGGCCTCGGACAGCATCCGGCCCCAGGACGTTTGCGGCGGCTGCGCGCCGAGGCCGAGATAGGACAGCGCCGCCTCGGCGAGGATCGCGATGGCGAACTGGATCGTCGCCTGCACGATCAGCGCCGGCGCGATGTTCGGCAGGACATGATCGAAGGCGATCGACAGCGGCCCCCGCCCGGCGGCGCGGGCGGCGAGTGCATATTCGCGCCCGAGCACGCCGTTGGCCGTCGCGCGGGTCAGTTTGGCGATGATCGGCACGTTATAGACGCCGATGGCGACGATCGCGTTCACGATCCCGGGTCCGTAGGTCGACGTCAGCATGATCGCGGACAGGAGCGCCGGAAAGGCGAACACGAAGTCGCTGGCCTTCATGATCGCATCCTCGACGAATCCCTTGGCAAACGCCGCCAGCAGGCCGAGCGCGACGCCGAAGACAAGCCCGATGCCGACAGCCACGACGCCGACCAGGATCGAGATGCGCGAACCCGCCAGCAGTTGCGAGGCGACGTCGCGTCCGAGGCTGTCGGTTCCGAGCCAGTGCGCCGCCGACGGCGAAGCCAGCTTGTGCGGAATGTCGATCGCGGCAGGCGGAAAGGGCGTCCAGACGAAAGAGAGCGCCGCGGCGACAAGCAGAACGGCGACCAGCGCTGCGCCCAGCCACAGGTTGACGTCGACGCGAGAACCAGGCCTCATGCGACGGGGTTCCTGAGCCGCGGATCAATGGCGGCGCAGGCGACGTCGACCATGAAGTTCAATCCGATCACGATTACCGCAATCAGCATCACGCAGTCCTCGACCACGAGCGTGTCGCGATTGGAGATCGACTGCAGGATCAGGCGGCCGATCCCGGGGAGAACGAAGACGTTCTCCACGACGATCGCGCCGGCGATGAGATTGGCGAACTGCAGGCCCATGATGGTCAGGATCGGAACCAGCGCGTTGGGCAGGGCGTGGCGCCAGAGCGCCGTGCGCCGCGACACGCCCTTGGCGCGGGCGGTGCGCATGAAATCCTCATTCAGCGCCTCCAGCAACGCCGACCGGGTGACCCTTGTCAGGATTGCCGCCTGGACGACGCCGAGGGCGACTGCGGGAAGCACGAGCGCCCGCAGGGCCAAGAGCGGCTGTCCCCACCCCGGAAAGCCGCCTGCCGGCGTCAAGCGAAGCGTGACCGAGAAAACGATCACGAGCAGGATCGCCAGCCAGAAATTCGGCACCGCGATCCCGATCTGGCTTAAGGCCATCACGATCGCATCGGCCGGCTTCCGCCGACGGTCCGCGGCGTATACCCCGGCCGAAAGCGCGACCAGGGCCGCAAGCGCCATGGCCAGGATCGCAAGCGGGCCGCTGATTGCGAGAACTCGAGGCGATCAGCGGGGCGATCGGCGAGCCGTAGGCGTAGGAGAGGCCGAAATCGCCATGAAGCGCCGCGCCGATCCAGTGGGCGTAGCGCAAGGCAACCGGCTGGTCGAGATCCAGCTTGTGCGTCAGGGCCGCCACCGCCTCGGGCGTCGCGGTCGGCCCCAGCATGGTCTCGGCCGCGTTGCCGGGCAGGACGTTCATGACGGCGAACACGATCAGCGACGCGGCCACGAGCGTCGCTGCGAAGACCGCCAGCCGTTGCAGGAGGTAGAGGAGCATCGCGCCAAGCTAAGGCGTTCGGCGAAGCCGAGACAAGCCCCTCGAAAGGACTTGCCCATCAAAAGGACTTGCCCATCAAAAGGACTTGGCGCTCAGGAGGTCTTGGCGGCGAGCGCCGAGGCGAGGCGCATCGAGATCTGCGACGACAGCGTGCGCGCAATCCGAATCTCGGCGTCGCGCGCCGCGCGCAGGTCGGCGTAGCGCTGCGTCGTTCGGTCGTACGCGGCCGCGACCGTGGCGACGCCCTTCACGACCTCGGTGCCTCCATCGACTTTCACGAGGCTGTAGGCTGCGTCGCCGGTCATCGTCGCCGAGGTTGCGACATTGATCTCCGAGTTGACCGTCGGGGTCTGGGTGCCAGTCGAAACCGTCACGATCAGGCGATATTTCGGCGGCGAGGCCGTCTCGCCGGTGCCGTTGAGGTCGGCGATCAGGTCCTCCGCCAGATAGTGTCCGATGCGATTTGGGATCGGCGCGACTTCGATCGCGCGCATGTCCGCGACGAGACCCGGATGCGCGGCTTCCCCGTACAGCGGCTGGAAGCAGCCCGACAAACCGGCGGCGAGCAACAGAGCGCCCGCTCTGCCGAACACACTAGACCACGACATTGACGATCCTGTTGGGAACGATGATCACCTTCCGCGCCGGCCTATTATCCATCGACCGGACGACGCCGTCGAGGCCGAGCGCCGCCTTTTCGATCGCTTTGGCGTCGGCGTCCCGCCCGATCGCGATCTCGCCCCGCTTCTTGCCGTTCACCTGCACGACATAGGTCACCTCGGCCAAGACGATCAGGCTGCGGTCGACGGCCGGCCATGGGCTTTGCGACACGAAAGTCTGGTGACCGAGCGCCTCCCAGCATTCCTCGGCGAGATGGGGCATCATCGGCGCGAAACACTGGACGAGGATGTCGCCCGCCTCAGCCAGGGCGTAGCGGAGATCGTCGGCGACGGGCGCCGCTTCGATCGCGCCGATGGCGGCGTTTAGAGCGTTGACGAATTCGTAGATCGTGGCGATGCAGACGTTGAAGCGCAGGCGCTCGATGTCGTCCTCGACCTTGGCCAGCGCGCCGTGCGCGGTCCGGCGGATCCGCATGGCCTCGTCGCCGAACGCCGCCGGCCTTTGCGGACGGTCGGGGCCGACGACCCGCTCGATGTCGCAGATGAGCCGCCACAGGCGCTGGGTCTGCTTGAAGGCGCCCTGGACGCCGGCCTCGGTCCAGATCACATCGCGCTCGGGCGGCGAGTCCGACAGCATGAACCATCGGGCGGTGTCGGCGCCGTAGGTCGCGATGATCTCGTCCGGGTCGACCGTATTGCGTTTCGACTTGGACATCTTCTCGACCGGGCCGATCTCGACCGGTTGCCCGCTGTCGGCCCGGACGGCGCGGCGCGCGCCGTCATCCGTCTCGAGGCGGACCTCGGCCGGCGCGACCCATTGCCCGGACGCGTCGCGATAGGTCTCGTGGACGACCATGCCCTGGGTGAACAGGCCGGCGAACGGCTCGTCGAGATCGAGATGGCCGCATTTGCGCATCGCCCGGGTGAAGAAACGCGAATAGAGCAGATGCAGGATCGCATGCTCGATTCCGCCGATATACTGGTCGACCGCCAGCCAATGGTCGGCGATCGCGGGATCGGTCGGGGCCGACGGGTTGGTCGGATCGGTGAAGCGGGCGAAGTACCAGGACAAGTCGACGAAGGTGTCCATCGTGTCGGTCTCGCGCCGCCCGGGGCCGCCGCACTGCGGGCAGGCGACGTGTTTCCAGGTCGGGTGGCGATCGAGCGGATTGCCGGGCTGGTCGAACGTCACGTCGTCGGGCAGCCGGACCGGCAGATCCTTTTCGGGGACGGGAACGACGCCGCATGTCTCGCAATGGATGACCGGAATCGGGCAGCCCCAGTAGCGTTGCCGGGAGATTCCCCAGTCGCGCAGCTTGTAGTTGATCTGCCGCTTGGCCTGCGGGCGCCCGCCGATCGTCACCGCCTCCAGGCGGCGCGCCACCTCGTCCTTGGCCGCGTCGATCGTCATCCCGTCGAGGAACCGGGAATTGATCATCAGGCCATCGCCGTCGTAGGCGACCGTGTCGACGGTAAAAGTCGCGGGGTCGACGTCGGGCGGGCAGACGACCGGGGTCGCCCCGAGGCCGTAGACGTTCACGAAGTCGAGGTCGCGCTGATCGTGCGCCGGACAGCCGAAAATCGCGCCGGTCCCGTAATCCATCAGGATGAAATTCGCCACATACACCGGCAGGCGCCAGTCCGGGTCGAAAGGATGAACGACCCTTAAGCCCGTGTCGTAGCCCTTCTTCTCCGCCGTCTCGATCGCGGCGACCGAGGTGCCGACCCTGCGGCAGTCCTCGATGAACGCGGCCAGCCCCGGATCGTGCCGCGCGGCCGCGGCGGCGAGCGGATGGTCCGGCGCGATCGCCATGAATTTGGCGCCGAACAGCGTGTCGGGGCGCGTCGTGTAAATTTCGAGCTCGCTCGCAGCCGGTTCGCCGGCGAGCGCTCCCAGCGACGCGGGGTCGAAGACGAATCGGACCATCAGGCCTTCCGAGCGCCCGATCCAGTTGCGCTGCATCAGGCGGACCTTTTCCGGCCAGCGGTCGAGACGGTCGAGGCTGGCGAGCAGGTCGTCGGAATAGTCGGTGATCCTCAGGAACCATTGGGTCAGTTCGCGCTGCTCGACCACCGCGCCGGAGCGCCAGCCGCGGCCGTCGATCACCTGCTCGTTGGCGAGCACGGTGTGGTCGACCGGGTCCCAGTTCACCTTCGACTTCCGCCGCGACACGAGGCCGGCGCGCAGGAAATCGAGAAAGAGCTTCTGCTGATGCTTGTAGTAGCTCGGATCGCAGGTGGCGATCTCGCGCGACCAGTCGAGCGACAGCCCCATCGACTGCAGCTGCGCGCGCATCGCGTCGATATTGGCGTAGGTCCATGTCGCCGGATGGGTGTTGTTCTGCATCGCGGCGTTCTCCGCCGGCATGCCGAACGCGTCCCACCCCATCGGGTGGAGGACGTTGTAGCCGCGCGCGCGCCGGAACCGGGCGACGACGTCGCCCATCGCATAGTTGCGCACGTGGCCCATGTGGATGCGCCCCGACGGATAGGGGAACATCTCAAGGACGTAATACTTGGGCCGGGGATCGTCGTTGCGCGTCGTGAAGACCTGCGCCTCCGCCCAGGCCTTGCGCCACTTGGCCTCGGATTCACGTGCGTTGTAGCGTTCGGGACGCATGGACCTGATCGTCTCTTTTTTCGGGGCTTTTGGGTTGCGGCGGACAAACCACGATTTGGCCGGAGGGTCAAACGGCGAACGAGCCGCCTCGTCGCATTCCGATAGGGTTGTGGCCAGCCGCTCGGCTGGCCGCGACCGAGGGTGACTGCGCGCCGACCGAACGCCGGACCGACGACCCGGCAGCGGGGTAGAGCCTTGCTCCGATTTGTCGAAACCCTCAGACAGATCTTCTGCAAAACACAGCGGGGCCTCCTCCGCTCCCGTTAGGCCAGCCTCCATGTGCCCCGCAGTACGCCTCATGGGCTTCGCGGTACTCCTTTCCGAACCTGTTGAGCCCCTGAATCATGGTCGTCTATTGGCGCGTTTTGTCCTTGACGCGGACAAAGCCGTGAAGCGGCGGGCCCTCATTCTCTTGTCGGCTAGCCTCGGCGGTTGACCCTGATCAATGCGCGAGCGCCGCGACCTGCGATGCTCGCAGCGCCGTTGGGCAAGAGGGAACGCAGGCGTGGTGGATGCGCCTCGCAGCGAAGCGAGGAGGTCCTGATGAAACATCAGTTTCCATATACGGGAGGGTGGAATGAAAATCATGTTCGTTCGAACAGCGGCTATCGCGCTGGGCAAAACGCGCGAAGCGATGACTTTCGCCCATCAGGTCGCGAAATTGGTCGAGGGTATAGTGGGGAAAAAGAACTATGTAGCTATGCCGATCGGCGGAAACCCCGGCCGGATCGCGTGGAGCATGTCCTTCGACAACATGACCGATCTCGAAACGGCGATATCGAAATTGTTGAGCGACGCCGATTACGTAAGTTTGGTCGAAAGCTCCGCTCCATACTTCATGCCGGGGTCAGTGAAAGACGAGATGTGGATGCGGCAGCCCTCGTAGGCCCGAAAGCCGTTCCTGGCTCGGAGTCGAAGCCGAAGTGACGACCAGTTCGGTCGTCGATCTGCGGGTTTCCGGTGACAGTGCAATTGACTGTCTTTGCGACCCAACTCCCGGAAAGTCGAGGCTTATTGATCAGCCAACAAACTGCGCTGTCAGCTTAATGCGCCAAAGCAGGGCCACCAAGTCAAAGAGGACATGGCGCGCAAAAGCAAAATGTTGGCGTCTGTCAACAGGTCAAGCCGACGCCCGCGTTCTATTTAGCGTCGGCGCGCGTCCCGCGGTTAAATTTCAACCGGCGGCCGGCGTCGAACGGGCCGAACGTTGACGGGGATTGAAAATTGTCGGAGCTACCGCGAGTCTCGCACACCATGAGCGTGCCGATTGTTGTCGAGCGCTTGAGGGACCAACATGGCGGGGAGAAAGCTCGAAAGCTGGCTCTGTTGGAGCAACAAAAGGCGCGGCGCGCGCGGTCCCGCAAGCGCTTCGATTTTTGGAGCGCGGTCGCCAACCAAATCGGGCGCCGGGAGGCGCTTCCCTGCACAACCTCAATTGGCGGCGACCTTACGCTGATCGGCGGCGACGCCAAGTGATGCGCCGCGCGAATTGTCTCTGCGGGCGGCGGACGGCGATTTGCCGGTCCAGCGTCGGAACGCATGGGTGAAGGAGGTCGTTTCCTCGTAGCCGAGGAGCCAAGCCGCCTGCCCGAGGGGAATGCGCGGCTCGCTGACGTACTCGAGCGCCAAACTGCGGCGTACATCGTCGACAATCTCGCTCAGATTTGTCCCTTCCGCAGATAGCCTGCGCGACAGCGTTCTTTTGCTCATCGCAAGGGCTTTCGCGATTGTCTCCAACTGCGCCCCGCCTCGGGGCAAACGACGCTGAACTTCCGTTTCGACCGAAGCTCGCACAGAGCCCGCCGCAGTCCCTCGCGCCTTGGCCGCCTCGTCGCAGACGGGTTTAAGAATTTGCAAGAGGTGCGGGTCCTCCGTCAGCACGGGGAGGGAGAGCGCCTCGCTGGAGAATTCAATCTGACCCGTAGGCGCCCCGAACTCGACTGGGCAACCGAAGAACTGCCTGAAATCCTTAACATTTCCGCCGCTTGTGTGAGGGAATGCGACCCGACGGGGACGAATATGGCGCCCGGAGATCTGGCGCGCGCCCTTGATGATCATCGCGACCCAAAACTCCGTGTTGTGGCGCACGGATTGCGGAGAGACGCCCTCAAAGCGAAATTCCACGATTGCAACATCCGGGAGCCGCGACATCTCCAAACGCAGGCTCTCATTGACGAGTTTCGAATAGGCCAGGAAAAGCGCCAAGGTTCCCCACAGATCCTTCGCCGCCGAGGAGATGTAGTACAACAAACCAGATTCGCGTGGATTGGACGCCTCAGCCAAATGAAGGCCAAAGGAGGGATCATTCAAAGCGTCCGCTGCGTACTGAAGAAATCGTCCTTGATTTGATGCGGGAACGCGCGCTTGCGGGTCACCTGGGTCATAGTCGGAAAGGCCGGCTCTGTTGAGGAGGGGCTGCGCTCCGATGTGTCGCTTCGCAAGCGCCTTTATCGCGCAGGCGAGTGCGAATCCCGTGACTGTCGGCGTGTTGCGAGTTGCGTTGGAGCCCATTTCCCCTCCCCGAAGAACGTTGGTCAACACTACCGATCTCACCACGACAATCAAGAGACCGGCGGCCTCCTCGCAGGTTTCTGCCCCGCTTGCCCGGCCGAACCATCCGGCCGCGCTGCATCTCGACCATCGCACGAAAGTCCGCGAGCGTGAAAGACGAGCCATGGGTCAACATAACCGGACGGCGATATTATGTAATTTGGAACTCAATCCCCCATTGCTGAGGCAGCTTCGCTCAGGGGTCGACGCTCCTCGCGGCCAAATTGCGAACCCGTGGCTCGATCTCACTCGGCGAACAGATCGTCGACCGCTTTCGCGTTCGCCGCGACGAAAGGGTTCATCAGACGGAGGCCGTCGAGGATCCGCCCGTCCTGCATGTCCTCCGTCAGGAGAACCTTCGCGCGGGCTTCGGCGGACGCCGCGCAGATCACGCAATCCCAGAACTGCAAGCGATGCGCGCGCGCCAGTTCTGACGCCTTGTTGACGATGGTTTCGGTCGTCGGCGGCGTGATGAACACGGACTGGTAGATGAGCGCCTGCCGGATCGCCTCTTCGAACGAGGCCGGGACGCGACGCTGGACGAAGCGAAGGAATTCTCCGAGGACTTGCGCAGGCATCACGCCATTCCGCGCGCTGCGCAGGATCAGATCGGCGGACCGCCCTCCCTTCGCCGACTCGGGCTCGATTTCGGCATAGATGAGGATGTTGCTGTCGATGGCGACGCGCGTCATGCCGGATCGTCGCCGTACAGGTCGTCCTCGGTGATGACCCCGACACGGCGACCCGACCCGCGTTTCGAGTGCAGGCTTTTCTCCAGCGCAACGAAGCTCGCCCGCCATTCGGGATCGCTGGAGCGGTCTTCCGCTTGCGGCGTGATCCTGGCGACGGGCCTGCCGTTCTTGGTGACGACGATGGTCTCCCCGCGCTCGGCCGCGGCGATCACCTGCGAAAAATTCTGGTTCGCGTCCCGCACGCTGATCTCGCGCATGGCTGGCTCTCCTCTCGGTTCTACGTTGCAACATAAGCGCAAGCCGCGTGGGAGGCAACGCTGAAGCAGGACGGTGACGGGTGCATTACGGATTGCGGTAGGCGTTCCGGTGACACCCATTAGCCGGCCTCGCGTCAAGGGGCGCGCGGAGTTTTTTTTGATTCCGGTGACACTTGCTTCAATCTCTCTTTCTGAACGATCGCCCCGCAGGGACGACTGCGGCTTCTCATTCCGACGCGCGACGCGCGACGCCATGGCGCTCACGCTCGCATCCAGCCGGGCGCCGCCAGCAGCGGCCTGGCGTCGGATTCGTCCAGTTCGAGGATGCGATCGTTCGGAACGCCAAGCTGGGCGCCGGACAACACCTGGACATGCGAACAATTTTCCGGCGCCTTCACCCTGATCCTGTTTGACGCCGACGCAAGCCCGTCATCCCGCCCCGTCCAAAAGGCGATCCAGCCCTCCGCCCCCGTGAGCGGGCGACTCGCCCAGGCCAGGGCCTGCGCGGTCGAAACGACCTGGTCGTCGTGGCGGCTGGCGGGGAAGGCGGTGAGCTCGGCGAGATAGTCGGGGAGCCAGGGCGCCTCGTCGGGCACGAAGACGAAGCCGTTCTCGATCACCGCCGATTGCGTGTGGAGGCGCATGATCTTGTCGCCGTCCGGCGAATAGCGCGCGACATGCGACAGGCCCTCGCCGATCAGGTCCTGGATGAGCTGGGTCCCCGAGGCGCGATCCTCGATCACGATCGTCTGGGGGCGGAAGAGCCCGTTGTGCTCGGCGACCGCGCGGCTGAGCTCCGGGTAGGAGAGCTTTTTGCGCAGCACGTTCAGGAGGTAGAAGCGGGGGCCTTTCACGCCCCAGGTGGTGCAGACGGAATAGTCGGAAAGCTCCGAGGCCCTGTTGGCGGTGTCCCAGCTCTGCCCGATGCGGTCGAAGGCCGGAGGATCGGCGAGCCGGAAGCGCTGGAGCCAGGCCGCCTTGACCATGCTGCCGGCGGGCGCGGGCCGCTGCTGGTACTGGGCGGCGAAATTCATCTCCCCGATCGTCGCGCGGATGCGCTCGAGCGCGTGAAGCGGCTCACGGGCCGGATCGAGCGGCTCTCGGCCGAGCGGCAGAACGTCTAGGGCCCGCGCGGCGTCAGAATCGCATGCGTCTCGTCGTCCTCGGTGACGGCCGGGAAGGAGACGGCGTCCCAGCCACCCTGCTCGAGCACATGGCCGGCGAGATCGTCCTCGTGCAGGCGCTGCATGACGATGACGATCGCGCCCTTCTGCTTGCCGTTCAGCCGCGAATAAAGCGTCGAATCGAACCAGTCGTTGGCGGCGGCGCGGCGGCTCTGCGACAGGGCGTCGATCGGCTTCAAAGGGTCGTCGATCAGGATCACCGTCGGCGCCGCGGCCGGTCAGGACGCCGCCGACCGAGGTCGCGAGGCGAAAGCCGCCAGCCGTCGTCGCGGATTCGGCCAGCGGCTCGCGCGACGAAGAGAGCCGGGTCGGAAGCAGCTCCTGATACGGTCCGAGGCCATGAGAGCCCGGCAGTCGCGGGCGAATTTCTCCGACAGGTCCTGGCCGTAGGTGACGTTGACGATGGCGAGCCCGGGATCGTGGCCGAGCAGCCAGGCCGGCAGGGCGACCGAGGCGGCGAGCGATTTCAGGTGCCTCGGCGGCACGTTGACGACGAGCCGCTTCACCGTCCCGTCGCCCACGCCCTGAAGCTTCGCCGCCAGGACTTCGGCGTGCCACGCCGGCGAAAGCGTCCTTCCGCCGTGCAGCTCGGCGAAGGCGCGCACCAGGAAGGAAGAGAAATCCTTGCGGATCGCGGCGCGCCGGACGCCGTCTTCCATCCGGAGCGGCCGCCCCCGCCGAATCCGCTTTCGCTCGCCGAGATGCCCCTTTTAGCAGGGAGAAACAGGGAGAGTTCTATTCCACATCCTCGACCGCGATCGTCCGGCCCGACAGGCGCTGGGCCAGCGAGGCCTCCATGAACGGGTCGAGGTCGCCGTCGAGCACGTCGGCCGGCGTGCCCGACACATGGCCGGTGCGCAGGTCCTTGACCATCTGGTAGGGCTGCAGCACGTAGGAGCGGATCTGGTGGCCCCAGCCGATGTCGGTCTTCGAGGCCGCGTCCGCGGTCGCTTTGGCGTCGCGCGCCTCGAGCTCGCGCTCGTAGAGGCGGGCGCGCAGCATGTTCCAGGCGGTCGCGCGGTTCTTGTGCTGCGAGCGCTCCAGCTGGCAGGCGACCACGATCCCGGTCGGGATGTGGGTGATGCGGACGGCGGACTCGGTCTTGTTGACGTGCTGCCCGCCCGCCCCCGAGGCGCGATAGGTGTCGATGCGGCAGTCGCCTTCGTTGACGTCGATCTGGATCTTGTCGTCGACCACCGGATAGACCCACACCGAGGCGAAGCTCGTATGGCGCCGGGCGTTGGAGTCGAACGGCGAGATGCGCACGAGCCGATGGACGCCCAATTCGGTCTTCGCCCAGCCGTGGGCGTTATGGCCCCTGATGACGATGGTCGCCGACTTGACGCCCGCCTCGTCGCCGTCGGTCTCCTCGATCACCTCGACTTCGAATTTCCGCCGCTCGGCCCAGCGGATGTACATGCGCAGGAGCATCCGCGCCCAGTCGCAGCTCTCAGTGCCGCCGGCGCCCGAATGGACTTCGAGATAGGTGTCGTTGGAATCCGCTTCGCCCGACAGCAGCGCCTCGAGCTGGCGCCGTTCGCCCTCGGCCTTCAGCGTCTTCAGCGCCGCGAGGCCTTCGGCCTCGGTCGCCGCGTCGTCCTCGGCTTCGCCGAGTTCGACCAGGGTCGTCGCGTCGTCGAGCTCGCGCTCGATCTTGGCCAGCGAGCCCAGCCGATCCTCGAGCGACGTCCGCTCGCGCATCAGCTTCTGGGCAGCCTCCGGATCGTTCCACAGGCCGGGGTCTTCGGATTTCGCATTCAGCTCGGCCAGACGCCGCGTCGCAGCCTCGACGTCAAAGATGCCTCCTCAGCAGTCCGACGGACTGCTTGATCGTCTCGACCAGTTGCTCGGCTTCTGCGCGCATGATCTTTCAGACCAGACAAGGACCCTGTTTCGGTTCGCCCGGCCATCGAGGCCGGCAGGGGTCGGAGGCCCGCCTCTAGCCGTTCCGGGCGCCGGGCGCAATCTTTGCGGCGCGAGTGTTTGCGGCGCGTGGCGATCCGGCCGGTGCGGAATGGCGGAAGATCAGTACAGCCCGCCCGTCCCGGAGCCGACCGAACGGTCCCCGCCGGCCTCCGCCGCGGCCGATTGGCCGCCGCCCCCGCCCCCGCCATAGGAGTCGGGCGGCCCGGTGCCCGGCTTGAAGGCCTCGAGGATCGTCCCCTGCCCGGTCGCCCGCATGCCGCTGTGGACGTCGACCGAAATCAGCTTGATCCCCGGCGGGACGCGGAAAGGCGTATCTGGCGTATCCTTCAGGGCCATCTTCATGAAGTCGCGGAAAATCGGGGCGGTGTAGAGCGCAGCCTGCGCGCTGCCGCCGAGCGATCGCGGCTTGTCGTAGCCCATGAACACGCCGAACGCGAGATTCGGCGAGAAGCCGACGAACCAGAGGTCCTTCGCGTCATTGGTCGTCCCGGTTTTTCCGGCCAGCGTCTTGCCGACTTCCTTGATCGCGATGCCGGTGCCGCGCTGGATCACTCCTTCCATGATCGAGGTGATCTGGTAGGCGCTGAGGGGATCGAGCACCTGTTCGCGCTTGTCGATCAGGTGCGGCTCCGGCTGGTTGTCCCATTTCGCCGCATCGCAGTCCGGGCAGATGCGTTCGTCATGCTTATAGATCGAGTTGCCCCAGCGGTCCTGGATGCGGTCGATCAGGGTCGCCTTGATCCGCTTGCCGCCATTGGCGAACATCGAATAGCCGGTCACCATGCGCAGGACGGTGGTTTCGCCGGCGCCGATCGACATCGACAGGAACGGCGGCAGATTGTCGTAGATGCCGAAGCGCTTGGCGTATTCGACGACCAGCGGCATGCCGATGTCGCGGGCGAGGCGCACGGTCATCTGGTTGATCGAATGTTCGACGCCGAACCGCAGTGTATGCGGCCCGCTGGATTCGCCCTCGAAATTCGACGGGCTCCACATTTCGCCGTTGCCCTGGTCGATCGTGATCGGCTCGTCGAGCACGATCGAGGAGGGCGTATAGCCGTTGTCGAGCGCCGCCGCGTAGACGAAAGGCTTGAACGACGAGCCGGGTTGACGTTGCGCCTGGGTCGCGCGGTTGAACTCCGATTCGTCGAACGAGAATCCGCCGACCATCGCGAGAACCCGGCCGGTGAACGGATCCATGGCGACGCAGGCGCCGCTGACTTCTGGAATCTGTCGCAACCGGTATTCCCCCGCGCGTCCCGCGATCGGTTCGACGTAGAAGACGTCGCCGGGCTTCACCAGGCTCCTCGGCGAGCGACCCGTCCAGCGCATTCCGTCTGCTGTGACCGTGCCGGTCTGCCGGTCCTGAACGATGGCGCCGGACTGGTCCCGGTCAGGCTGCAAGCCGATGCGAATTGCAGTGTTCTCGACGTCGAGCGCAACCGCGAGCTGCCAGGGCTTGACGTCGCCGTAAGCGGGAATGTCAGCGAGCGGCGCCCCCCAGTCCTGGCCGAGGTCAATCGACTTCAGGGTGCCGTGCCAGCCGTGGGCCTCGTCGAAACGCACAAGCCCGTCGACAAGCGCTTTCCGGGCCATCAGCTGAATTTTCGGATCGAGAGTCGTCCGCACGGAGAGCCCGCCCTCGTAGAGCTTCTGCTCGCCATATCGTTCCGACAGCTCGCGCCGAACTTCCTCGGCGAAGAAACCCGCCGCGATCGAATTCGGCGTCAGCACGCGGGGATTGACGACGAGCGGCTCCGCCCTCGCCTGACGCGCCTGCTCGGCGGTGATGTAGCCGTCTTCCGCCATACGACCGATCACATAGTTGCGGCGCTCGACGGCGCGGTCGTGATTGCGGAACGGATTGAGCGCGCTCGGCTCCTTCGGCAGCGCCGCCAGATACGCCACTTCGGCGATCGTCAGTTCGTGAACCGACTTATCGAAATAGTTCAGCGCCGCCGCGGCCACGCCGTAGTTGGAAAGGCCGAGATAGATCTCGTTGAGGTACAGCTCGAGGATTTTTTCCTTCGAGTACGCGGCCTCGATGCGCAGACTGAGCAGGATCTCCCGGATCTTGCGGTTAAAAGTTCTGTCCGAGCTCAAAAGGAAGTTCTTCGCCACCTGCTGGGTGATCGTCGAAGCGCCCTGAACGCGACGCGACCCCTGCAGGAAAACGATGCCCGCCCGCACAATTCCTTCCGGGTCGACGCCGTGGTGGGTGTAGAAATTCTTGTCCTCGGCCGAAATGAACGCTTTTTTGACCAGATCCGGGATCGACGAGGACGGAAGATAGAGGCGGCGCTCACGGGAATATTCGGCCAGCAGGCTGCCGTCCGCGGCGTGCACGCGAGTCATGACGGGCGGCTCGTAATTCTTCAGCTGACTGTAGTCGGGGAGATCCTGCTCGTACTTCCACACCACGGCCGCGAGTATGCCTGCAGCGACGACGAAAACGATCGCGCCGGTCGCAAATATGAAGCCGAGCAGTCGGGCAATGCCGCGCATCTTCAACCGAAACCTTCCGTTGCGCCCGTCGGCGGCTTCCCGCCCGTGAGGCGAAACAATGTATCAGGCCCGCTCAAACGACCCCTTCCCCGGATCGCGAGGCCTGCTCGGCCGCGGGGCATGTCGAAGGCGACGAGAGAACCCCGCGGCGCTTCCTCTTGTTGGCGAGTGGGGCAAATCTATGATGCTCCCGGACAAAAGACCCGCCCAAAACCGCCGATAGCGCGAAATGCCAGACCGGAGCAAGGTCAGCGAACAGGAGCGGGCGCCGGATGTTCATCGAGCGCAACACCGGAATCCGCTGCCGCAGACGCCGGCGTTCCGCCAGCGGCGCCGAAGAACGCGTCGATGGCGCCAACCATTGCCGAGGCCGTCGTCTCCCTCCACTGCGGCGAATTCAGCGCCTGGACATCCAGGGCATTCGAGAGATAACCGAGTTCGACGAGCACCGAAGGAAATTCCGGCGCTTTGAGGACGACGAAACCCGCCCCGCGCTCCGGATTGTGATTGAGTTTGGTCTCGCCGCGCAGTTCGCTGACCAGATCGCGTGAGAATATATGGGCGTAAAGCCGGGTTTCGCGCCGTTTCAAATCGAACAAAATATCCGCAACTCCAGGATCCTGCTGCGCAAGCCCGGCTTTTCCCCCGCCTTGGTCGGCGGCATTCTCGCGCGCGGCGATCCGCGCCGCCTCCGCGTCGGACGCGCGGTCGGCGACTGTATAAACGGTTGTCCCGCCGACGTCCGGCGCTTCGCTGAGCGTGTCAGCATGAACAGATACGAACAGGGCAGCGTTCGCTTCGCGGGCAATGGTCACGCGGTCGTCGAGGTCGACATATTTGTCGGTGTCGCGCGTCATCACGATTGTGTAACGCTTGGTCGCCTCGAGTTGGCGCCTGAGTTCGGCGCAAAAATCGAGCACAAGCGACTTCTCCAGAGCTCCGCCAACTCCATGGGCGCCGCCGTCGGACCCTCCATGGCCGGGATCTATCACGATCACCCGTTGCGCCTGAGGGACCAAAACTTCGGGGCCGCCCATCGACTCCCTGACCGAGACCGAGCGAATCAGCTTGGCAAATGCGTCCTTGTCGCAGGGCTTGACGTCGATCCACAGGCGGGAGGCCAACATTCCCTCAACGACCGGATCGGATTCCACGCGGGCAGGGCAGGCCGGTCTTGCGAGGTCGATGACGATCCGCGACTCGTGCGAGCCCAGTACGCCGAATCGGTATGCTTTGACGATCAACCCGATATTTTCGGCACTGACGCGCCCGATCGACGGATCGAGCTGAAAATTGACCCGCGGCAGATCGATGACGAGTCGGTCTGGAGAAGCGAGAGCGTAGACGTGCGGATTTACAGGCCTTGAAAGATCAAATGAAAGCTCAGCGCCATTTTGGTCCTGGGAGAGTCGTGCGCTGACAGCGACCGGGACTGCCTCCTCCGCCCGGACGGTCAGGCAGGTGGAAAACAGAATCGCCGGCCCCACGGCCGCCAGGCGCTTCAGTCGCCACCGGCCTCTGGGGGACGACCGGGTTCCGCCTTTTCTCTTGGCGCCGGCGCGAATGCGAGTCTTCTCGGTCTTCATTTTCCAGAACACCTCCTTCCCTGCAGCGCGTCCCTCCCCTAAGCACACCGAGGGAATTTTCGAATGGTAAATCTCATCGTGCAAAATGTGGGCGTATTTAACACCATATCTTCTGCGGCGGGATGCTGCCGCTACAGAATGGCGAATGGGAAAAAGCTTGCCAACGCTTCAGTTGGCGCCTATTTAGATGAAGTTACGAATTCGGATCGATTCCTCGGAGCTGGCTCGTCCACAATGGGTGAGCGACATTTGGGCCAAGACCGTCGTGCGACGGCTTGCAGGTTCTGCTGGATGACGCCGTGACGGGTTTTTGCTCGTCGGCTCAGCTTCTTCTTGTGCGCGGGCTGAACGTCCGAACAGGGATTTAGCAGGCTGAAAGATGGAAGCGATAAGCCGGAATCGCGTGGGCGGCGCGGACCGATTCGTGACACCGAAGCTTCTGAGCGCGTCGTGAATAGCGACGCGTCGGTTCTTAAGTCCTTGGTCCAGCTGACAATGTCCCGATCACAAGCCCCGCTAACCACGCCCGCCGCAAAATGTCGGTTTGGGACAGCGGTTGCGGCGCGGTACTTTCAGCTTCAATTGAAATCAATCCTCAACACAGGCGCTGCCTGCGGCTTGAACGATCGCTCTCAACGATCGACTGTGCCTCATGGCTGGCGCGAGAGAGCTTTACATGGCAAACAAAATGATCATCGACGCCTCCCACCCCGAAGAAACTCGGGTGGTAGTGGTTCGAGGAAATCGAGTCGAAGAGTTCGACTTCGAGTCCGCAAATAAGAGGCCGCTTCGCGGCAACATTTATCTGGCTAAGGTCACTCGTGTCGAACCTTCACTTCAGGCGGCTTTCATCGATTACGGAGGAAATCGCCATGGCTTTTTGGCTTTTTCGGAGATACATCCGGACTATTACCAGATCCCAATTGCTGACCGCCAGGCCTTGCTCGAAGAAGAGGCGCTTTCCCAACGCGATGACGAAGACGAACCGAATGGAGAACGGCGAAGCCGAAGACATCGTCGGCCGCGCCAACCCGAGATCGAAGCCCGCTTCAGCACCGGGGAGACCCTTTCCGAGACCGCGGCTCCGGAAATGCTCGCGCATGCAGGAACCGAGGGAGCCGCAGACTATCTAAATTCGGAAGAGTTCGAAAACAACTCACGCGAGAGTGACCTGCCACCCGATTCGGGGCAGGACGCTGCGGGTGAAGACCTAGGCGATTTTGAACGGGGCGGCGAACGCGACCGCTTTTCAGGGCCTGATCAAGACCCGACCTCCGAGGCGTTTGACCGCGCCGGGCAAGAAAAATCTGAGCCAGATTACACCGAGTTCGCAGTCCCGATGGCGGAAAACGCGCCTGAACCGCCCGAACCGTTGCAGGATCGGATTCGCGGTGTGGAGCATTCCCGCGACGATGATGATCACGAGGTGACGACGCTCGACGGGGGGGCGGAAGAAAGCTTCCCGTCGGCTCGCAAGGACCGGCAGGACGACGAAGGAGAACCGGTCGAGCAAATCGGCGGCGACGCTCTGGAGGAAGTGCCCCGTCGCCCGCAACGGCTGCGCCGGCAGTACAAGATCCAGGAGGTCATCAAGCGACGCCAGGTGCTCCTGGTGCAGGTCGTGAAGGAGGAGCGCGGCAACAAGGGGGCCGCGCTCACGACATATCTCTCACTCGCCGGCCGGTATTCCGTCCTGATGCCCAACACCGCGCGCGGCGGCGGAATCTCGCGCAAGATTACGAATGCCCAGGACCGCAGCCGACTCAAGGGAATTGCCGAAGAGCTCGAAGTCCCCGAGGGAATGGGCGTCATCCTGCGCACAGCGGGCGCATCCCGCACTAAGGCGGAAGTCAAACGGGATTTTGAATACCTGCTGAGAATGTGGGAAACCGTTCGGGAGACGACGCTTGCTTCGAGCGCGCCGACCCTCGTCTACGAAGAGGGCTCGCTTATAAAGCGCGCGATACGAGATCTTTACAGCAAGGAGGTCGACGAGATCATCGTGGCGGGCGAAGCCGGGTACCGCGAAGCCCGACAGTTCATGCGCCTGCTGATGCCAAGTCACGTGAATTCGGTGCAGCTTTATCGGGACACACAGCCCGTCTTCGCAAAGGCGGGGGTTGAGACCCAACTCGACGCAATGTTTTCCAACCAAGTTACGCTGAAGTCAGGTGGCTATATCGTTATCAACCAGACCGAGGCGCTTGTTGCGATCGACGTCAACTCGGGCCGCTCGACGCGTGAACATAACATTGAAGACACCGCACTGCGAACCAACATTGAGGCGGCGGACGAGATCGCGCGACAATTGAGGTTACGGGATCTCGCCGGTCTCATCGTTGTCGATTTCATCGACATGGAAGAATCGCGCAACAATCGAGCTGTCGAGCGGAGAATCAAGGATGCCCTGAAGAACGACCGCGCGCGCATTCAGGTCGGCCGCATATCGCATTTCGGTTTGCTGGAAATGTCGCGTCAGCGCATCCGAACGGGCGTCCTAGAGGGTTCGACAGTCGTCTGCGCGCACTGCCAAGGCGCGGGAGTCGTGCGCTCGACCGCGTCGATCGCGCTTCATGTGCTGCGCGCCCTTGAAGACGCGCTGATCAAGAGCTCGACGCATGATGTCGTCGTCCGAACACGCACCGCGGTCGCGCTCTATATTCTTAACCAGAAGCGCCCCAACTTGCGCGACCTCGAACGCCGATTTGGGATTGCGATTACTATTGAGGCGGACGATACGCTGACGGGCGCGAACTACCACGCGATCGAGCGCGGCGAGATTGCAACCGGCTTCAAGAATGCCGACGAGCCCGCGCCTCTGCCGCAAGAGGACTTCGCGACAGCAGTCGAGCCCGAGCCCTATGAGGAAGAGAGCGAGCCGTTCGCCGCGGAGTTGGAACCAACAGATGTTGGCCAGCGCGACCGTGAAGCCGCGGGGCCAACCGAGGAGGGCGATGTCGCGCGGCGGCGGCGGCGGCGGCGGCGGCGGCGTGGGGGAGAGCGACCTTTCGGCGAAAGCATAGCCCCGGACGCCCCGCAACCGACCGACGACGGTCTTGCGGCCGTGGCGGAACTCGGAGGGGACCTGCAAGCCGCAATCGGCTCCATCGAACCCCTGGATGGGAGGGAAACGCGGAGCGAGGTCGGACGGAACGGTCGTCGTTCGAGACGTTCGCGCGGCCCGCGAAGCCCGTTCCCCGCCCGCGGCGAGGACATTCACGAAGTGGATGGCGCGGCGCTGCCCGAGGGCGGTGCAACGGGTTTCGACTTGCAGGTTAAGCCGGCGCTCCATCCTGTGCCGATGGATCTCCCGTCTCACGAGATGGAAGGGCATCAAATCGCTCCGGAGGCGCCGACCCTGGGGGCGCCCGAAACCGCGGAGGCGCCCGAAACCCCGGAAGTCATTCGTCCGCAATTCGAGCCTCCTGCGGCGGCGACCATGCCATTGGCCGTTCCGGAGTCACGAGGCCTTCAGGCCGCGCCGGTCATGGAAACGCCCGCGATTCCGGCGACGGAACCGGGTGAGGAGCGAGCGCCTGCAGCTCAGGAGCCACCTCGTCCAAGACGCAGCGGTTGGTGGCAACGCGCGCGCGCAACCATTGTAGGCGACTGATTCCTGAGGGTTGTGCGGATCTGACTTCGACGGGCGGTCGCATGGCATGACGGTCCGTCAGAGCGATCTTCGACAGTTGGCGCCCGTTCATGGCCTGTAAGTCGTTGACATGATTTGGGGCGATGTGGTTCGGGCACCAGAATGTAGTGTCACGTCATGCGCGATTGGCCTTGAGTTTTGCGGAATCAGGGCGGATACTGTGCGCACCCCTATCGAGTCGGCGTCTGGTTCCCCTCCATGTATTTCCGCAAGAAGACCTCCGGCGGTCGCGCGTATCTGCAGATTGTCGAGAGCCGGCGCGAGGGCGCCTCGGTCCGCCAGCAGGTGATCGCCACGCTCGGGCGGGTCGAGGACCTGCAGGCGAGCGGGCAGTTGGAGCGGCTGCTGCGCTCCGGGGCGCGGTTTGCGGAGAAGGCGATCGTGCTCGACGCGCTCGACCGCGGCGAGGCCACCGTCGTGGCGACGCGGCGCGTCGGTCCGGCGCTCGCCTTCGAGCGGGTGTGGGAGGAGACGGGCTGCCGGGGCGTGACCGAGCGCCTGGCAAGCAACCGCGGGCATGAGTTCTCGCTGGAGCGCGCGGCGTTCCTGACCGCGCTGCACCGCCTCGTCTGCGGCGGCTCGGATCGCGCCGCCGACCGCTGGCGCGAGGATTACCGCATCGACGGCGTCGACGAGATCGAACTGCATCATCTCTATCGCACGATGGCGTGGCTCGGCGAGGAACTGCCAAAAGACCAGCAGGACGCCGCGACGCCGTTTTCGCCGCGCTGCGTGAAGGACGTCCTGGAGGAGGAGTTGTTCGCCGCCCGGCGCGACCTCCTGACCACGCTCGACATCGTGTTCATGGACACCACCAGCCTCTATTTCGAAGGCGCGGGCGGCCAGACGCCGGGGAGGCGCGGCTTCTCCAAGGATCACCGGCCCGACCTCAACCAGATGATCCTGGCCGTGCTGCTCGACGGCGACGGCCGCCCGGTATGCACGGAGATGTGGCCCGGGAACACCGCCGACGTGACGGGCCTGATCCCGGCGATCGACCGCCTGCAGCGCCGCTTCCGCATCAACCGCGTCTGCGTCGTCGCCGACCGTGGCATGATCAGCGCCGAGACGATCGCCGAACTCGAGACGCGAGGGCTCATCTACGTTCTGGGCGTGCGCGAGCGGACCGACAAGCTGGTGCGCGAGCTCGTTCTCGACGATCCCGCCTCGTTCGTTCCCTTCGTCCTGATGAAGCCGAGGCGCGAGGTCGACTACGAGGCCAAGACGGTGGAGCTCGCCGGGCGGCGCTACGTCGTCTGCCGCAACCTCGACGAGATGAAGAAGGACGCCGCCAATCGCGCGACCATCGTCGCCGCGCTGGAGCGGCAGCTGAAGAAGGGCGACAAGAGCCTCGTCGGCAACAAAGGCTACCGACGCTTTCTCGCCGACCCGGAGGGCGACGGATTTTCCATCGACCGCGCCAGGGTCGAGGAGGATGCGAAGTTCGACGGCGTGTTCGTGTTGCAGACCAACGCCCATCTCTCGCCGCTGGAGGCGATGCTCGTCCACAAACAGTTGTGGACCGTGGAACGAACCTTTCGCACAACAAAGAGTGTGCTCGAGACGCGGCCGATCTATCACAAGCTCGACGAGACGATCCGCGGCCACGTCGCCTGCAGCTTCCTCGCGCTCGTTCTGAAGAAGGAACTGGAGGACCGCCTCGCCTCGGCGGCCAACGGCGCCCGCGCCTCCTGGCCGGCCGTGATGGCCGACCTCGACTCGCTCACTGAGACCGAGGTCGAGCAGGACGGCAAACGCTTCCTCATGCGCTCCGCCCCGCGTCCCGGAGCCTCCCTCGCGCTCTCCGCCCTCGGCGTCGCCCTGCCGCCGACGCTCCGCCAGATCGCCGACCACTGACCAACAGACAAGAACAGTAATGTAGTGCCACGCCCGCGTCGCAGCGCGATTTCTCGTGCGCGATCAATAACTTGGTTTCGCGCACTGTCGAAGATCAGTCAGAGCGATCTGACCCTTGTCTTTGTCACCTTTTCTACGGTGAGGCGGTTCCGCAGCGGCAAGCCGAAAGGCTCTGATTGTATTTCAAACACATCGCCTTTCCGGGTCCTCACGCCCTCGCTGAACGACAGGGTCGCAGTTCCGAAAAAGTGAACATGAACGTCACCCGGTCGACGGAACAACCTGTACTTGAAATGGTGGGCTTCGAGGTTCGCGATCGAGTGGGCCATGTTCTGTTCTCCGGACAGGAATGCTCGCTCCCAAATCACCTCCTTGCCCCGTCTGACGCGGGAGACGCCCTGTATCTCGAGAGGGAGGTCCCCGACAAGCAGCTCCGGGCCCAGGCTTGCAGCCCGCAATTTTGAATGTGCAAGCCAGAGATAATTTTGTCTCTCCGTAACGTGGTCCGAGAATTCGTTGCCCAGCGCGAATCCGACTCGGATCGGGTCGCCTTTGCCGCTGATCACGTAAATTCCAGCGATTTCCGGCTCTTCACCCCCGTCGAGCGCAAAAGCAGGGCTTGCAAGCTCTGCTTCCGGCGGAGCAAGGATTGAACCGTCTCCTTTGTAGAACCACTCCGGCTGCGCGCCCGTCTCACCCTTTTTCGGCTTGCCCCCCTCGTAGCCGAGCCTGAACATTTGCATGGAATCGGTGAGCTTCGTGGGGTCAGCCAGATCCCTGTGCATCGCGTCACGACCCTCCGCAGATCCGAGGTGCGTAAGACCCGTCCCGGTAACAAAAAGATGTGCGGGATCCTTATGATCGATTGGCCCAAGGATTCGCCGCTCCTTTAGGGCCCTGGGGAGATCGACCGGTCTGCCTAACCCGCGATCGGCAATCAACCGGCGGAGCGGAACGTTTGCTTCGATCGCCTGCAGCGCGAGGTCCAACGTCGTGCGCGCGCCCTTCACCAGTCGGCTTTCGCCCCGCGCGGTGACCGCAAGCGCGCGGTTGCCCCGATCATCAAGACATTGCGTCAATCGCAAATCCGACTTCCTTTTTCAGATCGCTATGCGAGTTGGTCGGAGCGCCGCTCTTCGCCGCGTGGACCGTCCCGAACGAATTCACTCCGCCTTGACCCCGCGCGATTTTCGATCATGGCAAATATCCGCCGATCGGTGAAATCGCTGACAGCAATGCTCGCGCCAATCAATTCGTTCGAGGCGCCGTGAATGTTCTTTCTGTACAAAGCTTCGTCAACGAACACCCCATGCGGGGCAAAAACGCGCTGGAATGCCGCCCTATGCATCGCATCGCTGTCGACAAGAGTTCCGTCTAGATTGAACAAAAGAGCAGCTTCGCCTGTCACATTGTCGCCCCGATCTGCCAGGGCGTAAACTCGGCCTCTCCGTAGCCGAGTTGTTCGGACTTCGAACGCGCTCCTGACGCGACGGCTAGGATCGTGCTGAAGATTTCCTTGCCTTTGTCCTCGATCGAGACGCCGTCGAGCACATCACCGCAATTGATGTCCATGTCGTCCGCCATGCGTCGGTACGTTTCGCTGTTGGTCGCGAGTTTAACGGATGGAGTTCGGCTTGCATCCATACGCGGAGCCGCGTCCTGTCGTGAAAGCCAGAATATTGGCGCCGCCGGCGACCTGCCCCGTAGCGGACACAGGATCGTAGCCGGGTGTATCCATGAATACGAAACCCTTCGAATCGACTTGCTCCGCATACTTGTAGACTGCGTTCAGCGGCGTGGTGCCGCCTTTCGCCGCTGCTCCAAGAGACTTCTCCAAGATGGTGGTCAAACCGCCCGCCTTGTTGCCCGGCGAGGGATTGTTGTTCATCTCACCCCCGTTGCGGGCGCAGTAGTCTTCCCACCAACGAATTCGTTCGACCAACTTACGACCTACGTCCGGCGTCGCCGCACGACGGGTCAGGAGGTGCTCGGCGCCATAGATCTCAGGTGTCTCGGACAGGATCGCGGTACCGCCGTTCCGGACCAGAATGTCCGCCGCCGCTCCAAGCGCGGGATTGGCGGTTATACCTGAGTAGCCGTCCGATCCACCGCACTGAAGCGCCAGCGTCAGCGCGCTGGCCGGCGCGGACTGTCGACGTGCGCGGTTGACTCGAGGCAGCATCGCGCGGATTCGCTCGATGCCGGCGTCGATCGTCTTGCGAGTGCCGCCGGTCGCCTGGATTGTCAGGCTCTGAAAATCGTCGCCCTCGACGAGGCCATATTCCTCCTTCATCCGACCGATCTGAAACACTTCGCAGCCGAGCCCAACCATGAGCGTCGCGGCGACGTTGGGATTGGCGGCATAACCCCACTCGGTTCGCATCAGGGCCTCGAATCCCTCGCCCTTCGACGCCATGCCGCAGCCAGTGCCATGCACCAGAGCGATGACGCCGTCGACGTTTGGATAATCGGCGAGCATC
This sequence comes from uncultured Alphaproteobacteria bacterium, assembly GCA_963741405.1. Classification (GTDB taxonomy): domain Bacteria; phylum Pseudomonadota; class Alphaproteobacteria; order Rhizobiales; family Beijerinckiaceae; genus Roseiarcus. The sequence continues at coordinate 202,559 of CAVUHX010000042.1, forward strand.
CCCGACCGTTCGACCTCCCGCGCAATGAGGCGGGCCGTTGTGGCCGAGCAGTTCACCGAGGTCAGGATCGCCAGATAGTTGCGCGTGCCTACCTTGCCGTTTGGCCTGCGGAACCCCTGAAAGGTGGGTTGGTCCTGTAGCGCCGCGATCGTCTCGGGGCGCGCATCCTCGCCAAAGTGATAGTCGCGGACGAACTCCTTCACGACGCAATTATGCTCATGCACCCATTCCCCGGGCGCGATCGCTTTGGCGGCAAAGCCAATGATCTGTCCAAATTTCCGAATCGGCGCGTCCCGCTCAATTTGAGACACGGCCATCTTGTGCCCTCTGGGGATTCGCTCTCGCGCCGTTGAACCCGGCGAGACATTCGCGCCAGCAGGAAATTCGTCGACCGCAATGATAACATTGTCTGAGGCATTGAGCCGCAGGGCGCGAGGCGTGGTCATGGCTCCCTTTCCCGCTTTCAGCGCATTCTCGTCTACGGCGAGAACATTTCCGGTCGTTGGCGGGCAACTGCCGACAAAAGATCGCCAGTTACGCTGAGGTGACCTTTCATTGCATCGCGCGCGGCGTCCGGGTCGCCGCGTTCAACCGCAACAACGATCGCTTCATGCTCACCCAGCACTGCACGGATTCGGCCCGGCGGCGACATCAGCAGGCGCCGAACGCGCTCCAGGTGAACCCGCAGGTTATCGAGGATTTCGCTCGCTCTGGTCATGCCGAGCCGCGCGGTGAAAATTTGATGGAAAGCGACATCGGCCGCATAGAACATCGCCCGGTCATCCGCTTCTACCGCGAATTGCGACTCGTTCAAATTCGCCGCCAGCGCGTCCTTGTCGGAGCGGCTCATTCGACGCGCCGCGTCGGCAGCAATTTCTCCCTCCAGCGCGCTGCGAATGAACAGACGTTCCGCAACATCGGTGATCGAAATTCTCGAAACGAAGGATCCACGCTGCGGCGCGACGTCGACGAGACGATCGTAAGCAAGCCGGCTTACTGCTGCTGAGACCGGAAACCGTGACACCGAGAGTTTCTCGCAGATGACCGCCTTATCGATCAGGCGCCCGGGCTCTAGCGCGCCGGTCAGAATCGCGTGTTTCAATTCGCCGTAGACGGCGTCCGCCTTCGAATGGGCGCTCTTGACCACTATTTCGCCCGCCTTGGAGGGAATAAGCCACGACGCCCTTCCCGGCTAACATGTTAGAGGCTAAGGGGGCGCAAGAGCCTCGTCAATGCTCTTCGCATCGCTCGGTAGGACACATGACGCCGATCTCGCTGACGAAGGAATTGACACTGCCAAGAGATGGATGCGCGGGAGCTCTGGCGGGGCGAGTTTGGCGCCCCGACACCGCCGGTCCCTCCGTCGTCGCGGTGAGAGCCGCCGGCGTTTTCGACATCAGCGCCGATTTCGCGACCATGCGGGATCTTTGTGAGCAGCCATCCCCGGTCGAGCGTCTCAGGGCAGCTCGAGGACCGCGTCTCGCCGGGCTATCTGAAATCCTCGCAAACACTCCTAGAGAGAATCGAGCTGAGGGAAGGCCGTATCTTCTGGCACCGATCGACCTCCAGGCGATCAAGGCGGCCGGCGTTACCTTCGCCCGGTCGTTGCTGGAGCGCGTGATCGAAGAGCGCGCTCATGGAAACCCTGAGCGCGCTCTGACAACGCGCGAAGCAATCGCCGCAGCGCTCGGCGGGGAGCTTCGCGGCTTCAAACCCGGGTCTGCGGCCGCGATGCGCCTGAAGGAGGCGCTGATCGTGGCCGGCGCCTGGTCGCAATATCTCGAAGTCGGCATCGGCCCGGACGCAGAAATTTTCACCAAAGGGCAGCCGATGTCCGCGGTCGGCTGTGGCGACGACGCCGGCTTTCACAGCGCCTCTCGCTGGAACAACCCCGAACCTGAGGTTGCGCTTGTCGTCGGTTCGAGCGGACAGATTGTCGGCGCGACGCTCGCCAATGACGTGAACCTGCGCGATTTCGAAGGCCGTTCTGCACTCTTGTTGGGCAAGGCGAAAGATCAGAACGCGAGTTGCGCCATCGGTCCGTTTCTGCGGTTTTTTGACGCGACATTCTCGCTCGACGACGTTCGGACGGCGACAATCGCCTTGAAAGTCGAGGGAGAGGACGGGTTTTTCCTCGAGGGCCACTCTTCGATGACGGAAATAAGCCGTGACCCGGTCGAACTCGTTGCGCAGACGCTCGGGCGGAGCCACGCCTATCCCGATGGTCTCGTCCTCCTCCTTGGCACGATGTTCGCGCCGGTCGCGGATCGCGGAGAGAGCGGCATGGGCTTCACGCACCACCGCGGCGATCTGGTCACAATCGAAGCCGAGAAGCTCGGTCGGCTCATTAACCGTATGAGACCTTGCGAGGAATGCGAACGGTGGACATTCGGCGCCGGCGCCCTGATGCGCAATCTTGCGCGACGGGGGTTGATTTGATGACCCGCGGCGGACAATGTCGGCGGCGAATACGGGATGAATTATGAGCGCTTTGCACAAGAATCTCATCGCCGGCGAGTGGATGGAAGGCGTTGACGTCTCCAGGAACGTCAATCCGTCAGACACGAACGACATCGTCGGCGAATTCGCTCAGGCGGACGCAGGTCAGGCTCACGCCGCGGTAACGGCTGCCTGCGCGGCCCTCGCGGCCTGGGCGCGCACGACTCCACAGGAGCGGCACGATATTTTGTCGCGAACATCGGCGGAAATCCTTTCTCGGCGCGATGAACTCGGCCGTCTCCTCGCTCGCGAAGAGGGAAAGACATTGCCCGAAGCCACAGGCGAAGTCGTGCGAGCCGGCCAGATCTTCGACTTCTTCGCCGGCGAGACCCTGAGAATCCCAGGCGAAAAATTCGCTTCAGTGCGCCCGAACGTCGAGATCGAAGCGACTCGCGAGCCGGTCGGAGTGGTGGGAATCATCTCGCCCTGGAATTTTCCGATCGCGATTCCGGCGTGGAAGATCGCGCCTGCGCTCGCTTTCGGCAATACGGTCGTGTTCAAGCCGGCGGACCTTGTGCCGGGGTCGGCCCACGCTCTTGCCGAGATCCTGGTGCGGGCCGGCGTACCCAAAGGCGTTTTCAATCTGGTTATGGGGCGCGGCTCAGTCGTCGGCCAGGCGATCCTCGACCACAAGAAAGTCGACGCCGTCTCCTTCACGGGTTCGGTCGCGACCGGCCGCCGCGTCGCCGCCGCATGCGCGGGCGCGATGCGCAAGTTCCAGCTCGAAATGGGCGGAAAGAATCCGATCGTCGTCCTCGCCGATGCGGATCTGCCGAACGCTGTCGAATGCGCGGTGAACGGCGCCTATTTCTCGACCGGGCAACGGTGCACTGCCTCGTCGCGCATCGTTGTCGAGGAGCTGGTCTATTCGCGATTCGCCGACCTCCTTACGGAGCGCATCCGGTCGCTCGTCGTCGACGACGCGCTGAAGCCGGGGACGCATGTCGGGCCGGTGGTCGACGCGGCGCAACTCGATCAGGATCTCTCTTACATCGAGATCGGACGGAGCGAGGGCGCGAGGCTTGCCCTCGGCGGCGAACGGCTCAATCGGTCGGCGCCCGGTTTCTACATGGCGCCGGCTCTTTTCCTCGACGCCGACAACTCCATGCGAATCTCACGCGAAGAGATCTTCGGCCCGGTCGCGTCGATGATCCCGGCGCGCGATTACGATCATGCCCTCGCAATCGCCAACGACACTGAGTTCGGTCTTTGCGCCGGCATTTGCACGACAAGCCTCAAGCGCGCGTCGCACTTCAGGCGCAACGCCGAAGCCGGCATGGTCATGGTCAATCTGCCGACGGCAGGCGTCGATTACCATGCCCCATTCGGCGGACGCAAAGGCTCGAGTCTGGGACCGCGCGAACAGGGGCGCTACGCAGCAGAGTTCTACACCACCGTGAAAACAGCTTATACGCTGGCGTAGAGACCGACATCGGCGGGGCGAAGCAAGATATGATTCTGATATCCGGCGAGGCGCTGATCGACCTCATTCCCGACCCGGTGAAACAGAACGCATACGATGCGGTGCTCGGCGGCTCGCCATACAACGTCGCGATCGGCCTCGCCCGGTTGGGCTCGAAAACCGCCTTCGTGTCGCGCATTTCCGCAGATGGCAACGGCGAAGCGCTTGCGGCGGGGCTCGGAGGCAATGGCGTCGATCTCGCCTTTGTCTTGCGCGACAAGAGGCCATCGACACTGGCCTTTGTCATGCGCGGAACCGCCAAGACCGGATCTCGCTACTCGTTCTATCTCGACGCGACGTCGTTCGACGGCCCGTGGCCGTTTCCGGCGACATGGCCGGAAGGCGGACGCCATCTGCACGTCGGCTCCATCTCGGCGATTGACCCTCGACATGGCGAGCACGTCGTCGAGGCGCTGATGGTGGCGCGCTCCCACGCCACCATCAGTTACGATCCCAATATCCGGCCGTTGGTGACGCCGGATCAGCCCGCGGTGGCGGCGCTTGTCGAGCGGCAGGCCGCGCTCGCCAATGTCGTGAAGGCGAGTGAGGAGGACCTGCAGTGGCTCTATCCGGCGCGCTCGGTGGAGGATAGCCTTGCGGCATGGGCGGCGCTGGGTCCCCGCTTCTGCGTCGCGACGCTCGGCGAGCGCGGAGCGCTCGCTATTATTGACGGGCAGCGGATCGAGGTTCCTGCTCCGCGCATCGATGTCGTCGACACCGTCGGCGCAGGCGACAGTTTCATGTCCGCTCTGCTATCGGCCATGGACCATGATTCGGCGCTCGGCGCCGGAGCAAGCCCGCCCAGCCGCACGGCGCTCGAGCGGTGGCTCCGGTTCGCTGCCGCGGCCTCAGCGATCACCTGCACGCGCAAAGGATCGGATCCGCCCACGCGCGCTGAGGTCGAAGCTGCGCTGAAGGTCTGAAGCGCCGTCATTATTGGACTTTAAGCGAACTTCGGAGGCGTTGCGGGCGCCGTGTGACCGGTCTACAACGCTGGCCGAACAGACGCAGGACGGAACGCATGGCTACGACCGACGCCGTGACGGGCAAGCGCCGTCCACGGCCGCTTTCTCCGCACCTCGGCATCTACAGGCTTACCATGACAATGGCGATGTCGATCGCCCACCGCATCACCGGCGCCGGACTCTACGTCGGCGTGCTGCTCCTCGCCTGGTTTCTGATTGCGGCCTCGACCGACGCCGCCTCGTTCGGCGTCTTTTCGGCGTTCATCCAATCGATCATCGGCCGTCTCGTCCTGTTTGGCTTCACCTGGGCCTTGTTTCACCACCTCCTCGGCGGAATTCGGCATTTCCTGTGGGACGCCGGCTACGGCATGGACGCGCCCATGCGCGATCAGCTTGCCTGGGCGACGCTGATCGGCGGTTTCGGGCTGACGATCGTCGTGTGGGCGATTGGCTATGCGGTGAGATAAGGGAGCCTCGTCATGGTCAACGACTCCGGCGGTTTGCGGACGCCCCTTGGGCGGGTCCGCTTTCTCGGCGCCGCGCACGGCGGGACAGGCGAAGCGCGTCTCATTCACCTGACGTCGCTGGCGCTGTTTCCGCTCACGCTCTATTTCGTCTGGCTCCTGCTCGATCTGCTGCACCTGGACTACAACGGCGTAAGGGACGAACTCGGCCGCCCCGTCCCGGCGATCCTTCTCTTGGCGTTCATCATCACCGGGATCGTGCACATGGAGTTCGGCATGCGCTCGGTCATCGTCGACTATCTCCACGGACACGGCCGCGCCTGGGCGCTGGCCGCCAACACCTGTTTCTGCGCGCTGCTCGGGCTCGTCTGCGTCTTCGCCGCGCTGCGCATCGGCTTCACTTAAGACAACCCCGGACGGAAACATTCTATGGCCCTCAACGGCTCCCCGGCCCAAGGCGCACCGGCGCTCGGCGGCAAGGCCTATCCGGTCACCGATCACACCTTCGACGTCGTCGTCGTCGGCGCAGGCGGTTCAGGCTTGCGCGCGAGCGTTGGCTGCGCCCAGGCCGGCCTCAAGACCGCGTGCGTCTCCAAGGTCTTCCCCACGCGCTCGCATACGGTCGCGGCCCAGGGAGGCATTTCCGCCTCGCTCGGCAACATGGGTCCCGACGACTGGCGCTGGCACATGTACGACACCGTCAAGGGCTCGGACTGGCTGGGCGATCAGGACGCGATCGAGTACCTGTGCCGGAACGCGCCGGCTGCGGTCTACGAACTCGACCACTGGGGCGTGCCGTTCTCGCGCACCGAAGCCGGCAAGATCTACCAGCGCCCGTTCGGCGGCATGACGACCGACTTCGGCAAGGGCATCGCGCAGCGCACCTGCGCCGCCGCCGACCGCACCGGCCACGCGATCCTGCACACCCTCTACGGACAGGCGCTGAAGGCGCGCTGCGAGTTCTTCATCGAGTATTTCGCCATCGACCTGATCCGCGATTCGGAGGGAGCGGTCCGAGGCCTCGTCTGTCTCAAGATGGACGACGGCACGATTCACCGCTTCCGCGCCCGGACGACGATTCTCGCCACCGGCGGCTATGGCCGGGCCTATTTCTCATGCACGTCGGCGCATACCTGCACCGGCGACGGCAACGCCATGGTGTTGCGCGCGGGGCTGCCGCTGCAGGACATGGAGTTCGTCCAGTTCCACCCGACCGGGATCTACGGCGCGGGCTGCCTGATCACCGAGGGCGCGCGCGGCGAAGGCGGCTATCTGGTCAACTCCGCGGGCGAGCGCTTCATGGAGCGCTACGCACCGCACGCCAAGGACCTCGCCTCGCGCGACGTCGTCAGCCGCTCCATGACCCTGGAAATCCGGGAGGGGCGCGGCGTCGGCAAGAACAAGGACCACATCTACCTGCACCTCGACCATCTCGATCCGAAGGTGCTGCACGAGCGCCTGCCCGGCATCTCGGAAAGCTCGCGCATCTTCGCCGGCGTCGACGTGATCAAGGAGCCGATCCCGGTCCTGCCGACGGCCCACTACAACATGGGCGGCATCCCGACGAACTATCACGGCGAGGTCTTGACAAAAGTCGGCGGCGACCCCGACGCGGTCGTTCCCGGCCTGATGGCGCTCGGCGAAGCCGCCTGCGTCTCGGTGCACGGGGCGAACCGCCTTGGCTCCAACTCGCTGATCGATCTCGTCGTGTTCGGCCGCTCCGCAGGCCTGCGCGCGGCCGAAATGCTGAAGCCCGGCGACCGCCAGGCAGAGCTTCCCAGGGACAGCGCCGAGCTCGCGCTCTCCCGCCTCGACCGGTTCCGCACCGCCAACGGGAAGACGCCGACGGCGATGCTCCGCCTCGCCATGCAGCGGGTGATGCAGGCGGATTGCGCCGTTTTCCGCACCGGGGCAACCCTCGTCGAAGGCAAGGAGAAGATCCACGCCGCCTGGCGCGCCGGCACCGACGTGGGCGTGACCGACCGGTCGCTGATCTGGAACTCCGATCTCATCGAGACGCTCGAATATGACAACCTGATCGTCCAGGCGGTCGTGACGATGGAAGGCGCGGCCAACCGGCTCGAGAGCCGCGGCGCGCATGCACGCGAGGACTATCCCAACCGCGACGACGTCAACTGGATGAAGCATACGCTGGCCTGGATCGACCCGGCAAAGCAGACGGTGAAGATCGACTACCGGCCGGTGCACGCCTACACAATGAGCAACGACATCTCCTACATCGAGCCAAAAGCGCGGGTTTACTGAGCGCCGCCACGACCCCGCCGACCGGACACGGATAGACGCAAATGGTTGAATTCGCCCTGCCCGCAAACTCGCGAATCACCGCGGGCAAGACTTGGCCGAAGCCCGCCAACGCCAAGCGGGTCACCGAGTTCCGCATCTATCGCTGGAACCCGGACGACGACGCCAATCCGCGCATGGACACCTATTTCGTCGATCGCGACGACTGCGGGCCGATGATCCTCGAAGCCCTCATCTGGATCAAGTCCACGATCGACCCGACGCTGACCTTCCGCCGCTCCTGCCGCGAGGGCGTGTGCGGGTCCTGCGCGATGAACATCGACGGCCTCAACACGCTCGCCTGCACCACGCACATCGACGATGTCGCCGCGCCGGTCACGATCTACCCCCTGCCCCACCAGGAGGTGATCAAGGACCTCGTGCCGGACCTGACGATATTCTACGCCCAACACGCCTCGATCGAGCCCTGGCTCAAGACGACGACGCCGGCACCGGAGAAGGAATGGCTGCAGTCGCCGGAGGACCGCGCCAAACTCGACGGGCTCTACGAGTGCATCCTGTGCGCCTGCTGCTCGACCTCCTGCCCGAGCTACTGGTGGAACGGCGACCGCTACCTTGGCCCCGCGATCCTCCTCCAGGCCTATCGCTGGCTGATCGACTCGCGGGACGAAGCCCAGGGCGAACGACTCGACAACCTCGAGGATCCGTTCCGGCTCTACCGCTGCCACACCATCATGAACTGCGCCAAGACCTGCCCCAAGGGACTGAACCCGGCCAAAGCAATCGCGCACGTCAAGGCGATGATGGCCGAGAGGCGGATGGGGTAGAGCGCGCGCATCGGGGCGCCCGTCCTTCAAAAGCGCGTCTGGCGCGTGTCGAGACGCGGAAATTGAGCGCGCCGGAGCCCAATAATCCCTTTCGTCGCGCGCAATCTCATAGGCCCAGCCCTCGCTGAGCCGCGCGAAAATCCGCTTCGCCTGGGCTGCTTTGCCGAAGGCTGTCCATTGCTTCTTCTCCCCCGGCGCCGATTCCTGCTCCGTGAAACATCTCCTTTCCGCCGCCCTCGGCAGAATTGGCCATTTTGAGAACATATCATAAACATCACAGATTGGGAAGAAAAATCAGGGTCTCGCGTCGCGAAATGGCTCGCGCGAGCCGGGGGGGGAAGACCCGAAGGACCGTCGGCGGGTACCGTTCGTCCTGGCGTCGCGCCGCCAGTCGCGCGAGAGCCCGGTTGCAGGAATTGTTCGGCGGTCGCAAGCCTGCGACATTCTGCCGCAGGTCAAAATTGAAAGATTCTTGAGCGTCGGTCGGAATCGGGATGGACAAAACGGAATTTAAGCATATTCTAATATTCGTATATGACGTTGTATCGATGGGATGAAACGTCAGAAAGCGAATGGGGCGAACCGGCGCCGCCTCGCGCGAATATGGGCCCGAAGCGGCCCGGCAGCCGGCGTGTAAGGAGTGGATGATGACGAGAATGCACATGATAGCCCTGATCGCCGGCCTGACCGGGCTCGCGACGGCAGCGACGGCCCAGCAGACCAATCAGAACCAGCCGCCGCCGCCTCCGGGCCCGTATCAGGCCGGACCGTGGGGTCCCGGCTACGGCCAGCAGCCGGCGGCGCAGGGCCAGGCCCAGGCGGAAGCCCCGCGGGCTGGCGCCGAGGCTCAGGCTCCTGCGTGGGGCGCGCCCCCGCCGCCGCCAGCTTACGGCTACGGCTATCCGCCCCCGCCCTACGGCTACGGCTACGGCCCTGGTCGCGGGTACGGCTACGACGATTATGACGGTTATGGCAGCGGCTACGGTTATGGCCGCGGTCACGGCCGCGGACACGCCTCCGGCAGCTTCAGCTTCGGCGGCGACGGCGACTTGGACGGCAGCGGCTGGGGCAATGGCAACGGCAACGGCTGGAATCGCGGGCGCGGCTGGGGCCCCGGCGGCTGGTGAATTCAACCCGACGGGAGCCTCGCAAAAGGCTCCCGTCATTCTCCTGAACGAAGTATACGAGAGGCCGCCGGCTCATTGCCGGCGGCCTCAAGCATTTGATGCGCGGAGAGCGCGGGAAATCCCCGCTCGGGCGGCCGGAGACAACCAGGCCTGAGTTCCCTGCGCCGCACGAAAAATTCCCTGCGCTTTCCCTGCTGCGCCAAAAAAACCCTGCCCGGCCGCACAGGGAATTTTTCCGCAAGCCGCTGAATGGCAGACCTTTTTTAGTGCGCATGCCTTCGCAATGGGCCGAAATCCCAGCAAAATCGCTGCCGCGCAGGGAATTTTCCTGTTTCTTCCCGCCGGCCTCAGGCGAAATCCTCCATTTCCAGAAACTCGCGGATCTCGATCTCGGACGGTCCCGGCATGGGGTTGGGGCAGCGCCTGACCCAGTCGATCGCCTCGTCGAGGTCCTTCACTTTCCAGATCCAGAAGCCCGAAACGAGCTCGCCGACATTGCCGAACGGCCCCCTGGTCACGGTGCGGTCCGCGCCGGAAAAGGCGACGCGGGCGCCCTTGGCGGTCGGCTTGAGGCCGCCGCCATCGACCATCAGGCCCGCCTCGATCAGCTTCTGGTTGAACTTGCCCATGTCCTCGATCAGCTCGCGGCTCGGCATCTTGCCGGCCTCGGAATTGGTGGTGGCTTTGACGATGACCATGACTCGCATTGGGGTTTCCTCCGGTTGGAATTTATGTGCAGCGCAGAGGCATCCGGAGAGGACGGCGCTGCCCTCATCCGGCGCTTCGCGCCACCTTCTCCCCGCAAACGGGGAGAAGGGAGTTCGAAGCCTTTCTCAATCGTCGTCGTAATCGAGCTGCGGATACCAGCCCATGCCGCGGCCCTCCGGCGTCATGTCGAGCACCATCCAGAGAGGCGCGGGATCCGGCGCGCCGCGCGGGTCCTGGTCGGGGTCGGCGGTCGAGCCGGTCATCTCGCCCGTCCAGAAATGGCGGATTGTTCCGTCGCGGCGGGTGAACACGTTGAGGTCCGGAATGTCCGAGCCGTCGGGGGCGACGCCGAAATAGTCGCGCGAATAGGCGCCGTTCCGATCGCTGAACAGGCGGAGGTTCTTCCAGCCACGCTCGCGCTTCCAGGCGGTCAGGCGCTCGATCGGCGAACGGGCGACGACCGCGAGCGAAACCCGCTGGCCAATGTCGGCCGCATTGCCCTCCCACGCGCCGAGGAGATTGGTGCACATCGGGCAGGGTCGCGCCCGCTGCGGCCCGAACATGTAGCTGTAGATCACAAGGGTCGCCTTGTCGCCGAACAGGCCGGCCAGATCGGTTGGCCCGTCCTCGCCCTCGAAGCGATAGTCGCCGACCACCGGGCCGCCGCGCGGCAGCGCCCGCCGCTGCGCGGCGACGCGCTCGATGTGGCGGCGCAGTTCGATCTCCTCGGCGAGCAGCGCCGTGCGGGTGGCGCGGTACTCGGCGCTTTCATTGGGCATGCGCACCGGGTTGGCGCGCGCAAGTTCGTTCGCCGGGACAAGCCTCTGGGCCTCCATGAGAACGCCTCCCTTCATGACGGGCCAAAATGGTCTTTGGCGGAGCAGCGGGGCGCGCCGCTCCGGGACGTCATCGCTTTGGGGCGAGCAGGGCGAACATCGCGCCCTGGGGGTCGAGCGCCTGGACGATCCAGCGGTCGCCGGGGACCGGCATCGGCCCGTTGAGGATCTTTCCTTCGGCCGCTGTCACGCGCTCGACCGCCGCATCGATCGCGTCGACGTTGAAGTAATAGAGCCAGAACGGCGCGGGTGTCTGCGCCGTCTTGGTCATCATCGCGCCCTGCTGGCCGCTCTTCGTGCTGAACAGCTGGTACTTGCCCATCGCGCCCATATCCATGGCCTCGCCCTTGGTCCAGCCGAACACGCCGGAATAAAAGGCGAAAGCGTTCGGGCCGTCACCCGCGTGCAACTCATGCCAGCCGATATGGCCCGGCGCCGCCTGGTCCAGCGCCGGCGCGCCGTCGCCGTTTCCCTTGAACAAGAGGAAGCCCGCGCCATGCGGGTCGCTCGCCACCGCGAACGAGCCAATGTTGGGGATCTCGGCCGGGCCCCGGTGGATCGCGCCGCCCGCGGCTTTCACCTTATTGGCATAGGCGGCGACGTCGTCGACCGCGATATAGCCCATCCAGGCCGGCCGCACGCCCTCGGCTTCGGCGGGGATCGGCATCAGGCCGCCGACCATCGCGCCGCCGGCCTTCAGCACCGTATAGGGCTGGTCGTTCATCGTGTTCGGGGCCAGCGCCCAGCCGACCACCTTGCTGTAGAACGCTCCTGCTACGGCGGGATCATCGGACATCTGGTCGTACCAGACGAACGTGCCGTTGAGATTCGACGGATTGGCCATGACGCTCCTCCTTCACTGCGGCCCGAAGGCCTCCTCGATTTTCGCGACGTCGAGCTTGGTCATCGGCATGACCACGCGCATGACGCGTCCGATGCCGGCCGCGTCGCCGCTTCTCATCATCTTCCCGATGGCGCCCGGCACGATCTGCCAGGAGACGCCGAACTTGTCGGTCAGCCAGCCGCACCGGCCGGGCTTGCCGCCCTCGCAAAGCCGTTCCCAGAGCCGGTCGACCTCCGCCTGATCGGCGCAGTCGACCATGAGCGAGATCGCCGGGGTGTGCGGAAACTGCGGGCCGCCGTTGAGCGCCAGGAACGTCTGTCCCTCGATCTCGAACAGGATGGTCATCACCGCGCCTTTCGGCCCCGGGCCGCCTTCGCCGTAGCGCGACGACGCCACAATTCGGCCGCGGTCGAAGATCGCCAGATAGTGCGCGACGGCCTCCTCGGCCTTGAAGTCGAACCACAGGCAGGGCGTGATTTTCTGCTCGCTCATGGGGCGGGGCTCCTTTGGCCGACGGGCAACAGACCCTCGAAATAGCGTTTCAGATGATCGAGGCAGTCGGCGGCGACTTTTGGGCCGGATTTGGCCTTGGCGAGGACGAAGGCGCCCTGCAGCACCGCCTGGGAAAACAGGGCCGCGCTCGCGGGGTTCCAGTCCGCGGCGGGGGAATAAAACGCTTTCGCCTCGGCGATGTCGGCCTCGAGCCGCCCGGCGTGCTCGCTGATATAGCGGTCGCAGGCCTCGCGGATGGCCGGATGAGTGTCGTAGGCCTCCTGCACCATCGTTCCGAGCAGACAGGTGAACTGCGGCAGGTCGCCCTCGAGGATGGCCTTGCGGAAATCGACGTAGCCGAGCACGCGGGCGCGCGGATCGGGCAGGCGGGAATAGGGGGCCGCGTCGAACAGGGCATCGGCGTTCGCGGCGAAATGGGCCGCGGCCGCGACCGCGCAGGCCTCCTTGCTGGCGAAATGATGGAAGAATGCCCCCTTAGTGAGGCCCGCCTCGGCGCAGATGTCCTCGACCCGTGCGGCCGAATAGCCCCTGGAGCGGATCACATGGACGGCTGCGTCGAGCAGCTTTTCGAGGGACGCCCCGACGGCGGCGCTCGTCCTGCGTGGCGGTGGCGCCGAGTTCGTAGCGGCGGGGGTCAGCTTCATACGGCGTTAATACCAACCGGTCGGTATCCTGTCAAGCGGACTTATCCGCTCGTTCGATCATCTGACCTTCCGGCCGGTTCCAAAAAATCGGCGTCATGCTCATCTTTGTCACAACTCCCGGCTTGGCCCACTTGAGTCGCCCACGGCCCGCCACGATTCCGCCGGCCAGCCGCGCATCCGCCCCGGGTCTCGCGGCCCTAGTTCATCGATTTTGAGATTCGAATCATATCAGGCTGCCTGGTCGAGCTTATAGGACCAAGAGTGGACGACGGGGTGTCGATTGAACTGATCCATGGCGGCCATGATGCGGTCCTTGAGTTCCTGTTTGGATGCGACGCGGATGTGGCGCAGCACCGAGCGGGCGAGCTTGGAGAAGAAACCCTCGACGAGATTGAGCCAGGAGCCATGCTTGGGGGTGAAGACAAAGGTGAAGCGGCCTTCCGGTTGAGCGGCGAGCCAAGCCTTGGTCTCCTTGGAGATGTGCGCCGAATGATTGTCGAGGATCAGCTTGATCGCCGTATGGCTCGGATAGGCGGCGTCGAGGAGCTGGAGGAATTCAATGAATTCGCGGCTGCGGTGGCGGTCCTTGACGAGAGCGTGGACCTGGCCGGTGAGCAGATCAATGCCGGCCAGCAAGCTGACCGTGCCGTGGCGCTTGTACTCGTAGTCGCGCGCGAAGGTCGCATGTCTGCCGGGCTCGGGCGGCAGGTCCGGGGCCGTCGTGGCGATTGCCTGAATGCCGGGCTTTTCATCGTAGGAGACAATCGCCACCGCATCGCTCGGCTTTTGCTTCGCGGCGGCCGCGCTCTCCCGAATAAGCTTCACCTCGCCATAGACGCACAGAACCTCCGCCATCTTCTGCTTGAACTCCGGATCGCGGCGTTCCAGGTAATAGCGGACCTTGTGCGGCTTGATCTCCTGCTCGTTGAGGATATTGCACACCGTCCCCTGAGCCAACTTGGCAAGGCAAGCGTGGCCCTCCGCCGGCCCATGCTCACGCGCATGGCAGGCGAGAAGCCGCGTTGTCCACAATTCGTGGGGATAGCCGAGGTCCTTGGCCTTGCGGCAGGCGAGGTCGACAACCCATGCCTTGGCCTCGGCGGTGATCGTCGCCTCCCTGCCGGGCCGCGGTCGATCGTCGAGCGCCGCCATCGGGCCATAGACCAACGCCCGCTCGACACAGCGCTGGACGGTCTGATGGTGCGCGCCCAAGGCTCGCCCCACCGCAAAAAACGATCCGTCTTCCCGGTAGGCCAGCAGCATCCGCGCTCGATCAACCCGGCTCGCCGATTCCGTTCGCGAGCGGGCAATCGCGCCCAACGCCGCCACATCCTCCTCGCCAATCGCCAATTCAATCGCCCGCCGTCGACCCGCCATCACCTCACACGAGCGAGAGGCGGTCATGGCAGGCTGGTGATGCCCAAGTCACCTGATTCTCTCTGGAGAACCTCCGCCATGACCAAGACCGAAGGTAAGCCTGCGATTGCCGCCGTCAAAGAGCTTTTCGCCGCGAGCCCGGACGGGCTGCGGGAATTGGTTCGCGCGGTCGTGCAGGAGATGCTGGAAGCCGAGATGACGGACGCGCTCGGCGCCGGGAAGAGCGAGCGAACCGGCGCCCGGCTCGGTTACCGCTCCGGCTACTACGCCCGCACGCTCGTCACGCGCGTGGGCAAGCTCGAGTTGCGCGTGCCGCAGGATCGCGACGGCCGGTTCTCGACCGAACTTTTCGAACGCTATCAACGCTCCGAGCAGGCGTTGGTGGCGACGCTGGCCGAGATGTACGTGCAGGGCGTCTCGACCCGCAAGGTCAAGGCCATCACCAAGGAGTTGTGCGGCCACGCCTTCTCGGCCTCCGCCGTCTCCGCCATCAACAAGCGCCTGGACGTAAGTCTCGACGCCTTTGCCACGCGCCCCCTCGCCGAGCCTTTCCCTTACCTCATCCTCGACGCCCGTTATGAGAAGGTGCGCGAGGGCGGCGTGGTCGCGAGCCAGGCCGTGCTGATCGCGGTCGGCATCGACTGGGACGGTCGCCGCCAGATCCTGGCCGTCGACATGGCCAATCGCGAGAGCAGCTCGTCCTGGAAGGACTTCCTGCTCGGACTGCGCCGGCGCGGCCTCCGCGGTGTCGAGTTCGTCGTCGCCGACGACCACGCGGGCCTTCGCGCAGCGATCCGCGAGGTCCTCCCCGAGACGGCCGTCCAGCGATGCTACGTGCACTTCCTCCGCAACGCCCTCGACCATCTTCCGCGCAAGGCCGACGACGACTGCCTGCAGGAACTGCGCTGGCTATACGACCGGCGAAACGTCGAGGAGGCCCGCCGCGATCTTTCCGCATGGATCGCCAAATGGGGCAATCGATACGACAAGCTCGTCGACTGGGTCGAGGAAACCATCGAGGAAACCTTCACCTTCTACCGTCTGCCCCGCCAGCACCATAAGCATCTCAAAAGCACCAACATGCTCGAAAGGTTCAACGAGGAGATCAGGCGACGAACCCACGTCGTGCGCATCTTCCCGAACACGGAGGCATGTCTGCGTCTGGTGCGAGCCCTAGCCGTAGAAACCCACGAGAACTGGCTCGAAGCCCACCGCTACCTCAACATGAACGACCTCAAGGAGCACAAGAAGGCCAACCTCGGCCAAGCCGCATAACCAGCAAACCCATGACCGCCTTTTGCAGAACTTGACGCACTCAATCAGCCGGCGGAGGCGGCACGGGAATGTTTCGCCAAAAACGGTCGTTGCGGGCCGATAGGGGATAGAGCAATGACCGATACCTTCCGAGCTGAGCTTCGACCACCAGCAGGTTCGCCAATGCCAGCGCTCCTTTCTCGCATGTTTCCGATCAGGGTTACGTTAAGACAGCCGCTCTCGCTCGATCAACTTTTCGGCGTTCGGTTCTCTCAGAAACTCCCCGCTCAACCTGCGAAGCGGGGCTCAGGCACGCCGCGGATCCCAAGATCATACACTGCAAAGAGGCTTCCCCGCAGAACGCCGTCACCTGGAAAGCGTGGCAGGGGCGGCTTGGCCATCGACGTCACGTAGAGGACGTCGAGGTTCGGCCCGCCGAACATCACGCTCGTGACCTTCTTGACCGGCATGTCAATGACACGATCGACCCTTCCGTCCGGCGTATAGCGGATGACCTTGCCGTCGTAGACCTGCGCGTTCCACAGGCATCCGTCCGCGTCGACCGTGGAGCCGTCGGCCGCGCCGCCCCGCGAACGATCGATTTTGCAGAACGTGCGCTTGTTGGAGACGGCGCCCGTATCGAGGTCGTAGTCGTACGCCCAGACTTCGCCCGACCAGCTGTCGGCGAAATAGAAGGTGCGCCCGTCGGGGCTCCAGCACGGCCCGTTGGAGACAATGATGCGATCGTCGAGCTTATGCAGGGAAAGATCGGGATCGAGACGATAGAGCGCGCCATTCGGCCCTTCCTCCATCGTATCCATCGAGCCCGCGACGAAGCGGCCGCGCTTGTCCACCTTGCCGTCGTTGATCCGGTTGGCGGGCTTGTCGGGCTCCGGGTCCACGATCAGCTGGCACTCGCCGGTCTTGAAATCGAGAAAGTGGAACCCATTGGCGAGCGACAGCACCGCGCCGCCCTGTCTGCGCAAAGCCATCGAACCGATCTTAGCGGGCACGTCCCATGCGCGAACCTCGCCGCCGTCGGCGGTGCAGCGGAACACGTTGCAGCCGAAACTGTCGATGAAATAGAGCCGCTGCTCGTCGACGTCCCAAAGCGGTCCTTCGCCAAGTAAGGCCTTGACGTCGATCAGCACTTCTATGCGCATGAGTTCCTCCCATTCTCTCTAGCGTCAGCGGATTGTCTTCATCCGGCGAAGCGCGGTTCGGGCAGCCCTCGCACCCCAAGGCCGTGGACGGCGAAGAGAGCGCCCGCCTCGCGCTCTTTCGGGCTCACGCCCTTCACGGCGCGCGCCATCGAGGTGACATAGGCGACGTCCAGACCGGGGCCCCCGAAACTCAGGCTGGTCGTGCTTTCGACAGGAAGCCCGATGACGCGGTCGAGCTTGCCGTCGGGAGCGAAGCGGGCAAGCTTGCCTTCGTAGACCGACACGCTCCAGACGAAACCCTCCGCATCGACCGTCGCGCCGTCCGGCAAGACCCTTCAGACCTGCCGCGGGAAAGGAGCAGAAGACGCGGCGGTTGGCCGCGGCTCCCGTTTTCGTGTCGTAGTCATAGGCCCAAATTTCGCGCGTGTAGGTGTCGGCGAAGTAGAAGGTGCGGCCGTCGGGGCTCCAGCACGGGCCGTTGGAGCAGACGATGCCGTCGTCCAGCCTTGCGACGCCGCCGCCCGGATCGAGACGAAAAAGCCCGCAAATCGGGTCATGCTCCTCGTAGTCCATGTAGCCGGCGACGAAGCGACCCTGTCTGTCGACCTTGCCGTCGTTCATCCGGATCCGCGGCTTGCCCGGGTCGGGATCGGCGAGCTTGCGGCATGATCCGCTCGCAAAGTCGAACGTATAGAAGCCGTCGCGCAACGAGACAATCGCACCGCCTGTCTGGCGCAGGGCGAGCGAGCCAATGTGCTCGGGCACATCCCACGAACGTGGGGCGCCGCCGCCAGCCTCGCAGGAATGGACCTTCGCGCCGAGACTGTCGATCCAGAAAAGACATTGTTCGGCGACGTCCCAGACCGGGCCTTCGCCGAGCTCGGCACGGGCGTCAATCAGAAGTTCGATGCGCAGCATGCCTCAAACCTCGGGTCAGAATGCGACGCGGTCGCCTCCCTTGAGCGCCAGAATTTCGCGCGCCTCGTCCGGGCTTGCGACCGAAAGGCCGAGGCCCTCGATGATCTGGCGCGCGGCGCGCACCTGTTCGGCGTTGCTGGTCGCGAGCCGCCCGGGCCCGGCCCACAGAGAATCCTCGAGCCCGACCCGCACATTGCCTCCCATGGCCGCCGCCTGGGCGGCGAGCGCGAGCTGATTACGCCCTGCGCCGAGCACCGACCATTTGTAGTGCATGCCGAACAGGCGGTCGGCGGTGCGCTTCATATGCAGCACGTCCTCCGGATGCGGGCCGATGCCGCCTAAGATGCCGAACACAGTTTGCACGAACAGCGGCGGTTTCACGAGCCCGCGCTCCAGGAAGTGGGCGAGGTTGTAGAGATGGGCCGTGTCGTAGCACTCGAACTCGAACCGCGTGCCGGCGTCGCCAAGCGTGCCCAGCACGAACTCGATGTCCTTGTAGGTGTTGCGGAACACCAGATCGCGCGAGTTTTCGAGCGCCTGCGCCTCCCAGTCGTGCCTGAAGGTCTTGAAGCGGCCGAGCATCGGAAAGAGACCGAAATTCATCGAGCCCATGTTGAGCGAGGCCACCTCGGGCTTGAAAACCGCGGCAGGCCTGACTCGCTCCTCGACGGTCATGTAGGGCGCGCCGCCTGTGGTCAGGTTCACGACCGCCTTCGTCGATTGCTTGATGCGCGGCAGGAAGCGTGCAAACGCCTCCGAACTCTGGTCGGGGCGCCCGGTCTTCTCGTCGCGGGCGTGCAGATGGACGATGGCGGCTCCAGCCTCGGCCGCGCCGATCGCGGCCTCTGCGATCTCGTCGGCCGTCACAGGGAGATAGGGAGACATGGAAGGCGTATGAATCGCGCCGGTGACCGCGCAGGTTATGATGACCTTGTTGCTCGACGCCATCGCGCCCTCCTCATAAAGCCTCGTTCAGCGCCCGATATCCCCGTCGGCGCGGCGCTTGTGCGCCGCGAGCGCCATCAAGCGCCGGTCGCGCCAGGACTGACGTTCGACAAGCTTGTCGCCCGGCAGGCGCTTGCGCCGTTCCGCCTCGACCACGTCCATCACCGGCCCGCTCCAGTCGGCTCGCCACTGGGTCGAAGGAAAAATGCCGGAATAGATTTTCTGGTAGCGCTCGGCGTAATCCTGGACGCCGCCGGGCGCATTGAGGTCGATCGTCTCGAACGGGCCCATGAAGGACCAGCGAAGCGCAAGCCCGTCGCGGATGCCGACGTCGACGTCTTCGATGCTGGCGCATCCGTCGGCGACAAGCCGGAACGCCTCTTCGAGCAGGGCCCCCTGGAGACGGTTCATGACGAAGCCGTCGATCTCCCGCTTCATCACGATCGGCGCATGACCGGCCGCGCGCAGGAGCGCCGCGGTGCGCTCGACAACGTCGGCGTCCGTCCACGGCGCGGGCACGACCTCGACCGCGGGAATGAGATAGGGCGGGTTGATGGGATGGACGACCAGGCAAAGCGCGCGACCGCTCAGCGCCTCGGTGAATGCGGACGGCAGGATCGCCGACGTCGAGCTTGCGAGCACGGCGTCGGGCGCTGCGGCCACGTCGAGCCTGGCGAAGACCTCGCGCTTGACCTCGACTTCCTCGGGCGTGTTCTCCTGGACATGAACGGCCCCGTCGAGCGCGGCCTCCAACGACGCGGCGGGACACATACGCAAGGCGATCGCCTTCACGGTCGCGCCGTTCAGGAGGTCGTTGTCCTCGAGATCCGGCAAGAGCTTCTCGACATAGGCGAGCGCGCTCTCCGGGGCCTGCGGGTCCTGGTCCCACAGCACGACCTCATGTCCGCCGCGGGCGAAACTGATCGCCCATGCGCGGCCGACGAAGCCCGATCCGATGACGGCGACTTTGCTCAAAGCTTCCTCCGATCAAGCTTCGATTCTGGGGCGAAGCCGTCACAACGCTTCGACATTGCCGTCCACTCCGATCGTCTGGCCGGAAATATTGTGGCCGCCCGGCGAGAGAAGGTAGGCGACCGTGGCGGCGACGTCGCTGGCTGTCACCATGCGGCGCAGCGACACGCGGTCGAGATAGGTCTTCTCCATCGCTTCGTAGGAGACGTCCATCTGCCTGGCCCGCGCCGCGATCACGCCCGTCATGCGCGGCCCTTCGACAATGCCCGGAAGGATCGCGTTCACGCGGATGTTAGCGGGGCCCAGTTCCTTGGCGAGGCTGTGGGTGAAGCCGATCACGCCCCATTTGGCGGCCGAGTAAGGGGTGCGGAATGCGTAACCGAACCGTCCGGCCGCCGACGACAAATTGACGATTGCTCCCCCGCCCGCGGCCTTGAGCATCGGAACGGCATGATGAGCGCAGAGGAATTGCCCGGTCAGGCAGACGTCGATCGTTCGGCGCCAATCCTCGGGCCGGATCTCTTCGACTCCGCCGGTCGGTCCGGCGACGCCCGCGTTGTTGACGAGAACGTCGAGTCCGCCGAGCGAGCTCTCGACCTCGGCGAAAAGGCGCGACACGTCCGCTTCCGAAGCGACGTCGGCTTTCGTCGCGCCCGAGTCGCGATGAGCGCTGCGAAATTCGGCGAGAAAATCGTCGGAAACGTCGCAGATATGGACCCGCGCGCCCCGCGCGACGAGGAGGTCGCTGATCGCCCGCCCGATGCCCGACGCGCCGGCCGTCACCAGAACACGCAGCCCCTCGGCAAGGGCGAAGACGTCAGCGGAATCGCTCATGAATCCTCCGATTGCTCATGTCCGCTTCTCCCGCAGCGCCATCACGGCGGCGAGGACGACGAGACCGAACAGAATGGTTCGCGTCGCATAGGGCAGCGTGGTTCCGGCGAGAAGCGTTTGCAAACCGGTCAGGAGCAGCGCGCCCCCGAGCATGCCGAGATAGCTGCCGCGTCCGCCGGTGATGAGGGCGCCGCCGATCACCACGACTGCGATTGACGGCAAGAGGTACTCATCTCCCATGCCGAGGCTCGCCTGACCGGAGAAGCCGGTCAGCAGCACCCCGACGATCGAAGAGCAGAGGCCGGACAGCATGTACACGCGTATTAGTGTCTGGCTGACCGGTACGCCCGCCAGCGCAGCGACGCGCTCGCCGTTGCCAATCGCATAGACGCGCCGCCCGAAGGCCGTCCTGCCGAGCAGCAGCACCGCCACGACGACAAAGACGGCGACGAACAGGACGACGGGCGTGACGATCAGTTCGTGGTCGGTCATGAACCGTCTCAACAGAGGCGATGAGAACCCGTCTGGCGTGCCGTTGGAATAGACGAGGGCGATCCCCTGCAGGATCCCGTTGACGGCGAGCGTCATCACGATCGGCGAGACTCCGAGAAGGACGATTCCGGCCCCGTTGACGAACCCGACAGCAAGTCCGACGAGCAGCGCGATCGGCAGGGCGTAGAGGAGCGCGAGATCGGACCCCTTGACCAGTCCGGCGAGCAGGATGCCACTGAGCCCAATCGTCCAGGGCACCGACAGGTCGAGTCCGCCGGTCAGAATCACCGTCCCTTGCCCAAGCGCGAGCACCGCCAGGAACGAGGAGAGGACGATCAGCGAATTGTAATAGGACCAGTTTGTCAACGCGTGGCCGATGGTCAATTGCGTCGTTATGGCCACGAGGACAAAGCAGACATAAGAAGGGAGCGCGAAGCGCAGCGCCTCCGCGTTTCGCGTCAGAACCCCGGGCATGGCTGTCTGCGTTTTCTGCGTCCGCTTTTCGAGCGCGGGCAGGCTCAGGAATCGGGTCTCTGCCGAGCGTTGGGAGGCGAGGCGGCCTTGCGCGCGCGCCCTCATTCTGAGCACGACATGGCGGATGTGACGGGCGAGCGGAGAGCCCGGCCGCAGATCGGCGGCGAGCACGGCGAGAATGAGGATAGAGCCCTCGGCGATCGTCGAGTAGTACGCCGACACATTGAGGACCAGGAGGATGTTGACTACCATCATCAGAATGTAGGCGCCAAATACCGTACCGAGGGGGCCGCCCCTCCCTCCGCCGAGCTTCGTCCCTCCGACGACGACGGCCGCGAACATCTGGAGCAGCATGGGGTTGCCGATCAACGGATCGGCCGACCCGGTCTCCGCGCTGATGAAGACGCCGGCCAGACCGTAGCAGGCGCCGCCGACGGCGAAGACCATGAATTGCACGAAGCGCGTGGGCACGCCGACTGCGCGCGCCGAATCGACGTCGCCGCCCACGGCATAGATCGCGACGCCGAAATTGGTCCGCTTGAGCCACGCCCACACCGCCAGAACCAGGACGATAAGCAAGACCGGCCTGGGCAGGATGTTTGGAACGGCGTCGCCTAGCAGGAGGTCGGCCAGCGCCGGCGAAACCTGTCCGCCGGGCTTGTCCATGATCAGGAGGGTCACGCCCTGCAGAATGAACATCGTCGCGAGCGTGACGACAATCGGCTGCATGCGCAGGACGGCGACGAAAAATCCGTTGAAGGCGCCCGCGGCCATCCCGATCCCGACGCCTGCGGCGATGACCACCAGCGGCGACAGCGAGGGATCCTGAAGCGAGGAGGCGAGCGCGACGTTGACAAGGGATATCGCCGCGCCCGCCGAGAGATCGAATCCGCCCGACAGGATGACGATGGTTTGTCCGATCGCCGCAAGCGCAAGCGGGGCGCCGCTCGCTACGAGCTGGGAAAGGTCGTAGTAGGTGAGTCGGGCGGAACCGATGCTCGCCACCGTTGAGAGCAGCACGAGGAAGACCGCGACGGCGATCAGAAGCCGCCGCTCCCGCGCGAGACGCTTGAACGGCGACGTCGCGGCGACCGGTTCGCCCGGACGGGTCGCTGCGGTCGCCATCGTCACGCCGCCCTCCGCGAAGCGGCGTCGCCGCCTAGCGCCGCGCGCAAAATTTCCTCCTCTGAGAGCTGCTCCGCCGGGATCTCGCAGACGATCCGGCCCGCGTAGCAGACGAGCGTCCGGTCGCAGAGATAGACGAGTTCCGGGATTTCGGTCGAATGAAACAGGACAGCGCCGCCCGCGTCGGCATAGGCGCGGATGAGGCGATAGAGTTCGTTCTTGGTGCCGACGTCGATGCCGCGGGTCGGGTCGAAGAGCAGCAGGACCCGGCTCTCGGCTAGCAGCCACTTGGCGATCGCGATCTTCTGCTGATTGCCGCCCGAGAACGCGCCGACCCGCGTCCACAATGCGCGCCGATCCACGTCAACACGCTCGAATATCGCCTCGACCGCAGCCGTCTCACGGACGCCGTCGATGAGCGGCCCGCGGGTAAATCGATCGATAACCGGAAGGGAGGCGTTGTGCTTGCCGCTGAGAGTTAGCGACAGCGCCTCCGTCTTGCGGTCCTCGGGGACAAGGCTGATCCCTATATTGGCGCGCACCGCATCCGTCGGAGAGGTGATGACAATCGGGTGGCCGTCGACGCGCAGGCGTCCCGCCGTCAGATCGGCCATGCCGAAACAGGCGAGAAACAGATCGAGCTGACCCATGCCCTGGAGGCCGGCTACACCAAGGATTTCGCCCGAATGCAGGCTGAACGAGGCGTCGCGGAGCTTGCCGGAGGTCGATATGCGCTCGGCGGCGAGCACCTCGGGCCCGAACACGCGCTGGTCTTCACGCCGTGGGAAGGCGTGCGAGAGCGCGCGGCCGGCGATCATGCGAATGACCTCGTCGTCGGGATAGGAGGCGACGGGCCCGGTCGCGATATGCATTCCGTTGCGCAAGACCGTCATGGTGTCGCAGAAGGCTCTTACTTCCCTCAGGCGATGGGAAATGAACACCGTCGTCACGCCCTCGGCCCTTAGTCGCTCGATGATTCCGCCGAGCCATTCGACGTCGCGCCCGGTAAGGGTGGAAGTCGGTTCGTCGAGCAGAAGGATCCGCGGCTTCCGGAAGAGCGCCCGCGCAATCTCGATCTTCTGCTGGATAGCGAGGTCAAGCTCCCCGATCTCGTCGTCGAGCCGCACGTCGCTCATGCCGAGCGCATCGAAGTGCGCGGCGACCAGCGCCCGCGCCTGACGGCGGCGGATCATTCCGGTAAGGCCGGAGGGACCGCGCGGCAGCAACATGTTGTCGAGGACGGTCAGGTCGTTGACCAGCGTCATCTCCTGGAACGCGGTCTGGATCCCGCGGGCCTGGGAGTCGCGCGGCGAAGCGAAGCGCACCGGCGCGCCAAACAAGCGCAATCCGCCCGAGTCGGGCTGCGTGAGGCCGGAAAGCAGCTTCACGATCGTCGACTTGCCGGCGCCGTTCTCGCCGAGCAGCGCGTGAACTGCGCCCCGGGCGATCGAGAAAGAGGCGTCGTCGACCGCGATCGTCGCGCCATAGGCCTTCCGCACCCGCTCGACAGAGATCGCGGGAACGCCGGCGCTATCCTCGAATTTTGTGTCGGACATCGCTTACGGCCTCGACAGTCCGAATCCCGGGAGCCGCGGCGCCCGGCAAGCTGGGGGCGCCGCGCCGTCTGCAATCAGGGCTCAGGCTGCCCCACGAGGGCGGCCTGAAGTCCGATCTCCGGGGTCTCAGGCGAATAGATCGAGGCAAACCACCCGGGGTTTGGCACCAGCGATGGAGGGAAGGCGTTACAGCCATCCTTCATTTCCGCCCAGGTGCCTTCCTTGCAGTACTTGACGGTTTCGTTGGTGACGATCGGCAGCGGCAGGGTGGTCAACTTCGGGATGTCTTTCCCCTCGAGTTTCTCGACCGCAAGCTTCAAGGCGTAGCCGCCTGAATAGGGAGGCGACGCATAAGAGATGCGCGGCGCGCCCATTGGCATGTAGGTGCCGTTGGCGCCTTCGACCTCTGTGCCGGCGGGAAGCATCTGAATGCGGCCGCCGTTGGCGCCTTCGCCCGCACAGGGCTTGAGTTGGTCAGGCTTCTTGCCCGACTCGATCTGCATCGTATTGGCGGTGTAGCAGCCGACCTGCGTCCAAAGACCGTCGATCTGGTCCCAATTGCGGGTCGCCAGAATCTTGGAAAGTTCGGTGCGCGCCACCGCTTGGCTCCACATGCCAACCGCTTCGCCCACGATCTTGATGTCGGGATACTTGGCGAACACTTCTTTGGCCGCCTTCGTTCGAAGCGTGTCGACCGAAGTGCCTGGAACGCCAGTTATCACGACGATATTGCCTTTGCCGTTTAGCTTCTTGGCGAGCCATTCCGCCGTCACGCGTCCGGCCTCTTCCTGATCGATGGTGACATTGTAAGCGCAAGGCTCCGAGATCGCGCCGTCGTAGGCGATGATCATCACGCCCTTGTCGCAGGCGTTTTTGACCGCGTTGTTCAGCGCCGTTGGCGAGATCGGGTAGACCACAATAGCCTGTGCGCCCTGCTGAACCATGGCGTTGATCTGCTGAATTTGGCGCTGGGCATTCGGGCCGGCCACCTGCACCTGAAGGTCGACCTTGTCGGCGAAGTCCTTGTGCGCCGCCATGGCTTTGACCATGTTGGCGGCCTCGGCCTGCCAGTCGTTGCCGATGTAGCTCATCGACAGGAAAATCTTGAACTTCTTGTCGGCGGCGTGGGTCGCCCCGGTCAGGAGGCCGGTAGCCAGAACGGCTGTTCCAATGCAGGCGGCCCATTTCCTCAAATGGCTCTTCATAGGCTTTCCTCCCTGATCGTCAGTCGTGGACGAATTCATTGTTCATGTCCGGCGGAGCGACGTCGACCGGGCTTGTGATCATAGATCAATGATCGTAAAACTGGCAAGCTTGCCTGGCGATCCGCCGGGCGAAATGACGCCAAAAGGTTCGGGGGAGGCCGGGGCGAAATGTGATGACGGACGCGTATCAGAGGGCGCCGCTGCCGGTTGTCCGGGTCCCGCGCAATACATTGCAGGACCACGTTTATCGTCAGCTATGCGAGCTGATCTTGAACGGGGAGATCGCGCCGGGGCAGCTCGTCACCATCCAGGGGCTCGCCGACGCGTTCGGCGTCAGCGCTATGCCGGTGCGCGAGGCCTTACAGCGGCTGACCGCGGCGAGGGTGCTGACCGTCATCTCCAGCCGCTCGATTGGCGTTCCGCCGCTATCGGAGGAGCGCCTGCTCGACCTCCGGCGAGTACGGCTCGAGGTCGAGTCGATCGCCGCCTTGTGGGCGACACCGAACATCGGCGACGCCGAGCTCGAGCCGCTGCAGGCGTGCGTAAGCGCAATGGAGGACGCGGTCCGGTCCGGCGACAACAAGCAATATCTGCGCTGGAACCGCGCGTTTCACTTCGAGATCTACCAGGCTGCCCAATCCGAGGCGCTGCTCGCGATCATCGAGACGCTATGGCTGCAGATCAGTCCGTACTTTCACCTCCTCCACGCAACCGGTAATTACCTCAAGGCGAACGAGCAGCACGAACTCATGCTTGCCGCGCTTCGCGCACGCGATGGAACGGCAGTCAGCCTCGCACTGCGCGAGGACATCGACGCAGCCTACCGCGTGCTGGCGTCCCTGCTCAGCGCCAAAATCGCTCAGTGAGCTCATGCCGGAGCAACAGAAATTCCCGATTGGACGACAGGCAGCGTGAACTGCCGCTTCGGGTGGACAGCCATAAAGCGGTTCGACCGTACACACTGCCGGCCAGGTCGCGCACCCTCTCGGTGAAGTGACGAAATAGCGCGGGACCAGGTGGCAGCAATTCCAGGTCGCCCGCCAGACCGTCGACGTAGCCGTCCAGAGACTGCGACATTCCGAATACGAGCTTCGCCACGCTGCAAAATCTCCACCCTAGGTTCTTCAGAATAGCTTGAACTGCCGATACGCAGAAGTGAGGTTAGGCACAAACTGTGCGCCGCTTTGTAGGTGTGACGAACAACCAGAGGTCCGCTCTCCAACCCCGTGGCCTGACGGCGCACTCAATCCTCGGAAAAACAAGGCCGAAGCTGAATCGCCAGCGCTTCGGCCGGCGGCTGGGCTCTGCGCGACGTGAAAGCTCCCCGCCCGCCGCCCGACCCAAACAGCGGTGCTTGTGTCATCTCTAACGGTGAGGAATCGTGACTTTTCTATCCGGCGTAGACAGACAGACCCAAACCGCGCGGCGGTCGCGCGACAATTGGCGGTTATCGCAACCGGCGGCGAGCAGTCCTGGTACGGAAGGAATGCGGAGTGAAACCGGTTGCGCCGCCGAGAAACGTGCGCTGAGAGCCGGATGAGGCGGTCCCGTCGGATTCGGCGGCGGAAACTTCGACGGTTCTTCCGAACGATGGGGCTACGGCGCTCACCAACGGGAATCAGCGCTTGCATGATTGCATCGTCTCGTGCCACCAATTGCCCAGTCAACCGTTTGACTGGTTTCGCCTTGCCGCACCCGAACAGCTTTGCCCCGGATTTGGCTTCCGGACGTCCGCTCTACCGTCAGCTGGTGGACTGGCTGCGGGCGGACATCGCCCGGAGGGCAGTCGGCGATCGGATCGAGAGCGAGCCTCAGCTTGCCGAAAGGTTTGGGGTCAGCCGGTTCACTGTGACCCGCGCGATCGAGATCCTGGTCGATGAGGGGCTGATCCGCCGGCGTCAAGGCTTGGGGAGCTTCGTCGCCCCTCCGCCGCTGCAGCGCGCCCCGACCTATCTGTCGAGCTTCACCGAAGCTGTCGAGGCGCAGGGCCAAAGGGCGTCGCATCGACTGCTGCAATTCGGCCCGATCGCTTGGAGCGAGGGCCTGCCCTATCCCGATGGCGTCGCGCTCGTCGGCCTGAATCGTCTGCGCCTCGTCGACGGAGAGCCGACGGCCATTCATCGGTCCGTGATCGACGGCGGCCTCGCCGGCAGGATCGGCTTGACCCGCAGCGTCGCGCGTGCGCCGCGTTTTTCACTCTATCGTCTCTTTGACCAGGCCGGACTCAAGATCGAGCGAGGCGTCGAGACGCTGCGAGCCCGCTCAGCCACTCCCGAGGAGGCCCGTCTCCTCGAACTCGGTGAGGAGCCCGTGGTCATGGTGGTGCGCCGGGAGACGCAAGGAGAGGACGGCGCGCTGCTGGACGTCGTTGACGCGGTCTACGACGCCCGCCGCTACGCCTATCAGGTGGAAATCCGGCGCGACGCGCCAAGCACACTCGCAAGCTCTAACCCGCGGAAGGCAATGGAGACGAACCATGAAACGCATTCGAATATTGAACGCAATTTCGGCCCTCGCCTTGGGCCTTGGGTCGATCGTGACGGCAAGCGCGGCTGAGAAGCCCGTGGCGCTGATCATCGCGCAAGGAGGCCTCGGCGACCAGTCGTACAACGACCTCGCCTACTCCGGCTTCAAGAAAGCGCTCGCCGACGACAAGCTCGAAGGCAAGGCGGTCGAGTCGAAGGACGTCGTGGCGCAGGCGGCGGACATTCTCCGCCGCGCCTCCGACGCCGGCTTCGGCCTCGTTGTCGATCTCGAGTACTCGCACGGCGACGCGCTTCAGGCGGTCGCCAAGGATTACCCCGGCACCGACTACGTCATTCTCAACCAGGTGCGGCCAGGCGCGAATGTCGCGTCGGTCCTCTTTCAGGAGCAGGAGGGCTCGTATCTCGCCGGCGCGCTCGCGACATTGGTCGCTAAGGACACGACGATCAAGGGCATGAGCGGTAAACCGGTGATCGGCGTCATCGGCGGCACCAAGTCGGTCGGCATCGACAAGTTCATCGTCGGCTACATTCAGGGCGCGCGTGCTGTCGACCCGCAGACGGAGGTCAAGGTCGCCTATTCCAACAATTTCGGCGATCCGGCGATCGGCCTGCAGATGGCCAAGGCGATGTTCGAGGCAGGCGCGAACGTCGTCTACCAGGTGGCAGGCGGCACGGGACTGGGCGTTATCAAGGCGGCGAAGGAGGCCGGCCGCTTCGCCATCGGCGTCGACACCGACCAGGACGGCATCGCGCCGGGCTCCGTCCTCACCAGCATGGTCAAGCGCACGGACGTCGCCGTCGAGACGGTGATGAAGGACTACGCCCAAAGCAAGTTCCCCGGCGGCCAGACGGTGACACTCGGGCTCGCGCAGGACGGCGTCGGCCTCTCGCCGATGAAGTATACGCATGACATGATCCCGGCCGCGACCCTCGCCAAGGTCGAGGATCTCCAAAAGAAGATCCTCTCCGGCGAGATCAAGGTGTGGAACGTTGTCGATCAGGGTTATCCGGACGACTTCAAGTGACGGAAGGGGTATCGGTTCGCATCGGAGCGCGCGGCGTCACGCGCCGGTTCGGCGCGGTCGTCGCCAACGATCACGTCGACCTCTCCGTCGAGCCGCGAACGATCCACGCGGTGGTCGGCGGCAATGGGGCCGGCAAGTCGACGCTGATGCGCATTCTGCAAGGCGTCGACGCTCCAGACGAGGGAACCGTGATCCTCCACGATCGGCCGGTCGAGTTGGAAGGTCCGGCCGACGCCTTCGCACGCGGCGTCGGCCTGGTCCATCAGGAGTTCATGCTGGCGCCGCCGCTGTCTCTTCTCGAGAACTTGATTCTGGCGCGCGAACCCGTGAGGTTCGGCGGCCTGATTGACTGGCGCAAGGCAGAGGCCGAAGCGGAAAGGGTCGCCGCGCTTGCCGGCGTCACGATCGACTGGCGTCTGAAGGCCGTCGACGCGCCGATCCCCATGCGCCAGATCCTGGAGATCCTGCGCCTGCTCTATCGCGGCGCCGACGTCCTGATTCTCGACGAGCCGACCGCCGTGCTCGCCCCATCGCAGATCGAGGACCTGTTGGTGCTGATGGGCAAGCTCAAGGCGGAAGGGCGGACGACCGTCTTCATCAGCCACAAGCTGGACGAGGTGATGGCTGTTGCGGACGCGATCACGGTCATGCGGTCGGGGCGGGTCGTCGCAACCACGACCCCGTCGGTCACCAGCGTGGCCGAGCTCGCCTCGGCCATGGTCGGCGAAGCGGTCGAGATCCCCCGACCCGAAACGCGTCTGCGCCCTCCAGGCGAGCCGCTATTCCGCGCACGAAACCTTGTCGGCGTCGACACCCTCGGCTTTAAGCGTCTCGGTCCGGTCGACCTTGACGTCTTCCGCGGCGAGATTGTCGGCGTGGCGGGAGTCGGCGGCAACGGACAGGATGAGCTCGTCGCCTGCGCAGCCGGCCTCGCGGCCCCTGTCGCAGGGGCGATTGCGTTTGGCGATCGGAACCTGACCGGGCTCCCGACCTCGCGGTTCCGCGTGGCGGGTATAGGCTACGTCAGTGCCGATCGCGGTGAGGAGGGGCTTTGTCTCTCCGCATCGGTCCGCGACAATTTCGCGGCTGGTCGCGAGCGGGAGCCTTTGTTCTCGCGCTTTGGACTGCTCCGTCGCGCGGCGATCGACGCCGAGGCCCGAAAGGCGCTGAGCCGGCTCAATGTGCGCTTCGGCGCGCTCGGCGATCCGGCCGGAAGCCTTTCCGGCGGCAACCAACAGCGCCTCGCCATTGCGCGAGAGCTCGAGCGCGAGCCGAAGCTCCTCGTCGCCGCGCAGCCGAACTCGGGGCGTCGATATTGCTGGGACAGCCTTCATTCATCGCCTGCTCGCCGCGTTTCGCGATCGCGGCGGCGCGGTTCTGCTCGTTTCTGAGTCGCTCGACGAAATTCTCGCGCTCTCCGATCGCATCGTTTGCATCTTCAAGGGGCGGATCGTGGGCGAACTCGGCCGCGCCGAAGCGGGCGTCGGCGCGCTCGGGCGCATGATGCTCGGTCAGAGGGCGGCATGATTGGCGGGACCGCGCTCCACGGGTTGGCGAGGGCGGGCGCTGCCGCGGCGCCCTTTGCCGTCGCCATCGCCATCGGCGCCGTCATTCTGGCTGTGACCGGCCACGAGCCGGTTCGGTCTACCGGCTGATGATCGAGGAAGCCTTCGGCGGCGAGCGGCGCATCGCTGCCACGCTGACGCAAGCCACGCCCTTGCTGCTGATGGGGCTCGCCGCGGCCGTTGCATTCCGGGCAGGCGTGTTCAATGTCGGGGCCGAAGGCTGCTTCTACCTCGGCGGTATCGTCGCGGCGGTCGCGGGCTACAGTCTTCCGGCCTGGCCCAGTCTGCTACTCATTCCTTTCGCTCTCGCAGCCGCCTCTGTCGTCGGCGGCGCGTGGCTGCTCGCGCCTGGCCTGCTGCGCGCGCGGCTCGGAGTCGACGAAGTCGTGACGACTCTGATGCTGAACTTCATCGCGATCGACCTGACGAGCTGGCTTGTCGATGGGCCGCTGCTCGCTCGAGGTTCGGCCAACTCTGCAACCCCACTCATCGGCGCCGCCGCCGAATTGCCCCGCCTACTGCCGCCGACCACGCTCCACTTCGGCTTTCTCATCAGCCTCGCGCTTGTGGGCGCATACGGAATGTGGAGCCGATTTTCGGTAGAGGGGTTCCGCTCCCGCCTCGTCGGGCTCAATCCCCGCTTCAGCCGTGCGGTCGGCATCGAGCTGTCGAAGGTTTTCCTTGGGGTGATGATCGTTTCGGGCGTCATCGGCGGACTCGCCGGCGGCATCCACACGCTTGGCCTCGTTCACCGCTTCGTTGGCGGCTTCTCGCCGGGCTATGGGTTTACCGGAATCGCGATCGCGCTCCTCGCCCGCAATTCCGCGACCGGGGTGGTGGTCGCATCGGTCCTGTTCGGCGCGCTGTCTTCGGCGGGCGCGAACATCCAGCTCTTCAGCAACGTTCCGATCGAGATCGTCGAGATCCTGCAGGGTGCGGTGATGATCTTCGCCGTCGCGCAGTTCCGCGTCGGATGGGGGCGCAGCAGGGCCGCGTCATGATCAACCTTTTCATCCACGCGGCGATATTGACGACAACGCCGCTGCTCCTCGCGGCGATCGGCGGTTTCGTTAACCGCATGGGCGGCCTCGTCAATCTCGGCCTCGAATCGATGATGCTGGCGGGCGCGTTGGTCGCGGTCGAAGTCTCGGCCGCGACCGGCAGCGCGCTGCTTGCGGTCATCGCCGCCGCTGCGATTGGTGGGTTGGTCGGCCTCCTGATGTCGCTGATCGTGACCCGCCTGCGCGCCAACGAGATCATCGTCGGCCTCGGGTTCGGCGTGGCTGTTGCGGGTCTTGTCCGTTTCACCCTGAAAAGCGCCTACGGCGCATCGGGCACGTACAATCCGCCGAACGTCGTGATGCTGCCGCGGTTCAACATTCCCCTTCTCGACAGCGTTCCGATCCTCGGCGCCCTTGTTTCGCAACTCGATCCGTTGACATGGCTGGCCTGGGCGCTCGTCCCGGCCGTCGCATTCGCGCTCGCCAGGACCCGTTGGGGCCTGCGCCTGCGCGCGACCGGCGCGGCGGAGGCGACGGTGCGCTCCGTCGGACTCGCGCCGCTCGCCATTCGCGACGCCTCGACCGTATTCGCGGGCGCGTTGTCCGGCCTTGCGGGCGCTCATCTCTCAATCGGCATCGTCGGGCTGTTCAACGAGGGCATCACCGGAGGGCGCGGTTTCATCGCGCTCGCCGCGTTCTACTTCGGCCGGACCTCGGCCTATCGGACGGCGCTCGGGGCCCTGCTGTTCGGGGTCTTCGACGCAGCGCAGATCCGCCTGCAAGGAAGGGGCGTTCCCGCCGAGATCGTCCAGACCCTGCCCTACGTCATCGTCATTCTCGTCCTGACAGGCCTCGGGTTGGCCGACCGGCGCTCGAATAGCGGCGGAGCATTGTCATGATTGACCGCGCGTCCGGCCCGCAGAATCCCGCAACGGCCCTGATCCTGGTCGACGTCATCAATTCTTTCTTTCTCGAAGGCATGCCGAACTATTATCCCGAAGCGGCCGACGTCCTGCCCGCGCTCGGCCGGCTCCTGACGCAGGCGCGAAAGACGGGCCGTGTTGTCGTGCACGCGGTTGAGCGCCATCGCCCCGGCTTCGACGACTACGAGTGGCGGAAGCTGCCGCGTCACCACTTCGCCGACGATCCTGACGCGGCGTTCGTGGCGGGCTTTGCGCCGGCGGGCGGGCTCGAGATCGTCTGTCCCAAGCGGCGATACAGCGCCTTTTTCGCGACCGACCTCGCTCTTTTCCTCCGGGAACAGCAAGATCGAGCGCGTCATCGTCGCCGGCGTCAAGACCAATGTCTGCATTCGCGCGACCGTGCAGGACGCGTTCGCCCACGGCTTCGCCGTCGTCGTGCCGAGAGAGGCGACCAACTCCAATCGCCCTCACCTCGCCGCAGCTTCGCTCGAGGACATCGACCGCTATTTCGGCGCGGTCGTGCCGCTCGAACGCGCGCTCGAGATGCTCGCATGAGCATCGTCGTCACCGGATACGCGAGCCTCGACTATGCGATGCGGCTCGACTCGCCGCCGCAGCCGGACCGGACCACGACCATTCTGTCGCGCGCCCCTGCGTGGCCGCGTCTCGGCGGCTCCCCGGCCTATGTCACAGCCGCGCTCGTCGCAGCCGGCGCACGAGACGCCGCGCCGGTCAGCTGGGTCGGGAACGACGCCGAGGGCGCGGCGTACCGCAACGGCCTCGAAGCGCTCGGCGTCCGTACGGACGGGATCGCCGCATCGCCCGGCCGAACACCGATTTGCATTCTCGCCTATCAGCCGGACGGCCGGTGCTATTGCCTCTACGATCCCGGACTGACGGCGTCGGCCGAGCTCACCGAGGGTCAGCGCGCCCTCCTGGACGGGGCGGAAGCAATCTGCGTCACCGTGGGGCCAACGCAAGCGACGTGGGAGACGCTTCGTTTGGCGCGCCCCGGCGCTGCGATCGTCTGGGCGGTGAAGGCGGATCCTCGCGCCGTCCCTCCGGATCTCGCCGCGGCGCTCGCCGCGCGCGCCGACGTTGTCGTATTCAGCAGGGGTGAGGCTGAGTTCGCCGTGGAAGCCTTCGCGGCGGCGAACGCGTCGGCTCGGAGTTTTTTGCGCATTGAAACGCGCGGGCGCGAAGGCGTGGCCTACATGCAGAACGGCGCGACCCGCATCGTTCCCGCCGACCCGATCGACGCAGACGATTCGACCGGCGCCGGCGATACGTTCGTCGGCGGCTTCCTCGCGGCGTGGATGAAGACGGGCGACGCCGAGAAGGCGATCGAAGCCGGCGTGGGGGCCGCCCGCGCTCTTCTCCTGTTGCGCGCGAGCGCGGCGAGGCGAGGATAGACCGATGCTGCGGCGCGCCTGGTACATCGGCTGCTCGGAAGACGACGTCGGCGAGGCGGCGATCCTCGTCGGCGATCGCGCCCGCATCGACCGAATCGCCGATCACCTGGACCAGCCGATCATCCTCCCGGAAAACCGCGGTCTGAGGACGGTCACGGGGCTTCGCGCAGGATTGCGGGTGACGGCCACCGCGTTCGGAATGGGCGGACCCATCGCAGCGATCGTGCTGCACGAACTCTTCGATCTTGGCGTGCGGCGTTTTCTGCGGATCGGCACCGCAATGGTGATGCCTCCTGCCGCTGTCGGAGATTTCGTGGTCGCCGACGGCGCTTTTCGCGGCGACGGAACGTCGGCGACTTACGCCCCGCCTGGATATCCCGCCGTCGCGGATTTCGACCTCGGAGTCGCGCTGCGCGCATCGCTCGAGAGGCGCGGCGGCCGCTGGCGGGCCGGTCTGTTCGGGACCTATGACGGCTTCTACACGCAGATGTTCGCTCTCGCCTCCGGCGACCAAAGCATGGTGGAGGCGACGCGCGACGAGGTCCGCCGTCTCGGCCTGATTGCGACCGATATGGAGACAGCGACGGTCCTGACCGCCGCCCGAATGCTGGGAGCGCGCGCCGCGAGCCTTTGTATCGGAACGGTTGACGGCCTCACCCAGGCGAAGATCGACCCGTCCGAGCTCGTCACGCGGGAACGCGAGTTGTTCGAGATCGCGCTCGACGCGATTGTCGCGCCGTTCCTGCCCACTGACCGGAGCCAAAAATGAACGTCGCCGACCGCTATTTCGAACTGCTGATCGAGCGTCTTGCCGAAGTTCGCGCAACTCAATCCGAGGCGATCGACCGCGCCGCGGAGGCCTGCGCGCGATCTATCGCCGCCGAAAAGCTGGTCTTCAGCTTCGGAACGGGCCACGGGGCGCTACCGGCTCTGGAAATGTTTCCGCGCACCGGAACGATCGTCGGGTTTCGCCCGATAGTCGAGAGCACGATGATCTCCTTTCATCGCGTCTGGGGCGACATGGGCGCGCGGCAATACCGGTTCATTCACGCAGTCGAAGGCTACGGCAAGGCGATCCTGTGTTCGCATCAGCTCGATCCGGCGGACTCGATCGTTCTCTTTTCGCATTCCGGGGTGAACGCGGTGATCCTCGATATCGCGCTTGGCGCGAAGGAGAAGGGCCTGACCGTTATCGCGGTTACTTCGTTGCCACACTCGTCCGCGAGCCCTCCGCGGCATTCTTCCGGCAAGCGGCTGTTCGAGATCGCCGACATCGTGATCGACACCCGCGCCAGTCTGTCAGACGCCTCGATCCGCATCGAAGGGCTGGACGCCCCGGTTGGGGCGAATTCGACCAGCGTCGCCATCGCGATCGCGCACGCGATCGTCGTCGCGACGGCGGACAAGCTCGTGCGACGCGGCGTCCAGCCCTTCGTGATGGTCAACCCGAACACCGCCGGCAAAGAGGCGGCGAACGCCGCCAACGACCGCAACTACGAAGAACTCTGGCGCCGTCTGAAGGCCCGTTGAAGGAGTTGGATCCGATGCGCAAGCGCGATTTGTTCATCGACGGACGCTGGCGCCCCGCGGCGAGCGGACGAAGGCTGGACATCCATGATCCGGCGACCGGGGAGCTCGTGGGATCTTCGGCTATCGCCCAAGCCGCCGACGTCGACGCAGCCGTCGAAGCGGCCGAGCGCGCCCTGCCCGGCTGGGCCGCCACTCACGCTGACGTGCGCGCCCGCATTCTGCATGGGGCCGCCGACCTGATCGATGAGCGTCTGTCGACGATAGCCGATCTCCTGACGCGAGAGCAGGGCAAGCCGATCCCGGACGCGGAGAAGGAAATCCGATTCGGCGTCGAGGTCATCCGCTACTATGCAGAGGAAGGGAGACGGATCGGCGGCAGCGTCCGGGCCTCTTCGCGTGAGGACATACGCAGCCTCGTGGTCTCCGCCCCTGTCGGCGTCGTCGGCGCTATCACGCCATGGAACTATCCGGTCGACATCTACGCTTGGAAAGTCGGACCGGCGCTCGCCGCCGGCTGTACGCTGGTCGCAAAGCCACCCCACGAGACCCCGCTGGCGATCGGCCTCGTGGCGCAATGCTTCGCCGACGCAGGCCTTCCCGCGGGGGTCTTGAACGACATACCGGGAACCGGCCCGGAGGCTGGCGCGGCTCTCGCCGCGCATCCAAAGGTTCGCATGATGACCGCGACCGCCTCGATCGCCGCCGGTCAGTCGATCATGCGCGCTGCGGCGGACACAATGAAGCGCCTGTCGTTGGAACTCGGCGGGCAGTGCCCATTCATCGTGCTGGACGACGCCGACGTAGCGGAAGCTGCGTCGGCCGCCGCACGCAGGTCATTCTCGAATATGGGACAGGTCTGCATCGCGGTGAACCGCATTCTTGTCGCGGACGAGTTGCATGGCCAGTTCCTGGAAGCTCTGGCTGCCGAGACCGGTCGGATCCAGCTCGGACACGGAGTCGATCCGGGCGTCGCCTACGGGCCTGTTCTGCACGAGGACGTCCGCGCACGGACGCGCGCCCACGTCGAGGACGCTCTCGCGCGAGGCGGACGGCTCATCATCGGCGGCGCCCCGCCCTCCGGAGACGCCTACGAACGCGGATTCTTTTTCAGTCCGACGCTGATCGACGGCGCAGACGACGGCGCGCTCGTGATGACGCAGGAAAGCTACGGCCCGATCGCGGCGGTGCGGCGCGTGCGGGACGAAGCCGAGGCGCTTGCGGTCGCGAACGCCCTGCCTTTCGGGCTCGCGGCCTACGTCTATTCCCGGGATCTCGACCGCGCGTGGCGTTTCGCCGAGCGGCTGGAAACCGGCGCGGTTGGGATCAACGTCAACGATACGACCGAATTGCAGGCGCCGTTCGGCGGTTGGAAACTCTCAGGGCTCGGCCGCGAACTCGGCATCGAAGGCCTGATGGCGTTCCGAGAGCCCAAGCACATCAAAATGCGGTTGCGCTCGGGCTGAGTACGCAAGTCGGCCCCGGAAATGTTGCCGGAGAGAGAGAGAGTATCCTGTTTGTCTGGTCATCTGCGGTGGCAGCCATGGATGATATCCGTACCTCAAGCAAAATCTCAGTGAGTAGGATGTCGATGGGCGTTGGGGAACTCTCGACAGCCTTGACGAACGAGAGCAATGCGCCCGATTGCGGTCGAAGGCTCAACGCGACGTTTGCGCCAATTGCGGTCCTTCAAGGCTCCGCCTTGCCTCATCCCAGGTCGCGAAGGGTCGTGACACTAGTCGGAGCTTCTTTCTTTCGCGAGGGTCAAGCCTCTGATTTTGCGCATATTTGGGGTTGCGAGGGGTGAAAATGTAGCCATGTAAATCAGATAGTGTTGTTGATTGTGCGACGCGCATCCGCTATCCTACGCCCATGTACATCGAGACCGTCCCCAACCGCGGCTCCCCGCCCGCGATCCTGCTGCGCGAGAGCTACCGGGACGGCAAGACCGTGCGAAAGCGCACGCTGCTCAACCTCTCCCATTGGCCGGCCGAGCACGTCGAGGGGCTGCGCGGCGTCCTCAAGGGCGGGGTCGTGATGCCGCCGGGCGAACAGCCCTTCGTCATCGAGCGTTCGCTGCCGCATGGCCATGTCGCAGCCGTCCTGGGCGCGACGCGCGCGATCGGCCTCGACAAAATCATCGGTCCCAAGGCCACGCGCGAGACCGACCCCGAGAGCTGTCGACCGGTCGACCTCGTCCTGGCCATGATCGTCAGCCGCATCATCGCCCCGGCCTCCAAGCTCGCCACAGCCAGGGCGCTCGATCCCGCCACCGCCGCCTCGAGCCTCGGCGTCGAGCTGGCCTTGGGCGACGTCCGCGAGGACGAGTTCTACGCTGCGCTCGACTGGCTCCTCGAACGCCAGGGTCCGATCGAGACCGCGCTGGCAAAGCGCCACCTGAAGGGCGGGACGCTGGTGCTCTACGACGTCTCGTCGAGCTATGTCGAAGGCCGCTGCTGCCCCTTGGCCAAACGCGGCTACAACCGCGACGGCAAGAAGGGGAAGTTGCAGATCGTCTATGGCCTTCTGTGCGCGCCCGACGGCTGTCCCGTCGCCATCGAGGTGTTCGAAGGCAACACCGGCGATCCCATGACGCTCGCCGATCAGGTTTCGAAGCTGAAGCGCCGCTTCGCCATCGACCACGTCGTGCTGGTCGGCGATCGCGGCATGATCACCCAGGCGCGCATCGACGAGGATCTGCGCCCCGCCGGGCTCGACTGGATCACCGCCTTGCGCGCGCCTGCGCTCAAGGAGCTGGTCGGCGGCGGACATTTGCAGATGTCGCTGTTCGACGAGCGCGACATGGCGGCGATCACGTCGCCCGAGTTTCCCGGCGAGCGGCTGATCGTCTGCCGCAACCCGGATCTCGCGCGCGAGCGCGCCCGCAAGCGCGAGGACCTCCTCGCCGCCACCGAGCGGGATCTCGCCAAGACCGTCGCCAGCGTGGCGCGCAAGACCCGTCCCTTGCGCGGCGCGGCCGAGATCGGCATCGCGGTCGGCGCCGTGCTCGGCAGGCACAAGATGGCCAAGCATTTCGAGCTGACGATCGCCGACGACCGGTTCGCCTTCGCCCGAAAGCGCGAGCAGATCGCGCAGGAAGCCGCGCTCGACGGCCTCTACGCCGTGCGCACCAGCCTGCCCGAAGAGACCCTCGCCGACAACACCGCGGTCAAGACGTACAAATCCTTGGCCATGGTGGAACGCGCCTTTCGCTGCCTGAAGACGGTCGACCTGCATGTCCGGCCGATCTACCATTGGCTGGAGGATCGGGTCCGCGCCCACGTGTTCCTGTGCATGCTGGCCTATTACGTCGAGTGGCATATGCGCGAGCGCCTGGCGCCGATGCTCTACGACGACGACGACAAGGCCGCCGCCGAGGCCCTGCGCGAGAGCCCGGTCGCCAAGGCGCAGCGCTCCCCCGCCGCCCTCGCCAAGAGCGCCACGGGCCGCGCCGTCGACGGCGCCCCGGTCCACTCCTTCCAGACCCTGCTCGCCGACCTCGCGACCCTCGCGCGCAACACCGTCGTGACCGCGAACGCGCCGG
This sequence comes from uncultured Alphaproteobacteria bacterium, assembly GCA_963741405.1. GTDB lineage: Bacteria > Pseudomonadota > Alphaproteobacteria > Rhizobiales > Beijerinckiaceae > Roseiarcus. The sequence continues at coordinate 241,508 of CAVUHX010000042.1, forward strand.
ACCGCCCCTTCACCATCCTCACCCGCCCGACTCCGATCCAGCAAAAGGCCTTCGACCTCCTGGGATTCCCCATCGCCTGTACCCAGTAGCAGCGACCCCGGAGCCGCTCGCCGTGAGCGAGATCAATGACTTACGCTTCGTGAAAGAAAGAAGCTCGGTCTAGGGCCTGTCTTCAGTTGAGGAGGATGGCGGCACAGGCGAGTTGAACGCCGGCGAGGAAAATCTTGGCGAGCTTGTCGTAACGCGTGGCGATGGCGCGGAAATGCTTGAGCTTGTTGAAGAAGCGCTCAATGAGATTGCGTTCGCAGTAGAGGGCGAAATCGCACGGGCGCGGGGTTTTTCGATTGGATTTGGATGGGATTACTGGGACGACCGCTCGATCGTTGAGGGCGCCGATGAAGGCATCGGCGTCGAAGGCCTTGTCGGCGATCAGAGCGCCGGGATCGACGGCTTCGATGAGAGATTCAGCGCAAGTCAGATCGTGATCCTGGCCCGGGCTGAGCATCACCTCGACAGGATTGCCGAGGGCATCGACGAGCGCGTGTATCTTGGTGGTCAATCCGCCGCGGGATCGGCCGATGGCTTGCGCACCTTCGTTTTTTTGGCGCCGGCGCTATGCTGGTGAGCGCGCACGATGGTGGCGTCGATCATCATGTATTCGTTGTCGTGATCGGTGGCCAAAAGCTTGAAAACCCGCTCGAAAACGCCGCTCTTGGCCCATCGGTTGAAGCGCTGATAGACGATCTTCCAGTCGCCAAAGCGCTCGGGCAGATCACGCCACGGGACGCCGGCGCGAAACCTGAAGAGAACGGCTTCGACGAACTGACGATTGAGAACGGAGTGGAATCGGACGCAGAACGTTTGGTGTTTCGGATACGCAAGGGATTCCCGAATCAGTAAAAGTCTGACTCGTGAGTGGTCGGCCCGAGGAGGGGCTGACCGATGCGACGATATGCACTGCGCGACGACCAGTGGGATCGGATCAAAGACATTCTGCCGGGCCGTGAAGGCCATGTGGGCGGCACGGCTCCAAGTGTGGCGCCTTGCCGGGGAAAGGGGAATCTACGGTTCTTTCGCTCGGCAAAACGTAGTGTTATCGCTAACAGTCAGGGTTATCTTTGCGTGCCGATCCAATTCCTTTGAGAGCGAAAGCAATGAGCGACTACGAAATCCACGACGAGCGGTTCGACAAGCTCATCATCGGGCACGCGAAGCTCGAGCGCTTGTGGTCCGGCAACCGCTGGGCCGAAGGACCCGTGTACGTTCCTGCCGCTCGCCAGGTGCTGTGGTCTGACATCCCCAACAATCGCGTTCTCCGCTTCGTCGAGGACGACTCGTCGGTCAGCGTGTTAGAAGCGCCATGCGGCTTTCAGAACGGACATGCCCTCGACGGCGAAGGCCGAGTCATCGCCTGCGAGCATGGCGGCAGACGCATTTCGCGGCTCGACCATGACGGAGTCTGGCGCGCGCTCGCCACGCATTTCGAGGGCAAGCGACTGAATTCTCCCAACGACGTCGTCGTCAAGTCGGACGGGACGATCTGATTCTCCGATCCGACCTACGGGATCGACGGCTATTACGAAGGCGCGCCCGCCGAGAGTGAGATCGGCGCCGCTGATGTCTATCGGCTCGATCCTGCGAGCGGCGAGGTGACGGCGGTCACGCGCGACCGGGTGCGGCCAAACGGGCTCGCCTTCTCGCCCGACGAAACGATTCTCTACGTCGCCGACACCGGCGAGACCCACGTCAAGGACACGCCGCGCGCCATCCACGCCTACGCGGTCGGCGCCGACGGCAAGACGCTCGCCTACGCGAACGCGTTCGCCGTTTGCGACAACGGCTTCTTCGACGGCTTCCGGGTCGACTGGCACGGCAATCTGTGGACGTCCAGCGCCGATTCCGTGCGGGCTTACGCGCCGGACGGAACCATGATCGGCCGGATTCGCATTCCGGAACTCGTCTCCAACCTATGCTTTGGCGGCCCGCGCAGGAACCGGCTCTACATCACCGCGCAGATGTCGCTTTATGCCATCTATCTCAACACGCACGCGGCGGACTGGTCGCCGACCTAACCCCTCGCGCTGCTCATCCTGACGCGCGCCACGATCGGGAAGAATGGCCCTCTCATCCGGCCTGTTTCTCGGCGCCGTCTTCGGACCAACGGGTGTGGAACACGCCCATTTATCCTCCCGGACATGCCATTATGCGGCGGCGGGGCCGTGCTCCGCGACCAGGTAGACGACGTGAAAGATCCGTCCGTCGAAGAACTGGCTAAGCCCTTTGGTGACTTCGCGGCTTTCCGTGCGAACGGCAGATGCCAGCGCTTCCTCGACCGCGGCCCGGTCCGGATAGGTGATTTCGAGAACCATCGGATAGCCGTGGGAGCCGTCTTCCGCCTCTACTTCTCGCAGGACTTCGACGCGAACGGCCTTGGGGAATCGCAGCCAGAGTGGGACGAGCTTCTGGGTCACGTAGTCGTCGAACTCGGCTTCCCGGCCCGGGCGGATCACGCCCTCGAAAAAAGCGAGACGTTTGATCATGTTTGGAGACTTTCGCTGAGACGGAGGCGCCGCCGGCTTGCCTGCCAGCGGCGCGCAGTGCCTACTTCGCGCCCCAGATTTTCTTGTATTCGTCGCGGTAGCCGTTGCCAGGGTCGAACACGTTCTTGTCTCCGCCGTCAAAGGCGACATTGTCGGCTGTGACGAGATGGATGCCCGACGTGTAGCCTGACCACGGCTGCTTGTTGAAGGCGCGGTTGAGTTCGTCGACAAGCTGCCAGCCCTGCATGTTGAGCGGCTCGGGCACCGTGCCGTCCTGATACTGCTTGGCCCGGATGCGCTGGAACGCCAACTCGGAGCCATCGCCGGCCGAGATGTTCTTCGGCGCGCCGTCGCCCTTCCTGCCGGCCGCGGCCAGCGAGGGGCCCATGAAGTCGAAGTAGAGATCGTTGATCGCCAGCGAGTGCGTCCACTTGTCTCCGTACTTCTGCAGGAGCGTCGTGGTGAGCTGTGGCATGCGCTGCGAGGATTCGGCGATCGGCGAGTCGACATATTCGAGCACCTTGCAGCCGGCACATTTCTTGATCGCGGCCTCCATCGCCTTCGCCTTAAAGACGGCGATTTCGTATTGCGAGTCGGTGAAGATCACGACGCCGGCCTTGCCGCCCAATTCCGCGATCGCTTGAAAGGCCGCGGTGTCGGAGACGTCCTTCGGTACGGTGGTGACGTTGGCGAAGATGCCCGCCTCCGGCTCAGGTCCCGCGTGTGTGCCGGCGTGCCAGCCGACGATCGCGGCGCCCGACTTGGCGGCCGTGTCGAACGCCACCTTCTGCTCGTTGGTGTCGAAGCCGCCCGCGACGATGCCGTCGGGCTTGAGCGTCAGCGCCTGATTCATCGCCGCGGTGCGGCCCGAGACCGAACCCTGGCCGTCGATGACGACCACCGTCCAGCCGATCGCGTTGGCGGCTTCCTTTACACCCTCGGACGCGCCGAGAATGCCGCCATTCTTCAGGTCCGCGGCGACGAACACAATTTTCTTGCCCTTGGCGGCCGTGGGCCCCGTGGTCGGGCCGTCCCATTTGTCCGCCCGGGCCGTTGCGGCTTTCGCCGCCTTGGTCGCCATGTCGACGTAGTCGTCGGCGCGCGCGATCGAGACCGTCGCCAGCGCGCAGGCGCCCGCGAGCAGAACTATCTTCAAGCCGTTCATTCACTTACCTCCCTTGGACGAGGTCGCAGCGGTCTCACCGTTCGCGCCCCCAGATTGCGCCGTTGTCGCAGGCGCGCGCGCCGGTTCGGCTCCGCGCCTGCGTTGCGCGTAGCCGGCGATGCCGATGGCGACCAGCAGGGTCGCCCCGTTAAACAGGGGCTCGACGAAGAAGAGGGCGCCGAGCTGCTGGATGCCGGAGATGCCGATCGCAAGGATCGTAACGCCGACCACCGTCCCCCAGACGTTGACGCGGCCGGGCTTGATGGTGGTCGAGCCGAGAAAGGCGCCGACGAGCGCCGGCAGCAGATATTCGAGTCCGACGCTGGCCTGGCCGATCCTGAGCTTTGCGGCGAGCAGGACGCCTGCGAAAGCGGCCAGGAGGCCGGAGGCGAGGAAGGCGAGGATCGTGTAGCGCCGGACGGGAATGCCGTTGAGCTCGGCGGCCTTCGGATTGGCGCCGATCGCATAAAAATACCGGCCGATCGGCAGATATTCGAGCACGAACCAAAGCACGACCGACAGGGCAAGAACGTAGAAGCCGGTTATTGGCAGGCCGAACACGTCGGCGCCGTTCAGCGCATAGAAGCCGTCCGAGGCGACGCCTACGATCTGGCGGCCTTTGCTGTACCACATCGCAATCGCATAAAGGATCGTTCCAGTGCCAAGCGTCGCGATGAAAGCGTCGATCTGGGCGACCTCGACGAGAAGTCCGTTGATGAGCCCAACGCCCGCGCCGAGCGCGAGCACGACGAGCACCGCGAGCGGCCAGGGAACGCCCATCTGGGTCTGCAGGCTGATCGCCAGAATGTGCCAAAGGACGATGCCGTAGCCGACCGTCAGGTCGATCTTGCCGGCGACCATCGGGATCATCGCGCCAAGCGAGAGGATGGCGATGATCGCCTTGTCGGAGATGATCGAACGGACGTTCAAAAGAGTCGGGAACGTCTCCGGCAGAAGGACGCTGAAAAAGAGCGCGAGCAGGACGGTCAGGATGACCAGGCCGTAGACCGGCACGAACCGCTTGACACGTTCGAAGACGCTGAGGTCGGCAAGCTCCGCAGGGGTCGGCTCGAGCGCCGTCGATTTGACCGAAGAAGCCATTGTCTCCTCCTATGCAGCGTCGGAAGCGGCGACCGACGCCGCATGAATCAAACGTTCGATGGAAAGCGCGTCGCCCGTGAGTTCGGCGACGATCACGCCGCGCGAGAACACGAGCGCCCGATGACATAGGCGGGCGACTTCCTCGAAGTCGGTCGAGACGACGACGACGCTGAGGCCGGTCGATAGCGCCTGGTCGAGGAGGCGGTAGATTTCCGCCTTGGCGCCGACGTCGACGCCGGCGGTCGGGTCCTCGGCGATCAGCAGCCGGCCGCCGATGCGCAGCCACCGCCCGACGATAACCTTTTGCTGGTTGCCGCCCGAGAGCGATTCGATCGGCAACTGGGGGTCGTTCGGACGAAGGCCGACTTGGAGACCGATCGCACGGGCCTGCTCGGCCTCCGCGCGCGGGGAAAGCGGCGAAGCGAATCCGCGACCGACAGCGTTCGGGTTGATGAAGATGTTCTCGCGAATGGTGAGGCCGCTAGCTTCCGATTCTTCGACGCGGTCGCGAGCGATGAGTTCGATCCCCTCCTGCATCGCCGCGGCGGGGCTGCCGAGCGCCGGCACGGCGCCGTCGAGAAGAATGGTTCCCGAATGCGGCAGCGCGCCGAACAGGGCCCGGCCGATACGTTCCTGCCCGGCGCCGCGCAGGCCGACGAGGCCGACGATCTCGGATTGCGCAACGGTGAAATCGACCGGGCCGGCGCCGGCGACCGCCAGGCCCGACACGGCTAGCCGGGCCTTCTCAGAACGCGGGCGCGGGGTGGCCTCGAACTTGTCGAGCGCCTTTCCGACGATCAGGGAAACCAGTTCCTCCGGGGTGGTGTCCGCGACGCGCCTTTCGCCGACCAGCGCTCCGTCGCGCAAGACGGCGATGCGATCGGCGATCTCAAACACTTCGTCGAGCCGATGCGACACATAGATCATGCCGACGCCGCGCGCCTTTAGCGGCCTCAAGGCGTCGAACAGGCGGTGCACCTCGTCGGCGGGAAGCGAGGCCGATGGCTCGTCGAGCACGAGGACATCGGCCTGCACGCTGAGAGCGCGCGCGATCGCGACAAGCGATTTTTCCGTGCGCGTGAGGTCCCGGACGCGCAGGGTCGGCGCCAGCGGGCAGTCCACTTGGGCAAGCGCGGACTTGGTGGCGGCCTCGACCGCGCGCCAGTCGATGTGGCCGCGCCTACGCGGATAGCCGGTTGCGAGCGCAATGTTTTCTGCGATCGTCATCCACTCGACCAGCCCGAGGTCCTGGTGGATGAAGGCGACAGGCTGGTGCTCGCCGAAGCGGGGCGGACGGTGCTTGTAGCGTTCGCCGCGGTACTCAATCGAACCTTCCGTCGGCTCGACGATTCCTCCGAGCGTCTTGATCAGGGTCGATTTCCCGGCGCCGTTTTCGCCGAGCAGCGCCAGAATCTCACCGGCATGAAGGTCGAGCGAGACGCCGCGGAGCGCGGCGACGCCTCCGAACCGCTTCACCACGTTCCGAAGTCGGATCAGGGGCGGATTGTTTGCCTGGATCGCCGAGGACATTTCCAAATCCCGAGAGGTATTGTTGGAGGTATGTTATCGGTAACATAAGCGTCTGACAAGGGCTTTCCCGCGCCTTGCTCAAGGACGAGACGAAATGTCGCGGGGCCCGTCGAACTGGCGCATCAGTTCCGCGTTGTGCCAAGCCCGGCCGCGACCAGCGCACGGTGTATCTCGGCGACGATCGCAGTGGCGGGCAGCGCCGTCAGCGTCGCCCGCGCCAGAGCCTGAACGCCATCGAGATCTTTGAGCATGTTGTCGAGCCTGCCGGTCGGCGCAAAGTCGCGGCGGGCCATCTTGGCGCCGAACTCCTGCAGGATGCGCGAGTTGGCGCGTCCTCCGGCGAGCGCAGCAGGGATCTGCTCGGCGTTGACGCCGGCGCGCTCTGCGAGCGCGACCGCTTCGGCGACCGCCTGAAACTGGATCGCGCACAGCACCTGGTTAACGAGCTTCGTCGCCTGGCCTGCGCCGATCGGCCCCATGTGCGTGTAGTTCGCCGTCAGCCGGCTCATCACCGCTCGGGCCCGCTCGAAATCGGCTTCCTCGCCGCCGGCCATCACGGTCAGCCGGCCCGATAAGGCTCCTGGCGCGCCGCCGGAAAGCGGGCAATCGATCCATCGGCCGCCCGCGGCCTCATGGAAGCGGTTGGCAAGCACGCGCGTTGATTCCGGATCGATCGACGACATGTCGATCAGCAGGGTGTCGGCATTCGCGACGCTCGCCACGCCCTCGGGCCCGAATACCGCCAATTCGACGATCTTCGCCGAATTGAGGCTGGTGATGACGAAGGGCGCGCCGCGCGCCGCATCGGCGGCCGAAACTGCCGCACGCGCCCCTTTCTCCGTTAGCGCACGCGTCTTGGAGTTGTCGCGGTCGAACACGATCACGGTCGCGCCCGTGTCGAGCAATCGCGTCGCGATCGCGCCGCCCATGACGCCGGTGCCAACGATAGCGACGGAAACCGGGAGCGTTTCGACCATGTCAGCGTTCCTCTCGGTGAGCCGGTCCGACGAGCAGCGCGACGAGCAGCGGAATCATTGCGTCTATTTTCGCGTCAGCCGAGACTTCGATCACCCCGGGTTCGTCCCTTGGCGGCTCGAGCGCGGCGAACTGGCTATCGACAAGCGACGCAGACATGTAGTGGTTCTTACGTCCGCCGACGCGCTTGCGCATCACCTCGGGATCGGCCGCAAGATAGATGAATGTCAGCGCAGGCCCCGCCGCCGACCGGAGACGTTCGCGGTAGGCCATCTTGAGGGCCGAGCAGGCGACGACGGTGTGCCGCCCCACGTCGAGTTCCTTCGGCGAGCGCGCCGCCGATCCGGTCGAGCCAGGGCCAGCGGTCCTCGTCGGTCAGCGCCTGGCCTGAGCGCATTTTCGCCCGCGCCGCGTCGGTGTGCAGGTCGTCGCCATCCATGAAGACGCCGCCGAGTGCCTCGGCCAGACATCTTCCGACCGTCGTCTTGCCTGCGCCCGAGACGCCCATCACGACCACCGCGGTCCCGTCAGAGGCACGCGGTGATTCCGCCATCGACATAGAGGATGTGGCCATTGACGAAACTCGAGGCTTCGGACGCGAGGAAGATGGCGGCGCCGATCAGCTCGTCGACATCGCCCCACCGACCCATCGGCGTGCGCCCGGCGAGCCAGGCGGAAAACTTCTCGTCCTCGACTAAGGCCTTGTTGAGCTCTGTCTTGAAATAGCCTGGGGCGATGCCGTTCACCCTGAGGCCATGCTTGCCCCAGTCGGTCGCCATGCCCTTGGTGAGCATCTTCACGCCGCCCTTGGAAGCGGTGTAGGGCGTGATGTTTGTACGCGCGAGCTCCGCCTGGACCGAAGCGATGTTGATGATCCGGCCCGACTTTCGAGCAATCATGCCGCGCGCGACCGCCTTGGAGACGTAGAACACGCTGTCGAGGTTGGCGTGCATCAGTTCGCGCCAGGTGTCCTCGGGGTAGTCCACGAGCGGCCCGCGGCGCTGGATGCCCGCGTTGTTGACGAGGACGTCGATCGGCCCGACGTCGGCCTCGATCCGCCGAACCGCATCGGCGACCTGAGCCTGCTCTGTCACGTCAAAGACCGCCGGCGCCGCATCGGCGCCCTCGGCGCGCAATGCGTCAACTGCGGCGGATACTGTGCTTTGCGTGCGGCCGTTGACGACAACGCGAGCCCCGGCGCTGGCGAGGCCGCGGGCGAGCGCGATGCCGATGCCGGCGGAGGAGCCGGTCACCAGGACGACGGCACCGGAGAGGCCGAACAGACGATCGATCAGGCCGTTCATGGGACTCTTCCTCGTTGCGTTTTCTCGCAATGTTATCGATAACATTTTTTGTGTCAAGAGACATTTTTGCGGCGGGCCCTTGCATTGAGCCAATGTTATCGATAACATAATGCCTTCGGTCGATTGTCCGGTCGAGGCGGAGAGGAAAGGGAGAGGCATGTCCAAGCCCACGGTGCTGATGATCGGCCCCTATCCGGAATGGGACATGCCGTCCCTGGAGCAAGCCTACGACCTCAGGAAATTGTGGCTTGCAGCCGACAAAGAGTCGTTTCTCGCCGAGGCTGTGCCCGTAGCGCGCGCCATCGCGACCCGCGGGGAACTCGGCGCGTCCGGCGCGCTGATCGATCGTTGCCCGAAGCTCGAGATCGTGTCCTGCTACGGCGTCGGCGTCGACGCAATCGATCTCGAACGGGCGCGGGCGCGGGGCGTGCGCGTCACCAATACGCCCGACGTTCTCACCGATGACGTGGCCGATTTCGCCTTCGCGCTCATCCTGGCGCATATGCGCAGGGTGATTGAGGGCGATGCGCATGTCCGGTCAGGCGGGTGGCGTGCCGGCGCCTTGCCGCTGGGCGCGAGCCTGCGGGGCAAGACGCTTGGCATCTTCGGCTTCGGACGCATCGGCCGGGCGATCGCGCGGCGCGCCGAAGGGTTCGGCGTGACGATCGCCTATTCCGACGTCGCGCCGGCGGCCGACGTGTCCCACGCCCATTACCGGTCCCCGGTCGAGCTGGCCGCGGCGAGCGACATCCTTGTTGCGTCCGTGTCCGGCGGCGAGGCGACCCGCAGCCTGGTCAACGCCGCCATCTTCGAGGCGCTCGGTCCGAACGGTCTCTTCGTCAACGTCGCGCGCGGTTCGGTGGTCGACGAGGCGGCCCTGATCGACGCGCTCGAGAGGAAGCGGATCGGGGGCGCGGCGCTCGACGTTTTCCTCAACGAGCCGAACATCGACAGCCGGCTGCTGGCGTTCGAGCAGGTCATTGTCCAGCCGCACCAGTCGAGCGGCACGGTCAAGACACGCAAGGCGATGGGAAAGCTGGTTCGGGACAATCTTGAGGCGCATTTCGCCGGGCGCCCTTTGCTGACGCCAGTCATTTGAAAAAGGAGCCGCCCATGCGCGCAATCTTCGCCCACGCCGCCAAGGACCTCCAAGTCGAGGAGGCCGCGAATCCGGCGCTCGGCCCCGAGGACATTCGCGTCCGCATCGCCTTCGGCGGCATTTGTGGATCCGACCTGCACTATTACAACCACGGCGGTTTCGGCGCCGTGCGGCTGCGCGAGCCGATGATACTCGGTCACGAGATCGCCGGCGTCGTCGAGGCGGTCGGCGCCGAGGCGCGGTGGGTGAAGGTCGGCGACCGCGTCGCCGTCAGCCCGAGCGTGCCTTGCAACCAATGCCGCTATTGCCTCGAGGGGCTGCAGAACCAGTGCCTCGACATGCGGTTCTATGGCAGCGCCATGCGGTTTCCGCACGTCCAGGGCGCATTCCGCGAGAGCCTGGTCTGCCTCGAATCCCAGGCCCATCCGGTCGCGGATGGCCTGACGCTCCAGGAGGCGGCGATGGCGGAGCCGCTCGCGGTCGCGCTGCACGCAACGCGGCGCTCAGGCTCGCTGATGGGCCGCCGCATCCTGGTCAGCGGCAGCGGGCCAATCGGCGCGCTGGTCGTCAGCGCAGCGCGGCGGGCGGGCGCGGCCGAGATCGTCGTTACCGACATCGCTGACGGCGCGCTCGGTTTCGCGACGCGCGTCGGCGCGGACCGGATAATCAACGTCGCTAAGGCGCCCGACGCGCTCGCCGCCTACGCAACGGACAAGGGCTATTTCGACGCGCTGTTCGAAGCCTCGGGCGCGGAAGTCGCCCTGCGCAATGGCATCGAGATCGTCAGGCCGCGCGGCGTCATCGTCCAGCTCGGCCTCGGGGGCGAAATGGCGATCCCGATCAATTTGATCACCGCCAAGGAACTCGAGCTGCGCGGCACATTCCGCTTCCACGAGGAGTTCGCGCTCGCGCTCGAGTCCATGGGCAAGGGCCTGATCGACGTCAAGCCCCTCATCACCGCGACCGCCCCGCTAGAAAAGGCGCGCGACGCGTTCGAATTGGCCAGCGACCGGTCACAGTCGATGAAGGTCCAGATTGCCTTCTAAATCCCGCTCAAGCCGTCTCGCGGGCGACGACGCGGAATTCGATCCGTGTCGTCTCCGGCTTGCGGAACGCGTTGCGATTGCGCGCTTCGAGCGCGCCGAGCGCCGCCTCCGCGGCCTTGCGGCCTAGGTCGACGCAGTCGACGGCGATCGTCGTCAGCCGCGGATGACAGCAGCGCGCCACCTCGAAGTCGCCAAACCCGGCGATGGCGATCCGGCCTGGGACTTCGATCCCGCGCCGCTGACATTCGGCGAGGACGCCGAAGGCCGAAAGATCGGAGACGCAGACGACGGCGTCGACGTCGGGCCAGCGGGTCAGCATGGCCTCCAGCGCGGCGGCGCCTTGCGCCATCGACACCGGTGTCTTGCCCGCCAGAATGATGCGGTCGATCGGAAGGCCGAGCGCACGCGCCGCTCTCTTGAAACCCGTACGCCTTTGCGTGCCACGCGTGTCGAAACTCGTCCTGCCGCCGACGAAACCGATCCGCCGGCGCCCGCGCTGGTAAAGGTATTGGACCATCGCCGCGCCGGCCTCGTCGTTGGAGAAGCCGACGACGTCGCCGAGCGGCTCTTTCGGCAGGTCCCAGGTTTCGACAATCGGAACGTCGGCGTTGGCGATGAGTTTGCGCGCGCCATCCGAGTGGGCGCCCCCCGTCAGGACGATGGCCTCCGGCCGCCGTTGCAGCAAGGCCCGGATCAGGTCCTCTTCCCGGGACAAGGAATACTCGGTGTCGCCGAGCAGCATCTGTAGACCTGCGGCGTCGAACACCTCCGACATCCCGTGGACAGTCTCGGCAAAATTCGAGTTGTTGAGCGAGGGAACAAGGGCGGCGACGAAGCCCGAGCGGCGCGTCGCAAACGTTCTCGCGGTCGCGTCGGGCACGTAGCCGACCCGCCTGACGATGTCGAGCACGCGGTCCCGGGTCTCCTGGGAAACCGACGCGTCGCTCTTCAGGGCCCGCGAAACCGTCATCGCGGAGACGCCCGCCATGCGGGCCACAGTCTGCATCGTGACGACGCCCGTCAGCGCATCCGAGTCAGTTGCGCCCGTCACAGATCGGCCCGTCTTCCGCCGTTCCACTCCGCCTCGCATTGGGCCCCTTCTGGATTGTCATGTGATCGATAACATGGATGCCGCGGTTTGGAAACTTTCACCGGCAACGTGAATCCTGAAACTGCCACAGCCGCGACGGATCAGTGACAAGGACGGCAGCGATCAGCGAAGCTGCGAAAGGGATCGACTGCACCGGGAGCCCATTCGCAAAGACCGTGAACGTCTCAAACGGTGAAGATCCTATGAGGGCAAACGGCGGCCAAGGCCGGTATCCTCGGTCTGTCGAACGACCTCAAGGAGCAAGCAGATGTCTCAATTCTCGGGATCCCCTCAGGCTTCTGTCGATTACAACTCCACGATTATTTGGCGCGCTGGAACTCAGTGAGAAGAAGTGGGTTCTGGCGGTGCAACTGCCTGGCGTTAGCCGGCATTCGAAGCACGTGCTGGACGCTTGCGGCGACGGGTTGGTTGGTTTGCTCGAGCGTCTAAAGGCCAGGTGCGCAGCGTCGGGTCGGAAGATTGCTCGGGTGATACTGACCCATGAAGCTGGGCGCGACGGATTTTGGCTGGCGCGTTTCCTCGCCCGACGGAGCATCGAGGTCCACGTCATCCAGCCTTCGAGCCTCCCCGTGGATCGGCGGGCGCGGCGGGCAAAGACCGACGTCATCGACGTCGAGATGTTGCTGCGCACTTTGATGGCTTGGCTAAGGGGCGAGCCCCGGGTTTGTTCGATGGTTCCGATCCCGAGCGAGGCCGATGAGGAAGCGCGGCGCGCGTATCGGGAACGGGAGGATTTGACCGGGGAGCGGCGATCGATCGTCAACAAGATCGACGGCATTTTGGCGACGCTGGGCATAAAGGGATACAAGGCTTTGCGGCGCGATCGTCGCGAACAATTGAATTGCGCGCGCCAGCCGGACGGCGATCCCATTCCTCCAAAGGCGAAAGCGCGTATCGAACGTCTGCTCGATCAACTCGATCTCGTTCTGAAGCTGATCGAACAAGTGGAGTCGGCGCGTGACGCCGTTCTCAAGAAGGATGCGCCAGCGGATGAAGCGGAAAGGATGATCCGTTCGCTGACGGACTTGCGGTCTATCGGTCCGGACTTCGCTACACTTCTCGTCCGTGAGGCATTCGTGCGGCAGTTTCGCAATCGACGCGCGCTCGGCGGATATGTCGGGCTTGGGGGAACGCCATTCTCCAGCGGCGGGAGCGAACGTGAACAAGGGATCGGAAAGGACGGCAACGCACGGGTGCGCGCGGCGATGGTCGAACTCGCGTGGATGTGGTTGCGCTGGCAACCGGACAGCGCCTTGTCCGTGTGGTTCCGCGCGCGTGGCGGCGCAGGGGGAGGGCGGATCAGGAAAATCATGATCGTCGCGCTCGCTCGCAAGCTGCTCATCGCCTTATGGCGCTATGTGAAGGACGGCGTCATTCCTAACGGAGCAAAGATGAAAGCGGCGTAAGACAAGCTTTCAGCTCTCTCTCGCCAAGTGAGGTCGATGGTTGGCGGTCGCCGCAGAAACCCGAGGGCCCGTCAGGGCGCCGATGTGAAGATTGGACCCGCCGCAAAGAGCTTCTCTTCCCGGATGCTGGGATCGTGGTTAGGGATCGCAAGATCCCACCGGATACGAGGTTGGCAGGGAGTACGCCCCTGTCTGTTAAACCGGAGCTCGCCGAGACCACAATTGGCGCTTGACTTGCGGGCCCTCATACGAGGGTTTCGGGCGCCGGCCCTTTGCGACGGTGGGACTGCGCCCGGGGCCGGCGCTCGAAGCCCCCCAAGGAGGAAACCGCGGGGAGGTATGGGGACCGTTTGGCGAGCGCGCCTATGGGGATTTGAGGATCGCGAAAGGCTGGCGAGCGAGGCGTCGGCAATCGGCGACGCGCGGTGTTTTCAGCGGAAGCGCCGATGGTTGGGGGTTTCGATGGCGACGCTGGGCCGGAGCGGGGCGTTGGCCTCGGTCGCAGGAGGACTTGCGACCTCGCGCGGGCGTCGGGCTCGTGTTCCGGCGCGCGGCTGGAGGCGGAGGCGATCGAGGGTGCACGGCGGGATGCGGGGCGACGGTCATGAGGTGTCGATCCTGACCCGGCTCGGCGACGGCGTCCGCCAAGGGCGCGGCCCTTCGAACGTCTCGACGATGATCATCCGGCCGCCGCAGCAGGGGCAGCGCCGCGCAGGCGAGACGTCTGCGGTCTGGCTGTCGGCCTCGCGCGCAGGCTGCGGCGCATTCTTTGCCGCGGCGAGCAGTTGACGGGCGCGCTCGATGTTGCGAGTTCGGACCATGCCGGCGAACAAGCCATAATGGCGGATACGGTGGAAGCCGCTCGGCAGCACATGCAGGAGAAAGCGGCGGATGAACTCGGCGGCGTCGAGCGTCATGGTCTTGAGCCGGTCGCGGCCTTCGACCCGATAGTCCTTCCACTTGAAGGTGACGCCCTTGTCGTCGACCCCGATGAGCCGGGAGTTCGAGATCGCGACGCGGTGGGTATAGCGGGCGAGGTAGGCGAGAACGGCTTTCGGCCCGGCGAACGGCCTCTTGGCGTAGACGACCCTTGCGGCAAAGCAACTTGCCACGGAAAAGAATTTCTAACGGCGGAGACTGAACCGCGTGGTGCGCGTCGGAGACCAGATTTCTCGGTCTCCTGCCCACTTTTTCTTCCGTCGCCACGCGCATGTCCCGGACATGTGGGCGCTATTCAGTGAGACGGGAAATCATGTAATATAAATGACTTGGGTGGTGGAGCCAGACGGAATCGAACCGACGACCTCTTCAATGCCATTGAAGCGCTCTCCCGACTGAGCTATGGCCCCACTTTCACATATTGCGCGAGAAGCTCCGATTGTGGGCCAAGCCCTGATCTAATGCGTGGGCGGCGGTATAACCGCAAAGCTTCGTCCGCCACAAGTCCCATTCGACAAAAAAGCGGCGCTTGTCCGCGCGACTGCGCTCAGGTCTCTTCGTCAGGCGCGATGTCGCCGTCAATCAGGTTGCTGACGTCGTCGTCTTCCTCCTCCTCCTCCTCAAGGAAGGAATCGTCCTCGGTGTCACCTGCCTCCTCGACGTCGATGTCTTCGACCGCAGTCTCGACCGCCTTCTCCTCGCCGGCTTCGACTTCGTCGAGCGAGACCACGTCGACGCCGGCCGGCGTCGAAAGCTCGGTCTCCTCTTCATCCTCCTTGGCGGCCGCGCGGACGCGGGCGGCACCCTGGAACACCGTTCCGCACTTCGGGCAGACGATCGGATCCTTGTTGAGATCGAAAAATTTGGCGCCGCAGGCCTGACACTGCCGTTTGGCGCCGAGTTCGGGTTTTGCCACTGCGATCAGTTCCCTGTCGTTCAAAGGGCCGCTTTTTGAGCGCTTCGGTTAGTCGCGTCCCATCCCCCTTGTCAATGTGATTCCGATCGGTCGACACGGAGCCGTCCGCGGTGATACGGACGCCCTGCGTTCGTGCGAGCGGCGCAACGACAGCCAAGCGAGTTCGCGTGTCAGCACTCTCTCCGCAACCGGCCCCCGCCACCCCATTGCGTGCCCGTCGCGGGCGGCCGCTTCGCGGCCGCTTCCGGCCTCCTGGAGACAAGTCGATCTCCCACCGCGCCTTTATCTTTGGCCTCCTCGCCCGGGGCGAGACCATGGTCGAGGGGCTGCTCGAGGGAGACGACGTCCTGCGGACGGGCGAGGCGTGCAAGGCGCTCGGCGCCGCCGTCGAGCGCCTCGGGCCGGGCCGCTGGCGGATCCGTGGGCCCGGCGTCGGAGCAGTGCTTCCCCCGCGCGCGACGCTCGATTTCGGCAATGCCGGCACCGGCTCGCGACTGGTGATGGGCGTCGTCGGCGGCCACGGGATCACCGCGACCGTCGACGGCGACGCTTCGCTGCGCAAGCGGCCAATGGGCCGGATTCTCGACCCGCTGCGGCTGATGGGGGCCGAGGTGTTGTCGCAGGCGGAGGGCGGTCGTTGCCCGATCGTTCTCAAGGGAGTGCGCGACCCGGCGCCGATCCTGTACCGGACTCCGGTCGCCTCGGCGCAGATCAAGTCGGCGGTTTTACTCGCCGGCCTCAACGCCCGCGGCGTGACGACCGTCGTCGAGGCCGAGGCCTCGCGCGACCACACCGAGAAGATGCTGTCGCACTTCGGGGCCGAGGTCACGGTCAGCGCCGAGGGCGAAGGGCGCCGGATCGATCTCGTCGGCCGTCCCGAGCTCAGGCCGGCGCCGGTCGTCGTTCCGGCCGACCCGTCTTCGGCGGCGTTTCCCATCGTCGCCGCGCTCATCGTCCCGGGGTCCGACGTGGTGGTCGAAGGCGTGATGACGAACCCGCTCCGTTCGGGGCTGCTCGCCACGCTCCTCGAGATGGGCGCCGACATCGCGATCCTCGACCGACGCGTCGAGGGCGGCGAGGAGGTCGCGGACCTGAGGGTGCGGGCGAGCGCGCTCAAAGGCGTCGACGTTCCGGCGCCGCGGGCGCCCTCAATGATCGACGAATATCCGGTCCTCGCGGTCGCCGCGGCCTTCGCCTCCGGGACGACGCGGATGCGGGCCTTGCACGAATTGCGCGTCAAGGAGAGCGACCGTCTCGCCGCGGTCGCCGCGGGCCTCGCCTCAGCCGGCGTCGCACAGGCGATCGAAGGCGACGACCTCGTCGTCGAGGGCGGGACGCCTCGCGGCGGGGGGATCGTCGCGACCCATATGGATCACCGCATCGCGATGAGCTTCCTAATCATGGGGCTGGCGAGCCGCGAGCCGATGACGGTGGACGACACGGCCATGATCGCGACCAGCTTCCCGGAATTCCGCCCGGCGATCGAGCAGCTCGGCGCGACGTTCGAATAGCCCGCGCCGGATTGGCAGCCCGGGGGTCTTTCGACGAGACGGAAGGGGCCGTCTGGCTGCGCCGACACCTGCAATATTGTGTGGAGCCGCTGCTGGCCGAGCCCTGGACTCTCGACGTCGATACGACGATTAAGCCGCTTTACGGTCATCAGGAAGGGGCGGTGCTCGGCTACAATCCCAAGAAGCCGGGACGTCCGAGCCATTGCTATCACACGTATTCGATGGCTTCGACGCGTCTGATCCTCGATGTCGATGTCGGCCCTGGCGACGAGCATGCATCCAGACACAGCGCACCGAGCCTGTGGGGGCTGCTCGATCGTTTGCCGCGCGACCTGTGGCCCGCCTTGTTGCGGGGCGACCGGGGCTTCGGCAACGAGGAGATCATGCGCGAGGCGGAGGCGCGGGCGCTTCCGTTTCTCTTGAAGCTGCGGCTGACCGCCAACGTCAAGCGCATGATCGAGAAGCTCGCCTGTCGCGCGAATGGGTCGACGCCGGCCAGGGCTTCGAGGCGAAGGAGAGCGAGGTTCGGCTGGTGGGCTGGAGCCGCCAGCGGCGCGTGATCGTGCTCAGGCGGCGGCTGAAGGACGCCGTGGGGCTTCGGGTGAACGACGACGGCGGTCCGCCGCAACTCGCGTTCGCCGAAATCGGCGAAGCGACGGAGGTCTACGAATACTCGGTTCTGGTCACCTCGCTCGATGAAGTCACTGAGGCGTTCGGTCAGCTCTATCGCGACAGGGGCGACGGAGAGAACATTTTCGACGAGATGAAGAACCAATGGGGCTGGGGCGGCTATACAACGCACGATCTCGCCCGGTGCCGGCTCGCGGCCCGGATGCTTGCGCTCTTTTACAACTGGTGGAACATCTTCGTCCGTCTCGCCGATCCCAGCCTTCACCGCGAGGCGATCACCAGCCGGCCGCTGTTCCTGACGGCGATCGCCACCCGCACCCGGCATGCGCGGCAAACGACGATCCGCGTGACGAGTTCGCACGCCAAGGCCGAGCCCGCCGCTCGGGCGCTCGCCGCCGTCGCACTTCAATGATTTGGGCGCCAAAACCTGTCGCCTTGTCGCTTTCACACCGCCGAACCCGAATCGAGGCCGGGAATAAAACATATAATGGGTATCTCCTTCACACCCGTTAAGCTGATTTCTTTGTCCTGGCGTGACCGACAATCGAACTGTAAGGCGCGGGGTCGACCGCAATCGCCTGTTGGGCGAGCCTGTGGAACAGCAACCCGCGAGCATTTGAGCGTCGCCGGTTGAACCGAAAAGTGAATTCGTCGAGGTAGTAATCGAGGTGTTGTTGCTGGATGCCGCCCTGGTGAGTGCCGAGCAGCCACCGCTTGAGAAGCGAGGCGACAGTGTGAACACGCGGCATGACTTCATGGGCTGGATCCAAACCCGTTTTTCTAGAAACCACATTCGCAGCGGCTTGCGGGTATCCTGGAACACCGTGCCAGCCGTCAGCGACGTCTCTCACTCGCAGGCGCGACATCGCAACCGTCCGCGCGACATCTCCCACGGGTCCGCGGCCACGCCGCATTCCGGGCACCAGGAACCCGTCCGGCCAACGCAGGCGGCGGATTGTACTTCCGGCAAGCAGCGTCGCTACGAAACCACTCATCCACCTCTTGGAACGTCCGTGGATAATCGACTCCAGAAATGGCGTTGCACGGCGTCTCCATCCTATAATCATACCGCCGATGCCGGCGGGCGTTAAGGGGATACCCGGTAAACATATCATATATGCTTGTTATCTCTTGGCCAAAGTCTTGCGCGGTGAGCGCCAACGAGGCTTCTTCGGAGCGAAGATGACCGAGACACCTTGGAACGTTGATCGTGCCGCGTTCCAGGCTTTCGCCGAGACGGCGATCAAGGTTCGTGATTGGCTGTCCTCACTACGGCTGCATTCTGGCGCGGTGTGTCCGTACACGGGCGAGACAGGTACGCTCAGGTTCCAGCTGTTTTGCCCTTCGCCAAACCGTCTGGCCGTCTGGCATCTGCGCTTGGCGATCATTCGAGAAATCGCGGCAATCCCGGAGCGCGAAGGGCCTGATTCCATCAAATAGAATAGAATCGCGGGAGAACCGCGACGGCAGGCCCCGCCGCCTCGCATTCTGCAGGGGAGTCGAGCCGCAGGGCGCGCAAAGAAACCGCGTGAGGGCCATATGGTCATTTCTTCCCGCCTTCCCTAACCGCTGGAGGTTGGCGTATAGGGGTCGCCGTTTTCACTCAATGCTCCTCGCGCAAGAGGCGCGCGTTTCCCGAGGCGATATATGGCCGGCCATAGTCAGTTCAAGAATATCATGCACAAAAAGGGGAAGCAGGACGCAATCCGATCCAAGCTTTTCTCCAAGCTCGCGCGCGAGATCACCGTGGCGGCCAAGATGGGCCTTCCCGATCCGGCGATGAACGCCCGGCTGCGCGCCGCCGTCCTCGCCGCCCGCGCGGAGAATATGCCAAAGGACAATATCGAGCGGGCGATCAAAAAGGCGTCTGGCGCCGACAGCGAGAATTACGACGAGGTGCGCTACGAGGGGTATGCGCCCGGCGGAGTCGCGGTGATCGTCGAAGCGCTGACCGACAACCGCAATCGCACTGCGGGCGAGGTGCGCTCCAATTTCGCCAAGGCTGGCGGCTCCCTCGCGGAGACGGGCGCCGTCTCGTTCATGTTCGATCGGGTCGGGCTGATCGTCTACGATCGCCGGGCCGCCGACGACGAGGCGATGCTGGAGGCAGCGATCGAAGCGGGGGCCGACGATGTCGTGTCCGGACTCGAAGAGCACGAAGTGATCACTTCGGTCGAGGCGCTGGCTGAAGCGCAAAAGGCGCTCGAGGTCAGGTTCGGCGAGCCGCGCAAGGCCTCCCTCGTGTGGCGTCCGCAGAACACGATAGTCGTCGACGACGAGGCCGGCGAGAAGATCCTGCGCCTGATCGGCGCGCTGGAAGACAACGACGACGTTCAAAATGTCACCGCCAACTTCGAAATATCCGACGCGCTGATGGCGAAGATGCAAGCGTGAAGCGTCGCGGCAGGGCTCGCTGTCCGGCGCCGTCGAACGCTGGAATTCCGCAATTTCAGCGATGCCGGCGCCATCGCCGTCGGCCTGGAGAAATGGCGGCGTGGCGACCGGCCGCTGGCGATCGGAACGGGTTGAGGATCGGGGCGATTTAGCGCCAGTTTAGCGGCGGGGGGTTCTGTCGGAGGAGGAGATCCGCATTTCCCTAGGGCGGTCCGCGCCTCCGGCTCGCGCGCATCTCAAGCCGCGCGACTATCCCCTTGAACCGCCTTCGCGGGAAGCACGCCGGTGGCGATGGCGACGGCGACCGTATGGGTCAGGTTCGTGCAGTTCAATTTACGTCGCGCGCTGTCCAGATGCGTCTTCACGCTGCCGAAGGTCAACTCGAGGATCTCCCCAATTTCCTGATAAGTTTTGCCTCGCGCGGCCCAGATCAGACATTGCTCCTCGCGCCGGGACAACTTCACGGGAGGCAAAGGGAGCTTGAAATTGATGTTCGCGGCGGAATCGATGAGGACGGCCAACAATTGCAGCTTGGCCGAGTTCTCGTTAACGTATAATTCCCATTCGGCTTGTGAGCAATCGCTGATGAAGGAGACCACCGAAAAGACCCCCTTTCGGTTCCGAACCGGGATCGACAGGCCGTTGCGTCCGACACCATGATTTGCCGCGTCGGTGAGGAAGGCGCGCGCCGAGGGGTCGCCCTCGCCCAATGTTCGCCAGTCGAACGGCACAACGGCGGTCCGTCCATGTGCGATGACCGGATCTGTATCAACATATTTTTTTAGGAAATAACGCGCCACCCATTCCCCCGAGAACGTGTGACTCGCCGTGAAAATACTCGTGTCGGCGCTCTTGTCTTGCGCGAAGCGGATATAGGAAATGTGAGAAACGCCGATTTCGGACGCGACGTCCTTCAGCGTCTCGCTGAGGTCCTTCTCGTTATAACCGAGAATCGTGTCGGTTAGTCTTATCGCGCAGCCGTCGAGACGAACGGGCTCGATCAATTCAATCGCCGACATCTTCAGCCTCATAAGGCAGTTCTACGGCCTCAAGTTAAATACTTCGAAAAGAGCGTCGTCTTCTCGTACACAAAAAAATGGCCAGTGCCAAGGTCGATGTTGTCGGACACAGTCAAGCGCGAGTCGATGACCTCACCGCAGACGGCGCGACGACGCGCTTCAAAGGCAGAGAGGGTCAACTCTCCGATCTTCGGTTTCGGTTCAATCTCCTCATGCCTCAACGACCTGGAGCCTTTGGCCAACCGAGCCCCCTACGCTAGGTCATTCCGTAGTGTTAATTATTGACAACTTCCCAAAAGTGGCAACGAACAAATTTGGGGAGGTCAGAGCGTGAGCGACGCTAACATGTATACACATTGCGCGCGCCGCTGCAAGCGGGATTCCGCCAGGTTTCCGACAGAAAGACGCCATCATCGCTTGGCAGCTGTGAGTGTCGCCCATGGCGGAACATTTCGCCCCGAGCCACCCAGATATCGACCCATGCGCCGCGCCAGGTGTGGCAAGAATGGCCGGTAGACATCGAGCGGCGGCGGGGGCCGACCCTTGGGCCCGTTTCGCCCCTCCTTCGCTGAAAGCGAGGCTTGGATGCCGGCCTCGCGTCCCGACGAGCTTGAAGACGCCAACGACGGGGCGGCCACGGTGGCGCGGTGGTGACGCGCTTTCGTCTTTCAAGCTAGCGGAGTCAGCCGCACGCGAAGGCCGTCACGCGGCTCGGGAACGGGCCAGAATTTCCAGTCGGGTTTGTATCCTTGGGCGACGGAGACGCTTGTCGTCGACAGGAAATGATACGCAAAGCACTTCGCCTGCATGTACGCGAAGTTCAGACCGAGGCACATATGTGCGCCGCCGCCGAAAGGCACGAACGCGAATTTGTGCCGGCCGCGCGAGGCCTCGTCGGTGAAGCGGAACGGATCGAACTTCTTCGGCTCCGGCCACACCTCCGGCATGTGATGCGTGAAGAGCATGTTGACGGTGACGCGCGAACCGGCTGGCAGCTTGTACCCGGCAAATTCGGTGTCGCGCATGGCGCAACGCCAGATCAATGGAGCCGGAGGAATGATGCGCAACGACTCCTTGTACGCCATTTCCGTCAACGGCAGATCGCCGAGCCTGTCGTACGGAAGTGGCGCGCCCTTGTTGAGGCCGAGCGACCGAATTTCCGCCCGCAGCCGGTCCTGCCACTCCGGGTTCGCGCACAGGAACCAGACAAAGGATGTCAGCGACGAAGTCAGCGTGTCGTGCGCAGCCATCATCAGGAAGCTCATATGGTCGGCGATCTGCCGAGGCGTAAGCAGCGCGCCGTCATCCGTGGTCGCCTTGCACAGGTGGGTGAAAATGTCCGCCCCGTCGCTCGCCCGTCGCGCATCGATTTGACGGCGGAAATAGTCGATCATGAAGGCGCGGCCCTTCATTCCGCGCGCCATTCGCGTGCCGGGGATCGGCTTGCGGACGACAGCGATAATGGCGGCCATCATGTCGATGAAAGCGCTCTTCAACTCCGCGATATCCGGACCGAGTTCCGCGCCGAGAAACGACACGGCGGCGAGGTCGAGGGTCAAATGCTTGATGGCGGGATAGAACTCCAGGTCACGCGGGCCGGCCTTCCAACCGGCGATCCCGCCGGCTATGCCGCAATTGAGGCTCTCGAGATAGGCCTTCATCGGCCCCGCCTTGAATGCGACGGACAATGCCCTACGGTGCAGCCGGTGCTCGTCGAAATCGAGCAACGCCAGCGCGCCCGGAAATAGTCGCTCGAGCAGGAAGTTCCAGCCGTGCTTCGAGGAAAAAATCTTCGCCTGATCGAACAGGACGAATTCGTTCGCTTCCGGGCCCAGAAGAGAAATGTTGCGGCCACCGAACGCGCGGGTGCGGAATACGGGGCCGAAGCGCGCAGCCCGACGCTCCACCTCGCCCTTGGGGTCGGCGAGAAGAGCGAGCGTCGAACCCACAATCGGCCAGCCGTCGGTTCCCGGTATGTGATCGAGAAGCTCAAGTGGCGGTTCGGCAATCGCGGCCATCGGCGGAGCCTTGTCGAACGTGACAGCGGACATGCTGATTTTCCCGGAGTGATCGTTCGGAGGAAGACGTCACACGATGAACATGTGTATGTGGGTGAAGACAAGCGGTTGGCGCCGCGGGCCGCCTGAATCAGACTGACCCACCGCCAACTTTGACGAAATTCGATTTGACCGCTCTTCCGAGCTCATCCGCCGTGACGGGTTCGTCGCCGTCGAGGAAGAGGATGTCGATGGGGCGGGAAAGCTCTCCCACGAGATCCGCCGGCAAAAACAGATCGATCCTGCGGAGCCCGCCGCGCGCGTCTCTGCAGACTGCAGATTTCTTGACGGCGACGACCGGCTGGCGCGGCGCCGGAGGGGCCGACTGGGTCAGGGCCCGGGGCGCGTTGCTGAGGAGCCGAATCAAAACCTCCGACGCCAGCCGTGACCGCAGACTCGACCTTCGCGGCGGCGCGCCCGGTCGTACGTTCTTGAAGCTCATCAGATCCTCCTTTGTTCAGCGTCCCGTTTCGCATCGGCCGTTCCCACCGCGCCACCCTTCACTCGGCGCTTAGCGCCGCCGGAGCGGAGAGAGGCTCACTCCCGTCCGCGCGTCACGCCCATCAGGGGCCCGAGCGAATCGAGCGCGACCCGCAGCCGGTCGGCGATGACGGCGTCCGCCCGCCAGGGCGTCGCGAGTTCGGGGATGAATCTGCGGCATTCCCGCACCCCGGCGCCCTCGATGATGATCCGGGTGACAATCGGCCAGGCGTGCGGGCCGACCTTTTCCTCCGCCTTGCGAATCTTGTCGCGGGCGTGCAGTGCGGCTTCTGCTTGCGGCAGGCCCGGGCGAGGGCCGAAGCCGGTCGAGCCGAGCCGGTCCGGCGCCACGGCTCGCAGGGCGTCGAGCCGGGCGCGGTGATGCGTCCGGCGCAGCGACTCCCCGATCAGCCAGCGGATGTCGTTGAGCTTCGGATCGTGCGGGGCGAGCACGCGGTTCGCCCGCATCGTGTCGAATGGATCGATGATGCGGCGCAGCCTTTCGCTGTCGCGGGTCGCGGCCTGACCGGCCTCCCGGGCGCGCGCGAGCCGCTCCGGCGTGGCGTCGAGCCGCTCCTGCACGGCGTCAGCGAGGTTCTGCGGCTTGCAGACGCCGCGCTTCGTGGAGGGGCTTCTGGTCATTCGGCGAGCTCCGCGCAGAGTTGGGCCGGAGAGGTGCACCAGGATCCTTCCGGCACGGGGGAGACGAGACGCACCACGCTTCTCGACGGCACACCGACGTCGGGCGGGGGACGTCCGTGGGCCTGCTTCAGGTCATTGAGATGCCTAGCGGAGGCGAGGGCTGACTTTTCCCGGGCGGTGTCGGCGCTCGACTTCTTTTCTTTGTGCGGGGGAATGGGATCCGGCATGAACGTCTCCATCGAAATGGCTTGCGATCGAACGGATTGCAGGACGAGCGAAGGGCGAAAAAGTTGCTGGGAAGCGGTCTCTCGGACCGGCCTCATGGGAGATTCGTGTTTTGTTCCGGGCTCAGGCGAACGCGAGGTCGCGGGCCCCCGGCGCCAGCACGCTGCCGTCGATTCCGAGCGACGTGCGGAGCGCCTCGAGAAGGTCTTCGCCAAAAAGGGCGGCGTAGCTCATGGTTCCGCCGATGCGCTGAGGCCTCCCGATGATCTCCGGATGGCACCGGATTGTTTTGAGAATACGCAGGAGACGCTCGTCGAAGACGGCGACAAACTGGGTGAGTCCGGCAATCAGGCCGACTTCTGCGATTCCCGCGATCAGTTCGCCGAGAACCACGCCACTCACGCCGTGTCCGGAACGTCCCTCCGGTCCCCCCGTGCAAATCCGAGACACTTCCCAGATTGTGGCGCTCTCCACCACCTCGCCCTCTTCCAGCAATTGCGGAAAGATGTCGCGCAGCATGTTCGGCCCGGTGGTCGGCAAAAGGCGCACGGAGCCCAGGTAGCGTTCCGTGTCGGGGTCGACCGACACGAGATACAGCGGATTGAGGTCGTCGAAGCGGTCGCGCTCGTAGCCGTCCTTGACCACGACGTCCCAGCCGAGCCGTTCGTGAAAGGTTTCGGCCCGGTTGCGGAACATCGCATCCATTTCCCTGGGAAAAAACGACGCGTAGGAACCTTCGATCAGCTTCAGCATCGCGTGCGCCTCCGGCAGCTACATCAGGCCCGGGGGGTCCAAGCCCGCCCCAATCGCCGCCTGATCCTTGCCCTTCCACCGCCATTCGACGGCGTCTGAAGAGGAAGGCGACAACTGTTCTTTATTTGTTCAAGGATGCCGATAGGAGACAGCGTTGTCAATTTGTTCTTCCCATGGAGAAGCGCTTCCCGAACGGAAGAGTTAATCAAAAGCTCTCGTATACCGGCGAATATTTCTTTCGATTGTAATCATGACTGCCTCATAGGCTTGTTTTTTCGGAACCGATCGAGAATATCCGCCGCAATTTAGTTTTGCTGATCGATCAAATTTGCCTAAAATACATCGCGCTGAAAGATTCCGCGCATCAAAGGGCGCACGTTCCGAGCGTTTGCCGGAATCGCCGCCTAGTAAGCCCACGGGCGAAAAAGGGCCTGCACATTTCGGTCATACTCCGCGAAATCCAATTATCTGTTTTTGATACTTGCTGTTTTTCGGAAAACAGGCAATTCTGTCCGATGCGCGCGTGGGCGCCGCAGACGAGCGCCCACGCGCGACGCCGCAAACGCAGGGGTGGGAACGTTGACCGTCGACTGGATCCGCACCGGCCTTAGGCACGCCGGCAAAACTCGAACCGGGCTGGCCAAGGCGCTCGGCCGTTCGCCTTCAGCAGTGACTGATCTCCTGAACGGCCACCGGCGCCTGCGCGCCGACGAGATCGGGGTCGTCTCCGAATATCTCGGCATCGAGCCGCCGCGGCTCATTGGCGGCGGCAGCAGGCCGCTCGCTCCCAAAGCGCCGCTGATCGGCTATGTCGGCGCCGGCGCCGTGGCGCATTTTTACTCCGATGGACAGGGGCCGTTCGATGAGGTCGACGCGCCCTATGACGCGAAGCCCGAGACCGTCGCGGTGCAGGTTCGTGGGCACTCGCTCGGCGCCCTGTTCGATAATTGGATCGTGTTCTACGACGACATTCGCAACTCGCCCGACGACAGCCTGGTCGGGCGCATGTGCGTCTGCGGCCTCGCCGACGGGCGGGTGCTGATCAAGGCCCTGAAGAAGAGCCCGCCGACGGGCTTGTGGAATCTGCTCTCCAACACCGAGCCGCCGATTTACGACGTCGGCCTCGACTGGGCCGCGCCGGTTCGCGAGATGCGGCCGAAGTGAAAGCGGAATACCAGGTCGCTCCTCTGCGGTGTCCTGCCCGCGGAAAGCTTGCATCCCGGGGTTGTCGGGCGCGCAGCGCGGTTATGGAAGGCCCTCATGCGGCGATTGGATATCCTTGTTCGGGCCAAGATTCTGGATCCCCGCGTTCGCGCGGATGAGATGGACGGGCCTGGGTGAGGCAGGCGATCCAATGCCCTCCCCCTCCGCACTCGACATCGCGCGCTCCCTCATCGCCTTTCCTTCGGTGACGCCCGCGGACGCCGGAGCGCTGCCCTGGCTGCGCGATCTCCTCGCCGGCGCCGGATTCCGGACCGAACTCATGACCTTCGCGGAGGCTGGAACGCCGGACGTCCTCAATCTCTACGCGCGATACGGAACGGCAGCGCCGAACTTTGTCTTCGCCGGACATACCGACGTCGTGCCGGCCGGAGACGACGCTCGCTGGAGGTTCGGCCCGTTCGCGGCCGAGGTCGCCGAGGACCAGCTCTGGGGACGCGGCGCCTGCGACATGAAGGGGGGGATCGCGGCAGCCACGGCCGCCGCCCTGCGCTTCGTCGCAAAAGGCGCCTTTCCCGGCTCGATCAGCTTCCTCATCACCGGCGACGAGGAGGGACCGTCGATCAACGGCACGGTCAAGCTCATGCGCTGGGCGCTCGACAGGGGCGAGCGTTTCGATCATTGCATCGTCGGCGAACCAACCAGCGTCGAAACGCTCGGCGACACGATCAAGCACGGACGACGCGGCTCGCTGACCGGACGGCTGACGCTGCACGGCCGCCAGGGCCACGTGGCCTATCCCCGCATCGCCGACAATCCGCTCCGGGCGCTCGCGCCTGTCCTCGCGGCGCTGTTCGACCCGCCGCTCGATAGCGGGGACGCCGACTTCGACCCATCGAATCTCGAAGTCGTCAGCGTCGACGTCGGCAATCCGGCTTCGAACGTCATTCCGGCCGAGGTTCGGGTCCTGTTCAACGTCCGCTTCAACGCCCTGTGGACCCCGGCAACGCTGAAGGAGGAGATCGCCCGGCGCATCGAGACCGCGGCCGGCGGGCGTCATAGGCTCGCCTTCGATCCGACCAATGCGGTCGCCTTTCTCACACCGCGCGGGGCCTTCACCGACCTCGTCGCCGGAGCGGTCGAAGACGTCACCGGGCGCCGTCCCGCCCTTTCGACCAGCGGCGGGACGTCCGACGCCCGCTTCATCAAGGACGTCTGCCCGGTCGTCGACCTCGGCCTGCCGAACGCGACCATTCATGCGGTCGACGAGCGGGTCGCGGTCGCCGACATCGAGGGCCTGTCGCGCGTCTACGAGCGGGTGCTGGAGCGGTATTTTGCCGAGATCACCTTTCTCCCCACGGGGTCACAAGGTGGCGTCGAAGGACGCACGTCTTTCGATCGACTATGACGCCGAATGAGGGGACCCTGTCGAAGGAAAGTCCTGCAATGGCCGGGTCCCCTCATTCCTGGCCCTTCTTCCCAAGGGAGGAGGGAGCGCGCGCGGCCGGTATCGGGGACCCTTCCTCGTCGTAGTCCACCCGGACCAGAAAAAGCCCGCAGGCCGGGGCCACCTGTCCGCAACGGCTGCGGTCGGCCGCGTCGAGCGCCGCTTTGAGGTCGGCCGCGGTCCAGCGCCCGGCGCCGACATCGACTAGCGAGCCGACCATCGAGCGCACCTGGCGGTGCAGGAACGACAGCGCGCCGACCTCGAACAGGATGGCCTCGCCCTCGAGTCGGACGTCGAGCCGATCCAGGGTGCGGACGGGCGATTTCGCTTGGCACTGCGAATCCCGGAAGGTGGTGAAATCGTGCCGGCCGACGAGCGCGCGCGCCGCCTCGCGCATCGCCTCGACGTCGAGCCTCTGCTTGACCGCCCAGGCGCGTCCGCGATCGATAGTCAGCGGCGCGCGCCGGTTGACGACCCTGTAGGCGTAAGCGCGGCCGCGCGCGCTGCGACGGGCGTCGAAGTCGTCCGCCGCGCGCTCGGCTTTCACGACCGCGACCGGGTTCGGAACGAGATGGGCGTTCAGCCCCTCGGCGAGCCGGAACGGCGTCCAGTCGCGCGACAGGTCGACATGGGCGACCTGCCCGGTCGCGTGCACGCCGGCGTCGGTCCGTCCGGCGCCATGGACGGCGGCCGTTTCGCCGGTCATGGCGAAAATCGCCCTTTCGAGCGCCTCTTGCACCGAAAGGCCGTTCTCCTGCCGCTGCCAGCCGACGAACGGCGCGCCGTCATATTCGAGCGTGAGCTTGAAGCGGGGCATCGGGTCCTTTTAGGCGCAAAAAAGCGCGCAAGTCGCCGGACCAGTCGTTTTAGAAGCGCGGCGGCGCCGATGGAACCGCCCCTGGCGAAGCGGCTGGACGGCGCCGGCGGCCGCACTCGCGTTTCCGCTTTTCCTCGTCCGCAGTGTCGGCTATGTGTTGTCGGGAACAACACATAGGTCCGCCGTCGCGTTGACGCTCGTCGACGAAATCCGCGCCTTCAACCGGTTTTACACACGTGAGATTGGCCTTTTGGGCCGGCATCTGCCGGCCAGCGATCTGTCCCTTCCTGAAGCCCGCGTCCTTTACGAACTGGCGACGGCCGGGCGCGAGGGCGGGACGGCGGCCGACATCGGGCGCCTCCGCCCGCCGGATCTATGAGGCGTCTGGCTTTCGTCTGGCGAGTGAGGCGCCGCACCATTCGTTCGGCTGCGATCTCGTCGGGCAGACATGGACTCTGGACCTTGATTGACGGGCCGCCTATTGCGCCGCCTGAATCACCGGGAACGCAATTTCGATCAGGGTTCCGTGCTCGCGCCGGCTCTTGATTGAGAATTCCGCCTTGTTGGCTTCGACCAGCGCCTTGGTGAGCGGCAGGCCGAGGCCGACGCCGCCTTTTCGGGGAACCCTGCCGATCTGTCCGAACGGCTCGAGCGCGACGCCGACTTCGCTGTCGCTCATCCCAACTCCTGTGTCGCGGACGCGGATCACCGCCTGCCCTCCCGCGTCGACCGCGGTCGAAACAATAACCTGTCCGCCCGGCTCGTTGAATTTCACCGCGTTCGACATGAGGTTCAGCATCACCTGCTTGAGCGACCGTTCATCGACCATCACCCGCGGCAGCCGGTCGAAAAGGGACAGACGCAGGATAACGCGCTCGCGCGCGGCCTGGGGCTGCATGAGCGATACGCATTCGCGGATGACGCTGTTCGCGTCGACCGGGGCGAATTCAAGCTCGAGCTTGCCGGCTTCGATCTTGCTCAGATCGAGGAGATCGTCGGCGAGGCTCATCACATGTTTGCCGGACGTGTGGATGTCCTTGAGATAGTCGCGATAGCGGTCATTGCCGATCGGCCCGAATCGCTCCTCCATCATGACCTCGGCGAAACCGAGGATGGCGTGCAGTGGCGTCCGGATCTCGTGGGTCACCTGGGCGAGAAAGTCGGTTTTGGCGGCGCTCGCCGCCGCGGCCACATCCCGAGCCGCAACGAGGCGGGCTTCGGTCTCGCGCTCGCGGCTTGTGTCACGGAACAGGGCGCAATAGGAAAACGCCTCCGGCGTGCCAATCCGGGCCAAGGTCAGCGCCAGCATAAGATGTCCTCCGTTCCGACCCCGGCCGACGACGGCGAGGGGTGGATCGGGTTCGGGCGGGGTCTCGCCGCGACTGAGGCGGTCGAGCCTCGCCGTCGCTTCCAGATGGCTCGGCGGGGCGAGCAGCATAAGCACGCTCTCGCCCACGACTTCGCGCTGTTCGTAGCTGAACAGTCGCTCCGCAGGCAGGTTGAACGACAGGATTCGTCCGGCAGCGTCGAGGATTACGGCGCCGTCTGTCGCCAGGTCGAGCATCTCCTGGAGATCGGCCGCCGATCCGTTCGAAGTCGGACTCTCGCGTTCCACGCGGCGAAGCTTGTCTTCGAGCTCAGCCTCCGTCGACGGCCGCAGGGAAAACAGCGTGGCCAGGGCGCTACCCCAGAGGACAACCCGCGCATGGCCTTCGACCGCGAGCGCGCTTCCATCCGCCTTCACGATTGACAGCGAGCTGTGGTCCTCGACGGGCATCGACTGCGGATCGTGACCGCGGAACATTCTCGCCAGCCCGTCGGCCGTTTCGAAGTTCTCGAGATCGCGATAGCCGAGGAGATCGAGCAACGTGCGGTTGAGATACAGCGCCTGGGCGTCGCGCGCGACCAGGATGCCGACCGGCAGCCGATCCAGAAGCGCAGCCGCGTTGCGGCGGGCTATCTCCTCAAACCCCGGGCCAACGCCTTCGGCAAGAGAAGACCGGGAAAGCGGGGCGTCGGACGCCTCGGGGGGACCGCTCTCCTCTTCGGTCATTGCCGCGGGCGATTCCGCCTCCCCATCCTGGCGCAAGGCCTGCGGGCGGCCCACCAGCGCCCGGGCGATTTCCCGGAAGGCGTCCCGCTCGCTTCGGCTGAGTTCGACGCTGTCTCCGGTCCCCTGGGAATCGCGCGGCGCCGGCGCGTCGGCGGCCCCCGGGCGGATCGGAACGACCTTCGACGCGCCAGCGGCGGCCTGGCGCAGGAAATAGATCTCCGCGGTACGCTCCTGATGCGCTCCCGACAGAGCCGAGTCCGTATCTGCGCCTTCTGACAGCGCGGCGGAGGATTCGCCGTCCTCGGCCGGGACCTCATCCTGAGCCGAAACCGTGGATCCCCCTTCTCCGTTGTCCTCTACCGATCCGTGCAACTCGGGCGACGCGGCGGCGTCCTGTGACAGGGCCGCGTCTGGCGGCGGAACCACGGAACTGGCGGACTCTGCGAGGGGGCCGATTCCTGCCGGCGCCGGCGCCGCCGGCAAGCCGGAAGCCTGGTCCAGGACCCCGAAGCCGCGAAAGCCGGCGAAGGCGCGAAGGCTGTCGAACACCGGACTCGCAGAGAGCGCAAGGCGCAACTTTCGGCCGTCGCCGCTCCTCCCCCAGGCGAGAGCGAGCCCGGAGAACGTTTCGCGCCTGCCGATCAGGGCCGCGAGTTCGTCCGCATCTTCGATCTCGGCGCGGAGACGGAGGTGCTCGAGCGTTTCGCCCGGCCGAGGAGCGGCGTCGCCGAGCGCCGCGGCGAGCAAAGGATCGGTTGCACCGAAGCGCCCGCCGGAATCGAGTGTCCACAGGAAACGCGCTTTGCGGGTGGGCGCCGGATGAACGGGAACGGCGGCGGGCGTTTCACTCGTCACAGGCTGCGCATCCGGGCCGGGAATGTCCGTGTTCGAGGGGTCGCACGTCGAAAGCGTAAGCGCGGTTCCGCCGCCCGGCGCCGGGACGCGGGCGCAAAGCAGGTTGAGGCTTGTCGGACGCCGGCCGAGGGAATAACGAATCCGCTCGAGCCGAGGCGGCCCGCCGACCGGCAGGGCGGCGGCGAGATGGCGCAGTCGGCGGGCGGTCGGACCGTCGCCGGCGCCCAGCAGGCGCTCAAGATCGGCGCGGCTTGCCGCTCCAAACAGCCGCAACGCCGCCGGGGTCGCATAAAGGATCTCGGCATTCTCGCCCAGGATCGCAAGATTGCAGCCTTCGCCCGACTGGTTTTGCGCGCTCGGCGTCGCCGCAAAGAGCGCGCGAGCCTGATCGGAGGCAAGAACGTCGCGGACTTCCGGAGGGGTCGGCGGCATTGAAATCAAAGTCGGCTCGCAATTCCTACGACCGGGCCGCAGACAGGCTTTCCATCGGCGCCAGCCGTTAGCGAAGGTTTAACGCTGTTGCGGCGATTCCACCATGTTTGTCCTGCGGGGGCTTTCCGCCAGGGTTAAAATATTTGGTGCGTCGCAATATTTATGTTGCACTGCAACAAAAACGGCGCTATAGAGAATTTGCAAATGGATTGGGCCTGCGTTTGGCGGAGCCCTCCGATCGGGAAAGACAATGACAAATTCTCCGTTTGAAGTCCCCAACGAACTGCGCGATTTCGCCGAGCGAAGCGTCGAGCAGGCCCGCAAGGCCTTTGAAGGTTTTCTGGCGGTCGCTCAGCGCGCCACCGGCGCCGCCGGCGACGCCGCCCATGCGACGCCGGGCGTCAAGTCGGTCGGCGCTCATGTGCTGACCTATACCGAGCAGAATGTGAACGCGGCCTTTGAGCTGGCGAACAAGCTCGTTCGAGCCAAGGACCCGCAGGAGGCGTTCGCGCTCCAGAGCGAATACCTCAAGACACAGCTTGCGGCGTTGCAGACGCAGGCCAAGGAACTCGGCGTCGCCTTCCAGAAAAGCGTCACTCCAGGTTCGAACTGAACATTCGCCGTTCGAGCCTCCATCCAAATCCAGAGGAAAGCAATGGCTAGCTCCCCAAAGAAAAGCGCCGCTCGTGCTGCCGCTCCAGTCGAGCCGGATCTCGACGCCGCCATCCCCAGCGTGGAAGAGGCTATGGCTGCGGTTGTCGAGCCGGCGGCCGAAATGCAGGACAGCGTCCGAACGGCGCTCGAGAAGGGCGTTACCGACTCCCGCGCCGCTTTCGCGCGAGCGAAGGCTTCCGCCGACGACGCCGCGAACGCGTTCGAACTCAGTCTGTCCGCCGCGAAGGAAGGGGTGATGGCGATCAGCGCCAAGGCCCTCCAGGCCCTGCGCGCGAACACCGAGGCCCATCTCGATTTCGTTACGGCGTCTTTCGCGGCCAAGAGTGTGTCGGACCTGGTTACGCTGCAGACCGAATTCGCCCGCAAGCAGGTCGAGGCGGTGTCCCTGCAGGTCAAGGACCTCGGCGCCCTGGCGCAGAAGACGATGATCGAAACGATCGAGCCGGTGAAGGATCAGGTCGCCAAGTCGTTCAAGATGGCGGTCTGATCGTCGTCGTCCGCGCCGCGACCTTTCCTGCGATCTTACGGACGCCGCCCGGCTGGGCGGCGTTTGTGTTCCGGGCGGCGCGGGCGCCGTCCTGCTTTGTCCCCCCATGAACGCGCCCGCGGTCTTGCACGGCGCGCGCTTTGACACTAGTTTCGCGCCGCAAACGCGAACCGTGCCGCCATAGCTCAGTTGGTTAGAGCGCTAGATTGTGGATCTAGAGGTCCCCCGTTCGAGCCGGGGTGGCGGTACCATCGCCGAGAGGAATGTCCTCTGAGGGCGACGCGGCAGAGCAAATTCCGTCGATCAGGCCGGCGGCGTTTTGTCGTCGTACGGACAAATGTCACAGAGGACGCACGAGCCGCAAAGCGGCCTGCGCGCCTTGCACACGTAGCGTCCGTGCAGAATGAGCCAGTGATGCGCGTGACCCAGGAAACGCGTGGGAATGACGAGCAGGAGCTCGTCCTCGACCGCACGAGGCGTCGCGCCCGTCGCGATGCCCAGCCGGTTGGCCACCCGAAAGACATGCGTATCCACTGCGACGGTCGGTTCGCCGAACGCCGTGTTCAGGACGACATTCGCGGTCTTTCGACCGACGCCGGGCAGCGTTTCGAGCGCGGCGCGGTCTCTCGGCGTCTCCCCTCCGTACTGTTCCAGGATGGCGCGCGACAAAGCGACGATGTGGCGCGCCTTGGCGCGGTAGAGGCCGATCGTTCGGATCCGCTCGGCGAGCCGCTCTTCTCCGAGCGCGACCATCTTTTCCGGCGTGTCCGCGACCGGGAATAGCGCCTTCGTCGCCTTGTTGACCCCCGCATCGGTCGCCTGAGCCGACAGCACGACCGCCACCAGAAGGGTGAACGGATCGGCGTATTCGAGCTCGCCGCGCGGCTCAGGGTTTGCAGCGGCAAGCCGCGCGAACACGACTTCCGCCAGCGCCGCCCGCTTTTTTCGGGATCTGGTTCCTCTCATGGCGTCTTTATAGGACCGCGGCCTTCGGCTGGCCAAGCGCGCCGGGCGCTGGTCTGACCGCGGCGCTTGATTTGCGCGGTTGCGACAAGCAAAATATCCGCACGGGCCGAAGTCTCTCGCGCTTTTGCCGCCAATTCGACGCTGAACAGGGAGGAAAACCATGGTGCGATTCAAACGGATGTTGAGTATGGCGGGCGCGGTTTGCGCGCTTCTGGCGGCCCAGGCCGCGCAGGCGGCTCCGAACAAGGTCGTCATTGGCGACATCGACGACATGTCGGGACCCTATGCCGACGTCCTTGGCTCTGGGGGCGTCGAGGCGATCAAGATGGCGATCGCCGATTTCGGCGGCACGGTCCTGGGCCAGCCGATCGAGGTTCTCACCGCCGATCATCAGAACAAGCCCGACATCGGGCAACAGAAGTTCCGCGAATGGGCGGACACGGCCGGGCTGACCATGCTTCTCGGCGGCTCCAACACCGGCGTCAGCCTCGCCATGTCCTCGGCCGACAAGGAAAAGCACATCCCGTTCTTCGCCATCGGGGCCGCCGGAGCGTCGCTGACCGGCAAGGACTGCACGCCCTACACGATCCATTACGGCTACGACACGACGGCGCTCGCTAATGGAACGGCCAAGACGATCCTCGCGCAGGGCGGCAAGAGCTGGTTCTTCCTCACGGCGGATTATGCTTTCGGCACGCAGCTCGAAAACGGAGCCGCCAATATCGTGAAGGCGAACGGCGGCTCCGTCGTCGGCGACGTGCGGGTGCCTCTCGGCACCTCCGATTTCGCCTCCTATCTCCTGCAGGCGCAGGGGTCGGGCGCGCAGGTGCTCGGCCTTGCCAACGCCGGCACCGACACGTCTAATTCCATGAAGGCGGCCTCCGAATTCGGCCTCACCAAGACCATGAAGCCGGCGGCTCTGCTCGTCTTCCTCACGGACGTCCATGCCATGGGGCTCGATATCGCTCAGGGCCTCGTCCTGACCACGGCCTGGTATTGGGATCTCGACGACCGGACGCGCGAATTCGCCAAGCGCTTCGATGACAAGGTCAAGAAGGAGCCGACCTTCCCGCAGGCCGCGTTCTATTCCGCAACGCTGACCTATCTCAACGCGGTCAAGGCCGCCGGCACCACCGACGCGGACAAGGTGATGGACGAACTGCACAAGGCGAAGATCAATGACGCCTTCGTTCAGAACGGCACGATTCGCGCCGACGGGCTGCTCGAGCACGACATGTACATCATGGAAGTGAAAAAGCCGTCCGAATCCAAAGGCCCGTGGGATTACTACAAGCTTCTGAAGACGATGAGCGGCGAGGAAGCGTTCGGCAAACTCGCCAACTCGGCCTGCCCGCTCGTGAAGAAGTAACGCGCCGCGTAGCCGCTCACGAGATGGACCGACGGCGCCCGCGGGCGCTGTCGGTTTTCCCGAGAGGGCGGCGAAAGCGCCCGGCTCGCGCTCAGTCGACTGCGATACGGTAGGTCGCTTCCGTCTTGGCGGCGATTTCGTCGAGCGTGACGCCGGGCGCGGTTTCGATCAGCGCCATGCCGCGATAGCCGTGCTTGTCGATCGTGAACACGCCGAGGTCGGTGATGACGAGGTCGACGACTTTGGCCCCGGTCAGCGGCAGCGTGCAGTGGTGCAGAAGCTTCGGCCCGTCCTTGGCCGAATGCTCCATCACCACGACGATCTTCTTGACGCCGGCGACGAGGTCCATCGCGCCGCCCATGCCCTTGACCATCTTGCCGGGGATCATCCAGTTGGCGAGGTCGCCGGACTCCGAGACCTGCATCGCCCCCAAGATCGCCAGATCGATGTGGCCGCCGCGGATCATCGCGAAGGAATCGGCGCTGGAGAAGAAGCTCGTCGTCGGCAGCTCCGTAACGGTCTGCTTGCCGGCGTTGATCAGGTCCGGGTCCTCCTCACCCTCATAGGGGAAGGGGCCCATGCCGAGCATTCCGTTCTCGCTCTGCAGCGCGACGGTCATCCCTTCGGGGATGAAGTTCGAGACCAGCGTCGGGATGCCGATGCCGAGATTGACGTAGAATCCGTCCTTGAGTTCCTTGGCGGCGCGGGCCGCCATTTCTTCGCGGGTGCAGGCCATAGGGGGCGCTCCTTAAGATCCTCAGGCCGCGTCGCGCTTGCGCGTGGTGCGCTGCTCGATGTGTTTTTGGGCGTTCGGGACGTGCACGATGCGATGCACGAACACGCCGGGGGTCATGATTTGGTCGGGGTCGAGCTCGCCGGGCTGAACCAGGTGCTCGACCTCGGCGATGGTGATCTTGCCTGCCGTGGCCATGTTCGGATTGAAGTTCCGCGCCGTCTTCCTGTAGACGAGGTTGCCTTCCGTATCGCCCTTCCAGGCATGGACGAGCGAGACGTCGGCGACGAGCCCGAACTCCATGAGATAGGCTTCGTTGTTGAAGTCGCGGATCTCCTTGCCTTCGGCGACGATGGTGCCGACGCCCGTCTTGGTGAAGAAGGCCGGGATGCCGGCGCCGCCGGCGCGGATGCGCTCGGCGAGCGTGCCCTGCGGGTTGAACTCCAGCTCGAGCTGGCCCGAAAGGTATAGCTTGGCGAAGATCTTGTTCTCGCCGACATAGCTCGAGATCATCTTCTTGATCTGGCCTGCCTCGAGCAGGATGCCGAGCCCCACCCCGTCGACGCCGGCGTTGTTGGACACGACGGTCAGATCCTTCACGCCCGTCTTGCCCAAGGCCTCGATCAGCAACTCCGGTATGCCGCAGAGCCCGAATCCGCCCGCCATGATCGTCATGCCATCCCTGACGCAGCCGGCAAGCGCATCTTCCGCAGTGGCATGGACTTTCTTCATCGACGGTCTTCCCTTATAGCGCAGCCTAACTAGCCCCCGCGCAGGCGGCCGGCAAGCCCGGACTCAAGCACTCGGCGTCGGAAGGAGTGCGATATCTCTTGTATGGCGGCCGGCTACCTCCTTCAGAGGCTTTTTCTTTGCCGATTTCCGCAGACCGCGTCTTCTTCATGCGCGGCCGTGACGGCCCGCCGCGGCCCGGCGTTTGGAATTCCCCAGTTCGTCCAGGAGCTGCGCCGCCGTCATGAGGTCTTTCGTGTCGTGGCCCTCAGTAAACCAATCACGCACCGGCTCGAGCAGCGCGACGGCTTCCCGCCCGCGGTTCTGCCTCGCCCACACCCGGGCGAGCGTTGTCGCGGTTCGAAGCTCCCAGGATTTGGCTTGCTGCGCGCGCGCAAAGTCGAGCGACTTGCGCAATTCCGTCTCGGCCCCCTCGTGATCGCCGAGGAGGCTCATCAGCCATCCCTTCAGACGCAGGACCTCGGCGTAGTGCGACCGTTCCTCACCCGCCTCCATGCGCGTCACGCTGTTGCTCACAAGCGCCCGCGCGCGCCCCGGATCGCCGGCCAAAGCGAGACCTTCCGCCTGCAAGGCCCTGAGATACGAGATCCAGATCCGATGACCCGTCGCATGAAGATGCGCGACGCCCCGCTCCAGCTGTACAGCGCCGTCAGCCCACCGGCCTGCGCGTAGCCAAGCAATTCCGCGGCTGATCTCCACCATGATTTCGCCGAGCAGCGGAATGCCGTGCTCGCGCCCGAGTCGCTCTGCCTCCTCGGTTCGACGCATGAGCGCATCCGAATCACTGAGGAAATCGAAAATCTGTGCCCCGAGCGTCAGAGCGAAGGCGAGATCGAACGGGTGTCCGTCGCGTCTCGCGTTCGCCTCGGTCGCCCTGTTCGCCGCAAGCGCCTGATCGGGATATCCCATTATCCAAAGGTACTGCGAGCGGTAGATCCCCTCGCCGGTGAAGGGGTCCCAATTGGTCGCATGCACCAGGCTGTGGTGTTTGTCGTAGTCGTACAGCTTGCGGACTTCATCGCCAGCCCGTTGCGCCGCAGAGAAATCACCGAGCCAGTAATAGGCGGCCGATATGCCGCGCTGGCCGGTGATGACGAGCCCTTCGTCGCCGAGTTCGCCGCCCGCCTTCACCAGCTTCTCCGCCCAACCCAGTGATTCCCCGAGCTGGTCGATACAGAAATAATGCGTCGACAGCGTGTTGAGGATGGGCAGGAAGGAATCGTTCCGGCCGAGCGCCTGCGCAAGTTCCCAGGCGGGTTCAAGCGTGGTGCTGACGTCGCTGTGCGCCCAGCCCCTATGGGCCATCAAGGCCGGCCCCAGCGTCGTTCTGAAGGATAGCTCAAGGAGATCCCTGGATTTTGTCGGTGGCGCTTTCATCACCGCCGACATCCCCGTTCTGAGATGCGAGATAGCTTCAGGAAGGGCGAATCGCTGAACCGCGACCGCTCCGGCAGCCAGCCACAAAGGCGCCGCGGCCCCGTCCTGGCCGGCGGCCGTATAGTGGTAGGCCAGCAATTCAGGCGAATTGTCGCGGGTTTCGGGCCAGCGATCTTCCAGCAGGCGCGCAATATCGGCGTGCAACTGTCTGCGCCGGCTCTTGAGGAGCGAATCGTAAGCGGCGTCCTGAACGAGGGCGTGGGAGAACGCGAAGACCGCATTCGGAATCTTGCCGTAGCAGGAGGCCAACCCAGATGCCGCCAGAAGCCGAAGGCCGGTTTCCAACGCCTCCACCTTCATCAGTTCGAGACCGGCGATGAGTTCGTAGCTGAATTCACGACCAATGACAGCGCCGACCTGAGCGATCTCCTTGGTTGCCGGGACCCGGTCCAGACGCGCCATCAGCGAGTTGCGCAGCGTTTCTGGCAAGGCGATCTCAGCTGATCCGCCGGAGAAGGCGTAGCGGTCGCCGTCGAGAACAAGTTCGCCCAATTCCAGAATTCCCTTGGTCAGCTCCTCGAGAAACAGCGGGACGCCGTCCGCTCTCGCGACAATCTGAGCCTCGAGCCCCGGCGGAAGCGGCTTTCCGCCGGCAAGCCTCGAAACGATCACGTGGCTTTCCTCGGGCGTGAGTTTGGTGAGATCGATCGCGGATGCCCTCGGGCGCCCTCTCCATGGCGGTCGAAACTCGGGCCGCGCCGTTACGACGAGGAGCGCCGGAATGTCTTCGAGACCCTCCACCACACGGCGAAGAAAATCGACCGTGGTGGGATCAGCCCAGTGGGCGTCCTCCACCAGAAACAGGATCGGCCCGGCGCGGCATTCCGCCCGCACGAGGTCGATCAACGCCCGCATCGTATCCTCCTTGGCGGCTTTGGGCGAATGCGTGATCGCCCCGTAGCGCTCCTCGTAGGGCACCCCGAGCATCGCCGCGATAGGGCGCAAGCCCTCCCTCGGCGTTCCGAGCGGCTCGGCGAAGAACCGTTCGAGCTTGTCGAGGCGCGATGCCGGAATGTCGTCACGCGCCAGTCCGGCCGCCCGCTCAATCGAAGCGCGGACAGGGTAGAAGGCGCTGTTCACGAAGAACGGGGAGCACTGGAAGAGCAAGGTCCGCACAGTGCGGATCTCGTTGTTCTCCCGAAGAGTGTTGACGATTCGGCTCTTGCCGATTCCGGCTTCGCCCTGAAGGACGATGACACGACCGGAGCCGGTTTCCCTGGTCCTGTGCCATGCGCCGAGAATCGCCCCGATTTCCTCCTGACGTCCGACCAACATGGTCAAGCCGCGTTGCGTCGCCGCCGCGAAACGACTCTCGGCTTCGCTGACCCCGACTACGCGATAGACCTGGGGCAGGCCGCTGACGCCCTTCAACTCCTTCACTCCGAGGTCCTGATAGACGAACTCGCCGCCGGCCAGCCGCCGCGTTCGCTCTCCGATGATCAGCGACCCGGGCTCCGCGACCGTCTGCAGCCGCGACGCGAGATTCATCGTGTCTCCGACCGCGTTACGCTCGCCGCTCGAGACCACCACGATGCCGGTCGCGATACCTATGCGAACCTGCAGTCGCAGCGAAACTGGCAGCTGAAGCGAAGCGATGGCCTCGAGGATGTCGAGCCCCGCCCAAATCGCCCGCGCCGCCTCGCCCTCATGGGCCAAGGGAAATCCAAAGAAGGCGACAACACCGTCCCCGAGGCAGGTGAAGACGTATCCCTCGTATCGAACGATGCAATTGGCGCACGCTTCCTCGTACGCCCGAATGACGAGTTGCAGCGTTTCCGGTTCGAGGCTCTGGGATAAAGCGGTAAACCCGACCATGTCGCAAAACAGCACCGTCAGTTGCCTCCGTTCCCCGACCGGAGAAGGGGCGAACAGAGCGGACGAGCCCGGTGTCTCCCGAGTTTTCTCCTCACGCAGGAGATTCAGAATCCGCTTGCGCGGCCCAAACGGAAGTCCGATTTCCTTGAGATCGTCGTCCGTCAGCATCCGAAGTGTTTCGAAGTCAACCTCGTTGTCCTCGAAGATCGGCCGAAATCGCTCCAGATCATTGTTTTTCAGCCATTCCAGGAGAGTAGACTGCATTTTCAGTCGCCGTACCAATTGCCTTATCATTGGCGGAATACGCGCCGGCCGGCAGGCAAT
This sequence comes from uncultured Alphaproteobacteria bacterium, assembly GCA_963741405.1. GTDB lineage: Bacteria > Pseudomonadota > Alphaproteobacteria > Rhizobiales > Beijerinckiaceae > Roseiarcus. Next base: position 281,672 of record CAVUHX010000042.1, read on the forward strand.
CCAAGGGTCTATCAATCAGTCTGGCGGCGAGACCTGCAAAGGGACATGCCGAATTCCGCCCTGTCAAGGGATTGTGGCTTGCTTCGACAGTCCGCCGAGAGCTTGTCGAATCCGGGGGCGGGCGCCGCACAGTGACGGAGGTCCATGGCGACGCTTTCGATCCCGGGGTTTCGAAAATCCGCTTCTCATCCAGTTTCTGAACAGGCCGACGTAACTGGCTTCGAGTCCCAACTCGCGGCAACCTCTCCCGCCGCTCGCGGGGCCTGTTCCGGCCCGGGACAGAGAGAAATTCTGCCTGTTATTTTTACACTCGGCTCAAGTCAAAATGTTCGCTTTTCCTTCACAGGAGCTGGCCGAAGAGCGCATGGCGGGCGAACTCCCCTGACCGGGAAGCGAGTCGGCCGATCGAAAAACCGCGCCGCGCGGGTCCAATTGGCGCGTCTCGATAATCAGCTGCGTCCCGCGCGGTCAGCGCGACCTCTCCCATCCGCCATTGTCAGCCTCGCGCCAATAGCTGATCGATCGGCCGTCGTCCCTGAGGCGCTTCCACTCGCGTCGCGCCTCGGCGATTGCCTCCTCGTCGCGCCCATCGAAAAGGCGCACGACATGTTCGAAGACCTCGTCTCGCGCATCCGTCTCGGCCCCGGCGAGCAGGACCAGCATGGTCGCCGCATTGGGATTCTCAGCATTGAGGGTCAGGAAAATAGGTTGGGACGTCGGGTCTCCATCTCCGATGGCGCCGTGCGGAAGAAAACTCGCGTCGTCGTAAGTCCATAGGCGATCGTTCAGCGCCGCGAGCATCTCCCGGGACGAGGCGCGCACGACGATACGCCGTCCCTCGGCATAGGCGCGTTCGAGAAGCGCTGGAAGCGCCTGATCGACGCGCTGGCGCTCGAGGTGATGGAAGCGGATTTCCCCCACAGCCGACGCGCGCCTATTGGGCCGCGGGGCCGACGATGACAAAGGTTTGGTCCGAATCGGTGGCCATCAGGCCGAGGCTGACGCCGCCGGGCTCATGCTCCTCGGTCTTTCCGGCGATATAGACGTCGCCGCGCTGGCGGGAGGCGTCGAGGTATTCGCGCGCATCGGATGTCATGCCCTTGATAACTCCACGACTCTTCCCGGCGTCCCAGCCAAGCGCGGACTTGAGCGCCGCGGTCTGGAAGCGCTCGAAATTCGTGGTTGTTCGTGCGTTTGCCGGCTCGCTGATCCGCGCCTCAAAGCGCAGGAACGTGTCGCCTCGGCAGCTGAGCGTCGCATCGACGTCGACTTTGGTCGTAACGTCGAATGCGTTGGCGTCCGAGCGGGCCCTCGACACGACGATCGCACGGGAGAATTCAACCCCGAGATCGCTTGCGGCTGCACGAAGTGCGGCAGAAAACGCGTCACACCCGGCAAGCGCCCAAGCTGGCCGGCCGCTCGCGCTCCACGCCGCGAGCGCGAGCGCCAACACCGTGGATCCCAGCCGCATCCCAATCTCCCCGCCCTAACTCTCAAAAGCGTATCTAGTCCTCGTAGGAATCGGCAATGAGACGGTTCAAGAGCCGAACGCCCCAACCCGAGCCCCACGACGGATTGATGTCCGACGATGGCGATCCCATGGCGACGCCGGCGACGTCGATATGCGCCCAGGGCGTATCCTTAACGAAACGCTGCAGGAACTGCGCGGCGGTAATCGAGCCGCCGTGTCGTCCGCCTGTGTTCTTCATGTCGGCGAACTTGGAGTCGATCAATTTGTCATACGCCTGCGCAAGGGGCATGCGCCACGACTTCTCGCCGGTCGCCTCGCCCGCGGTGACGATCCGCTGAGCCAACTCGTCGTTGTTGGAAAAGAGGCCGGCGTACTCCTGGCCGAGCGCCACCATGATCGCGCCGGTGAGAGTAGCGAGATCGATCATCGCCTGCGGCGCAAATGTCTGCTGAGCGTACCAGAGCGCGTCGGCCAGCACGAGCCTGCCCTCGGCATCGGTATTGACGATCTCGATCGTCTGGCCGGACATCGAAGTGAGGATGTCGCCCGGCCGGATGGCGTCTCCATCTGGCATGTTCTCGACGAGGCCGACAACGCCGACGACATTCGCCTTGGCCCTGCAAGTCGCCAGCGCGTGCATCAAACCGACGACGCAAGCTGCGCCTCCCATATCGCCCTTCATGTCCTCCATGCCGGCTGAGGGCTTGATCGAGATTCCTCCCGAATCGAAGCAGACGCCCTTGCCGATCACGACGACGGGTTTTGCCCGCTTTGATCGGGCTCCGTTCCAGCGCAAGGTAACGAGGCGGCTGTCGCGCGCGGAGCCCCGCCCCACTCCGAGCAGCGCATGCATGCCGAGCTTTCCCATCGCCTTCTCATCGAGGACGTTTGCTTCGATCCCGATTTTCTCGAGCGCTTTGGCGCGATCAGCGAATTCGGCGGGGAAGAGAACGTTCGGCGGCTCGTTGACAAGGTTGCGGGCGATTTCGACGCCCTCCGCAACGGCAAAACGTTCCTGCGAGGCAGCCCTTGCCGCTGCCGCGTGGTTCAAGCCGATGGCAAACTCTGGCGGAGCGGCGTTCTGTTCCTCCGCCTCCTTCTTGCGCGTCTTGTACTTGTCGAATCGATAACCGCGCAGCCTGAGTCCGAGGGCGAAATCGGCCGCCGCCGCAGCATCCCAGCTTCCCGAGGGCGCCTCGAAGGCGACATCGATCTCTTGTGAGCCGTCGATTTTTCCCAACACGAAACCGCCAAGCATCGTCATGTCGATCGGCGAGTTGTCCTTGCCAGGCGCGACCCCGACCACCACCAGTCTCGACGCGTCAAGACCAGACGGAACGAGAATGTCGAGGGCCGTCCGTTGAGCGCCCTTGAAATTCGACGCCTTGGCTGCGGCGCGGATCAGCGGTTCGAGGTCGCCAAAACGCCGGGCCAAAGCAGCAGCCGGCTTCATGTCGGCCCCTACGAACACGATGAGCGCGCCACCCTTTGGTGCAGACATAGATCCAAAAGTGATCTTCACGGCTCCGCTCATGTGACAGGCATTCCATGTCCAAATGAAGAAGCGCCCCGTTCGGAACTGCACGGGGGCGTGGGCGCTCGAAATATCTGGGCTTTGCCACAGCCGTCAATAAGATGCCGTGATTCAACTTCAGGAAACTCAGGGTCCGAGGTCGCTCTTGAGGCGAAGTGGGCCCTGTCTTGATATGCATCAGGGTTGGGAATAGGCGCATGACGAGCGTGGCGCTGTAGGCGCCGAGCCCAGACGGCGCCAACTATGCGTGCGCTAATGACTCGAATTGAACGTTACCTTCTGAGAACCGCGTCGACAGCCTTCTTGACTGGCCTCACGGTGCTGACTGGTGTGATTTGGATAACCCAAGCGCTTCGCCAGATTGATCTGCTGACCAGCAAGGGCCAGACGATCCTCATTTTCCTGATGATGACCGGCTTGGCGTTGCCCTCGCTTGTGGCAGTCATTGCGCCGGTCGCGCTGTTTGCTGGAATTCTGTATACCCTTAACAAGCTCAACGGAGACAGCGAACTGGTCGTTATGGCGGCTGCAGGCGTGTCGCCTGCGCGACTGCTAAGGCCGCTGGCCCTGCTCTCAATTGCTGTGTTTGCGCTCGTCGCGACGGTCTATGTGCAGCTTCTTCCCTGGAGTTTCGGAGCGATTGAGAATCTGACCACGTTCATCCGCGCCGATTTTATTTCTAATTTTGCGCGGCCCGGCGCGTTTTCCAATCTTGAGATGGGTTTCGTTTTTCACTATCGCGAGCGGACGCCCGACGGCGCCTTGCGCGGGGTGTTCATGCAAGATCGCCGTGACCTTGCCCACCCCTCGACCTATATCGCGGAAGCCGGAAAGACCTTCGACAAGGATGGGGCCAGCTATCTTCAGCTGTCGAAAGGGGTTCTGCTCCGCCCACAATCGGCGGGGGACACCGCGATGGTGACTTTCGACGATTATACAATTGACCTGTCCCAATTCGCCCACGCCGTCAGCGCGGTCAAGCGACCGCGCCAGCGGACCACGGCGGAACTGATGGCGCCCGATTCTAAGGACCAAGCCGATCCGGCCCTGTCGGGTCATATACGTAGCGAACTTCTCGATCGCCTCGCGAGCCCGCTCTACGCTTTGGTCGCTGGATTGATCGCCTTCGCTTCGCTCGGAGAAGCGCGCACCACGCGGCAAGGCCGCGGGTTGGCTATCGCGGGAGCCATACTTGCTTTTGTCGTTGTCCGCATGCTTGGCATTGCTGCAACGACGCTGACGGTCGGCGTCCCATTGGCCGTGTTCTTCGTCTGGGCCATTCCCGTCGGCGCGATCGCCGGCGCGCTCGCAATGATTTTCCGTCGTCAATTGTTTCCAGGCTCATCGCGAAGCCATTCCTCGGTAAACGCATGATCGGACGGACCCTTTCGCTTTACATTGCGTCCAGGTTTACGCGCACTGTGATGGGCGTCTTCTTGTTCGTGTTTTTCCTAATCTACGCTGTTGACGTCGTGGAGATGCTCCGGCGTTCGGGGGACGCTCCGAAGGCGACCGGATTGCTCATGGCGGCGCTGTCGCTCCTGAGGACTCCCGCCGTCGCGGAGCAGGCGCTCCCGTTCGCGGTGTTGTTTGGCTCGATGATCGCCTTCCTCAATCTTTCCCGCAAAATGGAGCTCGTCGTGGCGCGGGCCGCGGGCGTTTCGGTCTGGCAGATCTTGGCTCCCCCCCTTATCGTGATCCTCCTGATCGGCGCCCTGTCGGTCGCCGCCTATAATCCAGCATCTACATGGATGAAAGAAAAGTCGGACCAGATCGAGACCTCGGTGTTCGGCGGTCGCGCAAACCCTTGGGGCGACCTCTGGCTACGGCAAAAGAGCATTGATGGACAGGCAGTTCTACACGCCAGGGGGAAGGAGGAGGATGGCACGAAGCTGAGCGGCATCGAGGTCTATAATTTCGACGACCAGGGAAATTTCCTTGAGCGCGTGGACGCCGCCGCGGGTGAGCTGCATGACGGCTATTGGGAGTTACACAACGCTAACGTTGTAACGCCCGGCTTCGAGGCCTTTCCTGCCTCAACCTACCTGCTCGCAACCTCCCTTAATCGTCGCGATGTCGCGCAAGCCTTCGTTGACCCCGAAACTGTGTCCTTCTGGAGCTTGTCTGGCCTCGCTGACCAAACGTCCCGAGCGGGATTGGACGCGACGCCTTATCGCCTGAAATACCAGGAGTTATTGGCCCGGCCGTTGATGCTTGCAGCGATGGTTCTGGTCGCCGCATGCTTTTCGTTAAGATTCTTTCGAATGGGTGGCGTTGAGTATATGGTTTCCGGTGGCGTCACTGCCGGGTTCATGCTTTATGTGGCGACCAAAGTGATCAACGATCTGGGCGAGGCCGGCTTCGTCAGCGCGCCAGTCGCCGGCTGGTCGCCAGGCGTAGTTGGGTGTCTGTTTGGCGTATACGTTTTGCTGCAGCAAGAGGATGGTTGATGGGCTCCGCCGTCAGCTTCCCCTTTGAGCCGAGTTCACGCGTTCAGCCTGCCAAAGCGGTCCTGTCGGGGCTGACCTTAGCGGTTCTCGCCACGCTGTTGTGTTGGCTCAGCTTTGCTACGCCGGCCATCGCGGCGAAAGCGCCTCCGGCACAACCCGCCGCGCAAGCGGCGGCAAAGGCGCCAGACAAACTTGTCATTGACGCCGACGAACTCGTCTACGACAGGGACAAGAACATCGTTTCAGCAGTCGGCTCCGTGCAACTGTTCTACCAAGGTCGTGTATTACAGGCAGATCGTGTTGTTTATAATCGCGCCAACAAACGGGTCTACGCCGAAGGCCATGCGAAGATGACAGACGAGCATGGCGATATCGTTTATGGTACCCGGTTTGAACTCAGCGAGGATTTTCGCGACGGCTTCATCGACAGCGTCCAGGCTTTGACTTCCGACAAAACGCGCTTCACATCGCCGCGCGTCGAGCGGTTGAACGGAGATGTTACCGTCCTGAACAAGGGCGCCTATACGGCGTGCGTCCCTTGCAAGGAACACCCCGAGCGGCCGCCTTTTTGGCAGGTGCGCGCGGCCCGGATCATTGAGAACCAGGAGACCCATATCGTCTACTACGAAGACGCCCAGATGCTCGTTTGGGGCGTCCCGGTCTTCTATATGCCCTATTTTTCGTCGCCCGACTCGACCGTCAACAAGCAGACGGGGCTCTTGGCGCCGGCATTCCTCTCAGGCGCCAATTTGGGCTACGGCTTGAGTCTGCCCTACTTCATCAATCTCGCGCCAAGTTACGACCTGACCCTTATCCCGTCGTACCTGTCGAAGCAGGGATTCTTGGGTGAGGTCGACTGGCGGCAGAGGCTGTCGAACGGACAGTACAGCATCCGCGCTACTGGGATCGAAGAGCAACAACCTAATGTCTTTCCTGTATATCCATACGGTGCCGGCGATCAGAAGCTGCGGGGTTCCATTGAGACGAAGGGCAACTTCCTTCTGAACCAGAACTGGCAGTTCGGATGGAACGCTACTTGGTTGTCCGACAAGTTTTTCGCTAACGACTATAAGCTACAAGGCATCGATTTTAGCAATTATTTCTTTCAAGACGTCGTTTCATCGGTTTATTTGCGCGGCCAAGCCGACCACAGCTTCTTCGACCTTAGCGCCTACCACTTCGAGGGCACAACAGCCAACGACGACAACCGGACGCTCCCGCTGGCGGCGCCGGTTTTTGACTACAACCGCGTCTTCGCGTTGCCGGGCGATCGCACCAACGGAATTGGAGGCCAGGCGACGATCGATGTCAATGTTGCAAACATCGATCAAACGAACGCCGCCTTTCAGTCGACGGGACTTCAGACGTTTGATAGCGCCTATCACCTCTACAACGTCTGCGAGACAACGGTCGGAAACAAATTTGTCAACACCTACTATCCGGGCGCGTGCATGTTGCGCAGCATCGCCGGCGACTATGCGCGCGCATCCGGACAGATCTCTTGGCAGCGCAGTTATATCGACGTGATCGGCGAAGTTTGGAAGCCGTTCGTCTTCGCCCGCCTTGACGGCGAATTGACCAAACTCAACGAAACGGGCTCGATCACCTATGCAAGCTCGATCGGGTCGAGCACGGTCGCAAACTCGAGTCAGGCGGCGTTCTTCTCAGGCGGCAATCAAGGCTCGTTCGCCCGCGGCATGGCGGGCGTCGGCATCGACTACCGTTACCCATTCACTACGAGTACTTCTTGGGGCACTCAGACGATCACACCGATCGGACAGTTTATTATCCGGCCAAATGAGGTTATTCCAGGCATCCAGCCAAATGAGGACGCTCAGAGTCTCGTCTTCGACGAGACGAACCTTTTCGCCTGGAACAAGTTCTCCGGCTATGACCGGATCGAAGGCGGGACACGGCTCAACTATGGCTTCCAGTATACGGCCAATTTCGCCAATGGCGGGCATGCGGACGTGATTGGGGGGAGTCCATCCAGGTCGCCGGCCAGAACTCCTATACGCTCTTCGACGTCGCCAACGCCGGCATCAACTCCGGCCTCGACCGCAAGTTCTCTAACTTCGTGGCCGGCGAAACGATTCAGCCGACCTCGGCTCCGATTTCTCTCATCAGCAAACAACAGTTCGACAGTACGACATTCCAACTCGATCGTTTCGACGCTATCGCGAAGGCTAGCATCGCCGGTGTCAACGCCAGTCTCGACTATGCGCTCTACGCCGCACAGCCGGCGCTTGGCTGGGAGTATCCTCGAGAGGGGCTGACTGGCTCCGCGTCCTATAATTTCCTGGACCGTTGGTCGATCGACGGGTCGCTCGTCCTTGATATGTCGCGCCACTATTATGATACGGCCGGTCAAGAAACCCCCATCTTTTATCCGGTCGGCTATTCCTTTGGGCTCGGCTACAAGGACGACTGCACCACCTTTAACCTGAGGTATTCGTCGAGCCTCAGCGCTCCGGCCGCTTATCCGATCTACGCCGGAGGACCGGTTGTGTACAATCCGGCCGTTCGCAGCCAGACGCTTATGTTCCAGATTGTCCTCCGCACCATCGGAGACATCAAGGGGAACGTCGGCCTTTGACAGTTTGAGACTTCGAGGGCTCTGCGCATTTTCATGAACAGCGACAAGCCGCCTCTGGCGTTGACGATTGGCGATCCCGCCGGAATCGGCCCGGAACTCGCGATCGCCGCATGGCGCGCCAGGGCGACAGGCGAATCGCCGTTCTTCCTGCTTGCGCCGCGTGGCCTTCTTGTTGCCGTAACGAAGCGGCTGGGCGTCGAAACGCCGATCATCGAAACGGAACCGGGTCGCGTCGCAGCCGCATTTGACCAGGGCTTACCGGTCGTTCCGCTCGACAATTGGGCGCCGTATGAACCGGGCCGACCCGATGCCCGCGCCGCCGCCGCGACGATTGAGTCGATTACCCGCGCCGTCGAGTCCGTGCGCGAAGGAGCAGCGCGGGCGGTGGTCACTAATCCGATCTCCAAGGCCGTTCTTTATGAGGCGGGATTCCGGTTCCCGGGTCATACGGAATTCCTCGGGGAACTCGCCAGGGCGTGGGGCGAGACGGCTTTTCCGGTCATGATGATCTGGTCCGAGACGCTGGCTGTCGCGCCCGTAACCATCCATATCCCGCTTTCTGAAGCGCCGAAGGCGTTGAGCAAGGACCTCGTTGTGAAGACGGCGCGGGTCGTCGATCGCGATCTGCGGGCGCGCTTCGGTCTCGCGAGGCCCCGGCTCGCTGTCGCCGGCCTCAATCCTCATGCGGGAGAGGGCGGCGCGATGGGACACGAGGAGACGACGATCATCGCTCCCGCCATCGAGATCCTGCGCGCCGAAGGGATCGATGTCATCGGCCCCTTGCCCGCAGACACGATGTTCCACGCGAGCGCTCGGGCGCGCTACGACGTCGCGCTAACGATGTATCACGACCAGGGCCTCATTCCGGTTAAGACGCTCGCATTCGACGAAGGCGTCAACGTCACCCTCGGACTGCCGTTTGTGCGCACCTCGCCCGATCACGGCACCGCGTTCGATATCGCCGGCAAGGGAGTCGCCAATCCCTCCAGCCTCATTGCAGCGCTGAAACTCGCGGACCGGCTGACACGATGACGCTCGCGATCGACGGGCTTCCGCCCCTTCGCGAGATCGTGGCCCGACACGGGCTCGACGCCCGAAGATCGCTCGGGCAAAATTTCCTTTTCGACCTCAATCTCACAGCGAAGATCGCCCGCGCGGCTGGGCCACTCGACGGCGTCGCCGTCGTCGAGGTCGGCCCGGGGCCCGGCGGCCTCACCCGCTCGCTCCTCGCCGGAGGCGCAAAGAAGGTGATCGCGATCGAGCGGGACAATCGGGTCCTGCCGGCGCTGGCGGAGATTGGCGCCCGTTGGCCGGGCCGGCTCGAGGTGATCGACGCGGACGCGTTGAAGATCAAGCCCGAGACCCTGATCGCCAAGGCCGAAGGCGCGCCGATCCGCATCTGCGCGAACCTGCCCTACAATGTCGCGACGCCGCTGCTCACGGGCTGGCTGGAGGCCGAACCGTGGCCTCCGTTCTACGACCGGCTGATCCTCATGTTTCAGCGCGAGGTCGCGCTGCGCATCGTTGCGACGCCGGCGCAGCGCGCGGACTACGGTCGTCTCGGCGTGCTCGCCGGGTGGCGAGCCGAGGCCGCGATCCTGTTCGACGTTCCGCCAGCCGCCTTTGTCCCACCCCCGAAAGTCACCTCAAGCCTCGTTGAACTGACCCCGCGCGCCGCGTCATATCCTTGCGACCCGCGCGTCCTGTCCGCTACGACGCTCGCCGCCTTCGGCCAGCGTCGGAAGATGCTGCGACAGTCGCTGAAGGCCTTCGCCGCGTCGCGCCGGCTCGATCTGGCCGCGATCCTCGCCGAGGCCGGCCTCGATCCGACAATGCGGGCGGAAGAAGTCAGCGTCGCGGGGTTCGCAGCTCTTGCGCGAGCGGTCTCCCGCCAGGAACGCCAGCCCGAGAGCGGTCGGGCGCGGCCGGCCTCCGGATGCGCCGCGGGTCCCCGGACGTGAGCCGGAGCCCCCGCAGCCCGCGTCTCGCCAATCTGTCGCTCGCGCGCCTCGGGGATGCTATCTCGACCGCCCTGCATCCATGGTCGTTTCGACCGGCCCGTTTCCGCCGGTCATTGTGAGCCGCAGCGCGACGGGGAGGTCTGCGTCCTTCGGCTTTTCCAGCAACGTCAGTTTGAAACAGTCTCGGGTCGGGTCGCCTGGCGCAGGCGCGACAGACATTCGCCATAGTTCCGGCGCCTCGACGAAGAGATCGCGCGGTTTTTCCCCCTGGTGCGGCGCGCAGAGGCGCCAGCCGTCCAAACCTGCGGGCGAAAGATCGCCGAAATCGCCGGGCGGGACGAGGCGTGGCGCGGCGGCGAGGGCCGCTTCGACGGGTCCGGCATAAAGGGTGGCCGCGGCGGGCAAAGCCAATCTCAGATGCGCGCGCGCCGGCAGACAGATCTTTTCGCACACCGCATAATTGGCCTAAATCGCCAGCGTCGCGGGCTTTGCCGGATCGACGCGCGTGATCTGCAGCGGCAGGATGACGCCGCTATCGTAACCGAACGCCTCGCTTCCGTCGGATTCGACGATCCGCTTCGGAGCAGGAAAGATGGGCTCGACGTGGGCCACGTTGTCCGAGCCCGCAAATTCGAAGGTCGGGGGCGCTCCCGCGTCGCCCGGGTCGCGCCAATAGGTGATCGCGCCCGGGGAAAGCCGTATCTCGAATCCGGCCAAGCCTTCGTCGGCCGCCACGAGGCGCGCCTGAGACTTGGGGCTCATCGCCCATTCGGTCGAGAATTGGTCCGCTGCGCTGACGGGCGCCGTCAGCGCGCCCAGCGCGGCGATGGAAGCCCAGACCACTCGCTGGCCTGTCATGCCTTGTCCTTGTCCTCGTCCCGTTCCGGTCTTCTCCGCATCATGATCCTTCCCTATACCCAAGCCCGGATTTCGACTAAGATTTGGGAAACTTCATGTCGGGCTCGGCCCCCCGGAGGCGAGCATGAAACGGGCAGATCCTCCGCCTTCAACCAGTCTGGAAGGCCAGTTCCTCATCGCCATGCCATCCTTGCGGGGGGGACCCTTCGCGCGCTCTGTCGTTTATCTGTGCGCCCATCGCGACGACGGCGCGATGGGGCTGATCATCAATCAGCGCGCGGAGGAAATCGACTTCGGCCAGCTCCTGGTGCAGTTGGGCATCGTGCCCGACGATCAGGCGATCCGCCTTCCGCCGCGGGCGGAGGCGGTGCGGGTCGTTCGGGGCGGCCCGGTCGAGACCGGGCGCGGCTTTGTGCTTCATTCGGCCGACTACGGGTCGAGCGATTCGACGGTCAGGATCACCGACGGCGTCTGCCTGACGGCGACCCTCGACATCCTGCGCGCCATCGCCGGCGGAACTGGCCCGGCCCAGGCGGTGCTCGCCCTCGGCTACGCCGGCTGGAGCTCCGGTCAGCTGGAGAGCGAGATCCTCGCCAACGGCTGGTTGACCTGCCCGGCCGATCCGGCCCTGATCTTCGATACGGACGACGCCAACAAGTATGACCGGGCGATGGCCAAGCTCGGCGTCCACCTCGGCATGCTGTCGTCCGATTCGGGCCACGCCTGAGCGCCGTCGCGACGGCGCCGCTTTAGCGCCGATTTAGCGGCGGCCCCCAACGATTACAGGGGTTTGTGACGCCACTTAGCGTCACGCCGTCAGGGCCTATTGTACTAATGTGATATGCTAAACAGCCGCCTTCGCCCGCACCCCCGTCTCGGCCGAGACCTCGAACGCCTGCGCCCGGCCCTCGAGGGACGCGAACGCGGCGGGGTCGGCGCCGGTCAGGAAGACCTGGCCGCCGAGCCGCTCGAGCGCGTCGAACAGCGCCGCCCGCCGGCGCGGGTCGAAATGCGCGGCGATCTCGTCCATCAGCGCGATCGGCGCAATGCCGGACATCTCCGCGACCAGCCGCGCATGGGCGAGCACGAGCCCGACCAAGAGCGCCTTCTGCTCTCCGGTCGAGGCGTTTTCGGCGGATACGTCCTTCGGCCCGTGCCGCACGGCGAGGTCGCCGACATGCGGGCCGATGAGCGTCCGCCCGGCGGCGGCGTCGCGGCTGCGGCTGTCGCGCAGGATCGCCCGATAGCGGTCTTCCGCCTCGAGCGCCGGGCCGTCGGCCAGGAGCGCCTCGACCTCACCCTGAAGCGCAAGCCGGGCGAAAGGGAAGGGCGAGGAATCGTCGCGCCCGGCTTCGATCAGCGCCTCGAGCCGGCTCACGCATTCCAGCCGGGCGGCGGCGACCGCGACGCCGAGCTCGGCCGCCTCGCGCTCGATCGCGTCCAGCCAGGAAGCGTTGCGCGCCCCCTCTTCGAGGAGGCGGTTGCGCCCGCGCAACGCCCGCTCGAACCGGCCGACCCGGGCGCCGTGGCTCGGGTCGACCGCCAGCACGAAGCGGTCGAGGAAGCGGCGCCGCTCGCTCGCCGGGCCGGAAAACAGCGAATCCATCGCCGGCGTCAGCCAGACGATCCGCACATGGTCGGAGAAGGCGCGCGACGAGGCGACAGGGACGCGGTCGACGCGGTTCCTCCGCTCCGCCCCGCTCTCGCCCTGGCCCGTGCTCCAGCCCGAGCCGAGCTGATGGCTGTCGCCCTCGGTCTCGATCTCGACCGACAGGGCGAACCCGCCCGCGCCGCCGACGCGCGCGCATTCGGCGAGCTCGGCGCGCCTCAGGCCCCGGCCGGGAGACAGCAGCGACAAAGCCTCGAGGAGATTGGTCTTGCCGGCGCCGTTCTCGCCGCATAGGACGACGAGACGGCCCTCGATCGGAAGATCGAGCGCCGCATAGGAGCGGAAATCCTGCAGCATCAGGCGGCGCACGAATGGGCGCCGGGCTGCGGGAAGGATGCCGTCGGGGCTCGCCATGGCTTGTCGCTGTGCCATGTCCGCCGCCGGCGCGAAAGTGGGAGAAGCCCCATGACGCCGCTTGACGTCCTGATGCCCGCCGAGGGGATGGGCGCGGTCGCCGATCTCATCGCCGAGCGCCTGCCGCTGCACCGCCTGTGGCTCGAGAGAGACCGCGACGCCTGGTTCGCTTCATGGGGGCCGAAGATTCGCGCCGTCGCCTCGAACGGCCCGCAGGCCCCGATCGACGCGGCTTTCATGCAAAGGCTGCCGAACCTCGAGATCGTCGCCAGTTTCGGCGTCGGCTACGATCACGTCGACGCGAGATGGGCCGGCGAGCACGGCGTCGTCGTCACCCATACGCCGGGCGTGCTCGACGACGAGGTCGCCGACGTGGCGATGGCGCTGACCGTCATGGCGGTGCGCCGCCTGCCGCAGGCCGAGCGTTTCCTTCGCGCCGGCGAATGGCGGAAGGGCGGATTTCCCCTCACCGCGTCGCTGCGCGGCCGCACCATGGGAATCCTGGGCCTCGGGCGGATCGGCAAGGCGATTGCGGCGCGGGCCGAAAGCTTCGGGCTCAAGGTCGTCTACCACGGCCGCAGCGCGCAGCCCGACGCGGCTTATCGCTTCTATCCCTCGCTCGCCGCAATGGCGAAGGCCTGCGACATCCTCATGGTCGCCGCGCCCGGCGGCCCCGGCACGCGGCGCCTCGTCGACGCCGCGCTGCTTGCCGCCCTCGGCCCGGACGGGGTTCTCATCAACATCGCCCGCGGCGCCATCGTCGACGAACGGGCCCTGATCGAGGCGCTCAAGGCCGGAACCATTCTCGCCGCCGGCCTCGACGTCTACGAGAATGAGCCGCAGGTTCCAAAAGGGCTCCTGGCGCTCGACAATGCGATTCTGCTGCCCCATGTCGGCTCAGCCTCGGTGAAGACCCGACGGGCGATGGCCGAATGCGTCGCGCAAAACATCTTCGCCTGGTCGGAAGGGCGGCCGCCGCTGACGCCGGTGCCGGAGACGCCGTGGCGGGGGCATTGGGGCAAAAGCGGCCCGGCAGAATCGTCGCCGCCGTCGGCCGGCGGGAAAAAAGCGAAGGCCGCCGGCCGGACAGCAATCATTGGGGACATTGTCGCCGCCATGCGCGAATGGTGGGACCTGCCGGCCGACTGCAACGACGGCGAATTGTTCACCTATGCCGGGATGCTGTTCGACCGGATCGAGGCGGGCGAGGCGCGGGAGCCGCTCTGTCGCTTCCTCGCCGAAATCCAGAAGGATCGGCTGGACATGGCGGAGTCCGAAGCCCCGGCGAAGATTGTCGATCGCGCGTTCGAGGTCGCCGCGGCCTCGGGCTGACGCGGAGCTGTGCGCGCAGCCGCGGGTTGCCGGCATTCGTCGCCATGGGCGGGAAGCCGAGGAGCCGGCTCGGACTGCGGCTTGGCTTCGTTGGTTGAGAAACCGCGCTCAGTGTGGAGAATCGATAAGGTGAATTCGTATCATGTCCCCCGTTGGTTTCGCCTTCGCTATCACGCATCAATCCGGCGCAATCAGCGCAACCTTGGGAAAATAGCCCGCATAACGCCTCGCGTCGCGCGTCAGCAAAGTGAGCCCCGCGACGGCCGCGTGAGCACCGATATAGAAATCCGGTAGCGGAGACGAACGGACGCCGCCGCGGCGGCGATATTCAACAAATGCCCGCCCCGCGACGAATCCTGCCTCGTAGGGCAGAGACAGGCGGCGAAACTCGCCTTCGCCAAGATGATGGTCCAGCTCCGCCATCGTTGCGAAGCCCGATGCGATTTCGGCATAGATGATCGGATTGATGGCGATCTCCTGACGATTGGCCGCGTCGATCAGGGCGGACTCCGACCAGGCGCGCCAGGTTGCATCCTCGGTGAGCACGTCGATGATCACGTTGGAGTCGACGAGAATCATCGAAGGGAAGGCGGGTCCTCGTCCGCCGGAGGGCCGCGCATCAGCGCCAAGATCTCGTCGGTCGTCATCCTGAAGTCGCCTGCGCCTTTCAGACGGCCGACAAGCAATTGGCCGCGCGTCTTGCGGGGGCCACTGTGGGTCGTCTTGACGAGACGCACTGCGCCCGCTTCGATTTCGAACTCGACGTCCGTGCCCGGCATCAGGCCTGCGCGCTCGCGAACGTCCTGGGGGATGGTGACCTGCCCCTTGGCGGTGATTCTCATCGCGCGACCTCATTCCTACCGCGTACGGTAAGAATATCCGATCGCTCCTCCGAATTCAACATCGATTCACCCTCGCCGGCGGGAGGCGGGCGACGCGCGGAAGGCGGACGACGTCGCTTCCTCGCCGAAATCCAGAAAGATCGGCTGGATTTGGCGGAGTCCGACGCGCCGAGGAAGATTGTCGATCGCGCAATGGAGCTGGCAGGGGCGTCGGGCTGACGCGGATGCTACGCGCGTGACGACGCGACCGCTGGGTAAAGTGCACTGTCACCGTAACCCCGTAACCCCCGTAACCCCAAAAAAACTCCGCGCCCCTTGACGCGCGCCAAGCGTGCGTCAGCCGCTTATTTCTCTCGAAACGCCTTCGCGAGTTGATCGGCCATCGGCTTCAGCAAATAGGAAATAACCGTCCGCTCCTGCGTTTTGACAAAGGCCTCAACGGGCATGCCGGGCGTCAGTTTGACCTCTCCCAGACGCTTCGCCTCGGCCTCGGAAAATGCAATGCGAACCCCGTAGAATGTTGACCCTGTTCGTGTATCTTGCGTAGTGTCCGCCGACACTCGAGTGACCTCGCCTTCGATCTGTGGCGTGCTTCGCTGATTGAACGTCGTGAATCGAAGGCCGACCTTTGACCCGAAGTGGACTTGGTCAATCTCATTCGGCGAAACCCGCGCTTCGACCTGGAGGGAGTCGGCCACCGGAACGATCAACATGATCGGTTCCCCTTGCGCGATCGTTCCGCCGACCGTGTGCACCACGAGTTGGTGAACAATTCCGTCTTGAGGCGCCCGGATCTCCACGTGTCGGAGTTGGTCTGCCGCAGCCACCCTCCGCTCCTCCAGCTCGGTCATTTTCGCGCGCACCTCGCTGAGGTCTTTAGCGACTTCCGCCTTCATCTGCTGGTCGATCAGGAGGATTTGCAGCTCCGTCTCGCTGATCCTTCCTTTTGTTTGGGCCACGTTCGCGAGCAAGGCAGCGCGCTCGCCTTCCAATCTCGCGGCTTCTCGCTGAAGCGACATCAAGCGAGTGATCGGAACGAGATTCTTCGCTCGGAGCTCTCTTACGCCAATAAGCTCCTCACGTATGAATTCGAGCTCGTGCGCCTTCGATTCGGCTTGGCTTTGCAAGCCAACAATCTCTTCTTGGAACTGCTGGATGCGCGTTTTCAGTTGCGCCTTCTGACCCGACGCGGAATCGCGTCTGAATTCGAACAATTTCCGCTCCCCTGTCATCAGGCGACCAATCTTTGCCTGTTCGTCGCGTCCGGCCAGCGCACCAAAGTCCACTTCGGACGCCCCATCCCGTTCAGCTTCCAGCCTGGCTCTTCGCGCGGTTTGCTCGTCGAGATTGTCGGTGATGATCATCAGGTTGGCGCGCGTCATCGTCTCATCGAGATGAATCAGCAAGTCTCCTTTCCGCACCCGATCGCCCTCACGGATGAGTAATTCTCCGACAACGCCGCCCGATGGATGCTGCACTTTCTTGACGTTCGATTCTACGACCAAGTTGCCAGCAGCGATCACCGCGCCGGAAAACTCGGCGAACGCCGCCCAGCCTCCGAAGCCTCCAACCAGTGCGACGCAACTGATCGCTGACAACGCAAGATATCGCCTTATTGCGCGTCGATTTTGGGAGGTAGGAACGTGCGTCATCGGCTTGCAACCCCTTGCGGAAAAGCGGCGACCGCGCCATCTGCAGTCGCCACTCTCCGCATCATCTTTCCAAGAATCTCGTCTTTCGTTCCGTGCGCCTGGATCCGTCCGTCGTTCATCTCGATGATCCACTCGACCGCGGACAGCGCGCTCAGTCGATGCGCGACGACGACGACAATTCCCCCCCTCGCCCTCACGTCGTGCAGCGCCTGGGCGAGAGCGACCTCGCCTTCCGTATCGAGATTGGAATTTGGTTCGTCGAGGACGACCAGGAACGGCTTGCCATAGAGTGCGCGCGCAAGGGCAATTCTTTGCCGCTGACCGGCGGACAGTGCGCAACCACCCTGGCCAATTTGTGTTTCGTATCCATCCGGAAGCCGCGTTATCAACTCGTGGGCGCCCGCAGCCTGCGCGGCTTCGATGACGGCCGTCGCGTCGATCTTCTCGTCAAAGCGAGCGATGTTCTTGGCGACTGAAGCGGAAAATAATTCGACGTCCTGGGGCAAATATCCGATGTGGCTACCCAACTGTTCCGGCGACCATTGATCGAACGTCGCCCCGTCGAGGCGAATCTTCCCTCGGACAGGAGCCCAGACGCCAACCAGCGACTTCGTCAGAGACGTCTTGCCGGATCCGCTCGGACCGATGACCCCGAGGCCATTCCCGGCTTTCAGGGTCAATGACACATCGCGAACGACCATCCGAGTGTCGCCGGGCGGCGTGATCGAAGCCGACTCGATTACGACGTCGCGATGCGGGGCCGGAAGCTGCAACCGAATTGGAGGCTCTGGAAGCGCTTGCAGAAGCTGGTTGAGACGGCTCCAACTCTGACGCGCCGCTATGAACATCTTCCAGTTCGCGATCGCCAAATCAACCGGAGCCAGAGCGCGCGAGGTTAGGATCGACGCCGCAATGATGATTCCTGCCGTGGCTTGATCCTGAATCACAAGATAGGCTCCGAGCCCTAGCACCAAGGATTGCAGCAACATCCGAAAGCTCTTGGCCACTGCGCCGAGTCCGCCGGCCAGGTTCGAGGTCAGCTGTTGGGCGCGCACGTAGCGGTCGTTGGCGCTTTGCCAATTGGACCTCAGTCTGGCCGCCAACCCCATCGCTTGGACGGCGTCCGCGTTTCGGCGGGCGGACTCGGCGAGGCCCAATCGCTCGGCGGCATGTGTCGCGGTCGCCTTGGTGGCCGACCGACTCGAAAGTTCGGTGAGGAGCGTCAAGCCGAACAGAATAATGGCGCCTGCCGTCGCCAAGACGCCGATGAGCGGGTGAAACAGAAAACAAATGCCGAGATAGAGCGGGGCCCACGGCAAATCGAAGAACGCGGGCAGGCCCGCGCCGGCGAGAAAGCTGCGGACCTGATCCAGATCGCGCAGCGGCAATAGCCCCTCGCCCCCATTGGTCCGCATGAGCGGGAGGCGGATCAACGCACTGAAAACGCTTCCGCTGATGGCTTCGTCCACCGATGCCCCGACCAGGACGAGTACGCGGCTCCGCATGAATTCCAGAAAGCCTTGAAACGCATACAGAAAGACAATCAACAGAGACAGGGCGAGCAAAGTCGGAAGGCTCCCGCTGGGGAGGACCCGGTCGTAGATATCCAGCATGTAATACGAGCCGGTCAGCGTCAGTATGTTTACGACGCCACTGATGAGCGCGAGCGCGACCAGCGTTCCTCGAAAGGAGCCGATTTGGTGTGTCCTGTCGGGGAGTTGCCGCGGCATCGCTTTTCTCGCTTTTGCGGATCGGCCGATAGTGAGGGCAAAGTGGAAACGGTTGAACGGACGGAGAAAGTTCGCAGCCGCCGTTCGTATGAACCGAAGTTATGGAGGTTTCCTGATCTTGGGCGGCCATCTAAATTGCCGATGGGCCGCCCAAGTAACGTCAGTCGCCGGGATGCTGTCAGTGGATGAAGTCGACAGGCGCCAACGTTTTGTGGGTCGCGCCGAGGTCAATCTGGAACTCCGCGGTCGCGTTGTTCGCGTCGGTATTTCCGGCCAAGAGGTAATGGCCGCTTCCACCGTCGAGATAATAGATCAATTGTCCGCGGCTGGAGAACAACGCCGTCTCACCTCCGTAGGTGAAGGCGCCGTTGCCCGCCAAATTGCCGTTGGCGTCGATGCCGGATACATCGATGGTGTCGTGCGCCGCGCCCACCGCGCTGAAGGCCTGGAAGTCGGCGATCGAATCGTTGTTGGCCGTATTCGCGGCGGTGAACGCGAACCGGTCCGCGCCGGCGCCGCCGACAAGCACGTCAACGCCTGCGCCGCCGTCGAGAACGTCGTTACCGTCAAAGCCGAGCACGAGATCGGCGCCCGCGGTTACGTTGAGACTGTTGTTACTTCCGTTGTTCCCGGGCACGAGGGTGAAGGTCGAACCACCGAAGCTCACTTGCTCGATGTTGGTCAGCGTGTCAGACCCATCCGGAACGCTGGACACAACGACATTTGCGCCGACGAGCGAATAGCTGTGGTCGGTCGCCTGACCTGAGAGGATGGCGATGTCCGTCCCGCCGCTTCCAATCAGAGTGTCGTTGCCTCCACTTCCATCCAGAGTGTCGTTGCCTCCACCGCCGGTCAAGACGTTGGCGTTGGCGTTGCCGATGAGCGCGTCATTCCCGGCGCCGCCAGTGACGTTCTCGATGTTGGCGATCGAGGCGAAGCCGGCCGCGGCCCCCGTCGCCAAATTGACCGAGACGGAGTTGACGGCGAGATTGCCGGCATAACTCAGCGTATCCGCGCCCGCGCCGAGATCGGCGGTTATCAACTCGACATTGACAACGGCGCCACCGTCGAAGTTTGTCAGAGTCCCCGCGTTGGAGACGACGACGAGCGTGTTGCCGGCGGCCGTTCCGGTTATTTCGAGCACGTCGTTGTCTACGCCGCCATTCACGGCCCCTCCGCCATCGCCGACGGTGTGCTTGACTATATCGTTGCCGGCGCCGCCATCGATGGTGTCGACGCCTGCGCCGCCGACCAGGATGTCCGCGCCGGCCTGGCCGGAAAGGTTGTCGTTGTCGGCCTGGCCGAAAAGGTTGTCGGCGCCGCCTGCGCCATTGAGGATGTCGTTGCCGCCGGAGCCATAGATGATATTGTCCGAAGCGTCTGCGGTGATGGTGTTGACGCCGTTCGTTCCGAAAAGGACGGAGTTCGTACCCGTCCTTATCGAAAATGTTTCGATACGGGTGGCGCCGGTCGTGTCCGTCGAACTGATGTTGAGCGTGTACGTTGCGTTCGCGGCCATCGCCGTGCCGGTGCGCGTGACCACCCCTGGCGCGCTCACTGCAAAGCCCGCGCTGCTGCCGCCGGCCAACGCATAGACGAAGCCCGTGTTTGTGTCGGCGTCGGTCGAGCTGAGATTCGCGATGACCGTGCCAGCGCCAGGAAGCCCATTCGCCAGATTTCCAGTGAGCGGCGTGCCATTGCCAGGCGTCACCCCGTTCCACTGAATGTCAGTGGGCGGCTGGGTGAAAAGCTGCGCAAATGTCCGAGTCCCATTGGCGAACTCAAACAGCTCGACATCTCTGACGAGGTCGCCGAGCGCCGAACTGTCGATGCCGCGATTATCGACAAGCCGCACAGTCGTGGCGTCGACTCCGTTGATCACATAGTCGGTGAACACACCCGTGAAGGTCGCCGTGTCGGCCACGCCATCCGCGCCCCCGTCGCCCAGAACCAGATCCTTGAACCTCTCGGATCGGAGCATCTCGGTGAAATGCGCCTGCTGGCCCATTCCGGCTGTCGCGAGCAGTCCGCCGCTGAGCACGGCGTTTGCGGCCGCGCGATGCGTGGCGCCGTCGGCAAGGACGTGATCGTAGGCGCCGCCCGGCGCGCCGTCGGGATTGTTGTAAGTCCCGATCAGCGCGTCCAACCGAATGGATCCGCCAATAATGACGTCGTCACCTCCCGCGCCGGTGAACCTGTCGTTGCCGGAGCCGCCGATGAGCCAGTTGTTTCCATACACGTCATTGATCGGAGCGGAAGGGTCCGTAACCGGATCGTCTCCGATGATGACGTCGTTGTTCTGCGTGCCGATCACGCCTTCCATCTGGAACCAAGCGGGGAACGGCGTGGTTCCGTCTATCGCCGTCAGAGGGTTCTGCTGCGTCGTCATGTCGGCGGTGACGCCGGTCGGCGCGACGTCGTAGTCGCTGAGGTCCATCAAATCGAAGCCGTCGTCGACGTATCCGGTGCCGCCGATCACTTCGTCCGGGCCGCCGTTGATAGCTTGCGAAGGTCTCCCGGGACGAAGAATGTCGTCGCCGGAGTCTCCTTGCACGATGTCCTGGTCATCGCCCCCGTAGACGAAATCGTCGCCGTTGTCGCCATAGAGATTGTCGCCGGACGTGCCGCCGTCGATGTAGTCGTTGCCGTCGCCGCCGTGCGTGAACGGGTCGGTATTGCCCTCTCCGTAAAGCGCGTCGTCGCCGGCGCCGCCCGACAGTTTGTCAACGCCCTCTCCGCCATAGATCGTGTCGTTGCCAGACCCGCCAATGAGCTGATCGAAGCCGCCGATCTCGGTTCCGCTGCCAAAACCATAGATCAGGTCGTCCCCGGCGCCGCCATCGACCAGATCGGCGCCATCGCCGGAGTCGATCATGTCGTTGCCGTCGCCGCCGTAGAGACGGTCGTTGCCGAAATCGCCGAATATCTTGTCGTCACCTGCCTCGCCATAGGCGGTGTCGTCGCCGCCCCTCATGTGGAGATAGTCGCGATTGGCTGTTCCGACCATCACCTCGTGGGAGTCGGCGCCGGATGTCGGCGTGCCCTCGACCGGGTGAACCGCGTCGGGTGCAAGATCCGGGCGGAAGTCGCGAATATACTGGATTCCCCCTGTTGTAATGAGCGCCCCATTGCCATTGACGCTGCTGGGGTTTGCGCTGCCATCCGACCAGATGCCGAGCGTCCCATATTGATTGAGAAGCGCGCCGTATTTGTAATTCAGGAAATCGTTCTCGATGGAAACGGTCGACAGGTTGGCGTCGGCGCCAAACTCGTAATATTGATCAGCATAGGCAAATATGCTACCGTTGAGGTGCGTCAAGCCTGTGTTTCGCTCGACGATGTCTTTGAACTGACCGTTGTTGACCTCCTCGCCAAACTGCTGGCCGAACAATCGTACCAGATAATAGAATCGATCGCCGTTGATCAGGTTTTCCATCTGATTGACGAACACGAGATCGAAGGTCGACCCAAGCAATCCACCTGGCACATGCGCTTCTGCGAGGCCGCCGATCCATGTGTCGATCTTGTTGAACGCATCCGCGCCCGCCGGGGCCCCGGCGTCGTTGAACATGAACGCGAGAGCTTGATCAGCGGTGTAGCCAAGGGCATCCGCGGAGCCCTCGACAATGCTTCCATCGGCCAGCCCCACGATCGCCTGCGCCTTGGCGAGATCGCCGTCAAAGGCGTAAGCCGCGATGAAGTTCGCCAGCAACTCCGGGTGAATCATGTTGTGTCCGAAATCGTCCCAGCTGACGTATTCCGTCAGGCCGACTTTGCCGCGAAACTCATTCAGCGTCGGGATGCCGATGTCGCGGCCGCGCGCGATGTTGATCGCGGCGAGGTCGAGGGGCTGGCCCAGCAGACCCTGGTTGAGCGCCGGCGTGACGAACTCGTCGATCTCGTTCATCTGCTGGTGCGACATGCCAAGCGCTATGCTCGCCGGCCCCTCCTGGGCGAACAGTGCAGGATTCAGGAACGCCTGCTCCAGCGCATAGCTCATGATCCTGCCGGTGAGCCCGTGAGCGGGATCGATCGTGTCGATCGTCTCGCGTAAGGTCGAGTGCCCGAAGCGGAAGGCGGCCTGCGAATATTCGAGCGATACGGTCGGATCGATGCCGCTCGAATAACCGACGACTTCCAGGATGTGCGGCGTCACCGTTCGCGCGTATTGATCGATAGCGGCGTGCTGATACTCCATTTCCACAATTAGCTTGGCCGCACTGAACATCTTGTCCGCGTCCCAGGCGATGTCGCCGCCGACGCCAAAGGTGAAATTGCCCTGAGCATCGGTGACGCCCGTATTGACCTGCCATCGGTGAAGCTCATCATGCGTTGCCGGGGTCGCGGCGGCGTCCTGCGCGTTGATCACGCCAATGAGATTCTGGATCTGGAAATTGTGCTCCTCGTGGAACACATGGTGGATGGCGGTCAGACCGAAATTCTCGTTCACGCGGCCGTCGCCGGCGACATAGTGGTCGCCGACGGCGGCCATCAGAATTTGGCCAACCGCTTGGTGGACGGAGTTCCTGCGCGGCAGTGATGCTGAAATCGGCGAAGTTGACCCACGGCGCGAGCGCGCTCGCCCCCGTGTACACGCCATCTGGCATATGCGGCCCGCCGGCCCCGCCCGTCACGACGAGTTGGATGCCGCCGGAAGCGGACCGGCCGAAGGCAAATCCGGCCGGCGCCGCGGCCGCGAGAGTCGCGACAGCCTCATCGACGAGCGCGTCGACTGTGGTGGCGCCGATCGCCGTCGTGGCGTCGAGATGAGCCGTGTCGAAGCGCGGGTTCATATCGAGGAGCAAAGCTTGATCGGAAGCGCCCGTCGTCACATGACCGCTGGCGTCGCGATTGCGAAAGTTCAGAACATCGTCCCAGGTGAGCGCATCGCGGTTGGTATCGACAACGTGGTCGCGCAGCTCGTTGAGAGTCGGCAGGGTGTCATTGGTCAGCGTGCCATCCGGACGCGCCCATTGGTTGGCAAGCGTCGTTCCGTCGAACAGCTTCATGCCAGCGTGATAGGTTGCGCCGCCGTCGTTCGACACCCAAGCGCGGAGCAACTGTGTGATCTGGGCGCTGGAGCCGTAGGTCTGGCTCTGATCGATGAAGGGAGACGTATGATTGAGGTAGGCCGCGTCGCCATTCGCGTCGGCGCCGGTTGGCGTCGCACGCGTGATCGTGATCGACGTCACGGGGCGACCGTCGGCTCCGATGGCGCCGTACAGCGGGTCATGTTGTGACAGCGCGATCTTAATCGTCTTGCCCGACGACTTTTCGATGAAATCGAGACCGTGATCGAAGAACTGTCCGAACAACGCAAACCAGCCGTTGGTCGGCGCAACGCCGGGGTTCTCCGAACCGATGAAACGTTCGGCGCTGCCAGGCTTCTGAAAGTCGGCGTGACCCAGCGTATCAAGCAGCCCGTAATCCGTGACGGTCGCCACGCCTTCAACGGCGTTCGGATCGTAATTTGCGGCGCTTTGGTCTGTGCTTTGGGTGTAATGCGGATTGGGCGTGACGCCATCCGCCAGGAAAGGCGTATTGTAGACAATGTGACCGTTGGCGTCGAGAATCAGAGTCACGCCGCCGGTGCTGACGGTTTGGCTGATCATTCGCGGGATGAAGTCGA
Organism: uncultured Alphaproteobacteria bacterium; assembly: GCA_963741405.1. GTDB lineage: Bacteria > Pseudomonadota > Alphaproteobacteria > Rhizobiales > Beijerinckiaceae > Roseiarcus. The sequence continues at coordinate 305,750 of CAVUHX010000042.1, forward strand.
CGACGTTGTCCAGTGCCACGGTGGCGTCGGGGCCCGTTCCAATAATTGTTGGCGCGTAGCTTGGCTGCTGATCGACGATGACCGTGCTGCCGTCCCCATTGTGATAGGCGAGCGTATCGCCTTCGCGCGAGAACTGACCTGCAAGCGCATCGTTGAAAGCCGCAACGCTTTTTACGCTGACGACCGCATCGAGGTGATCGGAGTAATGAAACGTGAGCTCTCCGGAATTGGAATCGACGCTGACGGTGTCGAGGCTCCCCAACGCGACCGCTGCGTCGTAGATGGCGGCATAGTCCGCATCATAATTGGGATCCCCCATCGTCGCGCTGATGAGCCTCGCCGGCGCGCCGTTTGTGTACGTGAACATGAGGTCGCCATGGGCGGCCAATGAAACGGTGACGCTTGCCGTGTGGCCGAGGTAGTTGCCGTAATTCGCTGCGACCGTGCGCACGAACGGTTGGTCGACCGAGCCCCAGCCGGCATGAACCTTCAGCAAATTGTTGTTCAATCCCGTCACGTCGCGTAGCCCGCTGAGATCGGTGGTCGAGGCGTACGAGCGTCCGTAAGCAGCGATCGCTTGAATGGCGGTCAGGCCGGTTCCGTTCCAGATTTGGATGCCGTGCCCGTCATAGACCGGGCCCACGCCACTCCAGTCGATGATGGCATTTCCGCTGGCGTCGAACAGAGGCCGGAAAGTAATTTGACGAAACAGAAAATCGAGGTCGGATTGATTGAGAACGAATGGTTTGAGGCTGGACATGGCGCGATGCTCCTTGGGTTAGCGTGGGTTCCAAAGCACGTCGACGGTCGGGTCTGCGGATAACCGCGAGAGTTACTCCTCGCGCCCCAGTAAACTTGACGTTCTCGAAGATTACTTAATCTCAGTTTGCCAGAAACTCCGGTTGAACACCTAGACTTTAGCCCTAGGGGTTTTCCCTTAGGAAGACTCTGCTGGCGCCGCGAGGCGGTTTAGCGGAACATTGCGCCGCTTGGATGCGCGGCAAGGCATAGCGCGCTGCTTGTTCGAAAGTGCCGATGCGGCTGGCATGGCGAGTGAGGAAGATGGAATGCGAGCGCGGTCCAACGAGTAGTGGGCAGGACCGAGCGACTCATTTGGGCAGCTGAAGGTGAAGTACAGAGCGGCTAAGATGTCGAACCCCTATCGCCATACCCAATACCGGGAGGCGACATAGCGCAGGAGGTCGGGTGTTGCTTTCGTCGAATTTGGGAATGATTTACGCACTCGGACTCCAAGCGCTGATCTTGGCGGGCGCGGTGCGTGCCTCGGACTTGCCCCGGTTCAAGCTTCCGATCGATTGCAGAATTGGGACCAACTGTGTGATTCAAAATTACGTTGACGTCGATCCTTCGCGTGGCGCTCGTGACTACGCAAACGGAACCCTCACCTATGACGGTCACGACGGAACCGACTTTCGGCTGAGCGACGCCGGAGCGCAGCGGACCGGCGTGAACGTACTCGCGGCTGACGCGGGCCGGGTCTCCAGAACGCGAGATGGCGTTTCCGACGTTTCCTTTCGAGATGCCGGCCGCGAATTTATCAAGGGGAGAGAATGCGGCAACGGCGTCGTCATCGATCATCCCGACGGTTGGCAAACTCAATATTGTCATCTCAAGGAGGGCACGGTCAGCGTCAGGGTCGGCGATCCGGTCAGCGCGGGCCAACCTGTTGGTCAGGTGGGAATGTCGGGCCTGACCGAATTTCCGCATCTCCATTTTACGGTGCGTCGCTATGGAAAGACGGTGGACCCTTTCTCGTATCGAGCGGTCGATGGCGTCGGCGCGGCGGGCGCTTCGCTATGGAAGCGCGAAGTCGACGCCGCGATGGGTTACAGGCCAGTGTCGATTCTGAATATGGGTTTCGCCGCGGGGAAAGTAACCCTGGAGTCGATCGAAACAGCCACTGTAGCGCAAATGACCCCTTCATCCAATTCGAACGAAGTCCTCGTATTTGCCCTGGCAATCGGGCTGCGAGCAGGCGATGTGCCGCAAATCATCATAGAAGGACCCGGCGGAGCGCCGTTTGTCGAACATTCGGCGCTTCCGATGGAGCAGGACAAAGCGCAGTATTTCATGTTCGCCGGAAAGCTGCGCCCGGACGCCGGGTGGCCGAAAGGGCGCTATCACGCCACGTATCGCGTTCTCCGGGGGAAGGAAACGGTTGTCGAGAGAAGCGCGGACCTGATCCTCTAACCTTTCGATCAAGCGAGTGATCGCGAACGGACGAAGGGCGAGATTTTTCGAACAAATTCCGGTGATGGGGTGGACGGCGCCCCGAACGGCATCATCGTGCCAAGATGGTCGTTGTCATCAACCCGTCTGAAGGGAAGCCGTCGATTGCGCAAGTCTATATTGCCGAGCCGCTGCGCGATGCGATCCGAGGTCGCGCTCAGGAGTTGGCGACGTCGGCGGGGATTGCGATTGAGCACATTGCCAAGGCGCACATCCGCAAGGAAGAGGTCGTGGCCAAAGTGCTCGAGCGGCGCGGCGATCGTCCGGGATTGGTGCATATCATCTCGGCGATGGAGGCGTGCGACAGCTACAGACCCTGGCACGACAAGACGAGCGGGCAGACCTTCCTCAAGCCCGACAGCGGCAAGTGCCTGCACTACTACTTTGATTTCATCGACGACGAGGTTGGCCTGTGTTACCTGCGCGTGCCGACCTGGTGTCCCTTCCGGCTGCAGTTCTATTGCAACGGACACGGCTGGCTGGCACGGCAGCTTACCGCCGCCGGCATCGGCTTTACCCTTGCCGACAACGCCTTTCTGCGCATCGACGACTGGGAGCGGGCGCAAACCTTCGCCGATGCGCTCGCGCCCAAACAACTGCATCGGGTTCTCGATCGCTTCGCCCAGCTGTGCTGTCCGGTCATGGACACCTTTGATCAGCGCTATCACTGGAGCCTGACGCAGGTGGAGTATGCCATCGACCTTGTGTTTCGCTCCGCCGCGACGCTCAAGCCGCTTTATGAACAGCTTTCCCGCCAAGCGGTGTTGTCGGTGAAGGCCGAGCACGTGGCGAGCTTTCTCGGCAAGAAGATCACGCCGCAGCTTGCCCAGGAAGTCGGCTCGCGTTTCGAGACCCGCATCGAGGGCACTTGCATCAAGCATCGCCTCGGCAAAGCCCAGGTGAAGATGTACGACAAGTTCCATCTCGTGCTGCGCATCGAGACGACGGCCAACGATGTCTCCTTCTTCAAACACCACCGCAGGGTGGAACATCGCCAGGGCCCCAGCAGCCGCGAGCTGGCGCCCCTCAAGAAGACGATCTACAGCCTGATTGATCTGCGCGACATCCTGCTCGGCTGCTGCCGACGATACTTGGTGTACCTGTCCGCCCTCGACGACCACAGCGCAGGGGTTCGCGCCCTGGATCGGCTCAGCGAGGATCGCCGCGACGAAGATCGCCTGATCAAAGGGCTGAACTTCTTCAAGCGAAGCGAGCAGGCATGGCTCCGCGCCCTGCAGCGTCCGCAGTTCAACATCCGCGGACTGCGCCGAGCAGACCTGACTGCCTTTGTTCCCGGCTTGAGCCCGGCTGCTCTCTCCCGGCAAATCACGCGCATGCGCAGGCTCGGCTTGATCAAGCGCGTCGCCGGCGCCTATCGCTCCTACCTGACCCGCCTCGGCCGCGCCGCGATCGCCGCAGCTTCCTCCATAACCGAGATGCGCATCATCCCAACTCTCGCAGCCGCACGCTGACCCAATCTTCGCCATTTCAGGCAAGACTCAACTCGTAAGGGACTAAGCGACCTCGCAACTGGAACTCGACCGCTTCTGGGCGGCTCGTCTGCCCAATTCGCGCGAGGGGACCTGCTGGCGGCACGGTCCCGTCGCGGAGGTGGTTGGAATTGGGTTGGCGTAGTCTCCGGGTTGTTCAACCCAACTGATTCCGGCGTTGGAGCGCTGGAACGGAGACCACGCCATGACGAGAGATACCATGAACGAGGCGGCTGTCGGCGCCGAAGCTTTGCTTCTGGATGATTGGTTCGACGCGATTGAGGACGGGGTCCGGGCTCGGGTGCGCGGCTTCATCGAGACGATGCTGGAGGCAGAACTTTCCGAGGCGTTGTCGCGTCCGCGCTATGGTCGGCGCAAGTCGGGCGGGGACGCGACGCCGTCGGTTGTCGGCATGCGCCACGGGCATCGCGAGCGAACGCTGACGGGCACGGTCGGCAAGACTCGGATCGCCGTGCCGCGCGCGCGGTTGACCGGCGAGGACGGCAAGACGCGCGAATGGCGGAGCGGTTCGCTACGCGCCTACCAGCGGCGCACCCGGGCCGCCGACGCCTTGATCGCCGGGGCTTATCTTGCAGGGACGAACACCCGCCGGGTGCGGCGTGCGTTGAACGCGGTGTTTGCCGGGCCGGTCGGCAAGGACGTGGTCAGCCGGGTCTGGCGCAAGACGAAGGGCGACTGGGACGCCTGGAATGCGCGCTCGCTCGCCGAGGAGCCGATCGTGCGGCTGATCCTCGACGGCACGGTCGCGCGTGTCCGGCTCGACAAAAAGGCGACTTCGGTTTCGCTGCTCGTCGCGCTCGGCGTGCGCGCCGACGGCCAGAAGATGCTGCTGGCGATCAAGAGCATGGGCGGTGAGAGCGAGGCGGCCTGGCGCGCGTTGCTCGACGATCTCGTCAGGCGCGGATTGCCAACGCCGGAGCTGGTCGTGGTCGACGGCGCGCCGGGCCTCGAAAAGGCGCTGGCGGCGCTGTGGCCCGACATGGCTGTCCAACGCTGCACCGTGCACAAGCATCGCAATCTCCTCGCCCACGCGCCCGAGCGCCTGCACGAGGAAATCTCGAACGACTACAAAGATATGATCTACGCCCAGACGAAGGGGGAGGTCGAAGCCCGGCGCAAGGCGTTCATCCGCAAATGGCGCCTCAAATGCCGCGCCGTCGCCGACAGCCTGGAGGAAGCTGGCGACAAGCTCTTCACCTTCACTCGGTTCCCGCCGAGCCAATGGAAGTCGATCCGAACCTCGAACGCGATCGAGCGACTGCACGAGGAGTTCAAGCGGCGGATCAAGACCCAGACGGTGCTGCCCTGCGCCGAGACCGCGGCCATGCTGTTCTGGGCGCTGCTCGCCTCGGGTCAGATCGCCATGCGCAAGGTCGACGGATGGCAGACCCTCGCCGAGAAACCACACGATCAGATCTTTGACCTCGCCGCATGATTGGATAACTTCATGTCGCCCGAAGACGCGCCAGATCAATTCCAACACAAGTCGCGACGGGACCGGCGGCACATCCTCGAGACGCTGGTGTGCTACCGGCTCATCGACCCGGGCAGCGAATGGCGTCTGCACCGGCTGTGGTTCGAGCAAAGCGCCATGGGCGATCTGCTCGGCGAGGATTTCGCTTTGGTCGAGAAGAACGCCCTCTATCGTTGCCTCGACAAGCTCGTCGAGCACAAGACGGCGCTGTTTACTCACCTGCGCCGGCGCTGGCAGGATCTGTTCGGCGCCCGCTTCGAAGTCCTTCTCTATGATCTGACCAGCACGGACTTCGAATCCGATCCGCCGGACGACGACAGCGACAAGCGCCGCTACGGCTACAGCCGCAACAAACGTTCGGACTGCGTGCAGGTGGTCATTGCGCTCGTCGTGACCCCCGACGGTTTTCCGCTCGCCTACGAAGTTCTGCCCGGCAATACCTCGGACAAGACGACGCTGCGCGGCTTCCTTTCGAAGATCGAGGCGCAGTACGGCAAGGCGGAGCGCATCTGGGTGATGGACCGCGGCATCCCCACCGAAGAAGCGCTCGCCGAAATGCGGCAATCGGATCCGCCGGTCGCCTATCTGGTGGGAACTCCGAAGGGACGCCTCGGCAAGCTGGAAAAGTCTCTCGTCGGCCTGCCATGGCATGAGGTGCGGCCGGGCGTCGAGGTGAAGCTGATGGCCCAGGACGGCGAGCTTTATGTCCTCGCCCAGAGCCGGATGTCCTCGCCCAGAGCCGGGCGCGCATCGACAAGGAGCGCGCCATGCGAAAGCGGCAGCTGAAGCAGCTGTGGGCGCGCCTGGCGAAGCTGGCGCAAATGGACCTCACCCGCGAGAGCCTGCTGATGAAGCTCGGCGCCGCCCGCGCCAAGGCGCCGGCGGCATGGCGCCTCCTCGACATAACGGTCGACCCGCACACCGCCGCCTTCACTTACGCGCTCAACCGCAACAAGCTGCGCCAAGCGCGCCGGCGCGAGGGCCGCTACCTGTTGCGCACCAACCTGTGCGGGCGCGATCCCGCCGAGCTGTGGCGGTTCTACATTCAACTCGTCGAAGTCGAGGCGGCCTTCAAGAACCTCAAGGACGACCTGCAACTACGGCCGATCTACCACCAGCTGCAGAGCCGCGTCGAGGCGCACATCTTCGTGGCCTTCCTCGCCTACTGCCTGCACGTCACCCCGCGCGCCAAACTCAGGCCGATGGCCCCCGGCCTCACCCCGCGCCCCGTGCTCGACAAGCTTGCCGCCATCCAGATGCTCGACGTCCACTTCCCCACCACCGACGGCCGAACCCTGATCCTGAGCCGATACACCGAGCCGAACGTCGACCAGAAGCTCATCCTGCAGCGCCTCGGCCTCGCCCTGCCGCCGCAACGTCCGCCCCGAATCGCCGCTCCTGCTCCGGCGGTTCAGCACCCGCAACATGCGATGTAGTGGAGACCTTTGACCGCCCAGCCTTGATTCCACGACCCTTTCTACTCGTTCGCATCCCCAGTTGAGAAAGTCGGGCTAACGGCAGTAGATGAACAGCCCATGCGAAATCGTGAGGACCCGTTTGCGGCATTGCTGGCCCTTCTGCAGGATCAGATTTACCTGGAGATGCGGAGGGCTGATGAAGCCGCGGATGACGGCCTACGTCTGATAGACGCCTTCCTAAGAATCCGCGATCCGGCGCTTCGCGCCGCCGTGGTGGACGTCGTTTCGGAATTGGCTGAGCGCAGTGAACAGGCTGGTTAGGATCGTCTCGGTCGGCCCGTTCGGCAAATCATACACTTGAGCAGACCTTGGTGGCGATGGACTTGCGGCGGCCGGCGCCCCCTGCGCGGGTTCGCGAACAGCATTGCTTTTCTTCTGCACACGCGAAAGCGCCATGGTGAGCAGGTAAACGAGAAGGTCATCGCCCAGCGACATCGCCTCTTCTCTGCTATGGGTCAGTCCAATAGCGAGCTTTTCCCGCACCCCAAGCTCAGACATCCGATGCCCCTTCCCACAGAACTCGGGATAATCAGTAACCGACGTTTACATAATCGACATGGCCATAATAGAGGTGTCCACAGCTATCCGACGTCTTGAAGCCTCAGCATCTTCGTCACAAACTCCAGAATTTCTTCACGTAGTTCCGGCCTCTGGACCCGCAGAAAGAGGCTGACAAGCCGATGCCCCTCTTCTGGCGAAGCAGGAGCAAACTCTGATGCACGGAGCGCAGGACCAACAGAGGCGGAGTTCGAGCGTTTTGTCCACCGCGGCGGCAATCGCCATCCTTTTTTCTCCATACGTTGCCTTCGCCGCCGAGCCAAGTTTGGATTTGGAAAGAAATGACCCGGCGGCGAGTTTCCTGGTCCCGCGCGCCGCCCAGATCCTGACGCTTCGATCTTACGCGCGTAAATCGGACTGAAGCCCTAGACACAGGGGCGAAGGTCGTAAGACCACGCGCCCGGAGAAAGCTATATAGGTGATCGTCTCGCCCTTCGACAGCCGGTCCGTGACGTCTTTCGTGACGACGATCACGCCGTTGTATTCGGTTAGGATGAACTCCCCTTCGCCCGTCTTGATTGTCGCGCGAACGTCCAGACGCAAGCTGCCGTCGGGCATGGGAATGAGCCAGTCAGCGGACGGATCGACGATGGTTCCGCTGATCTTTGGCCCCTTAAGCGTACCGCTGGCTGTAGTGAAGATCATCCGCTGTCCGACCATCTGGGGGGATCAAGCTGCACATCCATCGTTCCGAGATAGTCCGTATCGATCGACACCGTGGGACCGTGCTCCTGGTCCGTTTCGCTATGCTCCCCATTTCCGGGCATGGTGCGTCTCCTGTCGAAAGGAAGGCTTATGAAGACATCGGTATTTCCTGCGCAGCGGACGCTTACGGCAAGGCAACCAACGCCCCTGCCGCAACCGCGATAGCCGCCACCGCAAGGGTTGATTGCGCATCCAGCCTTCTCGCCTGCTTGCGAGGCGCCACTCCCTAACCGGCCAGCGGCGCTTTGCACACCGCATCAAGTATGCGATCGCGTCAAGTTATGCGATTGCGCAGCTCTTGGTCTGTCCAAAGGAGGTGAAGATCCTATGAGGGCAAACTGCGGCCAAGGCCGGTATCCTCGGTCTGTCGAACGACCTCAAGGAGCAAGCAGATGTCTCAATTCTCGGGATCCCCTCAGGCTTCTGTCGATTACAACTCCACGATTGTTGGCGCGCTGGACCTCAGTGAGAAGAAGTGGGTTCTGGCGGTGCAACTGCCTGGCGTTAGCCGGCATTCGAAGCACGTGCTGGACGCTTGCGGCGACCGGTCGGAACGTGTCAACGACAATGAGACGCCTGGGTTGGAAATTTCAGACCTCCTGACCTAGCGTAGCGCAAAATGTCCGGTTTTGGCGTCGGTCAGGGAGCCTGCGGAACAGCCGTGGCGGTGCTACGCTCGATCGGCGAGCCGGGAAAGGCAAGCCCGATAGGGGGCGGCGGACGCACTGAGAAGCGAATCCGCAGGCGCGAGCCGGGGAAGATTGTCGCGGTTTGGTCGAGCATCTCACAGAGGGCCTGGGCGGCGTGGGTTCGATGCGGCGAGCTGAGCGGAGCCAAGGTGATATGCAACTCGCTATCGGAGACGCGGATGTCGCCTGTCGCGGCGAACAGCTCATGGAGCAGGGTTCGCCCCTCTTGATCGGCACGGGCGTAGTGAGGTCGCAGTAGCGTTACTAGATCGCTCTCGGCCTGATAGGCGACCATCTTGATGATGTCGGTCAGGTGCTTGCGCTCGGTGGCGAGCTTGACCACGGCCCGCTCGCTGAGGTCTCGGACCTCGACGCGCTTAGCAACATCGCGGCGCTGCTCGAAGAGCCGGGCGACGCGAGCGCGGGCCGTGCGCAGCCGTTTGCCGAGCGTGCCATGAGCGATCTTGAACCCCCGCATGGTCGGCCGGTGCTGCTCGGCGTTGTCCGCGGCGGCGGCGCCGTATTCGCGTTCGAGCTTGGCGAGATCGGCGCGCGGCGCACGGACCTCCTTATCCAAAGCACGGCGCTCGGGATTGGGGATGGAGCGGGTCGGGTCCTCCGGCTCGATCCGGTAATCGACGAGTGCATCAAGCAGGAACTCTTCCCGCATGTACTTGAAGAAGTTCTCCTGTCGCCAGCGCTCGAACATGCGGTAGGCGACCTCGATGTCGCGCAGGTCCCATCGACTGGTGATTACCTGCGTCTGATGGCCGTCGTCGCACAAGCGCGTGACTTGCCGTAGGCGCAGCTTACCTTTGAGGAAGCGCACGGGCTGGTCGTGCAGAAGATAGTCCACCCGGCATCCGTCGAGCTCGGCGTGACGGGCGATGAACCGCCGCTCATTGATGCGACGGCGCCGGCCCTTGCGATAGGTCAGCAAGTCGAAGCCGCCCTTGATCATCATATCGAACAACTTCGGGCTCCAGCCGCCGCGGTCGAAGACGATGGTGACCCGTCGCTCGCCGACCAGGTCGCGCACTTCGCGAAGCAGCCGGGGCAAGGCCTTCGTCAACGCCACGTCGACCTCCCCGGTCACCACCAGCAACGGGTCGCCGGAGCGGTCGTTGATCCAGTCGTCGGTGCTGGCGGGCATGGCCAGATGGCGGCGCGCCACGTAAGCCTTTGATGCGATGGCGCGTTGGCCGTGATAGGCGCGCACATGGCCGTCGATGTACAAGAACCCCATGAGATGTCCGCGCTGATCGACACGCAGACGCGCAAGCTCCGCGCCCAGCTGCTCGGCGCAATGGTGTGCCGCGAGGCGGGTGAGCCGGCGCCGCAGCGTCTTCACCTCCGGCGCGCGGTCGAGCCCGAGGAGCCTGCCGAACGCGGCCGGGTCGCGTTCCTTGAGATGCTCGGGCCGCTTGATGCGCAGCAGCGCCATGAGCAGGAGCGTCAGCAAGGTCGTGCGCAGGCCATAGAAGGCCGGACCGATCTCACCGTAGAGCTTGCGGCTGATCCGAAACAACCCGCTCTCGACCAGGCACGGGAGAGCGAGCAGGACGCCGACACCGGGAACCGAGGCCCCCTCGCGAAAGAGCGGTGCGGCATCATCGAGCAGCCCCAGATGGGCGAGTTGCCGATCGAAGCTGCGATCGCTCGCGTCGCGGTCGAGGCTCATCGGCGCCGGTTCGGCGTCGTCCTCAGCCGCGCTGATTGGATCGCCAGCGCCGTCCTTCACTGATGGCGCGGAGCCATCCTCATCATCGTCGGTCGACTTCGCAGACGGCACGCCCGCCGCCGGCGGCGCCCCCGCCGCTGCGGTCGTCATCCCGGCGAACGCAAGCTGTGCGCTCTCGGCGGGCGTCGAAGGTCCGACCAGCTTGCGAATCGCCTTCTCGCTCACCCCCAGCCGGTGCGCGACCGCCCGGTTGCTCATCCCCTGGCTTTTCAGCAGCTCGATGCTGCGTAGACGTTGCCCGGAGATCCGTCGCCGACCGCGACGCCAGCCTTCCTCGCGACCGAGCGCCGCCATCCCGCCCTGCACATAGCGCGCTTGGTGACGCCGCACGGTGCGCACCGATCGATCAAACGCCCGCGCCACGTCCGTTTGCTGGGCGAACCCCAACTCCACCAGGAACACCATCGCATAGGCCTCGGCGACCGCATCCTCGGCGCGATAGTGATGCACCGGCAGTCCACCCACAACGATCACGCGCTGATCCGCTTCGATCCGCAAGCTGCAGCGCGCATTGATCACCACGGTATTCGACGCCGCCGGAGATGGCAGCGCCAAGGCTTGTTGGGTACTCATGCCCCGAGCTACAGCGGACAAGTTTGGGTCCGCAAGGGCCGCCGTGAAACCTCATTGTTTCAGGGGGATGCGCCGTGAGCATCAGAAAAACCGGACACGTATTGGTCCGCACCTCGCACAGCCGTGGGCAGCCGAAAGGCCAGAGATTTCAGTCCTCGAAATCGGCTAGGTCAGGAGGTCTGAATTTAGGCTTGGATTTTAGGCTTGATTTTGGGGCGGATTGATCCAGACGGCGGTTGGCTTGTCGGGGGGCGAGGGGATGTTTTTCACGAATCGGTTCGGGTTGGCGAGAAAGGCGTTTTCGAGGGTCTGCTTTCGGGCGTCGTAGATTTCGTCGGCTTGTCCGTAGTGGACTTGGTTTGGCGTCATCAGGCCGATACCGAGATGGTGGTGTTCGGCGTTGTACCATTGGAAGAACCTGCGGCAGAACGCTTTGGCGTCCTGGATGGAGCCGAAGCGTTCCGGGAACTGAGGCTGATATTTGCAGGTTTTGAAGAGGCTTTCCGAGAAGGGATTGTCGTTGGATGTGTAGGGCCGGCTATGGGACTTGGTGACGCCCAGGTCGGCGAGCAACAGGGCGGTGGCCTTGGCTTTCATGGAGGGTCCGCGGTCGGCGTGCAGGGTGAGCTGGCCGGGCAAGACGCCGTGCTTGGCGGCGGCGTCCTCGAACAGCGGTTTGAACAAGGTGGCGCTTTCGGCGTCGGCGACGAGCCAGGCCACGACCCTCCGGCTGAAGATGTCGATGATCGCGTAGAGATAGAAGTAGGTCCATTTGGCCGGTCCCATCAGCTTGGTTATGTCCCATGACCAGACCCGGTTGGGGCCCTCGGCGATGAGTTCCGGCTTTTTGTAGACGGGGTGGCGCAGCTGTTGGCGACGCTCCTTCACCTCGCCGTTCTCGTGAAGGATGCGATACATGGTCCGGATCGAGCAATGATAGAGGCCTTGGTCCAGCAACTCGGCGTAGACTTCCGCCGGGGGTTGGTCGACGAACGGAGGTTCGCGCAACAGATCGAGGACGGCCTGACGCTCGGAAACGGCCAGCGCCCCGGCGGGACGAGGGCGCGGACGAAACGGCGCGGGAGGGCGCCGGGCTGTCGCAGTCCGGCGATGGAAGCTGGCGCGCGACAGGCCCAGCGCCGCGCAGGCCGCGCCGATCAGCCCGCCGCCGGGCGGCAGGGCCGCCACGGCGTCCATCAGGACGCCTCGTCGCCGGGCATCGACAGGCCCAGCAGCAAAGCCACTTTTTTTTGGATTTCGACGATCGCCTCGGCGCGTTGCAAGCGCAACGTCACGCTCTTATAGTCGCGCTGCAACTGGGCATGTTCGGCCGCCAGCGGGTTGGGCTCGGCGACCTTGGGGCCGCGCTTGACCGCATTCAGCGCCTCGCAGGCGCCGGCGTCGCGTTGCCGACGCCAATCCGTCAACAGTGAGGAATACAGCCCCTCGCGCCGCAGGATCGCGCCAATGCCGCCCGGCCCCGCCTCATCGACCTGGCGAAGTATCCCAAGCTTGTAGGCGGTCGTGAACGTCCGACGGCGTGGCCGGTCGGAGAGTTCAGGCGAGGCCGCCGATGGCTCCGCAACAACGATCGGCCTACGGCCTCCCTCTGTTGCGGAGCCATCGGCAAGAGTTGTTTCGAAGGGGATGAGCGGCATGACCATGGGAGCATGTGACCTCAGCCCTCAAGGGTAAACTCCAGGGGGGCGTTTGTCTCATCGTCATTGGCACGGAGGGGGTTGGTTGGTTTGCTCGAGCGTCTAAAGGCCAGGTGCGCAGCGTCGGGTCGGAAGATTGCTCGGGTGATACTGACCCATGAAGCTGGGCGCGACGGATTTTGGCTGGCGCGTTTCCTCGCCCGACGGAGCATCGAGGTCCACGTCATCCAGCCTTCGAGCCTCCCCGTGGATCGGCGGGCGCGGCGGGCAAAGACCGACGTCATCGACGTCGAGATGTTGCTGCGCACTTTGATGGCTTGGCTAAGGGGCGAGCCCCGGGTTTGTTCGATGGTTCCGATCCCGAGCGAGGCCGATGAGGAAGCGCGGCGCGCGTATCGGGAACGGGAGGATTTGACCGGGGAGCGGCGATCGATCGTCAACAAGATCGACGGCATTTTGGCGACGCTGGGCATAAAGGGATACAAGGCTTTGCGGCGCGATCGTCGCGAACAATTGAATTGCGCGCGCCAGCCGGACGGCGATCCCATTCCTCCAAAGGCGAAAGCGCGTATCGAACGTCTGCTCGATCAACTCGATCTCGTTCTGAAGCTGATCGAACAAGTGGAGTCGGCGCGTGACGCCGTTCTCAAGAAGGATGCGCCAGCGGATGAAGCGGAAAGGATGATCCGTTCGCTGACGGACTTGCGGTCTATCGGTCCGGACTTCGCTACACTTCTCGTCCGTGAGGCATTCGTGCGGCAGTTTCGCAATCGACGCGCGCTCGGCGGATATGTCGGGCTTGGGGGAACGCCATTCTCCAGCGGCGGGAGCGAACGTGAACAAGGGATCGGAAAGGACGGCAACGCACGGGTGCGCGCGGCGATGGTCGAACTCGCGTGGATGTGGTTGCGCTGGCAACCGGACAGCGCCTTGTCCGTGTGGTTCCGCGCGCGTGGCGGCGCAGGGGGAGGGCGGATCAGGAAAATCATGATCGTCGCGCTCGCTCGCAAGCTGCTCATCGCCTTATGGCGCTATGTGAAGGACGGCGTCATTCCTAACGGAGCAAAGATGAAAGCGGCGTAAGACAAGCTTTCAGCTCTCTCTCGCCAAGTGAGGTCGATGGTTGGCGGTCGCCGCAGAAACCCGAGGGCCCGTCAGGGCGCCGATGTGAAGATTGGACCCGCCGCAAAGAGCTTCTCTTCCCGGATGCTGGGATCGTGGTTAGGGATCGCAAGATCCCACCGGATACGAGGTTGGCAGGGAGTACGCCCCTGTCTGTTAAACCGGAGCTCGCCGAGACCACAATTGGCGCTTGACTTGCGGGCCCTCATACGAGGGTTTCGGGCGCCGGCCCTTTGCGACGGTGGGACTGCGCCCGGGGCCGGCGCTCGAAGCCCCCCAAGGAGGAAACCGCGGGGAGGTATGGGGACCGTTTGGCGAGCGCGCCTATGGGGATTTGAGGATCGCGAAAGGCTGGCGAGCGAGGCGTCGGCAATCGGCGACGCGCGGTGTTTTCAGCGGAAGCGCCGATGGTTGGGGGTTTCGATGGCGACGCTGGGCCGGAGCGGGGCGTTGGCCTCGGTCGCAGGAGGACTTGCGACCTCGCGCGGGCGTCGGGCTCGTGTTCCGGCGCGCGGCTGGAGGCGGAGGCGATCGAGGGTGCACGGCGGGATGCGGGGCGACGGTCATGAGGTGTCGATCCTGACCCGGCTCGGCGACGGCGTCCGCCAAGGGCGCGGCCCTTCGAACGTCTCGACGATGATCATCCGGCCGCCGCAGCAGGGGCAGCGCCGCGCAGGCGAGACGTCTGCGGTCTGGCTGTCGGCCTCGCGCGCAGGCTGCGGCGCATTCTTTGCCGCGGCGAGCAGTTGACGGGCGCGCTCGATGTTGCGAGTTCGGACCATGCCGGCGAACAAGCCATAATGGCGGATACGGTGGAAGCCGCTCGGCAGCACATGCAGGAGAAAGCGGCGGATGAACTCGGCGGCGTCGAGCGTCATGGTCTTGAGCCGGTCGCGGCCTTCGACCCGATAGTCCTTCCACTTGAAGGTGACGCCCTTGTCGTCGACCCCGATGAGCCGGGAGTTCGAGATCGCGACGCGGTGGGTATAGCGGGCGAGGTAGGCGAGAACGGCCTTCGGTCCGGCGAACGGCCTCTTGGCGTAGACGACCCTTGCGACAGGGTAAGCTCAGGAGAGGAGAATGAACATGAAGTTCTGAAACCTTTCATCGCGATCCAGAGGGTTCAACTCCCTCCCGGTAAAGGTCAGCCAACCAGCCGGAAGCGAGCCTTGCATGGCGTGCGGCGACGCCCGTCGTGAAGCGTAGGCAGCAGGTGCCGAAGCCGCGTGAGCAGCCTCGAAATTCAGACCTCCTGACCTAGCCGATTTCGAGGACTGAAATCTCTGGCCTTTCGGCTGCCCACGGCTGTGCGAGGTGCGGACCAATACGTGTCCGGTTTTTCTGATGCTCACGGCGCATCCCCCTGAAACAATGAGGTTTCACGGCGGCCCTTGCGGACCCAAACTTGTCCGCTGTAGCTCGGGGCATGAGTACCCAACAAGCCTTGGCGCTGCCATCTCCGGCGGCGTCGAATACCGTGGTGATCAATGCGCGCTGCAGCTTGCGGATCGAAGCGGATCAGCGCGTGATCGTTGTGGGTGGACTGCCGGTGCATCACTATCGCGCCGAGGATGCGGTCGCCGAGGCCTATGCGATGGTGTTCCTGGTGGAGTCGGGGTTCGCCCAGCAAACGGACGTGGCGCGGGCGTTTGATCGATCGGTGCGCACCGTGCGGCGTCACCAAGCGCGCTATGTGCAGGGCGGGATGGCGGCGCTCGGTCGCGAGGAAGGCTGGCGTCGCGGTCGGCGACGGATCTCCGGGCAACGTCTACGCAGCATCGAGCTGCTGAAAAGCCAGGGGATGAGCAACCGGGCGGTCGCGCACCGGCTGGGGGGTGAGCGAGAAGGCGATTCGCAAGCTGGTCGGACCTTCGACGCCCGCCGAGAGCGCACAGCTTGCGTTCGCCGGGATGACGACCGCAGCGGCGGGGGCGCCGCCGGCGGCGGGCGTGCCGTCTGCGAAGTCGACCGACGATGATGAGGATGGCTCCGCGCCATCAGTGAAGGACGGCGCTGGCGATCCAATCAGCGCGGCTGAGGACGACGCCGAACCGGCGCCGATGAGCCTCGACCGCGACGCGAGCGATCGCAGCTTCGATCGGCAACTCGCCCATCTGGGGCTGCTCGATGATGCCGCACCGCTCTTTCGCGAGGGGGCCTCGGTTCCCGGTGTCGGCGTCCTGCTCGCTCTCCCGTGCCTGGTCGAGAGCGGGTTGTTTCGGATCAGCCGCAAGCTCTACGGTGAGATCGGTCCGGCCTTCTATGGCCTGCGCACGACCTTGCTGACGCTCCTGCTCATGGCGCTGCTGCGCATCAAGCGGCCCGAGCATCTCAAGGAACGCGACCCGGCCGCGTTCGGCAGGCTCCTCGGGCTCGACCGCGCGCCGGAGGTGAAGACGCTGCGGCGCCGGCTCACCCGCCTCGCGGCACACCATTGCGCCGAGCAGCTGGGCGCGGAGCTTGCGCGTCTGCGTGTCGATCAGCGCGGACATCTCATGGGGTTCTTGTACATCGACGGCCATGTGCGCGCCTATCACGGCCAACGCGCCATCGCATCAAAGGCTTACGTGGCGCGCCGCCATCTGGCCATGCCCGCCAGCACCGACGACTGGATCAACGACCGCTCCGGCGACCCGTTGCTGGTGGTGACCGGGGAGGTCGACGTGGCGTTGACGAAGGCCTTGCCCCGGCTGCTTCGCGAAGTGCGCGACCTGGTCGGCGAGCGACGGGTCACCATCGTCTTCGACCGCGGCGGCTGGAGCCCGAAGTTGTTCGATATGATGATCAAGGGCGGCTTCGACTTGCTGACCTATCGCAAGGGCCGGCGCCGTCGCATCAATGAGCGGCGGTTCATCGCCCGTCACGCCGAGCTCGACGGATGCCGGGTGGACTATCTTCTGCACGACCAGCCCGTGCGCTTCCTCAAAGGTAAGCTGCGCCTACGGCAAGTCACGCGCTTGTGCGACGACGGCCATCAGACGCAGGTAATCACCAGTCGATGGGACCTGCGCGACATCGAGGTCGCCTACCGCATGTTCGAGCGCTGGCGACAGGAGAACTTCTTCAAGTACATGCGGGAAGAGTTCCTGCTTGATGCACTCGTCGATTACCGGATCGAGCCGGAGGACCCGACCCGCTCCATCCCCAATCCCGAGCGCCGTGCTTTGGATAAGAAGGTCCGTGCGCCGCGCGCCGATCTCGCCAAGCTCGAACGCGAATACGGCGCCGCCGCCGCGGACAACGCCGAGCAGCACCGGCCGACCATGCGGGGGTTCAAGATCGCTCATGGCACGCTCGGCAAACGGCTGCGCACGGCCCGCGCTCGCGTCGCCCGGCTCTTCGAGCAGCGCCGCGATGTTGCTAAGCGCGTCGAGGTCCGAGACCTCAGCGAGCGGGCCGTGGTCAAGCTCGCCACCGAGCGCAAGCACCTGACCGACATCATCAAGATGGTCGCCTATCAGGCCGAGAGCGATCTAGTAACGCTACTGCGACCTCACTACGCCCGTGCCGATCAAGAGGGGCGAACCCTGCTCCATGAGCTGTTCGCCGCGACAGGCGACATCCGCGTCTCCGATAGCGAGTTGCATATCACCTTGGCTCCGCTCAGCTCGCCGCATCGAACCCACGCCGCCCAGGCCCTCTGTGAGATGCTCGACCAAACCGCGACAATCTTCCCCGGCTCGCGCCTGCGGATTCGCTTCTCAGTGCGTCCGCCGCCCCCTATCGGGCTTGCCTTTCCCGGCTCGCCGATCGAGCGTAGCACCGCCACGGCTGTTCCGCAGGCTCCCTGACCGACGCCAAAACCGGACATTTTGCGCTACGCTAGGTCAGGAGGTCTGAAATTATTATCGCTGGAGCCTTCGCTGTGGGTTGAGCGGGGGCAGTGCTGATTCCGAATGATGCCGCCCCCCAATTCCGGGATGATGCCGCCCCCCTGTAACGGGATGATGCCGCCCCCGATTCCGGGATGATCGCGCCCCCCATAACGGAATGATCCCGCCCGGGGTCTTCCGAGATTGGCGGGCGGCGCCGTTGGCCTGATCAGATCGCTCCTTTGGCAAGCCCAAAGGAGGATCGATGCCAGCGGAGCGGATTGGGATGCGCGATGCGCGCGAGGTTATTCGGCTGAAGTCTGCGTCGGTGTCGACGCACGAGATCGCCCGGCGGCTCGGCCTGGCGCGCTCGACGGTGCGGGAGACGTTGAGGCGGGCGGAGACTGTGGGCCTCGGCTGGCCTCTGCCGGACGACATGACCGACGGGGCGCTGGAGGCGGCGCTCTACGCCAGCCGGCGCAGCAAGCGCGGCCACCGGCGCATCGAGGAGCCGGATTGGGCCGGCGTGCATCGCGAGTTGAAGCGCAAGCACGTCACCCTGCTGATCCTGTGGGACGAGTACATCGCCGCCGACCCGGGCGGCTACAGCTATTCGCGGTTCTGCGAGCTCTACCGGGCGTTCGAGAAGACGCTGTGATCTTCCACAGTCTCGCCGACGTCGACGCCGCGCTCGGCGAACTCATGACGCAGCTCAACCAACGCCAGCCCCTGCGCAGGCTCGGCGTCACCCGCCGCCGGCTGCTCGAGGAGGTCGACCGCCCGGCGCTGAAAGCGCTGCCAGGCGAGCCCTATGAATACAGCGAGTGGCGAGGTTGCCGGGTCGGCGTCGACTATCATGTCGACATCGACGCGCACTATTACTCCGTCCCCTACCGCTTCGCCCGCGCCGAAGTTGACGCGCGCCTGACCGCCCGCGGCGTCGAGATCTTCCACAAGGGCGAGCGCATCGCCGTCCACCTGAGGTCCAGCGGGAACAGGAAGCACACCACCGTTTCCGAGCACATGCCTTCGAGCCACCGGCGCTATGCCGGCTGGACGATCGAGCGCATCCGGGAAGACGCCCGCAAGATCGGCAAGGCGACCGCGGCGCTCTGCGAGCAGATCCTCGAGTCCCGGCCTCATCCCGAACAAGGGTATCGCGCCTGCCTCGGCATCGTGCGGCTCGCCGGCTCCTACGGGGCAGCGCGCGTCGAAGCGGCCGCTGAGCACGCCATCGAGATCGGCGCCCGGACCTACGGCTCCGTCAAATCCATCCTCGACACCAAGCTCGATCGGAGGCCGGCGCCCAGGCGCCCCGCGGACACCACTCCGATCCGCCATTCCAACATCCGCGGGCCCCGCTACTACCATTGAGGAGAACCTCGACGTGCTCAAGCATCCCACCCTCGACCAACTTCACGCCCTCGGCCTCCACGGGATGGCCAAGGCCTTCGCCGAGCTCGCCGACGCCGACGGGGCCAAGGATCTCATCCACGCGGACTGGCTCGCCCTGCTCCTCGACAAGGAGATCTCGTGGCGCAGGGACAAGCGCCTGGCCGCGCGGCTGAGCGCGGCAAAGCTACGCCATCAGGCGAGCGTCGAAGACGTCGACTACCGCGCCGCGCGGGGCCTCGATCGCGCCTTGTTCCAAAGGCTCTCCGAGGGGGACTGGATCGTCGCCCACGACAATCTGGTCCTGGTCGGCCCGGCCGGAGTGGGCAAGAGCTGGCTCGCCTGCGCCATCGGCCATCGGGCCTGCCGCGACAATCGCTCGGTCCTCTATCATCGCTGGCCGAAGCTCTGCGGGGACCTGGCGCTCGCCCGAGGCGACGGGCGCCATTCCCGACTGATCAGAGCCCTCGGCCGCGCCGATCTCCTCATCCTCGACGACTTCGGTCTCGAGCCCCTCGACGCCAGCGCCCGCCACGATCTGCTCGAAATCCTCGAGGAGCGATACGGCCGCCGATCGACGATCGTCACCTCCCAGCTCCCCCTGTCCGCTTGGCACGAGGTCGTCGGAGACCCCACCTACGCCGACGCCATCCTGGATCGCCTCGTCCACAACGCGCATCGCATCGAGCTGACCGGCGAAAGCCTGCGCCGCACCCGCGGCAAGCCGTCGAAAGCGGCTTGACGAGAAACCACGTCGGAGGAAAAACTCACTCGGCCAAAACGCGCGGCCCCCCGGGCGCGATCATCTCGTTACAGGGGGCGGCATCATCCAGGAATCCCTGGGCGCAATCATCCCGTTTTAGACGGGCGGCTTCATCGGAATCGGCAGGGCAGCATCGACGACGCCGTCAGGGTGAGGATCGTCGGTCCGGCCGGGGTCTTGGACCGAGGCAAAGGCATGGGACGGATCGCCTGGGAACCTGTGAGATCCCGCCTGCGTCCGAGTGAGAGTGTGCCGGCAAATGGGCGGTCGGCTGACCAAATGCCCTGGCCCGGATGGGTCCTCCAACCATCCGGGAGCGCCGCCAAGGCGAGCACGAAGAGCGGAGGATCGCGCGGACCCCGGAAGCGAAACAGATAAGCGACCGGGGATGCGCAGGCGGGAAGTCGTAGCGCCTTCATAGTACCGCTGACCGCGGGGAACTGGGCTCACCGGGACCCGCGCGAGGGAAGGGGATGATCAACCGGACGCCCGCGAGGGAGAGGCCGGGCGCTCATGGGTGGCGGAGAGGCTTGCAGTACCGCTGAAGCCGGGTAACGCCTGTGGAGGGAAGGGGCCTCAGTTCAAGACAAACGTGAGACGTGGTGAAGGACCTGGAGATTGGGCAACCTATCAACTCCGGATAGCGTTCAGAAACTGCAGACGGCGTTGCACGCGAAAGCGAAGGCTGAACCCGGCTACCGCTTCTACGCCCTCTACGACAAGATCAGCCGCGAAGACGTTCTGGCGCACGCCTACGCCCAGTGTCGCTCCAACAAGGGCGCGCCGGGTGTGGACCGTCAGGACTTTGACGCGGTCGAAGCGTATGGGGTCGAGCGATGGCTGGGCGAACTGGCGCTTGCGCTCAGGCAGGAGACTTACCGACCGGAACCCATCAGGCGCGTGTACATACCGAAGGCCAACGGCAAACTCAGGCCGCTGGGCATCTCAACCTTGCGGGATCGGGTCTGCATGACAGCGGCGACGCTGGTGCTGGGGCCGATCTTCGAAGCCGACCTTCCCTCGGAACTCTATGCCTACCGTCCCGGGCGCAACGCCCAGTAGGCGGTGGTCGAGGTGGAGGAGTTGGTGTTTCGCGGCCATCCGGACGTGGTGGACGCCGACCTCGCGGACTCCTACGGGAGCATTCCGCATGCCGAGCTTTTGAAGTCGGCAGCGCGCCGGATCGTCGATCGGCGCGTGCTGCATCTGATCAGGATGTGGCTGGATTGTCCCGTTGAAGAAACCGACGATCGAGGACGGAAGACGCGCACGACCGAGGCGCGGGACAAGCGGCGCGGCATTCCGCAAGGGTCCCCGATCTCACCCTTGCTGGCGAATCTTTACAAGCGCCGGTTCGTGCTGGGATGGAAGATGCTCAGACTCATGGGACGAACGCACGGCCTACGGCCGCTCCGCCGTCATGCGCGCGGTGAAGTCGCGCGACACCGGACCGGAGCGGACGGTGCGGGCGATATTGCGGACGACCATCCGCCCGAAACTCACGCCGCGGCGGAAAAGTCGAAATCGGAAAAGCGCAGCGCGACCGCTGCGCCGACGAGAATAATTGTCTCCCCCTGTTCCTTGACACGGATTCGGCAACCGGGAATCTTGAGGCTCTTCGCCAGCCTGATAATCCTCGGCCAGGCCGCCTTCGGACTGTAGAGCGGGACGGACCGCTCGGCCGCGATGACCTCCTCGCCCCGCAGGACTTCAAAGTCATACAATTCCACCTGGGCCTCCTCATTCCTCATCTACGCAGTCAATGGGGTGTTTTTCTTCCCTTCCGATAGTTAAACCCACCGGAAGTAGGCCTGCTTCATTTTAGTTTACAGGCGCACACCAAGTCATCCGCGTTTCCTCTTGGAATGACTTCTAGAACAATTCGTCCGGCATCCCTATCCGGAAAACTACGTAGTGCGGCGCAACGCCATGCGTGAATAGTCCGTACTTTGCCGGCGAGCCTCCGCCTGGGCGACATCGTCTGTTTCGTGCTATGCGGGCCGAATGAAAAGCCGGATGAGCACGGACGCTGGGTCGAAATCGGGCGCGGACCATCCGGCCTACGACCGCTCCGCCGTGATGCGGGCAGTGAAGTCGCGCGACACCGGGCCGGAGCGGGCGGTCCGGGCGATGCTGCGTCCCATCGCCCCCGGCTATCGGCTTCAGCGCGCCGATCTGCCCGGCAAGCCCGACATCGTCTACGGCCGCCGCCGGCTCGCAATCTTCGTGCATGGCTGCTTCTGGCATGGGCACGACTGCCCGCGCGGCGCGCGATTGCCGAAAGCCAACGCCGACTACTGGCAGGACAAGATCGCCCGCAACCGGGCGCGCGACGAGAAAACCCTCGCAGCTTACGCAGAAATGGGCTGGCGGACGCTCGTCGTTTACGAGTGCGAGCTGAAGGAGCCTGCGGCGCTCGACGCGCGCCTCGCCGCGGCGCTGACGCCAGGCTAGAGCGGGAAGATTTCAGGTCGACTCGAATCCGGGTTCGGGTGGCGCAACAAGGACGGGAGTTCGACCCTGACCCTTCAGACCCCGGTCTTCGGAAAAACCGCCCTTCATCCAGTTTGTCAACAGACAGGCGTAACCGGTTTCGAGCCCGGCCTGGCGGCAACCCTCAGGCCGCCGCGGCGCGGCCTGTTCCGGCTTCGGAACAGGACAGGAATGTTCCTGCTATTTCTCCATTCGATCGGAGGTTTACAGGTCAGTAATTTGTTTCAAGCTCCTGAAAAAACAGACCTTTTCCTCACCGTAAGTGGCCGAAGTGCGCGCGGCTCTCTCCACTTTCTCCCTGTTACCAGGGAGAAACGGGGCGAACCCCCGTGATCAGGGAGCGCGTCGGCCAATCAGGAATCGCGCCTCGCGCCGCGGAGGACAGAGGGAAACAGCAGCGCTCGGCGCCCGTCGGGTTTCGGATTCTCCCTCAAACCCGAAGCCGGAATGACAGGCCGCAGTGGCTCCTGTCGCCGGCTCCGGATGGTTTAGCGACGGGCCCGGTTCGATCCGATCGCATCTCGCTCTAACACTCACCTCGAACCCTCTCCCAGAGGGCCCAGAGGGAGTGGGGCCGCTCCGCGCCTGTGGCCCGGCCTTTGCTTTGCTTGCGCCGGCCCCTGCCGCAGTGCAACATCGGCGGGGCGCCCTGCCGACGGATGCGTTCCCATGGCTTTCGAACCCTCACCCGCCGACGCCGAGAAAGACCGGGCGCTGCGCGACGACATCCGCTTGCTCGGCCGCATTCTCGGCGACACGGTGCGCGAGCAGGAGGGCGAGGAAACCTACGCGCTGGTCGAGCAGATCCGCCAAGCCTCGATCCGCTTCCACCGCCACAACGAGGCCGGAGCGCGGCGCGAGCTCGAGGCGGTGCTCGATTCCCTCAGCGCCGACCAGACGCTGTCGATCGTGCGCGCCTTCAGTTATTTCTCCCATCTCGCCAATATCGCCGAGGACCAGCATCACATCCGACGCAACCGCGCGCATGCGATTCTCCGCTCCGCTCCCCGCCCCGGCTCGCTGGCCTTCGCCTTCCAGCACATCCGCAAGACGGGCGTCGAGCCCGAGCGGCTCCGCGCCTTTTTTCATTCCGCGCTGGTCAGCCCGGTGCTCACCGCCCACCCGACGGAAGTCCGCCGCAAGAGCACGCTCACCCGCGAGCTCGAAATCGCCGAACTGCTCGACGAGCGCGACCGCGCTCTGGGAGATGCGGAGGAGCTGGCGTTCAATGAGGAGCAGCTCAGGCGCTGCGTTCTCATCCTCTGGCGCACCAACATGTTGCGCCAGACGCGGCTGAAAGTGATCGACGAGGTCGCCAACGGCCTCTCCTATTACGATTACACGTTCTTCAAGGAGCTGCCGCGCCTCTATCGCGCGATCGAGGACAGGCTCGACGCCCTCGAGGAAAAGCGCCGCGACAGGCCGATCCCGTCCTTCCTGCGCATCGGCTCGTGGATCGGCGGCGATCGCGACGGCAATCCTTTCGTCACCGCGGACGTTCTCAACGAGGCGGTGCGGCAGCAGAGCGCACGGGCGCTCGGCTATTATCTCGACCAGCTGCACGAGCTCGGCGGCGTCTTGTCGCTCGCCTCGACGCTCGTTCCAGTCAGCGCCGAGCTCCACGCGCTCGTCGAGCGCGCCTGCGACGACTCGCTGACCAGGCGCGACGAGCCTTACCGGCGCGCCATTACCGGCATGTATTCCCGCCTCGCCAGGACGGCGCGCGAACTCGACCATGTCGTGGCGCTCCGCCAGCCGATCGGCGACGCGCCGCCGTACAAGACGGTCGAGGACCTCGCCGCGGATCTCGACGTCATCGCGAATTCGCTTCACGCGAACGGGGGCGCGATCATCGCCCGCGGCCGCTTGCGCGCGCTTCAGCGCGCCCTCGACGTGTTCGGCTTCCATCTCGCCCCGATCGACCTCAGGCAGAATTCCGACGTGCACGAGCGCACGGTGGCGGAAATCCTGGCGGCCGCCTCGCCGGGCCTCGACTATCGGGCCCTGACCGAATCCGAACGGGTCGAGCTCCTCAGGCGCGAACTCGTCTCGCCGCGTCCGCTCGTCTCGCCCTTCATCGCTTACAGCGAGGAGACCGCAGGCGAACTCGGCGTCTTCCGCGCGGCGGCGGCCATCCGCAGAACTTATGGCCCCGGCGCGATCCGCACCTCGATCATCTCGAAGACCGACAGCGTGTCCGACATGCTCGAGCTCGCGCTGATCCTGAAGGAAGTCGGCCTCGTCGCGGCCGACGGAACCGCCTCTCTCTATGTCGTGCCGCTGTTCGAGACGATCAGCGATCTGCGCGCCTGCGTCGGTGTGATGGACGCGCTGCTGGCGATTCCGGAATATCGCAGGCTTGTCGATTCGCTCGGAGGCGAGCAGGAAGTGATGCTTGGCTATTCCGACTCGAACAAGGACGGCGGCTTCGTCACTTCAGGGTGGGAACTCTACAAGGCCGAGATCGGCCTCGTCGAGGTTTTCCGGCGCCACGGCGTTCGCATCCGGCTGTTCCACGGCCGCGGCGGCTCAGTCGGCCGCGGCGGCGGCCCGAGCTACGACGCGATTCTGGCGCAGCCGGGCGGCGCGGTGCAGGGGCAGATCCGCATCACCGAGCAGGGCGAGATCATCTCGAGCAAATATTCCAATCCCGACGTCGGCCGGCGCAACCTCGAAACGCTGGTCTCGGCGACGCTCGAAGCAACGTTGCTGCAGGACGAAAGCCCGGCCCCGGATCCCGCCTTCCTCGAAACCATGGAAGAGCTGTCGAAAAGCGCCTACGCCGCCTATCGCGGCCTCGTCTACGAGACGGAAGGCTTCGAGCGCTATTTCTGGGCTTCGACCGTGATCACCGAGATCGCCAGCCTCAACATCGGCTCGCGCCCGGCCTCGCGCAAGAAGACGACCGCGATCGCCGATCTGCGCGCCATCCCCTGGGTGTTCTCCTGGGCGCAATGCCGCCTCATGCTGCCGGGCTGGTTCGGCTTCGGCTCGGCAGTGAAGGCTTACGTCGAGGCCCATCCCAAGGAGGGGTTCGACGCGCTGAAGGCGATGCATCGGCGCTGGCCGTTCTTCCAGACGCTGCTGTCCAACATGGACATGGTGATGTCCAAGTCGAGCCTCGCCATCGCCTCGCGTTATGCGCGGCTTTGCGACGACGTGGCTCTCCGGGAGAAAATCTTCGCCCGCATCTCGGTCGAATGGCGCGACTCGGTCGAGGCGCTGAACGCGATCATGGAGCAGTCACGGCTGCTCGAGAGCAACCCGCTGCTCGATCGCTCGATCCGCAACCGCTTCCCCTACCTCGACCCGCTGAACCACGTGCAGGTCGAACTCCTGAAGCTCCACCGCACGCGCGCTTCGAGCGAGAAGGTGCTGACCGGAATTCAGCTCACCATCAACGGCGTCTCCGCGGGCTTGCGCAACAGCGGCTGAGCAAGAAGAACCGCGCGAGCCCAAGAGACTTCCGCGGAAAAAGGTGACACTTGCTTCAATTCCCAATTGCTTCGGCCGCCGCGGCCTTCGGCCTCCGTCCCTGCGTCCCGGGCCGAGGGTCGCGGCCCATCAGCCCCGCCACCCGGTCGAGGAAAGCCGCCGAGCCCAGCGGGCGCCCGATGCCTTCAGCCGCCCGCAGCGCCGCCAGCTTTTCGGCGTCGGGCTCCGTGTCGAGAAGGTCGGCGAAGCGGCCGGCCGCGCGCGACATGCCTGTGAGTTGTGCCTGGTCGATGGTTGGCGGCTCGGTGCTCATAATGAATACCATGTGGCGCGCGCCTTGCCGTGCCGCCGCACGCGTCCATCTGCGACCAGCTCGCGCACACGCACTTTTAGTGTGTTCCGATTTGCGTCGGTGAGCGATGCAAGCTGCGCAATCGTCAGGCGCTCTTTCGCCCGCAGCGCTTTGAGGACCTGGATCGATAGCTCCGGCAAATCGGCCTCGCTGCTCCGAGCGATCCGCTCACGGTCCAGTCGCGCCGCAAGGCTATCCTTCTGCTTTTTGAGGCAGCGCAGGAAGAAGCCACCCCATGGCTCCCAGTCCGGCGTTTCGCTCTTGAGCGTCGTCTGCGTGCGCCGGAGCGCCTTGTAGTACAGGTCCTTGTTTTCCTCGATCACGCGCTCCAGCGAAGCATATGGCACATAAGCGTACCCTGCTCGCAGCAACAGGAGCGTCGTGAGCACGCGCGAGAGCCTCCCGTTTCCATCTTGAAAAGGATGGATCGCCAGAAACGTCACGATGAACACGGCAATGACAAGGAGAGGGTGCAGTGACTCCTCATCCTGCGTTTTTCGCGTCCAGGCGACGAGCGACTCGATCTCGCGCGGAGCACCGAAAGGCGAGGTCGTTTCGAACACGATGCCGATCTCACGCCCGTCCGAATCGAGCGCCACGATTGTGTTGGAGAGGGTCTTATAGGAGCCGCGATGGCGCGCATCCTTGTCGCTGTGACGCAGCAAGGTTTGGTGTAATTGGCGGATATGGTTCTCGGTGAGACGCATGTCGGCGTAGGCCTCGAACACGAGGTCCATCGCCTCGGCGTATCCGGCCACTTCCTGCTCATCCCGCGTCTTGAAGGGCTTAATTGAGATCGCCCGCGAGAGCAGGTCCTCGACCTCGGCATCTGATAGCTTCGCCCCTTCAATGCGCGTAGAAGAGCCGATGCTCTCGATGGTCGCCACCTTGCGGAGTGCGTTGAGGCGGTCTGGCGAGAGTGTCTTAAGGGCCTCCCACCTCCCTTTGAACTCATCGATTTCGGCGATGAGCTTCACGAGGTCCGGGCCGAGTACGAGGTTGGGTTCCCTCATGCCCAGGACACCCTCATATCTGATTCCATACCCAATAATACCCGATTAGACCCGATTTTCGACCTCGTTTCTCCAGGCCGCCAGCACATAAGGAGTTGGGTGCTCGGCGGATGGCGATCGGGTATCTGGGCGCACACGGTGACGCTTGCTTCAATCTTCAATCGCGTCGTCCGCCGCGGGCTTCGGCCTGCGCCCCGGCTTCCCGGGCCGAGGGTCGCGGCCCATAAGCCCGACCACCCGGTCGAGGAAAACCGCCGAGCCGGGCGGCTGCCCGATGCCTTCGGCCGCCCGCAGCGCCGCGAGCTTTTCGGCGTCGGGCTCCGTGTCGAGAAGGTCGGTGAAGCGGCCGGCCGCGCGCGACAGAAGCGGCGCCACGTGCACGAGTTCGTCGTCCCGCCCCGCGAGATGCGCCCGCACGCTCGACCACAGCCAGTCCTCGGCGCGCGCGACCATCCGAGCCCGCACCGGATTGAGCGCGACGTAGCGCGCCGCCGTCATCAGGTGGTCCTCGTCCATGACGACCGAGCCGAAGCGGGACTGGAACAGATGCCCGGTCACCCTGAGCCGCGCGTTGACGAACGCGCTATAGCGCCGGTGCGCCTTGCCCAGCGCCCGGGCCAGACCGTCGGCCGTGGTCGGCGTCAGGATGAGGTGGACGTGGTTGGGCATCAGGCAATAGGCCCAGACGCTGACCCCGGCCTTGTTGCAGGCCTCCCGCAGGTGATTGCGATACATGCGGTAATCGTCGTCGCGGAAAAAGACGCGTTCGCGCCGGTTGCCCCGCTGCGTGACGTGATGGGGCAGACCGGGGACGTAATCCACCGGTAATCCGCCGGGGTCATCGCGTTGACGGAATTACGCGACGCAACCGAAATGTATCTACAAGCCGCAGCGGGGTCTCAACGGCATTTCGGTGTTGTCAAAGTATCGCTGTGGGCGCAGTCTCAGCCGCAATAGGGCCGTCGATCCGGCGAATGCCGGAATCAATTCCAGGCTCGGGAGGAAGCTGTGGCGTCCTCGATCGCCATTGATGCGCGCGACGTTCTTGTCATCATCGATGTGGAGACCAACTTCTTCCCGGGCGGCTCGCACGCGGTCGCCGACGGCGATCCGATCGTGCCGCTGGTCGACCGGCTCGCGCGCGCGTTCGACAATGTCGTGTTCACCCAGGGCCTGCATCCCAGCGGCCGCACCGCAATTGCGTCCGATCCCGGCGCCAAGCCGTTCGACGGGAATGCGACATCCTACGGTGATCAGGCGCCGCTGTTTGAGCATTGTGGGCCGGGCGAGCAAGGAGCTGACTTGGGTGCGGGCTTGGTCATCGACCGCGCGTTCCTGATTTTGAGCAAGGGGGGCAACGGCGAGGTCGAATCCCATTCCGCCTCTTCCAAGGCGGAAGGAGAGACGACGATGGGACTCGCCACGCTGCTGAAAGCGCGCGGAATCAACCGAGTCTTCGCCTGCGGCCTAGCGACCGACTATTGCATCGCCCGTCTGATGGTCGACGCGCGCGCCGCCGGCTTGGAAACCTTCGTCATCGATGACGCCTGCCGGGCGATCAACTCCAACGGCTCATTCACTCCCGCCTGGGCGAAGATGAACGCGGCCGCAGTTTGGCGGGTCAGGGCTCGAGAGATTTTGGGGTAGACCAATCTTGTGCCAGCTCGGCGCGCTCCCGCCCCCCTTTGGCGCGAAGCAGGGAAGGCGCCGCGTAGCGGCGGATGGGGTGCGGAAAAGCAGGTACGGATCGACGCAGGTTTGCGGTGACGGGTCGTGCAACCCGACGTGGCCCGAAGCAGCGGACCGAACCCCATCCGGCGCCATAGCCCGTCGAAAGACGGGCGTCTCTCGACGCCCTCTGGCGCCACCTTCCCCAGCCCCAGCGCCGCCGAACACCGAACCGGCCCGGAAACAGATGGCCGGTCTGGCGCGCGCGGGCGTTGACGTAGCCGGCGTAGAGCCGGGCGCCCGCGAGAGCGCCAGCGCCAGGCCCTCGCCGTCCTCCGGCGTCAGGATGAGATGAACGTGGTTCGGCATCTGGCAAGGAGGGCGGCAATGCTCTCTGTCGCGTCGAAGCGATGACCGCGCAGGAGACGCAAGGCGGCCCCTCGATCGAACATTTGTGCGCGCTCGGCGGCGTGTCGCGCGCCGGCTTCTATCGCTTTGGCGAGATCCGCGCGCCCAGGCGGGCGGAGGCGGACCTGCGCGACAAGATCCAGGCGATCGCGCTGGAAAACCGCTTCTATGGCTATCGCCGCGTCAAACAGGAGCTCTGGCGGCTGCACGGCTTGAAAATCAACCGCAAGCACGTGCTCCGGCTGATGCGCGAGGACAATCTTCTCTGCCTGCGCCAGAAGTCCTTCGTTCCACCCACCACCGACTCCCGGCACAAGTTCCCCATCGTTCCCAACCTGACGCGCGATCTCGTCCCCACCGGCCTCGATCAGATCTGGGTCGCCGACATCACCTACGTCAGGCTGGCGGGGCAGTTCGTCTATCTCGCCGTCGTTCTCGACGCCTATTCGCGCAAAGTCGTCGGTTGGGCGCTCGCCGACCATCGAGGCGAGCCTCGCCATCGAGGCGCTCGACATGGCCCTGGCCGCCAGAAAGCCTAGGCCCGGGCTCTTTCACCATTCCGATCGCGGCGTGCAATATGCTTGCGGCGACTATGGCGACGCCCAAGAATTATTGCTCCACGTTCGAACGTCTGGGCGAGATGCTGTAGTTCCATTCTGGATGGAAGGAATCCCGCTTTATGTTGAGTGTCGCCATTTGCTCGTCGGAGATCTTGATGCCCTTGGGATAGGCGTTGGGATCGAGTTCGCAGCGGATTTTGAGGCCGGTTTTCGTCGTCGTGTTTGCGATCAGTTCGATGGCCACGAGGAGGCTGACGAGAGGCATGGCGCGCCAGTTCTGGGTAATGTGGCAGAACATGCGGTGCTCGATCTTGTTCCACTTCGAGGTCCCCGGCGGATAATGGCAGACCTGGATGATCAGACCGGTCTCGTCGGCGAGTTGTTGCAGCGCCACCTTCCATAGCCGTAGGCGCGAGCCGTTGGAGCCTCCGCCATCGGCGGTGATCATGAGACGCGTCATTGAGGGATAACGCTCCCGGCCCATCCGATCGAGCCAGAGGCGAACGCCATTTACGGCGAATTGCCCGGTATCATGGTCGATTCCGAGGCTGACATAGCCGAGGTTGGCGCCGATGTCGTAGATTCCGTAGGGGACGAACTTGCCCAGTTCCTTGTCCTCGAAATCGTGGGTGTTGACCTCAATCGGTTGGCCTTGCGGCCCATAGTCGCTGCCGCCGTTCTTGAATTCGCCGAGCAATTCCTTCTTCTTCGCGTCGATCGATATCACCGGCTGATCGGTGGCCTGAAACGCCTCGGCCTTGGCGTTGATATATTCAAACTGAGCGTCGCGATCGGGATGTTTGCCGCCTTCCTTGGTCTTGCGGTTGAAGTGGCGGCAATATTTCAGCTCCTCCAACAGTTTGGGAATGGTGGAGGAGCTCACCTTGTGACCCATCGCCCGAAGCGCCGCCGCCAGCTTGTCGTGGCTCTTCGAGACCCATCGCAACGGCCGCATCGGATCGCCCATCGTCGCGGGCTCGAGCAATCGTTGCAAGTCCTCCAGAAGCGTCGGGTCCCTCGTCGTCAACCGAGGGCTCCCCCCGCCCTTGCGGCGCACCTTCCCGGTCAGAGAGCCGGGGTCCCGCAGGTCCTTCAGACCGCGTCCGATCGTGCTTCGGGCGACCTTCGTCGCGCGCGCGGCGGCCGCGATCCCGCCGTAGCCGGCCGCCTTCGCCTCGGCAGCGGCACTCAACCGTCGGCCTCGCTCGTCAAGCGAGGAACGAAGTGCTTCAAATCGGATACGGAGGGGCGATTCATCTATCATGACCACGATATAGACGCTGGTTTCGAGGTCAGGAATCCCCCAAACAGCCGATCCCAGCAAAATCCCAATCCCAATTCACCTGTTTCTGGCCGTCGCCTATGTCGAGAAACTGGAGCGCCACAAGATCGCCGTCTCCATGAGCCGGCCGGGCAACCCTTACGACAACGCCAAGGCCGAAAGCTTCATGAAGACGCTCAAAAAAGAGGAGGTGAACGGCAAGGCCTATACTGACCTCGAACACGCCCGAAGCCAGATCGGCGCCTTCATCGAAACCGTCTACAACGCCAAGCGCCTCCATTCGGCGCTCGGCTACAAACCCCCGGGCCGACCCGGACCGACAAATCAGCGCCAACCACGAGAGGACAAAGCCCTGTCACCCAATTAGACGTGTCTCAGCGAAGCGGTGCAGTCCACGGGCGTGTCACGATGTGCGCCCTGAAGGCGCGTTTCTCTAGTGGAGGAAGGTTCCACCCGGATAAGTGTCGATGGGTCCGGTAGCTGGCGAGCGGTCTGGCGGGGCAACCGGCCGGGCTGGAGCCTCGCGACAAAGGCCGCCTTGGGCGGTTGAGCGATCCGGCTGTGTTTCGGCGTGGAAAAGTGACCCCCTGAGGCGGGGGATCGGCGTCCAAAATTGACCCCCTGATTTCCGATTTGTTCGGCTGCCTGCTTTGGCGCGAAGCGGGCGGTGAGGGATGCTGATTGTGGAGACGATTGGTCGGATACGGCGGGAGCATTTCGTTCAGGGCAAGACGATCAGGGAGATCGCGCGCGACCTGAGGCTGTCGCGCAACACGGTGCGCAAGGTCCTGCGATCGGCGGAGACGGCGTTTTTCTATGGACGAGAAGTTCAGCCGCGGCCGAAGCTGGGTGGCTGGACGGAAGACCTCGATCGGCTGCTGGCGAGGAACGCGGACGCTTCGGCGCGCGAGCGGATGACGCTGATCCGCATTTTCGAGGAGCTGCGGACGCTCGGCTACGAAGGCGGCTACGACGCCGTTCGACGTTACGCCCGCGCTTGGGCCAAGGCGAACGCGAGCGCGACGGCGAGCGCCTTCGTCCCGCTGACGTTCTCGCCGGGCGAGGCCTACCAGTTCGACTGGAGCCACGACATCGTTGTGATGGACGGGGTAACGACGACCGTGAAGGTCGCGCACATCCGTCTTTGCCACAGCCGCATGATGCTCGCACGCGCCTATCCGCGCGAAACGCAGGAGATGGTTTTCGACGCCCACGAGCGGGCGTTCGCGTTCTTCAGGGGCGCCTGCTCGCGCGGCATCTACGATTATGTGGCCGGCCACATAATCGGGATTTTGTGGCCGCCGCCGTTATGTGGCGTGCCGCGCACAGCTCGCTGGTTTCCGGTCGTTGTCATTTTTGACGCGGCACATCGCGCGACGGAAGTGACGCGCACACCCTCCGATTCCTTCGCATGGAATGGAGGTTGTCATGCTGGAACGGTTCTTCCTCAAGCCACAGACGGTCGACCGCATTCTGCGGTGCTGGCTCGGATCGCGGATCGAGGCGTATGTCACGATCCTTTGCGATCGGGGCTATTCGACGCGCACAATTCTTCGACGGGTCCCGATCCTCGTGGAGTTCGCGTCCTTCACCGAAGCCCGCAGCGTCTCACAAATCGAGAAAGCAGAGACCCTCGTCGACGAGTTTGTCGCCGACTGGGTCTCCGCTCGACGAGCCGACCCTCTTGCGAATGCATGTCGCCGCGATCGCAACCTCGCAAGCGCCACGGTTCGGCAGTTCTTCAGCCTCGTCGTGTCACAGTCGGAGTATCGCCGCGCGAGGAAGCCGTGGGGCGATCCATTCGCTGCCCAAGCGCCCGGATTCTTCGAGTATCTCCGGGTGGAACGCGGTCTGCGTCAAGGTTCCATTCGCGTCTACCAGCACTATCTGCGGCGATTTGAACGCTACCTCCAGCAGATCGAATGCTCGGACATTAGATCCTTGGCGTTGCCAGTCGTTACCGGATTCGTCACGACCGCGGCGCAAGAGTTCGGATCTCGGGCCATGGTGGGCCTCTGCAGCACGCTGCGGGTCTTCCTGCGATACGCATACAGAGAGGGCATTCTTCAGCGCGACCTCAGCAAGCTGGTCGAAGGACCCCAGCACTACAGATTGGCTGACATCCCTCGGTCGATCGGCTGGGACGCCGTCCAGAAAATGCTCGACCAGGTTGATCGTCGAACCGCTTGGGGCCGACGCGACTACGCCATGCTCCTGCTCATGGTCTCCTATGGGCTCCGGGCTCGCGAGGTCTCGGTCTTGACCCTCGACGACATCGATTGGAAGCGCGACCGACTGCACGTGCGCGAACGCAAAGCCGACCACACCACGGCCTACCCGTTGGCCCGCGTCGTTGGCGAAGCAATCATCGACTACCTCAAGAACGGGCGCCCCGTCGTGCAAGGCCGAGAGCTCTTTTGGCGGCACATCGCCCCTCGTGCGCCTTTGACCCAGGCAGCGGTCTCCTGCGTCGCCAGCAAGTACCTGCATCGCGCGGGCATCGCCGTGGCCCGCCCAGGCTCCCATACGCTCCGGCACGCTTGCGTCCAACGGCTGGTGGATGCCGGCTTCCCGCTCAAGACCGTCGGCGACTATGTGGGCCATAGCTCCCCGTCATCCACGATGATCTACGCCAAGGTGCAGGTCGACGCATTGCGCGAAGTCGCGCTCGGAGACGGGGAGGATCTACAATGAGGCCGATCCTTCCCGATCCGTCGAGCCCGATCGCCCCTCATATCATCGCGTTCGTGCGCCACAAGCGCTCCCTCAACCGCCGATACGACGTCGAGGAAAAGGCGCTACGTCTATTCGATCGGTATCTCACCGAGGCCGGAGTGGAAACTCTGGGCGAGATTAGCACGGCCGTACTCGACGCCTTCTTCTTGAGCCGACCGAGGAATTGGCCTCGGAGCTTCAACCACCTGATTGGCGTCGTCGGCCGACTATTCGAGTGGATGGTCGAACACGACATCATCGACCGTTCCCCGGTCATGATGCGGCCGCGGCGGCGCGGCCAGGCCCGTCCACCTTGCATTCTGGGGCTCGAGCACGGACAGCGTCTCGTCGACATGGCGGGGCTGTTGCCGGACCGGAACAAGGCTCCGCTGCGCGGCCCCACCTACGCTACGATATTCAGCTTGCTGTTCGGCCTTGGCCTTCGGGTCGGCGAGGCGGCCCGTTTGCGGTGGGGCGATGTCGACCGCGACAGGGGCATTCTGACGATCCGCGAGACGAAGTTTTCCAAGTCCAGGCTCGTCCCCATGGGGCCACAACTCGCGAGTCGTCTATCCGCTTTCATGAGCATGCGGACGGAGCGGACCCCCGGATTGACGGCCGAAGCGCCTGTCTTCTCATTCACTCGCGGCCACCCCATAAACCCTGGCACGATCAGCCAGGTGTTCCATGCGCTGGCTCCGCAACTGAAGATTCCGATTCCGCCTGGAGGAACGCCGCCGCACGTGCACGACCTGCGCCACAGCTTTGCCGTTGGGCGGTTGCTCCGATGGTATCGCGATGGTGGCAAGCCAGCCGACAAACTGCTGAATCTGTCGACCTTCATGGGACACGTCGATCCTGCTTCGACGGCGGTGTATTTGACGATTACTGCCGAGTTGATGGACGTCGCTGCCGACCGCTTCCAAACGTTCGCCGCCCCAATATCGATCGGAGCCCAGCCATGACGACTGTCGGCAGCCTGGTCTACCAGTTCTTCGAGCACCATCTCAAAGCAGAGAAGGGACTCTCTCAGGCCTCCATTCGCGGCTATCGCGACGGAATTCGGCTGTTCCTCCTCTTCCTTGCCAAGACAACCCATCGGCCGATCAGCAAGCTGGCGCTGTCCGACCTCGGAGCGCACAATGTGCGGGACTTCCTCGCCCATCTCGAAGCCGAGCGCGGCAATACCATCCGATCGCGGAACCATCGGCTGGCGATGCTGCACAGGTTCTTCGCCTATGTCGGGGCGCAGACGCCAGAGCTTCTTCGCGAGGCCGAGCGGGTCGCAGCCATCCCGACGAAGCGAACTCAGCCGCCGGCGACCCGCTATCTCGAACGTGACGAGGTCGAGTTACTTTTCGCCAACATGCCACGCAAGGGACGGCTCGCCGTTCGGGATCGCGCCTTGCTCCTCCTGCTGTACAACACTGGCGCCCGCGCGGCCGAACTCGTCGGCTTGACCATAGGTCAGCTCACCTTGGCTCCGCCCTCCCGGGTCAATTTGCATGGCAAAGGCGACAAGTGGCGGACCTGTCCGCTCTGGCCTGAGACCGCGCGGATGCTGGATGAGATGCTGCAACTGCGACGAACGGCTCCGCCTACCAGCCCGGTTTTCCTGAACAGCGCCGGTCGGCCGCTGACGCAATTCGGCCTCTACAAGCTCGTCCGGCGTCATACAAACCATATTCCGACCGAGCAAAATCAACGCCCCGTTTCGCCCCACGTCTTCCGCCACACAACCGCGGTGCATCTCCTGGAATCGGGGGTCGACGTCAATGTCATTCGGGGTTGGCTCGGCCATGTCAGCCTCGACACGACCAATCGCTATGCCGAAATCAACATCAGGATGAAACAGGAAGCGCTCGAAGCCTGCCAGCCGCCTTCGACTTCTTCGGCGGGGCCCCCGCGAAGACCTGTTTGGCAAAGCGAACCAAAACTGCTCGAATGGCTCGCGGCCCTGTGAGCGATATGTGGCCACGCGTCGCCGCCAGGGGCCCATTCCCCGGCGGCGCGCCACATAACGG
>CAVUHX010000043.1:0-73116 GCA_963741405.1 uncultured Alphaproteobacteria bacterium
ATAGGCGCCGACTTGACGCGTCGAACGCGGCAATGTCGCGGCGATCCAGGCTTTCAGCGCTTCTTCCTGCGCTTGCGAAAGATGGCTGGCGCTGCCGCCGCTGTCAAAGCGCATCAGACTATTGAGGCCGCCTTCGCCGTAGAGCTTGGCCCAACCACGCACCGTGTGGAAATTGCCGCTTCAGAATTCGTCTGTCGGATAGGTCTGATTCCCGTGAGGCCGTGGCCAGAGACAAATCGCGTGTGATCCGGAAAACCAAGTCCGGCAGCGTGATCCTGCCACGCTCTTCGAATCGATCTTGGTTAATCGTCCGATGGCAATGTAGGATTAACTCTGGGGCAGGACCTCCTTGAGGTTGAGGCTGTGCGCAATTTTCCGTCGTTTGCTCCAATGGCACGAACTCTGGTCAACCGCATACATAAATCCGATGGTCACACGAGGGAAAGATCACTCCAGCATGCGCCTGGCATCATTGAGACAGATTCTGCTTCTGGCTATCTTTCTCACTGGCTGCTCCCCGGGCAAAGACATGATCGACCAGCGGGCGCTCCAAGCCCGGCTCGACGATCAGAGCGCGCATCCAACTGCGACCACGACTGAGTTCACCCCAACTCCGTCCCGGCTGAGTTTGACGCCCGTGGCCACTTCCTTCCTGCTGGGTCCAGACGATGTCGTGAAAATATCGGTGCTCAACCAGCCAGACCTGGACACCATTGAGCCGGTGCGGCCGGACGGCAAGATTGCATTTTTCCCCACCGGCGACATCCAGGCTTCGGGCCACACCGTCGAACAGCTTCACGACGAAATCGTCAGGCGGTTGCGGGCCAAGTCGGGGCGGCCATATCGACTGGGCATACAGGACGTCATTGCAATAAAGGTGTACGGTCATGAGGATCTCGACAGCACCCAGACGATCGGCCCCGACGGAACGATATCGATCTTGCCTGGCGGATCCATCCGTGCTGCAGGCAAGACTGTTGACGAGTTAGGGTATGAAATTTCGCAGCGAGTATCGAGTATTGTTCAAAATCCTATCCTGAATGTTGCTGTCAAGGATTATAAAAGCCAGCCGCTTTTCATCTCCGATCCAGTGGTCAACGTGGTCATAACGGAAATCAACAGCCGACGAATTTCGATCCTGGGTGCGGTGCGAAGTCCAGGGATCGTCAAACTCCGCGCTCCGACAACCCTACTCGACGCAATCGCCGAGGCAGGCGGGTTGAGCGACGATGCCGATCTGCGACAATCCATCGTGCTCCAAGACGGTAAGATCCAGCCCGTCAGTCTCGAGCGACTGTTCAAGCAGAGCGACCAGAGACAAAATATCTACCTGCGACCACACTCTTCGGTGTATGTGGCAAGCACGAGGTTCAACTCGGCTTATATTATTGGAGAAGTGCAACACGCTGGCAAGGTGAGCTGGGAAGGTAAGTTGAGCCTGATCGATGCAGTTGGCTTGGCCGGGGGATTCAGCACGAAGGCTAAACTGGATCACGTGCTTATCATTTCAGGCGGTCTTGCAGATCCGACGCTGAAGCTTGTTGACGTCGGTGGAGTCCTCTATAGGGGCCAACTCGAAAACAATGTCTCTTTGGCGCGCGGGGACATCGTCTACGTGCCACTGACCGAGCTCGGGACGTCGGAGCAATACTTGGAGTACGCGGTGAAGGTCTTCCAGCCGATCCTCTCCGCGGAAAGCGCGGTCGTCCTCGGGGGCTCCGTGGTCAACACCCTTCAGGGTAAGGGTTCGGTAGGCACGAGCATTAACTTGAACCCATAAGCCGGCTGCTACGTTGCCAACGTCTGTCACCGACCGCCGCTCGTTCAATTGCGGAGAATGGGTTAGGTTGCGAGACATGGGCAAATGGGTAGCAAGAAACCGTTCTATATATTTCAGCAACGCTTAGTCAAAATCTAATAGCGGGCCGCAATATTGCCGGCAAGCCCGTGCCAGATGCCACAAAGTGAGGACCACGTGCTTTGTTGTCCTGCCCCTCGCTCGTGGCTTAACTCATCTTCGACAGTTGAAAATACTAACATGTTGTTTCACATCGACATTTCCCGCTGAAAAACGACGTGGCACTACATCACAGCTAGTGTTTGTATTTTCGATTTTTGGGTTGATCCACCGCTCATTTTGCGGCGAGATGACCCTTGCCGCAGACCGGTGGCGGCTTTGGGCGGGCGCGAGGGCCCAGCGCCGGCAGCAAGAGTTCACCGGCCCGCAGGGAAACGTTCCAACTCCCGTAACGGTACCCCTACACAATCGTAGCGATCGATTGAAAAGTCAAATGAAATATGCACTGACGTGGCACTACATTTTCGCAGAATTTCGAACTCGTTCCAACAATATCAATGACTTACGACACGCAGAGCGGCCATCACTGTAGAAGATCAGCTTAAGTGTCTGGCCCGAAAGTTGTTGAGTCCCATGAGTCGGTTGTGATTCCGTAGGCGGACTGATTCGGGGGCCGCCATGTGGACGAACGAGAACCGAGCGAAATACAAGCGGGATCATTTGCGATACCCGAGCGACCTGACGGATGAGGAGTGGGCGCATGTCGAACCGCTCATTCCTCCGGCGAGGCGAGGAGGCCGCAAACGGGAAACAAACATGCGCGAGGCGCTCAACGCCGTTATGTACGTGCTGAGCACCGGGCGCCAATGGCGCTATCTTCCCAAGGATTTTCCTCCACGCAGCACCGTTTATCGATACTTTTGCGACTGGGGCATCGATGGCGCGTTGGATCGCATCCATGACGCGCTCTACGAAAAGTGTCGTGCGCAGGCCGAACGCGAGGCCAGTCCGACCACGCCATCATCGACAGCCAGAGCGTGAAGAGCGCAGAAAAAGGGGGGCCTCGATCGATCCGCACGGGTTCGATGCAGGAAAGAAGATCATAGGGAAGAAGCGTCACCTTCTCCTCGACACTCAAGGTCTGCTGATGCAGGCCATCGTTCATTCCGCCGATGTCCAGGATCGCGACGGCGGCGTTTTGCTGCTTTCGACGCTGCTTGGCCGCTTCCCCTATCTCGAAAAAATGTTCGCCGACAGCGCCTATCAAGGGCCGATCTTCGCCGGAGCAGTCAGCAAAATCCTGTCTCGCCTCCAGGTCGAGATCGTCAAACGATCCGATCGGGCGAAGGGCTTCGTCGTATTGCCCAAGCGCTGGATCGTCGAGCGGACGATCGCCTGGCTCAACCGCTGCCGAAGGCTGGCCAAAGACTGGGAGAACCTCAACCTTACCGCCCTCATGTCCTTCGTTTCGCCTCCATCCGCCTGATGTTGCGAAAGCCCTGCAATCCCGCATGAACTTTCGAGTCGAACTCTAAGCGCCGCGGTCCGCTCCAGCAGGGCTCCTTTCGGGAACAGAAGCCCTGGCGACCAACCTTCAGATCCTCCTCGACCACCGCCCAACGCAAAAGGTCACGCCGGCGAACTTCCGCATCGTCGAGGCTCCAATTCCAACGCCCGGGCCTGGACAGGTGCTGGTCAGGCATCAGTTTCTCTCGCTCGACCCCTACATGCGCGGGCGGTTGAGCGACGCGAAATCCTACGCCAAGCCCCAGGAATTGGGCGAAGTCATGCAAGGGGGCGCGGTCGGCGTCGTCGAGGCGTCCGAAAATCCGCGCTTCAAGGCGGGGGACGCCGTCGTCGGGATGGGCGGGTGGCAGCGCTGCGCGCTCAGCGACGGCCGCGATCTGCGGGTAGTCGACGCGACGGCGATCCCGATCCAGGCCTATCTCGGCACGGTCGGCATCCCGGGCGTCACCGCCTGGTACGGCCTCAACAGAATCATCGCGCCGAAGGCTGGCGAAACGGTGCTCGTGTCGGCGGCGACCGGCGCTGTCGGCTCCGTCGTCGGGCAACTGGCGCGGGCGGCCGGCGCCCGCGCCGTCGGCATCGCCGGGAAAAGGAAAAGTGCGCCTACGCCATCGGGGAGCTCGGCTACGCGGCCTGCGTCGATCACAAGTCGCCGCAGTTCGCGGCGCAGTTGAAGGAGGCGCTGCCGGACGGGGTCGACGGCCTGTTCGAGAACGTGGGCGGCGAGCCGTTCCAGCAGGCGCTGCGGCGCCTCAACGATTTCTCGCGGGTCGCGGTCTGCGGCCTGATCGCTTCCTACGAGGGCGCGCCGACGAGCCTTCCCGACATGCGAATCTTCCTGGTCAAGCGCATCAAGATCGAGGGATTTATCGTGTCGGATCATATGGACCTGTGGCCCGAGGCGATCGGCGCGCTCGCCGGCCGCCTGAAATGGCGCGAGACCGTCCACGAGGGGCTCGAGAACGCTCCGCAGGCGCTGGTCGACCTCCTGCGCGGCGAGAATTTTGGCAAGATGCTGGTCAAGGTGGAGTAACTTCCGGGGCGGCCTTGGCTCTGCCCTTGCGGTCGGGTTCTCTCCCTCCTTGTCATCCGCGAAGGCGGGCATCCAGAGTCTTGGTTGCCCGCCTTCGCGGCACGACAGTTTGTAGTCGCCAGTGGAATTGAGTTTTGCTATAATCGCTTGGGTATAATTGAGTTGTACTCAATTTCGGTCCGCGTTAGACTCCCCCCGATGGTGCCAGACGCGATCGGACATATCGCTCGTGCGGGAGTTTTCGCGGCCGGCGTCCGCCCGTGAAGCTCGGCGACTGGCTGAAGCGCAACGGCGTCAGCCGTGCGGATTTCGCGCGCCGCATCGGAGTCTCGCCCGGCGCCGTGACGCTGATCTGCCGAGACGAGGCTTGGCTGTCGCGCGACACCGCCGAGCGGATCGTCTCCGAGACGCAGGGCGAGGTCACCCCGAACGACTTTCTCCTCAACCCGCCGGCAGACCGCAAAGGACACGACATGCATCAGCCCGTTACCGCCGCGATCGACGCTTTCGCACGCGGCGAAATCGTCGTGGTCACCGACGACGACGATCGCGAGAACGAAGGCGACATGATCGTCGCCGCCTCCCTGTGCACCACCGAGAAGATGGCCTTCATCATCCGTCACGGCTGCGGCATCGTCTGCGCTCCCTTGACGGGCGACGACGCCCGGCGGCTGCACCTTCCGCCAATGGTGGCGATGAACGACGCCCCGCTCGGCACCGCCTTCACCGTCTCGGTCGACGTCAAGCACGGCATGACGACCGGCATCTCGGCCGAGCAGCGCTGCAACACGGCCCGCGCGCTCGCCAACGGAAACATCGGGGCCGGCGACTTCGTCCGGCCGGGCCATGTCTTTCCGCTCGTCGCCAGGGAAGGCGGCGTGCTGATGCGATCGGGCCACACGGAGGCGGCCGTCGACCTGTGCAAGCTCGCCAGGCTGCCGCCGGTCGCGGTGATCTGCGAGCTCGCCAACGACGACGGCACCGTGATGGTCGGGCCGCAGATCGTCGACTTCACCGATACGCACAAGCTCAAGCGAATTTCCGTCGCCGAACTGATCGCCTATCGCCAGTCGCGCGAAAAACTGGTCGAGCGGGTTGCGGCGTTTCCGGTCAAGACGCCGATCGGCGAGCTTCAGGGCTACGCCTATCGCACGCCCTTCGATCCGGTGCTGCATTTCGCTTTCGTCCATGGGCCGATCGGCGACGGCCGCGCCATGCCGGCGAGGCTCCATCGCTGCGACATCATCAGCGACATCTTCGGCAGCGGCGCGATTCCGAAGGTCCTTCAGCGCTTCAAGGCCGAAGGGCGGGGGACGCTCGTCTATCTGCGCGACGGATCGGCGGGCGTCCCGGCCAATTTCGGCGGCGCCGAGCCGACGGGCGCCGACGGCGCGCGCGCCACGCACTGGCGCGAGATCGGCCTCGGAGCGCAGATCCTGCGCGATCTCGGCGTCTCGTCCATCCGCCTGCGCACAGATAATCCCCGTACGTACATAGGTCTTTCAGGCTTCGGCATCGAAATCGCGTCGGTCGAGCCGATCGAGGGATAGAGCGTTGGGCTCATTCTGAGGCGCCCCCGCTCTGCGGGGGCCTCGAAGGATGCCGAGGCGCGCCGACGGGAGCGTCCTTCGGCAGGGAAAGAAGGCGCCGTCGCTCATCGCAGACGCTGCAGGCGGCCGGGCTTACCCTTCCATCAGCGCCGTCACGTGCGCTGCGACCGATCGCGCGAGGCCCTCGAGGTCGTAACCGCCCTCGAGGACCGACACGATGCGGCCGCCGCAACGCTTCTGGGCAATTTCCATCAACTTGCGGGTGATCCAGACGAAATCCGCCTCGACTAGGTTGATGTTGCCGAGCGGATCGCGACGATGCGCGTCGAAACCGGCCGAGATAACGATCAGGTCGGGCGCGAAATCGACGATCCGCGGCAGGATGGCGACCCCGATCGCCTCGCGAAACGCATCGCCGGCGTCGCCGGCCCTCAACGGCGCGTTGACGATCTGGTCGTGCTCGCCGCGCTCGCTGAGCGATCCGGTCCCGGGGTAGTGCGGCATCTCGTGGGTCGAGGCGTACATGACGTGCGGATCGTCCCAGAAGATGTGCTGGGTGCCGTTGCCGTGGTGGACGTCGAAATCCATGATGGCGACGCGCTCGGCCCCGTAGGTCGAGCGGGCGTGTCGGGCGGCGACCGCCGCATTGTTGAAGAAGCAAAAGCCCATCGGCGTTGCGAGTTCGGCGTGATGACCGGGCGGGCGGGTCGCGACGAAAGCGTTCCGCACCTTGCGGGTCATCACCTCGTCGACGGCGAAGATCGCGCCGCCGGCTGAACGCAGCGCAGCTTCGAACGTT
Source organism: uncultured Alphaproteobacteria bacterium (assembly GCA_963741405.1). GTDB lineage: Bacteria > Pseudomonadota > Alphaproteobacteria > Rhizobiales > Beijerinckiaceae > Roseiarcus. Next base: position 6,708 of record CAVUHX010000043.1, read on the forward strand.
CCCGGCGACATCGAGGTGTCCTGATCGATCGCGGTGTGCCCCTGGGTCGGCGTCGCTGCCCGCAACGCCTCGATATAGTCAAGTGGGTGCACGCGTGCGATCGCCGAGATCTCGGCCCGCGGAGCAATGTCGCGGGCGAGCATCTGGAAATTCTCGCTTTCGAAGGCGCGCTCGACAGCGCGGAGCCGATCGGGCTGTTCGGGATGTCCCTCGCCCATGTCATGCGCCAGGCACGCAGGGTGGCTGATGAGCAGCGTGGTCACTATCCGGGTGTCCTGCTTGGCGAACGCGGCGCCCCTAGCAGATCCGAGTCTTGCGCCAACGGCCACGGAAAGTCCACAGCCGCGGCCGATCATCGGGAGACCGGCTCAGGCTCGCATGCCAACCGTTTCGTTTCAGCCTCCGCCCCGGGATAAAGGCTGGGGAATTCGCTGAAGACGCGGATGACCACATATCCTTCGCGGGCCGGCGCGGCAACGCGCAAATCGCGCGATGGGGATTCTTCGTCGTCATGCGCAGCGAGCGCCCTTATGTCCGCTGGAGTCCCGAGGACGGCCTCGACGACGCCGTTGACCGCGGCCTTGTCGGTCAACGCGTAGAACACGACGCCGCGCCGCGTATGGAACGAGATGGAGGACAGCGAGCGTCCCACCGGCGCTCGAACTCGGATCGGCCCCGATGCAAGATCGTACCGGCAGTAGGCCATCGCCACCGCCGGGTCGGCGAAAGGGAGCAGCTTTTCCGCCGGGCTCGCTCGCGGCAGCGCTATCGTCTCGTTGAGCCCGCCGAGCGGAGCGAGCCGGTGGAAAGCGTCGCGTGTCGCTACGTAAGGGGCAAGGAGCACGACGATAAAGTGGACCAACGCCGCCAGGATGACGATCACCGCGACGGAAGCGAGCGCTTCGTCGCGCCGGAATGGCTTCGTCATTTGCAGCTGACTCTCGTCACGCGCGGCGCTGTCGACCGGTCGATCGCGCCCGCGGTGGCGCCGAGGGGAGAGTCGTAAAGCCTCAATACGAGCTCGAAAGCCCCTTGCTTCCCGATCGGCAACCAGTTACCCGGCTCGACGCCGGCGGCGACTCTGATTGTGAAGTCGCCATTGCTGGCGCGCAGGATCTCCGACGAGCGGAAGCCGTAGCGGCGCGCCGGGTTGTCGACAGGCCAGCCCCCCGGCTCGATCAGACTCAAAGTCCAGTAGCGGGCGGCCGGCACGCGCGGACCGACTTCGTAGATGCAGCGCGAATCGAGCGGTCGCCCTTCGTCGTCGACCCTCGCGATCAACTGCAGCCCCTCGCCGGCAGCCAGTGGAATTTCGCCGCTCCGTTCAAACCGGGCCAATGTATACGGATCGGCTTCAATCGAACCCGCGTGGGCTTCGAGCTCCCAGGCGCCGAGGCGGACCCGATCGAACGGACTGAGGCGGGATAGCGCATAGGCGGTTGCGAGGAGGCCCAGGGTGAGACCGAACGCGTAGGCGAGCAAGGCTCTGAAAAACGACGCCAATGGACTCGGCTCCGGGTGAGGCGACCGATGAACGCGAGGCCGAGGCCGCGAGTCAAGCGCGCGCCATTCAGGGCAGCAATTCTAAAAGTATGGAATTTTCAGGATTCGCGAATCAGCAAAAGTCTGATTCACGGTTGGGATGCAGCTTTTGCCCTCCCTTCTGTCCGAGTTGAAGTCCGTATGCGCGACTTTTCCTGACACGCGAAAAGGGCGTGGCGGCAACATCGAGATCGCCGACTTCGGCCTCTCGGCTTTCGCGATGTTTTTCATGCAGGGCGCGTCGTTTCTCCGTTTTCAGCGCGCGCTGGAGAAGGGCCATGGCCGCTCCAACTGCCAGACGCTGTTCGGGATCGGTCGAATCCCTTCGGACACTTATATCCGCGACAGGCTGGACGAGGCCGACCCCGCGCTTTTGCAGCCTTGTTTCGAGCGCATGGAAACGCTGCTGACCGAGCCCCCGATCCGACAGGCCTTCAGTCGGCTGGACGGCAGAACCTTGGTCGCATGGGATGGAACCGAGTATTTCTGCTCGCAAAAGCTCGGCTGTCCGAACTGTCTCACCCGCAAGCGGTCCAACGGCAGGACCGAGAACTATCATAGCCTGTTGTCCGCGACGGTCGTGGCGCCCGGCCATTCCAAGGTCGTGCCCTTGATGCCGGAATTCATCGCGACCCAAGACGGCGCCGAGAAACAGGACTGCGAGCGTAATGCCGTCAAGCGCTGGTTCGGCAAGCATGGCGCGCGGCTCGCCCCGCTGCGGCCGATTTATCTGGGCGACGATTTGTTCGCCTGCCATCCCGTCGCCAAGATGGTCACGGACGCCGGCGATGATTTCATCTTCACAGCCAAGGAAACCTCGCACAAGGCGCTCTACGACTTCATCGCCGGGGCCGAGCTTTCGAGCCACGAGGAGCAAGCGCGCCGCCGCACCTCGAAAGAGACGTTCCGTTATCGCTGGATCGAGGCGGTTCCGATCCGCGAGGCCAAGGACGCCATCCTCGTCAACTGGATCGGCTTCGAGATCGTCGACGCCAAGGGAAAGGTCAAATATTCCATGGCCTGGGTGACCAGCCTTCCCGTTTCCAAGGCCAACGTCGCCGAAATCGTCGCCTGTGGCCGCGCGAGATGGAAAATCGAGAACGAGAGAGCCTCTTGCAGAATTCCCTGAGCGCGAGGAATTTCCTTCTTTTTTGTAGCGGGGCGGCGGCTCAGGCCGGCGCGGGCCTGACACTGGCGACGCGGAGGATTTGATCGGCGGCGAGGGCGAGGACGCCGAACATGAGGTGGCATTTGACCTTGATCGCGCCGCGCACGCGCAGGACCCTGGCGCCGAATTCGTCCTTCAGCCGGGCGTTGACGCGTTCGACCATGGTGCGGAAGTTGTAGATCACATCGTCGGGGTCGGGCATGTGGGTGAATGTCATCCTCTCGACCTCCCGGCGCCATTCGGCCTTGACCTCATGCTGGGCGCGAAAGTTGGGGTCGATGATCGGCTCATGGCCGAGCGTGCGGCTGTGGTCATGAATGGCGGCGGCGTCGTAGGCGGCGTCCATGAGATCGTAGAGATAGGAAACCCGCGCGCCGGTCATGGTCATCAAGGGAATGGCGACCTGACTGTCGTGAACGGAAGCCGAGGTCAGCACGCAGGCGACGGGGATCTGGCCGCAGGCGACATCGATATGCAGCTTGTAGCCGATCCAGGTCTCCTTGTAGCCCTTGCTGTTTTTCTTGGAGCCGACGTCGCAGGCGGTGGGCAGCTCGGCGAGCATCTGGTCGACGGTCTGCGAGGTTTGCCGCTCCAGCCGCGTCGGCTCGGGCTTTGGCCGTTGCTCGTCCTTGCGCGGGCGTCCGCGCTTGCGCGGCGGCTGAGCGCCATCGGACGGCGGATCGTCCTTCTTGTCGTTGGCCTCGTTCGCCGCCGGCTTCTCGCGCGCCTCGATCTCGGTGGCGTCTCGGGCGATCACGCCGATGATGCGCCCGCCCAGCGAGCGCTCGATCAGCGCTGCGTGCATTTTGTCGGGCAGATCGCCATGCGCGAACTCCGCGAAGGCGCGAGAGAACGTGGCTTCCGAGGGCACTTGCGAGCGTCGCTCCCAACCGAGGATACGCCGCAGCGACTTGTCGACGGCGAGGCGTTCGATCAAAGCGGACGTGGTGGGAATGCCCAACATCGACTTGGCGACGAAGGCCCTGGCGAGGGCGCGCCGATCCTCGGGAAAAGCTCATGCCACCTCGCATTCTCAACGACCATCGCTTCGACAGTCAAATCTAGCCGATTCCGCAAATATAAGGCGGCGTAGCCGTCAGATTCTTTGAGGGAATTGATCAGGTATTTCGCGGTATCTAGCCAACCCCGATCACTCAGCATTTTTAGGAATACGGTCGCGTTGTAGCCAGCCTCTGATTTGGCTCGCCTGTATATTTCGAACATTGCTCCATCGAAATGCTTTGATAGACCTTGCACGCGAAGGCCCTCCCGGAACGTTCAACATAGGCCGTTGGCGGGGAACCGGCAACGGTGCCCCACTCCCAGTTTCGTGCATAATCAAGATTTTCGCACGCACGGGCAGCGGTGCTGTCCAGATTGCAGTTTATGCGATGCCGGATTGCGCGAAACCGATTTGCCAAAAATACATGTCTATGAGCTTCATGAGTGGATAGCGCATCCCGCCGACCGTTTCGATTATCTGTTGTTCTTCGCGAAGCGCCGCAAAATTAGCTTTGGAGAAACACAAAACCCGAAGAAGGAAGCTAGATCCACGGTACATCCCCCAACTATCCAAATAGAAAGCGAGTCGAAGCGCCGCGTGGTCATGATCAGCTGCCACGTGTTCAGGCGTTGATCTGTGAAAATACCGGTAACAATGCTCCCATGAGCGATAACGGTGATGCGCGCCGGTCATTCCTCCGTAGTAGGCCTGAATCTCGGCATGAATTCGTGCAGTGTCTTCCATCGCCCTGATCACTTGTGACGGCTACGCCGCTCATTCTCCACGTTAGTCGGCCCTGAGACGAGACACCGCTTCGGTGCACAAATCAAGATTTTTCCACGATGAACCCGTATCAAGGAAATCAATAGGTTACCGGGTGCAGAAATCAGGTGCATAAACGTCCGTTTGCCCTCCCACTCGCGCCGTTTCCGGTCGTGGCCTGCAACGGCAGTTCAACGTCGATTCCGGCCGTTGGATTGCTCTCGACCAAATCCGGCTCCGGCGGACACCAAGCTTTCCGTCGCGCGGTTGTACCCCTGCTATAGCGCAAGTTCCTGCCGCTCGGCCGACGCCGTTCGCCACCCCCTGCGACATTGGGCATCGGGTGAAGCACGCCCTACAATTCACCTCACCACCGTCAGCCGCTTCGCCGCCCGCGTCAGTCCGGTGTAGAGCCAGCGCGCCCGGTGCTCGCGGAAGGCGATGCTCTCGTCGAACAGCATCACGCTGTCCCACTGCGAGCCCTGCGCCTTGTGGACGGTCAGCGCGTAGCCGTAGTCGAATTCGTCCGATTCCCGTCTGACCGGATAGGCGAGTTCGCCCTCCGTCCCCTCGAAGAAGTGCTTCAGCACCGCGACCTTGACCGCTTTCGCCGCGCCTTCGTCCTCCGGGCGCACGGTCATGCGGACGAAATCCTTCTGCATCCCCCCCAGCGCCTCGACCCGCCACAGGCCCCCGTTGATCAGGCCCTTGGTCCGGTCGTTGCGCAGGCAGACCAGCCGGTCGCCGGCGACCGGCAGCGGCTGCTCGAAGCCGTTCAGGTCGCGCATCCGCCTGTTGTAGGCCCGCCGGGTGCGGTTGACGCCGACCAGCACCTGGTCGGCGGCCAGCACCTCGGCCGCGTCGATCGCGCCGCGCCGCACGATGCGGGTCTCGCCGTAGACGCCCTCCGGCAGGTCGCCGCCGGAGCGGACGATCTGGGACAGGCGGATGATCGGATTGTCCGCGGCCTGGCGATGGATCGCGGTCAGCATCACGTCGGGGGCGCTTTCGGTGAAATAGCCGCCGCCCTTGACCGGGGGCAGCTGGAACGGGTCGCCGAGCACGAGGATCGGCTTGCCGAACGAAAGCAGGTCGCGCGCCAGCTCGGCGTCGACCATCGAGCATTCGTCGATCACGATCAGGCCGGCGCGGGAGGCGGGACCGTCGGCGTTGAGGGTGAAGGTCGGAGCGCCCTCGGCCCCCTCGCTCGCGCGGTAGATCAGGGCGTGGATGGTGGTCGCGCCGGGGCAGCCGTTGGCGCGCATCACCATCGCCGCCTTGCCGGTGAAGGCCGCGAAAGCGGTCTCGCCGTGCGCGCCCTCGGCGACATGGCGGGCGAGCGTCGTCTTGCCGACGCCGGCGTAGCCGAACAGCCGGAACACCTGCGGCTCCCCGGCCCTGAGCCATCGGCCGACCCTGTCGATCGCCGCGACCTGCTCGGGCGACCATTCGCGCCCGACCGGCCTTGCGGTTGTCGCCGGCGCAGGCGCGGCCGGCGGCGTTTCCGGGCGAACCTGCGCCTTCGCAGCCGTCTTCCGCTCAGGCTCCGCCTTCGCGCCGCAGCGCGAGCAGGTCGGCGGCTTGCGGCCGAGGTCGTAGTATTTCGCTCCGCAGGCCAGGCACTGGCGCTTGGTCCCGAGCCTGCCTGGCGGGAGAGGTTTCCGGGCCAATCGTCGTCCCCTCAGGCGCGATAAGATCTTCGAATCAAACGGTTGATTCATGATTTGAGCGCAGCATTCTACCAGAATCGGAGAAAGAATCTTGGCGGAAGCCGCGGCCCGTCCCTCTGCGAAACATGGTCGCAGCCAAGGCTGTTCGGCGCGGTCTTGAACGGCGCCGGCGCCAACTTATATGGAACACCGGGCGGCGGCCGGGAGTTTTTTTGGCAGCCGACTGAAAATCTGTAACGCAGCCCGGACGGTTCCATCGCGAAGGTCTCGGGCGCGTGAAGCGCCTGAAGGGGCTTCCAATGGTGCGTGTGACGGCGCTGAGTTCTCCGTTCCTGCTCGGCTTCGACGATATCGAGCGCGCGCTCGACAAGGTGTCGAAGACGGCGGCGGACGGCTATCCTCCCTACAATATCGAGCAAATCGTCGCGTCCGACGCCGAACCGGAGAAGTTGCGCATCACCCTGGCGGTCGCGGGCTTCTCGCACGACCAGATCGAGGTGACGGTCGAGGAGAATCAGTTGACGATCCACGGCCGGCAACTCGAGGACAAGACGCGCGAATACCTGCATCGCGGCATCGCCGCGCGCCAGTTCCAGCGCAGTTTCCTGCTCGCCGAGGGCATGCAGGTCAAAGGCGCCGATCTGGCGCAGGGTTTGCTTTCGATCGATCTCGTGCGGCCCCAGCCGGAACGGATCGTGAAGAAGATCGAGATTGTGGCGCGGGACTGACGTCGGCGCCGCGAGGCGGGTGTCATGGACCGCCGGAAAGGAGGCAAGCGATGACGAATGCAACGGAGAAAGCCTTGACGCTGACGCCGCAGGAGTTCGCTCACCTGGGCGACGGCGCGCTCGCCTATGTCAGGACGATCAGCTCCGAAGACGTCGCGCGCCTCTTTCCGCAGGCGCCTCCGCTCCGGCCCGGCGTCATGCTGTTCGCCCTTCTCGGCGCCGACGGCTCGCCGATCATGCTGACCAATTCCCGGGACGCCGCGATCGCCAACGCCTGGGAGCACGAACTCCAGACCGTCAGCCTTCACTGATGTGGAGAAGCCCTGGCGCCGGCGTCGCCCGGCGCAGGGGAATCAGCTAGACAGGGCGGCCCGACGGCCTCAAGGATCGCCCTGATGCGCGCTTACCTCGATCTCATGCGCGACGCGCTGGACAACGGCGCAATCAAGGGCGACCGCACCGGAACCGGTGTCCGCTCCCTGTTCGGGCGCCAGATCCGGTTCGATCTCTCCGCAAGGTTTTCCCCTCGTCACGACCAAGCGCCTGCATCTCAAGTCGATCGTGCGCGAGCTCGCCTGGTTCCTGAAAGGCGACACCAACATCGCCTATCTGAAGGCGCACGGCGTCTCGATCTGGGACGAATGGGCCGACGCCAATGGCGATCTCGGCCCGGTCTATGGCAAGCAGTGGCGCGCCTGGGCGGCCCCGGACGGCAGGACCTATGATCAGATCGACTGGCTGATCAAGGAAATCCGGCGCAACCCGGATTCGCGCCGGCTGATCGTCTCGGCGTGGAACGTGCCCGACATCGAGCGGATGAAGCTGCCGCCCTGCCACTGCCTGTTCCAGTTCAACGTGACCGCGGGCAAGCTGTCGTGCCAGCTCTACCAGCGCTCGGCCGACATCTTCCTCGGCGTGCCGTTCAACATCGCCAGCTACGCTCTCCTGACCCACCTGATCGCGCGCGAAACCGGGCTTGGCGTCGGCGACTTCGTCCACACCTTCGGCGACGCGCACCTCTACCGCAATCACGAGGACCAGGCGCGCGAGCAGCTTTCGCGCGAGCCGCGCCCGCTGCCGAAGCTCGTGCTCGGCGACGTCGGGGCGATCTTCGATCTGAACGCCGAGGCGATTTCGTTCGAAGGCTACGATCCGTGGCCGGCGATCCGGGCGAAGGTCGCGGTGTGAGCGGGGCGCCGCTTCCCCTCCTCCTCGTCGCCGCCGTCGCCCGCAACGGCGTCATCGGCGACGGCAAGCGGCTTTTGTGGCGGCTGTCGAGCGACCTCAGGCGCTTCAAGGCCCTGACGATGGGCAAGCCGCTGGTCATGGGGCGCAGGACCTTCCAGTCGATCGGCCGGCCGCTGCCCGGGCGCGAGACCATCGTCCTCACCCGCGATCCCGGCTTCTCGGCGCCCGGCGTTCGCGTCGCGCGCTCGCTCGAGGGCGCCCTGGCGCTCGCCCATGAGCTTGCGGCCACAATGGGGGCCGACGCGATCGTGATCGCCGGCGGGGGCGAACTCTACGCCGAGACCATCGGCCGCGCCGACCGCCTCGCCATCACCGAAGTGGCGCTCGAGCCCGAGGGCGACGTCCGCTTTCCGCCGATCGATCCCGGCGTCTGGCGGGAAGCTTTGCGCGAACCGGGCGCGCGAGGGCCTCAGGACGAGGCGGACTTCGCCTTCGTCGAGTACACACGGAGCCGCTGAATTCTGGGAGCCCGCGCAAGGCGTATCAGCCGCCCGGGAGAGCGAGCTTTTGATAAAGAGAAGTTTGCTTACTATGTGTTGTGAAAAACAGAATACCAAGGGCGACGAAAGTTGCAGTTTTTGGCGCCTATCATATTGAAAAGTCAGCGTCGAGGGCCGATTCGCGAAGTCGGCCTCGGACAGGCGCGCGTAAGCCCGACTTCGGCTAGACCGCCGTCCCCCACAGATCGTAGGCGTCGGCGCGGTCGATCTTCACGGTCACGATGTCGCCTGCCCGCAGCGGCCGGCGGGTCGCGATATGGACCGTCCCGTCGATCTGGGGGGCGTCGCCCTTGGTCCGGCCTTTCGCTGCCTGCGCCCCGCCTTCGTCGACCATCGCCGCAAGCCTCTTCCCGACCTTCGCCCCGAGCTTCTTGGCGCTGATCGCCTGGCTCCGCAGCATGAAGCGCCTGTGGCGGGCGGCCTTGACCTCCGGCGGCACGGGCGCAAGGCCGAGGTCGTTCGCCTCGGCCCCGCGGACCGGCTCGTATTCGAACGCGCCGACCCGGTCGAGCTTGGCTTCGTCGAGCCAGTCGAGGAGAAGCTGAAAATCCTCCTCCGTCTCGCCGGGGAAGCCGACGATGAAGGTCGAGCGGATGGCGAGCTCCGGGCAGATTGACCGCCAGGCGCGGATGCGCTCGAGCGTCTTCTCCTGGTTGCCCGGGCGGCGCATCGCCTTGAGCACGCGGGGCGAAGCGTGCTGGAACGGCACGTCGAGATAGGGCAGCACATGGCCTTCCGCCATCAGCCCGACTACCTCGTCGACATGCGGATAGGGGTAGACGTAGTGCAGCCGGACCCAGGCGCCGAGCGAGCCCAGGTTCCGCGTGAGGTCGAGAAAGCGCGCGGCGACCGCACGCCCCCGCCAGGGGCTTTCGGCGTAGCGGATGTCGAGCCCGTAGGCGCTGGTGTCCTGCGAGATGACGAGCAGCTCCCGGACCCCGGCCCTGACCAGCGTCTCCGCTTCGCGCAAGACCTCGCCCGCCGGGCGCGAAACGAGGTCGCCCCGCAGCTTCGGGATGATGCAGAACGAGCAGCGGTTGCGGCAGCCTTCGGAAATCTTGAGATAGGCGTAGTGGCGCGGCGTGAGCTTCACCCCCTGCTCGGGGACGAGGTCGACGAACGGGTCATGCGGCGCGGGCGCGGCTCGATGCACCGCCGCCATGACGCTCTCGAACGCCTGCGGGCCGGTGATCGCCGACACGTTCGGATAGGCGTCGCGGATCGCGTCGGGCTCGGCCCCCATGCAGCCGGTGACGATGACGCGGCCGTTCTCGTCCATCGCCGCGCCGATGGCGGCGAGCAACTCGGCCTTGGCGCTGTCGAGGAAGCCGCAGGTGTTGACGATGACGGCGTCGGCGTTCGCGTGGCTCTTCGACAGCTCGTACCCTTCGGCGCGCAGTTGCGTCAGGATCCGCTCGCTGTCGACCAGCGCCTTCGGGCAGCCGAGCGAAACGAACGAAATGCGCGGCCCCGGGCGCGGGTCGGGGTTTGAGATGTCGGTCATCCGGCCCGATTGCCACGCGCGCGTGGCGCTCGCAAGGCGGCGCCCGCCGGAATTACAGCGCCATCTCCGGTCCCATCGGGACGATGCCGGTCGGATTGATCCGCCGGTGGCTCTCGTAATAGTGGTGCTTGATGTGGAAGAAGTCCACCGTCTCGGCCACCCCGGGCCAGCGGTAAAGCTCGCTGAGATAGCGGCTGAGCGCCTTGTAGTCGCGGATCTCCCGCAGGTTGCATTTGAAGTGGCCGAAGTAAACGGGATCGAAGCGGACGAGGGTGGTGAACAGCCGCCAGTCCGCTTCCGTCAGCCGCTCGCCGCAGAGGAAGCGCTGGCGGGCGAGCCGCGCCTCGAGCCAGTCGAGCGTCTCGAACAAGGCGCGGAACGCCTCCTCGTAGGCCTCCTGGCTGGTGGCGAAGCCCGCCCGATAGACACCATTGTTGACGGTTGCGTAGATCCGACTGTTCAAAGCGTCGATCTCGCTGCGAAGCGCGGCGGGATAATAGTCGCCCTCCGCCGCGCCGATTTCGTCGAAGGCGCCGTTGAACATGCGGATGATCTCGGACAATTCGTTATTGACGATGGTGTTTGATTCCTTGTCCCAGAGCACCGGGACGGTGACGCGCCCGCTGAACCCGGGCTGCGCCTTGAGATAGAACTGGCTCAGCCGCCCGAAGCCGAAGATCGGGTCGGGGACGACGCCAGGCCCCTCGTCGAAGGTCCAGCCCCTCTCGCCGAGCAGCCAGTGGACGACGGAGAGCGAAATCATGCTCTCGAGCCCCTTGAGCTTGCGAAAGATCAGCGTCCGGTGCGCCCACGGGCAGGCGAGCGACACGATGAGATGATAGCGTCCGGCCGCCGCATGGAAGCCGCCGGCGCCGGTCGGACCGGGAGCGCCGTCCGCGGTCACCCAGTTGCGGAACGGCGAGTCCGGACGGACGAAATGGCCTGTCTGGTCGCGCGGAAAGTCGCCGTCCCCCCGCCATTCCCCATGCAGAAGATCGCCCATGCGGCTGCCTCGTCGGTCAAGGCGAAGCCTATAGCATGACGAATCGTCGGGCCGAAGAAACCCTTCTCGCTCTGGCGCAGACCTTCGACGTCGCCAACCGACCCGGCCTTGCCGCCGCCGGCCCAAAAATGCGAGAACAGCGGCTTCCGACGGCTCAGTCGTCGGCGACGCCATTCCGCTTCATAAAGGTCGTTTCATGGCCCCCTACCGGTCTCGCACCACCACCCACGGCCGCAACATGGCCGGCGCACGCGGACTCTGGCGCGCGACTGGCATGAAGGATGGGGATTTCGGCAAGCCGATCATTGCCGTCGCCAATTCCTTTACCCAATTCGTGCCGGGCCACGTCCATCTGAAAGACCTCGGCCAGCTGGTCGCGCGGGAAATCGAGACGGCAGGCGGCGTCGCCAAGGAGTTCAACACCATCGCGATCGACGACGGAATCGCGATGGGGCACGACGGCATGCTTTATTCGTTGCCCTCGCGGGAGGTCATCGCCGACAGCGTGGAGTACATGGCCAATGCCCACTGCGCCGACGCGCTTGTTTGTATTTCGAACTGCGACAAGATCACGCCCGGAATGCTAATGGCGGCGATGAGGCTGAACGTTCCCGCGGTGTTTGTCTCGGGCGGCCCGATGGAGGCAGGCAAGGTCAAGCTCTCGACGGGCGCCCGCAAAGTCGATCTGATCGACGCCATGGTCGCTGCCGCCGATGACAAGGTTTCCGATGCCGACGTCGCCGCCATCGAGCGCTCCGCCTGCCCCACCTGCGGCTCCTGCTCGGGCATGTTCACCGCCAATTCAATGAACTGTCTCACCGAAGCGCTCGGCCTCTCGCTGCCTGGCAACGGAACAGTGGTCGCCACTCACGCTGACCGGAAGCGGCTCTTCGTCGAGGCCGGCCATCTCATCGTCGATCTTGCCCGGCGCTATTACGAGCAGAACGACGAGCGCGTCCTGCCTCGCTCGATTGCTGGTTTCAAGGCGTTCGAGAACGCGATGACGCTCGACATCTCGATGGGCGGCTCGACCAACACGGTGCTTCACCTTCTTGCCGCGGCGCACGAAGGGGAAATTCCCTTCACCATGGCGGATATCGACCGGCTATCGCGCCGCGTTCCCGTCCTGTGCAAGGTGGCGCCCTCGGTGCCGGACGTCCATATCGAGGACGTGCATCGTGCGGGCGGCGTCATGGGGATCCTGGGCGAGCTCGACCGCGCCGGCCTTCTCAACCGGGAGGTGCGGATGGTCCACGCCGAGTCGCTCGAGCATGCGCTGTCTCGAAACGATATCAAGCGCACGTCCAGCAATGCGGTGCGCGAGTTCTTCTCCGCGGCGCCGGGCGGCGTGCCGACCCAACTCGCCTTTAGTCAACAGGCTCGATACACCGCTCTCGACGAGGACCGGGCAAAAGGCGTCATTCGCGACGTCGAGCATGCCTTCCTCAAGGACGGCGGTCTCGCCGTGCTCAGGGGGAATCTCGCGCTCGACGGCTGCATCGTAAAGACGGCAGGCGTCGACGAAAGCGTTCTGAGGTTCACCGGCCCGGCCCGCATCTTCGAAAGCCAGGACGACGCGGTGCAGGGAATCCTGAGCGGCAAGGTCAAGGCCGGCGACGTCGTCGTCATTCGCTATGAAGGCCCGCGCGGCGGGCCCGGCATGCAGGAAATGCTCTATCCGACGAGCTATCTCAAATCGCGTGGCCTCGGCAAGGCCTGCGCACTCGTCACGGACGGGCGCTTCTCCGGGGGCACGTCCGGCCTTTCGATCGGCCACGTTTCGCCGGAAGCGGCCGAGGGCGGCGTGATCGGCCTCGTCGAGGAAGACGATCTCATCGCCATAGACATTCCCGCTCGCGCGATCGACGTCCTGGTCGACGAGGCGACGCTGGCGAGGCGCCGCGCAGCGATCGAATCCCGCGGCCAGGGCGCCTGGAGACCGGCCAACCCACGCGCCCGAAAGGTTTCCCAGGCGCTGCGAGCCTATGCGGCCTTCGCCACAAGCGCGGCGCGCGGCGCCGTACGCGAGGTGCCGTAGCCGTCGATGCCCAATGCCATCGGTGGGCGCTCGATCGCCTCCCGGCTATTCCTGTCCGCGGCTTTCTGGAGCACGCTGATCCTCGCCTTGGCCGGGCTTGGCCTCAGCGCGCTTAACGCGCGTTGGACGGAAGCGAATTTTGACGATCAGCTGGGCGTCTACCTGAAGGCGTTGATCGCCAACGCGCTTCCCAGCGACGAGGGGAAAGGCGCGGCGTCGGCCGAAGTCGCGCCCCAGTTTGAACTCGCCTTCTCGGGCTGGTACTGGCAGATCACCCGGCTGGACGCCAGTCCGCCGGAGATCCGGGCGTCCAAGTCGCTGTTCGCAACACAGCTTCCCCACCTCGTGGCGATCAATCCTGACCACGGCGATATTCTGAGCGGCTATGTCATCGGACCCGGTGGGCGCGAACTCAGGATGGTCGAGCGTGAGATCGATGCAGGCGACGAGGGGCGCTACCTCGTCCAGGTCGCGGCCAACGCCGACGTGATTCAAGCGCAGGAGCGGAGTTTCGAATGGGCGCTTGCGGCGACCTTTCTTACGCTCGCGCTTGCGCTGATCGGTTCGACCGCGCTTGCTGTCCGCTACGGTCTGCGGCCGCTGCGCGCGCTGCGCGACGGGGTAGCCGCGACCCGCCGTGGCGAAGCCGAGCATATCGCAGGCGAGTTCCCGCAGGATGTGGCGCCGCTTGCGGCAGAGGTGAATCAGCTCATCGACGCCAATCGCGAGATCGTTGAGCGCGCCCGCACTCAGGTCGGCAATCTTGCCCATGCGCTGAAAACTCCGTTGAGCGTGCTCATCAACGAGGCTGATACTCCGAGTTCGGGCCTCCCGCAAAAGGTTCGGGAACAGGCCGAACTCATGCGCCAGCAGGTTGGGTTCTATCTCGATCGCGCGCGCGCCGCGGCCCGCGCCCGCACAGTCGGCGTCGTCACCGATGTCAAGCCGGTCGTCGGGGGTTTGGTGCGCACATTTGAGAAGCTGCATGCCGAGCGCGGCCTGACCTTCACAGTCGAAATGCAGGATGGCCTAAGGTTTCGCGGCGAGCAGCAGGACCTGACCGACCTGATCGGCAACTTGCTGGACAACGCCGGGAAATGGGCGCGCGAAACTGTGGCGATCCGCGCCTCGCGCCTCCCGTCCGGACCGAAGGACGCAGTCGCCTTCCTCGTCGCAGAGATCGACGACGATGGGCCGGGCCTCGATCCAAGCGCGCGAGCGGAAGCGATCGAGCGCGGCCGGCGACTCGACAAATCGCGGCCGGGCTCCGGACTCGGCCTTTCTATTGTCGTCGACCTCGCGGCGAGCTACGGCGGCTCGTTCCAGCTCGAACAAAGTCCGCTTGGTGGTCTACGGGCGGTCCTGCGGTTGCCCTGCGTCTAACATGTCGCGCAAAGCGTGATCTGGGGGAATTCGCGGCTGGGTCGTCTGGAATTCGGATAGGCTGGCGCGTGTCAAATCTGTACAGAGGTAGACGGGCCAGAAGCGAATTTGAGGGGTTGTCGAAATGAAGTTGGTCGTCGTGACGCTCTTCGCGTTGGCTGCGGCATGTCTGGCGGGGTGCGCCAGTTTCGGCCTAGGCAGCGAGGCTGCGCCGGGAAAATCCCCCGCGACGGCGGTCACCAGGACCTCGACGCCGAATCCGCAGCCCATTGCTCCCGTCGGTTCGGTCCAGGCGCAACCGCTGCCGTCAGGAACTTCTGCGTCCGCCGCCGCACCGCAGCCAGCGTCGGCAGCCGCGCCGGCTCTGCCGTCGGGCGCAGCGCTCGGAGGCGTCCTCGGCGGCCCGATTGGCGCGGCTCTGACAGAGTCTGACCGGCAGGCCGCCTGGAACGCACAAATTGCCGCGCTGGAATCCGGACAAAGCCGCTCGTGGCGGGGCTCGCAAGGAGTTTTCGGTTTTGTCGCGCCCGGGGCCGAGACCGGCGGCGGCTGCCGCGCCTATTCGCAAACGATCTACGTTGCCGGACGGCCGAATCGAGGCGGGGGCATCGCCTGCAAGCAGCCGGACGGGACCTGGAAGATGACTGGCTAGGGCCTGTCTTCAGTTGAGGCGAGAACGGATTGGAATCGGACGCAGAACGTTTGGTGTTTCGGATACGCGAGGGATTCCCGAATCAGCAAAAGTCTAACTCGTGAGTGGTCGGCCCGAGGAGGGGCTGACCGATGCGACGATATGCACTGCGCGACGACCAGTGGGATCGGATCAAAGACATTCTGCCGGGCCGTGAAGGCCATGTGGGGGGCACGGCGGCGGACAATCGCCTGTTCGTCGAAGCCGTTCTCTTCAGGTTTCGCGCCGGCATCCCTTGGCGCGATCTGCCCGAGCGCTTTGGCGACTGGAAGATCGTCTATCAGCGTTTCAACCGATGGGCCAAGAGCGGCGTTTTCGAGCGTGTTTTCAGGCTCTTGGCCAGCGATCACGACAACGAGTACATGATGATCGACGCCACCATCGTGCGCGCTCACCAGCATAGCGCCGGCGCCAAAAAAAAAGACGGTGCGCAAGCCATCGGCCGATCCCGCGGCGGATTGACCACCAAGATACACGCGCTCGTCGATGCCCTCGGCAATCCTGTCGAGGTGATGCTCAGCCCGGGCCAGGATCACGATCTGACTTGCGCTGAATCTCTCATCGAAGCCGTCGATCCCGGCGCTCTGATCGCCGACAAGGCCTTCGACGCCGACCCCTTCATCGGCGCCCTCAACGCACGAGCGATCACGCCAGTCATCCCATCCAAATCCAATCGAAAAACCCCGCGCCCGTGCGATTTCGCCCTCTACTGCGAACGCAATCTCATTGATATAGCGGTGTCACGCGAGGATCCGAAATTCCTTCGGGTCGATGACGCGGAAATTGTCGGTGATGGTTGACGAGAACTCGTCGAACCGCTGTGGCACGGTTTCACGCAGGAAACCGAGCACGGCCTCGGCGAAGTCGCGGAATTTGGCGTAGCATCTGTTGTGGGTGACGTTTTCGTGCATCACCTTCCAGAGCCGCTCGATCGGGTTGAGATGCGGACAGTATGACGGCACGAAGTGCAGGACGATGCGCCTCCCTGGCTGTTGCAGCCAGCCCTGGACGACTTTGGCGTGGTGGTAGCGGGCGTTGTCGAGGAAAACATGGATGCGGCTCATCGTCGAATTGGAGCGCTCCAGCGCCTCGAACAAGGCGATCGTGCTTGCCGCGTCGACGGTCTGGACATCCATGATGCGGGTCTGTCCGGTCTCCAGGTCGATCGCGCCGTGCAGGTTCAGCCGGTCGCGCCCGGACGCCGCGGGAAGCGCGCAGCGCTGTCCGCGCGGCAGCCAGCGTCCAGCGGGCTTGGCTTGGTGGGTCGGATGGACGGCGTCGACGTAGACGACCGTCTCGTCCGGGCCGAGCGAGTTGCGCAAGTCCTCATGCGCGTCGATGAACTTTTGCTGGGTTTCCACGTCGATCTTGCCGGGCACGGATTCCGGCTTCTTCCAGTCGAATGCGATGCGGTTCATCAGCTTGATCAGTCCGGAGCGGCCATAGTCGAACCCGAACCGATCCAGGATGAATTGCCCGATTTCGGTGGTCGACGTCGGCAGCACCTCCGTCGCCCAGGCGCGCAATTCGTCGATCTGGAGGGGTGCCGGCCGTCCGGCTCCGCCCTTCAGGTCGAACAGGACGAGCGCCTCGACGCCGCCTTCCTGGAATTCCTTGAGCCAGATGCGGATGGTCGAGTCGTCGAGGAACAGCGCTTCGGCGACCTCGGCGTAGGACCAGCTCTTGTCGAGCAGAAGGATGGCATTCGCCCGGCGGACGGTGCGATGCTCCTCCAGCCCGTCCCTGACGATCTTCACCAGGTCGGCCCGATCCGCTGCGCTGAGGAAATAGCGATTCGTCTTCACCAGGCGACTGGAATCGATCCCGCTGATTCGGTCAAACGATTTTCGGATGGACGCGGAATCCCGATATATCGACCAGGCATGGCGACTCTCAAGATTCTGTGGCGGGGGCGGCGGCGCTGTCGGCGGGCCTCGGCGGCAGGCGGCGCCAGGGCGGCGGCATGGCGCGGATCGCCTTCAACGCCGCGACCGTCTCAGGATCGGCGCGCACGAGCACGGCGCGTTTCGAGCCGGAGCCGGCTTTGCGGCAGGATAGGCGTCCCTTCTGGACCCAGGTATAGAGGGTCGGCTGCGGCATGCCGATCTCTTCGGCGAGTTCGCGGATCGTCCATTCGTTCTCCAGGCGCCCGATTTGTGGCGGTCGCCGGCGATACTTGATCGTCTCCGCGCCCGATCTGAGCAGGAGATGATGAACCATTGGCGCATTGAAGGTGTTGCGGCGCTTGGCCGGGCGCCATCCCTCGGCGTTGAGGATCTCGGCGATCCGCGCGCATTCGAGGCCTTCGCGGCGCAACTCCGCAGCGCGCCCCGTCAACGCCGCGTACGTGCTCAGCGACGCGACCCGGGCGACCGGGCGCGTCAGCTCGTGTGTCGTGCGGACGCCGCCGTGCCAATGACACTCGACGCGGACCTTTTCCGTTGCGCCGACGACCTCGACCAGAACCCGTTCGACGAGCAGGCGCACGATGGTCTGGCGCTCGGCTTGCGTCGTGGTCTCGGCGCGCCAGAGCGCCGGCAGATCCTGCGACAGATCGCGGATCGCGGCCAGTTCAGCCGCAGAGGGAGCCTCCTTGCGCGCGCGCCGGACGCGCTCGTGCTCCGCCTCAAGACGGGCCTGCTCGGTCAGGGCCTTCTCCCAGTCGCGCTCGAGCGTGCGCGCCACCAGCCGGTTCTCGGGCTCGACGGCGGCGTATTGCCGGCGCGCACGCTCGACCTCGTAGGCGGCGCGCTCCAGCCGCTGTCTCCAATGGCGATCGAGCGCCGCGCTCTCGGCCTCGAGGGTCCCGGCGAGCGCCAGGCTCGCGTCGATCGCCGCCGGCTCGAGCGCCTTCAAGACCAGACCCGAGACCAGCGCGTCGAGCGGCGCAGCCGTCAGCGATTGACAGAACGCCTCGCCGTAGCAGCTCTGCATCTGCGAGCAGACGTAGCGGGCGGCGTGGCCGTTGTTGTTGTATTGCGCCAGCATGCGCAGACCGCAGCGGCCGCAGATCAGCACGCCCGAGAGAAGTGCGCTTCCGGCCCGCACCGTCCCGCCGCCTGCCGCCTTGTTGGCCTTCAGTTGCGCCTGGTTGCGCTCATAGCGATCGAGACTGATGTAGCCGGGCAACCTATCGGGCAAGAAGACTTCGGCCTCTTCGGAGCGCGGCGATCGGCGTCCCGTTCCCGGGCGGCCGAGCTTTTGTCTGCGCTTCTCGACCGCACGCACGCCGTAAGCGTAGACGCCCGCGTAGATCGGATTGGCGAAGAGATTGAGCAGGGTGGGGCGACTGACGCGCCGCCATTCCAGCTCGCCCTTGCCCGCGCCGCCGCGCCGGCGCACCGGCATGCGGATGTCGTGCTCGACCAGGTAGGTCATCACCTTGCCGACCGTCCTGAAGCGATCGAACAGGTCGAAGACCAGGCGGACCGTCGCCTGCGCCTGCTCGTCGGGATCGAGGACGACCTCGCCCGAGGGACGGCGCACATAGCCGATCGGCACGGGCTTGCCGAGTTCGCCTCGTCGCGCCTTGGCTTTCCGGCCCGCCAGCATCCGTGCCTTGAGGATATGAAGCTCGGCTTCCGACATCGTCCCTTTCGAACACACGACATACTCCCCAGCAACAGCCGTTTGAGGTCATCCTCCGGTATCCGCATCATCCGAATGCCGGCGAACGACTTACGGTCGTTCGACGTCTCGCTTACGCCGGCGATGCGCATTTCGTCGTCGAGCTGCCGGATGGCGTCAGGCTGATGCTGCCGGCATGGATGACCGAAGCGTACGCGGCGACGCTGCCGATGATGGCTGCGCCGCGGCTCTCCCTTGCCTGCTTGAGAGAGCTGCGCCGGCTGGCGGATCAGCGGGACATATCCTCGTCACCGGCGAATGACGCGATTCGCGGCGGTGGAGGCGACGATGGAGCAGCGTGCCCAGGAACAGCAACTCGAACTTCTCATGTTGACGGCCGGCGAGGCTACGCCACGGCTGTTCGATGCGACGACACGCACGGAGATCGTAAACCTGCTCAAAGCCCTCCTGAGCGATCGCCTCAGCCAGGTCAGAACGCCGGCGGAGACGGACGATGACTAAGATCACCGGCGACCACCTGGCGCGCAGCGCCTATGTCTATGTGCGGCAATCCAGCATGGATCAACTCCTGCACAATCCGGAGAGCCGACGACGCCAGTACGCGCTGACGACGCGCGCCCGCGACCTTGGCTGGCAGGACGTGATTGTCATCGACGACGATCTCGGCCGCTCAGGAGGCGGGACGGCGCGCCCCGGCTTCGAGCGCCTGCTCGTGGGGATCTGCGGCGGCGAGGCCGGCGCGGTCTTCGCTCTCGAGGCGTCGCGCCTGGCCCGCAACGGCCGCGATTGGCACACCCTCCTGGAGTTCTGCGCCCTGGTCGGCAGCCTGATCATCGATGAGGACGGAGTGTACGATCCGCGACTCGTCAACGATCGCTTGCTGCTGGGCATGAAAGGCGCTTTCAGCGAGCTCGAGCTTTCGACGTTACGGCAGCGCTCGCAGGAGGCCTTGCGCCTGAAGGCGGCGCGCGGCGATCTGCACACGACCGTCGCCATCGGCTATCGGCGCAGCGCCGATGATCGCCTGGAACAAGACCCCGACCGGCGCATCCGCGAGGCCCTGTCGTTGGTGTTCCGAAAGTTTCGTGAGATCGGCAGCGTGCGCCAGCTTGTCCTGTGGCTGCGCCAGGAAGGAATTGACGTGCCGACCGCCGTGCATAGTCGGCACGGGCGGACGGTGCGATGGGACCCGCCGCGCTACCATGCCGTCCACCGGCTGTTGACCAACCCGGTCTATGCCGGGGCCTATGTCTTCGGACGGACCCTGTCCCGCACCCGCGTCGAAGGCGGACGCAAAGTCATTATCCACGGCGTGGCGCGCCGGCGCGAGGACTGGACGGTTCTGATCCAGGACCACCATGATGGCTACATCACCTGGGAAGAGTATGATCGCAACCTGGCGATCATCGCCGGGAATGCGAACATGAAGGGGTCGATGGTGGCGGGCGCGGTGCGGAACGGCGGTGCGCTGCTCGTCGGCCTGCTGCGCTGCGGACGCTGCGGACGCAAATTCAAGGTGCTGCATCATTCGAGGCGCGATGCGCGCTATGTCTGCGCCAGCCATGTCGACCCGTCTCGCGAAAAGGGGTGCACCGCATTCAACAACATGCGCATCGACGCGGCGGTGTCGGCGGAAGTGTTGCGTGCGATCTCGCCGCTGGCCGTCGAGGCGGCGCTGAAGCTGATCGCTGAGCGCAAAGAGGCCAGCAGCGAACAGCTACGGCACAGAGAGTCCGCGCTGGAGCAGGCCCGCTACGAGGCGAAGCATGCGCGCCGGCAATACGACGCCGTCGATCCCGACAACCGGCTGGTCGCCGGCGAACTCGAACGGCGATGGAACGACTGTCTTGCGACGGCCGCGCGGCTCGAAGAGCAGATCCGGAGCTTGCGCAACGAGGAGCCGTGCGCTGTCGGCGACGACGAGCGCGTGGCGCTTATGGCGCTCGCCGGAGACCTGCCAGGGCTCTGGAACGACGCCGCTGCGTCCGTCGAGACGCGCAAGCGGATCTTGCGCACCGTGCTGAAGGAGATCGTCGTGACCGTCGAGACCGGTCGCCTACACCTCGTGCTGCACTGGCAGGGTGGGGATCACACGCGGCTCGAGGTGCTGAAGAACCGCTCGGGCCAAAACCGCTTCAAGACCGATGCGGCGACCGAGCAGCTGGTGTGCGAACTTGCCCGCCTGTTGCCGGACCACAGCATCGCACCGGTTCTCAATCGGCTGGGCGTCCGCTCTGCCAGAGGCCAGACCTGGACCCAGCTGCGCGTGCGCAATTTCCGCGGCACGCATCGGATACCGGTCTACCGCGAGGGCGAACGTGAAGAGCGCCATGAGCTTATTCTGACCGAGGCCGCAAACCGCCTCGGCGTCAGCAACATGACCGTTGTTCGCTTGATCCGAGATGGACTGTTGCCGGCAAGACAGGTTTGCCCTCGCGCCCCCTATGTCATCCGCGAGAGTGACCTGGCCCGGCCAGCCGTCGGGCAGGCAATCGCAAGGGGACGTCCAGTATCATCCGATCCGCGACAAGAAAGCCTGCCTTTTCAATGAGATCATGAGGTACTGCATTATGTCGCCGTCCTGTTCAGACCCAAGAGCAGGCGATCGTTGTAGTTTGCCGGATCATACACCCCGTCGGCGTCGGCGATCAGCGTGTCGAACAGCGCACAGATCTCCAAGAGCTGATGCCAGTCCCGGCAGGAGCGCGCCAGCCGCGACATCTCCACGCCGAGCACGAGGCCGACCTTGCCGAGACCGACTTCGGCGACCAGCCGCTGAAAGCCCAGCCGTCCTTCGACGCTCGCGCCGGAGCGTCCGAGATCGTCGTCGATGACGACGATCTCCTCGCGCAGCCAGCCAAACTGCGCCGCCCGGTCCGCAAGCGCATATTGCAGCCTGGTCGACTCCTGATGGCGCTCAACCTGCTGCGCCGTGGATTGGCGGACATAGACGATCGCCAGACGATCCTGATGGCGCCGGAGAATCTTGTCGCAGGACGAGCCGCTGCGACGCTGGACAAGGCCCACATTCGTCATGAGGCGCCTCCGTGGCGACCGTGGCGCTGCGCATCCGGTGCAAGGCCATCTGTCCCAGCAGCGTCGCTATGCGTTCCCGTCGTTCCGGGGACAACAGGGTCCAGATCGACGCCGGCAGATCGCTCATCGCGGGATCCAAGCCAACGCGCCAGGGCGGACAGCGCTTCAAACCCGATTCTCGGCGATTCGTCGGTGTTCGTCAATTTATGAGCGGCGTCGTGAATGGGATATCGAGCGCTTCTTCAACAAGCTCAAGCATTTCCGCGCCATCGCCACGCGTTACGACAAGCTCGCCAAGATTTTCCTCGCCGGCGTTCAGCTCGTCTGTGCCGCCATTCTCCTCAACTGAAGACAGGCCCTAGTTCATCGAATCGTTGAAACCAATCATATGCGCGCGGGATTTATTTTTCCTGACGTGGTTTGTAGCCTTGCTGCTTTGATTCGGAAGCGAGGTGTGAGGTGATGGCGGGTCGACGGCGGGCGATTGAATTGGCGATTGGCGAGGAGGATGTGGCGGCGTTGGGCGCGATTGCCCGCTCGCGAACGGAATCGGCGAGCCGGGTTGATCGAGCGCGGATGCTGCTGGCCTACCGGGAAGACGGATCGTTTTTTGCGGTGGGGCGAGCCTTGGGCGCGCACCATCAGACCGTCCAGCGCTGTGTCGAGCGGGCGTTGGTCTATGGCCCGATGGCGGCGCTCGACGATCGACCGCGGCCCGGCAGGGAGGCGACGATCACCGCCGAGGCCAAGGCATGGGTTGTCGACCTCGCCTGCCGCAAGGCCAAGGACCTCGGCTATCCCCACGAATTGTGGACAACGCGGCTTCTCGCCTGCCATGCGCGTGAGCATGGGCCGGCGGAGGGCCACGCTTGCCTTGCCAAGTTGGCTCAGGGGACGGTGTGCAATATCCTCAACGAGCAGGAGATCAAGCCGCACAAGGTCCGCTATTACCTGGAACGCCGCGATCCGGAGTTCAAGCAGAAGATGGCGGAGGTTCTGTGCGTCTATGGCGAGGTGAAGCTTATTCGGGAGAGCGCGGCCGCCGCGAAGCAAAAGCCGGGCGATGCGGTGGCGATTGTCTCCTACGATGAAAAGCCCGGCATTCAGGCAATCGCCACGACGGCCCCGGACCTGCCGCCCGAGCCCGGCAGACATGCGACCTTCGGGCGCGACTACGAGTACAAGCGCCACGGCACGGTCAGCTTGCTGGCCGGCATTGATCTGCTCACCGGCCAGGTCCACGCTCTCGTCAAGGACCGCCACCGCAGCCGCGAATTCATTGAATTCCTCCAGCTCCTCGACGCCGCCTATCCGAGCCATACGGCGATCAAGCTGATCCTCGACAATCATTCGGCGCACATCTCCAAGGAGACCAAGGCTTGGCTCGCCGCCCAACCGGAAGGCCGCTTCACCTTTGTCTTCACCCCCAAGCATGGCTCCTGGCTCAATCTCGTCGAGGGTTTCTTCTCCAAGCTCGCCCGCTCGGTGCTGCGCCACATCCGCGTCGCATCCAAACAGGAACTCAAGGACCGCATCATGGCCGCCATGGATCACTTCAATCGACACCCCGTCGTCCACTCTTGGTCCGATAAGCTCGACCAGGCAGCCTGATATGATTCGAATCTCAAAATCGATGAACTAGACTTTTGGCGAGACCTCGACCGCGTTTTGCGATAACGCAGCGGCGAGAATTCCGCGGCCGCGCGCGAAGCCGCTCCCGAGGTTGTTTATGGTGTGGTTTATCCTGGCGGGCATGGCCGCATTTGCGGCCCTCGCTGCGATTTGGCCTGTTCTGCGCTCGTCCTCGCAGTCATCCGACGCAGATCGGACGATGCGAGAAGCGGCGTTCTATCGAGCTCAGTTCGACGAGATTCAGGGTGACGTCGAACGCGGCCAATTGCCACAGAGCGAAGCGGCTGCGGCTCGCGCCGAAGCGGCAAGGCGTTTGCTGTCGACCTGTTCCGAAAGGCCGGGCGCGGCGCGTCCTCCCCGGTTTCGCAATCGTCTGGCGGCTACGATTCTGATCGCCGTCGGCGTGCCCGTCGTGGCCTTTGCCCTCTATGTGTTGCTTGGCCAGCCGCAGGTGCCTGACGAGCCACTCGCCGGTCGTGACCCGGCGGCCCATTCGGCCAGAGACATCGACGCGGCCGTCGCGGGAATCGAGGGGCATCTGATCGCAAAACCGGACGACGGCAAGGGATGGGCGGTCCTCGCCCCGGTCTACATGCGTCTCGAGCGTTCCGAGGACGCCGCGCATGCCTATTCCGAGGCGCTCCGCCTGCTTGGCGAGGACCCTTCGAGGCGCTCAGCGTATGGCGAAGCCTTGGTCGCCGCCGGCGGCGGCGTCGTTACCGACGAGGCGCGCGATGCGTTCGCCAAGGCGCTCGCCGAGCGGCCCGGCCTGCCGCAGGCGCGATTTTATCTCGCGCTCGCCGCCGGCGCTCCGCCCGACGCGCTCTGGCTCGATGCAGTGAAGGCGCGCCTCGCTTCGCTGAAAGGCGAGCCGCGGCCGCAGTCCGCCGCCGTCGCGCCCACGCTCGGCTCGAACGAGCAGAAGGCAATGATCGAGGGCATGGTTGGTCGGCTGGCGAACCGTCTCGCCAGCAACGGCGGCAGCGCCGACGAATGGTCCCGCCTTATTCGCGCCCATGCGGTCCTGCATGAGACAGACAAGGGCAAGGCGGCGCTGGTCGAGGCTCGGAAAGCGCTCGCGCCCAATCCGACCGCTGTCGCCAGTCTGGGAGTGCTGGCGCACGACCTCGGCATCGGAGACGCCAATTGACCCGCCGTAGCCGCCGCCTCGCTCTCATCACCGCCGCCCTCGCCGTGATCGGTTGCGCCGTCGGCCTCGGCCTTTATGCAATGAAGGACAGCCTCTCGCTATTCCTGACGCCGAGCGAAATCGCTGAAAAGAACCTCCAACCCGGAACGAGGCTTCGGGTCGGCGGCCTCGTCGAATCGGGTTCCGTCGTCCGCGCCGACAACAGGCTTAAGTTCAACGTCACGGACGGGACGAAAAACGTCGCCGTCGACTGCCTCAGCAATTGTTTCGCCAACGTGCCGGACCTGTTTCGCGAAGGGCAGGGTGTCGTCGTCGAGGGCGTTCTCGCCAAAGAGGGCCGGCTGAGCGGAGACCAGATCCTCGCCAAGCACGACGAGCGCTACATGCCGCGGGAAGTCGTCGAGGCTTTGAAGAAGCAGGGCCGCTGGCAGGAAGGAGAGGCAACGAAATGATCGTCGAACTCGGC
Organism: uncultured Alphaproteobacteria bacterium; assembly: GCA_963741405.1. Classification (GTDB taxonomy): domain Bacteria; phylum Pseudomonadota; class Alphaproteobacteria; order Rhizobiales; family Beijerinckiaceae; genus Roseiarcus. The sequence continues at coordinate 31,820 of CAVUHX010000043.1, forward strand.
CATTTCGCTCTCGTTCTGGCGCTCTGCGTCGCCCTTGCGCAAATGGTCGTCCCGGCCTGGGGCGCTCAGCTCGGGGACCCGGATCTGATGGCGGTCGGGCGCAGCGCCGCCCTCACCCAGTTCGCGCTCGTCGCCACCGGCGGCGCGGCCATGGCGCTCGGGGGCGCGCTGTCGCTCACCGACCGGCGCCTCGGTTTCGGCGTTGCCGTCCGCGCCCGCTCGGGCGCCCTCACCGCAGGAGCAAGCTGACCCCCATGCGCCACCTTCGCCTCGCCGTACTCGCCTTTCTGTTCGCGCTGGTCGCTGCGCCCTCGTTTGCGGTGCAGCCGGACGAGGTGATGAAGGACCCGGCGCTCGAGGCGCGCGCCCGCGCGCTCTCGGCGGGCCTGCGGTGCATGGTCTGCCAGAACCAGTCGATCGACGATTCCGATGCACCGCTCGCCCGTGACATCCGCCTCCTGATCCGCGAGCGCATCGGCGATGGCGAGAGCAACGACGCAGTGCGCTCCTATCTCGTCTCGCGCTACGGCGACTTCATCCTCCTGAAGCCCCCGTTCAAGCCGGAGACGTGGCTCCTTTGGCTCAGCGCGCCGCTGACGCTCTGCGCCGGCCTCGCCGCGGTCCTTATCGCCCGCCGCCGCGCGCCGACCGCGACGCCTGCTCTCAGCGCCGAAGAGGAAGCGCAGCTGGCGGCAATGACAAAGCAGCAAGGCGGCTAGCACACCCCATTTCGCCCTCATAACATGCCCCGGGGAGACGCCGCTTTCGGGCGCGTTTTGAGCGATTCCAGCGGGTTGCGGCGCCATTTTCGGGCGAACGCGGCGTCCGGCCCGGCAAAAGGTCGCCGCGACTCCTCCGCCAGGGGCCCCCAATGAAGGCGCCGTCTTCGTCAGCCAGCAGACGGTCGCCAGCCAAAATTCGGTCGCGCGCGGGCCGGTTCCGCGGCTTGGTCACTCCCTTGTCGCCCGGCATGTCCTGCGCCCGATCGCGCCTCCGGCACAGAGAGAACATATCGTGAACATAACACGAGTCCAGTTCGTCGCCAAGCATTTTTCGTCGACTGGCCGCGGACGCCACGCCGTCTCTCGATGGTCCTCGCCAGGGCGGCTCGTTCGCGTTAGCCTTCAAGGCGCCGTCGAAGGGTTCCTCATGCGTTCCGACTCTGTTGTCCGGCTTATCGTATCGGCCACCTTCCTGACGGGCGCCGCGGCCGCGCGCGCCAGCTCCTGCGACCGCGACGTCGTGGCGCGCATCAAGATGGCTCCGGGCCAGGCGTGCTGGACCTATCGTGGCGCGGCGACGACCTTCGTCGGCGATTTCGTCCATGGCCAGCGGATTGCAGCGCAGATGATGGGGCAGGCGTCCGAGTACGATCCGCGCACCGGCGGTGTCGCGAACTTGTGGCGCGCCCGCGATCCGAATGTCGAGGGGCCGGGCGGGTTCTTCTTCGGCGACGCCGAGGCGCCGGGCGCGCTCACCTTCGTCGCGCCGGCGAACGGGACCTATCGCTTCAGCTTTTCGCCCTGCGCGATGTGGGGCGCGCCGGGGGCGGTGAAAATCTGCGCGCGATGAGAAGCGGCAGGGGCGTCACCCGAAGCGCTCGACCAGCAGAAACTTCTGCACCTTGCCGGTCGGCGTACGGGGAAGGGGCTCGTCCTGGAACAGGATCGTCTTTGGGGTCTTGAACCCGGCCAGCCGTTCGCGGCAGGCAGCGTTCAGGGTTTCCTCGGTCACCGTCTCACGGGCGCCGGGCGCCCTGACGACCAGCGCTGTGACCCGCTCGCCCCAAAGATCGTCGGGTAGCCCGAAGACGGCGCAATCGGCGACGCCCGGGAGGCCGATCAGAACCTCTTCGACCTCCGCCGCGTGCACATTCTGGCCCCCGGTGATGATCATGTCCTTGAGGCGCCCCTTGATGAAGACGAAGCCGTCCGCGTTCATCATGCCGAGATCGCCGGTGCGGACCCAGCCGTCGCGGAAGGTGTCGGCCGTCTTTTGCGGGTTGTCGAAATAGCCGGTGACGGTCGCCGGCGAGCGGCCGACGATCTCGCCGACCTCGCCCGGTCCGGCGCGGCTGCCGTCGGCGCGCACGATTTCCACCTCGGCGAAGCACAGGGGGGCGCCGATCGATTCCGGATGCTCCTTCCGGTCGGCCGGCGTGCTGATGGTCAGCGCCCCCGTCTCCTGCATCCCGTAATATTCGTAGACCTCAGCGCAAAGCTCCGCAGCGACGCGTTCGCGCAACGGCGCCGGGAAGACAGCGCCGGCGAAGACGAGCCCGCGCAGGGATCTGAGGTTGCGGCGCGTCAGGCCTGGATCGGCGAGCATCATCGCGCCCATGGTGGGAACGAGATTCATGAGCGTCACGCGCTCGGATTCGATCAGCTTTAGCGTCTCCGCCGGATGGAAATCCATCAGCACGTTGCGAGCGCCAAATGCCAGGCCGGCGGCGATCCAGGCGAAGCCGACGCGCCCGAAGGCGGGGAACACCGTCATCAGGACGTCCTGCGACGTCGTGTCGAAGGCCTCGAACATCGGGCCGATCGCGCAATTGTTGAAATGCGACAGCAAGTAGGATTTCGGCAACCCGGTGGTGCCCGAAGTGAGGTTGAAATAATAGGGGTCGTGCTCCTCGATTTCGACCTCCGGCTCCCCGGAGGAAGCGCCCGCAAGGAGCGCCTCATAGTCGAGCGCCCATTCCGGCCGCTTCTCCCCGATGGCGACAAAGGACTCGACCCGCGGCAGCGTCGAACGCGGCTGTTCGGCGGCGGGTGTGAAGCGCGTCTCGAACAGCATGGCGCGCGCACCCATCGCCCGCATCAAGTCGACGATTTCCGCGGGCGCCAGCCGGTAGTTCAGCGGGATGCCGACGAGGCCGAGCTTCGCAAGGGCGAAATAGATCTCGACGAGCTCGGCGCGATTGTTGCAAAGAAACGCGACCACGTCGCCTTTTCGCAATCCGAGCCCCGCAAGCCCATGCGCCAGACGATTGCAGCGCTCGTTGAGCCGGCGGAAGGAGAAGCGCCGGCCCGTGCCCGCGCAGAGGATCGCCTCGCGATCGCGAAATCGGCGCGCGGCGGTCGACATCAGGGCGCCGACGACCAACTTGCCGAGCGCGCGGTTCAACGTCGGTCTCACGTGTTCTGCCGACATTTCGCTTTCTCCAACAAAGAAACTGCCCGCAATCTATCAGGGGCGATGGGGCTTCGCTGTATCGAGAAGTTGGGATTTTTTGAAGGAAACACAAAGGACTCCATGGATTCACTTCGCGCCCTTCGTGCTGATCAACGGTTCAGTCGTCATTTCTTTTCCGTTTCATCCTCCACCGGCCAAGAGGATGATGAAGGCTTCGATTTCGGCGAGCGACGGTTGCGGCAGCCCCGAGCGGCTCAGACGAAAGTCATGATCTCTTCGGGCGCGGCGCGTTCCGATCGCAGCCCGTTGACCGGAGCGTCCGGGTCCGCCCGTCCGATCGCGACGCCGCAAAACAGCATCAGCTCGTCGGGCGCTCCGACGAATTTCGAAACCGTCTGACGCCAGCGGCTCCAGGCTTCCTGGGGGCAAGTGTCGACGCCGCGCTCCTGGAACAGGAGCATCGCGGTCTGAAGGACCATGCCGAGATCCGCCCATTGCGGCGGCCCCATGATCCGGTCGACAAAGCAGAACAGCGCCGCCGGCGCCCCGAAGAAGCGGTCGTTGTTCTGGAACCAGCGCAGGCGGGCCAGCCTGTCGGACCGGGGAATGCCGAGCCTCTCGTACATGGCTTCGCCGACGGCGAAGCGCCGGGTGCGGTAGGGCTCCTTCAGGGACGGCGGGTAGACGGCATATTCCGGCTTCTCGCCGATCGGGCTTTCGGCAATGCGCGCCGACATCAGGTCGCGGAATCGGCTCATGCTCGCGCCGTTCAGCACGTAGAGCCGCCAGGGCTGCAGGTTGCCGCCGGATGGCGCGCGCATGGCCTTCGTCAACACGTCGGCGATGAGGGCCGAGTTGATCGGCGCCGGCAGGAAAGCTCTGATGGAGCGGCGCCGCTCGACCGCCTCGCTGACTGAGATGCCTTCCAAGAAACGATCCCCTCGCGCTGGCGGGCCGGAACGAGATGTCGCCCGGCCCCCGCATGCATATCATCGCCCGGTGAAGCGGGGGGAACGCTTCTCGACGAAGGCGCGCGCGCCCTCGCGCAAATCCTCGGTGGCGAAGGCTCTGGACTGCGCTGCAGCCTCGTCGTCCAGGGCGGCGGCGACCGGCAGGCTCCATGCAGCCTCGACCTGCGCCTTGATCAGCGCAAGCGCGACGGGCGGGCCGTGGGCCAGCTTTTCGGCGGTCGCGATGGCCTCGGTCATCAGCTCGGAATCTTCGACGACCTTCCAGATCAATCCCCATTCCGCGGCTTTCTCGGCCGAAAGGGATTCGCCGAGGAGCGCGAGCGCGCGGGTCCTCGCAGCGCCGATCGACCTTTGCAGAAAGACGGTCGTGCCGCCGTCGAGAGCTGCGCCGAGACGGACGAAGCTTAGCACGAAGCGTGCCGATCGCGCGGCCATCACGATGTCGCCCGCGAGCGCGATTCCAAATCCGGCGCCGGCCGCCGGGCCGTTGATCGCGTTGACGATCGGCAAGGGGGAAGCGCGGAATTTTGCGATCAGCGGATTGATCGAGCCGCGCATCCACCCGCCGATCCGCCCGCCCGCGGCGAACGTTTCCGTCCCGAGCTGCGCTCCCGAGCAGAAGCCCTTGCCTGCCCCCGTCAGAACGATCGCACGGACCCCCGTTTCGGAGCCCGCCGCGTCCAGCGCTTCGCCCAAGTCTTCGACAAGGCTTCCGCCGAGCGCGTTCAGTTTGTCGGGATTATTGAGTGTCAAAACCGCGACGGCGCCCCGCCGCTCGGAAATCACCATCGACATAGGACTTGGCCTCCGCCTGCTTCCGCCGCTGAGTCTGCTTCTTCTATAATGCGAACCGCTTCCCCACAGTCGAGGGGACGACCTTGTCCCCGTAGGCGGCCGCGAGGGCGCCGATCGCCCGCCAGCCCGTGCAATGCGCGGCGGCGATTAGTTCGAGGCCGAAGGAGGCGAGCGCTTCGACAGTCTGCGGGATGACGGCTTCCGTGACCCCGGCGAGATGGAATCCGCCGAGCACTCCGTAAAGCGGGATCTCCGGGAATCGCCGGCCAGCCTCCGTCAGCACATTGATCAGTCCGGCATGGGAGCACGCCGTGAAGACGACGAGGCCCTTTCCCGCCACGTGGACGGCCACGAAGCGCTCGTCCTTCGTCAGCTCGTCCGGCTCCCAGACGCCCCCGCGATTGAGGCGATGCTGGCCGGGCAAGCCCCGCTCGAACGCAGTGACGCGAGGAATTTCCCCGCTCACATAGAACGAACCGTCCAGGATCGACTGCTCCTCGGTCGTGACGATGACGTCGGCGCGATTGGCGGACAAAAGCTCGACGCTCGGGACGTCTTCCACTCGGAACATTTTCCCGTCCGGCATCTTCAATGCTCTCGAGTAAAACATATCCGGGTGCATGTAGGTGGGGACGTCCCGACCCCCGTTGCGCTCCGTGATCATTTGCAGAGCGCGGACCATCGCTCCGGCGTGATCCCAGTGGCCGTGCGACAACACCATGGCCTCAACGGCCCCGATGTCGGCGCCGAGCCTGACGACATTGCGCTCGAAAACCCAGTCTTCTGGCCCCGTGTCGAACAGCAGGGTGCGCGATCGCTCGCCCTCATGCGCCGTGATCAGGCAGGAAAGCCCATGCGCGGCGCAGCAGAGGCATTTCCCGGAAAGCTTCAGGCCGCGACCGGCTTGCGCGACGAATTCCGTCTCGACGAAACGCGGAACCGAGGAGAGATTGTCGGTCGCATTGTCGACCAGGATCGTGATGTCAAGTTTGTCGACAGCTTTCATCGCCAGCCTCCCTTAGGACCGATCACTCGGCCCGACGCTCCTCTTCCCAGAAAGGCTTGCGCAGCTCCCGCTTGAGAATCTTGCCGGCGCCGGACAGCGGCAGCAATTCGTCCTGCACATGCACGCTGCGCGGGCATTTGTAGTGCGCGATGCGCTCCCGGCAAAAGGCGATGACGTCGTCGCCCGTCACGGCCGCACCGGGCTTGCGCATGACGACGGCGTGAACCGCCTCGCCCCATGTCTCATGCGGGATGCCGATGACGGCGCATTGCGCGACCCCGGGATGCTGGGCGATGCAGTTCTCGACCTCGGCCGAATAGATGTTCTCGCCGCCAGAAATGATCATGTCCTTGATGCGGTCGACGATATAGACGTAGCCGTCCTCGTCCATGTAGCCGCCGTCGCCGGTGTGCATCCAGCCGTCGATCACCGCTTTCTTCGTCTCTTCCGGCCGCTCCCAGTAGCCCATCATCACAATATCGCCGCGCGCGACGATTTCGCCGACCGTCCGGGCGGGAACGGGGTTGTCCAGCGGATCGACGATACGGACTTCGACTCCGAGGATCGGCCGGCCGCCGGAGCGGTGGCGGCCCTTGGCCCGACCTTCACCCAGATGGTCCTTCCAGGGAAGAACTGTCGCGACGGGCGAAAGCTCGGTCATGCCGTAGGCCTGCACGAATTCCGCGTTCGGCACCCGCGCCATGGCGCGATCGAGCACGGCCTCGCTGATCGGCGAGGCGCCATAGATCATCCTGCGCACCGACGCCAATTCGAATTTGTGAAGGTCCGGAAAGTCGACGAACATTTGGATCATCGTCGGCACCAGCAATACGTCGGTGACGCGGAAGATCTCGATCGCATGCGCGACGCCCGCCGGCGTGAACATCCGGACGATCGCATGCGTCGAGCCGGTGAGAAGGTGGGTGCACAGGGCGCTGACGTCGGCCAGATGAAACATCGGCGCCGCATGCAGATAGACCGCGTCGTCGACCGTATGCATCTCGGCCGCTACGTTCCGCGCGTTGCTCAGGAGATTCCGGTGGCTCAGCATCACGCCTTTGGAACGCCCGGTCGTTCCGCCAGTGTAGAAGATGCCGGCGAGATCCGTTTCGGCGGCTTCGGCGTCGGGGACGGGAGCGGCTGCAGCAAGCATCGCCTCGTAGCTCTCGGCGCCGTCTGGCGACGCGGCAGGCGCATCGTCAGCATAGACGAGCCTGATCGGCCCGATCTGTTTCGCCAGCGCTGCGCCCATGGCGGAAAAAGCCGCGTCGACCACGAGGACCTTGGGCCGGCTGTCGCGCAAGGCGTCCTCGTTCTCGAGGGCGCTCCAGCGGATGTTGAGCGGCACGATCACCGCGCCCGCCCAGGCGACGCCGAGATAGAGCTCGAGATAGCGGTCCTGATTCAGGCTCAGGACCGCGACCCTGTCTCCTTTGCCGACGCCGAGCGCCTGCAGCGCGCCCGCGAGTCGGGCGACCCTGTCGGCCAGTTCGATCCAGGTCCTTCGCCTGTTCTCGAACATCGTCGCCACGCCGTTGCGGTTCAGAAGCACGGCCCGATGCAGGCCATAAGTGGTTCTCATGACGTCCTCCCTTCGATCCCGACAAGCGGGGGTCCTTCAGTCGCCCCCTCTTTCCCGCCTTCAGGCGTAACGCACGGCGGCGCTGTTACAAAGTGCGGGCGATCAGAACCTTCATGATTTCGTTGGCGCCGCCGTAGATGCGCTGGACGCGGCTGTCCCGGAACATGCGCGCGATCGGGTATTCGGTCATGTAGCCGTAGCCGCCGAACAGCTGGAGACAGGCGTCGACGATCTTGTTCTCGAGATCGGACACCCAGTATTTGGCCATCGAGGCGGTCGCCGCGTCGAGCTTGCCTTCGAGGTGAAGGCCGATCAGCCGGTCGATGAAAACCCGCGCGACGGTCGCCTCCGTCTTGCACTCGGCGAGCCTGAACTGGGTGTTCTGGAAATCGATCAGGCGCTGGCCGAAAGCCTCGCGCTCCTTCACATAGGCGATAGTCAGATCGAGCGCCCGCTCCATGACCGCGACGCCCGACACGCCGATCGTCAGCCGCTCCTGGGGCAGCTGCTGCATCAACTGGACGAAGCCCTGTCCCTCCTGCGCGCCGAGCAGGTTCGCGGTGGGAACGCGCACATTGTCGAAGAACAGTTCCGAGGTGTCCTGCGCCTCCTGGCCGATCTTCTCCAGGTTGCGTCCGCGATGAAATCCTTCGGCCCGATCCGTCTCGACGACGATGAGGGACGTGCCTTTCGCGCCGCGCGACGGGTCGGTCTTGGCGACGACGATGACGAGGTCGGCGAGCTGACCGTTGCTGATGAAGGTCTTCTGTCCGTTGATGACGTAGTGGTTGCCGTCGAGCCGGGCCGCGGTCTTGAGCCCCTGGAGATCCGATCCCGCGCCGGGCTCCGACATGGCGATGGCGCCGATCATTTCGCCGGTCGCCATCTTCGGCAACCAGCGTTTCTTCTGCTCTTCCGAGCCGTAATGGAGGATGTAGGGAACGACGATCGCGTTATGCAAGGAAGCGGCGAACCCGCTGACGCCTTTTCTGGCCATCTGCTCCATCAGGACGACCTCATGCCGGAAATCGCCGCCGGCGCCGCCGTAGGGCTCAGGCACGGAGAGGCAGAGCAGCCCCGCGTCGCCCGCTTCGCGCCAGACGGCGCGCTCGACAACTCCCGCCTCACGCCATTTCGCCACCCGGGATTCGGGCGCGTGCTCGTCGAGGAACCGGGCGACCGAGTCCGAAAAAATGACGATGTCTTCCTCTTTCAGGAAATCGGCGCGGTCGATGTTCAGCGCGGGCATGGTTTCCTCCTTTTCGCGTCTATTTCGGCCAATTCGATCCGGACAATCAAGACTGACGGCCAACGCGCTGCAGCGTGACGATCTCGGTTCGCGCCGCACGAGCAGCCGCTTGAGACGAAATTGCGCGAGCAGATCGGCAGGGCGCTCGCTCGGAAGCGCGGCGAAGACGGCGAGCGCGCCTGGATCATGCGCTTCGAGCCCGGCGAAGGCGTCTGCATAGGCCGTCATCGCCGGATCGCCGAATTCCTCGGCAGTGAGCGGTTCGTAAACGCGCAGCGGCTCGCTTCTGCCTCACAGCCTCAGGTCGCGGACAGAGAATCGTGTATTTTACGGACATGTCGCCCGACCCGGCCTCTCCGCGGCTCAGGTTCACCGGTTCGGTTCGGGTGGAATAGGTCCACGAGGCGGCTTTGAAGGCGCTTGAACAGGCGGCGGGAGCGCGGCGGACGGCGGCGCCAGCGCCTCGAGGACGAAGACCCTCAGCGCCGACGACAGATTGGCCTCGCCCCGTGCGGCGTCGACGGCGGCGGCGAGCGCGTTGACCGAGTGCCCCCGCTCGGCGGCTATCGCCTTGAGGCGGCGCCAGAAGGCGTCCTCGAGCGAAATGCTGGTGCGATGGCCGGCGATGACGAGCGAGCGCTTGACAACCCGTGCGCTCGGCTCAGGATTCATCGGGGCCGGAAAGCCTGTGGGCATCGAGAACGGCCTCGGCCTTGGCGCGCTCGCTTTCGAGGCGAAGCCGTTCGGCTTTCGTCATCCCGAATGCGATCCGGTTCTCCGTCGCCTCGATCTCGCGGCGCTGCCGTTCGCGGCCCTTGCGCGCACGGCGCAGATTGACGATGTCGCCCATGCTATTTCTTGCGGAACGCGTCGATCGAGACGACTTTGGCCGCGCCCCCGGGCTCGGGCGCTTTTTCGGCGGCCGCGCCGGCCTTGAGCGGAGCAGGTTCGGGGGGTTTGACCGGGTCGGGCTTTGCCGGAACCGGGGAAGCCGCCGGCGCCGGGCCGCTCTTCTGTTCCGCCGGCTCTTCATGGACGCGCGGCTCGAGCTTGAAGCCGAACGGCACGGAAGGGTCGGTGAAGCCGGTGATCGCGTCGAACGGCACGATCAGCCGCTCGGGCCTGCGGGAGAAATTGAGATTGACCTCGAAGGCGTCCTGGGTGACGGCGAGGTCCCAGAACTCGTGCTGCAGGATGATCGACATCTCTTCGGGAAAGCGGCTCCGGATCGCGGGCGGGACGACGACGCCGGGCGCCTTCGTCTTGAAGGAGATGTTGAAATGATGATCGCCGGGAAGCCCTGAGCGCGCCGTGTCGGTGAGGACCTTGCGCACCACGGTGCGCAAGGCGTCCTGGACCAGAAGATCGTAGCGGATGAGGTCGGTCGGCATCTGGGAGGCTCGCGCCGGGAAGAGTTAAAATCTAGCCGCACGTCCGCGGCGTTGCAAACCAAGCCTGCCGCCAGTCCCGAACCGCGCCAAAGAAGAAAGTGGAGGCTTCTGTTGCCAGGCGCCTCCGGACCCCGCCTAAAGGTGCAAACCCTTAGGACTTGATTCCCAGTACCGTCACTGCATTACGCAGCGAGGGCCACCGGAGCATAGTTGTCATTCGCAACTATAGGTTTGACCCGATAACGGCGGTATCATGCCGGGCAAAAGATCGTCCTTTTGGTCCCCCGTCGAACCTATTTCGCCCCCGCCCAAACCCGCTTTTTCGTCAGCGGGCTTGGGTGGAGGCGCCGGGTACTGCCCCCGGGTCCGAAAGACTTATTCCGACGCCCATTTATCGCCATAGCCGCCCTCGCGGACGGCAAAGGGAATATAGGGGACGAAGGGCGGAGAGGGAAGGGGCGGAACTATAAAACCTTCCTCAATCGTGTTTTTGAGGGCGCTCTTGGCGCCCTTTGCGCAGCCTTGGTAAATCTTTCTCATGAACAGGAATGGAACACCAAGACCACCAGCTTACACAAAGTACACGAGCCGCCGCCGGAGAGCACGGAGCGGGTCGCCTGTGGCGTCATTGCCGGCGCGATTGCGGTGCATCGGACGCTCCGGCCGGGCTCTTGGAGTCGGCCTACGAGATTTCCTTGTCGGGCCGCAGGTTAGACTTGGGCGCCTCATCGTTCGGAGGCGGGTCGGCGCCCGCACAATCGCCGCGACCGCGGTGGGAGTTCGGCTCCGACGGTGCGCCGGCTTGGCCGCGAACGGGACAAGCGCGCGCGAAGGCCGTGGTCCGGCGGCCGGCGGCGTGCGATAAGGCGGACGAGAACGCCCATGACGATTCGCCGCCTCGATCCCCTGCTCGTCGATCGCATCGCCGCCGGCGAAGTGATCGAGCGGCCGGCCGCGGCCGCCAAGGAACTGATCGAGAATGCGCTCGACGCCGGCGCGCGCGCAATCGACGTGGCGATCGAGGCGGGCGGCCGGCGCCTGATCCGCGTGACCGACGACGGGCGCGGCATGGACGAAGCCGACCTCGCCCTCTCGGTCGAGCGGCACGCGACCTCGAAAATCCCCGACGGCGACCTGACCGCGATCGCCACCTTCGGCTTCCGCGGCGAGGCTTTGCCCTCGATCGCCTCCGTCTCGCGGCTCGAGATCCGCACCCGGACGGAGGGCGCCCCGACCGGCTTGCGGCTCGTCGTCGAAGACGGGGCGAAGAGCCCGGTCGAACCCTGCGCGGCGGGGATCGGCACGCGGGTCGAGGCGCGCGACCTGTTCGCCGCGACGCCGGCGCGGCTCAAGTTCCTGAAATCGGATCGCAGCGAAGCGCAGGCGGTCGCCGACGTCGTCAAGCGCCTGGCGCTCGGCCATCCCGAGGCGCGCTTCGCCTTTTCGACCGATATCGGCGCTTGCCTCGACTGGCCGGCCTGCGGCGCCGGCGAAGCGGGCCGGGCGGAACGCCTCCGCCAGGCGCTCGGCGGGGAATTCGCCGAGAATTCGCTGAGCGTCGAGGCGGCGCGCGAGGGCGTGCGGCTCGAAGGGAGGATCGGCCTGCCGACCTTCAGCCGGCCGAACGCGCTGGCGCAATATGTGTTCGTCAACGGTCGCGCCGTGCGCGACAAGGTTCTCGCCGGCGCGGTGCGGGCGGCCTACATGGATTTCCTGCCCGCCGACCGGCACGCGGCCCTGGCCCTGTTCGTCGAATGCGCGCCCGCCGAGGTCGACGTCAACGTCCATCCCGCCAAGGCGGAAGTGCGGTTTCGCGATGCAGGCCTCGTGCGCGGCCTCGTCGTCGGGGCGCTGAAGCAAAGGCTCGCCGAGGCGCTGCATCGCGCTTCGACCACCGGCGGGACGGCGACCGTGCTCGCGATGCGACCGCCCCAGGGCTTCCGGCCGCCGATGCCCGCCGCCGGCTGGGACTGGCGCGCTTCGCCGTTTGCGCCGGCTGCGGCGCCGGGCCTCGCCGAAACGGCGCAGGCGGGTTTCGCCTTCGCCCCCGCAATGTCCGTCGCGGCGGAGCCGTCCGCGCGCGACCTCGCCGCTCCGCTCGGCGCGGCGCGGGCGCAGGTGCACAACGCCTATATCGTCGCCCAGACGGCGGACGGGCTCGTCATCGTCGACCAGCACGCGGCGCACGAGCGGATCGTCTACGAGACCCTGAAGCGCCAGCGCGAGGGGCAGGGCGTCGAGCGGCAGGCTTTGCTCAGCCCGATCGTCGTCGACCTCGACGCGGATTCCGCCGCCCTGATCGAATCGCATGCGGAGGAACTCGCCGCGCTCGGGCTGGTGGTCGAGGGCTTCGGCCCCGGCGCGGTCCTCGTGCGCGAGGCGCCGTCGGCGCTGGCGAAGGGCGACCTCGCCGGCCTCGTGCGCGACCTCGCCGCCGATCTCGCCGCCGAGGACGGCGCGCTGAGCCTCGCCCGCCGGCTCGACCAGCGCCTCGCGACCTTCGCCTGCCACCATTCGGTGCGCTCCGGCCGGCCGCTGAAGCCCGAGGAGATGAACGCGCTCTTGCGCGAGATGGAGGCGACGCCAGGCGCCGGCCAGTGCAACCACGGCCGCCCGACCTATGTCGAACTGAAGCTCGCCGACATCGAGCGGCTGTTCGGACGGAGGTAGGGCAATAGAGCAGATTTCGCGCACCGTCGTCGGCGGGACCGTCGACAAGGCTCTTATGACGATAGAGGTAGCCGTAAGCACGAGGGGAGTCCCATGCCAATTCATGTCAGAGACGCCGCGACCGATCGGCTGGTGCGAAGCCTGGCAGCCAGGTGCGGCCTCGGACTGACGGAGGCGATCCGCACCGCGGTCGAGCATGAGCTGGAGCAACTCGAAGCAGCCGTTCCCCGGCGCGAACGGGTCGCCGCGATCCGTCGGCGCATCGCGCCGCGGCTCCGGGCCCCGGAGCAGACTGACAAGGCGTTCTTCGACGAGCTCAGCGGAGACGATTGATGTTCGTCGACGCTTCCGCGATGCTCGCCATGCTGACCGACGAACCCGACGGCGACCGGCTCGCGCGCGTCCTCGAAGGCGCGCGGAGCCCGATGACCTCCGGGATCGCGATCTACCAAACCGCTGCGCGCCTGATGAGCAAGTCGAGTCTCTCGGGCGCGGAGGCGCGCAAGACGGTCGACGACTTCCTGCGAGCCGCGAACATTCGGCTCGTGACCATCGGCGAGCGCAAGGCGGAGATCGCGCTTCAGGCCTTCGAGCGGTTCGGCAAGCGCCGACATCCGGCGAATCTCAACATGGGCGACGGCTTCGCCTACGCCTGCGCCAAGGAGCACGGCGTGCGGCTCCTCTATATCGGCGACGATTTTTCGCAGACAGACGTCAATTCGGCCGATGAGTGACGCCGGCTCCGGCGGAGGTCGCCGGAGGGCCACGACCGTCGAGTTTCGCCTCTCGGTCCGGAGTTTGCGACCAATTCTGTCGCAGCGGCGTGCGACAAGGCCTCCAACGCAGCAAGCGAAACGGAGGCGACATGAGCGCGACCACGACTGAGCGGAATCAATTGAGTGCGTCAAGTTCTGCAAAAGGCGATGATGGACTGGTCGGTTTATATGGCTTTGCGGAGGTAAGTTTTCTTGTGCTCCCTGAGGTCGTTCATGTTGAGGTAGCGGTGGGCTTCGAGCCAGTTCTCGTGGGTTTCGACGGCTAAGGCTCTGACGAGACGCTGGCAGGCTTCGGCGTTGGGGAAGATGCGCACGACATGGGTTCGGCGCTTGATCTCCTCGTTGAGGCGTTCGAGCATATTTGTGCTCTTGAGATGCTTATGGTGCTGTCGCGGCAGGCGATAGAAGGTGAAGGTTTCCTCGATGGTTTCCTCGACCCAGTCGACCAGCTTTTCATAGCGGGCGCCCCATTTGGCGATCCAGGCGGCCAGATCGCGGCGGGCTTCCTCGGCCGAGCGCCGGTCACAGAGCAAGCGCAGCTCCTGCAGGCAGTCGTCGTCGGCCTTGCGCGGCAGATGATCGAGGGCGTTGCGCAGGAAATGCACGTAGCATCTCTGGATGGCGAACGTCGAGATATGGCGCCCTAGTCGCTCGCGTCCTTGAAACTTGGTGGCATTTCTGAATCTCTGTGCCTGCGCCGGCGGGGCGAGGATGGGGATGATTCGTGGCAGGGACAAGCACTGGGGCGAAGAAGTACGTTGTGAAATTGAGCGCGGAGGAGCGCGAGCGGCTTGAGGCGCTGATCAGCTCAGGCAAGCGATCGGCGCAACTGATCACGAAGGCGAGGATCCTGCTCAAAGCGGACGCGTCGGAGGCGGGAGAAGGTTGGACGATAGCGGCTGCGTTGGATACCAGCGTCAACACCGTCGGTAGCACACGGCGACAATTGGTCGAAGAAGGGTTCGAGGCGACCCTGCTGCGCAAATACAATCCGAATTCCGCCCGTCCCCGAATTTTCGACGGCGCGGCCGAGGCCAAGTTGATCGCCTTGGCCTGCTCTCCGGCTCCCGAGGGCTTCGCGCGTCAGGATAACCTGAGCACGCACACGGCGGCCTCGCTCTACGTGGCCTTCCCGCCAGAGGAGGCTCGCCGCCTCGCCAAGCGTTTCGAGTGGCATTATACGCCCAAACACGGAAGCTGGCTCGACATGGCAGAATCCGAACTTGCCGTCCTGACCAACCAATGCCTCGATCGCCGCATTCCCGACAAGCCAACGCTCGCAAAAGAGATCGCCGCTTGGGAGGCCCATCGAAACAAACATCACGCCAAAGCCGATTGGCAGTTCACCACCAACGATGCCCGCGTCAAACTCAAGAGACTATACCCCCAATTTTGAGCGACTCGGGCGAGTAGGATCGTCAGGAACGACCCCACTCGACCCCGAGTTGGGCAGAGGAGTTTCAAATGTAGCGCGCTGACCAAACTGCACGAGAGGGCGTTTACTTGAAGCTTTGGTGCCGCCACGCCCCGCCGCAGGTTTCCTCCCCACAAGCTGCGATCGACGGGCCTGACTTATTCAAGATGCCAACTTTCCGTCCCGAAATGCGGCCTGGCCGGACCGACGAGCGGCCTTGCCATCGATGGCGATGACTCCCTCAGGGGTTCCGGTCAGCGCGGCTACCCAGGCGACGAAGCAGCGCTGGAACTGCTCGTGGTCCAGCACGGCGAGGATATCGCCAAGATGGTCGTGCGCCGGCGTGCCGTTGGCGAAGGGACGGAAGCGGCGCAGCAGGTCCAGCTTCTTGCGGCCGAACAGGGCGATGTCGGTGATGGTCTCCGCACCGGCAAGGACGGCGATCAGGCAGAGCAGCAGGATTTCCGCCAGTGGGTAGTCCACCTTCCCTTGCTGGCGGGGATCTTTCAGATCATTGAAATGTCTCAAGAAGACGACGGTTTCGTCGAACCCCGTCCAGTCCGCTGCCGTTTCCGCCATAGCTCGCCCCCGCATGCGAATCGAGGGTCGTCATGGATTCAGCACTTTCGCGATTTGTCACCTACCTTCTTCACCCGATTACCCTGGTCTATCAGCCCATCTCCGTCGACAAAGATCGCGATTGAGGGTAGCCTTCCGATGGAGTCCTCCACTTCTCCGATTCGCGTCGCCAGCCATTGGGCCGCGTCCTTCCCAGAGAGCCGTTCACCCAAGAGTGGCCACGCGTTCGCCTCCTCGCTGCCCTTGGAAGCCTCTGTCTCGATCCGGCCGCCTTCGAGCAGAGCCGCAGGTGCGTCCGAGAACTCGCGAAGCCGACGACTCTGCCGATAACCGACGTTGATATGTCTGACGTCGATCTTGATCTCCCTGATCCCGTTGAGCCAATCGATCTCCGTGTCATCACGAATTCCGTGGGCGGTTATTCTTTGTCGCAGGTCTCCGCACGCAAACCATGACCGAAGTGCAGGATCTGCTAGTTCGACCGTGCAGGCTAATTGGACCGCAGACAGGTCCGTCGCCTCGTCGACGAACACTTGGGTCAGATAGCTACTGCGAATCGCAGCCAACCAGTAGTGTTGCCCGCTCAAGTCGATCCTCCTACTGTCTGCGTATCGCGACAGACGCCGCGCATGACGCAGCATCACCAAGATTAGCGCGTCGACCTCATCCCCAGAGATCAGATTGCGATTGAGGAATTGGGTGGTCACGTCCTCCGACAAGAAGTGACGGCCTTCTCTGACCGCTTGACGCCGAAATCGGGCATAGGCGACGGCCAGAAACAGGTGAATCGGGTTTGGGAGTTTACCAGCATCGGCTGTTTGGGGTACTCCTGTCTTCGAGACCAGCGTCTATATTGTAGTAACCGGGTATCCCCTTAACGCCCGCCGGCATCGGCGGTATGATTATAGGGAGACGCCGTGCAACGCCATTTCTGGAGTCGATTATCCACGGACGTTCCAAGAGGTGGATGAGTGGTTTCGTAGCGACGCTGCTTGCCGGGAGTACATCCGCCGCCTGCGTTGGCCGGACGGGTTCCTGTGCCCGGAATGCGGCGTGGCCGCGGACCCGTGGGAGATGTCGCGCGGACGGTTGCGATGTCGCGCCTGCGAGTTGGAGACGTCCCTGACGGCTGGAACGGTGTTCCAGGATACCCGCAAGCCGCTGCGAATGTGGTTTCTTGCGATGTGGTTCGTCACCAGTCAGAAGAACGGGTTTGGATCCAGCCCATGAAGTCATGCCGCGTGTTCACACGGTCGCCTCGCTTCTCAAGCGGTGGCTGCTCGGCACTCACCAGGGCGGCATCCAGCAACAACACCTCGATTACTATAGCGGTGTCACGCGAGGATCCGAAATTCCTTCGGGTCGATGACGCGGAAATTGTCGGTGATGGTTGACGAGAACTCGTCGAACCGCAGTGGCACGGTTTCACGCAGGAAACCGAGCACGGCCTCGGCGAAGTCGCGGAATTTGGCGTAGCATCTGTTGTGGGTGACGTTTTCGTGCATCACCTTCCAGAGCCGCTCGATCGGGTTGAGATGCGGACAGTATGACGGCACGAAGTGCAGGACGATGCGCCTCCCTGGCTGTTGCAGCCAGCCCTGGACGACTTTGGCGTGGTGGTAGCGGGCGTTGTCGAGGAAAACATGGATGCGGCTCACCGTCGAATTGGAGCGCTCCAGCGCCTCGAACAGGGCGATCGTGCTTGCCGCGTCGACGGTCTGGACATCCCTCATCCTGAGCTTGTCGAAGGATGATGCGGGTCTGTCCGGTCTCCAGGTCGATCGCGCCGTGCAGGTTCAGCCGGTCGCGCCCGGACGCCGCGGGAAGCGCGCAGCGCTGTCCGCGCGGCCGCGTCGGCCGGCGCGACGCCGACCGCGCTGGCGAGACGCACGACATCAGCGACGACCCCCATCATGCCGATCAAGGTCAGGTTGCCGAACAGCTTGTGGGCCGCAGCGACGCCTGGCTTCGGCCCGAGGTTGAGGACCCGCCCCGTCATCTTCTCGAGTTCGGGCATGACGACCGCGACCTGAGCCGGATCGCCGGAGATGAGCATCATGCCGGTTCCGTCGCGCGCGTTGACGGGGGCCATGAACACCGGCGCATGGATGAACACCCTGCCCCGCCCCGCCCAGCGTGCGATGCGCTCGACGGTCGGGGTCGGCGCCGTCGTGGTGTGATCGACGATGACGGTCGAAGCCGGGATCGAACTCGCGAGCGTCTCAAGGACGGAATCGACCGAGGCGTCGTCCGACAGCGACAGATGGATGCGCTCGACACCCTGAATTGCCTGCGCCGCATCCGCGAAGGCATGCGCCCCGTCCGCCTCGAGCGCCTTCGCCTTGGCCGGGTCGCGGTTCCAGACATTGACCTGATGTCCGTTGTCCAGCATGCGCCGGACAAACCCGGTCCCCATCAGGCCGGCGCCGAAAAAAGCGATCTTCATACCGTTCTCCTGCTCACGCGCCGCAATCAGCCGCGCTTTCGCCATCGTGCACCGCGCGCGCCGGCGATACAACGCGGAACCCGTCCGGCTTGGCGCGAGCCGGCGGCGCCTGTATCAAGGCCGCGCCCGACAAGAAGAGCCGACGCCGGAGCGGTTCGAAGAGGCGACGACAGTTGTTTTCTTTTCACGCCAGAGCGCAGACCGATGGCGAAACGGCGCCCGCGCCGCAGCCCTTCCTCCGCCCGATCGCGCCTATGCGCAGGGCGGCGAATCCCTTGTTTCTGCCTATTCGGGCCGTGCTCGAAACCCGGCAACCGCCCTGGCCCTCGTCTGCGTGACGCTGGTCTGCGCCGCCGGCGTCTCCTGCCGCGCCGAAAGTGAAAGGACGCATTCCGCGATGCTGACGCTGTCCGAGAAAGACGACGGTCGCTCCATCGACCTCAAGCTCGGCGACGACCTCGAAGTGAGGCTGCCGGAGAACGCCACGACCGGCTATCGCTGGGCCGTCGACCGCACCGACGGCGCAGTCGTCAACCTGGTCTCCACCCGGCCGAATTGTCCGAGCGGCGGCGCGGTCGGGTCCGGCGGCCAGGTCTCCTTCGTGTTCCGTGGCGGGAAGCCAGGGGTGGGCGCGATCGTCATCAAGCAATGGCGGCCATGGGAAGGGGATTCGTCGGTCGTCGGCCGCTTCCACGTCGAGGTTCGCGTCCAGCCCTAGCCGAGCGTGCGGCTAACCCATTGCGCCCGGATAGACCGCGCCATCAGTCCGCGCGCTTCCTGCCCGGACAGTTCGCGATTGTTCATGCCCGCGCGCCGCTCGGCCGGATTCATACGGACAAGTTCTTCTGAGCCGGTAACGGCGGGACGTCGCCGGCGAATACGTCCTGTCTGTGACGCCCATCACGGACGCCGCCGTGCGATGCGTCTACGTTCATGTGTCGCCAGGGCCGCCGCGTGGGACGCACGCTTCTCGGGCACTCGGCGGTGTTTCGGCCGGCAACCAGGATCGGCCGAAGCGAAAGCTTTCGGAGTCGACGATGCAGAGCGAGCTTCTTTTCGCGTTCGAGGAACAGGTGACCGACCTGAGGAAGCGCCTGCCCGGACTGAAGGGCGAGTCGCTGCGCGAGTCCGCGGCGCAGCTCGAGGCCCTGACCGAATTCCTCGAGCTGATCGACCTGATTGGTGGCAGGCGCCTGCGGCCGGCCGGTCAAAGTGAAACGTCGGCCGCCCCGACCGCCTGAGGGTTGGGCGGAACGACATCCCGAGCCAGCAGCTCACTCCCCGACGCGAACACCATCTGCAAGCCCTGCGGCCAGGGGCAATCGGCCGCGCGCCGGGAGAGCGCCTCTCGCGCCGTGAGGCTGGAGCCGGCGCGGTTCTCAGTCATCATCGGGACCGGATGCCACCAACCGCAATCCGAGCGATTCGGGAGGGAATCCGGCGCGGATGGCGGCGAGCGCCGACGGCCCTTCGTGAACCGGCGCGGGGTCGTCGTCGACGATAGCGTCAGCGACAGCCTCGACCGCCAGCGCCCGCTGGAACTGGCGGTGTGACGAGCGTCACGGACGCAGTCGTGAAACGTCTGTATACCCCTCTCCGTCCAGGTCGCCGGGGCGCAAGCGCGTTTCTGGAGTGGCCGCGCGAACGCGATGGAGGCCGATGATGAAATCGTTGATGCAGACCGCGTTCCTTGAGGCCTTCGACGAACAGATCGTCGAGCTGCGGGGACGATTGCCGAGACTCACCGGCGAGAGCCGCCGTGAGGTCGTCGCCGAACTGGAGTCGCTGACGGAATTCCTAGCACTCATCCGAAACGGACGAAAACGGCCGCTGGCTCGCAGCCCCCACGTAGAACTAGGCGGCGCGACCGAAGCGTAGAACGAGGCGCCGACTCGCAGGTCAGTCTCTGGACGCGATCACCTCCGCAAAGCCCCGCCGCCGCGAGGCGGAGGACGGGCGCCTGCCGCGCGTCGAGGTTCGAGCCGGCGTGGGTCTCGGTCATCATGCCCGCCAGATGCTCCCCGACCGCGATGCGCGCGACCCAGGCCGGGATGCGGCCGCCGCACAAACGTCATCAACATTCGCTCGCGAAACTTCGGAACGTTTTCGCATGGTTTTGCAAGCATCTGCGTTGGTGACAATCCGGACGCGGCATGGTTTGATCGGCAGGGGGGAACACTCGTGGCGCGGTCTGGCTGAGCCGCGCCATCAAGGACAGACGCGTGTCGACGACGACCCGGAAAAGCCGAGATCGGCAGTGAACGCCGAATTCGATTCCCTGGCAGATATCCTCGACCTCGCCATCGTCATCATCCATGACGCCGAGGGAAGGATTCTGCACTGGACGACCGGCTGCGAGCGTCTCTACGGCTGGAGCGCGCAGGAGGCCGTCGGACAGACGGTCCACTCTCTCTTGAAGACCCGATATCCGCTGCCGCGCGGCGAGATCGTCGCGGCGCTCCGGGACTGTGGCAGCTGGCGGGGCGAGATCGAGCACGAGACGAAATACGGATCGACCGTCTGCATTGCGAGCCTCTGGGTCGCGCGAAAGTCCGACGACGAGGCGATCCGCTTCGTGCTGCAGACCAACAGCGACATCACCGGGCTGAAGCGCGCCCAGGCGGAGCTTGAGACGCGCGAGGCGCATCTGCGATCGATTCTCGACACAGTCCCCGAGGCGATGGTCGTCATCGACGAGCGGGGCCTAGTGACCTCCTTCAGCGCCGCAGCGGCGAAGCTGTTCGGCTATCATGCGGAGGAAGTGCTCGGCCGCAACGTCCGGATGCTCATGCCCGAGCCCTACCGAGCCGAGCACGACGGCTACATCGGCAATTACCTCAAGACGGGCGAAGCGCGGATCATCGGATATGGCCGTCTGGTGAAGGGCCTCACCAAGGACGGCGCGGTTTTCCCGATGGAGCTCGCCGTCGGCGAAGCGCGCGCCAACGGACAAAGGATATTCACCGGCTTCGTCCGCGACCTGACGAGCCGCCAGAAGATGGAGGAGGAGCTCAGGCAGTCGCAGAAGATGGAGGCGGTCGGCCAGCTCACCGGCGGCGTTGCGCATGATTTCAACAATCACCTGACCGCGATCATCGCCAATCTGGAGATGCTCCATCCGGATCTCGCCGATTTCGAGCAGCGCGAGCATGTCAAGGAGGCGCTGGAGGCGGCGAAGGAGGGCGCGAAGCTGGCGGCCCAGCTCCTCGCTTTCGGCCGGCGCCAGCCGCTCAATCCGAAGCCGACCGACGTCGGTCCGCTCGTCGCCAACTTCGCCGACCTGTTGCGGCGGACGCTTGGCGAAGCGATCGAGCTGCGCATCGCAGTCGGGGGGGCGGAGCACCTGGCGGTGATCGACGCGTCGCAGTTGCGCAACGCTCTCCTCAACCTCGCGATCAACGGCCGGGACGCGATGCCGCGCGGCGGCCGCCTGACGATCGAGATCACCAACGTGCGTCTCGACGCCGACTACGCCCAGACCTACCCGGACATCCGCACCGGGCGCTATGTCCTGATCACCGTCAGCGACACCGGAACCGGCATGTCGGATGAAGTGCGCCGGCGCGCCTTCGAGCCGTTCTTCACCACCAAGGCGACCGGCGCCGGCACCGGGCTCGGCCTCAGCATGGTCTACGGATTCGTCAAGCAGTCGGGCGGCAACATTCAGATCTATAGCGAATTGGGGCATGGAACGAGTGTACGGGTCTTCCTGCCTCTCGCCGAGGGCCGCGGGGCCGGCGTGGAGCCGGACGCCCTCCCGAGTCTGGCGCCCGATCTGCCGGGGGGCGCCGAGACCATCCTTCTTGTCGAGGACGACCCGCGCCTGCGCAGGGTTCTGAGCAAGCGGCTGAGAAGCCTTGGCTACGATATCATCGAGGCCGACAACGGCGCGGCCGCCATGGCCCAGCTCGCGGCCCGGCCCGAGGTCGCGATGATCTTCACCGACATGGTGATGCCGGGCGGCATGACCGGCTATGAGCTCGCGCAGGCGGCTTTGTCGATCAAACCCGAGATCAAGGTCCTGTTCACTTCCGGCTATGCCGAGCCGGCGATCGCGCGGATCGGGCTCAAGGCCGGGGCCTGGCTGAAGAAGCCCTACACCGCTGACGAACTCGCCGAAAAGCTGCGCGAGGTTCTGCGTCACCCGCAGGACTGAGCGCACCCGCCGCCCCTCCACCCCGCCATGCGCGGAAGGAGGACGCCAGATCTGGCGGAGCGGGGCCGGGACGGCCCGGTCGAACTCGCCGTGGCCGAGCGGGTCGGGGCAAGGAGAAGAATTCCCTGCTGGGGAGGGAATTCGCAGCAAATCCGCCCTCAAGGGGAAAAATTCGTGCCGGAAAGGCTTTGGACTTCAAGTCTTTGCGGCAAATTCCCTACGGAGACGAGCAGGGAATTTTTCTTGGCCGAGCAGGGAACGCGCAGGGAATTTTTCGAGCGGAGCAGGGATCTTGCGCGAGGCCGAAAACCGCCGCCGCCGCCGCTCCTGGAACCGTGATCGGTCTTCTTCAAGACATGCTTCAGGGAGGTCAAACCTCCGGAGCAGGCACTTGGCATGCGGGTCTGCGATCCCCTCACGCGGCGGTCGCCTCGATGTCGTCGTAGCCGTTGATCCGGTAGACCGCATAGGAGACCGCCCAGGACGCGACGAACAGCCCGACGATCAGGTAGCCGAGCATGCCGAAATTGTCGTTGAGGGCGCCGATCATCCCCCAGAAGCCGCCGCCGCCGGTCAGGCCGAGCTGGCCGCCGA
Source organism: uncultured Alphaproteobacteria bacterium (assembly GCA_963741405.1). Classification (GTDB taxonomy): domain Bacteria; phylum Pseudomonadota; class Alphaproteobacteria; order Rhizobiales; family Beijerinckiaceae; genus Roseiarcus. The sequence continues at coordinate 54,584 of CAVUHX010000043.1, forward strand.
TCAGGTTCAGCGCCTCGAGTCCGCCGACGATCACCGCGACGACGACGGAAACCGCGGTGATGGTCAGATTGTAATAAAGCTTCCGGATCGGCTTGACGAAGGCCCACCCGTAGGCGCCGAGCATCAAAATGCTGTCGGTCGTATCGAGGAGCGTCATCCCGGCGGTGAACAAAGCGGGAAACACGAGAATCGACCAGATCGGCAGCCCCTGCGACGCCTGCGCCGCGGAGATGCCGAGCAGGCCCACTTCGGTCGCCGTGTCGAAACCGAGGCCGAACAGAACCCCGAGTGGATACATCTGCCAGCTATACTCGATCGCGCGGAAGAATCGCCGGAAGAGACGCCCGAGGAGCCCGCGGTTCGCCAGCGCGAGATCGAGGTCCTCTTCGGCGAAAAGCCCGCCGTTCTTCACCGTGCGGAAGGTCCGATAAATCGCGATCAGGACGATGAGGTTTGCGAAGGCGATGGCGAAGAGGAAGAGCGACGAAACCAGCGTGCCGACAATCCCGCCGACGCTTTTGAACGTCTCAAACCGGCTTTGCAGCGCGGTCGTGGTCACCGCGATCGCAATCGACAGGCCGACGACGATCGTCGAATGGCCGAGCGAGAAGAACAACCCTACTCCGACAGGCCGCTTGCCCTCCTGCATCAACTTGCGCGTGACGTTGTCGATGGCGGCGATGTGATCGGCGTCGAAGGCGTGCCGAAGTCCGAAACTGTAGGCGAGCGCCGCCGTCCCGAAAAGAAGCGGGTAGTCGTGAAAAGCGCTGAGCGCCCAGAGCCATGCGGCGATGTTAGCCGCAACGAGCAGACCATAGACGCCGACAATCTTGCTTTTCAGCGCAACGTTTTCATCGCTGAACAAACGCAATGACCGGGAATTCATCTGGCCTAACCCCTTGCTTTTCAAGATCTTAGGATTTCGGGTGCGTGTGGCCGTGGCTGTGCGGCGCGCCGCCGTGCCCGTGCTCGGCCGCGTCGATCGCGACGGGCACGAAGCTGACCTTTCCATGCGTCACGCCCCGCTCGGCGATGACCCCCTTGGCGAAATCCCGCACCGCCGGGGTCGGACCGCGCAGCACCACGACTTCAAGGCAGTTTTCATGGTCGAGATGCACATGCATCGTCGCGACCTGCAGATCATGGCGCCCGTGCTGCGCGTCGGTCAGACGCTTCGAAAGCTCGCGCGTGCGATGGTTGAAGACATAGGAGAGCGTGGCGATGCAGGCCCCGGCTTCGTCGTCCCCGTCGATTCGGGCCTCATCGAGGCCAAGCCGGGCCAGATCGCGGATCGCTTCCGACCGGTTGCCGTAGCGATGCGCTTCCATGAATTCCGTCAGACGGCCGGCGAAATCGTCGGTGAGGCTGATCGTGACCCGCTCCATCGCGCGGCCTCGTGGGTATGATGTTTTGGTCAGAAGATCATATCCGGAAAGCCGGGCCTCGCAAGCGGCGTCATGCCGCACCCCTGCCGCACCCCGCCGAAGGCTGGGCGTTCCGGCCGCTTGTCGCGCTATCCCATGGGCAGGAAGCGCGAGGTCAACATCCGCTATCCCGGAAGACGGCCGGATGAGGACGCGCGGCGCGAGCCGTTCTGAAATCATCCTGCTCTGGACTAGGGCGAGAGTCGCTGGGCAGCGCTCCGTCCGGCGGACAGATGCGGGCTCATGCCCTCACGGGCCAACCGGTCGGCGCGTTCGTTCTGTTCGTCTCCGGCGTGGCCCCTGACCCACAGCCATTGGACGTCATGTCGCGCCGCCGCCGCTTCGAGCCGTCGCCAGAGGTCCTCGTTCTTGACGGCCTTCTTATCGGCCGTGCGCCAGCCGTTGCGCTTCCAGATGTCGAGCCAGCCAGTGATGCCGCCGCGCACATACTGCGAGTCGGTGTGCAGGCTGACCGGGCAGGGGCGGTTGAGCGACTCGAGCGCCTCGATTGCGGCCGTGAGTTCCATGCGGTTGTTGGTGGTCAGCGGCTCGCCGCCCTTCAACTCCTTCTCGTGCGCGCCGTAACGAAGCACTGCGCCCCAGCCGCCGGGTCCCGGATTGCCCGAGCAGGCGCCGTCGGTCCAGATTGAAACCCGTCGGCTCACCGCACGAGCCCGTAATCGGCGGCAGTCCTGACGCGTTGGTGAAAGCGCAACTTGTCGCGATATTCGAGCGGATTTTTGGGGGCGACTTTCGCCCCGGCCGGCACGTTGAGCCAATCGACGAGCCGCGTCAGCATGAAGCGCAACGCCGAGCCGCGCGCCAGAATCGGCAAGGCCGCGACCTCGGCTTCGGTCAGCGGACGGACGCGCTCGTAAGCCGATATCATGGCCTGCCCTTTCGAGATGTTGAACGCGTTGTCCGGCTCAAAACACCAGGCGCCAAGGCAAATCACCAAGTCGTAGGCGAGCGCATCGTTACAGGCGAAATAGAAGTCGATGAGACCCGACAGTTTCTCGTCGATAAAAAACACGTTGTCGTTGAAGAGGTCGGCGTGGATGACCCCGCCGGGCAGGCCCGCCGGCCAGTGCGCCTGCAGAAAGGCGAACTCTGCGGCGCATTCTTCGCGCAAGCCCGGCGCGACTTCGTCGGCCCGCGCTTCGGAGGCGTGCAGCAGGGGCGGCCAACCCGCGACCGATAAGGCGTTGGCGCGCGTCAGCCTGAAATCGGCGCCAGCGAGATGCATCCGGGCGAGCGCCTCGCCGACCTCTGCGCAGTGACGCGCATTCGGACGGCGAACCCACAGTCCGTCGAGAAAGGTGACGATCGCCGCCGGGCGGCCGGCAAGCTCGCCGAGCGCTTCGCCGTTTCGGTTGCGGACCGGCTGCGGGCAGATGACGCCACGGCGCGCGAGATGCTCCATCAGCCCGACGAAAAACGGCAGATCGGCTGCACGGACCCGTTTTTCGTAGAGCGTGAGGATGAATTGGCTTCGAGCGGTGCGCAAAAGAAAATTGGAATTTTCGACCCCCTCGGCGATTCCCTTGAAGGAGATGACGTCGCCGATGTCGTAGAGCGCGAGGAAATCCTTCAACGCCTCGTCCGAGACTTCCGTGTAGACAGCCACTGCCCGATGATCTCGCGAAGAGTGAGGCGACGTCGGGGCTTAGCCGCAGGCGCCGGAGGCGTCAATCCGCGCGACGCTTTGCGGCCGCCGGGTCGCGTTCATGGCGGCGCTCGCCTTATCAAACGTCTTCCCGGACGCCTGCGCGCCCATTCGCCGTTGCACGCGCGCCCGCCGCCGCGGTCCGAGGAGAAGAAGAGCCGGCGCCCGGAGTCAGGCGGAGTTCGCTTCCGCGTCGCGCAGGCCGCGCGGCAGCGGAAAGGCCATCGAACTCGCTCGCGGTCGTCAGCATCTCGAGCACGACCTCGTAGCGAGCGTCGAGGGAAGCGAGGATTTGCTTGACCAGCGCCTCGGGCGCCGAAGCGCCGGCGGTGACGGCGACCGAGCCGACGTTCTCGAGCGCCTTCCAGTCGATGCCGTGCTCGTCGGCGACAAGCTGCGCAACGCAGCCCTCGCGCTCTGCGACTTCCCGCAGCCGCTGCGAATTCGAGGAATTGGCGGCGCCGACCACGATCACCGCCTCGACCTGTCGGGCCGCGGTCTTGACCGCCTCCTGGCGGTTGGTGGTGGCGTAGCAAATGTCCTCCATCGGCGACGCGTGAATCTCTGGATAGCGGTGCTTCAGCGCCGCCACGATGTTGCGCGTGTCGTCGACCGACAACGTCGTCTGCGTCACATAGGCGACCGGTCGTCCGTCGGCGGCGGCGAGCCGGTCGACGTCCTCGGTCGAAGCGACCAGGGTCACCGCGCCCGGCGGCAATTGGCCCATGGTGCCGATCACCTCCGGGTGGCCGACATGGCCGATGAGAATGATCCGCCGCCCGCGTTTGAAATGCGCCTGCGCCTCACGGTGCACCTTGGTGACGAGCGGGCAGGTCGCGTCGATGGTGAAGAGATTGCGGGCCTTCGCCTCCTCCGGCACCGCCTTGGCGACGCCGTGGGCGGAGAAGATCACCGGATGCGCGCCCGCAGGGGCTTCCGAAAGCTCCTTCACGAACACGACGCCCTTGGCTTTCAGCGAATCGACCACGAACTTGTTATGCACGATCTCGTGGCGCACATAGACCGGCGCGCCGTAGATCTCCAGCGCCCGCTCGACGATGTCGATCGCGCGCACCACACCCGCGCAGAAGCCGCGCGGGGCGCAGAGCAAGACGCGGAGTTGGGTTTTGTTCGTCGCCTGGGTCTCGGACATTCCAAGCATGCCTTGGAAGGGTAGGGGCGGGGAGTCAAGGGCGTGCGGACCTTTCCGAAAAAGTCCCAACACCCGCCGAAGTCGAGCAGCCCGACTGCGAGGTCACGACAGGGGGTTATCGAGATTCCGCCCAGGCTTTTGGTTGCAACGCGTTTGACGACCGCCTTCGACCGCCAACGGCCTACGCGACACTTCGATCCATGCCAACCGGCCGTCGCCGCGGCGGGCTCTCTTGTTGTAGCGAGGCAGTTCCCAACTCACTCCTCGCAAGAATGTGGGGTCGCCATCCCGAGTTCATGCGGGCGTCGGGGTTCCCCATGTCCGGACTTCGTCTCCGAGCCGTGGAGCAGGTGGCGAAATGGAAGACGGCCCTGCAGGTTGACCCGGTGGTTCACCCGCGCTGGCGCTTCGATCCCGCCGCCGCCTGGAAAATCCGGGCGAGGCCGTCGACCAGGCGATCGTCCGAATAAGCGAGGGGATCGGACACGCTTTCGACCATGCCCTTCATGGTGAGCAAGCCGATGGCGGACAGGAAGGCGAGAACGGCCATCAGGCGCGGCTCGACCGCCGCCGCGTCCGAAGGCGCTGAACCGTCGACCGCGATTTTCTCGGCCGCTCCCGCGAACAAAAGTTCGTTCAGCGGGCGGATGCGGGCGAATTGCTCGGCGCTCCAGTGGACGGCCCCGGCGCCAGCAACCTGCCCGAACAGATAGGCGAGGCGGAAGTCGTCGAGGTTCGAAGCGTAGGCTTTCACCGTCTCGCTGATGACGGCCCGCAACGCTTCGCCGCCGTCCGTCGCCCTTTCGACCGCGTCGCGGATCGCCAGCGCATGCGACTCGAACGACGCAAAGACGAGCTCGAACAGCAGCGCGTCTTTCGACGGAAAGTAATAGTAGAGCCCGGTCTTCGACATGCCGGCCTCTTCAGCGACCGCCTCCAGCGTCGTCGCAGCGACGCCGTTCCCAAGGAGGACCCGGCGCGCGGCCTCCAGGATATCGCCGCGCGATCGCTCGCGCCGACGCTCGCGCCGCGCCGCTCGGGAGGCGCCGACGCGGTCGACATCGACCTCCCGGCTTTCGCGATCTCCCACAGGCGCCTCCTGATCCGCTGGTTTCCTACCACGAGAATATTTTCATGTCTAGCAATTGACAAAAAAGACCATTGGTCTAAAAAGAGCATGATGTTCTAAAATGGCGCGGCCATTCGCGCCACGAAAGACCCGAGGCAAGGCGCATGGACAAGCTCAGCTTTCAGAATCCGCTGTTCGCGACCTATGTGATCGCCGCCACCCTGATGATCCTGAAGGCGGTCAGCATGACGTGGCTGACGGTCGCGCGGATGATCAAGGTCAACGGCGGATTCCGCTCGCCGGAAGACATCCGCAAAACGCCGTTCAATCCCCATCCCGACCCGAAGCAACTCGAGCGCAACGAATATGTCGACCGCGTTCGGCGCATTCACCAGAACGATATCGAAAATATCCCGATCTTTCTCATGGCGGCCTTCCTGTACATTCTGACCGAGCCGTCGTTGTGGGCCGCGCGTGCGTTGCTGTTCGGCTATGTCGCGCTGCGGCTCCTGCACTCCGCGGCCTATTTCACCGCCCAGACCCACGACATGCGGGCGATGATCTTCACGCCGGCCTCGCTGATCTTGATCTACATCACCTGCCGCTCGCTGCTCGCTGCATTCGGGATCTGAGACGGGTCTTTTTGGGCTACGGGTCGGCCCGGGTAGCGGCACGCGTCCCGGTGTCGCTTCGCTGTTCCCCCACGCTTCAGGTCAGCCGCCGCCACGCCTGCGCCTCGGCGGCTCGCGCGAAGGCCTCCGGCGTCCAGCCTTCCGCCAGCGCCTGGCGCATGAGGGCCTGCTGGTTCTGGGGCGCCATGCCGCCGATCGCGGGGTCGCGGTCGAGATTGGTCGGGAAGGCGTAGCCTTCGGCCGAGGCGGCGATCGCGTTTTCGGCCGCTTCCGCGCAGATCGCGCCCTCGGCGATCAAGCTCTGGAGAACCGGATAGAGGGCGACGCTCATCTTCAGCCGGTCGACGCTCTCCATCGCGCGCCCGTAAGGACTCGAACCCTGCAGGAGATTGGCGATCCGCTTGACGTCCGTCGTGCGGTTCGAACCGGCGGCGTGGAACAGCGCGGGATTGAAGAACGCGGCGTCACCCTTGTTCAACGGCAGCTGGACTTTATGCGCCTCGAAAGCGGCGCGGAAGTCGTCGCGCAATGCCGCCAGGTACCCGGGAAGATAGGTCTGCGAAAACGGCAGGTAGAGCGTCGGGCCGGATTCGAGCGGCATGTCGCAATGCGCGACGGCGCCCTGCAAGGTCAGCATTGGCGAAAGGCGATGCGCGTGCGCGGGAAAGCGCTCGATCTCGCGCGCCGTCTGGAAGCCCATGTGATAGTCGCGATGGGGAACCTGCGATTCGCCGCCCGGATTGACGACGTTGAGCTGCGAGGTGATCTGGTAGCCCGGTCCGAGCCAGGCCTCGCTGACCAGCGCGATGATCTCGTTGCCGTAATAGGCGGCGAAGCCGGCGGGATCGGCGAGGCAGAGTTTCTCGAGCGCGTTCCAGACCCGGTCGTTGGCGCCGGGCTTGGCGAAATGGTCGCCGCGCGCCGAGTTGCTTCGGTTCTGCTCGTCGATCATCGCCCAGAAACGGGCGTTGGCTACTTCGATCGGACGAAGGTCGGCGAAGGCCTTGCGGAAGATGATGATTCCCGGGCCGTCGGTCATCGCCTCGACCCATTCGGCCATCATCTCCCGGCGGCTTTCGGGCGACGCCGCAGCGCTCCGAACAGCGTCGCCATCATAGATCAAGACATTCGAGACCACCTCGGCGGCGAGGGGATAGTCGGCGTGACGGGCCGCACGCTCGACAAGCGCGCGGAAGGCGTCGAGGTCGCAGCCGTCCTGAGCGAGATAGACGCGATCGGCCCGAAGCCGCTTCGTATTGTCGTCCTTCATCGGCGTTCCTCCTTCAGGGTCGAAACGCCAATATAGAGCTTCGACGGCGCCCGGACACGGGCGCTGAAACCATCCGAGGCGGCCATTGGGCTCCTGGGCGGCTCCTCGCCGAACTCCTGACCCGATGTTTTTGTAGGGAATCGGATTTTGGTGTATACGTTCAGTCACGACTCAACCTGTGCGGTTGTGTCGAGCTCGGGGACGATGGCGATGAACTATATGAGCGATATCGTCGGCGAACTGGATAATTGGCTGGGCCGGATGAGCACGGACGTTCATCTCGGGAAGCGCTCCCGCCAGACGCCGGACTATGAGGTCGAATTGGTCCGGCGCGCGATCGCCGAGATCAACGGCTTGCGCGAAAAACTTGACCTGCGGCGCGCAACCCGCTCGATCGCGACCGAGGACTTGAACGCCAGCAACGACGAGTAGAGCCCGACCCCAAGGATTCACAGGGCGCCAGCGCGCGCCTCGCCCCTGAGGCGCGCGGAGAGAGATCCGAGCGCCGCAAGGGAGCCCCTTTCTCCCGCCCCCGATCCGTGCTTACGTAAGGAATGTCAACTTCCGGGCGCACGGGCGTTCTGTCGGGGGCCGTCGGCCTGTCGCGCGCGGCCGCCTACGCGCCCGACTGGCGAATAGCCCTCGCCGGCGCGCTCGAGCGCGAGGTCGAGGAGCGGCGGTTCTTCCTGTGGCTGCCGGTCATGGGAATGGGTGGCGTCGCGCTCAATCTGGCGGCCGACACCGAGCCGGTCCTTTGGCTCCCGGCCGCGCTGACCGCCTTCTTCGCCGCGCTCGCAGTCGTCTCCCGCGCCCGCCCCGTGGCGCTCGGCCTGTCGCTGGCGTTTGCGGCCCTGTTCGCTGGATTTCTTTCCATGTCGCTGCGCACCGCTCGCGTCGCCGCGCCGGTGCTCGACCGCACCCGCATCGTGTCGCTGCGAGGCATAGTCGAGGAAGTGGACCTGAGGCCGGTCGGGGCGCGCATGGTGATCGGGGTGATCGCCGCGGACGGCATGCCGCGCGACAAGATCCCGCGCCGAGTGCGGGTGACGACGCGCAAGGCCCCGAGCGTCGCCGCTGGCGACACTGTGGCGCTGAAAGCGCGTCTTCTGCCACCCTCGCACGCGGCGTTGCCCGGCGGCTACGATTTCGCCCGCGACGCCTTCTTCGCCGGCGTCGGCGCCGTCGGCTCGACGCTCGGCCCGATCAGGATATTGCCGCCGCCCGGCGACGCGGGCTGGAGGCGGCGCTTTTCGGCTGCGATCGACCAGACGCGCAACCGCCTCGCCGTCAGGGTGGACCGGATCATCGGCGGCGACGAGGGGGCGATCGCCGCCGCCATGGTGACGGGCAAGCGGGACTTCCTTTCGAACGACGCCAAGGACCTGATCCGCGAGGCCGGCATTTTTCACATCATCACGATTTCCGGCGTGCAGATGACGCTGGTCGCCGGCATTTTTTTCGTCATGACCCGCCGCCTGCTCGCGCTCTCTCCAACGCTGGCGCTGAACTATCCGATCAAGAAATGGGCGGCCGTGGCCGCCATGGCTGGGTCGCTCCTCTACGACGTCGCCACCGGTTCACGCGTCGGCACCGAGCGGGCGCTGGTCATGACGCTGATCGTGCTCGGCGCGGTGGTCATGGACCGCCGGGCGCTGACCATGCGTAACCTCGCTTTCGCGGTCGGCGCCGTCGTCGCGATCGAGCCGGAGGCCATTCTCGGGGTCAGCTTCCAGCTGTCCTTCGCCGCGGTCGCGGCGCTGGTCGCCGTGATGGAGGCGCGGCTCGCCGGGATGGAGCGCGACCCCGACCCCTATCTGCCGAAGCGCGGGCCCGCGCCGCCCGGCCTGTTCCTCGATCTTCTGGGGAAGCCGCTCGCGCTTCTGTTCGCCACCGCCTGCGCGACCGGCGCGACCGCCTCGTTCATGGCCTACCACTTCCACGACCTCAGCCCCTATGTGCTGGTCGGCAACCCGCTGACGCTGAGCGTGATCGAGTTCTTCGCGGTGCCGGGCGCTCTTCTCGGCGCGGCGCTCTATCCGCTCGGGCTCGACGCGCCGGTCTGGCTGTACGTCGGGATGGGGATCAAATTCATCTTGTGGGTGGCGCGTTTCATCGCCGCGGCGCCCGGCTCGACCGTGCACCTGAGGGCGTTTGCGCCTCATGCGCTGCCGTTCCTGGCGCTCGCCGTCATGAGCGCGACGATCTGGCGGAGCTGGCTCTTCCGCTCGAGCGCCATCCCCTTCGCCGTCGTCGGTCTGATCGGCGCGACGCAGGGGCCGCGCTACGACGTGATCATCCCGCCTTCCGGCGAAGAGGCGGCCGTGCGCGATGCCGACGGCCGCTTGCAGATCGTCGGCAAGCGCTTCAACCCCTTCGCCGCCGAACAATGGCTGACCGCCGACGGCGACGGACGGGCGCCGGAAAGCGCGCGCGATCCGGACGCCCGTTGCGACCGGCTCGGCTGCGTCGCGGCCTTGCCGGAGGGCGAGTTTTTGAGCATCGTACTCGATCCGCTGGCGTTCGACGAGGATTGTGCGCGGGCGGAAGTGATCGTCAGCGCGCTCGTCGCCCCTGCGCGCTGCGAGGCGAAGTTCGTGTTCGACGCAAAGGAGCTTGCAGGGACCGGCGCGGTCGGACTGACATGGAGCGACGAGGCGGGATTCGTCGTGACAAGCGACCGCGCGGCCGAGCAGAGCCGGTTGTGGTCGCCCGCGCCGGCTCAATCGCCCGACGACAGGATCCTGCGCCCGGGCCATCAGACGACGCATGGAGCCGATCCGGCGGACGTCGATCAGGAGCCGCAGGAAGGGCGATAGGTGGGCGTGGGGCTCATCTACAAGGGCAAAGACTTCGCTTGCACCAACCTCGGTAGGCAATCAGCATGAAAGGGGCCTGGAACGTGTCCCGCGCGATTATCGACAGACCGGGCTGCGCATGGCGGACGCGGGCGCCTCTCACAACAAAATATCCCTCTTCCGCGCAAAACAGCAAATCCACATGGAAGTCATTGAAATTCTGATGGATATTCGATCTGGTCGCCCCCGTTTTTCAGCCTTACCGGCCAGAAATCGAAACATTCCCTGATCAAATCGCTGATATCTCGCTCGATCAGGGAAAGAGCAGGGATTCGCCGCGGGCCCGGTTGACGGCCGATCAGGCGCTCGGTTGATCCCGCGCCGGACTCGTGCATCATCGCGGGCGCTTCGTTGCGAGCCTCGCGATGATTCGGCCAACGACGACCTTCCGGGAGCAAACATGCGATCCATCAGCCTGCTGACCCTTGCCGCCGGCGCGCTTCTCGCCGCCTCCGCCGCCTCCGCCGCCGACCAGCAGGTCGAGCGCGGCAAGTATCTCGTCACCATCGCGGGCTGCAACGACTGCCACACCCCCGGCTACTTTCTCGGCAAGCCCGACTTTTCCCGCACCCTGGGCGGTTCCGACGTCGGCTTCGGCCTGCCGGGCCTCGGCACGTTCGTCGGCCGCAACCTGACACCCGACAAGGAGACCGGCCTCGGCGCCTGGACCGACGACCAGATCGTTTCCGCATTCACCGCCGGCGTCCGCCCGGACGGCCGCAAGCTCGCCCCGATCATGCCGTGGATGGAGCTCGCGCACCTCGACCGGGAAGACGCGCTGGCGATCGTCGCCTATCTGCGGAGCCTGCCGCCGGTGAAAAACGCGGTCCCCGGCCCGTTCGGTCCGAAGGACGTGCCCTCGACCCTGGTGATGACGATCATTCCCGGCGAGGCCTATTCCAAATTGCCGCCGCCGCCGAAGTGAAACCGCAAGCGCCTCGCCCGCGTTGAGGGTAGGATAACGGCAAGTCGGCCGGCGCGAATTGGCGCGCCGACCCTCCGGTGCGGCCGATGGAGGCTTGTCATGCGGCGCAGAACATTGGTCGCGGGCGGGGCGCTGGCGGGAGCGGCGGCGATCCTCGGGAGCAGGGCCGAAGCCGCCGACGCGATGATCGCCCGGCGCTTCGCGGATTCGCTCAGCGCCCACGATCTCGACGCCTTCGCCGCGCTGTTTGCGGATGGCTACGTCAATCATCAGGTGAGCGCCGCGTCGCCGCTGCCGGCCGGCATCTCATCCAAAGCCGCGGTCGTCGCCTTCTTCGCCGCCCGGCTCAGGGCGCTCCCCGACCTCAAGGTGTCGATCGAGGCGACGGTCGCCGAGACGGACAAGGTCGCGGCGAGCTTCGTTTACGAGGGCACGCAACAGGGCCCCTATTACGGGATCGAGCCGACCCGCAAGCGGCTGCGCTTCACCTCCTGCGACATCTTCCGCATCGCCGACGGGAAGATCGTCGAGCATTGGGGCATGGGCGACATCGCCGGAGTGGTCGCACAGATGCGGGGGTAACGTCCTTATCCCCTGATCGGGAATCGAAAAGGGCGCCCGAAGGCGCCCTTGAACCGCTGGATTCCGACGGCGGACCTACTTGATCTTCGTTTCCTTGAACTCGACGTGCTTGCGCGCGACCGGGTCGTATTTCTTGAAGGTCAGCTTTTCCGTTTTCGTCCGGGCGTTCTTCTTGGTGACGTAGAAATAGCCGGTGTCGGCGGTCGACAGAAGTTTGATCTTGAGCGAGGCGGCCTTGGCCATGGCGTGGCGTCCTTGAGCGGTTGGCGCTGGAGGGCGCCGGAAACACATAAAGGCCCATGGGGAAACCCCCGGGCGCATTCGGGCGGCAAAATAGTCAGGCCCAGCCGGAAGTCAAGCCGAACGCGTCGCCCTCATGTTGCGCTCATCCAACACCCAGCAGTTCTCATTTTGGCATTGGTCATGGCGGCTGGGGCAGCATTGGTTGAAAAGCGAGGGTTTTGAGGATGTCTTCCCATGAGCATCTGTGATGGGAGTCAAGCATGACTTAGCTCCCAGAGTCTGTCCTCGCGGACGAGGGTGTTGGCGAGGACGAGTAGCTTTCGCATGACGGCGGTGAGGGCGACTTTTGCCAGTTTGCCTTTGGCGACGAGCCGATCGTGGAACTGCTTGAGGGCGGGATTGAAGCGGGAGGCGTTGAGCGCTCCCATGTACAAGGAGTTGCGCAGATGAGCGCGGCCTCCTCTGATGTGGCGGGCGCCTATCGTATCGCCGGTGTCACAGGCGATTGGGGCGAGGCCTGCGAGCATGCCGGTCTCTTTGGCCGAGAGGGTTCCGATCTCGCGCAATTCCGCGACAATTGCGGCTGCGATGACCTCGCCGACGCCTGGAATCGAAACGAGGATTTCGAAGCGCCTTGCGAGGCAGGGATCGCTTTGGATCAGGCGTTGGATCTCGGCGTCGAGGTGGGAGAGCGAGGTCTCGAGCGCGCGCGCCTGGCGATTGAGTTCGCGGATCAAACATTTGGTTTTGCTGGCGCCGCGCCGATTGAGGAGCGCGGTGCGCTCGTCGGTCGCCGCCTGGCGGCCGCGCACGAGTTCCTGCAGGCCTTCGAGAAGTTCGCTGGGCGGCTCGGTAACGGCGGGATCGAGAGTGTCGCCGAGGATGGCCAGCATGCGCGCGTCGACGCGGTCGGTCTTGGCGAGCATCCCGATCGCCTCGGCGAACAGCCGCGAACGCAATGGGTTGACGACAGCGACCCTAAAGCCGCTGGCGCTGAGGGAACGGTGGGCGAGCCGGTGCAGCTTGCCTGTGGCCTCCATGACGACGAGGGCCACGTCATGAGGTTTCAGCAAGCGCTTCAGCCGCTTGATTCCGTTCGGGTCGTTGTTGACGCTGACCGTCTTTCCCACTGGATGGAGGTAGACGTCGAGCCGTTCTTTACAGACGTCAACTCCGACATACACTTGCATTGCGTTTGGCTCGGGCGAGACCTTGCCTTGCATGCGGGACTTGCTCCCCATCATCTGTTCAGGCCAAGCGCGAAGGACGGACGGATCCAGCTCATCCACGGTTTCAACCGAGGTCACGAGGGAACTCCAGGGACTTTGGCGGGTGAACCGGTCGCTGCTGGCGTTCGCGCAAGAGCATGCGCAGGCGACGACGGCGACGCTGGACATGGACGCCACGCTGATCGAGACGCACAACCGCGACGCGCTGTTCTGCTACAAGAAGTTCAAGGCCTATCAGCCGCTGAATTGCTGGTGGTCTGAACAGGGCGCGATGCTCTATTCGGAGTTTCGCGATGGCAACGTTCCGGCTGGACACGAACAGTTGCGTGTCCTGAAGGACTGCCTGCCCCATTTGCCCGACAGCGTGAAGACAGTCTCGCTGCGCTCGGACACGGCGGGTTATCAAGAGGAATTGTTGCTGGACTGCGGCGAGGGCAAGGACCCGCGCTTCGGCGTGATCGAGTTCGCGGTCGGCGCCGACGTGACCGAAGCGTTTCGCACGGCCGTGCTGGCGACGGCGGAAAGCGAGTGGCGCCCGCTGATCCGCCGGGTGGGGGACAAGTCTTACGCGACCGATCAGGAATGGGCCGAGGTGGCCTACGCGCCCAATTGGGCCGGACACAGCGGCAAGCGCGTCGATTATCGTTTTCTGGCGATCCGCGAGCCGCTGCGCCAATTGGCGCTGGGCGGCGAGGAGAAACTGCCGTTCCCGACAGGGGGCTTCGGCCGCAAGGGACTCCCCAAACTGTTCGGCGTCGTGACCAACCGCCAGGGTCCGGGCGACGGTGATCGGGTGGTTGCGCGAACGCTGCGGCAAGAGCGAGGAGGTCCATTCGGCGTTGAAGTCCGACTTGGCCGGAGGGCAGGCAGATGCCTTCGGGCTCATCTGATCGGCCTGCCTGGGCGCGTGGTCAGCCACGCTCGCCAGGTGATCGTTCGGCTGGGCGGCGGAGCCGAGGCGCTGGCGACGATCCTCGAGGCGCGCGCGACGATCCGCGCGCTCGCGCATGGACCGGCCGGATGACGCAAAACCACTCGCTCCCCATCCGAAACCGCGCGTCCGCGGCCGCCGCCTGGAGCGGTCATGATAAACCGCGTCCGCGCGAAAGCGGCCCGACTCGCGCAAGTTGCACCCGATCGTTGCAGGAACTCGCGGCGCGCGAAGACGAAGCAGAGGAGATGACCGAAAACTCGACGCCGTGACCTTGCCAGCCCCTCGAGACCGCAAAATCGGTCACACCAAGGCGCGCGCCCAGATTTGATCGGGGATTGTGGGCAAGCAGCAATTCTAAAAGTCGGCCGTGGCGAGGGTCCTATTCGATTTTTTGGGTTGTGAGGAGGTGGGGTGGGATTATGAAGGTGGCGAGGGCTTCGAGGAGATCGGACCAGGCGGGGAAGACCGCCAGGGTGGTCAGGGTTGCAAGATGAGCAAAGAAGCTCGTTCGCTTTTCCGCCGCCTCTCTCGCTTTTCGCCAGGGCGGTTCGAGAAGGTCGAGAACCGTATGCCAGGCGAAGGCGAGCAAGTTGAGCGCGGCGAGCGTCATGGCCAGATTGGTCTCGCCGTGCCCGAAATTGTGTTCAAGCTCGTAGCCGTTGTTTTTCAGGACGTTGAAGCCTTCGTTCTCGATCTTCCACCTTGCGCGGCCGCAAGCGGCGATCTCGGCGACGTTGCTCTTGGCGACCGGCAGCGAGGTAACGAAGGCCATCTTGTATGTGACTGCGCCCTTGGCGTTGAGGCTGTCGAAGCCGATCCAGTTGACCAGCACGGCGTCCTTGCCGTCGCGCAGCGGAACCTTCTCGACGAACCGGTAGCGATGCGTCTGGCGCGTCTTGCCTTTGCGGACTTGGACCTCATGACGCGTGAGTTCGGCTCCATCGATGAAGTCGTAGAGCGCCTTGTGCGAGGTCTCCTTGCAGGTGAAGATGAAATCGTCGCCGTTGTCCGCGAGCCTCTCGACCACGCTCTGGCAGGCGAACAGATCGTCGCCCAGATACACCGGTCGCAGGGGCTTCAGGCGCGCGCCGTGCTGCATGAGCCAGCGTTTGACCGCGTTGCGCTCGCAGTCCTGCTTCTCGGCGCCGTCCTGTTTGACGATGAACTCCGGCGCGAGCGGGACCACCTTGGAATGTCCCGGCGCGACAACCGTCGCGCACAGCATGGAATGATAGCTTTCGACCTTGCCGTTGCTGCGCTTGCGCGTCTGGCAATGCGGGCAGGCGATCCTCTGGCTGCAAAAATACTCGGTCCCGTCGAGGGCCACGAGCGCTCGGCCGCCCAGCCGGCCGAAAGCCTCGCGCATCGCCGGTTCGAGCAGCAGACGCTCCGTGTCCTCGAAGCAGGGCGAAAGAAGAGCAGGATCCGCGCCGTCGAGCATGTCCCTGATATAATTGTCGGAAGGGATCTTCTCGATGCCAAAAAGGGTTTGGCAGTTCGACCGTCCCTGACCTTTCTCCAGCCTACGCTGAAAGGACAGAAAAGACGCGCTCTGCATGAAAAACATCGCGAAGGCCGACAGACCGAAATCCGCCATCGCAATATTGCCGCTCCGCCCCTTGCGAGGGTCCGGAAACGCCTTGCAAACCGCCTTCAGGCCAGACAAAAGCGACGCCAAGATCTCCATCCCCAGCGTGAATTATGTTTCCGCTGATTTGGGAATCCCCCAGCGAAAAAATCATCCCGACCCTCTTTTAGAATTGCTGGTGGGCAAGGCCCAGCTTTGTCGGCATGCCCCCCGTCTGCTAGAGCCAGGCGCTGGATTCCGATTCCGCTTGTTCCGGCCTGTCATGTCAAAAATCGTCACCCGCTTCGCCCCCTCCCCAACCGGCTTCCTGCACATCGGCGGCGCGCGCACGGCTTTGTTCAACTGGCTCTACGCCCGCCGGTTCGGCGGCACTTTTCTCCTGCGCATCGAGGACACCGACCGGGACCGCTCGACCCAGGCCGCGGTCGACGCCATCCTCGATGGCCTCAACTGGCTCGGCCTCCATTGGGACGGCGAGGCGATGAGCCAGTTCGGCCGCGCCTGGCGCCATCGCGAGGTGGTCGACCAGATGCTCGCCAGCGGCGCCGCTTACCGTTGTTACGCGAGCGCGCAAGAGCTCGAGGCGATGCGCCAGACGGCGCGGGCCGAGGGCCGTCCGATGCGCTACGACGGCCGCTGGCGCGACCGCGATCCGTCAGAGGCGCCCGCCGGCGTCGCCCCGGTGGTAAGGCTGCGCGCCCGGCAGGAGGGCGAGACGATCATCGACGACAAGGTGCAGGGCAAGGTCGTGTTCGCCAACAGGGAACTCGACGATCTCGTGCTGCTGCGCTCCGACGGCAACCCGACCTACATGCTCGCCGTCGTCGTCGACGATCACGACATGAGCGTCACCCACGTCATCCGAGGCGACGATCACCTGACCAACGCCGCGCGCCAGACGCAGATCTATCAGGCGCTCGGCTGGGACGTTCCGGTCTGGGCGCACATCCCGCTGATCCACGGGGCCGATGGCGCAAAGCTCTCCAAGCGCCACGGCGCGCTCGGCGTCGAGGCCTATCGCGCCATGGGCTATCTGCCCGCCGCCCTGCGCAACTATCTCGTGCGGCTCGGCTGGAGCCAGGGGGACAAGGAGTTCTTCTCCACCGACGAGATCGTCGCCGCCTTCGACCTGCCGGCAATCGGCCGGTCTCCCTCGCGCTTCGACTTTGCCAAGCTCGAGAACATGAACGGCCATTTCATGCGCGCCTCGAGCGACGAGGAGCTTTTTCATGCGCTGACCGGCGCCCTTCCCTACCTGCCGGGCGGGCCGGAGGTCGAAGGCCGGCTCGACAAGTCGAAGCGGATGCAGCTCCGCGCGGCGATCCCGGGCCTCAAGGAGCGCGCCAAGACGCTGGTCGAGCTCCTGGACGGGGCGGGATTCCTGTTCGCGGCGCGGCCGTTGCCGATGGACGACAAGGCCGCCGACATCCTCGCCGGAGGCGGCCGCGCCCATCTCGCAGCGTTGCTGCCGAGGCTGAGCGCGATCCAGGAGTGGTCAGGTCCGGCGCTTGAGGCAGTCGTGCGAACCTATGCCGAAGAGACCGGCGCAAAGCTCGGGTCGGTCGCCCAACCGCTGCGCGCCGCGCTCACCGGCCGCCCGACCTCCCCCGGCATCTTCGATGTGCTGACCGTGCTCGGGCGGGAAGAGAGCCTGGGCAGGATCGCGGACCAGGCGAAGCCATAGGGAATCCGCGGCTATGCGCGCCAGCCGGGGCTAGTCGCTCGCGTCCTTGAAACTTGGTGGCATTTCTGAATCTCTGTGCCTGCGCCGGCGGGGCGAGGATGGGGATAATTCGTGGCAGGGACAAGCACTGGGGCGAAGAAGTACGTTGTGAAATTGAGCGCGGAGGAGCGCGAGCGGCTTGAGGCGCTGATCAGCTCAGGCAAGCGATCGGCGCAACTGATCACGAAGGCGAGGATCCTGCTCAAAGCGGACGCGTCGGAGGCGGGAGAAGGTTGGACGGACCGCGAAATAGCGGCTGCGTTGGATACCAGCGTCAACACCGTCGGTAGCACACGGCGACAATTGGTCGAAGAAGGGTTCGAGGCGACCCTGCTGCGCAAATACAATCCGAATTCCGCCCGTCCCCGAATTTTCGACGGCGCGGCCGAGGCCAAGTTGATCGCCTTGGCCTGCTCTCCGGCTCCCGAGGGCTTCGCGCGTTGGAGCCTGCGGCTGCTCGAAGAGAAGGTCGTCGAACTGAACATAGTCGAGAAAGCGAGCGATAACACGATCGGACGGACTCTAAAAAAAACACTCTCCAACCGCACCGCAATCGGCAATGGGTGATTCCACCCGACGCCAACGCCGCCTTCGTCGCAGCGATGGAAGACGTGCTGGAAACCTACCAAAAGCCGCGTGATCCCGAGCGGCCCTTGGTCTGCCTCGATGAAACGTCGAAACAGTTGGTCATAGAGACGCGCAAGCCGATCCCAGCCAAGCCCGGGCAACCGATCCGGTACGATTACGAGTACGAACGCAACGGCGTGGCCAACATATTCATGACGTTCGCTCCGCTGGAGGGCTGGCGCAAAGTCAAGGTCACCGACCATCACGCCGCCGTCGATTACGCGCAAGTGCTCAAAGAACTATCCGACGTCCATTTTCCCGACGCCAAACAGATCGTCCCGGTTCAGGATAACCTGAGCACGCACACGGCGGCCTCGCTCTACGTGGCCTTCCCGCCAGAGGAGGCTCGCCGCCTCGCCAAGCGTTTCGAGTGGCATTATACGCCCAAACACGGAAGCTGGCTCGACATGGCAGAATCCGAACTTGCCGTCCTGACCACCCAATGCCTCGATCGCCGCATTCCCGACAAGCCAACGCTCGCAAAAGAGATCGCCGCTTGGGAGGCCCATCGAAACAAACATCACGCCAAAGCCGATTGGCAGTTCACCACCAACGATGCCCGCGTCAAACTCAAGAGACTATACCCCCAATTTTGAGCGACTCGGCGACTAGC